>JAEUNO010000032.1 GCA_016791045.1 Methyloversatilis sp. | reverse complement strand
GCAACGATTCTGGCCGGCAAGTCGAAAGTGACGGTGCCGCTCTCTCCGGCCGGCGACAACAAGCTGAGCGGGGTTGGCAAGTATGTCTCCGATGGCCATATGAAGGTGGTTGTCTCCATCGTTTTCCCGGATAAAAAGACCGAGCAGGCCCGGTTTTCCCCGCTGGCAGCGGAGCATGATGAAGAGCATAAGCATTGACCTGAAAAAGTCGAAGCAAGTGCCACTCGTGAAAATTACAAAAATGTAATCAAAGAGTCAGTCTCCTGATGGTATTGCTTCGCCATACTGCCCCCATTAACTCAATGATAGGGGTGTTTCCATGGTCAAGCCGGTAACTGTTCTCCTGGCGGTATTGTTTCTGGGGGCCGGCATCAGCTTGACAGCCAGCGCTGCCGATACGGTCGACGTCTACAAGAGTCCGTATTGTGGATGTTGTGAAAAATGGTTTAAGCACTTGCAGCAGGCGGGGTTTCCCGTGCGCACTCATGATGTCGTCGATATTCCGGCTGCTCGCCAGCGTTTGGGGATGCCAGACCGCCTCGGCTCCTGCCACACCGCCAAGGTAGCCGGCTATGTGGTCGAAGGCCACGTGCCGGTTGCAGACATCCAGCGTCTGCTCAAGGAAAAACCGAAAGCCCTCGGCATCGTGGTTCCCTCGATGTCCCCCGGTTCACCAGGCATGGAAAGTTCGAAACCCGTTCCCTACAACACGCTGCTTGTCCAGTCCGGCGGTGAAACCAGCATCTTTGCCAAACATTGATCCCAACAGGAGAAATCCATGAAAACACTCATCACCGCCTCCCTGATTGCCTTTGCCTCCCTTGGTGCCGTTTCGGTCCAGGCTGCAGGCGACCATGCCGGCCATGCCATGGCTGCACCGGCCGCCGCGTCCGCTGAAATGCAAATGGTCGACGGCCAGGTCAAAAAAGTAGACAAGGCCGCTGGCAAGGTGACCTTGTCGCACGGCCCGCTAACCAACCTGAACATGCGGGCGATGACCATGGTCTTCAAGGTTTCCAATGCCGTCTGGTTGGACCAAATGAAGTCCGGCGATAAGATTCGCTTCATGGCCGACACCGTAAATGGTGCCATCACAGTCGTCCATTTCGAACCAGCCAAATAACAAAATCGACGGGCGGCAAGAGAGTGATTTCATCTTGCTGTCCGCACGATCCATAGAATAAATATTTCAGGGAGGTCGTGACCTGCCCCGATTCTTCGGACCACGAATTACTTGAGAGAAGTGGCTTCGTGGTCCTTGCCGGACAGGGATTCGACGAACTGCGCCGGGGTCAGGTAGCCCAGTGCAGAGTGCGGTCGTACTGCCTTGTAATGGCGCCGCCATTGTTCGATCACGACCCGCGCTTCCGTGCGGTTTCGGAGGTATTCCATCGACAGGCACTCGTCGCGAAACTTGCCGTTGAAACTCTCATCGGTACCGTTCTGCCACGGCTTGCCCGGTTGCGACAGCGCCATCTGCAAGCCCTCGTCCGCGGCCCACTGCAACAACCGGGTCGAGACGAACTCCGGGCCATTGTCAGAGCGCAGAAACTTCGGCGCACCGCGTTCGCTGATCAGCCGGCTCAGTACCTCGACTACGCGCTCCGAACGAATGCTGCCCGCCACATCGATCGCCAGTGCCTCCCGCGTGTGTTCGTCGATCACCGTCAGGCACTTGAGTTGCTGACTGTTGGCGCAGGTGTCGAACACAAAGTCGTACGCCCACACATGGTTTGCTGCGGGCGCACGTTGCATTTGGTCCCGCTGGCTTGCCACCCGCCGCCGCGGTCGTTTGCGCGGCACCTGCAAGCCCGCCTTGGCCCACAGCCGCCAGGTGCGCCCAATGCTCAGACTGAGTCCGGCACGGCGCAGGAAGATACGAATGCGCCGGTAGCCGTACCGTGGGTACTGACCCGCCAGCTTCTGCATCTGCTCGATCACCGGCCGATCCCTAACATCCAGTCGCGACACATAACCCAGGCAGGAGCGCGATACGTTGAGCAGCGCGCAGGCACGCCGCCTGGACAACCCTTTACCTTCTGCAAGCATCTTCTTGAGCCGGGCGTTCTCCACTTCGAGCTGGCGCAGACGCTTGACCTCATCGGCGTTAATCGCGCCGAAGCGCTTTCTCCATGTGTAGATCGTCTGCTCGCTGACCCCGTGCTTCTTCGACACCTCCGCCACCGGCGCCTTGTCAGCTTCGCGAAGGATCTTGACCATCTGCTCTTCCGAAAAACGGCCCTTGCGCATGACTTCCTCTCTGCTGTTGGAAGCCATCCACTCAAGTTTCAACTGGTCCGAAAGGTCAGAAGCAGGTGAGTTCGTCATGAGACCTTCGACGTAACATGACATAGGCTTAGCGTGCTATTTTTTTTCGTTTTCTGTGTTCTCCCCATGAAGAACAGCGACGTGCCCTCGGCCATCGGAATCGTGCGCAGGCCGCCCATGATCAGGAAGGACACACCGGCCAGCAGCGCGGCACGCACGATCTGCAGCCGCCAGCGTGCGGTGACCACGAGGGTGCGTCCCATGCGCGGGTACAGCACGGCGCCCAGCACGATGGCCGGTACCAGATAGCGCGCCCACACCAATACGCCGACCGGATAACGCTGCGACAGGTATTTGCCGGTCGTGTCCAGTACGGCGAAGCAGAACAGGGCCGCCAGCATCAGCATCACGCCGATCAGCGGCTGCGAGCGGTCAGAGCGGGATATGGCTGACTTCCTGCAGATCGGTGCCGGCGATCAGCGCATTGAAGGCAGCGCGCGCCGATTCGATCACTTCGCCGGCGGTCAGGCCATTCGGTCCCTTGCCCAGCGCGACCAGCCGGTCGCCAGCCAGCCCGTGCAGATGCACGCCGCCGATCAGCGCCAGATCGGCCGGCCAGCCCTGCGCCAGCAGACCGGCGATCAGCCCGGTCAGCACATCGCCCATGCCGGCCGACGCCATGCCCGGATTGCCGGTGGTGTTGATGAACCAGCATCCGTCGGCCAATGCGATCACGCTGCCGCAGCCCTTGAGCACGGTCGCGGCGTGATAGCGGCGTGCGATGGCGCAGGCCGAGGCGATGCGGTCTTCCTGCACCTGCGGCGTCGTGCTGCCGAGCAGGCGCGCCGCTTCGGTCGGGTGAGGCGTGAGCAGTGTCGGCGCGCTGCGGTCGTGCACCGCCTGCGCCAGATCCGGGTGTTGCGACAACAGATTCAGCGCGTCGGCGTCGAGCACCAATGTGGCGGTGGTGGCGATCGCCTCGCGCATCAGTTCCAGTGCCGCCGGGCTCTGACCCAGGCCCGGTCCGATGGCGACACAGGTCGCCAGGTCGCTGGTCAGGACTTCACCCGGCGAGCGGATCATCAGTTCCGGCTGTTCGGGATCGAGCGGCAGGGCGGCGTGGTCGAGCATGCCGACATAGACCCGGCCAGCGCCCACCTTGAGGGCGGCACGCCCGGCCAGCAGCGCGGCACCGGCCATGCCGCGCGCGCCTCCGATGAGCACGGCGTTGCCGTTGGTGCCCTTGTGACTGTTGCGTGCGCGCGGACGCAGCAGGTGGTCGAACAGCGCGCGGCCGACCTGCCAGCCGGACGGCCGCGCGACCAGCGCACAGTCGAGTCCCAGATCGTGCAGCGACAGCTCGCCGCAGTGGTCCGGCCCGTCCAGCGTCAGCAGGCCGGGTTTCAGCGCAATCATCGTCGCCGTGTGCGACGCACGGATGGCGCGACCCAGCACGCGGCCGGTGTCGGCGTTCAATCCGCTCGGCACGTCGATGGCCAGCACCGGGCAGGTCATGTCATTGACCGCGTCGATCCAGGCCGCGTGTTCACCTTCGACCGGGCGGGTCAGGCCGATGCCATACAGCGCATCGACCACCAGCGAATACTCGCCCTGCGGCAGGCGCGGCACGGTGACACCGCCGATGGCGCGCCAGGACGCCCAGGCCGATACGGCGTCGGTGGCTTGCGCATGCTCGTCGCCGATGTACGCCACGACCACGTCGAAGCCGGTCTGACGCAGCTGGCGGGCAATCACGAAGCCGTCGCCGCCGTTGTTGCCCGGCCCGCACATCACGAGCACGCGGCCGTGCCGGCCCCCCATGATTTCCATCGCCTTGGCCGCCCCGGTCGCGCCGGCACGCTCCATCAGGCGCGGCGAGCTGCGCGGCGAGTAATGCCGCTCGATGCGCCGCAGCGCCTCTGCGCAGTAGAGCGCAGGCAGCGAAGCGGTGTTCAGGGCGTTCGGGCTGATTGGCATTCGGGTTCCGGGAAACGGGTGTCGCCGCGCGACGGATCATGCAAGCGCTGCATTTTAGGCCTTGCCGCGCCGGCGTGCCGAGGCATGCGGCACTTCCAGCACGCGGTCGGCGGCGGCGACAAAGCAGCGCATGCCGGCGTCGGGCTCAAGCGTCATGTGTCCGGTGAAGCTGCCGAAGGCCGGGAGCAGGCCGACGTCAGTGCCGAAGGCGAAGCAGGGCAGGCGCAGCCGGTCGCCCCCCGCCTCGACGCGCAACGCCGGATGGATGTGGCCGGCCAGTACGTAATGACCCGGTCGCGCATCCGGGTGATGGCACAGCGCGAACGGCGCCATCAGCAGGGGCTCGTCGACCACGGTCAGCCCCAGTTCGGTCGGCACCCCTGCGTGCATGTCGTGGTTGCCGCGCACCAGCACCCACTCGACGCCCGGTGTGCGCAGCCCGGCCAGCGTCTCCATCAACGCCGGCTGGCGTGCTTCGCGGGCGTGCAGCAGGTCGCCGAGAAACACGACGCGGGCGGCACCCGTGCGGGCGAGCAGTGCCGCCAGCCGGTCCATCGTGTCGTCGCTGGTACCCGAAGGCACGGCCACGCCGCGCGCGCGGAAGGTCAGACCCTTGCCGACATGCGCATCGGCGATCAGCAGGGTGGATTGCGCCGGCCACCACAGCGCACGTTCGGCGAGCAGCGTCAGCGATTCGCCGGCAAGGTCGATCTGCAACATGAATCAGGGCCCGGCCGCTTTTTCCAGCAGCGCCACCATGCGCGCCACCCGCTCGGACAGCTGTTCGCTCGACAGCCGCTCGCGCAGCCGCGCCACCAGCAGCGGAAACGCAAACGGGGTCATCGACGGCGGGCGCGTGATGCAGTGCCGGGCGGCGCGCATCTCAGCCAGCGTGCCGGCGATGCGCTCGGCATCCAGTTCGTCCTGCAGGGCTTCCTGCTTCGCCTGGCGCAGGAGCAGGTTGTCCGGGTCGTGGCGCGAGAACACGTCGAACAGCAACTCGCTGCTGACCTGCAGCTGGCGTGCGCTCTTGCCCTGTCCGGGATAGCCCTGGAAGGTCAGGCCAGCCACCCGGGCGACTTCTCGAAAGCGGCGGCGTGCGAGCTGGGCGGCGTTCAGGCAATGTTCGATGTCGGCATCCAGCGCGTCGCCGGACAGCAGACCGGCCGCGATTTCCTGCGCCCAGTCGACCGGCGAGGCCGACAGCAGCTCGAAGCCATAGTCGTTGAACGACAGCGAAAAGGTGATCGGCCGGCTGCGCGAAATGCGCCCGGCGAGCAATGCGGCCAGCCCGGCGTGCACCGGCCGGCCGGCGAACGGGAAAAAAAAGGCGTGATGCCCTTCGCGCGACTGCATGACTTCGATCAGCAGTTCGTCTTCGCGCGGCAGCGCCGACCAGCCGCGCTGCACGTCGAGCAGCGGGCGCAGCGCCTGCATTTCCGGCTCCGGGTAGTCGTCTTGCGCGGCGAGTGCGATCAGCGTGCGGATTTCCTGTGCCAGTTCGCTGGACAGCGGCATGCGTCCGCCGGCCCAGCGCGGCACCGTGCCGCGCGCCGCGTTGCCGGCGCGCACCAGCGCCTGCATGTCACGCACCGCGACCAGTTCGAGCACCCGGCCGGCGAACAGGAAACAGTCGCCCGGCTTCAGACGGCCGATGAAGGATTCCTCGACCTGACCGAGCCGGCCGCCGGCCAATGCCGCAGCGCCGGACGCGGGGGCGCTCTGAGCGCCGGCTTGTCCGGCGCGCTTGCCACCCTTCGCCCAGCGCACATCGACCGCCGAATCGGCGGTGATGGTGCCGATCTGCATGCGGTGGCGGCGGGCGATGTCGGCGCGCGGCACGCGGTGGCGGCCGTCGGCATCGCGTTCGACCTTGCGGTAATCCGGGTAGGCGGCAAGCGACGCGCCGCCGCGGCTGACGAAATCCATCGCCCAGTCCCAGGTGCGGTCGTCCAGCGCGCGGTAGGCATGGGTGGTGCGGATTTCCGCCTTCAGTGCGTCGGCGTCGAAACCGCCGGCAAGCGCCAGCGTCACCAGGTGCTGCACCAGCACGTCGACCGGCGCCTCCGGGCTGTGGCGCGGTTCGATGCGCCCGGCCGCGACCGCGCGACGCGCGGCGGCCGAATCGATCAGTTCCAGGCCATGGCCGGGCACGCAGGTGGCGTGCGGTGTGCGGCCGGGCGCGTGACCCGAGCGGCCGGCGCGCTGCATCAGTCGCGCCACACCCTTCGGCGAGCCCAGCTGCAGCACGCGCTCCACCGGCAGGAAGTCCACGCCCAGATCGAGGCTGGAGGTGCACACCACGGCGCGCAGTGTGCCGTTCTTCAGGCCGGCTTCGACCCACTCGCGCACGTCGCGCGACAGCGAGCCGTGATGCAGCGCAATGAGCCCGGCCCAATCCGGGCGCGCCGCCAGCAGCGCCTGGTACCACAGCTCGGCCTGCGACCGCGTGTTGGTGAACAGCAAGGTCGACGGACTGACGTCCAGTTCGGTCAGCACGGCGTCAAGCAGCTTCACGCCCAGATGGCCGGCCCACGGAAAGCGTTCGGTGCGCGCCGGAATCAGGCTGTCCAGCTTGACCGGCCGTGCGACTTCGCCGGCGACCCGTTCGCCGCCCGCGCCACACAGCACCTGCATCGCGTGGTCCGGATTACCCAGGGTGGCCGACAGGCCCCACACCGGCAGCGCAGGATTCCACTCGCGCAGCCGGGCGAGCGCGAGTTGCGTCTGCACGCCGCGCTTGTTGGCGATCAGTTCATGCCACTCATCGACCACCACGGCGCACAGCCCGCACAACTGATCGCGCGCGGTGTCGTGCGACAGCATCAGCGTGAGGCTTTCCGGGGTGGTGACCAGCGCCTGCGGCAACGCGCGCGCCTGGCGGGCGCGCTCGCCCGAACCGGTGTCGCCGGTGCGCAGGCCGACATCCCAGTCCAGACCGAGCACGCGCGCCGACTCGCCCAGCGTCAGCGCGGTGTCGGCAGCCAGCGCGCGCATCGGGGTGATCCACAGCACGCGCAGCCCCGGGGCGGGCTGGGCCGCGGCCCGCAGCAGCGCCCCCAGCCACACCGCCAGGGTCTTGCCCGATCCGGTGCCGGCGTGCAGCAATCCGCTGCGGCCCTGCTGCAGATACGCCCACACCGAGCGCTGGAACTCGAACACACGCCAACCCCGCTCGGCGTAAAGCCCTTCGATGCGCCGCTGCAGCGTGGCGACATCGGGCAGCGCACCACCGGCACGCCGGGCACGTCGTGCCGGCGGGGGCGGCGCGCGCTCACCGGCCTGCCAGGCCGCCTGCTCGCGCTGCTGCTTCGCCCGCGCGGCGCGCAGCTGCCGGCCGAGCGAAGAAGACGCGACAATGCGCCGGATGTCGGCACGCGTCGGTTCGTCAGACGGTATTTCCGGGTCGGACATCGGGGGAAGGGGGCAGGCAGACGGTGCACAGACTATCCGCACACCGGGCGGTTCGCGCACTTCAGGCCAGCGGGCGCACCAGTTCGCGGTGACGGAAGCAGTCGACCATATGGTCGTTCACGATACCCACCGACTGCATCCAGGCGTAGACGATGGTGCTGCCGACGAAGCGGAAACCGCGCTGGGCGAGCTGCTTCGACAGCTGGTCCGACAGGTCGGTCGTGGCCGGGCAATCAGCCGGCCGGCGCCAGTGGTTGATCAGCGGCTGGCCGTCCACCCTGTCCCACAGCAATCCGGACAGTGTTTCGCCGCGCTCGTGCAGCGCCAGCAGCGCACGCGCGTTGCCGATGGTGGCGTCGATCTTCAGCCGGTTGCGCACGATGCCGGCGTCAGCCAGCAGGCGCGCGCGGTCTTCGTCGCCGTAGCGCGCGATGCGTCCGGCGTCGAAACCGTCGAAGGCGCGCCGATAGCCTTCGCGCTTGCGCAGTATCGTGATCCACGCAAGACCGGCCTGCGCACCTTCGAGGATGAGCCGTTCGAACAGCGCCGCCTCATCGCGCACCGGCACGCCCCATTCGGTGTCGTGATAGGCGACGTACAGCGGGTCCTGTCCGCACCAGCTGCAGCGGGCGGGCAGCGCGCTCACGACGGACGCAGGTCCAGTTCGCCGTTGAACAGCGAACTGTCTTCCGGGTCGCGGTTGATGTGGAAGCCCAGGCTCTGCACGAAACGCAGCATGCGTTCGTTATTGGCGAGAAACACGCCTTCCATCACCTTGAGGCCGCGTTCGCGCGCCGCTTCGATCAGCAGGTTCATCATCGTGCGGGCCAGGCCCTGACGCTGCCAGGCATCGGCGACGACGATGGCGAATTCGCACGATTCGCCGTCCGGATTGACGACATAGCGACAGACGCCGATCTGCTCTTCGCTGTCGCCATCACCGGTGATGGCCACCAGCGCCATTTCGCGGTCGTAGTCGATCTGCGTCAGGCGGGCCAGCAGAGGACCCGGCAACTCCTTGATCGTGCTCATGAATCTTAGATAGCGTGTTTCGGGCGACAGGGCGCGCACGAAGTCGGCTTCGCGGTCGGAATCTTCCGGCCGGATCGGCCGGATGATGGCGCGAGCGCCATTGGGCAGATTCACCACATGTTCCAGCCGCGCCGGATACGGATGGATCGCCATGTGCGAGTAGGGTGTGGCGGTCGGCAACACGTCGGCGAGAATGATGCGCGCATCCACCGCCACGCAGCCGCTTTCGTCGACCAGCAGCGGATTGATGTCCATCTCGCGTATCCACGGCAGCTCGCACACCATTTCGGACACGCGGATCAGCACCCGTTCGAGCGCGTCCATGTCGATCGCCGGCATGCCGCGGAACTCGCCCAGCATGGCGGAGACCCGGGTACGCTGGATGGCATCGCGCGCCAGTTCGACATTGATCGGCGGCAGCGTGACGGCGCGGTCGCGCAGCACCTCGATGCGGGTGCCGCCGTGGCCGAAGCTGATGACCGGCCCGAACACATCGTCGTGCACCACACCGACGAACAGTTCGCGCGCATTGGGCTTGGTCACCATGGGTTCGATCGACACGCCGGTCAGCCGGGCATCGGGCTTGCGCCGGCCGACTTCCGCCATCAGTTCCTGCCAGCAATCGCGCACGGCGCGCAGATTGTCGACATGCAGCCGCACGCCACCGACATCGCTCTTGTGCGTGATGTCGGGCGAATCGATCTTCATCGCGACCGGCAGGCCCATTTCTTCGGCGTACACCATGGCTTCGGTCGCGCTGCGCGCGACCACGGTCTGTGCGATCGGAATACGGAAAGCGGCGAGCAGGGCCTTCGATTCCATTTCGGTCAGCACGGTGCGCCGCTCCGACAGCGCCGTCTCGATCACCAGACGGGCCGACTCGACCGACGGCGGATCGAGGTCCTGCGCCAGCGACGCGGGTGCGTGGCGCAGCAGCTGCTGGTTCTGGTAGTAGGACGAAATGTGGTGGAACAGCTCGACCGCCGGCTCCGGCGAGCGAAAGCTGGGCATATGGGCCGCTTCGAACAGGGCACGTGCGGCACGCACCTGTTCGCCGCCCATCCAGCAGGTCATCAGCGGCTTGTGCGCGGTGGCGGCGATTTCAATGACTTTTTCAGCCACGGCAGTCGGCTGCGTCATGGCCTGCGGCGTCAGCAGCGTCAGCACGCCGTCAACACCCGGATCCGCCAGCACAGCCTTGATTGCGGCGCCGTAACGTGTGGCATCGGCATCGCCTATGAGGTCGATCGGGTTGGCGTGCGACCAGGTCGGCGGCAGCGCGCCGTTCAGCGCAGCCATCGTTTCCGGCGACAGCGCGGCCAGTTCGATGCCCAGATCCGCCGCCCGGTCGGCCGCCATGACGCCCGGTCCGCCGCCATTGGTCACCACGGCGAGTCGCTTGCCGGAGGGTTTGAATCCGGTGAACAGCGCGTTGGCCGCCGAGAACATCTGACCCATGTTCGCCAGGCGCACCACGCCGGCGCGGCGCAGCGCGGCGTCGAACACGTCGTCCGAGCCCACCATGGCGCCGGTGTGCGACGCCACCGCCTTCGAGCCGGCCGGATGACGCCCGACCTTGATCGCCAGCACCGGCTTGACTCGCGCGGCCGCACGCACCGCGCTCATGAAGCGGCGCGCATCGCGGATGCCTTCGATGTACATGAAGATGCTTTCGGTACGCGGGTCGGCAATCATGTAATCGAGGATTTCCCCGAAATCGAGATCGATCGACGCACCCAGCGACACCACGGTCGAAAAGCCGACGCCATTCGTCTGTGCCCAGTCGAGCAGGGCGGTGCAGATGGCGCCGGACTGCGAAATGAGACCGATGCTGCCCGGGATGCCTGCAGCGCGTGCGAAGGTGGCATTCAGGCCGATCGCCGGTCGCATGAGGCCGAGGCAGTTGGGGCCGATGATGCGTACGCCACTGCGCTTGGCCGCGATGCGGGTGCGCCGTTCCAGTTCGGCGCCTGCCGGGCCGCATTCGGCGAAGCCGGAACTGATGACGACCGCCGCCTTGATGCCGGCCCGGCCGCATTCCTCGATCAGTCCGGGCACCGTGGCCGCCTGGGTGCAGATCACCGCCAGATCGGGCCGCTTGCGCAGGTCATCGAGGCGCGCCACGCAGGGCACACCCTGAACCGAATCGTGTTTGGGATTGATGGCGTGCAGCGCGCCGTTGTAGCGCGCATCGAGCATGTTGCGGATCAGGACCGCACCGATCGAGTCGTGCCGCTCGCTGGCGCCGACGATGGCCACCGACTGCGGCTCGAACATGGACTTCAGATAGTGCTCGTACTGCATGGGGACTCCCTTGGCGCTGCGATCTCGTCAGCGGTGGTGGCGGTGATTGCCAGCCTTGCTGCTGCCGTACGCGGTGATGCCTGGCACCTTGACCTCAGTATATTGCATCGCAACACAAGTTCCGCCTGTGGAAATCCACAATCGTCGTCAATAAAACATTAAATTAATTTAATTAAATGCTTGAGAATGAATTCTAAAGTTGAATCTACAAACAGATTAATGTGCGATCGCAATATAAAAACATCGACACTGCGCTCAGACAGCCGGATCGGGCAAGGTGAAGTAGAAGCTTGCGCCTTTGCCGGGCGCGCCCTCGGCCCAGATGCGACCGCCATGGCGGTGCACGATACGCTGCACGGTCGCCAGTCCGATACCGGTGCCGCTGTTGTCGGCCTGATCGTGCAGCCGGTTGAACGGGCGGAACAGCTGTGACACATGGGCCATGTCGAAACCGGCACCGTTGTCGCGCACATGGAACACGACTTCGCGGTTGCGCAGCCGGGCGTCGAATTCGATCTCGGCCGGTGTGCAGGTGGCGGTGAACGCCCAGGCATTGCGCAGCAGGTGTTCGAGCATGACACGCGCGAGCATCGGGTCGACGCGCGCCATCAGATGCAGGCCGATCGACACGCGGGCTTCGCGTTCGGGCGCTTCCGCATGCAGCTCGCGCGCGATGGTGCGCGCGATCGCCGACAGGTCGACCACGACCCGGCTGATCGGCGCCCGCGTCAGGCGCCCGAGTTCGATCAGGTCGTCGATCAGGGTCGACAGCTTCTGCGACGCCGCACGGATGCGCCCGAGGTGGCTGTGCGCCATCTTGTCGAGCTGATCGCCGTAGTCCTCGATGATGATCTGCGAAAAGCCGTCGATGGCGCGCAGCGGGTTGCGCAGGTCATGCGACACCGAGTAGGAAAAGGCCTCCAGTTCGCGGTTCGACGCTTCGAGTTCCGCGGTGCGCCGCTTCACGCGCCGCTCCAGTTCGGAATTCATGTCGTACAGCGTCGATTCCGCCTGCTTGCGCTGCGTGATGTCCTCGATGCTGCCGGACAGGCTCTCCAGGCCGCCGCTGCCGTCGAAGCGCGCACTGATCGCGATTTCGAGCCAGCGCGCCGGCTGGCCGGCGGTGTGGGTGCGGACCTCGACCTGCATCGAGTCGCGCCGACCGTCGAGCAGCGGTTCCAGCCGGGCCAGCAGATAGCGCGCTTCGTCCTTCGACAGCCAGCGCAGCACGCGCTGGCCGATGGCCTGCGACACGGGCTGGCCGGTCAGGTCTTCCCATGCGCGGTTCAGGTAAGTGAAACGACCCCGGGCATCGATGCGGAAAATGACTTCGCGCAGGTGATTCACCATTTCGCGATGCCGCGTCTCCAGTTCGCGCAGTGCGCGCGTCGACTGCACGAAGGCACTTTCGTCGCGTCCGGTGCCACGATAGCCGCAGAACTCGCCTTGCGCATCGGTCACCGGCCGGCCGCGCAGATCGATGTGGCGTACGCTGCTGTCAGGGAGCCGCAGCACCAGATGCAGTTGCATGGGCTGACGCGACTGGATCATGCGATGGCACTCCTCCCAGTCACCGTGCACCGGCGACAGCGCGTCGATCTTCCAGAACTGAAGGCCATTCACCGCAACGATGTCCAGCGCATTGCCGAGCACCGGACGGGTCTGCGACACGCGGAGCCTCATGCCGGAATCCGTTTCCCAGTGCCAGTCGGCCGCGAGGACAGCGAAGTCCTGCTGGCGCAGGTTTTCGCTGTCCTGCACGGCCAGGCGCTCGGCGGCCAGCGTCAGCTGCCGCGTTGCCGCCGCACCGATGCCGCTGGCGATGAGAAACACGGCAAGTCCGATCGGCATGGACACACTGGCCGCAACGGCGCCGGCCAGAAGGGCCAGAGGCAGCGCGCGCCAGAGAAAGAAGCCGCTCGCAGCCATCGGAGAAGCCGGCATATTCGCAGTGCGAAACATTTTTTTCCTTGAAGTGCCTCGGATGATAATGCCGCCCCGACCACCCACAACCTCGAATAAAGGCCTGCCGATGCCCTCTCATTCCCACTTTTCCAGTCAGACGCCATCGGAATGGGTCACCCGTTTCGCGGCCCTCTGCGCACCTGGCGCGGAAATCCTCGATTTCGCCAGCGGCGCCGGTCGGCATGCCCGATGGCTCGCCGGCCAGGGTTTCAGCGTACTGGCCGCCGATCGTGATGAGTCGGCGCTGGCCGGACTGGACGGAGTGGACGGCGTGCGCACGCTGTGCGCAGATCTCGAACAGGCCCCCTGGCCGTGGGGGGCTGCCAGCTTCGATGCGGTGGTGGTCACGCGCTACCTGTTCCGGCCGCGACTGGCTGAGCTGGCCGCGCTTCTGCGACCGGGCGGCGTGCTGATCTACGAAACCTTCATGCTGGGCAATGAGCGCTTCGGCAAGCCGTCGAACCCGGATTTCCTGCTCCGGCCGGACGAACTGTTCGACTGGGCGCGCAGCTGGGGACGCGTTCTGGCATTCGAACAGGGCGAACTGACCGCGCCGGCGCCGGCGATGATTCAGCGCATCTGTGCGGTGTGCGCCGACACGTCGTCGAAAGTGCCCTGAGCGGTAGCCCGGATGATGCGTGCCGCCAGCGCATCGATGCCTGCTGCGTCGAGCCGGTCGGCCTCAAAGGTGGGCGCATTCGGGTGGCGTGCAAAGTTGTACTGCTGCGATCGTCGGTACAGCGGGTCGTAGTGCTGCTCCAGCAACGCTGCAACCAGCGTGCGCCAGTCGCCGGCGCGCGCCAGCGCCGACCAGGTGCCGATCGTGTCGTGTCCGCGCAGATCGGTCAGCCGTTCGAGCTCGCCAATCAGCGCCTCGGCATCGCTCGTGAGGTAGTCGTAGTCGCGCAGCAGGAAGTCCGTACGGGCGGCCACCGAAGCATCGATGCGCAGGCAGGGCGCCGCCCGCATGCGTTCGATCAGTTCGTTCGGCAGCGAAACCAGGCCGATGCGCCGGCTTTCCGCTTCGGTGAACACCGGACGCGCCGGATCGAAGGTCGCCAGCACCGCATGCAGCTGCGATTCGAACCAGCGCTGCGGCGGTTGCGGCTGACCGGGCTGTCGGCCCAGTACCGATCCCTTGTGCGCAGCCAGCGCCTCCAGATCGAGCACCTGTTCGCCACGTGCCGCCAGCCGTTCGAGCACCCGGCTCTTGGCGCTGCCGGTCGGTCCGCTCAATACGCGGAAATCGAGCTGGGCGGGGGCTGCGGCGAGCCGGTCGAGCACATCGCGACGGTAGCGCTTGTAGCCGCCTTCGAGCTGATGCGCGTCCCAGCCGATCTGGCGGAGCACGGTGACGAAGGCACCGCTGCGCTTGCCGCCCCGCCAGCAGTAGATCAGCGGACGCCAGCCCGGCCCCTTGTCGTGGAAGGTTTCCAGCAGGTGGCGGCCGATGTTCAGTGCAACCAGCGCCGCACCGCGCCGCTTGGCGACGAACGGCGACACCTGTTTGTACAACGTGCCGATTTCCGCGCGCTGCGCGTCGTCGAGTGCCGGGCAGTTGATTGCGCCGGGCACATGGTCGAGCGCGAATTCGGCTGGCGAACGGGTATCGATGAGGGCGTCGAAGTCGTGCAACTGACGGATCGACGCCATTCCTGCCGGTCGCCGGAGTGTGGGAGCGTCGCTCATTGCCGGGTGTTCCTGTGCATGACAGCCTTGTCTGGAAGAACTGCGGCCGGCGATGGTAGCGTGCCGGACGAAGGTCGGGCGACCGCTCGCCGCATTACGCCTTATATATATGCAGAGCCGGTTTTCCGACCCGCAGGCCGGAGCGCAATCACCGCTGGCGTGCGGCCGACGCGCTATCGGCCACCTTGCCGAGCAGCGGCTTGAGCGGCGTCCAGATGTTATCGACGATGCGCGACTGCGCGCCGGCAACCGGATGAATGCCATCCGGCAGGAAACTGCGCGGATCGGTGGCGAAACCGTCGAGCAGGAAAGGCAGCAACGCCGAGCGGGTGCTTGTGGCCACCTCGCTGAAGGCAGCGGCGAACTTTCGCGTGTAGTCGGGGCCGTAGTTCGGCGGCAGCTGCATGCCGGCGATCAGCACCCGGGCGCCGGCCGCCTGTGCCTTGCGCGTCATGGATTCGATGTTGTCGCGCATGCTTTTGACGGGCAGGCCGCGCAAGCCGTCGTTGGCACCGAGCGCGAGAATGACGATGGCCGGCTTGTGCGCCGCGAGTGCCGCGTCGATGCGCGACAGGCCATTGGCCGTGGTGTCGCCGCTGGTGCTCGCATTGACGACCGAATGGGCGTAACCCGCCTGAGCCAGTTTCTGCCCGAGCAACACCGGCCAGGCCTCATGCTGGCGCAGACCGTATCCGGCTGACAGACTGTCGCCGACCACCAGCAATGTCTGCGCCTGCAACGGCAGCGCAGCGAACACCATGCATAACATCGAGAACAACACTTTTTTCATGCCTACAGACACTCCGGAAACACGCCCGACCGTCCTTGAAGTCATCGGGCTGGGCAAGCAGGTGAGCAGCGGGAACGCGCCGCTGCAGATTCTTCAGGATATCGCCTTCACGGTTCGTGCCGGCGAAGCTTTGGCCATCGTCGGCGCCAGCGGTTCAGGAAAATCGACCTTGCTCGGTCTTCTGGCCGGGCTCGACCTGCCGTCTGCCGGCTCGGTCAGCATCGCCGGGCAGGACATCTTTGCGCTCGACGAAGACGCCCGGGCCCAGCTGCGCGGCGAAAAGGTCGGCTTCGTGTTCCAGTCCTTCCAGCTTCTGCCGGCGCTGACCGCGCTCGAAAACGTCATGCTGCCGCTCGAACTGGCCGGCGTCGACCGGGTGCGCGAGCGCTCGGTGGCACTGCTGGAACGGGTCGGCCTGGGCGGGCGGATGACGCACTACCCGCGCCAGCTGTCCGGCGGCGAACAGCAGCGGGTCGCGCTGGCGCGCGCCTTCGCGCCCGAACCCGGATTGCTGCTGGCCGATGAACCGACCGGCAATCTCGACGCCGCAACCGGCGCGTCGGTCATCGACCTGATGTTCGCCATGAATGCCGAACAAGGCACCACGCTGATCCTGGTGACACACGACGAAGCGCTCGCATCGCGCTGCACGCGCCGCATCCGCCTCGCCGCCGGCAGGATGGTTTGAGATGCAAGATTCAAGATGAAAGATGCAAGGAGGTCGTTCCTTGAATCTTGCATCTTGCAACTTGAATCTGCCGCTAGCCGCTGAAACGGCGCATGAACGCGCGGTCGATGCGGTCCTTCCAGCGCCATACCCAGTCTCCCTGCAGCGACCAGCCGCCGCGTGAGGCGATGGCGTGGCGGCGGCCGCAGGCGAGCAGCAGCAGGGCGCGCGTCTGCGGTGTCCAGGGCTGCAGCGTGTCGCCGCGCGCGGCGCGCAGCAGGTTGGCGGCCAGCGGCGGACCGGCGCGCACGGCGAATACGCCGGACTTCGGGCGCGGCGAATCGATCATCGTCGCGACATCACCGGCGGCGAACACTTCGGGGTGCGACAGCGACTGCAGCGTCGGGCCGGTCGCGATGAAACCGCCGGGGTCGAGTGCCAGCCCGCAGTCGCGCAGCCAGCGTGGTGCGGCGGCGCCGGTGGCCCACACCGTGAAATGACTCGGAATGCTGCGTCCGTCAGCCAGCCGCACGGCGTCGGCCTCGACACCGGACACGCTCGCCTCGGTCACCACGTCGATCTGCTGGCGCGCCAGTTCGGCCATCACACGCCGTTGCAGCCCCGCCGGCAGCCCGTCGAGGATATGCGGCGCGCGGTCGATCAAGGTACAGCGCATCAGCGGTTGCCGGTGATGCAGCGCCATGATGATTTCGACGCCGGCGGCCCCGGCGCCGACGACTGCGGCAGCGCGCGCGGCGCGCGCGGTATGCCAGCGTTCGAGCAGTTGACCGATCGGTTTCACCGGATGCGCGCGGCTGTCGGCACCCGGCAGATCGGGGATGCGCGGCGTCGAACCGGTGTCGATCGACAGCATGTCGTAGTCGATCAGCTCGCCGCTGGCCAGCCGGATCTGCCGCTGCCCGGCGTCCAGCGACACCGCGGCATCCAGCCGGAGCGCGCAGCCGGCCCGCGCTGCCAGCGGGGCGAGATCGATGCAGGCCTGCCGGTAGTCGTAATGGCCGGCGATGACGCCCGGCATCATGCCGGAGTAGGGCGTCAGCGCATCGGGCGTGATCAGGCTGACCACCGCGTCGGGTTGTTCGCGCGCGAAGGCTTCCAGCACGAATAGGTGGGCGTGACCGCCGCCGAGCAGGACAAGTCGTTTCATGGGGTTGGCTGCGGCGCTGACCGGGCGGTGACCGACAGGTCGCCGAAATAACCGAGGGTCTGTCCGCCCGTGTTGTCGCTGTCGCTCGCCACGACGATGCCGGTCACGGCCGGCGGGTCTTCGCCGAATGCTTCCCGGAAATCCTCGACCAGGTTGCGACTCACGTCGCGCCAGCTGCCGGTCGGCGAACCAGCGCCGTCGACGGCGATCATGCGTACCCGGTCGGTGTAGGCGCTCCATGCGCGCGAGCCCGGCGCGGCGCGCGTGTCCCACACATAGCACAGCACGGCGGTCGGAATCTGCTCGCCGTAGAAGGTGCGCGCCAGACGGATTTTCGTGCGCGTACCGAACGACAGCTTCGACAGATCGAGATCGAACAGCACATAGACGCGCAGCGCGTAGTCGTCGCCGTCCCGCGTCGCGAAGCGCCCGGCGGCCGGCAGCACGTCGGCGCGCCAGCGCCAGTTCAGCCAGGGCGTGGCGAGCGGATCGAAGCGACGGGTGTGGATCAGCGCCGAGGCGGCGTTCGACGCTTCGACACGCAGCACGGTCAGGCCGTCCAGCTCGGCCAGCCGGAAATCGGCCGGCGCCGCCTTGCCGCCCAGCGTGTAGGCCGTCCAGCCCGATACCGTCGATCCGGCGGGCTGCGTGGAAAAGGCGGGCAGTGCAACGGCATCGGCCGCCGCGGCCGACATTTCGCAGGTCAGCGCCAGCGCGATGGCCAGCAGCAGCGCGCGCAGACGGGTCAGCATGGTTCGGATACCAGCAGGCCTTCGGCCACGGCGCGTCGGTAGTCGTCCGGCCGGTCGAGGTCAAAACCGGTCGGGAGCACCTGCGTGAGCAGGCCGAGCCGCTCGATCACGGCACGGGTCTGCGACCACACCCCGGCACTGCCCCATGCGATGCCGTCGAACAGGGCAGCTTGCCGTATGCGCAGCCCCACCAGCAGATAGCCGCCGTCCTCGGCCGGGGCGAACGCGGCATCGTGGCTGCGCAGCGCAACACCCGCTGCGCGCAGGTCGGCCGGTTGCAGCGATACGGCGTCGGCGCCGATCAGCACTGCCGACGCATGGCGACCGAGCGCGTCGTCGAAGGCGTGCGCCATGCGCTGACCGATGTCGCCGTCGGTCTGCGCGTGCAGCGACACGCCGTACCGGTCGCGACAGCGTTCGAAGAAATCATGGCTGCAGTCCGGTGCGCACCACAGTTCGACCGGGCCGATGGCCGCGTCGGCGGCCACCTGCAGCGCACGTTCGGTCAGTTGCGCACCGATCCGCGCCGCGCCGTCGGCGCCCAGCAGCGGCATCAGCCGCGTCTTGCTGCGGCCGGCCTCGGGGGCGCGCGCGAACACCAGCACCGCCAGTCCGGACTCACTCATGGTGCGGCCGGTAGTCGCGCGCCAGATCGCCGGGATCGGCACCGAAGAAGTAACGCAGGCGCAGGCGCCACATCAGCACGATGGTACGCAGCACCCCCTGGCGCTCCCAGCGGCGGCCCGACGTGATGACGCGCGCGCGCAGGCAGGCGGGTCGCGACCGCGCCCGCGCACGGGTGGAAAAGTCGATGTCTTCCATCAGCGCGATCGGCGCGTAACCGCCCAGTGCGTCGAACAGTGCGCGCGTGCAGAAGATCGCCTGATCGCCGGTGGCGATGCCGGTCAGGCGGGAACGCAGGTTCATCATGGCGGCGACGACCGCGAGCAGCGGGTGGCGACCTTCGATGCGCACGTCGAAGCGCCCCCACTGCGCACCGGCTGCGATCGCCCGGTCGATCAGTGCGAACGCGTCGGGCGGCAGCTGCGTATCGGCGTGCAGGAACAGCAGCACGTCGCCGGTCGCCACCTGCGCACCGGCGTTCATCTGCAGCGCCCGGCCGCGCGGTGCGCGAACGACGCGCGCGCCCTGCGCGGCAGCGATCGATGCGGTGTCGTCGAGACTGCCGCCGTCGGCGACGATGCGTTCCAGACCGCGGACGTCGGGTGCCGGCATGCGCGACAGCGCTTCCCCGATGGTCGCGGCTTCGTTCAGCGCCGGCAGCACGACGGACAGCCGCCTCATCCGCGCATCCAGGCGTGATAGCGCGCGACCCAGGCGAGCAGCGTCTGCGGCGCATGCGCCTTCTTCCAGACACCGGCGGCGAACTTGTTCGCCTCGTTCATCGTCGGGTAGATGTGGATGGTGCCCAGCAGCTTGTTGAGCCCGAGGCCGTGCTTCATTGCCAGCACGTATTCGGCGATCAGTTCGCCTGCGTGTTCGCCGACGATGGTCACGCCGAGGATGCGGTCGCGCCCGGGTACGGTGAGCACCTTGACGAAGCCGTGCGCCACCTCGTCGGTGATCGCGCGATCAAGGTCATCGAGTTCGTAGATCGTCACTTCGTGCGCAATGTTGCGCACTTTCGCGTCGATCTCGTTCAGGCCGACCCGTGCCACTTCGGGTTCGGTGAAGGTGGCCCACGGAATGACCGAGTAATCGACCGCAAAGCGCCGGAAGCGGCCGAACAGGGCATTGACCGCGGCATACCAGGCCTGGTGCGCCGCGGTGTGCGTGAACTGGAACGGGCCGGTCACGTCGCCGCAGGCGAAGATGTTGGGGTAGAGCGTTTCCAGGTAGTCGTTGGTATCGACCGTCCGGTTGGCGCGCAGCGTGATGTCCAGCTCTTCCAGACCGTAGCCGCTGACGTTGGGCGTGCGTCCGACGGCGCACAGCAGGGTGTCGAATTCGATGCGCACTTCACCCTGCGGGCCTTCGGCGTACAGCACTTTCGGATCGCCTTCCCGCGCAAAGCGCACCGCCTTGTGGCCGGTCAGCACGCGCACGCCTTCTTCCGCGAAACGCGCTTCGACCCGCGCCGACACATCCGGGTCTTCCCGCCCCATCAGGCGCGGCGCCATTTCGACCTGGGTCACGTCGGCGCCGAAGCGCGCGAAGGCCTGCGACAGTTCGCAGCCGATCGGGCCGCCACCGAGCACCAGCAGACGGCCGGGCAGGGTGCGCAGCGACCACAGCGTGTCCGAGGTGAGCAGATCCATCGCCTCGATGCCGGGTATCGGCGGCACGAAGGGGCGGGCGCCGGCGGCGATGACGATGTTGCGCGTGCTCAGTGTGCGCGTGCTGCCGTCGTGCTGGGTCACCTCGACCGTCCACGGCGAGGTGATGCGCGCCCGCGCGTCGAAGCAATCGACACCGAGCGCGGTATAGCGGTCCACCGAATCATGCGGTTCGATCGCGCGCACCACGCGCGCGACGCGCTCCATCACATCGGCGAAATCGAACTGCGCGCTCGCCTCGCGCACGCCGAGCGACTTCGAGTGCGCGATCTGCGACAGCAGCCGCGCCGAGCGGATCAGCGCCTTCGACGGCACGCAGCCGGTGTTCAGGCAGTCGCCGCCCATGCTGTGCTGCTCGACCAGCGCCACCTTCGCCTTCACTGCGGCACCGATGTAGGCGGTGACCAGACCGGCACTGCCGCCGCCGATCACCAGCAGGTTGTAATCGAAGTGCGCCGGTTTCGGCCAGCGGCTGAACACGGCGCGGCTGCGCACCGCATCGATCACCTTGCGGGCGATCAGCGGAAACACGCCCAGCAGCACGAACGCACCGATCAGCCCGGGCGACAGGATGCCGGACAGCGATTCGATGCGCCCGATCTGGGTGCCCGCATTCACGAACACGATGGTGCCGGCCAGCATGCCGAGCTGGCTCACCCAGTAGAAGGTACGTGCCGGCAGCGCGGTCAGCGCCATCGCCAGATTGACCGCGAAGAACGGAAACGCAGGCACCAGGCGCAGCGTGAACAGATAGAAGGCACCGTCCTTCTCGACCCCGCGGTTGATCGACTCGAGCGCCGTGCCGAAGCGCGCCTGCACCCAGTCGCGCAACAGGAAGCGCGCGATCAGGAAGGCGAGCAAGGCGCCCAGGCTGGACGCGAAGGACACGATGACCAGCGCCTTGACGAAACCGAACAGGGCGCCGCCGGCCAGCGTCATGATCGCCGCACCGGGCAGCGACAGCGCCGTCACGACGACGTAGATCGCGAAGAACACCGCGGCCGACCCCCAGGGCGCGGCATCGACCTGTTCGGTCAGCATGCGCTGCTGCGCCTTGAACCAGGCCAGATCGAAGAAGCGGCCGAGATCGAGAATGAAGAAGGCGGCCACCAGCGCCACGACCACCCCGAGCAGGGCAAGCTTGCGCGCGTTCATGGTGCGGCCTCTTCCAGCGTCCACCCCGGGCCATGGTCGATGCGGTCGCGGTAGTTCAGCGCAGCCGCGGAGCCGTCGGGCCACTGCGCGGTGAATTCGGCCCGCCAGGCGGCCCGATCGTAGTCGAGCGCGAGCGCATCGACATGCAGCGCGCCGACGCGCGTGCCGTACAGCACCGGATGCGGCGACGGCGTGAGGGCGATGCGGCTGATGACACCGCACAGGCGGTCGCGGAAATTGGGCATGCCGGCGGCGCCATTGTTGATGACCGCGCGGCCATCGAATCGCTTCAGCGCAGGCAGGCAGGTGTGGCTGCTGGCGAATACATCGCACTGCGCCCGTCGAAATCGTTCCAGGTGACCGGCGCGATGTGCAGGATCGTGCAGCGCGCGGGCATCGAAGGCCCAGCCGGCCAGCGAATCGGCGTCGCCATGGACCACGCCGACGCGGGCATCGCCGATGCGCACGCCGCGCCAGAAATCGAGCGCCGCCAGTTCGCCGCGCCAGTGCGGGTCGTGACGGGCGGTGCGCGACAGCCGTGCGTGGATGAGGTTGGAGCGGTCGACCAGCGCCTGCGGCACGTCGTCCGGGTAACTGCAGCCGCAACCGGCATCGCCCGAGCCATCGGCCAGTTCGGCTTCGACGTTGCCGGCGATCGCGTCATGCGCCCGCACACGCCGCTGCACGTCGCCGAAGCAGACCGGGTCGATGTCGAACCAGTGGAAGTCGCCGTTGAACATCAGGCGTGCATCGCCACGCTCGCCGGCGAACAGGTGCTCCAGCGCGTCGAGCGCCGGCCGGTTGCCGTACAGGCCGCCGACGACGTACAGCGTATCGGTCACGAGGTCGGCGCGGTTGTCGGCCAGGGCCGCCGCGCCATAGCGGTAGTGCAGCGGGCACGTACGGCCCGGGTCGGCGAGGCTGTCGTCGGCCGTGCTGTCGGCGAGATCGGGGTTCATCGCATCCGCCCTGCGATCAGCGGCGGCAGCAGATAGCCCGCGGTGCAGAGCAGCAGTCCGTAAAGATTCACGCCCAGCAGTTTGGCGTACTTCCCGGTGCCGATGGCCCAGCTGTCCGGAATCAGCCCGGCCGCCAGCAGCACGCCCAGCGCGAGCCCGGTCCAGAACGCCAGATGGAAGGACCACACCGCCGCCCGTGTGCCCGGCTGCGTGAAGCCAGCCAGCAGGAAGATCGGCGCCAGCCCGATCACCATGGTGCCGCTGATGGTCGTCGCCTTCAGGATGTCCGTGCCTGCGATCATCGGCAGATTGCCGATGATCGCGAACAGCGCCATGGCGCCCATGCCGAGCGCGATGGCCCGCCTGGGTTCCGGACGTCCGGCCAGTTGCGGCAGTTCCTGCGCCACATGCCGGGCCAGCGATGAGAAGGTCGAGTCGAGCGTGGAACCTGCGGCGGCGACCATGACGATGGTCATCACGAACAGCGCCGCCGGACCCATGCTGCGGGCGAGTGCCGCCGGCACGTTGTCGCCGCCGGCCAGGCCTTCGAGCCGGGCGTGCACGCCGACCAGCGAAAAAAGAAGGATGCACACGAAGCCGAGCGCGCCGGCCCAGACGAAGGCGCGCAGCATGCGCTTTTCTTCGGTGATGAAGCCGCGGTCGGTCAGCACCGGATCATGGAAAGGGTAGGACAGCACCTGCAGCGCGGCGACCAGAAGCAGGTCGACACCCGCGTCGAGCCGGAAATCGCCGGTGCTCGCCAGCGCCACCGGGCCGTGCGTCGGCAGCACCAGCAGCAGCACGACGGCGAAGAACAGCACGAACAGGCCGGTCTGCAGCACGTCGGTGTAGATCGACGAGCGCAGGCCCCCCTTCAGGCTGTAGAACAGCGTGGCGGCGGTGAACAGCAGTGCGGCACCGATGAATTCGGTCGATCCGGCCGGGCCGTAGTAGCCGCCGACGACCGCCGTGTTGCTCCACACCTCGTTGAACAGGCGCACCAGGATGGCGATCGAGAAGGCCAGCGCCGCCAGCCTGCCGTGCCGGCCGGTCAGGAAGGACATCAGGCTGGTGGCGCCATAGCGGCGGCGCAGTCTCAGGATGGCCCAGCCAGCCAGCGGAATCGACAGCCAGTAGGTCGCGTACGCCAGACCGCCGACGATGCCGTAGGTCGCCCCGAGATTGGCCGCGTTGGTGATCGACTTGGCGAAGATCCACGAAATGAAGATGCTGGCGCCGAGCGCCCAGGTGCCGGCCGGGCGACCCGCTTCGTCGTGGCCGTCGAAGAAGCCCGCCCGCCCGACGGCACGCGGCGACAGCGCATACATGCCGACGCCGTACAGCACCAGAAAGCCCCAGAAGGCGACACCGAACACCACCGGATCATTCATGGCGAGCCTTTCAGACCAGCGCGCCGGCGCAGGACGAGCCCTGACCCGCGGTGCAGCCGTAGCAGTGATCCATGACGACGATGGGCGTGCCCGACACGTCGCGGCCGATCAGTTCGGACAGGTGCACACGCGGCCGGCCATCGATGCGCAGCGGCAGACCCAGCATCTGGTTGAAGTCACAGTCGTAGACATGGCCTTCCCAGTCGACGCTCAGCAGGTTGCGGCACATCACGCTGTCCAGGTTGTCGTCGCGGTGGGCGGTGCGCAAGGTCTGCATGTAGCTGTTGAACTGCCCCTTCGATACCAGCGTCGACCCGAAACGCTGGATCGGCATGTTGGCGAGGGTGTAGAGGCGGGTGAACACGATGCCGAATGCGCGGCCGAGGTGATCGCGATACGACTGCTCCAGTGCCGCCTGCGGTGGCGGCAGCGACGGCCCCTGCGGGTTGAACACCAGATTCAGTTCAAGCCCGGAATCAGGCTGTCCATAGCCGAGCGCGTTGAGCTGCTGCAGTGCGGCGATGCTGCGCGCGAACACGCCGTTGCCGCGCTGGCGGTCGACGTTGTCTTCGAGATAACAGGGCAGCGACGCGGTGACCTGCACCTGATGGTCGGCCAGAAACCGCGCCATGCCCTCGTAACCGGGTTCGGACAGGATGGTCAGGTTGCAGCGGTCGATCACGGCGACGTCGAGCTTGCGCGCCTCGCCGACCAGCCAGCGGAAGTGCGGATTCATTTCCGGCGCGCCGCCGGTCAGATCGATCAGACGCACGTCGGACGCGCGGATGAAGTCGAGCACGACCTGCAACGTGGCCAGACTCATCTGTTCCGTGCGGCCGGGCCCGGCATTGACGTGACAATGCAGACAGCTCTGGTTGCAGGTGTAGCCCAGGTTCAGTTGCAGGATTTCGGTGTGGCGGCGGGCAAGCGGCGGGAAATCGGTCGTTCGCAGGAGCGGCAGTGTGGCGTGCATGCGTGAGTGAGCCCTGAAGCAATGCGATGGAGGAAGTTTGAGGAAGACCGTTGTCGCCGTCGCAACCTTACTGCTTTGCAGGTCAACGAGTATCCTGCGCGCTGCACACCGTCAATGACCGGAGGAAACTGAAGATGTTCAAGGCCATATTGCTGGAGCAGGGCGCGGACGGCAAGACGATTGCCCGCCTGAGCGATATCGAGGACGCGGCACTGCCCGAAGCCGATGTGCGCATTGCCGTGCAGTGGTCCAGCCTCAACTACAAGGATGCGCTGGCGATCACCGGGCGCAGCCCCATCGTGCGCAAGTGGCCGATGGTGCCGGGCATCGATTTCGCGGGTGTGATCGAACACAGCGACCATCCGTGCTGGAAGGCCGGCGACAAGGTCGTGCTGACCGGCTTCGGCGTGGGCGAAGGCCACTGGGGCGGTCTGGCGCAGCGCGCGGCGGTCAAGGGTGACTGGCTGGTCGCGCTGCCGACCGGCTTCGATGCGAAACATGCGATGGCCGTGGGCACGGCGGGCTTCACCGCCATGCTGTGCCTGCTGGCGCTGGAGCGTCACGGCCTGAAGCCGGGCGATGGCGAAGTGCTGGTGACCGGCGCCAGCGGCGGCGTGGGTTCGGTGGCCGTGGCGCTGCTGGCCAGTCTGGGTTATCGCGTGGTGGCGAGCACCGGCCGCCTCGACGAAACCGACTACCTGAAGTCGCTCGGCGCCGAATCGGTCATCGACCGCGCAACGCTTTCGGCGCCGGGCAAGCCGCTGGCGCGCGAGCGCTGGGCCGGTGTCGTGGACAGTGTCGGGTCGCACACGCTGGCCAACGCCTGCGCCGCGACGCGCGAGAACGGCGCGGTCGCCGCCTGCGGGCTGGCCCAGGGCATGGATTTTCCGGCCACCGTCGCGCCGTTCATCCTGCGTGGCGTCACGCTGTACGGCATCAACAGCGTCACCGTGGCGCACGGACCGCGCGAAGAAGCCTGGGCGCGCATCGTGCGCGACATGCCGATGGCCAAGCTCGACGCCATGACGCAGGTGGTGCGGCTCGATGAAGTGCTCGACGTCGCGCCGCGTTTCCTCGAAGGAAAGGTACGCGGCCGCCTGGTGGTGGATACGTCTGCAGCGTGAATCTGCAGGCCGCGCCGCGTACGGCGGTTTTGACGGTCACCCCGTCCTTCGCTACACTGCGCGGCGATTTTCCGAAATAAGTTCAACCTTCAAGAAGAGATCATCGATGAGCGCCAGAACCGTTCTCGCTGTCGCAGCCCTCTGTGTCAGCCCGCTTGCCCTCGCCGTCGAAGGCAATGCAGAAGCCGCCAGGGACAAGGTCGCCATGTGCATCGGCTGCCACGGCATTCCGGGTTACCAGACCGTGTTTCCGAAAACCTACAAAGTGCCGCTGATCGGTGGCCAGTACCCCGAATACATCGTCGCCGCGCTGCAGGCCTACAAGAGCGGTGACCGCAAGCACCCGTCGATGAATGGCATTGCCGCCAGCCTGACCGAGCAGGACATGGCCGACATCGCGGCGTACTACTCCGCGCAGAAATGAGGAAGGTCGTGATGATCAAGAAAACGATGGTGGTTGCAGCCGCTGTGCTGCTGGGGAGCAGCTTCGCGTTCGCAGGCGACGTGGCGCGCGGCAAGGAAAAATCGGCTGCATGCGCGGCCTGTCACGGTGCCGACGGCAACAGCCCGGCGCCGGCTTTCCCGCGCATCGGCGGGCAGCACGAGGACTATCTGCTGCAGTCGCTGCTGTCGTACAAGAGCGGTGCACGCAAGAATGCCATCATGGCCGCCCAGGTCGGTGCGCTGAGCAAGCAGGACATGGCGGATCTGGCGGCATACTTCGCATCGCAAGCCGGACCTCTGGTGTCGCGTCGCTGAACATCCGCTTCCACGACGCAAAAAAGCCGGCAGTGCCGGCTTTTTTCTTTTTTGCGCGCCCTCAGCTCCGAAGCCGGCCCGCTCGTTCAGATCACCAGGCTGCCCCCTGTACAGTAGCCCGCCTGTTCGATCCGGCTCAGGCTGGGTGCCAGATTCAACCCGGTGTCGGCACGCAGACGCTGCGCCCGCGCGCGCAGCACGTCCATCGACACACCCGTGCCATGGTCGATTGAAGCGATGCAGATCGCGTTGCCCTCGTTGAGCGAGGGCAGCACGAGGGCGCGCCCCTCGTAGGCGTCCATCACCCGCTGTGCGCTGGCCCGAAAACCGCGCGTGCGACCGAACAGGTTCAGACAGACCCGTCCGCCCGGCGACAGCTTCGTCCGACAGGCCCGATGGAAGGCTTCGGTATCCAGCGAGTTGGCCCGCGCACGGTGATCGTAGCCATCAACCAGGATCAGGTCCCACCGCTGCTCGCTGGCCGCGACGAATTTCGCGCCATCGTCGATCACGATGCGCAGCCGCCCGTCTTCCGGCGGAAGGCGGAAGTAGCTGGCCGCCGCCGCCGGCATGCGCGGATCGATCTCGACCACGGTCAGTGCCGACTGCGCACAGTGGCGATGCAGGAACTTGGTGACCGATGCGGCGCCCAGACCGATGACCAGCACCTGCGCCGGCCAGCTTTCGTCGGCCGCCAGCAGCAGCGGCAGCATCATTTCGCGCGTGTATTCGAGCTCCAGCGCGAACGGACGCGCGACGCGCATCGCACCCTGTATCCACTCGGAACCGAAGTGCAGATAACGCACACCGGCCCCCTCGGACACGTCGATCGAGTGGCGAGGAACAACGAGGCTCAACCCGAAAACCTCGACTGCCCGCCCGCCATGTCATCGAAAACCTCGGGCGGGTTCAATTTCGCTGATCGGGCAGCACGATGTTGACTTCAAGTACTTCGTAGTTGTCCTGCTTTTCGAGCTGGACCTTGATGTCTTCCGGATTGACGCGCACGTATTTCGAAATGACCGCCACCAGTTCCTGCTGCAGCGCCGGCAGGAAGTCGGCCGACGAATTCGCGCCGCGTTCGCGCGCAATGATGAGTTGCAGCCTTTCCTTCGCGATCGACGCGGTTTTCGGCTTCTGGCCGAAAATCAGTGACAGCAGCGACATGTCACTTCCCTCCGAACAGGCGCTTGAGCAGGCCGGGCTTTTCGTAATCGACGAAGCGCAGCGGGCGCTCTTCGCCGAGGAAGCGGGCCACCACGTCGGCGTACGCCTGCGCGACATCGCTGCCTTCCATATGGATGGCCGGGGTGCCCTGGTTCGATGCCTGCAGCACGATTTCCGACTCGGGGATGACGCCCAGCACCGGTATGCGCAGGATTTCCTGCACGTCGCCGTAGCTGAGCATTTCACCGTCGTTGGCGCGCTTGGGCGAATAGCGGGTGATGACCAGATGCTCCTTCACCGGCTCGCGGCTTTCCTTGGCGCGACGCGATTTCGACTGCAGGATGCCGAGAATGCGGTCCGAGTCGCGCACCGAACTGACTTCAGGATTGGTGACGATGATGGCTTCGTCGGCAAAGGTGAGCGCCATGACCGCGCCGTGTTCGATGCCTGCCGGCGAGTCGCACACGATGTAGTCGAAGCCCATGCCGACCAGATCGTTCAGGATCTTCTCGACGCCATCCTCGGTCAGCGCATCCTTGTCGCGGGTCTGCGACGCCGGCAGCACGAACAGGTTGTCGCAGTGCTTGTCCTTGATCAGCGCCTGCGTCAGGTTGGCTTCGCCATGCAGCACATTCACGAAGTCATACACGACGCGCCGCTCGCAGCCCATGATGAGGTCGAGGTTGCGCAGACCGACGTCGAAGTCGATGACGGCTGTCTTCTTGCCGCTCATGGCGAGGCCGGACGAAAATGCGGCGCTGGTGGTGGTCTTGCCCACGCCGCCCTTGCCGGATGTGACGACTACGATACGGGTCACTCTTGTTCTCCCTCTGGTGTTTCAGGTGGTCGCCAGTGCAGCGACATCAAGTACCTGTTTATCTTCATGTTCCTGCAGCCGCACATGCGCCGGCTTGCGCAGCAGCTCGCTGTGCGCAGTGTGTTCGAAGGTGCGGTAAACGCCGGCGATCGACACCAGTTCGGCTTCGAAGCAGGTGGTGAAGATGCGCGCCTGCACGTCGCCCGAGGCGCCTGCCAGCGCGCGTCCGCGCAGCGGCGCGTAGATGTGGATGTTGCCGTCGGCGATCACCTCGGCGCCGGCGCTGACCATCGCGAGCACGATCAGGTCGCAGCCGCGGGCATACACGCGCTGGCCGGAACGCAGCGGCTTGTCGATGATTTCGGCGCGACGGGCCGCGGCGGATGCCACGACCGGTTCCGGCGCACTGGCGACCGGAGACTCGATTTCGGGGACAGCCTCGATGACCGGTTCCGCGGCCGGCTCCGGCGCGGGTGTGCGGTCGGGCTGCGCGTCGGCTGCAACGACCGCAAGGCCGAGCGCGCGTGCAGCATCTGCAGCGGCGTCATCGACCCCCTGAACCGCGACCGCGGTCAGTGCATGGCGGGCCAGCGCATCGCGGATGCCCGCCCAGTCGGGCGCGGCATCCGACGGCAGGGCGCTCGCGTCAATGACCACCGGTTCGCCCGAGAAAAAGCCGGGGGTTGGGCCCAGACGTGCGTCCAGGGCTGCCGCAACCGACGGCGCATCCGCTGCGTGCAGCAGCGCACGCATGGCTTCGAGCGTGGCGCTTTTGAGTTCTACGGCCGGGGGAGCAGGCTTGCGCGCCATGGGGTGTCCGCAGGAAATATCGAAAGTCTACATAGTGACCGGTACACCGGCAACTGCCGCAGCGGGGCGTGTAAAGGCTGCATCAATGCACGGCGGGCGGAGCTTCACCGAACAGCAGCTGGATGTCGAGCGCGCTGAAGCGGTAGTCGTGGTTGCACATGTCGTCGTGGATATGCACCTCGCCCTGTTCGCGCAGGATGGATTCGACCTCTTCGCGACCGAGCGACAGCACCAGCCGGCGCAGCTTCTCTTCGTCGCGCGGGCAGTGATGCCGCGGAATCGCCGGTGCGAACACCCGAATGCCGTCGCGCGCCGCCTCTTCGGCAAACAGGCGGCCGAGCAGCGCCTCGGGCGCCAGCGTCTTCAGCTCGTCCGGCGTCACGGTCGCGGCCAGGTGGCACAGGCGGTTCCAGCCGTCGGCGTCCTTGCGGTCGGCATCCGGCAGCTTCTGCAGGAACAGGCCGGTCGCGCAGTCGGCATCGGCGTGCAGCCACAGCGCTGCCGGCTGCTGTTCGGACAGCGCAAGATAGTGCTCGAACACGGCCGCCACCGAGTCACCTTCCAGTGGAACCAGACTCTGGTAGGGCGTCTCTGCCTCGTCCGTCTGCAAGGTCATCACCAGATGCCCCTCGCCGAGCAACGCCGGGACCGGTGCATCGGCCAGGTCTGTCGGCGCGCTGGCCATGCCGCGCACGCGCAACTGCTGGTCGCAATCCACGACCAGCGTCTCGACCGGCCTGCGGCCGCGCACCTGAACCGTCAGACGGGCCGGCTGTTTGAGCTGCCCGCCGATCAGCAGCGTGACCACGGTCACTTCGCCAAGCAGTCGTGTGGCGACAGCGCCATAGCCTCGCCCCCGCTGCATGGCCTGCCAGCCCTCGTCGAAACGGACCAGCGCGCCGCGGATGTCCAGCGCCTCGAACATGAACCGCTGGATGAAGTCACGCTCACTCATTGGGCTTGCGCTTGAGGATTTCACTCCAGTGCGCCGGATCGAAGCCGATAAGCAAGTGCCCGCCGTGCTCGATGATGGGCCGGCGGATGGCCGACGGATGTTCGGTCAACAGTGGCTGTGCCCGTACATCGTCCAGATCGGCCGTCAATTCGGGGGGCAGCTTGCGAAAGGTCGTGCCTTTCGTATTGACGATGGCCCGCCAGCCGGCACGTTCGATCCAGCCGGCAAGCCGGTCCGCCGGCACACCGTCCTTCTTGTAGTCGTGTAGATGGAATTCGAGCTGGTGTTCGTTCAGCCAGGCCATGGCGCGGGACATCGTGTCACAGCGCCGGATACCGAAAACGCGAAGCATGTGCGGAGTACGGAAAGGGAATCGCCGACATTGTAAGTCGTGCCGACATGCTTCGGCGGTACTGGCGCTGCGCGGCTGCAATGGTTAATATTGGAAAAATCATCCTAAACAATAAATTGCCTCACATCGTTGATCGAAGTTTTCAGTTCGGTCAATACTGCGGGCAACTTCGGGAGACGTGCATGATCGGTAAAACCTGGGGCGCAATCGCCCTGTCTGCCCTGTTTGGATTTTCGCTGTTCGGCACGATGGACGACGCTCATGCGGCGCGGTCAGTGGCGAGCAGCCAGCAAGTGAAGAAGAAGATACGTCCCGCGGTCAATGTCGCCGCGAAGAAACGCATATCCGTGACCGCCAAGGCGCCGCGCCGCAGTGTGGCAGTCGCTGCCGCAGCACCGGTCTTCCGGCCGCCGAAGGCGCCGGCCCAGAGGCATTACGCGGTGGATGGCAGTACGTTCTACGCGGATGGGGTGCGTGTCCGGGCGGCAGGCCTGGAAGCGCTCGAAACGACAACCGCATCCAGCATCGGCAAACAGAAATTGCAGCAACTGCTCGATTCGGGCCGGGTGAGCATCGAACCGCTGGACATGGACGACGGTGAGGTGACGCTGGCGCGCGTGAAGATCGACGGCAAGGACCTGAGCGAACTGGCTACGATGCGGTAGATCCAACGCCGGTCGCGCGAGCGACCGATGCCGGAATCACCCGTGAAATCACCCCGCGGTCAGCGCGGGGTTTTTTTCGTCTGAAGGTTTCGCACTGCTGCTGTCGGGCTTCTTGTCGTCGGATGCGCTGTCGGCGCTGCCCTTTTCGCCGTTGTGCTGCGCGTCCGCAGATGGCGTACCGGCGTGGGCCGTTTCACTCACCATGCGGGTACCACGGGGCGGCAGGGTGGGCAGCACGACGTCGAGCTTGTTTTCCGTCATGTAGTCGTTCATTTCGCGCCAGCCGGCAAATACGGCCGCCTTCGATGCCTTCGGATTGAGCCGGTAGCAGTCTTCCAGCGCCCGGCCGGCATGACGGCAGGCGCCGCCGATCGCCTTGCTGTCGAGTTCCTTTTGCATCGCGGCGCGATTGGGGTCCGGAATGGGCAACTTGTCGCACGCCACAAGGGTGACGGCGAGCGACACGAGCAGGATGGACTGGGCGACCTTCACCTTGACGTTTGTCCGGATGGATTGAACACATCCGGTTTACGGCAATTCCGGCCGGCGCTTGAGTCGGTCCGCCAGCCAGCTCCGCCTTACTTGCCGCCGCGTGAATACTCGGCCAGCAGCGTTTCCTGCGCACAATGGCGCGCGGCGCGCGAGACGCGCCTCCGGTAACGGCCATCCGGCTCCATTTCCCATGACTGGCTGTTGTCCAGCAGGTAGGGACGCAATCCCTCCTTCATCACACGCCGCTTAAGTTTCGGATCGAGTATCGGAAAAGCCACCTCGATGCGCCGGAAAAAGTTGCGTTCCATCCAGTCGGCGCTCGCCAGGTATAGCTTTTCCTCACCGTCGGCATGGAAGTGGTAGATGCGTGAATGCTCGAGGAAGCGGCCGACGATGGAGCGCACCGTGATCCGTTCGGACAAGCCGGGCACCCCCGGGCGCAGGGCGCACACGCCCCGCACGATCAGATCGATGTCGACGCCGGCCTGGCTGGCGCTGTAGAGCGTCTCGATCGTTTCGTCCTCGACCAGCGAATTCATCTTGGCGATGATGCGTGCCTTGCGACCGGCGCGTGCGTTTTCGGCTTCGCGATTGATCGCGGCGATGACATTGCTGTGCAAGGTGAATGGCGCCTGCCACAGGTGGGTCAGCGTGCCGGCGTGGCCGAGCCCCGTCAGTTGCTTGAACACCTCGTTGACGTCTTCGCCGATCTGCTCGTCGGCCGTCATCAGGCCGAAATCGGTGTAGAAGCGCGCGGTGCTCGGATGGTAATTGCCGGTACCCAGATGCACGAAGCGCCGGAAGCTGCGCACCCCTTCGATCTCCTCGCGCCGCACCACCATCAGCAGCTTGGCGTGTGTCTTGTAACCGAACACGCCATACACCACGTGCGCCCCGGCATCCTCGAGCCGCGACGCCCAATTGATGTTGGCTTCCTCGTCGAAACGCGCCATCAGCTCGACCACGACCGTCACTTCCTTGCCCTTGTGGGCGGCGCGCACGAGCGCCTCCATCAGCACCGAATCGATGCCGGTGCGATACACGGTCATCTTGATCGCAACCACTTCCGGGTCATCCACCGCTTGCTGCACCAGATCGATCACCGGCGTGAAGGCCTCCCACGGGTGATGCAGCAGGATGTCCTGTCGGCGCAGCATCGAGAAGATGTCGTAGCGCTTTTCCATGGCACGCGGCAGCGTCGGCGTGAACGGCGGGTACTTCAGGTCCGGCCGGTCCACCCAGTTCGGAACCTGCATGAGCCGCACCAGATTGACGATGCCGGGCGCGCGGTAGAGATCGTCGCGGGTCAGATTGAATTGCTGCAGCAGGAAGTCCGCCATGTGCTCGGAGCAGTTGTCGGCCACCTCCAGGCGCACCGCATCACCGTAGTGGCGCTGCGGCAGTTCGCCCTGCAGCGCCAGACGCAGGTTCTTCACCTCTTCCTCGTCGAGGAACAGGTCGGAATTGCGCGTGACCCGGAACTGGTAACAGCCGAGCACGTTCATGCCTTCGAACAGATCGCCGACATTCATGTGCATCGCTGACGACAGGAACACGAAGCCGTGGTCGACGCCGGTCAGTTCCTTCGGCAGCTTGATCACGCGCGGCAGCGCACGCGGTGCCTGCACGATGGCAAAACGCGAGCTGCGCCCGAACGCGTCACGTCCGTCGAGTTCGACCGCGAAGTTGAGACTTTTGTTGAGCACGCGCGGAAAGGGATGGGACGGATCCAGCCCGATCGGGGTGAGCACCGGCATCAGCTCGCGCATGAAATAGTCGCGTATCCATTCCCGCTGGTCGTCCGTCCAGGCGCCGCGGCGCAGGAACACGATGCCTTCGGTTTCCAGCGCCGGCAGGATGACGTCGTTCAGCAGCGAGTACTGCTCGGCGATCAGCTGATGGCATTCGTTCGCGATCAGGCGCAGGGCCTCCTGCGCCGAGCGCCCGTCCGACGTGACACTGCGCGCGCCGAACTTGATCTGCTCGCGCAGGCCGCCGATCCGGACCTCGAAGAATTCGTCCAGATTGCTCGACACGATGCACAGGAACTTCAGCCGTTCGAGCAGCGGTACGCGTTCATCGGCCGCCTGCGCGAGCACGCGACGGTTGAACGCGATCAGCGACAGTTCGCGGTTGATGAAGTGGTCAGGTGCGAAACGCGGCACCAGAAGCGGCGGGTTCATAGGCAAAAGTCCGGATTCGACATCGGTAGGCAACACGCTATTGTGTGACATGAAACATGTTCGATTATTACAGCCGTGTGACGCAAATGCGCCGGAGGCAGGTGTGCACCCGGCTGTTAAACTCCGTTGCTGATCACTTTCAGTCACGGATGCATGAGCTACGAACTACTCGCTGCGGTTGACCTGGGCTCGAACAGCTTCCGTCTCCAGGTCGCCCGCGTTGTCGACGACCAGATCTATCCGCTGGACGGCCTGAAGGAAACCGTCCGGCTGGCGGCGGGACTGGGACAGGGCAAGTTGCTGGACGGCCCGTCGCAGCTTCGGGCCATCGAAGCCCTGTCGCGATTCAATGAGCGCCTGCGCGGCTTTGCACCGGATCAGGTGCGCGCAGTGGCCACCAACACCCTGCGCGTGGCCAAGAATGCACCGCAACTTCTGCCACAGGCCGAAGCGGCGCTCGGTTTTCCGATCGAAGTCATCGCCGGGCGCGAGGAGGCCCGGCTGATCTATGTCGGCGTCGCGCATACGCTGCCCAATCCATCGAGCCAGCAACTGGTGGTCGACATCGGTGGCGGCTCGACCGAATTCATCATCGGTCGCAGCTTCGAGCCACTGGCGCTTGAGTCGTTGTACATCGGCTGCGTGGCATTCAGCCTGCGCTACTTTCCGGATGGCCGGATGGACAAGCGCTCGTTGCGCGAAGCCGAACTGGCGGCGCGGCGCGAACTGGAAACCATCGAGTATGGCTATCGGTCGCTCGGTTGGGACGAAGCCGTCGGATCAAGCGGCACGGCGCGGGCGCTGCTCGACATCATGGAACTGAACGGCTGGTCGCAGGGTGCGCTGACCCGCCAGGCCATGGAAAAGCTGCGCGCGCTGCTGTTGCGCGTCGGCGACGTGAACCGGCTCGGCATCGCCGGTCTGCGACCCGACCGCCTGCCGGTGCTGGCCGGCGGATTCGCCATCATGTCGGCGGTATTCGATGCTTTCGGGCTGGAGCGCATGAGTTTCTCGGAAGGCGCGCTGAGGCTGGGCGTGCTGTACGACCTGCTGGGCCGCTATCACCACCAGGACCTGCGTGATGCGACGGTGCTGCAGTTCATGCGGCGCTACCAGGTCGACCAGAAGCAGGCCGATCGGGTGCGCGATACGGCACTGCGCCTGTTCCGTTCGCTCAATCCCGCAGCAGGTGGCGATCACCCCGACCTGCAGATGCTGAGCTGGGCAGCCTGCCTGCATGAACTGGGGATTTCGGTTGCGCATGCCGGCTATCACAAGCACAGCGCCTACATCGTCGGCAACGCCGACATGCCGGGTTTTTCGCGCATGGACCAGTCGCGTCTGGCGCGCATCGTGCTGGCCCATCGCGGCAAGCTCGAAAAGGTGAACTCGGCTTCGGCCGACGCGCGCGACTGGTCGCTGATCCTCTGTCTGCGGCTGGCTGTGCTGCTGCACCGCAGCCGCGAAGATTTCACTGAACTGCCGCTCAGCATCGAGCGCGCCGGCAATGGTTATCAGCTGGGCGCCCGGGCGGAATGGCTGTCGGCATCGCCGCTGACCCATGCAAGCCTGCATGACGAGCTGAGGCTGTGGGGCGTGATCGGCATCGAACTGAAGCTGCGCACGACCCGCCTCGCTGCAGGCGTGATCCGCTGACACGTGCATGAGCGCACCGACCGTATCGTTCGATCGGGAGGGTGCTGCGCCGGTCGCATCACTGTGCGGCGACTGGACGCTGCAAGGGCTGGAAGGCCGCGTCGACGCGTTGCGCGCCGCGCTCGACACCGGTGAGGCACGCGCCGCCGCTCGCTGGGATCTGACCGGCATTGCCCGCATCGACAGCCTTGGCGCCTGCCTGCTGTGGCGCATCTGGGGTGATCGCCTGCCGCCAACGCTCGACGCCGGCGAACATACGCTCGCGATGCTGGAATCGGCCTCGGTGCTTGGCACACGCAGCCGTCTGGCAACGCCGCAGTCGACGTCGTTCGATTCGCTGGCTCAACTGGGCCGTGCCGGATTGTCCTTCGGGCGGCAGATCGGCGATCTGGTCGCGCTGATCGGCCAGTTGCTGCTCGACCTGCTGCACATCGCACGCTGGCCGCGGGACGCCCCGCTGCGGGAGATCTCCGCCAATCTGTACAAGACCGGCGTCAGCGCACTGCCGATCACCGCACTGGTCGGTTTCCTGATCGGCGTCGTGCTGTCGTATCTGTCGGCGCTGCAGCTCAAGACCTTCGGTGCCGATGTGTTCATCATCAACATCCTGGGGATCGGCATCGTGCGCGAGCTCGGGCCGGTGCTGGTGGCCGTGCTGGTGGCCGGACGATCCGGCTCGGCGATGACCGCGCAGCTGGGCGTGATGCGGGTGACCGAAGAGATCGATGCGCTGGCGACAATGGGCGTACCACGCAGCCTGCGGCTCGTACTGCCCAAGGTACTGGCGCTGGTGACGGCGCTGCCGCTGCTGGTGCTGTGGACCTCATCGGCTGCGCTGTTCGGCGGCATGGTGGCCGCATCGATTCAACTCGACATGAGCTACGGCTTCTTTCTCGACACGCTGCCGCGCGTGGTGCCGATCGCGAATCTGTACATCGGGCTGGCGAAAGGCGTCGCATTCGGGCTGGTGATCGCGCTGGTGGCCTGTCATTTCGGTCTGTCGGTGAAGCCCAATACCGAAAGCCTGTCGTCGAACACAACCAAATCCGTGGTCAGCGCCATCACCTGCGTCATTCTGGTCGACGCACTGTTCGCCATCGCCACGCGTCACATCGGACTGCCGGGAGGATGAGCGCGCCGGTCATCGACATTCGCGGGCTGGTGACGCGCTTCGGCACGAACGTCGTCCATCAGGACATCGACCTGTCCGTCGAGGCCGGCGAAGTGGTGGCGCTGGTCGGCGGCTCGGGCAGCGGCAAGACGACCTTGCTGCGCCAGGTGATCGGCCTGCTGCGACCGGACGCCGGGCAGATCCGCGTATTCGGCCAGCCGCTGTTCTCGGGCGACGCGCTGGCCGATCGCCGGTTGCGCCAGCGCTTCGGCGTGCTGTTCCAGCAAGGCGCACTGTTCTCGGCACTCAATGTGCTCGAAAACATCGCCTTCCCGCTGCGCGAGCTGCGCTGGCTGGATCGCGCCACCATCCGCGATCTGGTCATGATGAAGCTGGCCATGGTGGAACTCGAGCCCCGACATGCCTGGCTGATGCCCTCCGAACTGTCCGGCGGCATGATCAAGCGGGTGGCACTGGCGCGGGCGCTGTCACTCGAACCCGAACTTCTGCTGCTCGACGAACCGACCGCCGGCCTCGATCCGGACCGCTCGGCCGCCTTCGTCAGCCTGATCCGCACGCTGCGCGGACAACTCGGCCTGACGGTCGTTCTGGTCACGCATGACATCGATACGCTGGCCGCGCTGGCAACACGGGTGGCCGTGCTGGGCGAGCGACGTATACTGGCCTATGGCCCGCTTGATCACGTCATGAACGTCGACCACCCGTTCATCCAGAACTTCTTCGCCTCCGATCGCCTGCAGCGCAGGCCGGATGTCACGGTGCGCTGACGATGGAAAGTCGCGCCCACGCCCTCGCTGCCGGGCTTTTCCTGCTGCTGATGAGCGGCTGTGTCGGTCTGGCGACCTGGTTCCTGTCGAGCGACAGCGAAGTGGGGCGTGAGTATCTGCTGGTGACGACCTCGAATGTCAGCGGACTCAGTCCGCAGGCACAGGTGCGCTACCGCGGCATCCGGGTGGGCAAGGTGAAGGAAATTTCGATCAATCCCGACGCACCGCGTGAGATCCATGTCCGCATCGACATTCCGGCGCGCTTTCCGGTCACCGCCGCCACGCGTGCGCGCCTGTCCTACCTCGGCGTGACCGGACTCGCGCTGATCGATCTCGACGACGACGGCTCCGATCCGGCGCCGCTGCTGGCCGGCGAACAGGGCCCTGCGCGCATACCGCTCGGTGGCTCGCAGTTCGATGCGCTCGGTTCGCAGGCGACCGACACGATGGCTGTGCTGCGGCAGGTGCTGCTGCGCGTGAACGTGCTGTTCGACGACGGCAATATCGAGCGGATATCCGGCGTGCTGGCCAATATGCAGTCGGCCACTGCGCATCTGGATGCTTCGCTGGCCGGGCTGCCGGCCGTGCTGGCCGAGGCCCGGCAGACGTTCGAGCGAACGCAGGCCGTCATGTCGCCGCAGAACGTCGAACGCCTGAGCGGCATTCTGACCAGTGTCGAACAGACCAGCGGTGAAGGCCGTCGGGCCGCGGAAGATCTGCGTGCCCTGCTGGGTTCGATGAAACAGCTGACGGATCGCGTCGATGCGCTGGCTGTGGTGGCCGGACAACAGGTGACCGACGACACCTTGCCCCGGCTGCAGAGCCTGATCGACGAGGTGCAACGCAATTCGCGCCAGCTCAACCGGGTGCTGGGCGAGCTTGAATCCTCGCCGCAGACGCTGCTGCTGGGGCGCGAAACATCCCGTGCCGGACCGGGTGAAGCCGGTTTTGCGCCGGCCACGGAAGGAGCGGTGCGATGAAGGCTGGGTCGATGCGGGAGGTCCGGACAGCGGTGCTGTCGCTCGTTCTGGTGGCGCTGGCGGGCTGCGGGCCGCTGGTCAGTCGTCCGCCTCCACCGGCACTGCACGATCTGGGCAGCGCGCGTGCCACCTTGCAGCGCATCGCAGGGCTGCGCGCCATCGAGGTCCGTTCGCCGAGCTGGCTCGATGGCAGTGCGATGCACTACCGCCTTGCCTACGAAAGTGCGACCCGGCGCGACATCTACGCCTTCAGCCGCTGGGCCGCTTCACCACCGGAAATGCTGGCGGTCGCTTTGCGCCAGATGCTGCAGACCGACGACGCGGGCACCGGCCCGGGTTGCCGGCTGCGGGTCGACATCGATGAATTCATCCAGCACTTCGACCGGCCGGACAGCGCGCGGGCATTGCTGTCCGGCCGCGCCGTACTGACCGACATGCGTGGGCAGCGCGTACTGGCCAGCCTGCCGTTCGCGATCAGCGAACCGGCGGCCGGCGCCGATGCGGCCGCCGGCGTGGCGGCATCGGCGCGTGCCGTCGATGCCCTGGGTGTCCGGATTGCCGGATGGGTCGCGTCTCCGACGATGGAAGGCGCACGCGATGGCTGCTGAGAAGCCGAAGTCGCCGCCCGCGCCGGATGCCGGCCGCGGTCTGTTGCAGGCGGCACTCGATCAGGTGATCGATGCCGTATGGTCGGGCGTGCGCTGCGCCCGCGCGTCCATCATGCTGGCCGACGGCGAGGGTGAGCAGGCGTTGCTCGGGCTTGCGGCGTGGCGCGGCGAACTGGCCGAAGACGCCCTGCAGGTGCGCGTCGGTGTCGGCATGTCGACGTCCGGCAGCGTACTCGCGAGCGGTGTCGCGCAGCGTATCGATGACGTCGATACCGCCGCGCCCGATCTCCGGGTGCGCGGCGAGGGCGGCAGTTTCATCTGTCAGCCGCTTGCGCTGGATGGCCGTGTGCTGGGCGTCATCAATGTGCGCCGGCCACGTGGCGAAGCACCGTTCACCGCCGTCGACCAGCAACTGCTCGCGGCGCTGGCGCTGTACGCGGGCAAGGCGATCCAGGTCGCTCAGCTGGCTTACCTGCTGAATTCGGGTTTTGCGCAGCGCGCGCTGGAAAGCGGCGGCCACGTGCCGCTGCCGGCCATGGAGGCCTTCACGCAGGGCGCGGCACAGCCTGCGCAGATGGCCAAGCTGCTGGCCAAATCCTTCTATCGGGAAATGAAGTCGGCCGGCTTCGGTCCGAACCAGATCGTCGCCGCAGCCGGCGAAATCATCGATCAGCTGTCAGGCAGCCTGCGCAAGCACGGCCAGCGCATCGGACGCGGCAAGACGTGAGCAGGCTGCAGCCGGGCGATCAGGCGATGGAAGCGGTGTAGCGGGCGGCGTCCATCAGGACATCGAGCTCGCCGGCGTCATCCGGCTTGATGACGAACATCCACGCACCGTACGGATCCTTGTTGACCTGTTCGGGCGCATCCGCGACCGGCGGATTGACCGCCGTCACCGTGCCCGACACCGGTGCATGGATATCCGACGCCGACTTCACCGATTCGATGACGGCCATCGAGTCGCTGCGGGCGACCTGCTGGCCGACCTCGGGCAATTGCAGGAAAACCACGTCGCCAAGTGCGTCCTGCGCGTGATCCGTGATGCCGACCGTCACGCTGCCGTCCTGTTCGATCCTGACCCATTCATGCGTGTCGGTGTAGCGGAGGGTATCCGGGTGATTCATTGCTGTTCCAGGTTGAAATGACCAGTGCGAATTGTAGCCGCGCCGGGCGGGGGACGATGGCCTGATAGAATCGACAGGATATGAACGCTGACCTGCACTGCCATTCCTGCCACTCCGACGGTGTGCTCGTGCCCTCGGCACTGGCTGCCCGCGCAGCGGCCAATGGCGTCGAACTGTGGTCGCTGACCGATCACGACACGCTGAGCGGACTCGACGAAGCACGCAACGCTGCAATGCAGTGCGGCCTGTCCTTCATCGACGGCGTCGAAGTGTCGGTGAGCTGGGGCGGCATCACGGTTCACGTCGTCGGTCTGGGCATCGACCCGTCGAATGCGGATCTGGCCGCCGGCCTGACCCGGGTGCGCAGCGGGCGCGACGCGCGTGCCCTGCGCATTGCGGACGAACTGTCACTGCTGGGCGTGGTTGAACCCTACGAAAACGCAATGCGGCATGCCGGCAACCCGTCACTGGTCGGACGCTCGCACTTTGCGCGCGTGCTGGTGGAGCAGGGCTATGCAGGCGATGTTCACGGCGTCTTCCGCAACTTCCTGGTACCCGGACGACCGGGCTTTGTCGATCACCGGTGGACCACGCTGTCTCAGGCGCTGGCCTGGATACATGGCGCCGGCGGCGTCGCGGTCATTGCCCATCCGGGGCGTTACCGCATTTCGGGTGAGCGGATCGAACAGCTGTTCGAGGAATTCCATGCGCTTGGCGGCCGCGGCATCGAGGTGGTGTCCGGCTCGCACGGCGACGCTGAAGTGCGTACCTTTGCCCGCCTGGCGCGCCGATTCGGCTTCTACGCCTCGCGCGCTTCGGATTTTCATGCGCCTGACGAGAGCGCGGTGGATCTGGGGCGCAGCGCGCCGTTGCCCGACGATCTGCAGCCGATATGGCGGTCCCCGGAACTGAACGAACGTGTGATCTGCATGACCTGAGTTCGCGCACGGCGCCCCGAAGCGAACTATGGCGACTGACCCAGGACGAGTGGCCCTGAACGACTTGCCCCGGACGACTTGCCACAGGTTTTCCCCTTGATTTTCCCCTTCGATTCCAATTGGCCCAACTTTTCAATCTTCACCCCGACAATCCGCAACCCAGACTGATACGCCAGGCGGCCGACATCCTGCGATCCGGCGGGCTGGCGGCCATCCCGACCGACTGCGCCTATTCGCTGGTCGGCCACATGGGCGATGCGCAGGTGCTGGAGCGCATCCGGCGCATCCGTGGCGTGGACGCCCAGCATCATTTCACGCTGATGTGCCGCGATCTGTCGGAGATCGCCAGCCTGGCACGGGTCGACAACACACAGTTCCGGCTGCTGAAGAGCGCCACGCCAGGCGCGTACACCTTCATCCTGGAAGCGACGCGCGAACTGCCCCGCCGCATGCTGCACCCGAAGCGCAAGACCATCGGGCTGCGCGTGCCCGACCATCCGGTCGTGTCCAGCCTGCTGGCCGAACTGGGCGAGCCGCTGCTCGGATCGACGCTGCTGCTGCCCGGCGAAGAGCTGCCGCTGACCGATGCAGACGACATCAGGGAGCGCCTGCAGCACGAACTGGATCTGGTGATCGAAGCGGGCTCGTGTGGCACCCGGCCGACTTCGGTGATCGATCTGTCGTCCGGCGAGCCGCTGCTGATACGCGCCGGTGCAGGCGACGTGTCGCGCTTCGGCCTCGACGAATCGTGAGCGCCGACCGCCTGCCTGGCGCAGGGAGCGCGCATGGATGACATGATCGCGCGACTGGCCATCATCATCATCCCGGTGGTGCTGGCGATCACCCTGCATGAAGCGGCGCACGGCTACGCCGCGCTGCTCAAGGGAGATCCGACGGCACACCTGGCCGGGCGCATCACGGCCAACCCGCTGAAGCACATCGATCCGGTCGGTACGATACTGGTGCCGCTGGTCATGTATTTCGGCGCCGCGATGCTCGGCCAGCCCGGCCTGCTGTTCGGCTGGGCCAAGCCGGTACCGGTCAATTTCTCGCTTCTGCGCCGTCCCAAGCAGGACATGCTGTGGGTGGCTGCCGCAGGGCCTGGCGCCAATCTGGTCATGGCCGTGATCTGGGGACTGGTCTACAAATTTGCATTGGACGCCTCTCCCCAGTATTTTGGCGAGCCGCTGGCGCTCATGGCGGAGGCGGGCATCCTGATCAACCTGCTGCTGATGGTGCTCAACCTGCTGCCGGTTCCACCGCTGGACGGCGGCCGCATCATGGTGAGTCTGCTGCCGCGCGGACCGTCGATGGCCTTTGCCCGTCTTGAGCCCTACGGCCTGTTCCTGCTGCTTGCACTTTTGCTGACCGGCGTGCTGGACAGTATCCTGCGCCCGCTGCTGACGCTGGCCAGACTGGCCTTGATTGCGCTGCTTTTCTGAACTGGATGATTCCACACCATGTACGCTGAACGTGTTCTTTCCGGCATGCGCCCGACCGGGCGCCTGCACCTCGGCCACTACCACGGGGTGCTGAAGAACTGGGTGCGTCTGCAGCACGAATACCCCTGTCTGTTCTTCGTCGCCGACTGGCACGCGCTGACCACCAACTATGAAGACACGCAGGTCATCGAACGCAGCGTGTGGGACATGCTGGTCGACTGGCTGGCGGCGGGCGTCGATCCGTCGCAGGCGACGCTGTTCATCCAGTCGCGGGTGCCCGAGCACGCCGAGCTGCACCTGCTGCTGTCGATGATGTGCCCGCTCGGCTGGCTCGAGCGCGTACCGACCTACAAGGATCAGCAGGACAAGCTGTCCGACAAGGATCTGGCGACCTACGGCTTTCTCGGCTATCCGCTGCTGCAATCGGCCGACATCCTGATCTACCGCGCCAATCTGGTGCCGGTCGGTGAGGATCAGGTACCGCACGTGGAACTCACGCGTGAAGTCGCACGCCGCTTCAACCATCTTTACGGGCGCGAGCCGGGGTTCGAGGAAAAGGCGCGCGAAGCGGTGAAGAAGCTCGGCGGCAAGCGCGGCAAGCTGTACGAGGAACTGCGCACGCTGTACCAGCAGGAAGGTCGCGACGAGGCACTGGAACAGGCGCATGCGCTGCTCGACGAGGCACAGAGCCTGAGTCTGGGTGACCGCGAACGGCTGTACGGCTATCTTGAAGGCGGCGGCAAGATGATCCTGGCCGAGCCCGGCGCGCTGCTGACCGAAGCGGCGCGCATGCCGGGTCTCGATGGCCAGAAGATGTCGAAGTCGTACAACAACACCCTGATGCTGCGCGAAGAGCCGGATCTGGTGACCAAGAAGATCCGCGGCATGAAGACCGACACGCAGCGCGTGCGGCGTACCGACCCGGGTGACCCGGATCGCTGCCCGGTCTGGCAGTTCCATGTCATCTATTCGGATGACAGCACGAAGCAGTGGGTACAGGAGGGCTGTCGTTCGGCCGGCATCGGCTGCCTCGATTGCAAGCAGCCGGTGATCGATGCCGTGCTGAAGGAACAGGCGCCGATCCATGAACGTGCACGGCAATATGAGGAAGACCCCATGCTGCTGCGCAACATCGTCGCCGACGGCTGCGAGCGCGCGCGCAAGCTGGCGTCGGAAACGATGCGCGACGTGCGCGAAGCCATGGGTCTGAACTACGCCTGATGTCGGGCGACGCGCTCCTGGTTGAAGCCGCGGCGCCGACCCCGGTGCGGTTGTACGGCGAGACGCTGGAAAAACTTCCGCTCGACCTGTACATTCCGCCCGACGCGCTCGAAGTGTTCCTGGATGCGTTCCAGGGTCCGCTCGATCTGCTGCTCTACCTGATCCGCAAGGCGAATGTCGACATCCTCGATATTCCGATGGCGCCACTGACCGCGCAGTATCTGGTCTATGTCGAGGCCATGCGCACGCATCGCCTTGAACTTGCAGCTGAATATCTGCTGATGGCCGCGATGCTCCTGGAGATCAAATCCCGGATGTTGCTGCCGCGTCCGCCGCGCGAATCGACGGACGAAGGCGAAGATCCGCGTGCCGAACTCGTTCGGCGGCTGATCGAATATGAACAGATGAAGGCAGCTTCGCTCGCGCTCGACGCCATCCCGCGCGCGCAGCGTGAGCATGAATGGGTGGGCGTGCAGGTTGCCGAACGCATCGCCGAGATCCAGCCCGCAGTCAGCGCGGCGGATCTGCAGCTGGCTTGGCTGGCGCTGATGCGACACGCAGACGTCACCCGTCATCACAAGGTCAGTCGTGAGGCCCTGTCGGTACGTGAGTTCATGTCCGGCATCCTGCGACGCCTGACGGACGAAGGTTCGCTGCGCTTCGACCAGCTGTTCGAAGCCGGTGCGCCGGCAGCGCAGATGGTGGTGAATTTCCTCGCGGTACTTGAACTGGCCCGCGAGAACCTGATTGAACTGCTTCAGATTGAAGCTTTTGCGCCGATTTATGTCCGACACGCCACACCTGCTGTCGCCGAACCCGTCTGATATCAAGCGGATACTCGAAGCGGCGCTGCTCGCAGCGCAGGACGCACTTTCGATCGCCGAACTCAGACGGATGTTCGATGAGGAACTGGATGCGTCGGTGCTCCGTCGACTGCTCGACGAATTGCGCGACGACTGGTCGGGGCGCGGCGTCGAACTGATACAGGTCGCGTCCGGTTGGCGCTTCCGCACCCGCGCGGATCTGCAGCCTTATCTGGAAAAACTGAAGAACGAAAAGCCGCCGCGCTACTCGCGCGCGGTTCTGGAAACGCTGGCGATCATTGCGTATCGCCAGCCGGTGACGCGAGGCGACATCGAGGACATCCGCGGGGTGTCGGTGTCGCCGGGCATCATAAAGGCACTTGAAGGGCGTGGCTGGATCGACAGCGTCGGTTACCGGGAGGTCCCCGGGCGGCCGGCACTGTACGCCACCACCCGACGATTCCTCGACGATCTGGGGCTGCGCACGCTTGCCGAGCTGCCGCCCCTGGCCGAACTACAGAAGGTGATGAATTTCGATGATGCAAGGTAAGCGCAGACCGGGCGGCCCCCAGGTCAATGGCAACGTGGCCAACTACAGATCGCAGGACAGCCGTCCGAAGAAGCGCGGCCCGATCGTGTTTTCCGAGCCGCAGAAGCTGCACAAGATGCTGGCCGACATGGGACTCGGATCGCGCCGCGAGCTGGAAGACTGGATCGTGGCCGGCCGCATCAGCGTGAACGCGCTGCCGGCCCACGTCGGTCAGCGCGTCGGGCCGGAAGACAAGGTCCGCGTCAACGGCAAGCTCATCCACATCCATTTCGCACCGCGCGCGCCGCGTGTGCTCATCTATCACAAGCCGGAAGGTGAAATCGTGTCGCGCGATGACCCGGAAGGCCGGCCGTCGGTATTCGACAAGCTTCCGCGCGTCGGTGGCGGGCGCTGGATCGCGGTCGGACGGCTCGACTTCAACACCTCCGGGTTGCTGGTGTTCACGACCAGTGGCGAGCTGGCCAACAAGATGATGCACCCGAGCTACGAGCTCGAGCGCGAGTACGCCGTGCGTCTGATCGGCGAACTGACGGACGAACAGGCCACCCGCCTGACGACCGGCATCGAACTCGAAGACGGCATCGCGAAGTTCAATGCCTTGTCCGACGGTGGCGGAGAGGGATCGAATCACTGGTATCGCGTCACCATTTCGGAAGGGCGCAATCGCGAGGTCCGCCGGATGTTCGAGGCCGTCGGCCTTGCGGTGAGCCGGCTGATGCGCGTGCGCTATGGACCGTTCGAGCTGCCACGCCGCCTGCATCGCGGCGAAGCGGAAGAACTCAAGCCGGAAGAAGTGTCCCGCCTGCTGACTGCCGTACCGGCTTCCGGCAAGCCGCGTGCGAAATCTGCGGAGGCCGCTCCGGCGCCCAAACCGGGACAGGGCAATGGCCGCCGGCGCGGCCCGCGCAAACCACGCGAACCCGGCAACGGCGCACCTGCCGGCCAGGCGCCCGTTCAGGCACAGCGTGTCGAGGGCGAAGCGCCGCCGCGCAAGCGTGCACCGCGCCGTCGTCGTCGCCCGTCTGCCGCGCCAGCCGGCGAATCCTGACATCCAAAACATCCTTGTGCGCGGGCAATCTGGCCATTCATATTGAAGTGGATTGTCGCGCTCTGATACACTAACGGACTTGTCGCGCTGGCGGTGCCGGCGTTTGTTTGATGGGCGGTCAGCCCATTTTTTATTTGTGCGTCCGGAATTGTGTTGCAAGGATGAATGTTGCAGAGCTCATCGAGCAGGCTGTTAGCGGGCTCGGATACGAACTGGTCGATGTGGAAACGTCCCCGCGCGGACGCCTGCTGCGCATCTTCATCGATGCGGAACAGGGCATCACCGTGGATGACTGCGTGACGGTGAGTAATCACCTCACACGGCTATTCACTGTTGAAAACGTCGATTACGACCGGCTCGAAGTATCGTCGCCCGGTCTCGACAGACCGCTCAAGAAAGCGGCCGACTTCATCCGTTTCACCGGGCAGGAAGCGCAGCTTCGGTTACGCATCCCGTTGAACAACCAGAGAAGTTTCAGCGGGCGCCTCGCAGGTGTCAGCGACGGCCGACTGACCATGGAAATCAAGGGTGTGGCACACGAGTTCGAGTTGTCGCAGATCGAGCGCGCCCGTCTGGTGCCGGACTTTGAACGCAAGCAGGAGTTGAAACGATGAGTCGCGAGATTCTGTTGCTGGTTGATGCGCTGGCGCGCGAAAAGAATGTCGCCCGCGAAGTGGTGTTTGGCGCACTTGAATCTGCTCTGGCTTCGGCCACGAAGAAGCGTACCCACGACGACGCCGACGTGCGCGTGACCATCGACCGCGAAACCGGCGAGTACGAATCCTTTCGTCGCTGGCTGGTGGTGCCGGACAGCGAACTCGAAAACGAAGAGGCGCAGATCGGCCTGACCGATGCGCAGGAACAGATTTCCGACGTGCAGCTCGACGAGTACATCGAAGAGGCGCTGGAGCCGATCGATTTCGGTCGCATCGGCGCACAGGCCGCCAAGCAGGTCATCCTGCAGCGCATCCGCGATGCCGAACGCGAGCAGATCCTGAGCGATTTCCTCGAACGCAAGGATCATCTGGTCACCGGCACCATCAAGCGCATCGAGCGCGGCAACGCCATCATCGAATGCGGTCGTCTGGAAGCCCTGCTGCCGCGCGAACACATCATTGCGCGTGAAAATCTGCGTGTCGGCGATCGCGTCAAGGCCATCCTGCTGCGGGTTGACCGTCAGGCGCGCGGTCCGCAGATCATCCTGTCGCGCACCGTGCCTGAATTCATCATGAAGCTGTTCGAGCTCGAAGTGCCCGAGATCGAAGACGGCCTGATCGAAATCAAGGGCGCGGCTCGCGATCCCGGCATTCGCGCCAAGATCGCAGTGAAATCAAACGATCCGCGCGTCGATCCGCAGGGTACCTGCATCGGCATGCGCGGTTCGCGCGTGCAGGCGGTGACCAATGAACTCGGTGGCGAGCGGGTGGATATCATCCTGTGGTCGCCCGACCCGGCGCAATTCGTCATTGGCGCGCTGGCGCCGGCTGAAGTCGCGAGTATCGTGGTCGACGAAGACGCACACAGCATGGATGTCGTCGTCAGCGAGGACAATCTGGCGATCGCCATCGGACGCAGTGGCCAGAACGTGCGCCTTGCGTCGGAGCTGACGGGCTGGAAGATCAACCTGATGACCATCGAACAGTCGGCCGCCAAGTCCGACGCCGAGAACGCGGCCATCCGGCTGCTGTTCATGGCGAAGCTTGATGTGGATGAAGAAGTTGCCGACATCCTGATCGAGGAAGGTTTCTCGACGCTGGAAGAGGTTGCCTACGTGCCGCTGGCCGAAGTGCTCGAGATCGAGGCGTTCGACGAAGACACGGTCAATGAATTGCGCAACCGCGCACGCAACGTGTTGCTGACCGAAGCCATCGTGGATGAGGAGCAACTGGAACAGGTCGATGACGACCTGCTCGGGTTGGATGGCATGGACAAGCCACTGGCTGCGCAGCTTGCGCGAGCCAATGTGCGATCGCGTGACGATCTCGCAGATCTGGCGGTCGATGAACTGGTTGAAATCGCCGGCATCGATTCCGCACGTGCGACATCGCTGATTACCACTGCGCGCGCGCACTGGTTTGAATAATCGAGGACAGGTATGGCGTTGATGAGTGTTTCCCAATTTGCGACCGAGCTGAAAATGCCGGCTGCCGCGCTGCTCGAACAGCTCCGGCACGCGGGTGTCGACAAGCAGAGCGAACGTGATTCGCTGACCGAACAGGACAAGTCCCGCCTGCTCGACTACTTGCGTCGTCAGCACGGTGACACCGCGGGAAAGACGAAGATCACGCTGACTCGTCGCGAAACGACCGAAATCAAGGCGACCAATTCGTCCGGACAGGCGCGGACCGTTCAGGTCGAAGTGCGCAAGAAGCGCGTTCTGGTCAAACGGGATCCGGCCGAGCTGCTGGCTGAAGAGGCGGCACAGAAGGCGGTTGCCGACGTTCCGGTTGTCGAGGAAATCGTCGCGCCCGAGCCTGTGGTGATTCCCGAACCGGTAGAAGCACCGGTCGTGATCCCGGTTGCCGAACCTGAGCCGGAACCTGTTGAGGCGGCGGTTGAAGAAATTGCTGATGAGCCGGTACCTGAGGTCGCGGCAAGCGAAGCGACTGCGGATGTCGTGCCCGATGCGCCTGTTCTGCGTGCACCTTCGGCCCGCGAACGCGAAGCCAAGCGACACTCGGAATTGCTGGCGATCCAGGAACGCGAGCTCAAGGCAAAGAAGGAACGCGAGGTCCAGCTGCGCATAGACCTCGAGGCGCGTCAGGTTCGCGCCCAGGAAGAAGAGGCCGCCAAGGAGAAGGCGGCGGTAGAGGCTGCAAAAGTCGCAACCGCTGCCCCGAAGGCGACGCCGGGAACGCTTCACAAGCCGGCCAAGGTCGATGACAAGGGTGCCAAGGCCAAGCCGGCGCCTGCCGCCAAGGCGAAGCCGGGCACTGCCTGGAAGGACGACGCGGCGAAACGCCGCCAGATCAAGACCCGTGGCGATGCCGGTACCGGTGGCTGGCGCGGTGGTCCCAAGGGACGCAACCACCGCGACCACGACCAGGGAGGCCAGCAGCAGGCGCCGGTCGAGGCCGTGGTGCGTGAAGTGCTGGTGCCGGAGACGATTTCGGTGGCCGATCTGGCGCACAAGATGGCAATCAAGGCCACAGAACTGATCAAGGTGCTGATGAAGCTCGGTCAGATGGTCACGATCAATCAGGTGCTTGACCAGGAAACGGCCATGATTCTGGTCGAGGAAATGGGCCACATCGCCAAGCCGGCGAAGCTGGACGACCCGGAAGCCTTCCTCGGCGAAACCACGGAAGAACACAGGGACGTCGAACTGCTGCCGCGTGCGCCGGTCGTCACGGTCATGGGTCACGTCGATCATGGCAAGACCTCGCTGCTCGACTACATCCGGCGCGCCCGCGTGGCCGCAGGCGAAGCGGGCGGCATCACGCAGCACATCGGCGCCTATCACGTCGATACGCCGCGCGGCATGATCACCTTCCTCGACACGCCGGGTCACGAGGCCTTCACGGCCATGCGTGCCCGCGGTGCCAAGGCGACCGACCTCGTGATTCTGGTGGTTGCCGCGGATGACGGCGTGATGCCGCAGACGCGCGAAGCCATCCACCACGCCAAGGCGGCCAATGTGCCGCTGATCGTGGCGATCAACAAGATCGACAAGCCGGGCGCCAGTCCCGATCGCGTCAAGCAGGAGCTGGTCGCCGAAGGCGTCGTGCCGGAAGAATACGGTGGCGACTCGCCGTTCATTTCGGTCTCCGCCAAGGTCGGTACTGGCATCGATGAACTGCTCGAGAACGTGCTGCTGCAGGCTGAAGTGCTTGAACTGACCGCCCCGCGCGACGCGCCGGCCCGTGGTCTGGTGATCGAAGCGAGGCTCGACAAGGGCAAGGGCCCGGTGGCGTCCGTGCTGGTGCAGCAGGGCACGCTCAAGCGCGGAGACATCATTCTGTGCGGGCAGGTGTTCGGTCGCGTACGCGCCATGCTGGACGAAGCGGGCAAGTCGATCAGCGAAGCCGGCCCGTCCATCCCGGTCGAGATTCAGGGCCTGTCCGATGTTCCGGCTGCGGGCGACGAAGCGCTCGTGCTGGGCGACGAACGCAAGGCGCGCGAAATCGCGCTGTTCCGTCAGGGCAAGTTCCGCGACGTGAAGCTGGCCAAGCAGCAGGCGGCCAAGCTGGAATCGATGTTCGAGCAGATGGGCGAGGGCGAAGTCAAGATCCTTCCGCTCATCATCAAGGCCGATGTGCAGGGTTCGCAGGAAGCGCTGGTGCAGTCGCTCACCAAGCTGTCGACACCGGAAGTGCGGGTGCAGGTCATCCACGCAGCGGTCGGCGGCATTTCGGAAACCGACGTCAATCTGGCGCAGGCTTCGAAGGGCGTCATCATCGGCTTCAACGTGCGTGCCGACGTCGGCGCCCGCAAGCTGGCCGAGAATTTCGGTGTCGACATCCGCTACTACACGATCATCTACGAAGCTGTCGATGAGGTGAAGGCGGCGCTGTCCGGCATGCTTTCCCCGGAGAAGCGCGAGAACATCCTGGGTACCGTGGAAATCCGCCAGGTGTTCCGCGGCACCAAGATCGGCACCATCGCCGGCTGCATGGTCACCTCGGGTCTGGTCAAGCGTGGCGCCAGTGCGCGCCTGCTGCGCAACAATGTGGTCGTCTGGACCGGCGAACTCGAATCGCTCAAGCGTTTCAAGGACGACGTGAAGGAAGTGAAGGAAGGCTACGAGTGCGGCCTGTCGCTGCGCGGCTACAACGAAATCGAAGAACTCGACCAGCTCGAAGTGTTCGAGATCGAAGAGATCGCCCGAAAGCTGGCCTGATTTCGGCCCGCCCATCAGATGAGCGAACGTTATTCACGCAGCGACCGGGTATCGGAAGCGATCCGCCGCGAACTTGCGCAACTGATCGCGACCGAGTTGAAGGACCCGCGCGTCGGCATGATTTCGCTGACCGCGGTCGAGATCACGCCGGATTACGCGCACGCCAAGATTTTCTACACCACGATGGCGGAGGGTGAGGCACTGGAGCACATCCAGGAAGGCCTGGTGCGCGCGTCGGGTTTCCTGCGCCGCGAGCTGGGCCGCCGGGTACGCATACACACCACGCCGGCGCTGCATTTCGTGCATGACGAGACGCTTGCACGCGCCGATCACCTGTCGCGCCTGATCGACAAGGCGCTGCATTCCGGGCCTTCCTCGAGCGGCGAAGACTGAGTTGCAACCCCGTTCGCGCTGGAAAGCGGTTCATGGCGTGCTGCTGCTCGACAAGCCCATCGGCCTGAGCTCCAACGACGCGCTTCAGAAAGCACGGCGCCTGTTCCAGGCTGCCCGCGCGGGTCACACCGGCACGCTCGATCCTCTCGCCAGCGGGCTGCTCCCCGTCTGTTTCGGCGATGCGACGCGCTTTGCCGGACTGATGCTGGATGCCGACAAGGAGTATCTCGCGCAGGTCAGGCTGGGCGTGCGCACCCGCACCGGCGACGCCGAGGGCGAAATCCTCGACACCCGTCCGGTCGACGTGAGTCTCGAACGCCTGCTGGGCGCGCTGGCCGCCCACCGCGGCGACATCGAGCAGATTCCGCCGATGCATTCCGCACTCAAGCACCAGGGCAAGGCGCTGTACGAATACGCGCGTGCCGGCGAAACCATCGAGCGCGCAGTACGCCACGTACGCATCCACGACATCGAATTGCTCGACTGCGCACTGCCCGCATTTTCGATGCGGGTGCGCTGCAGCAAGGGTACCTACATCCGCACGCTGGCCGAAGACATCGGCGAAATGCTCGGCTGCGGTGCGCACCTGAGCGGCTTGCGGCGCACGCTGACCGGCCCCCTGTCGCTCGACACCGCGCATACGCTCGAAACGCTCGCCGCACTCGACGAGGCGCAACGCGCGGATCTGCTGCTTCCGCCCGACTGTCTTTTGCAGGATCTGCCGGCCTGCCAGCTCGATGGAGAGTCGGCACGACGGCTGATCCAGGGTCAGATCGTGCCGCTTGACGCCTTCGCGGGCGGCGCGTCCATGGTCGAAGGACAGGTGACCCGGGCGTATGACGGTACAGTGTTTCTCGGACTGGTCAGTGCATGTTCCGGTCGATTGCAGGTGAAACGCCTTTTGCCTCAGGAAAGTGGCCAAAAGGCTTGAGATTGCGCCGTTCTGGCGTATAATTTTGGGTTTTCCAGACGAGAGAGTTTAGATAGATGGCTATCGTTACCGCCGAAAAAGCCCGCATTGTGGCTGACTTCCAGCGCGTGGCCGGCGATACGGGGTCACCCGAAGTCCAGGTTGCCCTGCTGACCGCACGCATCAATGGCCTCACCGGCCATTTCAAGGAACACGTGAAGGACCACCACTCCCGCCGTGGTCTGCTCAAGATGGTAAGTCAGCGTCGCAAGCTGCTTGATTACCTCAAGCGCACCGATGCAGACAGCTATCGTGCGCTGATCGGACGTCTCGGGCTGCGCAAGTAATTGCTTCTGCAGACTACGGTCAAGCCTTCATCGGCCTGACACAACACACCGGCGTGAGTCCATGCGACTCCGCCGGTTTGTTTTTTGGCGGGCGCGCAAGTCCGCCGTGAATCGAAACGAAAGGAATCAACTTGCTTAACGCTACCCGCAAGGAATTCATGTTCGGCAACCAGAAGGTGGTGCTGGAGACCGGTGAGGTCGCCCGCCAGGCTGGTGGTGCCGTCATGGTGAGCATCGACGAAACCGTGGTGCTGGCCACTGTCGTGGCCTCGAAGACGGCCAAGCCGGGGCAGGACTTTTTTCCGCTCACCGTCGATTACGCCGAAAAGTTCTATGCCGCCGGTCGCATTCCGGGTGGTTTCTTCAAGCGCGAAGGTCGTCCGAGCGAGAAGGAAACGCTGACGTCGCGTCTGATCGATCGCCCGATCCGCCCGTTGTTTCCGGAAGGTTTCTACAACGAAGTGCAGGTCATCGTGCAGGTGCTGTCGCTGAATCCGGAAGTCGATTCCGATATTCCGGCAATGATCGGCACGTCGGCTGCGCTGTCGATTTCCGGCATCCCGTTCAGCGGCCCGATCGGTGCGGCACGCGTCGGTTACGCCAACGGTCAGTACATCCTGAACCCGACCGCCACCGAGCTGAAGACCAGCGAACTGAATCTGGTCGTCGCCGGAACCGAAGCCGCAGTGCTGATGGTGGAATCGGAAGCGATGCAGCTGTCGGAAGAGGTCATGCTGGGCGCCGTCGTGTTCGGTCACGAACAGATGCAGGCCGCCATCAACGCGATCAACGAACTGGTCGAAGTCGCCGGCAAGCCCGAATGGGACTGGCAGGCACCGGCTCGTGACGAAGCGCTGTGGAACAGCATCATCGGTCTGGCCGAAGCCAAGCTGCAGGAAGCCTACCGCATCACGCAGAAGCAGACGCGCAGCCAGCGCGTGAACGAGCTCCGCAACGAAGTCGTTGCCGCACTGACCGCCGACGCGGCCAATGCGCCGGACGTCAACACCATCAAGAACTACTTCTTCGACATCGAAGCCCGCATCGTCCGCAGCCGCATCCTGAACGGCGAGCCGCGTATCGACGGTCGCGACACGCGCACCGTGCGTCCGATCCACATCCGCAACAGCGTGCTGCCGCGCACCCACGGTTCGGCGCTGTTCACCCGCGGCGAAACGCAGGCGCTGGTCATCGCCACGCTGGGCACCGGTCGTGACGAGCAGATCATCGATGCGCTGGGCGGCGAATATCGCGACCGCTTCATGCTCCACTACAACATGCCGCCGTTCGCCACCGGCGAAGCCGGCCGTTTCGGCACGCCGAAGCGTCGCGAAATCGGCCACGGCCGTCTGGCCAAGCGCGCGCTGCTCGCCGTGCTGCCGCCGGCCGACGAATTCAGCTACTCGATGCGTGTGGTGTCTGAAATCACCGAATCGAACGGTTCGTCGTCGATGGCTTCCGTGTGCGGCGGCTCGCTCGCCCTGATGGACGCCGGCGTACCGCTGAAGGCGCACGTGGCCGGCATCGCCATGGGCCTGATCAAGGACGGCAACCGCTTTGCAGTGCTGACCGACATCCTCGGTGACGAAGATCATCTGGGCGACATGGACTTCAAGGTGGCGGGTACCGACAACGGCATCACCGCACTGCAGATGGACATCAAGATCCAGGGCATCACGAAGGAAATCATGCAGGTCGCGCTGGCGCAGGCGCACGAGGCGCGCAAGCACATCCTGGGCATCATGCAGGAATCGATGAGCGGCGCCCGTGAAGGCGTGTCGACCTACGCACCGCGCCTGCTGACGATGAAGATCAATCCGGAAAAGATCCGCGACGTGATCGGCAAGGGCGGCGCCGTCATCCGCGCGCTGACGGAAGAGACCGGCGCCACGATCGACATCGGCGACGACGGCACGATCACCATCGCGTCGGTCAGCGCCGAAGCCGCCGAAAACGCCAAACGCCGCATCGAGGCGATCACGGCGGAAGTCGAAGTGGGCAAGGTGTATGACGGCACGGTGCTGCGTCTGCTCGATTTCGGTGCCATCGTCAGCGTGCTGCCGGGCAAGGACGGTCTGCTGCACATTTCCCAGATCGCGAACGAGCGCATCGCCAACGTCGCCGACCACCTGAAGGAAGGCCAGCAGGTGAAGGTGAAGGTGCTGGAGACCGACGAAAAGGGCCGCATCCGCCTGTCGATGAAGGCGCTGCTCGCGGCGCCGGAAGCAACCGACCCGCAGGAGTGATGACCGCGGGGCAGGGTGGATTTTTCTTGATCCACCCGCCCTGCAGCCATTGACCGCGCGGCTTTGCGCCGGTAGTATCGCGCGCTCTCGGGGTGTAGCGCAGCCCGGTAGCGCGCTTGCTTTGGGAGCAAGATGTCGGGGGTTCGAATCCCTCCACCCCGACCAGAACATCGGTCCGCAACGCGGTAACTTAGTACCTGCCCGTAGCTCAACTGGATAGAGCAACGGCCTTCTAAGCCGTAGGTTGCGGGTTCGATTCCTGCCGGGCAGGCCAGTTGTACGTGTGGCCCGAGAGTTTCAGACGCTGATCGCCCGATCAGCGTTCAAGTGGTGGCTGTAGCTCAGTTGGTAGAGTCCCGGATTGTGATTCCGGTTGTCGTGGGTTCGAGTCCCATCAGCCACCCCACCCCTCAAGTTGTTTCCCGCGCAGTTCCCTCTCTCAGTTTTCTTCTCGTCTGCATCACGCGGCGTTTCCGAACACCCGTACTGCGGCGCTTTGAGTCCTCAAGGCATCCGTCCGATCAGCCGTTAACCTCCTGCCAAGCGCATGTCGGTCGTCAGACCCCGCCATGTTTTCTGATTCATCAAGGGAGTGGGCGGTGCAGGGGCCAAATCGGATATCGGGATTCACGCTTGTCGAGTTGCTTGCCGTGATCGCGATCATCGGAGCGCTCGTCGCGATCGCACTTCCAAACTATGAATCCTATGTCGAACGCAGCAAGCGAACGGCTGCGATGAGTGACATGGCGAGCATCATGATGGCGATCGATCGCCATGTGATCAGGGCGAACGAGTTTCCGGCCACGCTGGCCGAGGCGGGCCTTGGCGGAACACTCGATCCCTGGGGAAACGCATACCAATACCTGCGCATCAGCGGCACACCACGCCCGAATCAAGGTCAGCTGCGCAAGGACAAGAACCTGGTGCCGCTGAACAGCGATTACGACCTCTACAGCATGGGCAAGGATGGGCGGAGCCAGAAACCGCTCACGGCTGCCGCGTCGCGCGATGACATTGTCCGTGCCGGCAATGGCGCTTTTGTCGGTCTTGCCGTCGATCACTGAAACTGAATGTCTATCCGACTTCATCTGCGGAGCCGCTTCGGGCGCCGACTCTTCAGCCGCTTCCTAGTCGCAGCCCTGCTGCCGATGGCGGTACTGGCGACCTTTTCCTACAGCGAAATGCGCGCGCAGTTGGTGGATCAGCTCCAGCACGGGCTGCGTGATGACGGCAAGAGCTTGGGCATGGAGCTCATCAACGAGCTCGGCCTGCGCGTCGGCATACTCAAGGACAGCAGCGCGGGCCAGGTCGAAGCGGGGGCAAGTGGTTTCGTCTGGGTCAGGGACGAACGTGATCCGCAGGCGCCGGCCCTTGATGCCGAAGAAGCCCGGGCGCTTGCTGCACACGGCGCAACCGTCCGCCTTTACGGCGCGCACGCGCCTTTGCTTGTCGTCCGTCGGAGCACTGACAGCCGCATACTTTTCGGCCGCCTAGACGCGGAAGCCTTGTGGCACAGACACTCGGTCGATACGCCCTATTGCATCCTCGACACGCTGCAGCGCCCCATCCTGTGCACGCAGGGGCTGCAGCCCCCGAAGCTCGACCTGTCGTCGACGGATCGGACACTGATCACTGCGTTGTCCAACGGCGTGCCCCACCTGGTGGGGCACTGGAGCGCCCACCTCGAAGGTCTTTACGGGGCGGGCGTTTTTCATGTGTTGACGACGGTCCCTGAGCAATCGCTGACCTTGCCGCTCGCTCATCTTCGTTACGGGTTCATCGCCATCTTCGCGCTCGCGCTGGGCTTGATCGTTGCGATGGCGGCGAGCCAGATCGGCCGGCAGACGCAGCCGCTTGATGCACTGACACGGGGGGTCAAGCGTCTTGCCCGCGGCGAAATGGACACCCGGGTCGACGTGCCGGGCGACGACGAGTTCGCCCTGCTCGGAACAACCTTCAATGCGATGTCCGATCGTCTTAAGCGCAAGTTCAACATGCTGCGACTGCTTGCCGAACTCGATCGCGCGGTACTCGGTTCGGGCGAGCCGGCACGGGTGACCGAAGCCATTCTTTCGGGCGTGCTTGAAGCCATTCCCTGCGACGCTGCAGGCATTGCACTCATCGATGCGAACGGAACGGCCACCTATGCACGTGCGCATTCCGGCGACGGACATCCTTCTCCGCGCCTTGATGTGTCGGCCGATGTCCTGACGCAGATCTGCAGCCTCTGTGTCGACGAATGGAACGATGTTCGGATCGACGTCGAGTCGCTGCTGAGCGGCCAGCCGCAGCAGCCGGGCCGGGGTGCGCTGATTTTCCCCGTGTGCAGCCATGGGCGGCTCGACGGTCTGCTCGTGCTCGCGCTGGCGACCGATGGCCGGCAGGACAAGGAGGAAATCATCACCGCGGGACGCAATCTTGCCGATCGGATGTCGGTTGCAGGATCCAGCTTCGCGTGGGAGGAAAAGCTCTACCGTCAGTCACATTACGACGCCTTGACCGGCCTTCCGAATCGCACGCTGCTGCGCGATCGTGTGACGCAGGCGCTGACGCGGGCGGAACGGGAGAAGACGTCGGTTGCCGCCCTGTACATCGATTTCGACGACTTCAATTCCATCAACGAAGCGTTGGGCCCTATGGCAGGCGACGAGTTTCTGATCGAGGCGTCACGCCGCCTCGAGTCCATCATGCGGCCGGACGACACGGTCGCACGTCTGGCCGGGGATGAATTCGTGATGCTCGTAACAGGTATCGACGAGGCGGAGCGCATGCTGACGCTGCACGGCATCGCAGAACGGGTCCATCAGCTGCTGGCATCACCGGTGCGCCTTGAAGATCGGGATGTCATTTCGCAGGCAAGCATCGGCATCTCGCTCTACCCGGACAATTCGGACGACTTCGAATCGTTGATGAGTACCGCCGAAGTTGCACTTCACGAAGCAAAGAAGACCAGCCGTGGCGGCTTCAACTTCTATTCGCAGTCGATGAATGCGGCGGTAAGCGAGCGCTTCGAGCTCGCCCAGGCGCTGCGTCGTGCCGTTCAGAACGAAGAACTTCTGCTGCACTTTCAGCCGAAGGTGAGCGCGCACGATGGCGCCATCATGGGCGCCGAAGCGCTTATCCGGTGGCAATCGCCCTCGCGCGGCCTGGTGTCCCCGGGGGCTTTCCTTCCCTTGATCGAGGATATCGGTCTGAATGGCTGGCTGACCGACTTCGTGCTCGACAAGGCATGTGCGCAGATGGCGGCGTGGGACGGGGCGGGTTTGCCGCCGATTCCAGTCTCGATCAACGTATCCCCGGCCGATCTGGGGACTGCGGACTTCTTCGACAAGATCACCGCGGCACTGCAACGGCACTGTCTTTCGTTCGACCGGCTTGAACTGGAAATTCTCGAAACGTCCGAGGTCGGCGCCGGTGGCACGGTACGCACGACCTTGCAGCGACTGCGCGACGTCGGCGTGAAGATTGCGCTGGACGACTTCGGTACCGGCTATTCCTCGCTGGTCTACCTGACGGAAATGCCGGCCGACATCCTCAAACTCGATCGCGCGTTCATTCGAAACCTTGCGGGTGACCGGCGTCAGCAGGCCATCGTCCGGCAGGTCATTTCGCTGGCACGCTCGCTTGGATTCCGCATCGTTGCCGAAGGCGTCGAAAAGGCCGACCAGCGAGACCTGCTGGTCGACATGGAGTGCGATCTGATCCAGGGCTTCCTTTATTCGCGTCCGCTGCCGCCCGAGGAATTCGCGGCAAAACTGCTCGGCAAGCTGCCCATCGCGGCGTAAGCCCGCGCGCGGTACATACGCTAGTGATCAACGCGCGTCGGTGCCACCCAGCGTCTCGATCAGCTGATCGATCATGCGACCAAGCTCGCCGGTCATCAGCGCGAAATCGGTATCGAAGCGCTCGGCTTCATCGCCGCTGCCATCTTCCTTTTCGGTCAGCACATCGAGTGGCGCGATGCGCTTCAGGGTCAGGGTTTCGGTCAGCGTGAAGGACACCCGTTCGGCCCAGGTCATCGCCAGGCGCGTGCATTGCTTGCCCGCTTCGATGTGGCGGCGCAGGTCCTCGGCTTCCAGTGCATGGCGGGTGTAGCGCACCGTGGCCTTGGACTGGGTGCTGGAACGCAGTTCGGTGTCCTGGTCGACGGTGAAGCCTGCGGGCGCCTCGTCGGACGCGAGCCAGGAGGTCATTGCCGACACCGGTGACAGCGCGGTCTGCAAGGGCCGCGCGCCGAGGTTTTCCAGGCTTTCGTTCAGCAGCTGCATCACTTCGTCGCTCTTTGCGCTGGCGGCGGCATCGACGACGATCAGATTGCGCACCGGATCGATCCACACCCGGGTGTCGCGCGCGATGGCGAACGCGCGCGGCAGCAGTTCGTTGGTCACCGCGTCCTTGATTTCGCGCATTTCCCTGCGGCCGGGCTTGTAACCCTGCTGCTCCTCGATCTCCTGCGCGCGTGCCTTGGCGAACTGATTGATGACCGACGCCGGCAGCAGCTTCTTTTCGACCCGCAGCGCAATCATCATCTGACCGGCGACGGCATGCACCAGCGACTCATCGCTGCGCGGCGACACCCAGCCCATGCGCTGCATTTCGATGCTGGTGCCGGGCTGGAAGGCCTGGGCAGCGAGCTTTTCAGCCAGCTGGTCGGGCGTGGCGATGAACGGCGTGGAGAGGCGGTAGATCTGGAGGTTCTTGAACCACATGGCGTCGGCAAAAAGGGACGCAGTCTACACGAGCGATCCGCGAAGCCGCGCCTCGCCGGACAATCGGCTGCCAGGCAACGACGGTATCGACGGCAGGGCGCCATTGCATGCAAACTAGCGCACTTTTCGCGCGGCCCCGTCGGCGCGCGCTGTACCGAACATCGCTGTTCCACCGACCTCAGCCCGCTGCGACATGAACAAACCCAGCAGTTACAACGCCGCCGAAATCCAGGTGCTCGAAGGCATCGCGCCGATCCAGAAGCGGCCGGACATGTATACGCGGACCGAAAGTCCGAACCATATCGTGCAGGAAATGATCGACAACGCCTGCGACGAGGCGCAGGGCGGTTTTGCCGACCGACTGGGCGTGATCATGCACGCCGACGGCTCGGTGACGGTGGAGGACAACGGCCGCGGCATTCCGGTCGATATCCATCCGACCAAGGGTGTGCCGGCGATCGAAGTCATCTTCACCATTCCGCACTCGGGCGGCAAGTTCGAAGGCAAGGCCTACCGCATCGCGGGCGGTCTGCACGGGGTCGGCGTCACCGTCACCAACGCGTTGTCGAAGCGGCTTGAAGCCACCGTGAAGCGCGCCGGCCGCGAGTACGCGATTGCCTTCGACCACGGTGTATCGCAGGGTCTGACCGAAGTCGGCAGCTGCCCGAAAGCGCACAACGGCACGCGGGTGCGCGCCTGGCCCGACCCGCGCTACTTCGCCACGGCGAAGATCAAGCGCGCCGATGTCGAACATCTGCTGCGTGCCCGCAGCGCCATGCTGCCCGGCGTGCGCATCGTGTTCCAGGACGAGGAAAGCGGCGACACGCGCGAGTGGCACTACGCGAACGGGCTGGAAGACTATCTGCGCGAACAGCTGTTCGAGGCGATCGGCGACACGGCACCCGGCGCAGCGCGTCCGGAAGTGTTCGCCGGCGCACGCAGCGCGCTGCCGGGCTACGACGCGGGCGAGGGCGCCGAGTGGGCGATCGGCTTCGTCGAAGGCGCATCGGTGCGTGAATCCTTTGTCAATCTGATTCCGACGCCGGGTGGCGGCATGCACGAATCAGGCATGCGCCAGGCCTTGTTCGAATCGGTGAAGGACTACGCGACGCACCATGGTCTGATGCCGGCCAAGCTGGCGCTGCAGTCGGAAGACGTGTCGCATCACGCCAGCTATGTGCTGAGCGCCCGGGTGCTCGAACCGCGCTTTCAGGGGCAGACCAAGGACAAGCTGAACAACCGCGAGGCGGTGAAGCTGGTGTATGAATCGATCAAGGATGCGCTCGACCGCTGGCTGAATGACCACGCGGCCGAAGCGCAGCGCATTGCCGGACTGGCCATCCACAGTGCGCAGTCGCGCGCGCGCGCCGGCAAGGTGGTGGAAAAGCGCGCCGGCTCCGGCGTCACCCTGCTGCCGGGCAAGCTGACCGACGCCACCGGCACGGTGCCGGAGCAGAACGAAATCTTCCTGGTCGAAGGCGATTCGGCCGGCGGCAGCGCCAAGCAGGCGCGCGACCGTACCTTCCAGGCGGTGCTGCCGCTGCGCGGCAAGGTGCTGAATACCTTCGAAATCGATGCGTCGGAAATCTTCGCGAACAACGAAGTTCACGACATCGCGGTGGCGCTGGGCATCGACCCGCACAAGCCGGACGCACCCGACACCGTGCTCGACGGCCTGCGTTACCACAAGGTGATCATCCTGTCGGACGCCGACGTCGATGGCGCGCACATCCAGACGCTGCAGCTCACGCTGTTCCTGCGCCACTTCCCGCGCCTCATCGCGCGCGGCCATGTGTTCATCGGCCAGCCGCCGCTGTACTGCATCAAGATCGCCCCGACCAGAGCGCGCCCGGCACGCCGCCTGTACGCGCTCGACGAAACCGAGCGCGACAGCATGCTGGACGGCCTGATCAATGACGGCATCGCCGAAAGCGCGCTGACCGTCAGCCGCTTCAAGGGTCTGGGCGAGATGAATCCGGACGAATTGAAGGAAACCGCGATGAACCCGGAGACGCGACGGCTGATCCGCATCACACCGGGCGCCGATGCCGACGTGGTGATGAACACCTTCACCATGCTCATGGGCAAGAAGGAAGCGGAGCGCCGCCGTCGCTGGATGGAACAGGAAGGCGACAGCGTGGTGCCCGATGCGTAATCGGAACCCTGTAGGTCGGGGTGCGTGTCGGGCCTTGGTGTGCTCGCCTCGACCTCCGGAATGCGTAATGAATCAATGGAGTGCCTGAATTGAGCGACACCCTGTTCGAACCCGACATCGATGACGTGCCGATCGACGCGCATGCGTCGCAGGCCTATCTGACCTACGCCATGTCGGTCGTCACCTCGCGCGCGCTGCCGGGGCTGGAAGACGGCATGAAGCCGGTGCAGCGGCGCATCCTGTTCGCGATGGATGGCTTCGCGCGGCCCGACGCGGCGCACAAGAAGTCGGCGCGCGTGGTGGGTGATGTGATCGGCAAGTACCACCCGCACGGCGATTCGTCGGTGTACGAAGCCATGGTGCGTCTGGCGCAGCCCTTCACGCTGCGCTATCCGCTGATCGACGGTCAGGGCAATTTCGGTTCGATGGACGGCGACAACGCCGCCGCGATGCGTTACACCGAGTGCCGGCTGACCGCCTTTGCGCGCCACGTGCTGCTGTCGGAACTCAACGCGGGCGTCATCGACTTTCAGCCGAATTACGACGGCACGCAGCAGGAACCGGCGCTGCTGCCGGCGCGCCTGCCGGTGGTGCTGGCCAATGGGGCCTCCGGCATTGCGGTCGGCATGGCGTGCGAGATTCCGCCGCACAACCTGCGCGAGATCGGCGAGGCGACCTGCCGTCTGCTGGTCGATCCGCGCATGCCGGACGACGACCTCATCGACTGCTTCCAGGGGCCGGACTTTCCGAATGGCGCGACGCTCATTTCGTCGCGCGAGAGCATCGTCGCCGCCTACAAGGAAGGGCGCGGCTCGTTCCGCATGCGCGCCAACTACGAAGTCGAGGCGCTGGCGCGCGGCCAGTGGCAGATCGTCGTCACCGCACTGCCGCCCGGTGTCAGCACCGGCGCCATCCTGACCCGCATCGACGATCTCGCGAACCCCAGGCCCAAGGGCGACAAGAAGAAGATCAGCGACGACCAGGCGCGCACGAAAACACTGGCCACCTCGCTGATCGACTCGGTGCGCGACGAATCCGACGCGCGCCATCCGGTGCGACTGGTGATCGAACCGAAGTCGCGCGCGGTGAGTCAGGAAGACCTGCTGGCCTTCCTGTTCGCCTATACCGACCTCGAATGCAACACCAGCCTGAACCTGACGCTGTTGGACACGCGCCGCCGGCCGGGCCAGATCGGCCTGCCGGCGGTGCTGCGCCAGTGGTGCGACTACCGGCTCGCCGCGGTGTCGCGCCGGCTGACCCAGCGCATCGCCGACATCGACGAGCGCATGCACATTCTCGATGGTCGTCTGGCCATCCTGCTCGACATCGACCGCGCGATCGCCATCATCCGTGCCGCTGACGATCCGAAGGCCGATCTCATGGCCGGTTTCGGCATCACCGAGCGGCAGGCCGAGGACGTGCTGGAAATCCGCCTGCGCCAGCTGGCGAAACTCGAAGCGATCAAGCTGCAGGCGGAGCGCGACGCGCTCGACGCCGAACGCACCGGCCTGCTCGGCATCCTGGGCAGCGACACCGCACTGCGCCGCTTCGTGCACGACGAGGTGAAAGCCGATGTCGAACGCTTCGGCGACGAGCGGCGCACCCGGGTGAATGCCGACGTGCAGGCGACGCGCGCGCGCGAAGTGCCGCAGATCGACGAGGCGGTCACCGTCATCGTGTCGCGCGGTGGCTTCGGCCGCCTGCGTTCCGGACACGACGTCGATGAGGCGGCACTCACCTGGAAGGCCGGTGACGGTCCGCTGGCGGTGCTGAAGTGCCGCACCGTGTGGCCGGTCATCCTGCTGGACGCCGACGGCCGCAGCTACACGATCAAGCCGACCGACCTTCCCAGCGGCAAGGGCGACGGCGTACCGGTATCGTCGCTGGCCGATCTGGCCGGCAAGAAGCTGGTCGCGGTGCTGACCGGCGAGCCCGGCAGCCGCTATCTCGTCGCATCGGACGGCGGCTACGGCTTCGTCTGCACCCTCGAAGACATGGTGAGCCGCAACCGGGCCGGCAAGGCCTTCCTGAATACCGACGGCACGCTGGCACTGCCGCCGCTGCGGCTGCAGCCGGACGACGCCTGGGTCGTGGCGATGTCGGGCGATCGCCTGCTGGTGTTCCCGCTCGACGAAATGAAGACGCTGTCCGGCGGCAAGGGCGTCAAGATCATGACGCTGCCGGATGGCGAATCGCTGGCCATGCTCGATCTGTTCCGCGGCCGGCTCGTGCTGAACGTGCCCGGCTCGCGCGGGCGCCCGAAGGCGCTGACGCTGGACGAAGCGGCACTGATGGCGTGGCGCGGCGTGCGCGCCACCAAGGGAAAGAAGCTGGGCTGATCACCCCCCGGGCAGGCGCATCAGCGCCTCGCCGGCCCGGATGCGTCGGCCGATGACCGTCAGCGGGTGCAGCGCCATCGACGACGGCGCCAGTACGATGATGGTCGAGCCGTGCTGGAACCAGCCCATTTCGTCACCCTTGCACAGCGTGGCGTCGCAGGTCAGCCGGTGCGGGCCGCGATAGCCGGCGTGCAGCAGCAGATCGAGGCAGTGTAGTCGCAGGCTGGCCACCAGGATGGCCGCGACCGGCACCAGCAGGACGGGCGTGCCATCGGCCAGCGCGGTGGTGATCGCCGCGCGCTCGTTGCGGCAGTACAGCTTGTCCACCCGCGCCAGCGCCGGCGGATTGACGTTCCAGGTGTCGCCCGGAAAGTAGGTGACGTGCGACACCCGGCAATCGTGCGGCGCGTGAAAGCGGTGGTACATCGACGCCGTGATGCGCACGGTGGCGTAGCAGCCGTCGTGAAACCGTGCGGCCAGCGCCGCGTCGCCCAGCAGTTCCTCCAGCGTGTAGTGCAGGCCCTTGGCCTGCAGCAGCATGTCGCCTTCGATGCGGCCGCAGGCCACGACGATGCCGTCGCACGGGCTGACCAGCGTGAGCGGATCGGCATCGACCGGTCGCGCGCCGGCGCGCAGCTCGCGCACGAAGCAGTCGTGCAAGCTGGCAAAGCGGGGCTTCTTCGCCTCCGACAGATCGACATCCCCGAACAGCCGCCACAGCGCGATCGACATGTCGCGCACCAGGGGCTGCTCGATCCGGCTGAACCAGCCGGCGAAGCGGGTCAGGGCGGCACGCGGCACGCGGTTGGTCAGCGCGAAGTTCAGCGCGTCACGCAGCCGCCGGCGGGCGGGCAGATCGGCGTCATTCATGGTGCCGTAACCTCGCGCTGATATTTCGGTGACGCATGACCGAAGCCCTCCCTTTCTATGTCGCCGGCGCCGCTGCGCTGCTGGCGCTGCTGCCGCGCATCAAGCGCCGGCTCGAACTGTCGCGCGCCAAGCACCGCTCGCTCGCCGGCCACGCCAAGATGTCGCGTCGGGTGGCCAGGCTGCTGCCTTTCTACGAATTCGCCCCGGCTGACGTGTTCGCGGCCGATGACGCGCCGCCCGCCGTGGTCGAACAGCGCCGGCTCGCCTTCGAGCGTCTCGCCGCGCTGTACCGCGAGCGCTACCCGAAGACGCGCGCACTGACCGCAGAGGTGCAGCCCATGCTGTCCGACCTGCAATTCACCAGCGCCTATCGCGTGCCGTTCCCGTTCAGCCGCCATGTGCGCGAGCACCTGAAGGCCGGCAGCTTCGTCGCGTCGTCGTCCGGCGTCACCGTGACCGACCTCGACGGCAACGTCGCCTACGACCTGGCCGGTTCGTACGGCGTCAATGTGTTCGGCTACGATTTCTACAAGGGCTGCATGGCGCGCGGCAACGCACAGGTCGAGGCCCTCGGCCCGGTGCTCGGCAGCTTTCATCCGCTGCTGGCCGACAACGTGAAGCGGCTGTGCGCGATCTCCGGACTCGATGAAGTGTCGTTCCACATGTCCGGCACCGAGGCGGTCATGCAGGCGGTGCGCCTGGCGCGCTATCACACGCGGCGCAGCCACCTCGTGCGCTTCTGCGGCGCCTACCACGGCTGGTGGGGCGACGTGCAGCCGGGCGTCGGCAATCCGGTCGCGGCCGAACACACCTACACGCTGAAGGACATGCATGCCGATACCCTGCATGTGCTGCGTACCCGGCGCGACATTGCCTGCGTGCTGGTGAATCCGCTGCAGGCCCTGCACCCGAATGCCGGCGCACCCGGTGACTCGTCGCTGGTCGACGGCGGCCGGCTCGCCCATTTCGATCGCGCGGCCTACGCCGACTGGCTGCGCCAGCTGCGCGAAGTGTGTACGGCACGCGGCATCGTGCTGATCTTCGACGAGGTGTTCGTCGGCTTCCGGCTGGCGCCCGGGGGCGCGCAGGACTATTTCGGCGTGCGCGCCGACATGGTCACCTATGGCAAGACGCTGGGTGGTGGCTACCCGGTCGGCGTGGTGTGCGGCAAGGCGGCGCTGATGCGCCGCTGGCGCGATGACCGGCCGGCCGACATCTGTTTCGCGCGCGGCACCTTCAATTCGCATCCGCATGTGATGGCCGCGATGAACGAGTTCCTGCGGGCGCTCGACACACCGGAGATCGCGACGCTGTACGACGGCCTCGATGAGCGCTGGAACGCGCGCGCCGAAAAGCTGAACATGCTGCTGGCCGAAGCGGATCTGCCGGTGCGGGTGGTAAACCTGTCGTCGATCTGGACCGTGACCTACAGCGTGCCATCGCGCTACAACTGGATGCTGCAGTACTACCTGCGTGCCGAAGGCCTGGCGCTGAGCTGGGTCGGCACCGGCCGGCTCATCTTCAGCCTGAATTACGGCGATGCGGAATTCGATGCCGTCTGCGAACGTTTCGTCGCCGCCGCGCGGCGCATGCAGGCCGATGGCTGGTGGTGGGTGCCGGAAGGCGCGAGCAACAGGCAGATCAAGCGGCGCATCCTGCGGGAAATGCTGGCGGAGCGGTTTGCGCGGCGTGGTTGAACGCATGGATGAACACGCAGGGCGGGGGCGGCGCGCGGTTCAGGCGAGCAGTGCCCGCCGAAATCCCCGATCCGCCCCCGCCGCGCAAGCCATGCTTCAGGCTGGGGCGGAGTGCTGTGCGTGGCGCGGGTCGATCAACTCGCCGCGCAGCAGGTGGAGCGGGGCGCGATAGTAAAGCTTCACGTCATGGAAGGGGTCGGTGACGATCTTGGTCATCCAGACCAGACCGGTCTGCACGTCGCGGATGAAGAACAGATGCACGGTGCGGAACAGCAGGCCGCCGACGCCCACCGCCAGCCAGATCAGTGACATGTTATGCACGAAACCGCGCGCGTCGACGTGCGGTTCGAGCAGGCCGAACAGCGCCGGATCGACATACAGCACCAGCGGCGACAGCGCCCAGACCGCCATCAGCACGATCTTGCGTCGCAGGTTGTAGCCGACCTTGATGTCTTCCTTGAATTCGTGGGTCGCCTGGTTGATGTGGTCGTAGCCCTTGGGCTCGAAGAAGAAGTGCCCCGACTGACGCGACACCATGGCGACCCCCCAGCTGAGCAGCGCCGCGGCGACCGGATCGACGAACAGCATCGCGTACGCCGCGAGGAAGCTGAGCGCACTGATCAGGTGCAGGCTCTGGTTGATGCGGCTGTGATGGTAGTAGCGGTGGTCATCCCAGCGCTGGACCTGCAGGGCCTTCAGAAATTCGTTCATGTAACGCCTCCGTAGTGTGTGCAGGCTACGAAGGAGGCGTTACATGAAGAATGCAGTTCGTCTACATATTGGTGACAGGCTGCCGACGCTCAGAACGCCTCGTCATTGCGCAGATAGCGCCACTTGCCGACCGGCAGGTCGGCGAGCGGGATGCGGCCGATGCGCACACGCTTGAGCGCAACCACTTCGAGACCGACCGCCTCGCACATGCGGCGGATCTGACGCTTCTTGCCTTCGCGCAGCACGAAACGCATCTGCTCCTCGTTCTGCCAGCTCACCTTGGCAGGCTTGAGCGGCTGGTCGTCCAGCTCGAGACCGTGATTCAGCAGCGCCAGCGATTCGGCCGGGAAGACTTCGGACAGCGGGCCGTTGCCGAACGACTTCGTCGCCCGCACGCGCACCAGGTATTCCTTTTCGATCGTGGAATCCTCGCCGATCAGCACGCGGGCAACGCGACCGTCCTGCGTCAGCACCAGCAGACCGTGCGAATCGATGTCCAGCCGGCCGGCCGGCGCCAGACCGCGCAGATGGTTGCGATTGAAGGTCTGCCCCGACTTGTCGCCCATCCACTGGTTTTCCGGCACGAACAGCACGCTGGCCGGCTCGTGGCCGTCTTCCGCCTGACCGCTGACGAAACCGACCGGCTTGTGCATCAGAACGGTGACGCGCAGCGCCTGGTCGGCGCGCGCTTCCTTGTTCACTTCGACCTTCTGGTGCGACAGCACGCGCTGGCCGAGCACGGCGACTTCGCCGTCGACCGTCACCCAGCCGCGCACGATCCAGTCATCCGCTTCGCGACGCGACGCCGCGCCCCGGTCGGCCAGCCAGCGCGACACGCGGATGCCGTCCTTGGGGTGGTCATCGCCTTCTTCGGCCGGCACGGCCTTCACGCGACCTTTCTTGTCCATGTCGCGCTCTTCCCACGGCTTGGCCGGGCGCAGCGGCGCGGCCGCGGGCTTCGCGCTGCGCGGCCGCTCGCTGCCCTCGGCACGCGGCGGACGGCTGTCGCGCTCGGGGCGCGGCGTCCACGGACGTTTCTGTGCGTCATCGGCGCCGGGCGCGCGGGCAGGCCGCTCGCCGCGATCGGTGCGTGGCGGACGATCGGCGAAATTGCCGCGCGGGCGTTCGCCGCCTTCGGCACGCGGCGGACGGCTGTCGCGCTCGGGGCGCGGCGTCCACGGACGCTTCTGTGCGTCATCGGCACCGGGCGCACGAGCAGGCCGCTCGCCGCGATCGGTGCGCGGCGGGCGATCCGCGAAATTGCTGCGCGGCGCGCGTTCGTCACCTTCGGCACGTGGCGGACGGCTGTCGCGCTCGGGGCGCGGTGTCCATGGGCGCTTCGGTGCGTCGTCGGCAGCGGGCGCACGGGCCGGGCGCTCGCCACGATCGGTGCGCGGCGGGCGATCGGCGAAATTGCCGCGCGGCGCACGTTCGCCACCTTCGGCACGCGGCGGACGGCTGTCGCGCTCGGGGCGCGGTGTCCACGGGCGCTTCGGCGCGTCGTCGGCACCGGGCGCACGGGCCGGGCGCTCGCCGCGATCGGACCGCGGCGGGCGATCGGCGAAATTGCCGCGCGGCGCGCGTTCGCCACCCTCGGCACGCGGCGGACGGCTGTCGCGCTCGGGACGCGGTGTCCATGGGCGCTTCGGTGCGTCGGCGGCACCGGGGGCACGGGCCGGGCGCTCGCCACGTTCGGTGCGCGGCGGACGATCGGAAAAATCCTTGCGGGGTGGCCGATCACCCATGTCACGGCGCGGCGCGCCGTCACGACCGCGCGGCGTCTTGGCGGCAGGCGCGACCTGGGTGGTATTGCGGCTCAATGTCCGGGACTTGGCGGTGCTGTTGCGCACCGGCTTGCGGGCCGGATCGCGGTCCGACGCAGTCGGGCTGTCGGATTTGCTCGGCAAACCGAGTTTCGGACGAGTGGTCATCGTGAAGTCAACAATCTGTGGACCGCACAGCATAGCGGGGACTTGAAATGTCGGGGGGAAGTCTCAATCTTCCGCGGTTGTCATTTCATCATACGGAGTCGCCATGTCGGAAACCGCCACCGCCGCCCAGACCATGAATTTCCAGGCCGAGGTGAAGCAGCTGCTTCATCTGATGATCCATTCGCTGTACAGCAACCGCGACATTTTCCTGCGCGAACTGGTCAGCAATGCGTCGGACGCCTGCGACAAGCTGCGTTTCGAATCGATTGCGGATCCGGCGCTGCTCGAATCCGATTCCGACCTGAAGATCCGTGTCGCCTTCGACAAGGTCGCCCGCACCATCACGATCACCGACAACGGCATCGGCATGTCGCGCGACGAGGCGATTTCCCATCTCGGCACGATCGCCCGCAGCGGCACCAAGGAGTTCTTCTCCAGCCTGACCGGCGACCAGAAGAAGGACGCTAACCTGATCGGCCAGTTCGGCGTCGGCTTCTACTCCGCCTTCATCGTCGCCGACACGGTCACGGTCACCACGCGTCGCGCCGGGCTGCCGACCAGCGACGGCGTGCGCTGGTCATGCTCGATGACCGGTGACTCTGCCGGCGAATACACCGTGGAACAGATCGAGCGCGAGGCGCGCGGCACCGAAATCGTGCTGCACCTGCGCGAGGACCAGGACGAACTGCTGTCGGGCTTCAAGCTGCGCCACATCATCCGCGAATACTCCGACCATATCCTGCAGCCGGTCGTGATGAAGAAGGAAGAGTGGAAAGAGGGCGAGCAGATCACGACCGACGAGGACGAAACGGTCAATCAGGCCAATGCGCTGTGGACCCGCTCGAAGTCGGACATCACCGACGAGCAGTACGAAGAGTTCTACAAGCACGTCAGCCACGACTTCCAGGCGCCGCTGGCCTGGTCGCACGCCCGGGTCGAAGGGCGGCACGAATACACCCAGCTGCTGTACATCCCGGGGCGTGCGCCGTTCGACATGTGGGACCGCAAGACCAAGCACGGCCTGAAGCTGTACGTGCGCCGCGTGTTCATCATGGACGACGCCGACAAGCTGCTGCCGGGCTATCTTCGCTTCGTGCGCGGCGTGGTCGATTCGGCTGACCTGCCGCTGAACGTGTCGCGCGAAATCCTGCAGGAGGGCCGCGACATCGACACCATCCGCTCCGGCTGCACGAAGAAGATCCTGTCGGTGCTGGAAGACCTGGCCGACAACGAAGACCCGGCGCAGAAGGAGAAATTCACCACCTTCTGGAAGGCCTTCGGCAATGTGTTCAAGGAAGGCGTCGGCGAGGACACCGCCAATCGCGAGCGTGTCGCCAAGCTGCTGCGCTTCGCGTCGACGCATCTCGATACCGACGAGCAGTCCGTGTCGCTGGCCGACTACCTGTCGCGCATGAAGGACGGCCAGAGCAAGATCTATTACGTCACGGCCGAGTCGTTCAAGGCGGCAAAGAACAGCCCGCACCTGGAAGTGTTCCGCAAGAAGGGCATCGAAGTGCTGCTGATGCACGAGCACATCGACGAGTGGGTGGTCGGCAACATGACCGAGTTCGAAGGTCGTCCGATGGTGTCGGTCGCCAAGGGCGGGCTGGATCTGGGCGCGATGGAAGATGAAGCCGAGAAGCAGGCGCGCGAGCGCGACGAGGGCGAATTCAAGCCGCTGGTCGAGCGCCTGCAGGCGACGCTGGCCGAGCAGGTGAAGGAGGTGCGCATCACGCACCGCCTGACCGATTCGCCGGCCTGCCTGGTGTCGGACGAATTCGAGATCGGCGGCAATCTGGCGCGCATCCTGAAGTCGGCCGGTCGCGATGCGCCGGCGTCCAAGCCGACGCTGGAAATCAACCCGCAGCACCCGGTGGTGCAGCGCTTGCGCAACGAGGATGCGCACTTCGACGACTGGGCTGCGGTGCTGTTCGATCAGGCCCTGCTGGCCGAAGGCGGCGCACTGGAGGATCCGGCCACGTTCGTGCGCCGGATGAATCAGCTGATGCTGGCGATGAGCGGCGAGCGGACGTCGGCCTAGGCGCGCTGCGCAATGAAAAAGGGCGCTTCCGAACGAAGCGCCCTTTTCGTTTGCGCGAACCTGCGTTTCAGATGCGGAACACCTGCACGGCTTCCTGCAGGTTCTGTGCGGAACTGGCCAGTTCGGTGCCCTGACGGGCGGTTTCCTCGGCGACTTTCGCGTTCTGTTCGGACAGCGAGAACAGCAGCTCGGTGTTGCGCACGATTTCGCCGACCGATGCGTTCTGTGCGCCGAGGCTGTCGCTGATGGTCGCCGACTTGCCGGACAGCGCCTGCAGCCGTTGCAGGATGGCGTCGAACTCGCTGACCGCGGCGGCGGTGTTCTGCGTCGCCACCGTCACCTCGTCATTCGAACCGCGCACCAGGGTGATGGTTTCTTCGGCGTCGTCGCGGATGCGCACCACCAGTTCGCTGATGTCGTTCGACGACGCCTGGCTGCGCTGTGCCAGCTTGCGGACTTCGTCGGCCACGACCGCAAAGCCGCGTCCCTGTTCGCCGGCGCGTGCGGCCTCGATGGCCGCATTGAGTGCCAGCAGGTTGGTCTGGTCCGACAGTTCCTTGATCAGCTCGTTGATGCGGTTGATGGCGCGCGAATCATCCACCAGCCGTTCGATCACGGCGAGCGAGTCGGCCATCTTGCCGGATGCCGCATGCACACTGCCCAGCGCACCTTCGAGTGTCCGCTTGCCGACCTGCGACGCCGCACCCGCGGCGTGCGACAGGTCACTGGCTTCACGCGACAGCGACTCCACATCCTGGATCTTGCCGCTCATCTGTTCGATCGCGCTGCCCACCGCACGGATCGAATCGAGCTGCCGGGTGACCGTTTCACGCGCTTCGCCCGACGCCTGCGACAGGTCCACCGCCGATCCGGTCAGCGTGGTCGACAGCGCCTGCAGACGCTCGACCAACTGTTTGACGGCCTTGCGTGCCGCGTTGTATTCGTAGCCCAGCCAGGCGAAGTCGTCCTTGCCGTCGAGACTGATCCGGTGGTCGAGCCGCCCCTTCGCCAGCGCATGCAGGCCGCCGACGATGATTTCCGCCCGCGCACCATAGAACCGGCCGATGAAGTGACCGGTCAGCGCGCCGCCCGTCAGCAACAGCAGCGACACGCCGATCTGCACCGGCCAGTTGCCACCCCCCGAAACCAAGTTGAATGCGACGCAGCAGATCAGCGCCGACGAGGCGCCGAACAGCGTGAACGCCTTTTTCACGCTCAGACTTTTTAGCATGTGTCCCCCTGCACGACGACATGGCGAACGACGCCCGCGCATCTGTCCCGAACTTCCAATTTACGGATGATCGGCAGGCAAGCTTTAGGTCGGCCAGGCGTTACGTCGTTGCCGCCAGGAACAGACGAAAAAAATCCGCGGGCGGACAAGCCGCGCGCGGATAAGGGGGAATGACCGGCCGGAAGACTCAGTCGCTGCTGCTCATAAAGCCGAACAGCTGCAGCAGGGATGTGAAGAGGTTGAAGATCGACACGAACAGTCCGGTCGTGGCCATGACGTAGTTCGTCTCTCCGCCGCGCACGATGCGCTGTGTTTCAAAGGCGATCATGCCGGCCATCAGCAACACCACCGCGGCAGACACGGTCAGCGACAACGCCGGCATCTGGAAGAAGATCGCGCCCAGACCCGCCAGGATCGCCACCACCATGCCGATGAACAGGAAGCCGCCCATGCCGCTGAGGTCACGCTTTGTGACACTGGCCCAGGTCGACATCGCCAGGAACACGCCGGCCGTGGCGCCGAGCGCCATCGTCACGATCTGGCCGCCGCCCGGCAGCGCGACGACCGACGACAGCAGCGGGCCGATGGTGTAGCCCATGAAACCGGTCAGTGCGAACGTCAGCAGTACGCCGATGCCGCTGTCGCGGAAACGGCTGACCGCGAACAGCAGACCGAAGTAGCCGGCCAGCGTCAGCAGGATGCCGGGCGAGGGCCAGGCCATCGCCGCGGCCACGCCGGCGATCAGCGCGCTGAACGCCAGATTGAGGCCGAGCAGCATGTAAGTGTTGCGCAGCACCTTGCGCGGCGCGTCGGCCATCGTCGAGCCGACCTCTTCATAGGGCAGCGTCGTGATGTCGGCGCCGCGTTTGGATCGCAGTTCCATGTGTGTATCTCCTGTAGATTCAGATTGCTTCGAATTCGGGCTGGGGTGACGCCATCGTGGTCGCCTGACGGGCGCGGCGCATGGTGCGGACCACGCGCTGGCTCGCCCTGGCAAGCGCGGTATCGATCGCCTTGCGCCAGTTGCGGCCGGTGGCGGACACGACGACGGGACGGGCCCCGGTCAGCCTCAGTTCGACCTGTACGTGCTTGTCCTCTCCGCCTTTCGGCCCATTCAGATCGGACAGGCTGACCCGCGCCGTGGGGATCCGCCAGGCGAGACGCCGCAGCACCACGCGCAGCCGGTTTTCGGCCACGCTGCGCAGGGCACTTGCTTCGGCACTTCGTGATTCGACGATGACTTGCATGACAGTCCTCCTGTGGATGAACGAGCGCTTACCTTACGCGCCGGAGAACTTCCTTGAAACATACCTTTGTAGTACCTTTACTTCGTATTTTTAGAACTCCGGTGTATCTGTGCTCAATTACCGTCACCTGTATTACTTCTGGGTCGCGACGAAGGAAGGCGGCATCGCACGCGCGGCCGAGCGACTGGACATGGCGGTGCAGACCGTCAGCACGCAGATCCACACCCTGGAAGCGGCGCTCGGCCATGCGCTGTTCAAGCCATCGGGCCGCAGCGTCGAGCTGACCGCCGCGGGCATCGCCGCGCTGCGCTACGCCGAACAGATCTTCCAGCTGGGCGAACAGCTCCCGCTGGCCGTGCGCGAGGCTGCGTCGTCACAAGGCGTGCGTCTGTCGGTCGGCATTTCCGACGGCCTGCCGAAGCCGGTGGCCCGCCACCTCCTGCTGCCCGCGACCGACACCGAAGGACTGCATCTGCTGTGCAGCGAAGGCGAATTCGACGACCTGCTGGCCGATCTCGCGCTGCATCGGCTGGACGTGGTGCTGGCCGACCGCCCGGCGCCGGTCAACCCGAATCTGAAGGTGTACAGCCACGCGCTCGGTGAAGCCGCGCTGATGTGGTACGCCTCACCCGCACTGCGCGCCCTGTCCGATGCGGCGTTTCCGGCCTGTCTGGACCAGATGCCGCTGCTGCTGCCGAGCCGCCACGCCGCGGTGCGCGCCCGCATCGACGACTGGTTCGATCGCAAGTCGCTGCGCCCGCGTGTGGCGGGCGAATTCGAGGACAGCGCGTTGCTGGCCACCTTCGGCGAAAGCGGTCTGGGTGCGTTTCCGGCGACCGAGTGGTCGCACGACGAGCTCACCGGCCAGCGCGGCCTGCAGCTGCTCGGTCGCTGCGACGAAGTGGTCGAGCACTTCTACGCGATTTCCGCCGAGCGCCGCGTGCAGCATCCGCTGGTGCAGAAGGTGCTCGGTCAGTAACACGCCCGCTCGGGCAGCCGGCGACCATGCCGGGCTGTGGGAGGCCGGGCGCCCGCTGGGGCCTCTCCGACGGAAACGGCGCGCATCGTCCTGCTCGGCTCCCGCCGCGATCCGGCTCAGTGCTGCCGCCCCTCCGGCATGCTGGCCGGCTGGACGCCGACAATCCACCCCTCCACCGGATCGATCTGCAACGGCAACCCGTAGCCGGCATCGCGCCGTGTCCAGGCCCAGGCCGCTTCGACCAGGCAGAGCACGCAATCGAGCAGGTCGCCGGTGCCATCGGTGGCCATCGCATCGAGCAGCGCAGTGTCGTCACCACGCAAGGGCACGCCGAGCGGATGCGCGCCGCGCTGCAACGCCTCGATGATGAGCATGCGGTTGGCCAGTCTCGCCTGCGTCTGACCGGTGGCCGATTCGCTCTTGTACGAGGCGGGTACGATGCTGCGCGCCAGCCAGCCCGGGTAGGCCTCCAAAGCGACGCGCGAGCCATCGCCGCCATGCATGCCGGGCAGGTGAACGCCGGCCTCGAGCAGACGGCGCGCACCTTCCTGAAACATCCAGCCGACCGGCGGATTGACGAATTTCATCGGGCTGTGCGAGCCCGCCGGCCGGTCCGTCGCGCGATGGGTGTATTTCTGCCCGACCGGCCGTGGTGCCCGTTCCGCATCGGCCAGGGCCTTGAATTCATTGCGGGAAAGCAGGGACACCGCACGCACCATGCCGGCCCAGTCGGTCGGCCAGCCATGTTCAAGCACCGATTCACGCGGCAGGCCGAACGGAAAGTCGAACGCCCCCAGCCACGGACCGGGCCGCATCAGGAAAGCCTCGAAGGCACTCCACGCGGGCAGTCTTTCGATGGATTCGAGGATCAGGACACCATCGTCGGCAACGTGACCACAGGCCACGGTGACCGGTTTGCGCGACGAGGGGGAAGACGTGAAATCGATGCCGTACAGGGTGCTCATGGCGCAAAGGTAGCCCATGACGCCGGCTCAGCCAACCCGGTGTCAGCCTGGCTTGACGCCCTGCGCAGCTGTGGCAGACCCGATCAATGCGCGCAGCGCATCGATCGTATCCGCCTCGGCGGCTCGCTTGTCCAGGCGCCGGCGCAGCATGCGCGGGAAGCGCACCGCGATGCCCGACTTGTGGCGCGGCGACGGCTGTATGCCTTCGAAACCCAGTTCGAACACCAGTTCGGGCGTGACCGAGCAGACCGGCCCGAAGCGTTCGATCGTGTGGCTGCGGATGAAGGCATCGACCTCGCGCATTTCGGCGTCCGACAGACCGGAATAGGCCTTGGCGAACGGCACCAGCGTGCGCGTCCCGTCGGCGGCGACCGACCAGACGGCAAAGGTGTAGTCGCTGTAAAGCCCGGCGCGTCGGCCGTGGCCACGCTGGGCGTAGATCAGCACGGCGTCGATCGTGTAGGGGTCGATCTTCCATTTCCACCACTGGCCGCGCGGGTCGAGCTTGGTGCGGCCGATGCCGTAGGGCGCGTCGGCGCGCTTGAGCATCAGGCCCTCGACGCCGCGCTCGCGCGCGCGATCCCGCTCGGCGGCCAGCGCGGGCCAGTCACCGCGCAGCACCGGCGACAGGCGCAGCACCGGTGTCACCATCTCGGCCAGCAGAACGTCCAGTCGCGCGCGCCGTGCCGATTGCGGCTGCGCACGCAGGTCTGCGCCGCCGTGTTCGATCAGGTCGTACGCCATGAACACCGCCGGCACGTCGTCGAGCAGGCGGCGCGTGAGTCGCTTGCGGGTGATGCGGGTCTGCAGCTGCGCGAACGGCAGCGGTGCGTCGCCCTGCCAGGCGAGCACTTCGCCGTCGAGCACGCAGCCATCGGGCAAGGCGGCAGCCGCTTGCATCAGTTCCGGAAAGCGCTCGCTGATCAGTTCTTCGCCACGCGACCACAGCGCGACCTGGCCATCACGGCGCACCAGCTGGGCGCGGATGCCGTCCCATTTCCACTCGGCGAGCCAGTCGGCGGCATCGCCGAGCGACTCGGCAGGCGCGGTCTGCAGCGGATGGGCGAGGAAAAAGGGGTAGGGTTGCATGCCGGTTTCGTCGTCGCCCGCGGGTGCCACCAGCGCCGCAAAACGCGCCGCGCCCATGCCGCTGCGCGCCGGGTCGGCCGCCAGATAGCCGATCAGGCGCTGTGCAACGCGTTCGGCCGGCACCTGCGCGAACGCCGCCAGCGCCCGCGTGACCAGCAGACGCGACACGCCGACGCGCAGCGCGCCGGTGATGAGCTTGTTGAACAGGAAGCGCTCGCCGCTGCCCAGCACCTGCCAGGCCGCGATCAGCTGTTCCGGCTTTTCGTCCGGCGGTGAGGCGCGCAGCGCGCCCAGCACGCCGACCCAGTGATGCAGCGGCAGGTCGCTGGCGACATGCGGCGGCGGCAGGATGAGCGCCAGCGTTTCCGCCAGATCGCCGACCGCCTCATAGCATTCGTCGAACAGCCAGTCCGGCATGCCGGCTGCCCGCGCACCGGTTTCGCGCAGCACGCGGGTACCCACCGCCTGTCGTGGCTTGCCGCCGGCGAGGAAGTACACCGCCCACGCGGCGTCTTCCGCCGGCACCTGCGCGAAATAGTCCTGCATCGCCTGCACGCGATGGCGGGTCGAGGTGCTGCTGTCGAGTGACAGATAAAGGGCGGAGAAACGCTGCATCGGGTCATCGTAACCGGAGGACGCCGCTTTGACGGCGTGCCGGACGCGCGGTTCGCCGGCGTGTCGGTCAACGAAAAACGCCGGCCAGCGGCCGGCGTTTTTCTGCACGCAGACAGATCAGGCGCGACGGCGGGCCATGAAACCGAGCAGGCCCAGACCGGCCAGCAGCATCGCCCAGGTATCGGCTTCCGGCACCGGTGCGGCGAACGAGGTCAGGCCCGGGCTTCCGATGGCTTCGCTTTGCGAGAGGTACGAACCTTCGACGTCGCCGACCGACGACAGCACCCACAGGGTCGCGTTGTTGGCACCGAGCGCGGCGGCCGAGGTGGCGCGGCCGCTGGCTTCCTGGGTACGCGGGCCGCCGGCTGCGGCATTGTCGCCATAGGTCAGACGATCAACCAGCGAACCGGCGCCGTCGAACAGGTTCAGTTCATCGGCGCGGCCGATGTTGTTGGTGTAGCCGCCCAGCACCTTCACGCTGTCGGCGAGGCGCCAGTCGAGGCGGAAGGTGGCCGCTTCGGTTTCGGTGATGATGACCGACTCACCGGCGCCTACCAGACCGAATGCGCTGAGGCTGAATACACCGGGTGTCCGGCTGTCGTCGTCATAGCTCCAGCCGGTGAAATCGACCGCCGAGGTACCCAGGTTGGTGAATTCAATGAATTCACCGCTGCCGCCCGAGTACATCCATTCGGTGATGCGGACATCGGCCTGGGCCTGCGATGCAAAACCGGCGACGAGCAGTGCTGCGAGAAGCTTGTTCATGGTGTGACCTCCTTGTTGGATTGAGCGGATCAGGACAGACGGCGGCGGGCGGTGGCGCCGATGACGCCAAGACCGGCCAGCAGCAGTGCCCAGCCTTCCGGCTCCGGCACCGGCGCGAGCACGTAAAGGCGCGGGGTTTCGCCGACGATGTAGATGACGCCATTGCCGTCGATGGTGACGCCTTCGGCGTCTTCGGCGATGGCGGAGAAGTCGAACTGGCTCAGTACCTCGCCGCTGCGCGTGACTTCCATCAGACGCGGCGTTTCCTGGCTGTAGATGAGCAGATTGTCCTGGTCCGCGGTACCGCGCAGCGACGCGACCGTGGTCAGCGTCTGCACGTCAGCGAGGTCCAGCGTGTCGAACAGGCGCGCGAACTGGTTGGCCGGCGGCACCAACTCCGTCACGGTGGCGCTGCCTGTCGTGAAATCGAGGGCCGCGTCATACACCGCCTGCGGCGTCTTTTCCTTCACCAGGATGAAGCGGCCGCTCAACGGGTCGTACGACAGTCCCTCCAGCCCGACATTGCCGACCGTCGCCCCGACTGACACCGCGGGCGTCGCACTGCGGCCGATCGAGCCGCCCGCCGTGTAACTGAAGCGATGAACGTCCTGCAGCCGTTCCTCGACGAGAACGAACTGACCGTTGCCGAGATAGCTCAGCCCTTCGGTGTCGTCGAAACCGAACAGGTTCATCGAACTGATGAGCTGGCCCTGCTTGTTCACCTCGACGACGTAATCGCCTTCGTCGCCGAGGACGAACAGCGTGTCGGTGTCCCAGTTCCACGTGACGGCCGACGCTTCGGACGCCTGGACCGACGGCAGGTCATGGGTGGCGACCAGGCGATAGTCGGCCAGGTCAAGTTGCGTGATGGAGGCTGAGGCCGAGCCCGTTGCAATCAGGGCGATGGCGGCTGCAAGACAGGAGCGGAGCATGGGAAGACCCGGAGCGCGTGAAAGAACGCGGACGGTGCCGCACGGGCATTTCCGGCTGATGACGACCGATGGTCCTTTCGGACTACGCGGCACGGTTGGTCGCGATGAAGGCGCCGGACGGAACGCGACCTTGCCGCCTCGAGCGGCGATGCGATGTCGACAGCCTTTACAGCGCGCGCGCGCGCCGTTCCCGCGCCTCGGCAATACCTAAAATAATCATCAACTTGCTGTTTCGGCTCACTTTTTGCTAGAGCACCCGTGGTGTGGGTTCATCACCTTCATAAAGGATAAATTCCGTGATCCGATACGATTCGCTCCTTCGCGTCCTCCCTGTCGTATTGCTGGCAGCGGGCACCTTGAACGCCCAGGCCGCCACGCTGGCCGGCAGCTACACCGCCGACGACAGCCTGAAGATCTACCTGTCCGCCGATCTGACCGCCACGATCGACGAACTGGTCACGACCAAGTCGTCATCGTGGGGGCCGACCGAATCGTTCTCCGGTGTTGCGCTGGCGCCGGGGCAGAGCGTCTATCTGCTTGTCGAGGCCTACAACGTCAGCGGCCCGGCGATGTTCGTCGGCAATTTCGACATCACCGGCGAGGGCTTCACGTTTGCCAATGGCACGACCTCGCTGCTGACGAACACGCTGGACTGGACAGTCAGCGAAACCGGCTTTGCCAGCGCCACCGCGCAACCGGTTTCGCTCGGCGCGAACGCGCCCGGACTGCAGATCTGGGGGCAACGCCCGGCCATCGACGCCGATGCCGAAGCGATCTGGGCCTACTACGCGGACTGGTCGGCAGGTCGCGCCGGCTCGGCTTACTTCGTCACGCAGATCACCGCCGTACCGGAACCGTCAGCCGGCGGCATGTTCATCGCCGGCCTGGCTGCCCTCGGCCTCGCGTTGCGTCTCAGCCGTCGCGGCTGATTCCGGCGCAGCCGTCTCGTCCTCGGCCTCCTGGCCGAAAGCAGTCCTGAACGCGCCGGCTTCGATGCCCTGTTCGGTCAGCCAGTGCACCAGCGGCTCGACATGGCCATGGGTGACGATGACGCGCGAGGCGCCGGTGGCGCCGATCGCACTCAGCAGCCCCGGCCAGTCGGCATGGTCCGACATCACCAGACCGCGATCGACACCGCGCCGCCGGCGCGCGCCGCGCACCTGCATCCAGCCTGACGCGAAGCAGTCCGCGTAGTCGCCGAAGCGCTTCATCCACGGGGTGGACTGCGCCGACGGCGGTGCAAGCACCAGAGCACGGCGAAGTGCCGCAGCATCCAGGCCGTCCGACACCATGGCGGTGGCGGGCAGGGCGACGCCGCTGTCGCGGTAGGCGCGGTTCAGCGCCTCGACCGCGCCGTGGCACACGATGGGGCCGATGGCCGGATCGAGCCCGGCCAGGATGCGTTGGGATTTGCCGAAGGCGTAGGCGAACACCACGCTGGCGCGCCCGGCGTCGGCGTTGCCGCGCCACCATTCGTTCAGTTCGGCCAGCAGCACGTCCTGCGCCGGCCAGCGATAGATCGGCAGACCGAAGGTCGATTCGGTGATGAAGGCATGCGCCCGCACCGGATCGAACGCCGTGCAGGTCGCGTCCGGCTCGAGCTTGTAGTCACCCGAGGCGACCCACACCTCGCCCGCCACCTCGACCCTGACCTGCGCCGACCCGAGCACATGTCCGGCCGGGTGCAGGGACACCGCCGCGCCCCCTATATATATGCGTTCGCCGTACGTCAGCGTCTGCAGCGTGATGTCGCCCAGACGCGCGCGCAGCACCCGCTCGCCTTCGGCACTGGCGAGATAGCGGCGGTGACCGGTGCGGGCATGATCGGCATGGGCGTGGGTGATGATGGCGCGATCCACCGGTCGCCAGGGATCGATGAAGAAGTCCCCGGCCGGGCAGTAAAGCCCTTCCGGGCGCAGAACGATGAGGTCGTGGCGCATGGTGGCGATGGTATCGTTCGCTTCATGAGCGTGATGCCCGATCACAAGTTCCTGCGCGAACACAGCCGGCTGCTGGCCGAAAGCTTCGAGCGTCTGACCGGCCAGCGGCTGCCGTCGGATGCGCTCACGCTTTACAACGCGCACTTCGCCCTGGTGTCGCACGGTACACAGCCGGATCCGGTCTTCAATTACGCCAACCTGTTCGCCCAGCGACTGTTCGGCTACGCGTGGGACGAATTCGTCACGCTGCCGTCGCGCCTGTCGGCGCGCGAGCCGGAGCGCGACGAACGGGCCCGTCTGCTCGAAATGGTGACCCAGCAGGGCTACATCACCGACTATTGCGGCGTGCGGGTGCGCCGCGACGGCACGCTGTTCCGCATCAGCCATGCCACCGTGTGGAAGGTGCTTGATGCCGACGGCCAGTTCTGCGGACAGGCGGCCATGTTTTCCGAAGTCGAGGAACTGCAGTGAGGACATTGCAGTGAGCCGCGCCGACAACAGCCTGCATCCGCTGGTCGAGGCACTGGGCGATCGGCATGCGCGCTGGACATCGATCCGGCGCGACCTGCATGCCCACCCGGAACTGGCCTACGAGGAAACGCGCACCGCCGCCATCGTGGCGCGCACGCTGCGCGCGTCCGGCATCGAGGTGCATGAGGGCATCGGCCGCACCGGTGTGGTCGGCGTGCTGCGCGCCGGCCACGGCAGGGCGGCGATCGGACTGCGCGCCGACATGGATGCGCTGCCGATGACCGAACAGAACACCTTCGCCCATCGCTCGACCCATACCGGACGCATGCACGGCTGCGGTCATGACGGCCATACCGCGATGCTGCTGGCGGCGGCCGAATATCTGGCGGCGACCCGCTGTTTCGACGGCACGGTGAATTTCATCTTCCAGCCGGCCGAGGAGGGCAGGGGCGGCGCGGCAGCGATGATCGCCGACGGGCTGTTCGAGCGCTTTCCGATGCAGTCGGTGTTCGGCCTGCACAACTGGCCCGGCCTGCCGGTCGGCGAAATGGCGGTGCATGACGGGCCGGCCATGGCCAGCAGCGACGAGATCGAAATCGTCATCGAAGGTCGTGGCGCGCACGCCGCGATGCCGCATCTGGGCGCCGACCCGGTGCTGGCCGGCGCAGCCATCGTGCAGGCGCTGCAGTCCATCGTGTCGCGCAATGTGTCGCCGGTCGACTGCGGCGTGGTCAGCATCACGCAGTTCCATGCCGGAGAGGCCTACAACGTCATTCCGCAGTCGGCCACGCTGCGCGGCACGGCGCGCGCGTTTTCGCCCGAGGTGCGCGACCAGCTCGAAGCGGGCGTCCGGCGTGTCGCGCAGGGTGTGGCGGCGGCGCACGGGGTGACGGTTGCGGTCAGCTACCGGCGCGGCTATCCGCCGACGGTGAACACCTCGGCCGAGGCGGCATTCTGTGCGTCCGTGGGGCGCGAGCTGCTGGGCGACGCCCGCGTGCGCACCGACTACCCGCCCAGCATGGGTGCGGAGGATTTTGCCTACATGCTCGAATGCAAGCCCGGTTGCTACATCTGGCTCGGCAATGGCGGCGGGCCGGATGCCGGGTCACGCCCCGGCCATGAAGAAGGCGGCGGCTGCATGCTGCACAACCCGCGCTACGACTTCAACGATGCGGTCATTCCGCTCGGTGTGGCGTACTGGACGCGGCTGGTCGAGCGCTTCCTGCAGGCGGAGTGAGGCCGTCCGGGCGCGGCGTCAGCCGTGCGCCGGCGCGCCCAGCAGCACCAGTTCGGCTTCCTCGTGCGGCTCGTACAGCCGGGAGCGGGTAAGGAAGCGGATGCCTTCCGGTGATTCGATCGAAAAGCCGGCGCCCCGTCCGGGCACGGCATCGATGATCAGATGGGTGTGCTGCCAGTACTCGAACTGGGATTCGCTCATCCAGAACGGCATGCCGCCGATCTCGCCCAGCTGCACATCGGAACTGCCGAGCGTGAATTCGCCCTGCGGGTAGCACATCGGCGCGCTGCCGTCGCAGCAGCCACCCGACTGATGGAACATCAGCGGGCCGTGCTTGCGCGCCAGCCGCTCTATCCAGTCCAGCGCCAGCGGTGTGGCGGATACGCGGGTCACCATGATGTTGCCTCGCAAATCATGAAGTTGAATCGAGATAATCGACGCAACACAATGATTAATAATTTATTTGTATGAATGAAACAGTCCCGGATGGACGAAGAGGCGAACGATCTGCACCGTCCGCCCCTTCACCGATCCGGCTCACCTTGCCGCGGCGATCCGGACCGAGCTGCCCCCTCGCGGGGTCAGAAGAATCCGAGCGCCTTGGGCGAGTAGCTCACCAGCAGGTTCTTCGTCTGCTGGTAGTGGTCCAGCATCATCTTGTGGTTTTCGCGGCCGATGCCCGACTGCTTGTAGCCACCGAACGCGGCATGCGCCGGGTACAGGTGATAGCAGTTGGTCCATACGCGGCCGGCCTGGATGGCGCGGCCCATGCGGTAGGTGCGATGCACCGAACGCGACCACAGGCCGGCACCCAGACCGTACAGCGTGTCATTGGCGATGGCCAGCGCGTCGGCTTCGTCCTTGAAGGTGGTCAGCGCCAGCACCGGCCCGAAGATTTCTTCCTGGAACACGCGCATCTTGTTGTGCCCCTTCAGCACGGTCGGCTGGATGTAGTAGCCGCCCGCTTCCTCTTCCTTGCGCACGCTGCCGCCGGTCAGCACTTCCGCGCCTTCCTTGCGGCCGATGTCGATGTAGGACAGGATCTTTTCGTGCTGGTCGGAACTGGCCTGGGCGCCGATCATGGTGTCGGTGTCCAGCGGATGACCGCCGCGCACCTTGTTCACGCGGGCAATGGCGCGCTCGATGAACTTGTCAGCAATGTTTTCCTGGACCAGCGCACGGCTCGGGCAGGTGCACACTTCACCCTGGTTCAGCGAGAACATCGCGAAACCTTCGAGGCACTTGTCGAAGTAGTCGTCGTCGGCGTCCATTACGTCGTCGAAGAACACGTTCGGCGACTTGCCGCCCAGTTCCACGGTCGAGGGGATTATGTTCTGGGAAGCATATTGCATGATCAGTCGCCCGGTCGTAGTTTCCCCGGTGAAGGCGATCTTCGCGATGCGCTTGTTGGTGGCCAGCGGCTTGCCGGCTTCGATGCCGAAGCCGTTGACGATGTTCAGGATGCCCGGCGGCAGCAGGTCCTGGATCAGTTCGATCAGGACGAGCAGGCTGACCGGGGTCTGTTCCGCCGGCTTCATCACGATGCAGTTGCCCGCAGCCAGGGCCGGTGCGATCTTCCACGCAGCCATCAGGATGGGGAAGTTCCACGGAATGATCTGGCCGACAACGCCCAGCGGTTCGTGGAAATGGTAGGCCACGGTGGTTTCGTCGATTTCCGACAGGGCACCTTCCTGCGCCCGGATGCAGCTGGCGAAATAGCGGAAGTGGTCGATCGCGAGCGGAATGTCGGCCGCCAGGGTTTCCCGCACCGGTTTGCCGTTTTCCCAGGTTTCGGCGACGGCCAGCAATTCGAGGTTGGCTTCGAGGCGGTCGGCGATCCTGAACAGCAGGGCGGCGCGTTGCGCCGGCGCGGTGCGTGCCCAGCCTTCACGGGCCTTGTGTGCGGCGTCCAGCGCCAGTTCGATGTCGGCAGCCTGGGAACGGGCGACCTGGCAGAACACCTTGCCGGTGACGGGGGTCGTGTTGTCGAAGTACTGACCTTCAACCGGCGGTACCCACTCGCCGCCGATGAAATTGTCGTAGCGGGTCTTGAAAGTGAGTTTGGAACCGGGTTGACCGGGGTCGGCGTAGCGCATGATCTGTCTCCTCGAATGATCGGTTGCCCTGCGGCCGACGTCGAATGCGCGGCACAAGAACACAGGGTCGGCCCGCACGCTAGTCCGTGCGGGGTAGGTATCCGGTAGGTGGAGGAGCGCTTGTGAACAATACGTCTGGCCGTCTGGCGGATCGCCGGCGGCGCATCGAATCGCTGCGGCGCGGTGAGCGCAGCACCGGCGAACACATCGTCGTGGTGGGCATGGACATTGCCGGCTCCTGGCAACGTTCGCGCGAAGCCGTGTCCGAAACCTGCTCGGCGGCACCGCTCGACGACACGGCACCGGACTGGACCGGTTCCGCCTACGGTCAGGCACTGGTCGCCTGCGTCGACGAGCTGGAAACGGTGGCGATCGAAAGCGGCATGGTGGCAGCGGTCAGCGACGCCGATGGCCGCCTGCTGTGGACCGGCTGCAGCCGCAGCATGCGCACCCGCGCCGAACGTGTGCATTTCGTGCCCGGCGGCCGCTGGGACGAACGCTCGGTCGGTACCAATGCGCTGGCCCTGGCGCTGCGTCATCGCCGCCCGGCCAGCGTCTTTTCGGCGGAACATTTCATTCCCGCGGTGCAGGACTGGGTTTGCTACGCCGCACCGGTGCGCGACACGATCAGCGGCGAGGTGATGGGCGTGGTGGACCTGTCGACCACCTGGAACCGCCATTCGCCGCTGGCGCTGCATGCGGTCGAGCGTTTCGCAGAGCGCGTTTCGCAGGCCCTGCAGGGGGTCAGCCAGGCGCCGGTGCTGCGGCTGCGCATGCTGGGTACGCCGCAGGCCTCGATACACGGCAAGGTGCTGCCGCTGTCGCCGCGGCAGATGGAAATCCTCTGCCTGCTGGCACTGCATCCGGAAGGGATGGATCTGGAACGGCTGCACGCGGCGATCTACGGCGACCGCACGGTCGGTGTGGCCACGCTGAAGACCGAAGTGTCGCAACTGCGCGAACGGCTCGGCGGCGCGATCGGCTCGCGCCCGTACCGCCTGCTGGTGAACTGGCAGGCCGACTTCATGGATCTGGAACAGGCGCTGAATGCCGGTCGCGTCGAGGCGGCGCTGGCCGGTTACCGCGGCGACTTTCTGCCGCGCACCGAAAGCCCGCTGCTGCGCACCTGGCGCGACTGTCTCGAATCACGGCTGTCGGACGCCATCTTCCGCATCGACGACCCGGACCTGCTGCTGACCCACCTCGGTCAGTCGCCAGAGGCGGTCGACGCCGTGGAGCGGCTGGTCGAACTGTTGCCGGGCGACCACCCGGTGCGCGCGCGCCTGCTGCAGACCCGCGACAGCCAGCCCTGACGGGCCGGGCGTCAACGGCCGAACAGCAGTCGTTCGGCCTCCGGCACGTCGTATTCGACGCCTGCCTCGTCGAGCGAATAGCCACTCATGTCCTGCGCCCGCACCTGCCAGTCCGGCTGGTGCAGCAGGCTTCCCAGCACGTCCAGCGTGCGGCGCGAGGCCGGGCCGTCGCGCAGCGCCAGAAAGTACATTTCCTCGAACAGCGGCAGGAATTCCAGGCCCAGCCGTCGCGCAAACGCCTCCAGACCCAGGCCTGCGTCCGCCTCGTCACTGGCGATCAGTGCCGCCACCGCGGCATGGGTGTGCTCTTCGTCGCCCTCGTTCAGCGCACGCGTATCGAGCCCGGCCTGACGCGCCAGCTGGTCGAACGCGAGCCGCGTGCCGGCGCCGGGCTGACGATGCACGAAGCGCAGATCGGCACGCGACAGATCGCTCAGTCCGCGCACACCTCGTGGATTGCCGCGGGCGAGGATCAAGCCTTGCGTGCGGCGCGCGAAGCCGAGCAGACGCAGGCGCGGCAAGCCGTGCTGCGCGAGGTAGAGCGCCCAGATGTCGCGACCCAGCTCACCGACCGGACAGTGGAATCCCGCGATGTCGCAGCGGCGTGCCGCAAGCGCGAGCAGCGACTCCAGGCTGCCGTGCGTACTCAAGGTTGCGCTCAGGCCGTCGTGGCGCAGCTGGCGGATCAGGTCGTTCAGCAACGGATCATGGCTGGCAGCGATGCGCAGCGCGCCTGCCACGCCACCGGATGACTGCAGCGGCAGTGCGCGCATCGGCTGGCTGGCCGTGTGCAGCGCGGCGGCGAGCGACTGCCGGGCATCGCGGTCGACGGCCAGCAACCGGCGGGCAAAGTCGTCCAGCGTCGAGCCACTGGCGCGTGCGGTCGAAATCAGTGTCTGGCCGAAGTACCCCTGCCAGGCGTTGATCAGCCCCCAGGCGTTGCGATACGAAAACCCGATGTGGCGCGCCGCGCCGGCGATCGAGCCGGTCGTCTCGATCGCGGCGAGCAGCGACAGCAGCCGACCGATGCCCGCCGGCGCGTCGGGACCGAAATCCCACTCGATCCCGAGCCGCGGTGTGATTACGGCATTTTCAGACATATAGGAAACCTTGTCGCAGAGCTATAGCTTTCGCGATCTTATGTGTTTCCGAATGCAGATAATGGGTTTTCGCTGGCGACACAGGTCAGACCGACTGACGCGCCCGCAGCCGGGCGCCTCCGCAGCCGGTCCGGCATGAGCACGCTCACTGAAAGCTTCATCACCGCGGGTGGCCTGGTGCTCGCCGGTGATCCGCAACTGCTGGGCATCGTGACCCTCAGCCTGCAGGTCAGCCTGACGGCCGTGTTTCTCGCGTCCTGCGTCGGCCTGCCGATCGGCGCCGCGGTGGCGGTCGGGCGCTTTCCCGGACGCAAGCCGCTGACCGTCATCCTCAACGGTCTGATGGGACTGCCGCCGGTAGTGATCGGTCTGCTGGTCTATCTGCTGCTGTCGCGCGCCGGCCCGCTCGGCTCATTCGGCCTGCTGTTCACGCCGACCGCCATGGTGATTGCGCAGGTGGTGCTGATCACCCCCATCGTCGCCGCGCTGTCGCGCCAGATCGTCGCCGACGCCTGGCGCGACTACGAAGAACAGCTGCGTTCGCTCGGTGCCTCGACGCCACGTGCCGCCTTCACACTGCTGGTCGATACCCGCTTCTCGCTCAGCACCGCGGTGCTGGCCGGCCTTGGCCGGGCGGTGGCGGAGGTCGGTGCGGTGATGATCGTCGGCGGCAACATCGACGGCGTCACCCGCGTCATGACCACCAGCATCGCGCTCGAAACCAGCAAGGGCGACCTGCCGCTTGCGCTGGCGCTCGGTTTCATCCTGATTGCCATCGTGCTGCTGCTCAATGCGCTGGCGCATGCGGTGCGCGAATGGGCGGTGCGACGCCATGGCTGACGCACTGATCACGCTCGACGCACTGCGCTACGACGCCGGCGACCGCACGCTCATCCGCGACGTGTCGCTGCGCATCGAAGCAGGGCGGCGCACGCTCATCCTCGGTCCCAACGGCGCCGGCAAAAGCGTGCTGATGCGTCTGATGCACGGGCTGATCGAACCGAGCGCCGGGCGCATCCTGTGGAATGGCGGCAGCGGCCGCCCGGCGCAGGCCATGGTGTTCCAGCGGCCGGTCATGCTGCGGCGCAGTGTGCTCGACAACGTCATCTATGCGCTCGATCTGGCCGGCGTGCCGGCAGCAGCGCGGCGCGCGCGTGCGCTCGACGTGCTCGAACGTGTCGGTCTGAGCGCGCTGGCCGACCGGCCGGCGCGCGTGCTGTCCGGTGGCGAGCAGCAGCGCGCCGCGCTGGCGCGCGCGTGGGCGCTGCGCCCGCGCGTGCTGTTCCTCGACGAGCCGACCGCCAGTCTCGATCCGGGTGCAGCGGCCGAGGTCGAACGGCTGATCCGCGTCATCGCCGACGAAGGCTGCAGCATCGTCATGGTCACCCACCACCTCGGCCAGGCGCGTCGCCTGGCCGACGACATCGTGTTCATCGACGCCGGCCGCATCACCGAACACACGCCGGTCGACGATTTCTTTGCCGCACCGCGCTCGGCCGAAGCCGGGCTTTACCTCAGAGGAGAGCTTTCATGGACCTGATCCGTCGTTCCTTCATCGCCACCGCAGTGGCTGCCGCGGTCACGCTGGGCGCGCCATTCGCCTGCGCAGCCGACCGCTTCATCACCGTGTCGTCGACCACCTCGACCGAACAGTCCGGCCTGTTCAAGCATCTGCTGCCGGCGTTCCAGGCCAAGACCGGCATCGAAGTGCGCGTGGTCGCCCTCGGCACCGGCCAGGCGCTCGACATGGCGCGCCGCGGCGACGCCGACGTCGTGTTCGTGCATGACAAGGTGGCGGAGGAGAAATTCATTGCCGAAGGCTTCGGCGTGAAGCGCCAGGAGGTGATGTACAACGACTTCATCCTGGTCGGTCCGAAGTCGGACCCGGCGAAGGTCGGTGGCGGCAAGGACATCACCGAAGCCCTGAAAGCCATACAGGCAACGCAGGCGCCGTTCGTGTCGCGCGGCGACAAGAGCGGCACGCACGCCGCCGAGCTGCGACTGTGGAAGGCGGCTGGCATCGACCTGGACGCAGCAAAGGGCACCTGGTACCGCGACACCGGCTCCGGCATGGGCCCGGCGCTCAACACCGCGGCTTCGATGAACGCCTACATCCTGGCCGACCGCGGCACCTGGCTGTCGTTCAAGAACCGCGCCGACCTGACCGTGTCGGTCGAGGGCGACAAGCGCCTGTTCAACCAGTACGGCGTGATCCTGGTCAATCCGGACAAGCACCCGCACGTGAAGAAGGCCGACGGTCAGGCGTTCATCGACTGGGTGGTATCGGCAGAAGGCCAGGCCGCCATCGCCGACTACAAGATCGACGGCCAGCAGCTGTTCTTCCCGAACGCCGCAAAGTAGGGGGCTGCCTCTGTCAGGCGGGGCGAGGGCGGCAGATGCCGGGCGTTGCGCTTACCCTGCAAGGCGGGCGTTGCGCTTACCCTGCCAGGCGGGCGTGGACCGGCATCCAGCCCAGACCGGCAAGCGTGTCGCCGGCCGGCAGGTATTCGGCACTGACCCAGCCGGTGTAGCCGATGCGATCGAGCCAGTCGAACAGGAAGGGAAAGTTGATTTCGCCGCTGCCCGGTTCGTGGCGGCCGGGGTTGTCGGCGATCTGCACATGGCCGATGCGCGCGAGTTCGCGTTGCAGCGTGCGGGCGAGGTCGCCCTCCATGATCTGCATGTGATACACGTCGTACTGCAGCTTCACGTTCGGCTCGCCGACCCGCTCGATCAGCGCCAGCGTTTCGGCTGAATGGTTCAGCAGGAAACCCGGCATGTCGCGCGTATTGATCGGTTCGACCATCAGTTCGATGCCCTGGCGTGACAGTGCGCGCGCAGCAAAACGCAGGTTGCGTTCCATCACGGCGAGCAGTGCCGCGCGGTCAGCGCCGTCCGGCGCCAGGCCGGCCAGGCAGTTGATGCGCCGGCAATCCAGGATGCGCGCGTATTCGAGCGCCTGCCCGACACCCGCCTCGAATTCATCCACCCGGTCCGGCAGGCATGCAATGCCGCGCTCGCCGGCCGCCCAGTCGCCGGGTGGCAGATTGAACAGCACCTGTTCGAGCTGATGGGCCTGCAATGCATCGGCCAGTTCATCGGCCGGCACCGCGTACGGAAAATGGCATTCGACCCCGGTGAAGCCGGCGCGCGCGGCGGCGCCGTAGCGCCCGACGAAGGGCTGCTCCGTGAACAGCAGTGACAGGTTGGCGCAGAAGCGGGGCATGTGACGTCAATTCAGGCGAAGCCATGATTCTAATTGGCGGCGGACATGCGTTGTCCGGTCGCGCGGAGTATCGTCTGCGGCTTCGCGTTTTTTCGCCCGGCCCCGTTCATGCCCGCACACACCACTCACGGCGACGATCCGCATGCCCTCGCCGAATGCATCGCCACGCATGATTTCTGCTTCCTGCCGGCCGATCACACGAAAAACGGTCTGGCCAGCCTCGAAACGGGCTGGAACAGCGACTGGGAGCGCTTTGCCGCCAGTTGGGGCTCGCTCGAGCGCGATACCTACATGGCGGACGGTGGCCGCTACCGCCGCCGGCGTTATGCGGTGCTGAGCGCGCCGGCCGACCGTCTCGATGCGGTGCTCGAGCCACATCAGCCGCATTACCAGAGCCTCGACTACAACAACCTGAACGGCGGCGTCGCACGTCATTTCGCACCGATCGCACCCGAGGTGATGCAGGGCGCGACCATGCAGACCGCGATCCGGCTGGGTCTGGGCGTGTTCCAGCGCCTGCATCCGGGTGCGCCGGCGCACATCGAGGTGCACCAGTTCCGCATCGAGGCGCTGCCTGAAGGAGCCGGCAAGCCGACACCGGAAGGCGTGCATCGCGACGGGGTGGATTTCGTGCTGGTGATGATGGTGCGGCGTGAGAACGTCGAAAGCGGCACCACCGAAATCTTCTCGCCCGAAGGCGATCCGCTGGACAGCTTCACGCTGACTGCGCCGTGCGACGCCGCGCTGGTGAATGATCAGCGCGCGCTGCACGGCGTGACGCCCATCCATCCGCTGGACCCGTCGAAACCGGCCTGGCGCGATGTGCTGGTGGTGACCTACCGGCGCGCGATGCGCTGAACGGGGCCGGCGGCGGTCACCGACCCGCGATACCACTCATCGAAATCATCGGCCGGCATGGGTCGGCCGAAGTGATAGCCCTGCGCCTCGTCACAGCCAAGGCGGATCAGGGTCTGGCAGATGTGCTCGTTCTCGACGCCTTCGGCGACCACCTGCAGGCCGAAGTTGTGCGCCAGCTCGATCGTCGAGCGCACGATCATCGCGTCGCCGCTGTCGCGGTCGAGGTTCATCACGAAGGAGCGGTCGATTTTCAGCTCCTGCACCGGAAGCTTCTTCAGGTAAGCAAGCGACGAGTAGCCGGTGCCGAAATCGTCGATCGACAGCCGTACGCCCATTTCGTTGAGCCGTGACAGCGAGGCCAGCGCCAGCGTCGGGTCGCCCATGATGGCGCTTTCCGTGATTTCGAGGCAGAGCAGGGCAGGGTTCAGCCCCTGGCGTGCCAGCACGCCGGCCACCACCGACGGCAGGTCCATGCTCACCAGATCACGGGTCGATACATTCACGTTGATGTCCAGAGGACGGCCGTCGCGCGCCCAGGCAGCCGCGGTGGCGCAGGCGCTTTCGAGCACCCAGCAGGTGATGTTGCGGATGAAACCGGTTTCTTCGGCGAACGGAATGAACTGGTCCGGCGGAATCATGCCGCGTGTCGGGTGCCGCCAGCGCACCAGCGCTTCCACCGATCCGCACGTTCTTTCCGGCAGCTTCATCTTGGGCTGGAAATGCAGCGTCAGTTCGTTGCGGTCGACCGCGCGACGCAGGTCGCTGAGCAGCGACAGCCCCTGGTCGGTGCTGCGCTCCAGCATGCTGTCGAAACACACGAAGCCGTCGCCACCCTGTTTTGCGACGTACATGGCGAGGTCGGCACGCGACATCAGCACGTCCGCGCTGTCGCCATGCGCCGGAAAGCTGGCGATGCCCACGCTGGCGCTGACGTCGATTGCCTGACCGTCGAGTTCGATCGGCTCGTGCAGCGCACCGATCAATCTGCGCGCGACGTCGACAGCCTGATCGACGTCCTGGGTGGGCAGCAGCAACCGGAACTCGTCACCGGCGATGCGTGCCAGCAGGTCCGAATCGCGCAGGCCGGCCGACTTCAGGCGCTCCGCGATCTGTACCAGCAGCCGGTCACCGACCGGGTGACCGAGCACGTTGTTGACCGTCTTGAAGCGGTCGATGTCCAGCACCAGCAAGGACAGCGGATGCGCGCTGCTGCGCGCCGCCTCCAGCGCCTGACGCAATCGATCGATGAACAATGTGCGGTTGGGCAGACCGGTCAGACTGTCCTTGAACGCCAGGTCGGCGATCCGCGTTTCACGAGCGGCGATGCCGTGACGCATGTCGTCCAGCGCGCGGATCAGCCCGCCGACCTCGTCCTTGCCGGCGAGCGGCAGCATGCTGCCCAGTTCCCCGGCTGCAATGTCGCGCGCGAGCTTTTCGGTCTGTGCAAGCGGCCGCGCAATCGAGCGTGTGATGGCCAGCGCCGACAGGCAGGCCAGCAGCACAGCCACGCCGCCAAGCGAAAGGATGGCATCGCGGCTTTCCGCCTTCAGCGTGTTGATGCCGAGCAATTTCAGTGTGGCACGCTCGGACTGCGCGGTGACCAGTGCATCAAGCGCGGCCAGCATGTCCTCCAGCGCCGGCATGGTGTGCGCGATCATCTGGGCGCGCGCCACGTCGACGTCCAGTTCGACCGCCTCGACGGTTGCGTCGAAGGCATTCACGTATCGGTCGCGGTAATACACCACGCCATCGAGCTGGCTGCGATAGTGCGGCGCATCCTCGGCGGCGAGCAGCGCGGAAATCGCCGCTTCGCGCTTGCGCGCCTGCGCGTCGATCGTGGTGTAGACCGGAATGCGTTGCGACTGGGCCGGCAGCATGAACAGTTCATGCAGATGCACGGCGCCGGCCTGTGCGGCCGCCTGCGCATCACGCGCCAGCGTGACGGTGTTCAGGCTGGCGGTCGCCAGCCGCTGGCTGGATCCGGTGGTGTTTTCGATCTGACCGAGCGAAAACAGGATCATGAAGCCCATCGTCGCCAGCACGGCGCCGAAGGCGAGTGACAGGCGGGTGGCGATCCGGGTGTTCGACAGAATGCGCATGGTTTGCAGTGCTGCCGAAAGGTGTCAAGGGTTATCACTCCGATGTTCTTTACGACACGCAATGCCATGCACTTGAATGACGAGCGTTCCATGCCCGCACTGCGGCGCAGAAGGACCGCGCAGCGGGCGCCGGCTGCCCACGCCGGCAGGTAAGGAAATCGACCGCGCACGGGTCTTTTTGCCACCGGGCGCCCCGTCCGGAACCAGCGAAACGGATCCGCATGAAACGCACCCGCAGAAACCTGTGCCAGATGCTCGGGCTGGCCGGCCTGCCGGCTTCTGTGCTGGCAGCGGCGCAGACGCCTTCCGCCTGGCTGTCCGGAACGCTGTCCGGTGCCGGCATGCCCTACGACGCCTTCGATACGATGCCGGCACGGGCGCTTGACGTGCCCGGCGGCGTCATCCGGTGGGCCGTCGCGAGCGATCTGCCGGACGCGCAGCGTGCAGTGATCGAGCGCTGGGTGGCGCACAGCGCCCGCGCGATTGCCGATTTCTACGGGCGCTTCCCGGTGCCGCACACCCGTTTGCTGTTCATTTCGGCGGATGGCAATCGTATCCGCGGCACCACCTGGAGCTACCGTGGCCCGGCCATCCGCATTCCGGTCGGCCGCTCGGTCATCCCGGCGGACATTCCGGACAGCTGGGTGCTGATGCACGAAATGGCGCATCTGGCGCTGCCGTCGCTGGCCGACGATCAGGTATGGCTGGAGGAGGGGGCCGCCACCTATGTCGAATCGGTCGCCCGGGTACGCATCGGACAGTCGACGCCGGCCAGCCTGTGGGCCGGCTTCGTGCGCGGCATGCCGCATGGCCTGCCCGAGCCGGGCGACAAGGGGCTGGACCATACGCACACCTGGGGCCGCACCTACTGGGGCGGTGCGCTGTTCTGCCTGCTGGCCGACATCGCCATCCGCGAAGCCACAGGAAACCGCCAGGGTCTGCAGCAGGGGCTGCGCGGCGTGCTTGCCGCCGGCGGGTCGATCGAACAGGGGTGGCCGGTGCAGCGTGTGCTGTCGGTTGCCGATGCCAGCACGGGAACATCGGTACTGACTGCGCTGTATGCGCAGATGAAGGGCACGCCGGTCGAAGTCGATCTGCCGGCGCTGTGGGCCAGGCTGGGCGTCGGGCCACGCGACGGGTCGGTCACGCTGGATGACACCGCGCCGCTGGCTGCTGTTCGGCGCGCGATCACCGCAGTCTGAATTCTCCATCCGTTTCGGGCGACATCCGATCCGGCGTACCCGGCAGCCGATCGATCAATGCCCGGATGCCTGACGCAACAGGGCGCGGAACTGCGCCTCGTCCGGTGCGGTGTCGAGGCTTTGCAGGGTCGGATCGGGCGTGCTCCACACCGGTGCGCTGCGTGTCCATACATTGATCTGTGGCCTGAAGATATCCGGGTCATCCAGGCTGCCCGCCCACAGACCCTGCAGATCGGGCACCAGATCGGCGAGGATGAACAGGTTCGAGCCACAGTCGCCGCACAGGCCGCGACTGACCAGACGCCCACTTTCCGCGTGCAGCGAGGCATAGCGCGCGGCCGAACCGGTGATCGTGAGCGCAGTTTTCGGGACATACATGACCGGGCAGTAGGCCGCGCCACTGGCACGCTGACAGTCACGACAGTGACAGTTCCAGGAAAACAGCGGTCTGGCGGTGCACTCGTATCGGATGGCGCCGCACGAGCAGCCGCCGGCAAACGGTGTCATCACGTCATCTCCTTTTTTTATTGTCGGCCCCTCGCATGTCGGGCCTGCCAAGGCGTGTTCACCGTATGTCTTGGCATTGAGTCGGTACGCGACGCTGTGCAGACCCGGCGTCTGAACGGCCGTTCGCGGTGAACACGCTCCAGAAAGAAGATAGGTGACGGCGCGCCGGCTTTCCAGAACTGCGAGGCGCTGCCGCAGGCGTGGGGCCAAACGGAGGCCTGCTTTACCACTTCTGAAAACAGTAATTTTCAGAACCACAGAATTCGGGACCGCGAGCGCCTGCAGCAAGCTGTCGGCCCGCTCAGCCTTGCTTGTCCTGGGTTTGCGCGCCGTCGTCGATGCCCGCCGGACGACCGGCCTTTGACGGCACTTTCAGATGCAGCGCGGCTTTGGCCATCAGATTGGCGGATACCGGCGCGGTGATGAACAGGAACAGCGTGATCAGCAGTTCCGGCACGCCGAAGCGGCCTCCGGCCCAGCTGTGGACCATGGCGGCGATCAGCACGCCACCAACGCCCAGCGTCGTGGCTTTGGTCGGAGCGTGCAGACGCATGAAGAAATCGCCGAAGCGCACCAGACCGATGGCGCCGACCAGCATGAACAGCGCGCCGATCAGGAGCATCAGCGATATCAGGGCCTCGACCAGCGGATGCAGGGTGTCCATATATATATGCCTTACTCGATCACGTCGCCGCGTGTGAGGTAGCGCGCCAGCGCCACCGTCGACACGAAACCCAGCATGGCGACGATCAGTGCCGCCTCGAACAGCAGTTCGGTCTGCTGGCGGATGCCCAGCAGCACGACCAGCGCCACCACATTGATGTAGAGCGTATCGAGCGCCAGCAGGCGGTCGGTCACTTCCGGGCCGCGGAACAGGCGGAATGCGCACAGCAGCATGGCGAGTGCCACGGCGGCGATGGCGATGTCGAGGGCCAGCGGCATCATTCGAAAATCTCCCGCAGCGGTCGTTCATAACGATTCTTGATGTCCTGCGCCATCGCGGCCGGGTCGCTGCAGTCGAGCGCGTGCACCAGGATTTCGTGGCGGTCCTCGTCGATCACGCAGGACACCGTGCCTGGCGTGGTCGTGATGACCGTCGCCAGCAAGGCGATGCCGTTCGGGTGCCGGAGGTCGAGCGGCACCGGCACCCACGCCGGCTGTGGCTCACGTGCCGGATTGAGCACGATTTTTGCGACCGTGATGTTGGACACCACGATGTCCCACAGCACGATGCCGGCGAAGCGCACGACGGTCGCCCACGACGAAACCTTCACCTGCGGCCCGAGAAAACCCGCCAGAACGCGCGGCAGCACCAGCGCGAGCACGGTGGCGGTGATCAGTTGCGGCACGGCGAGCGACTGCTGCAGCAGCAGCCAGCTGGCTGCAATGATGGCCGACATGAACGGGTGTGCCAGCCAGCGCTTCGGTTGGATTGTTCCGGTCGCCATCACGGCCCTCCTTCCGTACCCTGCCCCGCCGGAACGCCGGCGGCAGGCCGCGGGAAAACATAGGGCAGCGTGGTGTCGATGCCCTCGCCGCCCAGCACGCCGAGCGCATAGGCGCGATGGTCGGTCAGCTGCGCAGCCGCAGCATCGGTGTAGCGCTTCAGCGGGTCGGCCAGCACGGTCATCGCGACGCCGCCGACCAGCAGTGCGATCGTGGCGAGCACCAGCTTGCTGCTGGCGCCCGCGGCGGTACCGGTGCCCGCCAGTTCGGGGCGAGTGCTCCAGAACAGCAGACTGCCGGCGCGCGCCAGCCCGACCAGCGTCAGGAAACCGACCGACAGCACGACGATCCAGATCCACACCTGCGCCTCGTGGCCGCTCGACGCCTGCAGCACCATCAGCTTGCCGATGAAGCCCGGCAGCGGCGGCAGACCGGCGGCCGAGGCGGCTGCCAGCAGCAGCATCAGGCCGAGCAGCACCGGCTGCGCCACCGGCGCGCCGGCTTCGAGCCGGCTGTCGGCGTCACCACGTTGCGACGCGACCAGTTCGACCAGCAGGAACAGCGCAGCGATGACCAGCGTGCTGTGCGCCATGTAATAGAGTGCGGCGGACCAGGCAGCGGTGCTGAACAGGCCGAGCGACGCCAGTATCGTGCCGACCGACGCGATCGTGAGATAGGCGACCAGACGCGGCAGGGTCTGCGCGGCCAGCGCGCCGAACACGGCCAGCGCGCTGGTGCCCAACGCCAGCGGCAGCAGCCAGGGTTCGGCCACCAGCGCCGAGGCGCCACCGTCTGCTCCGAAAATGACGCCGTGCACCCGCACGATGCTGTACACGCCGACCTTGGTCATCAGCGCGAACAGTGCCGCCACCGGCGCGCTGGCCGCCGCATAGGTCGCCGGCAGCCAGAGGTAGAGCGGCAACATGGCTGCCTTGACACCGAACACCACCAGCAGGATGAGCGCCGCCGCCTGCAGCACCAGCGCCTCGTCACCGGTGACCCGCGGTACGCGCTGCGCCAGATCGGCCATGTTGAGTGTGCCGGTCACGGCGTAGATCAGTGACACACCGATCAGGAACAGCGCCGACGCGGCGAGGTTGATCGCCACGTACTGAACGCCGACGCGGAAGCGCTCCTTGCCCTGGCCGTGAACAAGCAGCACGTAGGAGGCGATCAGCAGCACTTCGAAAAACACGAACAGGTTGAACAGGTCGCCGGTGACGAAGGCGCCGCACAGACCCATCAGCTGGAACTGGATCAGCGCATGAAAATGCCGGCCGTGACTGTCCCAGCCGCCGCTCGCATACAGCAGCACCGGCAGCGCGACCGCCTGCGTGAGCACCAGCATCAGGGCCGACAGCCGGTCGACCACCAGCACGATGCCGAACGGCGCCGGCCAGTCGCCGACGCGATACACGCGCAGCTCGCCGCCATGTGCGTCGAGTGCAAGCTTGAGCGCCAGCAGCAGGCCGAGGGAGACCGACGCCAGGGCGATACGCCGCGCCAGCACCAGGCGTTCGCGGCTGTCGCCGATCAGCACCAGCAGCATTGCGGTGAAGGCCGGCAGCAGCACGGTGAGCACCGGCAGATGCGGCGAAATCAGGCTGGCAAGGCTCATGCGCCGGGCTCCTTGCCATCGACGTGGTCGGTACCCGACTCGTGATGGCTGCGCAGCGCCAGTTCGATGACGAAGCCGGTGGTGGCGAAGCCGATGACGATGGCGGTCAACACCAGCGCCTGCGGCAGCGGATCGGCGATCACCTCGCCGTTGCCGATGATGGGTGGCGCACCGGTCCACAGACGGCCCATCGCGAAGATGAACACATTCACCGCATAGCCGATCAGCGTCAGTCCGAGCACCACCGGAAAGCTGCGGCCGCGCAGCATCAGGAAAACGCCGCAGGCGGTGACCCAGCCGATGCCGCTGGCGACCAGAAATTCCATGCTCACGTTCATCCGTGGTTCTCCTTGCTGGTGGCGCCAAGTACCGACAGCATCAGCAGCGTCGCACCGACCACGGTGATGTACACCCCGAGATCGAACACCGCTGCGCTCGCCAGAGGCAGTTCGCCCAGCACCGCAACCGTCGGATGTCCGTGCGCGCTGGTCAGGAAAGGTTTGCCGAACACGAAGGCCGCGACACCGGTCAGCCCGGCAATTGCGAGGCCGCTGCCGATCCAGCGGCTGAAGCGCCGCCCCGCCGCGCCATGCAGCGCCGATTCGGCACGCGCCTGGCCGAGCGCCATGAATTGCAGTACCAGTGCCACGGCAGTGACCAGGCCGGCGATGAAACCGCCGCCCGGCAGGTTGTGCCCGCGCCAGAAGATGTAGGCCGACACGACCAGCGCCAGCGGCAGCACGATGCGCGCCGCCACGCGCAGCAGCAGCGGCTGCTGTTCGAAGCTCCAGGCACGCCCGGCCGTATCGACGGTCGGCCGTTTCACGCGCAGGCCATCGAGCAGCGCCAGCGCGCCCAGCGCGGCAATGCCGAGCACCGTGATTTCGCCGAAGGTGTCGTAGCCGCGGAAGTCGACCAGGATGACGTTCACCGCATTGGTGCCGCCGCCGCCGGGCAGGGTGTTGTCGAGGAAGAACCACGAGATCGACGCATGGTCGCGCGTCAGCATCAGCCAGGCCAGCGCCGCCACGCCGCCACCGGCGGCCAGTGCCAGCGCGGCGTCACGGCCATAGCGCAGCGAGGTCGATTCGCGCGGCGAGGTCTGCGGCAGCAGCGCAAGTCCCATCAGCAGCAGCACCGTGGACACCACTTCGACCGACAGCTGGGTCAGCGCCAGATCGGGTGCCGACAGCGCGACGAAGGTGAGCGCCGTCACCATGCCGACGACGCCGGTCAGCACGACCGCCTGAAAGCGCGCGTGGTGCGTCCACACCAGGGTACCGCCCGCCGCGAGCAGCAGTGCCCATACGACGATGGCCAGCGGCGGTGCGTCGAGCAGCGTGCGGCTGCCGGCTTCCGGCAGTCTGTCTGCGGCGCCGAAAGGCGCCACGGCCAGTATCAGCACCAGCAGCACCAGCAGCGCCAGCGAGCGCTGGAGCGAGCCGTTCTCGATGCGGCCGGTCAGCCGGCCGGAAAAGGCGAACAGGCTGTCCATCAGGCAGGTGAAGCTGGCCTTGCCGGACCAGCGCTGCGGGGTGTAGCCGGGCAGACCGAACGACTTCTGCAGCGTGAAATACAGCGCCAGCCCGCCCGCCACGGCGATGGCGCTCATCAGCAGCGGCAGGTTGAAGCCATGCCAGATCGCCAGGTGATAGTCCGGCGGGGCGGTGCCGAGCAGCGCGGTCGCGGCCGAGTGGACCAGCGGGCCGTAGGTGATGGCCGGCAGCACGCCGACCACGACGCACAGCACGGCCAGCAGTGCGACCGGCGCCAGCATGCCGATCGGCGGGTCATGTGGATGCGCGTCCGGCGGCAGATCCTTCGGTACGCCATTGAAGAAGGTGGCGTGCACCAGTCGTACCGAGTAGGCCATCGAGAAGATGCCGGCAAGCGTGGCGATGACCGGTACGGCCACGCCCCACGGCAGCGTCGACTCGACCGCTTCGTGGAAGAACATTTCCTTCGACAGGAAACCGTTGAACAGCGGAATGCCGGCCATCGCCGCAGCGGCCGTCATGGCGAACGTGGCGGTCCAGGGCATCAGCCGGTACAGCCCGCCGAGACGACGCAGGTCGCGCGTACCGGTTTCGTGGTCGATGATGCCGGCGCTCATGAACAGCGCCGCCTTGAAGGTGGCGTGATTCAGGATGTGGAACACCGCGGCCACCGCCGACAGCGGCGAGCCCAGCCCGATCAGGAAGGTGATGAAGCCGAGGTGGCTGACCGTCGAGTAGGCGAGCAGCGCCTTCATGTCGTGCTTGAAGATCGCCACCCAGGCCGCGAAGGCCACGGTTGCCAGCCCGAAACTGGCGACCACGCCCTCGAACAGGTCGGTGCCGCCGAGCACCGGATAGAGCCGGGCGAGCAGGAACACGCCGGCTTTCACCATGGTGGCCGAGTGCAGATAGGCCGATACAGGCGTCGGGGCCGCCATCGCTTCCGGCAGCCAGAAGTGGAAGGGCACCTGCGCGCTCTTGGTGAAGCAGCCGACCAGAATCAGCCCGAGCAGCAGCGGGTACAGCGGGTCGGCCTTGATGATGTCGCCGCGCGTCAGCAATTCGCTCAGTTCATAGGTGCCGGCGACCTGGCCGAGCAGCACGAAACCGGCCAGCATGACCAGACCGCCGCCGCCGGTGACCGCCAGCGCCATGCGCGCACCCGCCCTCGCCTCTTCCTTGTGCCCCCAGTAGCCGACCAGCAGGAAGGACGACACGCTGGTGAGTTCCCAGAACACCACCAGCAGCATGATGTTGTCCGACATGACGACGCCGAGCATGGCTGCCATGAACAGCATCAGCAGCGTGTAGAACTTGCCGGCCGGGTCCGATGCCGCCAGATAGAAATGCGCGTAGATGACGATCAGCAGACCGATGCCGGTGATCAGCAGCGCGAACAGCAGGGCCAGGCCGTCGAGCCGCCAGCCGATGGAGAGGCCGAGCGACGGCACCCAGTCGGTGTGCGCGATCAGTGTCTGGCCGGCCAGTATCTGCGGCGCGAGCGACAGCAGCAGCGCGAGCGCGGCAACCGTCACGGCGCCAGCCGCCAGGACGGTCAGCGTGCGGCGCGCGGGCGAATTGTCGCGGCCCAGGCCGAAACACAGCAAGGTGCCTGCCAGCAGGGGCAGCAGCACTATCGTGGCAAGTGGATTCATGGGCGCTGCGAAGTCGGGCTAGTTCTGTCCGGCCGAAGAATAACCTTGTTTGATCCGAGTGCTCCGATGGGCGGAGCGCTCGACAGGCTTGAGTCATTGTCGAGTCCGGATGATCGTATCCCTGACTGACGCGAACCTGACCGGTGCAATCGCCGGTTGGTTCCGCAGGCCGGTTACCATCCGGCTGCCCTGCCCCACCCTGCAACGATGCCAGCCCGATTCCGCCATGAGTGACGAACGCGCCCTGCCCGAACTGCCAGTTCCGATCCGTCCGCTGGACGAAGTCACCGTGCCCGCCGCGCTCGACGGTCACGACGGCATCAACCGCGCCGATGCGGCGCGGTTGCAGATCACTGCCTCGAACGACGTCGACGCCATCCGCTGCTTCCTGACCGAGTACGAACAGTCGCCCGGCACGCACCGCATCTACCAGCGCGAGTGCGAGCGGCTGCTGCTGTGGTCGCTGATCGAATGCGGCAAGCCCTTGTCCAGCCTGAACCGGCAGGACTTCGAAGGCTATCTGCACTTTCTGGCCGATCCGCAGCCGGCGAAGCTGTGGTGCGCGCCCAAGGTGCCGCGCGTGAAGCCCGCGTGGCGCCCCTTCGTCGGTCCGTTGTCGGATTCGGCGGTGCTCACGTCGATCGCGGCGATCAATTCGCTGATGGCCTATCTGGTCGACGCCGGCTATCTGTCCGGCAATCCGCTCGGCCTGATCCGGCAGCGCCGGCGCAAGCTGAACATGGCGGCGACCGGACCGGCGCAGGTCATCGCGCAGACCGAGGAAATGCAGAAGATCGAGCGCTTTCTCGACGCCGAAATGTGGCACGCGGTCACCCGCGCCATCGAGGCCCTGCCGCGCGAAACGGAGGGCGAACGCGATGAGTACGAGCGCGCGCGTTTCATCGCCGCCCTGCTCTACATGCTGGCACCGCGTGCCGGAGAGCTGGAATCGCATCGCATGAACAGCTTTCGCGAGGAGCGCGGCCGCTGGTGGTGGCATGTCGTCGGCAAGGGCGGCAAGCAGGCCCGGGTGCCGGTGGCCGACGACATGGTGCATGCGCTGGTGCGCTACCGGAAGCATCTGGGGCTCAGCGCGATGCCGAAGCGCACCGACCTCACGCCCTTGCTGGTGTCGATCAAGGACCGCAGCCCGATCACCGCACGCCGGCTGAACCAGATTCTGAAGAAGCTGTTCAACGCCGCTGCCGACCTGCTGCCCGAGGCCTCGGAACACAAGCGCGAAAAGCTGCGCGCCGCCTCGGCGCACTGGGGACGCCATACCGGCATCACGGCCAAGCTCGACAGCGGCATGAACGAACGCTTCGTGCAGAAGGACGCCCGTCATACCGACGCGCGCACGACGCAGCGCTATATCCACGAAGAGGAAGAACGCTGGCATGACGAAGCGCAGAAGCAGCAGTTGCCGTGGGCAACCCCGTCCGATGAGGAGGCGCTGAAGAAGCCCTGATATACGGACAGCGAAAAATTTCTCCGGGTGAAGTAAGCATCTCGATGCCACCCGGGTCTAGTGGCGGGAGAGCGCAATGCGCAGGCCTCCGGCCAGCGGGTGTTGTTCTCGCTTAGACCCACACGGGCAGACGCCCGACTACACGTCCATTACCCAGGAGAACATGATGTCGAAAATGAATTTTGGTGCTTCGATTGCCGCCGCTGCTGCTGCGCTCGCCCTGTCCGGTTCGGTCTTTGCTGCCGATGCCCCGAAGGGATCGAAGGGCATGGCCGTCGGCGCCAGCGACAAGGTGCATTGCTACGGCCTGCACGCCTGCAAGGGCAACAGCGACTGCGCCACCGCGGAGCACAGCTGCAAGGGACAGAACGCCTGCAAGGGCCACGGCTTCAAGGGTGTTCCGGCCAAGGACTGCCTGACCCAGGGCGGTACCATCGGCGATCTGGTTGCCAAGTAAGCCGACGCGTCTGTCGTTGCACCCCGCCGTTCGCGACACGATCGCATGCCTGCAAGGGCATGTCGCCCGGTCGCGAACGGTTCTCCATTTTCCGCGCTGACGCCGGTGGACAGGACTGCCTCCGATGAACAACTTGACCCGTGAATCCCCCGGATTCGGACTGGGACTGCGCCCTGCCCATTACACCGCGCTGCTCGAACAGCGGGCGCCGCTCGACTGGCTGGAAATCATTTCGGAAAACTTCATGGTCGATGGCGGCAAGCCGATGGCGATGCTCGACCGGCTGCGCGCCGACTACCCGATGGCCATGCACGGCGTGGCACTGTCGATCGGCTCCGACGAACCGCTTGATCGCGACTACCTCGCCCGACTGAAGGCGCTGGCCGATCGCATCGATCCGCTCTGGATATCCGATCACCTCTGCTGGACCGGCATCAACGGCCGCAATTCGCATGACCTGCTGCCGCTGCCCTACACCGAAGAATCGGCCCGCCTGCTGGTGCGCAAGATCGGTCAGGTGCAGCACGAGCTGGGGCGCCGGCTGGTGCTCGAGAATGTGTCCAGCTATCTCGGCTACGGCATGTCGGATGCGACAGAGTGGGATTTCATCCGCGCGGTGGCCGACGAGGCGGATTGCCTGCTGCTGCTCGACGTGAACAACATCTATGTCAGCAGCGTCAATCACGGCTTCGACGCGCTCGACTTCCTGCACGCCATGCCGACGAACCGCATCCAGCAGATCCATCTGGCCGGTCATTCGACGCATGACGACCATCTGGTCGACACGCACGACCATCCGGTGTGCGAAGAAGTATGGGCGCTCTATGACATCGCCTGCGGCATGTTCGGCAACGTGGCGACGATGATCGAGCGCGACGACCACATTCCGGAACTGCCCGAACTGCTGCACGAACTCGACCGCGCCCGCCGCATCGCGATCCGCGCCGAGCCCGGCGCACCGTTCGAAAGGGCCGTGGCATGAGCGCACTCGCCCGCCTGCAGTCGCACTTCATCGATTACCTGCACGACAGACCGAACGACTTTCTGGACACGCTGGCGGACGCCGGCGGTCTGGCGAAGGCGGACCGCGCGCACATCTATTTCAATGCTTACCGCGTTCGCCTGCTCGACACGCTGAAGGACAGCTTCGACAAGACCTGGGCGTGGCTGGGTGACGAGCGCTTCGAATCAGCGGCGCTGGCCTGGATCGCCGACCACCCGCCCAGCCGGTTCAGCCTGCGTCCCTTCGGCGAGCGCTACGCCGACGGGCTGGGCGCCATGTATCCGGACGACCCGGAAGTGTCGGAACTGGCTCGGCTCGACTGGGCGATGCGCCAGGCCTTCGACGGTGCCGACGCCGAACCGGTCACCGGCGCAACGCTGGCCGGTTTCGACGACGGCGACTGGGCGCAGGTGGTGTTCCGCCTGCACCCGACCGCGCAATGGCTGCGTGTCACGCGCAACACGCTGGACCTTTGGCACGCGATGGACCGCAGCGACGCCCCGCCGCAGGTCGAAGTGCTGGACCGGCCGGGCAGTTTGCTGGTGTGGCGCAAGGGCTTCCAGCCGCACTTCCGCTCGATCGGCGACGATGAAGCCGCCATGCTGCAGGCGATGGCGTCGGGCACGCCCTTCGCCGCCGCCTGCGAATCCGTGCTCGCTGAAGATGCCCGGACCCTGATCGGCGGCTGGCTGGCGCGCTGGCTCGACGACGAATTGCTGGTCATCCGCCCGAACATGCCCTGACGGCCGGAGCGGGCTACCCTTCGCACGCCCGTCAGATCACGCCCTGCGCCAGCATGGCGTCCGCCACCTTGACGAAGCCGGCGATGTTGGCACCGTCGACATAACTCAGGCGGCCATCCGGCCGCTTGCCGTACTGCAGGCAGGCGGCGTGTATGCCCTGCATGATGTGCAGCAACCGGGCATCGACTTCGTCGCGCGTCCACGACATCCGGATCGCGTTCTGGCTCATTTCCAGACCCGAGGTCGCGACACCGCCCGCGTTCGATGCCTTGCCGGGCGCATACAGCACGCCCGCCGACTCGAACGCGCGCACCGCTTCCAGCGTCGACGGCATGTTGGCGCCTTCGGCCACGCACTTCACGCCATTGGCGATCAGCGTGCGGGCGTCGCGCTCGTCCAGTTCATTCTGCGTCGCGCACGGCAAGGCCAGTCCGACCGGCACCTGCCAGGGGCGCACACCGGCTTCGAAGCGCGCGCCGACCTGCTTCGCGTAATCGCTGATGCGGCCATAGGCGCGGTTCTTCACGTCCATCAGGATGGCCAGCTTTTCCGGCGTGAAGCCCTCTTCGTCGATCACCGTGCCGGCGGAATCCGACGCCGTCACCACGCGCGCGCCAAAGGCCATCGCCTTTTCGATGGCGTACTGCGCGACATTGCCCGAGCCGGACACCGCGACGCGCATGCCATCCATCGACTGACCGGCGTGGCACAGCATTTCCTCGGCGAAATACACCGTGCCATAACCCGTCGCCTCGGGCCGGATCAGCGAACCGCCGAAACTGAGACCCTTGCCGGTGAACACGCAGTCGGCCCGATTGCTCAGTTTCTTCATCATGCCGGCCATGAAGCCGACCTCGCGGCCGCCGACGCCAATGTCACCCGCCGGCACGTCGGTGTCGGAACCGATGTGCCGGAACAGTTCCGACACGAAGGCCTGGCAGAAGCGCATCACCTCGCCCGGGCTGCGGCCTTTCGGATCGAAGTCCGAACCGCCCTTGGCGCCGCCCATCGGCAGCGTGGTCAGCGCGTTCTTGAAGGTCTGCTCGAAGGCCAGGAATTTCAGGATCGACAGATTCACCGACGGATGGAAGCGGATGCCGCCCTTGTATGGACCGATGGCCGAACTGTGCTGGATGCGGTAGCCGCGATTCACCTGCACCTCACCCTGATCGTCGACCCATGACACCCGGAACATCAGAACGCGCTCGGGTTCGACGAGGCGGTCAAGCAGCGCGTGTTCGGCATAGCGGGGATGCAGTTCGATGTGGGGCCACAGGCTTTCCATGACCTCGGTCACCGCCTGCAGGTATTCGGGTTGTCCCGGGTTGCGGGTGTCGACATGGGCGATGAATGTTCCGAAATTGCTGTGTTTCACTCGTTTCTCCAGGAAGAGGCAGGACATCCAATGCACCAAGGGCGCGCATTCTGAGGTAAATCACGCCTTTTCGCACTTTTTTGGTGCGACTTCGCGTGACGCGGACGGCGGCAGGGTTGCCCAGACCGACCGGTCTTCCGCACTGCAGCAGTGCGCGCAACGGCGCACCCTCCGTGAAACAACTTTCCTGCACACGATCGGTGCAATTCTTCGTCATGAACGCCTTCAGCTGGTGCGCTCTTTGCTTTTTGCACCGCCACGGTGAATCGTGGAGGAATCATGGAAAGTTTCAAGACATCGACCGATGTGCTGTTCGTTCTGCTCGGCGCCATCATGGTGCTGGCCATGCACGCCGGTTTTGCCTTTCTCGAAGTCGGCACGGTCAGGCGCAAGAATCAGGTCAATGCCCTGGTCAAGATTCTGGTCGATTTCTGCGTATCGACCTTGCTGTACTTCTTCGTCGGCTATGGCATCGCCTACGGCGTCAGCTTCTTCGGCAGTGCGACCGCCCTGACCCAGTCGAGCGGCTACGACCTGGTGAAGTTCTTTTTCCTGCTGACCTTTGCGGCAGCCATTCCGGCCATTGTGTCCGGCGGCATCGCCGAGCGCGCGCGCTTCTGGCCCCAGGTGGCAGCCACGGCGATGATCGTCGGCCTGCTCTACCCGTTCTTCGAAGGCATGGTCTGGAACGGCAATTTCGGTTTCCAGTCGTGGATGGAGGCGCAATTCGGCCATCCGTTCCACGATTTCGCAGGTTCCATCGTGGTGCACGCCGTCGGCGGCTGGATCGCGCTGGCCGCGGTGCTGCTGCTCGGCGCCCGGCGGGGGCGCTATTCGCGCGACGGCGGCATTTCGGCGCATCCGCCCTCGAGCATTCCCTTCCTCGCGCTGGGCGCCTGGATACTGACCGTAGGCTGGTTCGGCTTCAACGTGATGAGCGCCCAGAAGCTCGAAGGCGTGAACGGACTGGTGGCCGTCAATTCCCTGATGGCCATGGTCGGCGGCACGCTGGCCGCACTGATCGCCGGCCGCAATGACCCCGGCTTCACGCACAACGGACCGCTGGCCGGACTGGTGGCCGTATGCGCCGGATCGGACCTGATGCATCCGCTCGGCGCGCTGGTGACCGGCGCGGTCGCCGGCGGCCTGTTCGTATGGATGTTCACGCTGACCCAGAATCGCTGGAAGATCGACGACGTGCTCGGCGTGTGGCCGCTGCACGGCCTGTGCGGCACCTGGGGCGGCATCGCAGCGGGCATCTTCGGCACGCAGGCGCTGGGCGGGCTCGGCAATGTGAGTTTCATGTCGCAACTGGTGGGCAGTGTCGCCGGCGTCCTGATCGCGCTGATCGGCGGCTTCATCATCTACGGTCTGCTGAAGACGCTCATCGGTATCCGGCTCGATCCGGAACAGGAGCACGAAGGCGCCGACCTGGCCATTCACCGCATCAGCGCGTCGCCGGAAAGGGAAACGCTGTGGTGACGCGACAGCCCCTGTAGGCGGGCGGTGACAGCCGGAGACCAGGGACGGCGACAGCATGAGCAGGCGGGAGGGCGCACAATCGCGCGGTCTTCCACGGAGCTTTCCCATGCACAGCACTTCCCGCCCCCGTTTTTCCCTGACCCGACGCACCCACGGTCTGCTGGCCGGGCTGCTTGCGGCACTGACCACCCTGCCCGCGCAGGCAGACCTGCTGCTGGCCACGCGCCAGACGCAGATCGAGCCGGGCCTGCCGCTGATGCTGACGGTGATCTCCACAGCCGGAGAAACGCTGCCCGACGATCTGAAGGCACGCGTCATCGTCGGCGTGCGGGGCGCCGACGTCGCGTTGCGCGCCAGCGCCCCGGCAGAGGCCGGCCGGCGCGAATACGCCGCGGTCTTTCCGACCGATCTCGAAGGCACCGGCCGCATCGAACTGACCAGCGCAGCGTCCAGCGTGCTGCTGGTGCAACTGAAGCCGGCGCCGCTGGCAGCCGGCGCCGTGGCCGTCACGACACCGGACGCGGTCAAGGCTGCGCACGGAGATGCCGCCACGGCCGAACCGGTCGGCGTCGTGAATCTGGGGCGCAACCGGCTGGGTCTGTCCACCCACGAGCCGGTCTATTTCGTGGCCGGTTCGCGCGGCGACACGACCGGGCGCTTTCAGCTGTCATTCAAGTTCCGGCTGTTCGACCCGGACGGCTGGGCGACCGAAATTCCGGTCGGCGAACTGCTGACCGGCCTGCACTTCGGCTATACACAAACGTCGATCTGGGACTGGAGCAGCGATTCCAAGCCATTCCGCGACACCGTCTACAAGCCGAGCTTCTTCTACGAATTCGGCCCGTACAGGCAGATCGGCTCGCGCCACACCTTCACCGCACAGGCCGGTTACGAGCATCAGTCCAACGGGCGCGACGGCGGCGAATCCCGCTCGATCGACACCTTGTTCGTCAAGCCGTCATGGCGCTGGGACCTTGACCACAACACCCACGTCGGCGCGTCGCTGAAGGTATTCGACTACACCGACCGCGATCCGACCAACCGCGACATTTCGCGCTATCGCGGCTATGCACTGCTCGGTGTCGAGGTGGGCAACGATGACGGCTGGCTGCTCAAGGCAGAAAGCTATCCGGGCAGCCAGGGTTCGCTGCAGATCGACCTGTCTTACCGGCTCAAGCGCCTGCTGATCGCGGACGCAGGCGCCGGCGGCTTCCTGCACTTCCAGTACTTCAATGGCTACGGCGAAAGCCTGGTCGACTACAACCGCAGCGGCCCGGCCCAGTTCCGGGTCGGTTTTTCGATCGTTCGGTAAGCTTGACCTGCGGCGGACGGGCGCGGCCAATTCCTTCGGCGCCCGTCAGGCGTGCGGCACGCCATCACTGTCGCGGAACACCGGCTCGGCCAGCAGATGCACGGTGAAGCAGCAGCCTTCGCCCGGCGTGCTGCTCACCGTGATGCTGCCGCCGTAGCGCTCGACCAGACCGAGTGACACGGACAGACCGAGACCGGTGCCTTCGGCACGCTTGGTCGTGAAGAACGGGTCGAACACGCGACCCAGGTTCTCCGCCGCAATGCCGTGGCCGGTGTCGCGGACCAGGATGTCGGCACCCGGCTCCGCTCCTGCGGGCTCGTCCCGGTCGCGGCTGGCAAGGGTCAGGGTGCCGCCACCGGGCATGGCGTGCAGCGCGTTGACCATCAGGTTGACCAGCACCTGCTGCAACTCGTCGCGGTTGATGCGCACGCGCGTCCTTGCCTGCAGATCGAACACGATGTCGACCGCCGGTGCCGGCACCTGATGCAGCACCAGCGGCAGCGTGTCGCGCAGCAGCGCCGACACGTCCACCTCGTCGATGTAGCCGGCGAATTCACCTGGCCGCGCGTACTGCAGCAGCTTCGTGACGATCAGCCGGATGCGGTTGATCTGTTCGTCGAGCAGGCGGATTTCGGTCGCGACGCCGCTTGCGGCATCGCCCAGCAGATCGCGCATCAGGTCCAGATTGCCCTGCATGACGGCGATCGGATTGTTGATCTCGTGCGCGACACCGGCGGTCAGCTGGCCGATCGCCGCCAGCTTTTCCGAACGGACCAGCTGGCGCTGGGTTGCGCGCAGTTCGGCCGTGCGCTCGACCACCTTGTGGTCAAGTTCGGCGTTGAGCTGTTTCAGTTCCGCCTCGCGCGCCGCCACGGTGTCGAGCAGGGTGTCGAGGTGGGCCGCCAGACGGGCCACTTCCTCGCCGCCCGACACCGCGCCGGTGCGTGCCGCGGCGTCGCCCTGCTCGACTGCGCTGATCGTGGCATCCATGCGCTCGATCGGCCGGAAGATGCTGCGCGCGCCGCGCAGCGACAGCACGACCCCGGTCGCCATGATGAGCGCGAACAGCGCGATCAATGCCGCGAGGATGTTCTGCTTCACGTCGCGGAACGGTGCTTCGAGAAAACCGACATACAGCATGCCGACGCGCCGCCCCTCGCCGTCGACCACCGGCTCGTAGCCGGACACATACCAGTCGTTCACGACGAACGCGCGGTCCAGCCAGCGCTCGCCGTTGTCGAGCACGCGGTGGCGCACCGCCGCCGACACGCGCGTGCCGAGCGCGCGGTCGCCGCCGAACATGCGCACATTGGTGGCGATGCGCACGTCGTCGAGAAACAGCGTGGCGGTGCCGCGCGATCCGAGCGGCAGCGCGCCGTCGTTGTAGACCAGATCGTTGATCGTATCGACGAAGTCGAGGTTGCGGTTCAGCAGCTGGCCGCCTTCGAGTACCGCGATCTGCCGACCCTGGGCGTCGACCACCGGACTCGCGACATGAATCATCATGCCGCGCTCTTCTTCGGTGCGCGGATCAGGGCGGGCGTTCTCGGTCGGCACGATGGCCAGGCGGGCGCGCTCGCGCAGCGGCGGGCCGATCTGCTCGAGCTCGGTCGCGCCGAAGATGGACAGTGCCACCTGCGCTTCACCCGCCAGCGCCGCAGCGACCACCGGCCAGTGGCTGCGCGGCGTGCCGCCGGTGTCACGTCGATGCGGACCGCCTTCGTCCGTGGAACTCGCAATGACGCGACCCGCTTCGTCGAGCAGATGCAGATAGTCGAAGCGGCGCGACGTGGCCTGCTGCGCCAGCATGGCGCCCAGCGTCGCATCATCCCCCATGGCGCTGCGCAGACGGCCCGATCCGGCCAGCCCGGCCACGGCCAGCTTCTGCGCTTCGAGCACCCGGTCGAGATACTGACGGGCGATGGTCAGTTCGGCATTCACCTTGTAGACCAGCAGCCGGTCGTACGCCGAATTGCCCCAGTACACGACCAGGCCGATCAGCAGCGGCAGCATCAGCAAGGGCGGCGCGAGCACCAGCAGCAGCAGGCGCGCGCGGACCGAACCCCCTCGCAGAGCGGAAAACAATCGCATCGGGCGAGGCGCCGTCAGGCCGGCGATGCCTCGAGCACGGTCAGCAGCGCCGAAGTATCGCGCGTCGCGCCGCCCTGCCCCATCAGCGCATTGAGCTGCTGCCATACCGCGGCTGACAGGGGCATCGCGAGGCCGAGCGCAGCCGCCTCGCCGAGCACGATGCCCATGTCCTTGTGATGCAGGCGGGCCTGCACGCCGGCGGAGAAATCGCGCGCAGCCATCTTTCCACCAAACAGGTCGAGCGCCCTGGAGGCGGCCGAGCCGTGCATCACCGCCTCGCGCACGGTGCCGAAGTCGACGCCATGGGCGCTGGCCAGCCGCGCCGCCTCGGCCGCCGCTTCGATGAAGGCACACAGCAGAAGCTGGTTGCACGCCTTGGCGACCTGGCCGGCACCGTTCGGCCCGACATGCACCAGCGTGCGGCCGACGCTCGAAAGCAGCGGCCGCATGCGCTCGAACACCGCCGCATCGCCGCCCGCCATGATGGACAGGCTGGCGTCGATTGCGCCCCGTTCGCCGCCGGACACCGGCGCATCGAGCATGTCGATGCCGCGTCCGGCCAGCGCATCGGCGATGTCGCGCGCGGTGGAAGGCGGAATCGTGCTGTGGTCGATGAACACGCAGCCGGGCGACGCGCCTTCGATCACGCCACCGGTGCCGAGCGCGACCTGACGCACGTCCGGTCCCGCGGTCACCACGCACAGCACGGCATCGGCGCCGCGCGCGCAGTCCGCGGGCGAGGCGGCCGCACGCGCGCCAAGCGCGACCAGCGGCGCCATCGACTCGGCGCGGCGCGCCCACACGGCGACGTCATGGCCGGCGCGCAGCAGATTGCCGGCCATGGCGCGACCCATTGCGCCGAGGCCGATGAAGCCGGCCTTCATCCTTCGATGCCGCCCAGACCTTCCAGCACCTTGAGCACGGCGATCGAATCCTCCTCGCCCAGCCCCTGGCCGACCATGGCATTGAGCATCTGCGCCGCGGCAGCGGCGGCGGGCAGCGCCAAACCCATCTGGTGCGCTTCGTTCATCACGATGCGCAGATCCTTCTGGTGCATCCAGGACTTGAAGCCCGGCTTGAAATTGCGGTCCAGCATGCGCTGGCCGTGGTTCTCCAGGATGCGGCTGTAGGCGAAGCCGCCGAGCAGCGCTTCGCGCACGCGCGCCGCGTCGACACCGCTCTTCTCGGCGAAGGCAAAGGCCTCGGCCAGCGCCAGCACGCCGACACCGGTGAGGATCTGGTTGCAGGCCTTGGCCACCTGTCCGGCACCGCTGTCGCCGACCCGGGTCACGTTCTTGCCCATCAGCTGGAACAGCGGCAGCACCCGGTCGAAGGCGGGCTGCGGTCCGCCGGCCATGATGGTGAGCGCCGCGTTGATGGCGCCGACTTCGCCGCCCGATACCGGCGCGTCGATCATCGCCACGCCCTTGGCCGCCAGCCGCGCGGCGATCGAACGCGCCGCATCGGGCGCGATGGTGCTCATGTCGACGAAGATCAGATCGGCGCGTCCGGCTGCGCCCTCGGCAACGCCCTGCGGGCCGAGCGCGACCGCTTCGACATCAGGTGCGTCGGCGACCATCGAAAACACGATGTCGGCTTCGCGTGCCACATCGGCGATCGACGTGTGCAGCGTGGCAGCGCTGTCGCGGAACGGCGCCAGCGATTCCGGACGTCGTGCCCACAGGTGCAGGCTGTGGCCGCCCGCGGCAAGGTGGCCGGCCATCGGCCGCCCCATCAGTCCCAATCCGATGAAACCAATCTTCATGCTGTTCTCCTCGATGCGTTGTGCGCGCCTGTACCGGCGCTGCAGGGACTGCCGACTATAACGCAGCAGACCGCGCCGCCCGCGCGGGCATAATCCGGCCCATGGACTACACGAAACAGATCAAGGAAATCGGCCGCGGCGCAAAGGGCGCGCGCGCGCTGTCGCGCGGCGATGCACAGGCCCTGTTCGGCGACATGCTCGACGGTCGCGTACCGCCGCTGCAGCTGGGCGCCATCGTGCTGGCGATGCGCATCAAGAGCGAATCACTGGATGAACTGCTGGGATTCAAGGCGGCGCTTGACGCGCGCCTGACCCGCGTCGAGGCGCCGTCCGGCCCGCGCACCGTGGTGCTGCCGACCTACAACGGCGCGCGCCGCCGCCCCAACCTGATGCCGCTGCTGGCCATGATGCTGGCGCGCGAGGGGGTGCCGGTGCTGATCCACGGCCACTTCGACTTCGACAGCCGGGCCGATCCGTTCGCGCTGCTGGCCGCGCTCGACCTGCCGCTGGCCGACAGCGCCGCACACGCCGGCGAACTGCTCGCGCACCGGCGCATCGCCTGCATCCAGGTCGCGAAACTCAGTCCGGGGCTGGATGCGCTGCTGTCGTTGCGGCCGCAGCTGGGCGTGCGCAACTCGGCCCATTCGATGACCAAGATGATCGATCCGCTGCCCGGGCGCAGCGTGCGGGTCGTGCCGGTGACCCATCCGGAGTACCTGGACAAGATGACGCAGTTCCTGCGTCTGGATGGCGGCCGTTCGATGCTGCTGCGCGGTACCGAGGGCGAGGCCTATGCCAATCCGGCGCGCCGGCCGTCGATGACCGGCTTCTTCGACGGCAGTGAAAGGCTGTTGTGCGAGGCGGAGGACGGCGCCTCGGCGCTGACCCAGCCGGAAGCCGGCATCGATGCAGCCGCCAATGCGGCGTTGATCGGCGAGCTGCTGGCCGGCCGTCTGCCGCTGCCGGCGCCGCTGCAGGCGCAGTTCGACGCCTGCCGGGAACTTGCGGGGTGTTGACGCCATACCGGGGTCCGCGTTTTCAACGCAGACTCCGATACTGCACTGATGGGTCCTAGTTCAGCTTGAACTGCCGGCTTGCGCCGACCAGCGATTCCGCCGTGTCGCCGAGCCGGGCAGCGGTGGCGCGATCTTCTTCGGCGATCACCGCAGTGTCGTGCGCCAGCCCGGTGACCTGTTCGATGCCCTGCGCGATGCCGGTGGCCGCCCGTGTCTGTTCACGCATGGATTCCGACATGCCGACGATGATGTCCATCATGGCGCCGATCTCGGCGGACACGGCAGCGATGGAATCGCTGACCGATGCCACCTGATCGACCCCGCGCTGCGCTGTCGCCACCGTGTTGGCCACACTTTCGAGCGCGCGGTCCTTGCTGGTCTGCATCGCGTCGACCGTGCGGGCGATGTCTTCGGTCGCCAGGCGGGTGCGCTCAGCCAGCTTGCGCACTTCGTCCGCAACCACTGCAAAACCCCGTCCCTGCTCGCCTGCCCGGGCCGCTTCGATGGCGGCGTTCAACGCAAGAAGGTTGGTCTGGTCGGCGATTTCCTTGATCAGCGCGACGATGGCCTTGACGCTGTCGAACTGCGAGCCGATGAGCTCCATGCTGCTTTCCACCTCGTGGATCGCCTGGCCGGTCTGCCGGATGTCGCCAGCCAGCCCCTGCATGACGGCGACGCCGTTGTCCGCCGACTGACCGCTGCGCTGCACGCGCGCGCTGGCTTCGTCCGCTTCGCCGGCGATGTGCTGGATCGACCGGGTCATGTCATGCACTGCAGCCGCCATGCGTTCGCTCGCGTCGCACTGCTCCCCGGTCGAGCGGGTGATGCGCTCCGAATTGACGCGCAGCGTATCGGCCACGCTGCGCGCACTGACCGACTCGGTGACGATCAGACTGACCGTCTGCGCCAGCTTCAGCCGCATCGATTCCATCCGGCCCAGCAGCGGCATGCCCGGGTGCTGCGGCACATCGGACACCAGATCGCCGGCACCGATGCGTTCCGCGATGTCGCCGATCAAGGCGGCCTGCAGGGCATCGCGTTTCAGGCCGATCGCCATGTAGCACAGCAGCCCGGCCTCGGCCACGACAAACGCTGCATGCACGAACACCATCGTCAGATTCGCGCCACCGGCAAACACGACCACACCGACGCCGGCGGCCTGCATGAAATTGAACGCAAGGTGATGCACGGCGATCACGCCGGCGGCCATCACGATCGGACGCCAGTCGCGGTAGTAGAGCAGGAAGGCCAGCATGACGAAAATGGCGAAGTGCGCCTCGATCAGGCCGCCGGTCAGCTGGATCAACAGCGCTGCCAGCACCATGAAGGCGCTGGCACAGGCCAGTCGGGTCACCAGGGCACCCGGTGCCAGGCGATGGATCAGCAGCGGCACGACCGCCGCCGGCACGCCGACCATCAGCGAAACGAGCAGGTCGCCGTACGCCGCACCGACCGCAATGCAGACGATGGACAGCAGTGATGCGCTGATCAGCATCACGCGATCGGCAGCCGAATGCGCCGATTGGAGAACGTGTTCGTTCATGGCGAAACCTTGTGGGTGACAGTCGGGGTGCGCGGGGTCGTGCAGAGGTCCGCAGGCTTGTCCAGCATGTGTCCGGCCAATGCAACGCCGCTCGCCGTCAGCCAGCCGGTCAGCAGAAGCCAGGCAAGTCGATCTGCGGAACGGCTGTGCGGCCGGGCAGGACATGAGATCGATGGGTGAGTCATGAACTGCTTAACGGCCAAGGGGCTCATTTCTTGAAAGGCAGGGGCGTCGCACCACAAGAGTGCATCGTTGCGCGACAGCCGCCACTGCGGTGCGCAATGCGTGCGTGCCGAGCGTGCGCGCCGAAGCACGTCACACCGGGTGACCGCCACCGGAAAGCCTTGATGGCCGGGCGTTGCCGCCGGTCCGGCATGGCATGCCGGCAATCCGCCGTCACGATGGCAAAGGATTTGCTTAGTGTTGTTCGGTCACGTTGCATCCGTGCGTGGTGGAACCTGACCGACGTTCTGTTCATGTCCCGATCATCCCTGCCGACACGGTGGCGCATCGCGCACCCGAGCGGAGGAATAAAAGGCCAGGCAACCACGGCGCAACGACGCGTCCTGCCTCGCCCGATACGCGACCGCTGAACCGGGCCAACAATCCAGAGCGGTTTCGACCGCCCCTACATCGCGTCGAGCATTGCGCCTCGACAGCATCAATGCCGCATCGGGCTCAGGCGTCCGATGCGGCCCGGCAGCAAGCGGCTTCCTCGTCCAGCGGCGGACAGGAACCGGCATATACCCATTCGACCGGCACGTGCCGGTCACGATCATCTGAAACCGACAGCCATCGGCACCGAAGCCGATGCGTGCGTCCGCTCGCGTGCGGGTTCTCGACCCGGCCGCCGGGTGACGCCGCTGCCGGATCGTCGGCCGCGCGATTCGCGGTCAGCACTCGCAGGAAGCGGACCATGGAAAAGAAACGTCTTGTGATGGTGGGCAACGGGATGGCGGGCTGTCGCACGCTGGAAGAGCTGATCAAGATCGCACCGGGGATGTACGACATCACGGTGTTCGGTGCCGAGCCGCATCCCAACTACAACCGCATCCTGCTGTCGCCGGTGCTGGCCGGCGAAATGACGGTGCAGGACATCATCCTGAACGACTGGGACTGGTACCGCGACAACGGCATCACACTGCACGCGGGCAAGAAGGTCGTGAAGATCGACCGCATCGCGCGCAAGGTGGTGGCCGAAGACGGCACGGAAGCCGAATACGACCGCCTGCTGCTGGCGACCGGTTCCAATCCCTTCATCCTGCCGGTGTCGGGCAAGGACCTGCCGGGCGTGATCGCCTATCGCGACATCGCCGACACGGACGCGATGATCGAGGCGGCTGCGAACCACCGGCACGCGGTCGTGATCGGTGCCGGCCTGCTCGGCCTGGAGGCGGCCAACGGCCTTGCACTGCGCGGCATGCACGTCACCGTGGTGCATCTTGGCGCGTGGATCATGGAACGCCAGCTCGACCGGCCATCGGCCGACATGCTGCAGGCCTCGCTGGAAAAGAAGGGGCTGGCCTTCCTGCTGGAAAAGCAGACCGAGTCGCTGATCGCCGGACCGGACGGCCGCGTGTCGGCCGTGCGCTTCAAGAGCGGCGAGACGATTCCCGCCGATCTGGTCGTGATGGCGGCTGGCATCCGCCCGAACACCACGCTGGCCGAATCGGCCGGCATCCACTGCAACCGCGGCATCGTCGCCAACGACACGATGCAGACCTACGACCCGAAGATCTACGCGGTCGGCGAATGCGTCAGCCATCGCGGCATCGCCTACGGCCTGGTCGCGCCGCTGTTCGAACAGGCCAAGGTGTGCGCCAATCACCTCGCGCAGTACGGCATCGGCACCTACAAGGGTTCGGTCACCTCGACCAAGCTGAAAGTGACCGGCATCGACGTGTTTTCGGCCGGCAACTTCACCGGCGGCCCGGGCTGCGATGACATCGTGCTGCACGACCCGTCGGGCGGCGTGTACAAGCGGCTGGTGCTGGAAGGCGAACGTCTGGTCGGTGCCTGCCTGTATGGCGACACGGCGGATGGCGCCTGGTACTTCCAGCTGATCAAGGACGGCCAGGACATCCACGCGGTGCGCGACCACCTGATGTTCGGCCAGAACCATCTGGGCGACGTCGGCCACAAGGGTCAGACACAGGCCGCTTCGATGCCGGACACGGCCGAAGTGTGCGGCTGCAACGGCGTGTGCAAAGGCACCATCGTCAAGGCGATCAAGGAGAAGGGCCTGTTTTCGCTGGACGACGTGCGCAAGCACACCAAGGCATCGAGCTCCTGCGGTTCGTGCACCGGCCTGGTCGAACAGATCCTTGCCTCGTGCATCGGCGGCGCCTACACGCCGGCCAGTTCCACCTCGAAGCCGATGTGCGGCTGCACCGACATGAATCACGGCGACGTGCGCGCGGCGATCCGCGACCGCCATTACATCGACATCCCGACCGTGATGCGCGAACTGCAGTGGAAGACACCGAACGGCTGTGCGTCCTGCCGTCCGGCGCTCAACTACTACGTGCAGTCGAGCTGGCCGCACGAGGCGAAGGACGATCCGCAGAGCCGCTACATCAACGAACGGGCGCACGCCAACATCCAGAAGGACGGCACCTATTCGGTGGTGCCGCGCATGTGGGGTGGCCTGACCACTCCGAACGAACTGCGCGCCATCGCGGATGCGGCCGAGAAGTATCAGGTGCCGACGGTCAAGGTGACCGGCGGCCAGCGCATCGACCTGCTGGGCGTCAAGAAGGACGACCTGCCCGCCATGTGGGCCGACCTCGCGCAGGCCGGCATGGTGTCCGGTCATGCCTACGGCAAGAGCCTGCGCACCGTGAAGACCTGTGTCGGCGCCGAGCACTGCCGCTTCGGCACCCAGCTGTCGATGGGTCTGGGCGTCAAGCTCGAGAAGATGTTGTTCGGCATGTACAGCCCGCACAAGGTGAAGCTCGCCGTGTCCGGCTGCCCGCGCAACTGCGCCGAAGCCGGCATCAAGGACGTGGGCGTCATCGGCGTGGAATCCGGGTACGAAATCTATGTCGCCGGCAATGGCGGCATCAAGACCGAAGTCGCGCAGTTCTTCTGCAAGGTGAGCAGCGACGACGAAGTGATGGAGTACTCCGGCGCCTTCCTGCAGCTCTATCGCGAAGAAGGCTGGTACCTCGAACGCACGGTGCATTACATCGACCGCGTCGGCCTTGACTACGTGAAGGGCAAGGTGGTCGACGACGCCGAAAACCGCCGGGCGCTTTACGAACGCCTGCTGTTCGCGCTGCAGGACTACAAGGACCCGTGGCTGGAACGCGCACAGGCCGATGCGAAGTCCGAACTGGGCCGCGAATTCCGCACCATCGCCATCCGCCAGGCCATGCAGGCGTAACGGCAGATGCAAGCTGCAAGATGCAAGACGCAAGGAAAAGCGTCCGTCTTCAGCTTGCAACTTGAATCTTGCATCTTGAATCTTGAGACTTTGATCATGACGACTTCCGACTGGGCGCCGGTCTGCGCGCTTGAAGACATTCCGCATCTGGGCTCGCGCGTCGTGCGCAGCGACACCGGCGACATCGCCATCTTCCGAAATGACAATGAGGTTTTCGCGGTGCACGACAAATGCCCTCACAAAGGCGGACCGCTGTCGCAGGGCATCGTGCATGGCAATACCGTCACCTGCCCGCTGCACAGCTGGAAGATCCAGCTCGATTCGGGCGACGCCGTCGCACCGGACGTCGGCTGCACGCGCAGCTTCGAAGTGAAGGTCGAACAGGGCCAGGTGCTGCTGAAGGCCTGACAGCCTGTACGCCCGCAGGTTGGGCATCGCTGCGCTCACCCCAACCTGCACATGATGACCGATACACCGCGGAGCGATGCTCAGCGGCTCACCGATTTCATTCACAGCAAGCCCGAAGAACGGCTGTCCGCAACGACGCGCGCAGGCCGGATCGATAACGGGGAGGTCATCCACCGATGGACAGGAAAGCATTTCTCAAGGCCGGCCACACGCCCACGCTGTTTGCCGCCTTTCTCTACTTCGATCTCGCCTTCATGGTGTGGGTGCTGCTCGGCCCGCTCGGCGTGCAGATCGCCCAGGATCTGCACCTGACGCACGCGCAGAAGGGTTTCATGGTGGCGGTGCCGGTGCTGGCCGGCGCGCTGCTGCGCATGCTGATGGGCGTGCTGGTCGATCATCTGCAGCCGAAGAAGGCCGGCGCCATCGGTCAGGTCATCGTCATCGCGGCGATGTTCGTCGCCTGGCAGTTCGGCATCCACAGCTATGAACAGGCCCTGCTGCTCGGCTGCTTCCTCGGCTTCGCCGGCGCCGCCTTCGCGGTGGCGCTGCCGCTGGCGTCGCGCTGGTATCCGCCGGAACACCAGGGCACGGCACTGGGCATCGCCGGCGCCGGCAACTCCGGCACCGCGCTGGCTGCGCTGTTTGCACCGGGGCTGGCGGCGGCTTTCGGCTGGGTGAATGTGTTCGGTCTCGCGCTGATCCCGCTGGTCGCGGTCTTCATCTTCTATCTCATGGTGGCGAAGGACGCGCCGGAATGCCCGCCACCCAAGACGATGGCCGAGTACCTGAAGGTGCTGAAGGACCGCGACGCCTGGTGGTTCATGTTCTTCTACAGCGTCACCTTCGGCGGCTTCGTCGGGCTGGCCTCCTCGCTCACCATTTACTTCAACACCCAGTACGGACTGGACGCGCAGATGGCCGGTTACTTCACCGCCGCCTGCGTGTTCGCCGGCTCGCTGGTGCGGCCGATCGGCGGCAACCTCGCCGACCGCATCGGCGGCATCCGTACGCTGACCGTCATGTATGTCGTCGCCGCAGCCTTCCTGTTCGGCGTGAGCTTCGGACTGCCGCAGGCCTGGATGGCAGTGGTCGTGTTCGTCGGCGCCATGCTTGCGCTGGGCATGGGCAATGGCGCGGTGTTCCAGCTGGTGCCGCAGCGCTTCCGGCGCGAGATCGGCGTCATGACCGGCCTGGTCGGCATGGCCGGCGGCATCGGCGGCTTCTATCTCGCGTCGTCGCTCGGCTACTCCCGCGAAGCCACCGGCAGCTACCAGACCGGCTTCATCATTTTCGGGCTGCTGGCCGTGCTGGCGCTGATCGGGCTGACACGGGTGAAGACGCGTTGGCGCACCACCTGGGGCGCGGCCCACCTCACCTCCGCGCGCATCTGACGCGGGGTTCCCGGTCATGACATTGAAGGTGTCCATCGGTCAGTGCTCGATTGCCGGGCCGCGGCCGCGCAACGAGGATTTCGCAGGTGCGGTGACGCCCGCGGGCGAAACGCTGGACGCCCGGGGCGTGCTGCTCGCCGTGGCCGACGGCGTCGGCGGCCATGCCAACGGACGCGAAGCGGCCGAGCTCACCGTGCGCGGCCTGCTGAACGACTACTACGCCACCCCGGACACCTGGAGCATCGCGCAATCGATCGACCGCGTGCTGGGTGCGCTCAATCGCTGGCTGATCGCGCACGCCGCGCGCACACGCGAAACCGCCGGCATGGCGACCACGCTGTCGGCGCTGGTGTTGCGCGGCACGCGCTGGCATCTGGCCCATGTCGGCGATTCGCGCATCTACCTGTACCGCGCCGCGGCGCTGACACGCCTGACCGAAGACCACACGTGGGCGCACCCCGAACTGTCGAACGTCCTGCATCGCGCAGTGGGGCTCGACGCCCGCCTTGCGGTCGACCACGCCGACGGCGAACTCGAGGTGGGCGACTGCTTCGTGCTGCTGAGCGACGGTGTATGGAACACGCTGCACGATGAAGGGATAGCCGGCGTGCTGGCGCGCGATGGCGAACCGGAGTCACTGGCCTCGGCGCTTGTATTGCAGGCCGAAGCGCGTGGCGCCAACGACAACTGCACCGCGCTGGTGGTGCGCGTGGATGCGCTGGCCCGGGCGGCACTGCGCGACCGCCTTGCCCAGGCTGCGCAACTGGACCTGCCGCCGCGGCTGCACCCGGGCGATGTCATCGACGGACTCAAGGTCGAGACGGTGCTGCACGAATCGCGTGTCACCCTGCTGTATCGCGTGCGCGACATCGCCAGCGATGAAGTCAGGGTGCTCAAGACCCTGCGTGCGGACGCGGCCGATCCGGATGCCATCGCCGCGCTGGTGCACGAGGAATGGCTGGCGCGCCGGGTGGTGTCGCCCCTGTTTCCGCAGGTGTCGAACCCTGCCGGGCGAAGCAGCCTGTACTACCTGATGAGCTGGCACGAGGGGGCGACGCTGCGTGCCCGGCTTGATGCGGGCCACCACTTCGGAATCGAGCAGATCGTCCGGCTGGGCTGCACCGTGCTGCGCGCGCTCGGCACCCTGCACCGGCTCGGCATCGTGCACCGGGACATCAAACCGGACAACCTGCATCTGGACGCCCAGGGCGCACTGCGCGTACTCGACCTCGGTGTCGCGGCGTCCGACGGTGAAGCGTTCGGCGAGATCAACAACCCGGGCACGCCGAGCTACATGGCGCCCGAACTGTTCGCCGGATCGGTCGCCAGCGAGTCGAGCGATCTGTTCGCGCTTGGCGTGACGCTGTACGAGTTGCTGACCCGGCGTTATCCGTACGGCGAGGTAGAACCTTTCCAGCGACCGCGTTTCGGCGATCCGCTGCCGCCCACGCGGTTTCGCCCGGACACGCCGGAATGGCTTGAAGCGGCGCTGCTCAAGGCTGTTGCGCGCGCACCCGATGCGCGCTTTGAAACGGCCGAGGAATTCCTGCTCGCGCTGGAGCGCGGTGCACACCGTCCGCTTGCGCTGCCACGGCGCACGCCGCTGATCGAACGCGCATCGACGCGCCTGCTGCGCCTTCTGCTCACCGGCTCAACGCTGCTGAATCTGCTGCTGCTGTGGGCGCTGCTCGCATGAATGCCGTGCACCGGGCGCACCAGTGGCATGCATGCACCGTTCATTGCGCCCCGCGAAGGAGCGCGCGCCCACGCCCTCGCCGCAAAAGCGCCCGCACAGGCGCGCAAACACGCCTTCAATAACGTGGCATACGCCTTGCTAAATGTCTGGCGGAGACAACAATGACCGATAAGCGACACGAAACCCGCTCGACCTGCTGCTACTGCGGTGTCGGGTGCGGCGTGATCATCGAACACGACGGCAGCCGTATCAGCGGTGTGCGCGGCGACCCCGAGCATCCGGCGAATTTTGGCCGGCTGTGCACCAAGGGCGCCACGCTGCACCTCAGCGCGCGTCCGGAAACGCGCGCCCTGCATCCGGAACTGCGCCTCGGCCGCGATGCGCCGCGCACACGTGTGGGCTGGGATGCTGCGCTCGACCATGCCGCCGACCGGTTTGCGGCCATCATCGATGCGCACGGCCCGGACGCCGTTGCGTTCTACATTTCCGGCCAGCTGCTGACCGAGGATTACTACGCCTTCAACAAGCTGGCAAAGGGTCTGATCGGCACCAACAATGTCGACACCAATTCACGCCTGTGCATGAGTTCGGCCGTGTCGGCCTACAAGATGACGCTGGGCGCCGACGCCCCGCCCTGCTCGTATGAAGACATCGACCACACCGACTGCCTGCTGATCGCCGGCGGCAACCCGGCCTACGCCCACCCCATCGTCTATCGCCGCATCGAGGACGCGCGGCGCGCCAATCCGGCGCTGAAGCTGATCGTCATCGACCCGCGCCGCACCGACACCGCATCCGATGCCGACCTGCATCTGCCGCTGCTGCCCGGCACCGATGTCTGGCTGTTCAACGCCATGCTGCACGTGCTGCTGTGGGAAGGTCACGCCGACGACGCCTTCATTCGCGCGCACACCGAAGGCTTCGACGCACTGCGCAGGCACGTGCGCGACGTGACGCCGGCGGTAGCCGCGGAAATATGCGGCCTGCGCGCCGAAGACATCGTCACCGCCGCGCAGTGGTTCGGTTCTGCGAAGGCGGCGATGTCGATGTGGTGTCAGGGCCTGAACCAGTCGCATCACGGCACGCATAACGGCACGGCGCTCATCGCGCTGCATCTGGCCACCGGCCAGATCGGCCGCCCGGGGGCCGGCCCGTTCTCGCTGACCGGTCAGCCCAATGCGATGGGCGGGCGAGAAGTCGGCGGCATGGCCAATCTGCTGTCCGGCCACCGTGACCTCGCCAACCCGGCACACCGGGCAGAAGTCGCCCGGCTGTGGGGCATCGACGACGTACCGGCACAACCCGGCCTGACCGCGGTCGAACTGTTCGAGGGCGTGCGCAGCGGCAAGGTGAAGGCGATCTGGATCGCCTGTACCAATCCGGCGCATTCAATGCCCGATCAGGCGCTGATCACCGAAGCGCTGCAGACGGCTGAATTCGTCGTCGTGCAGGACGCCTGCCGCAGCACCGAAACAGCCGCCTTCGCCGATCTGCTGCTGCCGGCGACCACCTGGGGCGAAAAGGAAGGCACGGTCACCAATTCGGAACGGCGCATCACGCATGTGAAGGCGGCGCTGCCGCCACCGGGCGAAGCGCGTGCCGACTGGCGCATCGCCTGCGATTTCGCACACGCGCTGGCGCCCCGGCTCGGCCGCGACGCGACCAGGCTGTGCCCGTATGACCGCGTGGAACAACTGTTCGACGAACACGTCGAGACCACCCGCGGACGCGACCTCGACATCACCGGACTGAGCTACGCCGTGCTCGACCGCCTCGGTCCGCAGCAGTGGCCCTTCCCCGCCGGCGCCGATGCCGGCCGGGCACGTCTCTACACCGAACGTACGTTCGCGACCGCGGACGGCCGCGCACGCTTTGTCGTACCGGTCACCACCACCACTGCGGAAAAGATCGACGCCCGCTTTCCGCTGCACCTGAATACCGGCCGCCTGCGCGACCAGTGGCACTGCATGAGCCGCACCGGTCAGGTGGCGCAGCTGTACAGCCATGTCGACGAACCGCGCGTCGAGGTGCATGCCGACGATCTCGCGCGCCGCGGTCTGGCCGACGGTGACCTGGTACGCATCCGCAGCCGACGTGGCGACATCGTGCTGTGCGCCCACGCCAGCGCCGCCCAGCGACCGGGCAGCGCCTTCGTCGCGATGCACTGGGGACGCAACACGCTTTCGAACAGCGGCGCCAATGCACTGACCGCTGGCCGGACCGACCCGTATTCGAAACAGCCCGAACTCAAGCACGCAGCCGTTCAGATCGGCCGCGCCGATCTGCCGCATCACGCGCTGCTGCTGCGCACCGAAGCCAGCGACGAGGCCGCCGTCAGTGCAGCGCTGCGGCGCGCGGAAGCGCTGACTCCGGTGCTGGCCCGCTTTGCCTACGCCGCACTGTCGCTGGCCGGCCGGGAGCGGCCGGTGCTGGTGCTGCGCATTGCGCACGACGCACCGATTCCGGACGACTGGCTGGCCGACATAGACCGCATCTGCGCGCTCGATGACCCGGCCTGCCTGGTCTATCGCGACGCACGACGCGACATCACGAAACGCGCGCTGATCGAGGACGGATTGCTGACCGGCATCCGGCTGACCGGCGAAACCGCAGCAGCCGGCTGGCTGCGCGACGTGATGACCGGTCGCCAGCCGACGACCGACCTTCGGCGCTGGCTGTTTGCGCCGCTGGTCACGCCGCCGGTGGCCACTGCCACACGCGGGCGCATCGTGTGCAACTGCCTCGACGTGGCCGAGCCCGACATCGGCCGGGCCATCGACGCCGGGGCGGACCTGCTGTCGCTGCAGCAGACGCTGCGCTGCGGCACCTCATGCGGGTCCTGCGTACCCGAGTTGAAACGCATGCTGGATGCACGACGACAGGCGGCATAACAACATTTCGAGGAGACGAACATGAGCATGGAGCGATCGCTGCGATGTTGAGCCAACAGACCCTGACAGACATGCTGTCCGCGCTCGGCCGCGGCGGCGAAGACGGCCGGGATCTGGCGGAAGAAGAGGCTTACGGCCTGTTCGCCGACATGCTCGACGGTCGCATTCCGGCGCTCGAGCTCGGTGCCGTGCTGGCCAGCCTGCGCTGGAAGAACGAATCCTCCGACGAACTGGCCGGCTTCGCGCGCGCGCTCAACGAACGTGTCCCGGTCATCGAACTGCCGCAGCATCGGCCCCGCATGGTGGTCATTCCGAGCTATTCGCGCGCCGGCAAGGCGCCCAATCTGATGCCGCTGCTCGCGCTGATGCTGGCGCGTCTCGAAGTGCCCGTGATGGTGCATGGACTCGTGGGGCACGGTGCGCGTGCGGGCAGCATCGATGTTTTCGAACGACTTGGCCATGCGCCCTGCAGCAGTCTGGCCGACGCGCAGACCACGCTGAATTCAGGGCGCTGTGCGGTGGTACCGACCGAAATGCTCAGCCCCTCGCTCGACAGCCTGATCCGCTTGCGGGATCGCATGGGAAACCGGAATACGGCGCACGTCGTCGCCAAACTGCTCGATCCGGCGCCGCTGCGCAGCCTGCGCGTCATCTGCGTGGCCGACCCCCAGCTGTTGTCGCGACTGCACGACATGTTCCTGCGTACACCGGAGCGCGCGCTGCTGATGCGTGCGCCCGATGACGATTCATTTGCCGACCCGATGCGTCGTCCGCGCATACAGATGTTCGAACACCAGACCGCCCGCACCCTGTTCGAAGCTGAAACAGGCGCCCCCCAACTGGTCAATCCGCTGCCACCGGCGGAGGACATCGAGGCCACCAGCGACTGCATACGTGAAATGCTCGAAGGCCACCGCGCCATCCCGCAACCGCTGCTCAACCAGGTGGCCGCCTGCCTGTTCGGCAGCGGTTCGGCGCGCGACCTGACGCATGCCAAGGCCACTGTTTCACTCGGGCTGGCGCACGCAACACCGCACTCGGCCCACTGAGGCCCGACGACCGGACCCCGATCGCACGGCGTCAGGCGCCGTTGGCGGCCATCCAGGCCAGGCAGCGCTGCCAGCCGTCCCTGGCGTCGACTTCGCGATAGCTCGGCCGGAAGTCGGCGTGAAAACCGTGCGGTGCCTCCGGATACAGCACGATGTCCGAGCGGCGCGCTGCATCGGCAGGTGACTTCGTCAGCGCGTCGCGCATGGCGTCGACGTCGCTGGTCGGAATGCCCTGATCCTTGCCGCCGTACAGACCGAGCACCGGCGCCTTGAGCGCGTCGGCCAGATCGATCGGGTGGTTCGGCGTGAGCTCACCGGGCAGGCCGTCAAGCTTGCCGTACCACGCCACACCGGCGCGCAGCGCGGGTTGATGCGCGGCATACAGCCAGGTGATGCGGCCGCCCCAGCAGAAGCCGGTCGCCGCCAGACGGGCCGCATCGCCACCGGACTGAGCGGCCCAGGCGACGCAGCTGTCGAGATCGCTCATCACCTGCGCATCGCCGACGCGCGACACGATGCGTTCGAGTATTTCCGGCACGCTGCTGATCTTCGACGGATCGCCCTGGCGAAAGTACAGCTCGGGCGCGATCGCGAAGTAACCGGCCCGGGCAAAGCGCCGACAGACATCACGGATATGTTCGTGCACGCCGAAGATTTCCTGCACCACCAGAACCACCGGCGGCTTCGGCGTGGCGGCCGGGCGGGCGAAATAGACCGGCAGATTCTGCGCATCGGCCGTACCGACCTCGGCCATGCCGGTGTCCAGACCTGACGCGGGCGTCGTGATGATCTGCTGTGCCATCACCGGCTGCGCGGCCAGCGCGAAGCCGGCCACCGTTGCGGTACGCAGGAAGTCGCGCCGGTCCGGATCGCCCGGCAGGCCGCTTGCAGGTTTTGCTGCGCTCGAATCCACGGCCAGCCCTCCTCAGCGATTGATGAAGCCGGGCTCGCGTGCCGGCACCGAGTCGGAGAACTCGTTCAGCTGGCGCGCCAGGTCCATCTTGCCGGCGGTCGCCACCTGCGGCACATAGTTGCGGAACAGTTCGCTGATCGCCGCGCGCTCGCCGCCCTGAAATTGGCCGGCCACCGGGTACAGACGCTCGATCATGTCGATGCCTTCGGACCACTTGTTCTGCGCGGCGCAGGCGATCGACAGTTCGGCGAGGCGACGGGCCAGCGGCAGATCCGGGGCGCTGCCGGCGCGCTTTTCCTCGATGGTCAGCGATTCGCGCAACAGCTCCTCCGCACCTTCCCAGTTGCCGAGCATGCGCTTCAGCTGTGCGTAGTTGTACAGGCGCTGCGACTTGGCATCAGGGGTGATCGCGTTGACATCCGGATGCATCAGCGCCTTGTAGCAGAGCTCATCGGCCAGACCGATGTTGTTGTCGGCCCACGCAGCCCGGCATTCGCGGAAAAAACGGTCGGACTGGTTGTCCTGCGCAGCCGAACCGGCGCTCGCGCCGAGCAGGCAGAACGTCGCGGCAAGTGCCGTCAGCAGATGTTGTTGGCGGGTCATGGTCAGATCTCCTCGTGATGGGTACTGCGTTTTTTTCTGGCCTCAGGCGAGGCGTCTTCTGTAGATCCACTGCGTGTCCGACGACGCCTTGCCGTCGAATGCGTAGCCGTCGACGGCAAAGTCGCGCAATGCCTCGACGTCATCGATGCGATGGTCGGCGGCGTAACGGGCCATCAGGCCACGCGCGCGTTTGGCGAAAAAGCTGATCACCTTGTAGGTGCCGCCCTTCCAGTCCTGGAACACCGGCTGGATCACCTCCGCCTTCAGCGTCTTGCGCTTCACGGACTTGAAGTACTCGTCGCTGGCGAGGTTGACCAGTACCGGCCGCGAATCGTTCTCCAGCAGGGCGTTGAGCGCCTGCGCAGGCAGATCGCCCCAGAACGCATACAGATCCCTGCCCGACGGATTGACCAGCCGGGTCCCCATTTCCAGCCGGTAGGGCAGCATCAGGTCGAGCGGGCGCAGCACCCCGTACAGGCCGGACAGGATGCGTACATGCTGCTGCAGCCAGTCAAGTCCGGCCGGGTCGAGCGAGCGGGCATCGAGTCCGTCGTAGACGTCGCCGTTGAACGCCAGCGCGGCCGGGCGGGCGCGCGGAGCGTCGTAGTCCGGTGTCCAGTCGGCATAGCGCGCGGCATTCAGCGCAGCCAGCGGATCGGAAATGCTCATCAGCGATGCGATGTCGGCCGGACTTCTGCGCTTCAGGATATCCACCAGCACGGCCGATCGATCAAGGAAATCGGGCCGCGTTGCATGGGCAGCGGGCAAGGGAGATTCGTAGTCGAGCGATTTGGCGGGAGACAGGACGATGATCATGGGCGTGACGCAGACAGTATTGATCCCGTGATGGTAGCGTGGTCGTCGAATCCCGGCGCGTCGGCAGGGGCCCGCCGGCCGCGCTCCGCGTCAGGTGGGACGCCCAATGAAAACGGAGGCGCCGCAATGCGGACACCTCCGTTGTTCCTGCCGGGCAAGCATGCACTTCCTGGGTCATGCCGGACAGTTCGTCCGGGGCTGCGGATTCGCCGCGGCCCCGGGAAAGGAAACCGGTTACTTCTTGTTGATCGACTTCTTGAGCGCGGCGCCTGCAGTGAACTTCGCAGTCTTGGCAGCAGGAATCTTGATCGTGGCGCCAGTGCGCGGATTACGGCCGGTGCGGGCGGCACGCTTGCCGGTGGCAAAGGTACCGAAACCGACCAGGGTCACTTTCCCACCCTTCTTCAGTTCGGTCGTGACGGATTCGAGAAAACCGTCGAGCAGACGACCTGCTGCGGCTTTGGAAACGTCAGCTTTCTTGGCGAGTGCTTCGATCAGTTCTGCTTTGTTCATCTAAGTCTCCTTCTTCGTTATACGCAAATGCGCGCGGGAAAACCTGCAGCGATGATAGTGAGGCGCAGCGCGCTCCACAAGCGGCCATGCAGACTTTCTTCATGAATTTGCGCGCCCTGCAGCGACTTTTTCTTCGCCAAGCCAGTTCCATGCCGGGTTTGGCCTGCACACGCCGATCCGGTTGGACACCCGGGTGCCCGAGGGGCATAATCCGCGACCATGAAATTTCTGTTCGATCTGCTGCCGGTCCTGCTGTTCTTTGCAGCCTACAAATTCGCCAACGCGTCGCCCGAGGCGTCGCATTCGCTGGTCACCCAGGTGCTGGGCGACGGCATCGCCGTCACCCAGGGTCCGATACTGATCGCCACTGCCGTGGCGATCATCGCGACGATAGGGCAGGTGCTGTGGCTCATGGCGCGCGGGCGCAAGGTCGAAATCATGCTCTGGGTCAGTCTGGGCATCATCGTCGTGTTCGGCGGTGCGACCCTGCTGTTTCACGACGCGACCTTCATCAAATGGAAACCGACCGTGTTGTACTGGTTGTTCGCGGGTACGCTGGCCGGTGCAGCGCTGTTCCTGAAACGCAACCTGATCCGCAGCCTGATGCAGGCACAGATCGAACTGCCCGAGGCCGTATGGACGCGGCTCAACCTGTCATGGATCGGGTTCTTCGCCGTCATGGGCGTGTTGAATCTCTATGTTGCCTTCAGCTTCAGCGAGGAAACCTGGGTGGATTTCAAGCTCTACGGCGGCATGGGTCTCATGTTCCTGTTCGTGCTTGCGCAGGGAGCGATGCTGTCGCGTCACGTTGACGAGAAAAATTCCTGATTCCGTCAGATCCGCGACATTTCCGATCCAGACTGCCCGATCCTGTCCCCCACATTGCCGATTGCACAGAGGTGACGATGTTTTATGTTCTGATGGGCGAAGATGCACCGGGCAGCCTGCCGAAGCGACTCGCTGCACGACCTGACCACCTGCACCGCCTGCAACTGCTGCAGGATGAAGGGCGCCTTCTGCTGGCCGGTCCGATGCCGGCGATCGACGCAGTCGATCCCGGCGACGCCGGTTTCAGCGGCAGCCTGATCATCGCCGAATTCGATTCGTTCGACGACGCGCGGGACTGGGCCGACGAAGACCCCTACACTGTTCAGGGCGTGTTCGAGCGCGTCACGATCAAACCCTTCCGCAAGGTCTTTCCGTCTTGAATCAGGCCATGACTGTCGAATCCGCCATCCGCGAGCGGCTTGCCGCGCTTGAACCGCTGGCGCTCGATCTGGTCGACGAATCGCATCTGCACGCCGGACACGCGGGTGCGCGTTCCGGCGGACGGCACTACCGGTTGTCCATCGAATCGGCCCGCTTCACGGGTCGACGGCTGATGGAGCGCCACCGCCTCATCTACGCTGCACTGGGCGACCTGATGCAGCACGACATTCACGCCCTGTCGATCACGGCGCGCGCCCCCGGCGATGCGGATCCGGTTTGATCGACTCTCCGTTCATTTGCAGTACCTGGCATTCACCCAGAAAGGTAACCCGATGAAACACACGTTCTCGATTCTGTCCCTCGCCGTCATGACTGCCTTCGCCGCACCGGCGGTGGCGCAGCAGAAGGCGAAGGAAAAGCCGGCTGCCGCTTCGGCCGAGGGCGTGCTCGCCACGGTCAACGGCAAGACCATCCCGCAGGGCCGCGCCGACATCATGGTGCGCAATCAGATTGCCCAGGGCCAGCAGGACGGCGAGCAGCTGCGCAACGCCGTGCGCGAAGAGCTGATCCGCCGCGAAGTGCTGACGCAGGCCGCCGCGACCAAGGGGCTGGACAAGAACGCCGCCCTGATGCATCAGGCGGATCTGGCCCGCCAGGCCGTGCTGATCCAGGCTTATCTGCAGGAATACGTGCGCGCCAACCCGGTCAGCGAAGCGACGGTCAAGGCCGAGTACGACAAGGTGAAGGCCGGTCTCGGCGACAAGGAATACAAGGCACGCCACATCCTCGTGAAGACCGAGGACAAGGCGAAGGAAATCATCGGCAAGCTGCAGGTCGGTGAAAAGTTCGAAGATCTGGCCAAGGACTCGGAAGACCCGGGTTCGAAGGACCGCGGTGGCGACCTCGGCTGGAGCGCCCCGGCGCAATACGTGAAGCCGTTCTCCGAAGCGCTCACCAAGCTCGAGAAGGGCAAGTTCACGCCGCAGCCGGTCCGCACCGACTTCGGCTACCACGTGATCAAGCTCGAAGACGTGCGCGACCTGAAGGTACCGCCGTTCGAAGAAGCCAAGGCCCAGATCGCCCAGCGGCTCGAGCAGCAGACCATCGCGGCGCACGTGAACGAACTTCGCCAGAAGGCTTCGGTCAAATAAGCCTGCGTCCGGTCCCGGGTGCGCTCACCTCAACCTGCGTGTCATCGAGCCGTTAAAGCGGACGGATGAGATGAAGAAGGAGGACGCGAAATGTCTCGCGAAGCACCCGAACCCGGCGTCGAGTCGGGTGATACGCTGACCGCTCCGGTCGAGCCTTTCTGGCGCGTCTGGTGGCGTTTCGTCTGGCCTTTCCTGTATTTCCGTGACTGCACGCGCGGCAGCTGGCTGGAACGCGTGCAGAGCTACCGTCACAACCGGTCGATGCGACGCTACCTGCCTGGCTTCATCGTGAAGTGGCTGGTATTCACGGCGTTCTTCTTCACCTTCGGTCACTTCTTCGACGACGCAGCCGGTCTGGTCATTCCGGCCGCCTGCTGTTTCGTGACCGGTACCTGGACCGGTGTGGTGTCGATCGTGCTGTTCATTGCCTGGGGCTGGCTGGAACGGTTCCCGGAACTGTACTGAGCGGCACGACGGGTGGTGGGTGACACCCCCGCCGCCCGCCGCCGCGCTCGTCAGCCAGCAGCCAGCCGCGCCGCCTGCTCCGCCACCCGCCGGCCGAACAGCCGCGCAGTCTGCAGATCCCCATCAAGCATTTCGTCGACCGACGCATCGGACGGCGTCGAGGCCATCGCGCCGGCGAAGGACGCGACGTAGTTGATGTCGTTGCGCGTGGCCGCCTTGCTGTTGCTCGGCATCAGGCCGGTGCCGACCCACAGCATGCTGTGCTGCATCGCCAGCGTCATCAGGTAGTGCAGCGTCGAATGCTTGTCGCCATTCATCGACGCAGAATTGGTGAAGCCGGCCGCCAGCTTGTCCTTCCATTTCTGGCCGAACCAAGGCTTCGAACTCGCGTCGGCGAATTTCTTGAACTGCCACGACACGGTGCCCATGTAGGTCGGGCTGCCGAACACGATGGCATCGGCGGTGGCCAGCGTGTCCCATGCTGCATCGGGCACATTGCCGTCTGCATCGACTTCTATGGCATGGACTTCGGCCGCCTGCGCTGCGCCGTCGGCGACAGCCTGGGCCATGCGGCGGGTGTGGCCGTAGCCACTGTGATAAACGATCGCTACCTGTGTCATGTCGGACTCCTTCATCAAGATGCGGGGTTGCCAAGGTCGAACAGCAGCACATGTGCGCCCTGCCCGTGTTCAAACTTCACTTCCGTTTCATCGTCCAGCTTCAAAGCGTCGCCGCCCTGCAGCCGCTGCCCATTGACGGTCAGCGCGCCATCCACCAGATGCACATAGGCCTTGCGGCCGCGGGCCAGCGGGTGGCTGACCGGCGCATCGCCTGCGTCGAGCCGCATGGCGAGCAGGGCCACATCGGAATGGATGCCCAGCGCGCCATCGCGTGCCGGTGGATGGACCAGGGTCTGCAACCGCCCGCGTTGGGCCGCCGCCGGAAAATGGGCCTGTGCGTAATCCGGCGCGATGCCGCGTGCTTCCGGCAGCAGCCAGATCTGCAGCATGCGGACGGTGTCGTCGCGGCCGTGATTCCATTCGCTGTGCAGCACGCCCTGGCCGGCGCTCATCCGCTGCACATCGCCGGCGCGCAGCACGCCGGTATGGCCCATCGAATCGCGATGGGTCAGTTCGCCTGCCAGCACGACGGTGACGATTTCCATGTCGCGATGCGGGTGGGTGCCGAAGCCGCCGCCGGGCGCGATCGTGTCTTCCATCAGCGCACGCAGCACGCCGAAACCCATGTGATCCGGATCGTGGTAATCCGCGAACGAAAAGCTGAAATGCGACTGCCCCCAACCGTGGTCGTCGAAACCGCGTTCTGAAGATTTGCGCAGACTGATCATGGCCCATCTCCTTGATTCGTTGATCGATGGAAGAATTGTGCTTGTCCCGAACCATGGGTTGTCCGCATGGCGCTGATATCATCATTCAAATTTTTTGACCTTGAGCACACCTCACTTCGACACCCTGCTTCCCCTCCTCGCACATCGAGCGCCCCATGAGCGACCACGACCACCCGCTGACCCCGGAAGCGATCCGCCTGATCGCCACCATCGATGAAGCCGGCAGCTTTGCCGCCGCGGCGCGCGTGCTCGGCAAGGTGCCGTCGGCGCTCAGCTACAGCGTGCGTCAGCTGGAAGACGCGCTCGACGTGCTGCTGTTCGATCGCGCCAGCCGCAGCGCCGTGCTGACGCCTGCCGGTCGCGAACTGCTGTCGGAAGGGCGTCGCCTGTTGATCGAGATGGATGCCGTCGCGAGCCGGGTGAAGCGGGTCGCCAGTGGCTGGGAAGGTCAGCTCGCGATCGCCGCCAATGCGCTGCTGTGTCCGCACACCCTGCTCGACCTGGTGGACGCCTTCTACAGCCAGCGCGACACCGCCCGCCTGCCGCCACCCACGCGCATCCGCTTGCGCCAGGAGGTGCTGTCCGGCACCTGGGAGGCCCTGCTGACCGGCACGGCCGACCTGGCGATCGGCGTCGATGCCGACGACAGCCGGGTCAGCGGCGTGCAGATCGAACCGCTGGGCGACGTTCCCTTCGTGTTCGTCGTCGCCCCGAAGCATCCGCTGGCGCGCATCGATGCGGTGCTGACACCGGCCGTCATCCGCATGCATCGCGCCGTCGCAATCGCCGACAGCGCGCTGAAGCTGTCGCCAGTGTCGCGCAACCTGCAGCCTGGACAGGATGTACTCACGGTGCCGACGCTCGACATGAAGATCGACGCACAGTTGCGCGGTCTGGGCTGCGGTTTCCTGCCGGAAAGCCGGGTGCGCGCGCACATCGCGGCTGGGCGACTGGTGGCGAAGGACACCGGCGAAACGAAGGTCGCCCGCTTTTCGATCGCCTGGCGCAGCGGCCCACGCGGTCGCGCGCTCGACTGGTGGCTGCAGCAACTGGCGAGCGCGCGTACCCGCACCGCACTGCTCGAAGGTGTGCCCGCATGAACGACAGCCCGCTTCCGATCATCCTGCTGACCGGTTTTCTGGGCAGCGGAAAGACCACGCTGCTGAACCGCCTGCTCGCCTCACCCGGCATGTCAGATACGCTGGTCGTCATCAACGAGTATGGCGATGCCTCGCTCGACCATCTGCTGGTGACCCATTCGGCGGAACAGCCCGTGGTCGAGCTGCCCGGCGGCTGCGTCTGCTGCAGCCTGCGCGGCGACCTGGCGCAGACGCTGCGCGACGCGCACTGGCGCTTCGCGCGCGCCGGACGCAGGCAGTTCGAACGCATCGTCATCGAAACGACCGGTCTCGCCGACCCGGCGCCCATCCTGCGCACGCTGACGCAGGACGCCCGCATCGCCGCGCGCTACCGCCTGCGCTGCACGCTGACCGTGGTGGACGCGCTGCACGCCGCGGGCACGCTGGCGACACAGGATGAAGCCGTACGCCAGATCGCCGCCGCCGACCGTCTGCTGATCAGCAAGTCGGATCTGACCGAAGCCGATGCGCTCGGCGCGCTGGGTATGCAACTCGAGCGCATCAATCCCTTCGCGCCGCAAACCGATCTTCAGGCGACGCGCGATGGCGCAGAACTGATGACGCTGCTCGACGCGCCTCCGCCCCGGCCGACACGCTTCCGGCCGGTGATGACGGACGTACCCCACGCCACTCGCGCGGACAGCTTTGCCTTCGACCGGCCGATTGCCGCCGGGCGACTGGACGCCTGGCTCGCCGGCTGGCCGGACATCGCCGGCCCGGGCCTGCTGCGCATGAAGGCGCTGTTCGATGTCGAGGGGCACACCCGGCCGGTGGCGGTGCACGGCGTGCAGCACACCCTGCATCCGCCGACACCACTGGCTGGCTGGCCCGACGCGGGCCGCGGCTCGACCGTCGTGTTCATCACGCGCGACATCGCCGCCGAAGCACTGCTCGAATATGTGGCGCTGCTCGGGCGCGATTGAACCTGCAGCCGCACACATCGCTCACAATAGGGTCTTGCGTACGCCCTGCCTCGCCTGAGTCCATCACCCATGTCCATTGCCGCCCGACGGCTCGATGAAATCGAGTTCGACAACCTGTTCGTGCGCAGCCTGCCCGCCGATCCTTCGGCCGACATGCGTTCGCGCCCGGTCATCGATGCGTCCTACACGCTGACGTCGCCGACACCGGTCGCGGCACCCGAGCTGCTGGCCTGGTCGGACGTGCTGGGCGCCCAGCTCGGATTGCGCCGCCCGGCACGCGTCGATGTGGCGGTCGAGGCGCTGGCCGGCAATCGCATCCTGCCCGGCATGCAGCCCTACGCTGCGCGCTACGGCGGACACCAGTTCGGCAACTGGGCCGGCCAGCTCGGCGACGGCCGCGCCATCACGCTGGGCGAAATGATCGACACCTCGGGTCAGCGGCAGGAACTGCAGCTCAAGGGCGCCGGCCCGACACCCTACTCGCGGCGTGCCGATGGCCGTGCCGTGCTGCGCTCGTCGGTGCGGGAATTCCTGTGCAGCGAAGCCATGTTCCACCTCGGCATTCCGACCACGCGCGCGCTCAGTCTCGTCGCGACCGGCGACCGGGTGGTGCGCGACATGTTCTACGACGGGCATCCCGAATACGAGCCGGGCGCCATCGTGTGTCGCGTGGCCCCCAGCTTCGTGCGCTTCGGCCACTTCGAAATCCTCGCGTCGCATGAGGAGCTCGACCTGCAGCGCCGGCTTGCCGACTGGGTGATGACGCACCACTTCCCCGGCATCACGTCGCCGGCCGACTGGTTCGCCGAAATCTGCCGCCGCACGGCGGTGCTGATGGTCGACTGGATGCGCGTCGGCTTCGTGCATGGCGTGATGAACACCGACAACATGTCCATCCTCGGCCTGACGATCGACTACGGCCCTTACGGCTGGCTCGAAGGCGTCGACATGATGTGGACGCCGAACACGACCGACGCCCAGGGCCGACGCTACTGCTACGGGCGCCAGCCGCAGATCGGCTACTGGAACCTGACGCGGCTGGCTGCCGCGCTGTCGCCGCTGATCGACGATCAGGCGGCAATCGATGCCGCACTCGAAGGCTACGAACAGACCTTCTCCGACCGCTGGACACGCATGCTGGCCGACAAGCTGGGCTTGCCGGCGGCCGCGGACGAGGCGGAACACGCCATGCGCAGCGAACTGTTCCAGCTGCTGCAGGCGGAGGAATGCGACTTCACGATCTTTTTCCGCGCGCTGGCAGAGATCCCTGTGGCGACAGCCTTCGCAGGCGATGCGACGGCACTGGCGCCGCTGCACGAAGCCTTCTACAGCGGTGACGGCCCTTCCGCCGAACATGGTCGCGCGATGCTTGCGTGGCTGCAGGGCTGGGCGCAGCGCGTCACGGCCGGCGGCGAAGCGGACGCGGCGCGCATCGCGCGCATGAATGCGACCAACCCGAAATACATCGTGCGCAACTGGCTGGCGCAGCGCGCCATCGACGATGCGGGCGCCGGCGACACCGCGATGATCGAGCGGCTGCTGAAGATGATGCAGCGGCCGTACGACGAACAACCCGAATTCAACGATCTGGCCGGCCGCCGCCCCGAATGGGCGCGCAACAAGCCCGGCTGTTCCGCCCTGTCCTGCAGTTCATGAACCGCCTTCCACCCCGATGAATCCATCCACGCACAGCCTCACCTCACACACCTTCCACGGCCTCGAACCCGGACCGCGCCTGATCGTGCTCGGCGCCGTCCACGGCAACGAAATCGGTGGCACGCGCGGGATCGAGCGCGTGCTCGAAGAACTGGCGCGCGGCGACCTCGTCATCGTGCGCGGCAGCGTCACCTTCGTGCCGATCACGAATCCGCTCGCCTGGACGCTGAAACGGCGCGCCGGCGACCGCAACCTGAACCGCAATCTGCGCCCGGTCGCCGAACCGCAGGACTACGAGGACCGCATCGCCAACGTACTGTGCCCGCTGCTCGCCGCGCACGACGTGCTGCTCGACCTGCATTCCTTCCACACCGGCGGCGAACCGTTCGCCATGCTGGGGCCGCAGGACAATGACGGCACGCTGGAAGCCTTTTCGCACGCGGCCGCCGAAGAGGCGCTGGCGCTGCGCCTCGGTGCGCGCCGCCTGGTCGAGGGCTGGCTCGATACCTACGCGACCGGCGTACGCAAGCGACTGGCGCGCACCGCGCCCACCGAACGCGCCCACCTGTTATCGACCGATCCGGACTACGGTATCGGCACCACCGAATACATGCGCCGCATGGGTGGCTATGCAGTGACGCTGGAATGCGGCCAGCACGACGATCCGGCCGCGCCTGAGTTCGCCTGGCGCGCCATCCGCAACACGCTGGCCCACCTGAAGCTGGTCGAAGCGCCCGCGCCGGCGGCGCGCGACAGCTTCGAACTGCTGCGCCTGACGGAAGTGATCGACCGGCTGCACCCCGACGATCAGTTCGCACGCACCTGGTGCAGCTTCGACCCGGTGAGCGCCGGCGACGCGATCGGCACCCGCCATGACGGCACGCCGGTCATCGCACCGCAGGATGGCTACATCGTGTTTCCGAACCCGACCTCGACACCGGGCAACGAGTGGTTCTATTTCGCGCAGCGCAGCACGCGGGTGCTGCACCGGAACTGAGCTAGAAGCGCCAGCGCAGGCTGGCGTAGCCATTGCGTTCGGGCATCGGGTAGTAGGTTTCCGAAAAGGCGATGGTCGAATACACCTTGTCGAACACATTGTTGATGCCGGCCGCCAGTTGCGCGCCGCCGCCCAGATCGAGGCGCAGCGCAAGATCGAACACCGTGTAGGACGGCAGTTCGGCGAAGCTGCGGTTGTCGAGGTCGTTGCCGTCGAAGCGCCGACCGGCGTGGCGCGCCGCGACGATCCAGCGCAGCGACGGCGTCTGCAGCCACTCCGCACGCGCATTCGCAGTCCAGCGCGGCACCAGCGGAATGTCGGCATCGGTACCCTTGAAGCGTGGCTGCACATACCCGGCGTTGGCAGCGAACAGCCAGGCGGCCGACGGCTGCCAGCGCGTTTCCAGCTCCACGCCGGTGCGCTGGGTCGGCAGATCGTAGTTGCGGTTCACGCTCGGCACGCCGGTGCTGTCGAAGTAGATTTCATCCTGGTTGCGCAGTCGGAACAGCGTCAGCCCGAACGAAAGACTGTCGTCGGGCTGCAGGCGCACACCGGCTTCGATCGTGCGACCGCGCTGCGCGCGCAGGTCGGACGACGCCAGCGCCAGTTCGTCGATGTTCGGGGTGCGGAAGTTGCGCGACACGCTGGCGAACGCGACCAGCGCCTTCACCGGCTGCCAGCTCAGCCCCAGCTCCGCAGCATGGCTCTTCGTGCTCGACGCGTAACGGCTGTCATTTTCGAAGCCGGTGACGCAACTGCCCGGAATTTCCACCGGAATGAAGCCCAGGCCGGGAATGAACACGTTCTGGAACTGGCAGGTGCGCCGGTAGGTGGACACTTCGGTACGGCTTTTCGTGTCATCGCTGCGCCAGCCGGCGTTCAGGCGCAGCGCATCGGTCGCGCGGAACACGGTCTCGGCATACCAGGCCTGGCCGTTCAGGTCGCCGGTGCGCAGCCTTGACTGGTCGATCACGGTGCGGCCGACGTCGCGCCGCAGATAGTCGGACGATTGCGTGACAAAGCCGGCACCGAAGGAATGGATGCGGCCGAAGGCGCTGTAGTCGAGGTCGTAGCGCAACTGCACGTCGCGCCGCGTCGATTCGATCATGTATTGCTGATCGCTCAGCGGCTGTGCCGGATTGACGCCGATCAGGTAGGGATTGTCGCGCGTACGGTGGTCGGTCTGGAATTCGACCAGTCCGAAATCGCCCAGATCGAAGCGCCACAGCGTGCCGAACTTGCGGTCGTCGGTACTGCCGCCATCCAGCGGCGACGCGGTGCTCGAGCGACGCAGCGCCGCACTGCCGGACAGGAAGCGTTCGCGCGACACCGGACCGGGCAGCTTGTATTCATCGGTGTGACGCGACACGCGCAGCAGCACGTCCATGAAGGACAGCGCCCCGTCCGGCGTGATGCGCAGTTCGGCTGCGGTATCGCGCCGGCGCTGTTCGTCGTTGTCCCGGTAGCCGTTGCCGTCGAGCCGCCCGACATCGATGCGGCCGGACAGTGGCCCTGCGCCGCCGGACGCGCTGAAACGCAGTTCATGCGTGTCGTACGAAGCGGTGCGCGCCTCGAATTCGCCCTTCAGCGGCCCGCTGCGCGGACGCCTTGTCAGCACATGGATGATGCCGCCGACCGCGCCGTCACCGTAGCGCACCGCGCCGCCGCCGCGCAGCACTTCGATGCGTTCGACCTGGGACAGCGCGACCGACGACAAGTCGGCGCCGGACAGATCCGATGCGTTCAGCCTGACGCCATCGACCAGCACCAGCACATTGCTGACGGCTGTGGCGCCGAAGCCGCGCATGTCGACGGTAGCGCCCTTGTCGCGGCCGAAATAGCTCTGGATATTGAGATTGGCCTCGCGACCCAGCACTTCGGCCACGGTGCGCGACGGCGAATGTTCGATGTCTTCGGTGGTGATGACGGACACGCTGTGCGGCACGACACGCAGCGTGTCGGCAGCCGACGGCGCACTGATCACGACTTCGTCGAGCTCGTGCACGCGCGGTGGTGCATCCTGTGCGAACGCGAGGCTGGGACACATGGACAACAACAGGGACAGACAGCAGCGATGCATCGTAGGGCATCACCCGCACGCTACCAGGGCGTGCGGGTGATCTCCGGGACGTGATCAGCCGCGACGGCGACGCGCGACCGCGCCGACCAGCGCCAGACCGGCCAGCAGCAGCGCGACCTGCTCCGGCTCCGGGACTGCGGTGACGGTCAGATTGTCGAGTGCGAAATAGGCCGGCGTGTTGATGCCGAATTCCCCGCTGTCGCTCGACGCCAGCGCGAACTGCAGACTGCTGACCGTGCCGAGCGCCGCGAGATCGACCCAGCGCCAGTCGGTCACCACGTAGTCCTGGGTGTTGTCGGCAAACCGGTAGTCGGCCAGCATGAAGTCAACGCTGCCGGTGGTCGAACCGCCACTGTCCTTGCCGATGATGGTCAGCTTCAGATAGTCAGGATCATTGCCGCTGGCGCCGCCGAACTTCTTCGAAAAGCCGAACAGGGTGTCACCATCAAGCATCGTGCGACCGGCGAACGTCGTGTTGGTGAAGTACGCCCCCTGGACACTGACGGCCGACGCAAAGCTGATCGTCGGTGCGCCGAAATTGGCGATCGCGTAATGGGCCGATCCGTCGACGCCGCCACCGGTGATTGCGCTGTGCTGATTGGTGAAGTTGCCGGTCGTCGTGTCGGTGCGGTTCGAATACACCCAGTCAGTGTGGCAGCAGCCGCCGCCGATGTCCGAATAGGTGTGATTGAAGGTGGCGGCTCCGCTGGTGAAGGTGGTCGTCACTTGCGGGAAGAAGTGGCTTTCGGACGCCAGCGGCGCGTCTTCGAACGTGGCAACCGAAGGGGTCGCTGCGTGCGCGCTGTGGCTGACTGCCAGTGCGCCCAGCGCGAGGGCGAGAAGTGTCTTGTTCATGTCAGTGATCTTTCGTGGTGAGCGGGGGCGGCATCAGCCGCGACGGCGGGCGACCAGACCGAGCAGGCCGAGTGCGGCGCAGTACATCGCCCATTGCGAAGGCTCGGGCACGGCCGGCAGTGCGGCGTAATGGATGACGCCGACCGCGTCGAGGTCGAAGCCGCTGCTGCCGGTGGTCGGATACGGGTCGTAGATGGGGTGCGGGCCGCCGAATTCGGCCGGAAAGCTGTCGAAGGTCGAACCATTGCCGACAACGTCGATCAGGCGCACGTATTGCACCTTGTTGACATCCAGCCCGGCGACACCGCTCAGCGCATCGAGATCGAACGGCGTACCGAAGCCGGCGCGGTACTTGCCGGCCAGACCGTCGATATTGGTCGGGTCGATCAGGCCGAAGCCGCCGACCGGGCTGGCCGTGAACGAGAAGTTCGGAAAACGGAAGAAATCGGTACCGTTGGACGACACCTCGACGAACGCCAGTTCGAGGAAGGTGTCCATGAAGCCGTTTTCGAACACCGCGAAATCGGCCCCTGCACCGTTCGTGATGTAGCCGCCGAAGCTGAGCGTGATGCTGCCGCCGTCGCCGAGCACGACGATGTCGGTCGCGCCGCCCTGGGCAACACCCAGACCCTTTTCCGGCGTTTTCCACGTGGCATCGACGTTTGCGCCCGGCAGGTAGTCACGGTAGCCGGTCGCCCACTGGACGAAAGCCGGACTGTCCTTGCTGATGGCCGTTGATCCGGGCTGACCGGCGGCCGGCGCGAACGGGCCGGCCTGGGCGGAGCCGGCGAATGCCAGCCCGATGAGGGATGTGAGAAGAATGGTACGCATGCAGACCTCCTTGCAGCGCCGGCAGCACCCGCCGGCGAATTGCGGAAATCCGATGATCTGAAACGAACGGGAAGCGACGCACGACCTGCGCGGAAGAACGACCGGGCAACGGAAATACGCACCTCCGCCGCCCACCGCAGCCATCGGTCAAATGCGTCAGGCCGGTCTCCGGGCTCGCGAGGGAAATGTGCGATCCGCCTTCCCGTGCATGGCGCACAGTGGCTGATTGGATCGCTACGACTCGCTTACCGTTGCGGGGGCAGCGCCGGGATCGCGACCTGATTGCAGGCACTCACCGGACTTCCCGTTTCACCCCTCGCAGCGAACGCTGGTCAGGGCACCTGAAGCACGCGCAGGGTAGCCGTCAGCCTGACCTGTCGTCAATGACAATACTTGATGCAGGGTCAAAAAAAACCGGGGCACTCGGCCCCGGTTTCAGACTAACGACTGACGGATCAAGCCGTTACCATTTTCGCCTGACCGCCGCCATAGGTCGTCAGTCGGGTCGGCGTCCCGCCCTTCTTCAGGCGCACCGCGCAGTACTTGAACTCCGGAATCTTGCCGAACGGATCCAGCGCCGGATTGGTCAGCATGTTCGCGGCGGCTTCGTAATACGCGAACGGGATGAATACGGCACCGATCGGCACGTTGCCATCGACCCGCGCGTACAACGCGATCTTGCCGCGGCGCGATTCGACCGTCACCACCTCGCCCGGCCGCAGCTTCAGCTTCGCCATGTCAGCCGGGTTGATCGTGACCGTGGCGATCGGCTCGATGTTGTCGAGCACCGACGCCCGGCGCGTCATCGAGCCGGTATGCCAGTGTTCCAGCTGCCGGCCGGTGATCAGCACCATCGGGAAATCGGCATCCGGCTTCTCGTTGGCGGTGATCAGCTTGGCGGGCACCAGCTTGGCGCGACCGGACTGGGTCGGGAAGCGTTCGATGAACACCACCTCGTCGCCCGGATCGCCTTCGTTCTCGCACGGGTAGGTGACCGAGTGCTCCGCTTCCAGGCGCTCCCACGTGATGCCGGCGATCGAGTGCATCGCCTGGCGCATTTCGTTGAACACATCCTTCGCGCCGTCGTAGTGCCAGTCCAGCCCCATGCCGTTGGCCATCTGCTGGATGATCCACAGGTCCTGCCGCGCATCGCCCGGCGGATTGATCGCCTGACGACCCAGCTGCACCTGGCGGTCGGTGTTGGTGAAGGTGCCGGTCTTTTCCGGGAAGGCCGACGCCGGCAGCACGACATCCGCGAAGTAGGCGGTTTCGGTCAGGAAGATGTCCTGCACGACCAGGCAATCGAGCTTGGCCAGCGCATCGCGGGCGTGCTCGACGTCCGGGTCGGACATGGCCGGGTTCTCACCCATGATGTAGCAGCCGTTGAGCTTGCCGGCATGGATGGCGTCCATGATTTCGACCACGGTCAAGCCGGGGTTGGCATCGAGGCGGCTGCCCCACAATTCTTCGAACTTGTCGCGGATGGTCTTGTTGCCGACCGCCTGATAGTCCGGGAACACCATCGGGATCAGGCCTGCATCGGACGCACCCTGCACATTGTTCTGGCCGCGCAGCGGATGCAGACCGGTGCCGCGGCGACCGATCTGGCCGGTCATCATGACCATCGAAATCAGACAGCGTGCATTGTCGGTGCCGTGCACGTGCTGCGACACGCCCATGCCCCACAGGATCATCGACGCCTTCGAGGTCGCGAACATGCGCGCCACCTCGCGCAGCGTTTCGGCCGGAATGCCGCAGATCTTGGCCATGCGCTCCGGGCTGAAATCGGCCACGTTCTTCTTCAGCGCATCGAAACCCGAGGTGCGGTCGCGCACGAAGGCTTCGTCGACCAGACCTTCTTCGATGATGACGTGCATCATCGCGTTCAGCATGGCCACGTCGGTGTCCGGCTTGAACTGCAGGAAGTGCGTGGCGTAGCGCTGCAGGTCGTTGCGGCGCGGGTCGCACACGATGAGCCGCGCGCCCTGCTTGACCGCGTTCTTGATCCAGGTCGCGCCGACCGGGTGATTGACCAGCGGATTGGCGCCGATCAGGAAGATCACATCGGAGTGCAGCACATCGCGCACCGGATTCGACACCGCGCCCGAACCGACTGCTTCAAGCAGCGCGGCGACCGACGAGGCGTGGCACAGGCGCGTGCAGTGATCCACATTGTTGGTGCCGAAGCCAGTGCGGATCAGCTTCTGGAACAGGTAGGCCTCCTCGTTCGAGCCCTTGGCCGAACCGAAACCGGCCAGCGCGTTCGGTCCTTTGGTGTCGCGGATCGTGCGCAGCCGGCTGGTCGCGTACTCGATCGCCTCTTCCCAGCTGGCTTCGCGGAACGCCGACAGCGGATTGGCCGGATCGACGACGAAATTCTTGTGCTTCGGTGCATCGGCGCGACGGATCAGCGGCTTCGTGAGTCGCTGCGGGTGACGCGCGTAGTCGAAGCCGAAGCGGCCCTTGACGCACAGGCGCTCTTCGTTGGCCGGGCCGTCGCGGCCGGTCACCATCAGCACGCGGTCGTCCTTGACGTGATAGGTCAGCTGGCAGCCCACGCCGCAGTACGGGCAGACCGAGTCGACGGTCTTGTCCATCTTCACCATGCCGACACCGCCGGCCGGCATCAGCGCGCCGGTCGGGCAGGCCTGCACGCATTCGCCGCAGGCCACGCAGGTCGACGCGCCCATCGGATCGTCCTGGTCGAACACGATCTTCGACGCCGAACCGCGGAAGGCATAGCCGATCACGTCATTGCCCTGCTCTTCGCGACAGGCGCGCACGCAGCGGTTGCACTGGATGCAGGCGTCGAGGTTCACGCTCATCGCCGGATGCGACTGGTCGCATGCCGGCTGCTCGCGGCCTTCGAAGCGCGACCCGCTCACGCCGAGCTTTTCCGCCCAATGGGCCAGTTCGGAGTCGGGCTTGTAGGTCTGCTCGGGCATGTCGGACAGCAGCAGTTCGACCACCATCTTCTGCGCCTTCACGGCGCGCTCCGATTCGGCCTTCACATTCATGCCTGGCGTCGGTGCCCGACAGCAACTCGGCGCGAGCACGCGTTCGCCGTCGATCTCGACCACACAGGCGCGGCAGTTGCCGTCCGGACGGTAGCCGTCCTTGTAGCAAAGATGGGGGATGTCCACGCCCTGGCGGGCCGCCGCCTGCAGGATGGTTTCGCCGACACGGGCCGTCATCGACTGGCCGTCCAGCGTGAATTCGATCGATTGCGCGATCACCGAAGCATCAATGGGTGCATTCATTTGGGTTGCCGTCCCTTCACTTGATTTCGTCAGGGAAATACTTGATGACGCAGCGCACCGGATTCGGTGCCGCCTGCCCGAGGCCGCAGATCGACGCGTCCACCATGGTCTGTGACAGTTCCTCGACCAAATCGGTGTCCCACACCGGGGCTTCCATCAGCGTGTTCATCTTGGCTGTGCCGACGCGGCAGGGCGTGCATTGGCCGCACGACTCATGTTCGAAGAAATGCATCATGTTGCGCGCCGCATCGGTCGCACGGTCGTGGTCGGACAGGATGATGACCGCCGCCGATCCGATGAAGCAGCCGTAGGGCTGCAGGGTGTCGAAGTCGAGCGGGATGTCGCCCAGACTGGCCGGCAGGATGCCGCCCGACGCGCCGCCCGGCAGGTAGCCGTAGAAGGCATGACCCGGCAGCATGCCGCCACAGTATTCATCGATCAGTTCGCGTACCGAAATGCCGGCCGGTGCCAGGTGAACGCCCGGCTTCTTCACGCGGCCCGATACCGAGAACGAACGCAGGCCCTTGCGACCGTTGCGGCCGTGGCCGGCGAACCATTCGGCACCCTTTTCCACGATGTCGCGGATCCAGAACACGGTTTCCATATTGTGTTCCAGTGTCGGGTGACCGAACAGGCCGACCTGGGCGACATAGGGCGGACGCAGGCGCGGCATGCCGCGCTTGCCTTCGATCGATTCGATCATCGCCGACTCTTCGCCACAGATGTAGGCACCCGCGCCGCGGCGCAGGTGAATCGGCGGCAGCGCACAGGGCGGATCGGCCAGCAGCTTCTTCAGTTCCTTCTGCAGGATGTCGCGCACATGCGCGTATTCGTCGCGCAGATAGACGTAAACCTCGCCGATGCCGACGCAGTACGCGGCGATCAGCATGCCTTCGAGGAAGCGGTGCGGATCGCGCTCGAGGTACCAGCGATCCTTGAAGGTGCCCGGTTCGCCCTCGTCGATATTGACCGCCATCAGACGCGGCGCAGCCTCGGCACGCACGATGCGCCACTTGCGGCCGGCCGGGAATCCGGCGCCGCCCAGACCGCGCAGGCCGGAGTGCTCCATGGCCTGGATGACCGACTCGACATCGCGACGGCCTTCGACCAGATCGCGGAACAGCTTGTAGCCACCGGCCTTCAGATAAGCCTTGTAGCCGACATAGCGGGGCAGCGGATGAGTCGATTCATTCGCCTTCACGGCGGCCTTCACGTCCGCTTCTGTCGCGCCGCCCAGTGCGTTCTGGCCTACCACGACGACCGGCGCCTGTTCGCAACGACCGACACAGGGTGCCGGAATGACGCGCACCTTCGTGCCCAGGATGCCCGGCAGCTTCTTCAGCAGGTCGTCCGCACCCGCCATCTTGCAGGACAGGGTGTCGCACACCCGGACGGTCAGTTCGGCTGGCGCGCCCTCGCCTTCGCGCAGCACGTCGAAGTGGTGATAGAAGGTCGCGACCTCGTACACCTCGGCCTGCGACATCTTCAGTTCGGCCGCCAGCGCGGCGAGATGGCGTGCGTGCACCGCGCGGTAGGTGTCCTGCAGCAGGTGCAGACATTCGATCAGCAGATCAGGACGGCGCGGCATGCGGCCGAGCAGTGCCTGCACCTCTTCGACGGCGACCGGGTCGAGCGCGCGCCCCTTGGGCGTGGGCTTGACCATGCGACGCATCTGCTCAAGCGGTATGGAAAACGGTTCCGACATGTAGGCTCATCCTCATCGATCAATTCTGTTGTGTGGGGCGCGGCGCCGGGCCGTGTCCTGCCGTGTCCTGATTCACGTCTGACTTCACTGCGGGCCGAAGGCACGGGCTTCCCGGTGCAGATAGGCGAAATGCACGTTGCGGCGGTGCCACAGGGCATAGCCGTGCCAGTCGCGGAATTCCGCCAGTTCGACCTGATCCAGCGCCTCTTCAAGCGTCGCACCGCCGGAGAACAGCGCATCCACGCGCTCGACCAGTTGCTGCAGATAACGGCGCGACGCGTCGAGAACTTCACGTCCACCCGGCGCGCCATGCGCCGGCACCACCTGCCGCGCGCCCAGCGCGATCAGCGCATCGAGCGCGGCGACCCAGCCGGTTTCGTTTGCGTTGTACAGATCGGGCAGGTAGTGCGTCGCCGCCAGTTCGCCCGCAAACAACGTGCCGCTTGCCTCGTCCAGCAGCGCGGTCGCGCCCGGCTGGAAGGTGTGTCCGTAGTGCAGCAATCTGAGCCGGCGGGTAACGCCGGTCAGCCGGCCTGAATGTTCGAAGGTCACGCTTGCGGGGGTGGGTTCGGTACCTGACATCATATTTTCGCCCAGCGCCGCCGTCAGGCGCTCGACACAGGTGTGGCAACTGGCCCGGATGAAGCGGTCTGTTTCAATATGCGCTGTAACCGGCACACCCCGTGACACAAACACGCGGTTGCCCAGCACATGGTCGCCACCACCATAAAGATTGACCGCCGCGATGACCGGTTTGCCCAGCTCGCGTTCGACGAAGGCGAGGAGGTGCTGCGCAAAGCGCTGGCTGGTGCCGGTGCCGACCAGGACAAGCCCGCGTGCGTCGACCAGCACCCCGATGTGGGTCACGAAACCGGCGTTGTCCGGACGGACTTCGGACGAGGGCGGACGCAGCACGTAGACACCATCGGCCAGCGGGGTCAGGCGCAGTTCAGGCAGCGTCTGCGCGAACGCGGACACGGTGCCGGTCAGACATCCCGCGAAAATCACGATGACTGCACACAGCCATCGGGAAAGAATCCTGTGCAACTCGGGCGGCAAAACGGTGGTCTGCGTCGATGTGCTAGCCTCTTCGGCCTTGCCAGACAGCGAGCCCCCGCGGTTCATCAAAAACAAATGAGGAGATCCGGTTTGAAATTTCATCGCTTCCACGTGACCGTCGCTGCGATCGGCGCGCTGCTGATGGGCGGCTCCGCTGCAGCCGCCAACGACTATCCGACCAGCTCGCGTGTCGAGTTTGCGCTCGAATGCCTGCAGGCGTACGGCAGCAACCATGAGTACATCTACAAGTGTTCCTGCCTGATCGACGAGATCGCGACCAAGCTGACGCACGACGAGTACGTCGAACTGTCGAGCTTCAGCCGCACCCAGTCGATGAGCGGAGAGCGCGGCGGCATGTTCCGCGGCACTGACGAAACCAAGGGCGCGGTCAAGAAGTATCTGGGCGTCGTTGCCGAATCCAAGAAGCGCTGCTTCATCAAGTAAGCGATTCGCGCAGCGCGGCGGTGCGGCCTGCGCCGCATCGCTCAGGAGCCGCGCAGCCCCGGCTTGATCGCGACCGAACTTTCGAAGCGCAGGTCCTTGGAATCGACGACGACCGCCTTGAGTTCGCCCTCCTTCGCCGGCAGCACGTAAAACCGGAAGTTCGGATTTTCGCTGATTGAGAAGTCGACATCCGCAGTCATGACCGGCTCGCCACCGAAGGTGACCTCCACACGACGCACGAAGTGAGGCGGCACGAACAGGCGCGTCATCTGGTCCATCGCCAGCCCGGAACTGTTCGGGTGGCTGATCATCAACTGCGCAACGCTGGGTTGGCCGACGGAGCCCTCCTCGACCTTGAACTTCATCTTGCCCAGCCGTGCCAGCGCCTCTTCCATATCCTTACCGGCAGGCGCCGAACAGCCGCCGGAAGCCTTCACGAAGCGGCGCGCGACATAGACCTTCCCATCACTCGTTTCGGCGATGGCACGTACCCAGCTGTAGGCTTCGATGCGCACCCGGGTTTCAATGTCGGCCCGACCGGCCAGCGGCGTGAAGGTGAAGGTGCCACCGATCGGTGACGGATTCTCATCGATCACCAGGTGCACCTTGCTGACGTAGGCCCCACCCGGCAACTGTTTCGTGCGCACGGAGACCGGCACCACCGCCGCGTCTTCGGCACGCACCGGCGCGTCGATCTCCAGGACCGAGCCGGTCGTGTCCTCGATCACCGGGCGGTCGCCGACCAGCAAGGTGCGCACCTTGCCCCAGATCGGCGTATCCGAACCGTCGTCGGCGGCCTGCGCAACCGGCAGCAGCAGGAAGAGGCAGGCCGCCAGTGCCGCCGACCATCCGTTAGTGGGTTTCATCGTCTTCTCCTCGTGGTCATTCTGCAGCAGACCGCATGCTGACGGTAATGCTGACATGCACGATCTGTCGCCGGATCATTCGATCATTCGACGCCGGCCGGCTGTGCTTCGTTGCTGTGCTTCGTTCTTCATCCTTCACTTCACCGCTTCACTCTTCCCACTCGAGTTCCGCAAACGCCGACGTCACGTTGCGCCGATGGAACAGGTCAACCAGGGCCCAGCCTGTCGCGTCTCCCGGTCCGACCTCGCTCACCGTCTGCGACAGGGTCTTTCCGGCTTTCAAGGCGCTGCGGGTTTGATCGACCAGCCCCTGCAGGTAGTTCCCCTGCTTTGCAAATGCTTCGCGCCACGCCTCGCCGGCGTCACCATGACCGGGTACGATGCGTTGCACGTCCATCGCCGCCAGTGCTGCGCCGACCTTGATCCAGCCGAGTATCTTTCCGTCCACCACCGGCAGGTGGCCGACGAACAGCAGATCGCCGGCAAACAGCGTGCCGGTCGCCTCGTCGAGCACGGTGAGATCGTTGTCGGTGTGCGCCGTCGGCCAGGCGCGCAGCTTCAGCGTCCGCCCGCCCAGATCGAGTTCGTCCTCGACCGCCACGGTGCGCGACGGCGGCACCGGCTGAAGCCCCTTGCCAGCCTCCCCCATCAATCTTTCGGCCGCCGCCAGATAGTGGCTGCTGCGCGCCGCGAGCGCAGCCGGCAGCCGGGCATGGCCGACGAACACCGGTTTGTCGTCGATGAAGGCCTGATTGCCCAGAATATGGTCCGGATGCACGTGGGTGTTGATCACGTAACACACCGGCAGGTCGGTCCTGCTGCGGATGCTGGCGCGCAGCGCGGCGCCCACGGCTGGCGAGCCACCGGTGTCGATGACCGCCACGCAGCGGCTGCCGACAATGAAGCCGAGGTTGGATATCGCACCCAGATTCCGTGCGTCCTGCTCGGCAACCTCGCCCTGGAACAGGAAGACACCGGGCGCCACCTGCCGGACCTGAAGTGCTTCGAGCGCCTGCACGCCGACGGCTGCAACCGACAGCATCAAACCGATCAACGTGTGGATGAATGAGAGCCGCCGGCAAGGGTCTTGTTTGCGCACAACAGCGTGCATCGTTAGCATTCGGTGTTGATCAGCTGCCCAGAATAACAAATCAGGATGCGGTGCTTCACCCCTCCGTTCTACTTGCTGCTCCCCTGTATCGCCCTCAGCGCATGTGCGGTGCAGCAGGTGCCGCCCGCACCGCTTGACCCGCTGGCACTTCAGACGGCGTTCCTTGGCCGGTCGCTGACCGACGATGTGACGCGCGAGTTTCTTGCGCAGCGCAGCATGAGCACCTCGGTCTGGCCGCCCGAACGCTGGACACCCGAGCAACTGGTGCTCGCCGCGCTGCTGCAGCACCCATCAGCCGCGCAGGCGCGCGCACGCGCGGCACTGGCGCGCGCCCAGCTGACGACCGCCGGGCTCACGCCGCGCACGCTGCTGGCACCGGAGGCCGAACGCACCAATGAACGCGACCCCGGGCAGTCGGCCTGGAGTGTCGGGCTGGCTCTGGACCTCGCGCTGACCGGCGAATCGGTGCGTGAAGCGCGCGTCGAGCGTGCCCGCCTGCTGGCCGACGCGGCGCTGCTCGACGAAGCCGACGCCGCCTGGGCGGTCCGCAGCGGCGCCCAGCGCGCGCTCATCGAGTTGTGGTCGGCCAATGCCGAGCTGGTACTGCTCGACCGTCTGGTCGTCACCACCCTGGAAGCCCAGGCGGTGATGCAGAAGCGCTACGACCTCGGCGCTGCCGACGCGCTCGAACTGACGCAGACCCGCACCGCCGCGGCACAGGCCGAGTCGCGTTATGTGCTGGCCGAACAGCGGCAGATCCGCGCGCGCGGCGATCTGGCCCAGGCGCTGGCGCTGCCGCTGTCTGCCCTCGACGCACTGCGCATCGATTACGCCGCCTTCGACGCGCCGGTCGCAGTGCCGCCGATGTCGGCGCTGCGGGCGAACGCCACGCTCGACCGCATCGATCTGCGCCGCGCGCTGGCGCAGCATGCTGCGGCCGAAGCTGCGTTGACGGTGGAGCTGCGCGCCCAGTACCCGGAAATCCGCCTCAAGCCCGGCCTGCTGTGGGATCAGGGCGCCACGGTGTGGAGCCTGGGCGCCGCATTGCCGCTGTTCGCGGCGCAGCGTCAGGCCGGACCGATCGCCGAAGCAGTCGCGCGACGCGACATGGCCGCGCAGGATTTTCTGGCGCTGCAGTCGCAGGCGCTGGTCGCGCTCGAACATGCGCGCACCCGCGTGAAGGCGGCCGAACTGGACATCGATGGCGCTGAAGCCGAGCACGACGAAGCCCGGCTGCAACTGACGCGCACCGAACAACGCTACGCGCGCGGCGACGCCGACCGGCTGGATCGTCTGCTGGCGCGCGTCCGCGTGCTGGAAGCCGACATCCGGCTGCTGTATGCACGGCAACGCACCCTTGCCTCGCGCCTGGCACTGGAAGACGCAGTGCAGCGCCCGCTGTCCGCACTGACGGGCCCCACGGAGACAACACCATGAACCGGATCACCCCCCAGCAACTGCTGTTCGCGATGGGCCTGCTGCTGATCGCGCTCGTCTGGGCCGTGGTGTACTACGCCCGCGACGAATGGAAGCTGTACGGCGATCAGCCCGACGACGACATCGAGGTACCGTCTCTGGTCGAGCGGAATCGGGACGGCCTGACCAGCGTACGCCTGACCGCCGCTGCGCAGACGGCGAGCGGCATCGAATTCGGCCAGCCGCTGGCCGTGCGGGCCGGCACCGAACACGAGGCGCAGGCCGCGGTGCTCGACCTCGAGCCGCTGTTCGCGCTGCGTGGGCAGTTGCACGAAGCGCGCGCCGACATCGCACGGCTCACCGCCCAGCTTGCCCGGGCCGAAACCGAACGCGATCGCGTTCAGGCGCTGTTCAACGATGACCGCAATGTATCGGAGCGGACGCTGCAGACCGCACGCAGCCAGGTCGAGCAGGACCGCGCGGCGCTGGCCGCGGCGCGCGCCCGCGCCGACGGCCTGCATGCGCGGCTGGTCCAGGGCTGGGGTCCATTGGCCGGTTCGGCGTCGGGCGAGGCGCCGGACGAACTTGAGCGGCTGGCCAATCGGCGCAACTCGCTGGTCGCCGTGGCGCTGCGCGGCTCGGGCGAAGCACCGCCGCTGATGCTGCTGCGCCTGCCGGACGGCAACGATGCCATCGAGGCACGCCGCATCGGCCCTGCGCCACGCAGCCTCGCCCAGGCGGCTGGCGAAACCTGGCTGTACAAGTCCGAGCGCGTGCTGCCGACCGGCACCCGCCTGGCGGCACGCGGCGTCACCGGTGAGACGATGCTGTCGCTGGTGCCCAACAGCGCCGTGGTCTGGTATGCAGGCCTGCCCTGGGTGTATGTGCGCGACGATGACGAACCGGAGGAGTTCACCCGCCAGGCGCTGCCCGCCGAATCGCAGCGTCCGGACGGCTGGCTCGCACCGAAGCTGGAAGATGACGCGCGCGTGGTGACGCGCGGCGCGCAACTGCTGCTGTCCGAAGAGCTGAAGCACACGCTGGCGGACGAGAACGATGACTGAGCCCGTGATTGGCCGAGCCGGGTCGGGAGACTGATCGATGCTTGAAGCCATCGTTCGTTTCTCGGTACGCCGGCCCGGCATCGTTCTGGCACTGTCTCTGGTGCTCGTGCTGTATGCCATCAGCCGCATGTTCGACGCCCGGCTCGACGTGTTTCCCGAGTTCGCACCGGCGCAGGTGGTGATCCAGACCGAAGCGCCCGGCCTGCCGGCCGACCTGGTCGAAACACGCGTCACGACGCCGATCGAGTCGGCCGTCTCAGGCACGCGCGGGATCAGGGAATTGCGCTCGCAGTCGATTCCGGGCCTGTCCGTGGTCACGGTCATCTTCGATGAAAAGTCCGACCTGTTCCGCAACCGGCAACTGGTATCGGAGCGCCTCGGCACGTTGGGGTCGCTGTTGCCGGCCGGCGTGACGCCGGTCATCACGCCGCTGACCTCTTCGGCCAGCACCCTGCTCGGCATCGGCATCACGTCGGCAGAGCGCTCGCAGATGGACATGCGCTACCTGGTCGATTCGGTGGTGCGCCCGCACCTGCTCGCGGTGCCGGGTGTGGCGGACGTGAATGTGTTCGGCGGCGAAGTGAGGCAGTGGCAGATCCAGCTCGACCCGGCGCGGCTGCGCACCCTCGGTGTGACGTTCGCCGATGTCGAGCTGGCGGCACGCGGCGCGGCTTCGGTCGCCGGTGCAGGTTTCGTCGAGAACGACAACCAGCGCCTGCTGATTGCGATCGACGCCACGCCGGCGTCGGCGCGCAGTCTGGAACAGCTCACCGTCACGCTGCCGGACGGACGTTCGCTCGCGCTGGGCGACGTCGGCCGTGTGCGCGAAGCGCCGGGCCCGGCGATCAGTGCGGCGCAGATCAACGGCACACCCGGTGTGTTCATGATGGTGCAGGGCCAGCTCGGCGCCGACACACTTGGCGTCACGCTGGACCTGGAGAAATCGCTGGCCGAGCTGGCACCGCTGTTCGAACGCGAACAGGTGACGCTGCACCCGGCGCTGTTCCGGCCGGCCAACTTCATCCAGACGGCGCTCGGCAATGTGCGCGCCGACGTGATGATAGGCGCCACGCTCGTGGTGATCGTGCTGTTCGTGTTCCTGTACAACCTGCGCACCGCGTTCATTTCGGCCGTCGCCATTCCGCTGTCGCTGCTGGCGGCGGTACTGGTCATGCTTGAGGCCGGCGCCAGCCTGAACATCATGGTGCTGGGCGGGCTGGCGATCGCCCTCGGCGAGGTGGTGGACGACGCCATCATCGACTGCGAGAACATCTATCGCCGGCTGCGCGAAAACCGCCACCTCGGCTCGCCGGTGGCCGCCTGGAAGGTGGTGCTCGACGCATCGATGGAGGTGCGCAGCTCGGTCGTGTACGCAACCTTCATCGTTGCGCTGGTGTTCGTGCCGCTGCTCACGCTGTCCGGCGTCGCCGGCAAGCTGTTCGCGCCGCTTGGTCTGGCCTACATCCTGGCCATCCTCGCGTCGCTGGTCGTGGCGCTGACGGTCACGCCGGCGATGAGCTTCCTGATGCTGGGCAATCGCGAACTGCCCGACGAAGACCCGCCGCTGGTGCGCTGGCTGCGCCCGCGTTACGAGCGGACGCTGCGCGCCATCGAACGCCGCCCGCACGGATTGATCGCCGGCGTCATGCTGGCTCTGGCCGGCGGGCTGGGGGTGCTGCCGCTGTTCGGCGGCGAGTTCATTCCGCCGTTGCGCGAGGGTCACTACATCGTGCATCTGTCGACCATTCCGGGCACTGCACCGGGCGAGGTGCTGCGGGTCGGCCAGCGGGTGACGGAAAAGGTCCTGCAGATCGACGGCGTGAAGTCGGTCGCGCAGTGGGTCGGTCGTGCGCAGAACGGATTCGACCCTTTCGGTCCGCACTACAGCGAGGTCGAGATCGAAATCGGTCCGCTGGACGGTGCAACCCAGGAGCGCATCCTCGCCGACATCCGTCGCACGGTGACCGGTGACGACGGCGACGAAGATCGCACGGACGAAGAAGCTGCGGAATCGGTCGGCTTTCCCGGCCTTGCATTCTCCGTCAACACCTTCCTGACGGAGCGCATCGGCGAGACCGAATCGGGTTTTCCGGCGACGCTGGTGGTGCAGGTGTTCGGCACCAATCTCGACCGGCTGGATGCCGACGCCAGCGCCGTTGCGCAGGCGCTCGCGAAGGTCAGGGGGGCGACCGACGTACAGGTGCTGGCGCCGCCCGGCACGCCGGAAATCATCGTGCGGCCGCGCCTGGACAAGCTTGCGGTCTGGCGCCTGTCGCCGGAGGACGTGCTGTCGGCGACCAGCACCGCCTTTGCCGGCCGCAAGGTGAGCGAGGTGTATCGCGGGACCCTGGCGACACCGCTGGTCGTGGCACTGGATCCGGACCACCGCCGATCGCCGAACGAGATCGGCCGCCTGCCGCTGCGCACACCGGATGGCCGGCTGGTCGAACTGCGCGACGTGGCCGACATCAGCGTCGAGAACGGTCGCTACAAGATCCTGCATTCAGGTGGCAAGCGGGTGCAGACCATCACGGCGAATCTGGCCAGCGGCCACGATCTGGGCGCGTTCAGCGACGCCGTCCGGCGCACCTTGCGCGACGACGTGAAACTGAACGCCGGCAGTTACTACACGGTGACCGGTGCGGCCGAGGCGCAGGCGCAGGCGCGGCGCGAACTGGTCACGCATTCGGCGCTCGCGGCCGCTGCCATTGCCATCATGTTGATGCTGGCGTTTTCAAGCTCGCGCAACCTCGTGATCACCTTCGTGAACCTGCCGTTCGCGCTCATCGGCGGTGTGCTCGCGGCGCTGGCCGGTGGCGGCTGGCTGTCACTGGGTTCCGTGGTCGGCTTCGTCACGCTGTTCGGCATCACGCTGCGCAACTCCATCATGCTGGTGTCGCACTTCCAGCACCTGGTGGAGCGGGAAGGTCATCCGTGGAACCTGGACACCGCCATACTCGGCGCGTCGCAACGCCTTCCGTCGATCCTGATGACCGCGCTGGTGACCGGTCTCGGCCTGATGCCCCTGGTCCTGGGCTCGGGCGAGCCCGGTCGGGAGATCGAAGGGCCGATGGCCGCCATCATCGTCGGCGGCCTGACGACCTCGACGATATTGAACCTGCTGGTACTGCCGACGCTGTTGCTGCACTACGGCCGCTTCGCCAAAGCGCCGCAGGACAGCTGAATTCAGGCGCGCGGCGAACGACGCGAAGCGGCAATCCCGATCAGGCCGAGCCCGGCGAGCATCAGCGTAAAGGCTTCCGGCTCGGGCACGACGCCGGTGACGAATTGAGCGCTCAGAAAGGCGCCCTGGGAAACGGGCTGGTCGGTCCAGGAAAATTCAGCGAACGTCGGTCCGACATTCACTTTGACATTGCTCAGGCTCGTGATCAGCACAACATCCGTCAGCACGATCGACGGGCCGAATTCGAGGCCCGACAGCTTCAGGGTCATTTGTTCCCGCGCTTCTCCGCAACTGCGGATGCCGCAGAAGTCGCGCGGCGAACCAAGGGAGAACCCCGCGTCGGAATAGTCGAATGGCAACACGCCTCCGACCAGACTGCCCTCTACACCAGCGCCGACGACTGCGGAAAACCGACCGTAATCAGCCGTTTCGGCACGCAGGGCAGTGGTGACGATGTCGCCGTTGAGTCCGGCGGCCGCCGGAAAGGAAAGCACGGCGCCGAGCGCCGCCACGCCAAGCAGGGTGGGAAATTTCATTGAGTACCTCGCATCGCGATCCGCAGTACCGCCGCGGCAATTCAGAAGGAAGGAATATCCGCCTGAACGGATGCAAGCAGAGATCACGCCAAGTGAGGAAAAAAATAACAAACCCGCGTCGAATCAATCACCTCTCGGACGCCTCCCACCCGCCTCCCGGGCCAACGTCACCCGGCCTGGTGCAAATGTAAAAAGCGCCGACACAATCCAGGTGCGCGAAGGTCTCCTCTCATCGGATTCGCACATCACGCGTGCAGTCAATGCGCCCTGCGGGTTCCCCCTGGGCAACGGGCCACTCGAATAGGACCGGAACAGTCGCCACGGCGAACAGACCCTGGATGTCCCTCACCGGACGGCGATGCACACCCCGTCACACACCACCTTCTGGCCGCTGCGGATCTTGGCCGTCTTGCGGGTTTCGACTTTCCCGTCCACCTGCACATCGCCCCGTGCCACCCGCACCTTCCCTTCGCCGCCACTGCTGGCGAGGCCGGCGAGCTTAAGCAGGTCGCACAGTGCGACGTAGTCTCCGGTCAGCGTGAAATCAACGGTTTGCATGGTCATCCTTCAGTAGGCACGCAGCCGGTTGACCGCCTGCGCAATGACAGCTTCCGTCTTGGCGAAGCAGAAGCGGATCAGCCGCGCATCGTGGCCGTCGTGGTGAAAAGCCGACACCGGGATCGCCGCGACACCGGTTTCGCGCATGAGGCGACGCACGAAGGACTGATCAGGTTCGTCGCTGATGGCGCGGTACGACGCCAGCTGAAAATAGGTGCCCGCGCACGCCGGCAGTTCGAAGCGCGAGCCGGCCAGACCGGCTCGGAAGACATCGCGCTTGGCCTGGTAGAAACGGCCCAGTTCAAGGTAGCGCGAGGGCTCGGTCATGTAGTCGGCCAGCCCGAGCTGGCAGGGTGTGTTCACCGCGAACACGTTGAACTGATGCACGCGGCGGAATTCTGCGCTCAGTGCGGGCGGTGCGCAGACGAAACCGACCTTCCAGCCGGTCACGTGAAAAGTCTTGCCGAAACTCGACACCAGCACGGTACGCGCCGCCAGTTCCGGCAAGCGCGCGGCACTGGCGTGTTCGCGTCCGTCGAACACGATGTGCTCATATACCTCGTCGGAAATCACCACGATGTCGCGGCCGTCGCACAGTCGGGCAAGTACGCGCTGATCGTCCATCGTCCACGCAGCGCCCGTTGGATTGTGCGGCGTATTGGTGATGATGAGCCGGGTGCGCGGCGTGATGCAGTGCGCCACCACCTCCCAGTCGGGCAGGAAATGCGGCGCTTCGAGGCGTACGAACACCGGCGTGGCGCCGGCCAGCCGGATGCCCGGCAGATAGCTGTCGAAAGCCGGCTCGAACACGATGACTTCGTCGCCCGGCCCGGCGAAGGCCGTGATGGCCGTATAGACCGCCTGGGTTGCACCGGCGGTGATCGTGATCTCTTCTTCCGCGTCGTAGTCGGCGCCATATACGGCGCGCATCTTCTGCGCCACGGCCGCGCGCAGCGCCGGCTGGCCGGTCATCGGGGAATACTGGTTGCGGCCGGCACTCATGTGCGACGCCACCGCATCGTACAGGGCCGGATCGGCGCTGAAGTCGGGAAACCCCTGGGAGAGGTTGATCGCACCGCAGGCCTGCGCCTCGCGCGAAATGACGGTGAATATCGTCGTGCCGACGTCGGGCAGTTTCGACGTCAGATGACCGGAATAGTCCTGCATGTCGGATGTCTGTGTCGCGAATCAACGGATTATGCTTGAAGCTCCGCCCATCCCTCTCCGACATGAACGACACACCCAGCCCGTTGCGCCTCGACGGCGACCGCCTCTACATCCTCGACCAGACGCTGCTGCCCTTTGCCCGGCGGGAAGCGGCTCTTGAAACCGCCGCGCAGGCGGCCCACGCCATCGCGACGATGCAGGTCCGCGGCGCACCGCTGATCGGTGCCATCGGGGCCTTCGGTCTGGCGCTTGCGCTGCACGAGGCGGCAGACGATGCCGCGCTCGACGCCGCAGTGCGCGCCCTCGGGGCCACCCGCCCGACCGCGGTCAATCTTGCGTGGGCGCTGCATCGCATCGCCACGCATGTGCGGCCGTTGCCACCGGACGCACGCGCCGGCGCGGCGTGGCGCGAGGCCCTCGCAATCTGCGACGAGGACCGCGCCGCCAACCGGCGCATCGGCGAACTGACGCTCGAGTTGATGCAGGCGGTGGCGCCCCGGTGCGGCCGGCTGAACCTGATGACGCACTGCAACGCGGGCTGGCTCGCCACGACAGGCTGGGGCACGGCGCTGGCCGGCGTCTATCTCGCACACGCGGCCGGCGTCGACCTGCATGTATGGGTCTCGGAAACCCGGCCGCGCAACCAGGGCCTGCTGACCGCCTGGGAGCTGACCGGTGCCGGCGTGCCGCATACCGTCATCGCCGACAACGCCGCAGGCCAGCTGATGCGCGCGGGTCAGGTCGACGCGGTCATCATCGGCGCCGACCGCATCGCTGCCAACGGCGACGTTGCCAACAAGGTCGGCAGCTATCTGAAAGCGCTGGCGGCACGCGACAACGGGCTTCCGTTCTGGGTTGCGGCGCCGTGGTCGACGGTCGATGAAGGCTGCGCCAGCGGCGCGGCGATACCGATAGAAGCGCGCCACGGCGACGAACTGCGCGTGCTGCGCGGCGACGCCGGCAGCGTCCGCCAGCTCGATCCGCACAGCCCGGTCGAGAATCCGGCATTCGACATCACGCCGGCGCCGCTCGTGACGGCACTCATCACCGAGCGCGGCATCGTCGATCCTGTATCCGGGATGCATTTCGCACGCCGCGCCCGGCTGAATGATCCACAGAACCTAAAGTGAATTCTAGGAGCGTGAAACCCTTGACAACAAAGCGTCTGCGCGATGTTGCATCGCGAAACACCTGATCCGTCGTCAATTTTTAATGTAAACCCGCTTGTAATCTGGGCTCCGGTCAGGATAATCCACTGTTAATCCACAATACAGGGGCACACCCTGATGAACGAGGTCAGCGGCAGCGATGTGCTTGAAGCAGCGCGCCGGTTGGAAGTTTGCGGACTTAACCGCGGTGCGGCTGGCAACGTCAGCGCGCGCCGCGGTCCCGCATTCCTGATCACCCCGAGCGGGCTCGAGCCAGCTGAATGCACCGCCGACGACATGGTGGAAGTCTTCAGTGATGGCCACAGCAGCGGCCGCCGCAAGCCCTCTTCGGAATGGCGCATCCATCGCGACATCTACGCGAACCGCGCCGACGCGGACGCCATCGTGCACACGCACTCGCCATTTGCCACGGCACTCGCCTGCATCGGCGAATACATCCCGCCCTTTCATTACATGATCGCCCGCTTCGGCGGCAGCACCGTGCGCTGCGCACGCTATGCCACCTTCGGCGAACAGGCGTTGTCCGACGCAGTGCTGGACGCCCTGCCCGGCCGCTGCGCCTGCCTGATGGCGAACCACGGCATGCTGGTGTTCGGGCGCAGCCTGCGTCACGCGGTCGCGCTGGCCGTGGAGCTCGAAACGCTGTGCGAACAGTACTGGCGCGCGCTGCAGGTCGGCACACCGAAGCTGCTCGACGACGACGAGATGGAACGGGTGCTCGGCAAGTTCGCGGGTTACGGTCAATGAACATGAAGCGCGAGCGGCCCGCACAGGCTCAAGAACGGGGCTCGGCAGCCGTGAACCCTGTCAGCCTCCGTCGTCGCAATCCGGTGGCGATCTGCCCCTGATGCCGAATCCGTCAATGCCCACCAGCCTTCTTTCACACGGCGCCACGCCGCGCAGCGAGCACGCAGAACGCCAGGTCGAGGCGGAACTGGTTGCGCTCGCCTACCGGCTGACTCCGTTCACGCTGGTGATGGCGATCGTGCTGGCCGGCCTGATCTGGGGCGTGCTGCACAAGGTCGTCGACATCAATGCACTGACCACCTGGCTGGTCGCCATGGTGCTGATCAACGTCGGCCGCTTCGGGCTGATCATGGCGTGGCGCCATGTCGCACCGGGCGTCAATGAAACGCTGATCTGGAAGTGGCTGTTCATGCTGGGCGTGTTCGTCGCCGGCTGCGGCTGGGGTGCGCTCGGTGTCGCGCTGATGCCGCCGCCCGGACACCCCTACGAAATGGTGGTGCCGCTCTGCCTCGTGGCCGTGGCGGCCGTCGGACTGTTTTCGCTGACCGGCATGTGGAAGGCCTATGTGCTGATGGCTCTGCCGACCTTGCTGCCGACCGCCTTCTTCTACCTGATGTCGCCCGAGCCGGAACGCGAAGTACTGGGCGGCTTCATCCTGCTGTTCCTGCTGATTGCCGTCGTCAACGCCAAGCGCTTCCAGAAGAACACGGCCGAATTCATTCGCCTGCGCCTGCACCACGCGCATGTCGCGAAGGAGAACGAAGAAGCCAAGGAAGCCGCCGAGCAGGCCAATCAGGCCAAGAGCCAGTTCCTGGCCAACATGAGTCACGAAATCCGCACGCCGATGAACGGCGTGCTGGGCATGGCGCAACTGCTGCTGCGCAGCGAGCTGAATGGCGAACAGCGGCGCTATCTCGAAACACTGTATCGCTCGGGCGAAAACCTGCTCGATCTGCTGAACGACATTCTCGACCTGTCGAAGATCGAAGCCGGCCGCTTCGATCTGGTACGCAGCGAATTCGACCCGCGTCGCACGCTGCGCGAAGTGACCGAACTGCTCGGTGCCCAGGCACGCGAGAAAGGACTGACGCTGGCACTCGACGTCGATGACGCGGTGCCCGGCCGGGTCGAAGGCGATCCGGGACGGCTGCGCCAGATCGCGGTCAACCTGATCGGCAACGCCATCAAGTTCACCGATCACGGCGGTGTGTTCGTCACGCTTCGCGTTCACTCGATGGACGATGATCTGATGCTCCAGCACCGCCCGAGCACTGGCGCCGTGCGCATGGTGATGGCCGTGCGCGACACCGGCATCGGCATCACCGAACCCGACCAGGCGCGCATCTTCGATGCCTTCGCGCAGGCCGACAACACGGCATCCCGTCGCTTCGGCGGTACCGGGCTGGGCCTCGCCATCTCGCGGCAACTGGCCGAAATGCTCGGCGGCGCCGTGACCTTGCGCAGTGCTTCGGGTATCGGCTCGACCTTCACGCTGTCGTTGCCGTGCAAGGTCGTGAGCACCGGCATGGAAGAAGCCCAGCACAGTCTGTCCCTGCCCAATCTGCCCCGCCTGTCCGGCACCGTGCTGCTGGTGGAGGACAGTGCGGTCAATGCCGAAGTCGCTTCCAACATGCTCGAGGCGTTCGGCCTGCGCTGGACACTGGCGCGCGACGGCCGGCAGGCGCTGCAGGAGCTCGAGCATGCCCGGTTCGACCTCGTGCTGATGGATTGCCAGATGCCGGGCATGGACGGTTTCGAAGCCTGCGAACGCATCCGCGACCGCGAGCGTCTGGTCGGCCTGCCCGCGACACCGCTGATTGCACTGACCGCAGGTGCCAATGATGGCGACCGCGAAAACTGCATCGCCGCCGGCATGGACGACTACCTCGCCAAGCCTTTCCGCGAAGACGATCTGTACGCGATCGTCCGCAAGTGGCTGCCCGACAACGCCGTGTCCGGTACCGGCACGATTTCGGTCGACGCGATCAGCCAGCACGATCGCGCCCGCTTCGCCGCCCTGTACGAGAAGGAATCGCAGCGCAATGTGGTGGCGATGCAGGAAGCCCTGCGCGGCCACGATGACCATACGCTGCGCCGTGCGGCCCACACGCTGAAATCGCTGGCGGTGCACGCCCAGGCCTTCGATCTGCACGACACGATGCGCAGGCTGGAGGCGGCGGCCGTCGAAAAGGACTGGGCGCTTGTTACCGCACTGGTGCCGATCGCCAGCCGCATGCAGCTCGAATCGGTCCGCCGTGTCGCCGAATGCAGTGCCGATGGCGACTCCGGCGGCGGATCGCTGCCCGATGCGGTGGACATCCTGATCGTCGATGACGATGAAGCGGAACGCTTCCTGATGCGCAGGTCGCTTGAAAACGCCGGCTGCACCGATGTACGTGAAGCCGAAAGCGGCGAGGAAGCGCTGTTGATGGTCGGCCAGCAATGCCCGCACGTGGTGCTGCTCGATGGCCTGATGCAGGGCATGGACGGCATTGCCACCTGCCGGGCGCTGCGCGAGCACTATGCACCCGAACGCCTGATCATCGTCATGCTGTCCGGCATCGAGGATCCCAACTGGCAGCGCGCCGCGCTTGACGCCGGTGCCAGCTGCTTCGTCGCCAAGTCGGTGTCGCGCGACGCACTGATGGATGCGCTCGCCACCAAGCTGGCCGAACTCGACCGCCCGCTGCGCAGTCGTACGCGTGGCAGGCCGCGTCTCAGCGTCGCCTGACCGACGCGTCGCCGGGCATGCGCGACGCCGACCATCCGGGAGCGCGCGATGAACAAGTCACTGATCACCCTTCTGTTTTGCCTGTGCGGCAGCGCGTCGGCGATCGATGTATCCGACGTTCCGGCCGACAAGCGCACCACACTCGATCGCTATCTGACGGCCGTGGAAGCACACCGGATGGTCAGCGAACGCGCGCCGGACGTCCTGTTCCTCGATGTGCGCACGCAGGCCGAGGTGAGCTACGTCGGCGCACCGGCGGGCATGGACGCCAACATTCCGTTCATGCTGGTCGACTTCGACCACTTCGACCCCAAATCCCGCCGCTTCACGCTGCACAAGAATCCCGCCTTCGTCAGCGCGGTCGAGGAGCGTCTCAAGGCCAAGGGCCTCGACAAGACAGCCGACGTCGTGTTGATCTGCCGCTCCGGCGATCGCACCACGCGCGCCGTCAATGCGCTGGCAGCCGCCGGCTTCACCCGCGTCTGGACGGTGATTGACGGATTCGAGGGCGATACCGCGTCGGCAGGTGCCGACCGCGGCAAACGAACCGTGAACGGCTGGAAGAATGCCGGCCTGCCATGGTCCTATGCGCTCGAAAGCTCGCAGGTGTGGCTGCCCGCGGGCGCGCGGTGATCAGCGGCCGGGCAGCATGCGCGACAGCAAGCCGTCGCGATCGATGAAATGGTGCTTGACCGCAGCCAGAACGTGCCCGACCACGACCGCCATGAAGAAATAGTTCAGGAAGCGGTGCACCAGCAGCAGTGCGTCACCCAGCGTCTCGTTCTTGTCCAGCAGATCGGGCAGCGGCAGCACGCCGAACCACACGGTCTGGAAACCCTTGGCCGAACTCATCAGCCAGCCTGACAGTGGCGCCGCGATCATCAATACATAGAGCAGATGATGCCCGGCGGCAGCGGCTCTGGCCTGCCACGCAGGTGTGCCGGGCGGCAGCGCGGGCGGCATGTGCGTGACGCGCCAGCCCAGCCTCAGCAACACGAGCAGAAACAGCGTGACGCCGGCCCACTTGTGATACGAGTACAGCTTGAGTTTGGTCGGGGACAGCGGCAGTTCGGTCATGTACAGGCCGAGCCCGAACATGCCGAACAGCATCAGGGCAATCAGCCAGTGCAGGGACATCGCGGTGCGGGTGTAGCGCATGGTTCTCCTTTTCGGGGTGCCGTCACAGGCCTTGCCGACCCGGCGTGCGATCCACACCGGACGCCGTGCCTGGTCCGGCAAACCGGGTGATTCGAGTCGGCCTGCCCAATCTGTCATTGTCGCAGCCCGGCAGTTCCCGTACGACAAAAGGCACCCTGCGCAATCCGATGCCATGCATGGCTCAGAGGCTGATCTGCGTACCCAGTTCGACCACCCGGTTCGGCGGCAGATGGAAGTAGTTTGCCGGCCCCTCCGACTGCCTGAGCATCCAGCCGAACAACGCACGGCGCCATGTCGACAGATCACCCACGCCTTCGACCACGGTCGAGCGCGCGACGAAGTAGGTCGTATCCATCGCTTCGAGTTCCAGAACTTCAGGCGGCAGCGCCTCCAGCGCTTCCGGAATATCCGGCTCCTCGCGGAAGCCGTAGCGCACCTCGATGGCCCAGGTGTTGTCCGCCAGCCGCTGCACGGTCATGCGTTCCTCCATCGCCACCCGGGGCACTTCCTCGATCCGGACGTGGAGGAACAGCACGGACTCATGCAACACCTTGAAATGCTTGAGGTTATGGAACAGCGCGCTCGGCACGGTTTCCGGGTCGGACGTCAGATAGATCGCGGTGCCCGGCACGCGCGGCACCTCGGGAATCGGACTGGACAGGAAGTCCTCCATCGGGATGTTGATGCGCCTGCGCTCGCGCGCCAGCAACTCGCTGCCACGCTTCCAGGTGGTCAACATCGTGAACAGCGCCGCGCCCAGCAACATCGGCAGCCAGCCGCCATCGAGGAACTTGGTCAGGTTGGACGCGAAGAACAGCAGTTCGATGACGAAGAACACGCCCAGCACGGCAAGCAGCGCCACCTTCAGGCGACGGTGTGACATGGTGGTGATGAAGATCATCAGCAGCGTCGTGATGATCATGTCACCCGATACGGCGATGCCGTAGGCCGCCGCCAGATCGCTGGAGGTGTCGAATTCCAGCACCAGCACGACCACGCCGATCAGCATCATCCAGTTCACAGCCGGAATGTAGATCTGCCCGCGCTCGGTGTCCGAGGTGTGCAGCTGGCGCAAACGCGGCAGATAACCCAGCCGCGAGGCCTGTGCGGTGATGGAGAAGGCGCCGGAAATCACCGCCTGCGACGCGATGACGGTCGCCATCGTGGCCAGCAGCACCAGCGGCAGGCGCAGCGCCTCGGGCGCCAGATTGAAGAAGGGATTGCTGACCGTTTCGGACGCTCGCAGCACCAGCGCGCCCTGACCGAAGTAATTGATCAGCAGTGCCGGCGACACGATGAAATACCAGGCCAGCCGCACCGGTCGTTTGCCGAAATGCCCCATGTCGGCGTACAGCGCCTCGCCGCCGGTCAGCGCGAGAAACACGGCACCGAGGAGAAGGAAAGCCTGCGCCGGATTGTCGATCGCGAACACGATGGCGTACGTCGGATCGAGTGCGCGCAGCACGTCGGGCGTCTGCACGATGCTGTTGATTCCGAGCAGGGCAAGCACCGCGAACCACACGATGGTGATCGGGCCGAAAAAACGTCCGACCAGCGCCGTGCCTTTCCGCTGAACCGAAAAAAGCACGATGATGATGAGGATGGTGATCGGCTCGATCCAGTGCTCCAGCGTCGGCGCCACGACCGAGAGCCCCTCGACCGCCGACAGCACCGAAATGGCCGGCGTGATGACGGCGTCGCCGTAGAACATCGCCGCTGCGAATACGCCGGCGGCGGTCACCGCCGCCACCCGCCGGCGCACCCCGGCACGGGCCGCCCGCTGTGCCAGCGACGCCAGCGCAAGCGCACCGCCTTCGCCGTCGTTGTCGAAGCGAAGCACGATGAACACGTACTTGAACGAAATGATCAGCGTGACGGACCAGAACAGCGCCGACAGCGCGGCCAGCACGTTCTCTTCCGAAAGCGGAAGCCCGTGATTGCCGGTGAAGGCTTCCTTGAAGGCATACAGCGGGCTGGTGCCGATGTCGCCGAAAACCACGCCCAGTGCCGCCAGCATCAGCGGGCCGAGCGCCTTTGCATCGGCTGTGTTTCGAGTCATTTCTGCATCGTGGAATGACAGGCTGCCGATATTGCGCCGCAACATATACAAGATCAAGCGATCGTGCGCCCGTCCTGCTGCACATTTGCAAAAATCCACCCCATCTTTCCGACTACACACACCATGGACGACACCACCGACCTGCTTTCACTGCGCAACCTGATCCGCGAATTCGTCTCCGAGCGCGATTGGGCGCAGTTCCACACCCCGAAGAATCTCGCGATGGCGATGAGCATCGAAGCCGCCGAAGTGATGGAACACTTCCAGTGGCTGCTCACCGGCCATGAGCTGCCTGACGCCAAAAAACGGGCGGTCGGCCACGAACTGGCCGACACGCTGGTCTATCTTGTCCGGCTGGCGGACACGCTGGACATCGACCTGCCCGCCGCCATCGCCGAAAAGATGCAGATCAACCGGGACAAATACCCCGCCGAGCGGGTGCGCGGCGACGCGCGCAAGTACGACGAGTACGAGTAAGGCGGCCGGCCGCCGTTTCCGCGATAATCCCCCCTTCGTCACGCCCTTCGCCGCCCGGCGTCCTCAAGCTTTTCTCGGTGCGCGAACCTTGGCGCGCCGCAGTGTTCCCAGCTGCCCATGACTACATCGCCCTCCCTTCTGAAAGCCCTGTCACGCCCGCGCCCGGCCAGCCGCATCGATTGGCCGCCGCTGCCCGGTGGCGCCCAGGCGCTCGCGCTCGCCAGCCTTGCGAAAGACGCCGGTGCGCCGCTGGTCGTCGTCGCGGCACGTCCGATGGACGCACAGCGCCTGGTCGACGAACTGCGCTGGTTCGCGCCGTCGCTGCGCAGCTTCCAGCTGCCGGACTGGGAAACCCTGCCCTACGACCAGTTCTCGCCGCACAACGACCTGGTGTCGGAACGGCTGGAAACGCTGTACGCACTGATGCGCGGCGAACTGGACGTGCTGGTCGTGCCGGCTTCGACCGCGCTGTACCGGCTGGCGCCGCGCGAATACCTCGCCGCCCACACCTTCTTCGTCAAGCAGGGCGAAAAGCTCGACGTCGAGCGCCTGCGCCTGCAGCTCACCGTGGCGGGCTACGGCCCGGTGACCCAGGTGGTGGCGCCAGGCGAATACAGCGTGCGCGGCGGTCTGGTCGACCTGTATCCGATGGGTGCCGCCCTGCCCTACCGCATCGACCTGTTCGATGACGAAGTGGAAAGCATCCGCACGTTCGACGTGGACACCCAGCGCACCGTGTTCCCGACCAAGGAAATCCGCCTGCTGCCGGCACGCGAATTCCCGATGGATGACAAGGCGCGTACGGCCTTCCGCTCGCGTTTCCGCGAAGCCTTCGAGGGCGACCCATCGAAGTCGGTCATCTACAAGGATGTGTCCAACGGCGTACCGACCGCCGGCATCGAGTACTACATTCCGCTGTTCTTCGAACACACCGACACGCTGTTCGACTATCTGCCGGCCAATGCGCTGGTGGCGCTCGACGCCGAGGTAAATGACGCGATCGGCGACTTCTGGCGCGACACGAAGAGCCGCTTCGACCTGATGAAGGGCGAGCGAGCCCGCCCCATCCTGCCGCCGACCGAACTGTTCCTGTCGGAAGAGCAGTTCCATGTGTCGCTGGCCAATCGCGCCATCGTGCGCCTCGGACGCGGCGCACCGGACACGTCGGCGGGTGCATCGACCTTGCCGGAGCTGGGCATCGAGCGGAAGGCAGCCGACCCGCTGCACCGGCTGCGCGCGCAGGTCGCGGCACAGCGCGTCGTGGTCATCGCAGAATCGGCCGGACGACGCGAAACGCTGATCGACTACTTCGCCGAATACGGGCTGGCCAGCGCGCCGGTCGACGGTTTCGACGCCGCCATCGCCGCAGACGCCGCCCTGACGGTCGCCATAGGTCCGCTGGTCGAGGGTTTCGCGCTGTCGTCGCCGGCAATCGCGCTGGTCACTGAAAGCGAGCTGTACCCGACGCAGGCGCGTTCGCGCGGCAAGCGCGACGGCCGCAAGGTCACCGCCGAGAACTTCCTGCGCGACCTGACCGAGCTGAAGATCGGCGATCCGGTGGTGCATCTGCAGCACGGCATCGGCCGCTACATCGGCCTGACCCATATGGATCTGGGCGAAGGCGAAACCGAATTCCTGCATCTGGAATACGCCGACGGCGACAAGCTGTACGTGCCGGTGTCGCAGCTGCACCAGATCAGCCGCTACAGCGGCGCGCCGGGCGACCAGGTGCATCTGCACAAGCTCGGTTCCGGCCAGTGGGACAAGGCGAAGAAGCGCGCCGCCGCCCAGGTCCGCGACACCGCCGCCGAACTGCTTGCGCTGTACGCTCAGCGCTCGGCGCGCAAGGGCCACACCTTCGGCTTCAAGCAGCACGACATGGATGCCTTCGCCGAAGGTTTCGGCTTCGAGGAAACGCCGGACCAGATGGGCGCGATCAACGCGGTGGTCGGCGACATGACGTCCGGCCGGCCGATGGACCGTCTGGTGTGCGGCGACGTCGGCTTCGGCAAGACCGAAGTCGCGCTGCGCGCCGCCTTCGTCGCGGTGGCCGACGGCAAGCAGGTGGCCGTGCTGGCGCCCACCACGCTGCTCGCCGAACAGCACTACCAGACCTTCAGCGACCGCTTCGCCCAGGTGGCGCACGAATGGCCGGCCCGCATCGCCGAAATCTCGCGCTTCAAGAGTGCGAAGGAACAAACGCAGGCGCTGAAGGAAGCGGCCGAAGGCAAGATCGACGTACTGATCGGTACGCACCGCCTGCTGCAGAAGGACGTGAGCTTCGCCCGTCTCGGCCTGGTCATCATCGACGAGGAACACCGCTTCGGCGTGCGCCAGAAGGAGGCGCTGAAGTCGCTGCGCGCCGAGGTCGACGTGCTGACGCTGACGGCGACGCCGATTCCGCGCACCCTGGCCATGTCGCTCGAAGGCATCCGCGACTTTTCGGTCATCGCCACCGCGCCGCAGAAGCGGCTGGCCATCAAGACCTTCGTCAGCCCGTGGTCGCGCGGCCTCATCCGCGAGGCGGTGCTGCGCGAATTCAAGCGCGGCGGCCAGGTGTATTTCCTGCACAACGAGGTCGACACCATCGAGGAGATGGGCACCCGGCTCGCCGACCTGCTGCCCGAGGCGCGCATCGTCATCGGCCACGGCCAGTTGCCCGAGCGCGAGCTGGAACGGGTGATGCGCGAATTCACGCAGCGCCGCCACAACCTGCTGCTGTGCACGACCATCATCGAAACCGGCATCGACAACCCGAACGCCAACACCATCATCATCAACCGCGCCGACCGCTTCGGTCTGGCCCAGCTGCACCAGTTGCGCGGCCGGGTCGGCCGCAGCCACCACCAGGCCTACGCCTACCTGCTGACCGACGCGCACGCCAAGCCGACCGAACAGGGCCGGCGCCGGCTCGAAGCCATCACGATGATGGAAGAGCTGGGATCGGGCTTCTACCTCGCGATGCACGATCTGGAAATCCGCGGCGCCGGCGAGGTGCTGGGCGAATCGCAATCCGGCGAAATGCAGGAAATCGGCTTCAACCTCTACACCGACATGCTCAAGAGCGCGGTCAAGTCGCTGCAGAAGGGCGAAGACGCCGACCTCACGCAACCGCTGGACATCGTGTCGGAGATCAATCTGCACACGCCGGCGCTGCTGCCGACCGCCTACTGCCCGGACGTGCACGAGCGGCTCACGCTGTACAAGCGGCTCGCCAACTGCGAAACCGTCGACGAGGTGTCGGCGCTGCGCGAAGAACTGGTCGACCGCTTCGGTCAGATGCCCGACCAGACGCGCGCCCTGCTCGAAACCCACCGGCTGCGCATCGCCGCCAGGCCGCTCGGCATCACCAAGATCGACGCGCACGACACGCAGATCCTGGTCACCTTCGTGCCCAACCCGCCGATCGAGCCGATCCGCATCATCCAGCTCGTGCAGAAGGACCGGAACTTCAAGCTGGCCGGCCAGGACCGGCTGTCGTGGAAGCGGTCCAGCGTCGATCTCGATGCCCGCGTGGCCGGCGTGCGGGAGTTGATGAAAAAGCTTGCCGGCTGACAGGTGTCCCCGCACGTCCGGTGTGCCAGGGCATCCGCCTGCTGTTCGGCAACCGGTCTTTGTGAGACAGTGCTGCGTCGTTTGTTTTGCCGCACGCCGCCGGGGGTCTGTCGACCGCACGGCGGCGTGCCAGCCGCCGCTCAACCGTCACCCGTTCAGTACCTGAAAGTCTGACGCCGACGACACCATCCCGTTCGCGCGAGGCGCCGACCAACAGGCGCCCGCGCAACGAGAAGATCATCGCCCGACCCCACGGGCGGGATACGTCACGTCAACGAAGGGAGCTGAAATGGTTACGGTGAAGCAATTGCTGGCAGGCAAGCCACACAGGACAGTGCGCGCGGTCGCGCCGTCCGACTCGGTGCAGACCATCCTCGAACTGATGAAGGCGCACACGATCCGGTCGGTCGTCGTGCTCGAGTCAGACGCGCTGATCGGCATCGTGTCCGAGCGTGATTGTGCGCTCAAGGTGCTGATGAACCAGGCGAGTCCGCGGCAGACAAGCGCCCGCGACATCATGACGTCGGACGTCGTGACCGTGACCGAAGAGAATTCGGTCGACGAATGCATGCGGCACATGACATCGAAGAACATCCGCCACCTGCCGGTCTGTACCGGCCGCACCGTGATCGGCATGGTGTCGGTCGGCGACGTGGTCAAGGAAGTCATCCGCCAGCAGACCGAGCACATCACCTACCTCGAAAGCTACATCAAGGGCCACGGCGTGCGCGGGTACTGACGCACGTCATTCCGGTTCACCGATGCAAGGCGTGTCAGTATCGTCCGGCTGACCGGGCGATACGGGCTTGCTATCGTCCGGCGCTTCCGGGGCCACGCCCCACAACCGAACGCACGCCATGCATGCCATACAGCCGCACGACACGGCACCGTTTTTCATCGTCCTCAATGCGGCCTCCGGCAGCAGCGATGCTGCGCAGACCTGCGCCACCATCGCTTCGGTGCTGGCGGCCGCCGGTCGAACGCACCACATCCTGATGGTGGAATCGGGCCAGACACTGCCCGAACTGGCGCGCGATGCCGTGGCGCGGGCGCAGGCCGAACAGGGCATCGTCGTCGCAGCGGGCGGCGACGGAACGATCAACACCGTCGCGCAGGCCATGCTGGGCAGGGGTCTGACCTTTGGCGTGCTGCCACAGGGCACGTTCAACTACTTCAGCCGCGAACACGGCATTCCGGCCGACACCGAAGCCGCCGTGCGCCTGCTGCTCGACGGCGAGGTGCGGCCGGTGCAGGCGGGCCGCGTGAATGACCGCGTGTTCCTGGTGAATGCCAGTCTGGGTCTGTATCCGGCGCTGCTGGAAAACCGCGAGGAGTGGAAGCGCCAGCTCGGACGCAGCCGCCTCGTCGCCTTCTGGGCCGGCCTGCTGACGCTGCTGCGTGAACACCGGCGACTGACGCTGGACATCGAACACGGCGGCGAGCAGCGCAGCATCCGGACGGTGACGCTGTTCGTCGGCAACAACCGTCTGCAGCTGGAGCAGCTGGGTCTGCCCGAGGCGTCGGACCTCGCCCGCGGCAGGCTGGCCGGCATCACATTGCGCCCGACCGGCAAGCTGGCCATGCTGTGGCTGCTGGTGCGCGGGGCGCTGGGGCGACTGGGTGACGCCGACCGCGTGCTGAATTTCAGTTTCCGCACCCTGAACCTGAGTTCGCGGCGGCGCCGGCACATCAAGGTGGCCACCGACGGCGAAGTCGCATGGATGAATGCACCGCTGCATTTCGAAGCGCTGCCGGACGCGCTCAATCTCATCGTGCCGCGCGGCCCGGCGGCATGAGCACACTGCTGATGCAGATTTCCGACACCCATTTCGGCGTCGAACGCCCGCCGGTGTGCGACGCCCTGCGCCGGCTGGCGCGGGCACAGCAGCCCGGCGTGCTGCTGCTGTCGGGCGACATCACGCAACGCGCGCGTGCCCGTCAGTTTGCCGCCGCGCGAAGCTTTGTCGACAGCCTGGGCATCCCGGCGCGGGTCACCCTGCCCGGCAATCACGATATTGCGCTGTTCAACGTTTTCGAGCGGCTGCTGGTGCCCTACCGCAGCTACCGGCGCGCCTTCGGCGCCGCGCACGACGCAGTGTTCGATGCCGTGGGCGTACGTATCGTCAGCGTCGATTCGACGCGTGCATACCGTCATGTCGATGGCGAACTGTCGGCCGGGCAGATCGAATCGGTCGCGCGTGCGCTCGACGGTGCCCCGGGCGGCGCACTGCGCATCGTCATGCTGCATCACCCGGTGGAGGTGAGCCGGCCCGACGAAACGCACAACCGCGTACATGGCCATCGCGAGGCGGTCATGCGGTGGCGGGCTGCCGGCGCCGATCTCATTCTGGGCGGCCACATCCATCTGCCGTTCGTACGCAGGCTCGACGGCGACGGCCTGCGCACCGCGTGGGCGGTACAGGCCGGCACCGCCGTGTCGGAGCGCACGCGACCGGAAGCGGGCAACTCGATCAATCTGATCCGCGCGATCACGCTGCATGGCACGCGCACCGCGGTTGTCGAGCGCTGGGACTACTGCGCGGAAAGCGATCGCTTCGAGCCGGGTGCGTTGAGCGCGCTGCCGCTGGACGCGCACCACTGAGACATCGATGAACACCCTTCCTGCCGACCCGCAGCAGCTTGCCGTATTCATCGCCCAGCAGGCTGTACCGCTCTGTCTGGGCGCCCTCGGCGTCGCCTTCGCACTGGCCATCGCCGGTCACACCACCGCCCGTCGCCTGTGGCCGGCGGGCGCCCGCACCCGCGTGCAGATCGCAACCACCGGTGCCGTCTGCCTGTTGTGTGCGCTGCTGTTGTTCGCTGCCCTTGCATCGGCCGTGTCCGGCGACGGCCCACTGGTGCAGTTCGACCATGCGCTGGCCGACGCCATGGCCGCGCATCAGCCCGCCGGTACGCTGCGTGTATTCGCCCGTCTCACGCACTTCGGCGACACGGTCGTGCTGACCACGCTGTGCATCGTTGGCGCAGCCGCACTGCTGGCTGGCGGCGAACGCCTGCTGACCGCCTCGTGGGTGGCGGCCATCGGCGGCAACTCGCTGCTCAATCATTCACTGAAAGCGATTTTCGAACGCGTGCGACCGCTGCACGAACACGGCCAGACCTGGGAAACCAGCTGGAGTTTTCCGAGCGGTCACAGCTCGGGTACGCTGGTGGCCTATGGCATGGCCGCCTGGATATTGATGCAGCTGCTGCCGGCGCGCTGGCATCTGCCGGTGCTGATGGGCGCCGTCGCGATCGCGCTGGTGACCGCGCTGAGCCGCATCGTGCTGCACGTGCATTTCGCCAGCGATGTGATGGCCGGCTTTGCATCCGGCGCCGCGTGGCTCACGCTGTGCATCACCATCGCGGCGCTGTTTGGTCGACGCCCGGGCCGCATGATGCAACCATCCGGCCGGCGAAATGCCTGACCGCACAACGGTCCAAAAGGAGCAGCAACCATGATCGATCACTCGCGCCTCGAAGCGGCCTGGTGGGCCAGCTTCATCGGCGACGCACTGGCCATGCCGGTGCACTGGTACTACACGCGCAGCCGCATCGCGGTCGATTATGGCGAGATCGACCATTACATGGCGCCGCACAATCCGCACCCGGACAGCATCCTGTGGCGCAGCACGTACCAGCACACCGACGCGACCGACGACATCCTGCATGACCAGGCCCGCTTCTGGGGCGGGCCGCGCGGCATCCACTACCACCAGTTCCTGCACGCCGGCGAAAACACGCTGAACATCCGGCTCGCCGCGCTGCTGGCCGAGTCGCTGGTCGAGTGCGGCCACTACGACCGCGACGACTTCGCGCGCCGCTACCTCGACTTCATGCTGACGCCCGGCATGCACGGCGATACCTATGTCGAGGAGTACCACCGTGCCTTCTTCAGGCACTACGCCGAAGGCCGTGAACTGGGCGACTGCGGCATCGAGGATATCCACATCGGCGGTCTGGCGACGCTGACACCGCTCATCCTTTTCCACGCGGCCAACCGCCACGCGATGCACGAAGCGGTGGCGTCGCACATCGATCTGACGCACAAGGGGCCAGTCGCGGCCGAGGCGGCGAAAGTGTTCGCCGACCTGATGTACTTCCTGCTGCAGGGCGTGCCGATCGACGACGCCATCGAGCGCGCGGGCGGCGCCGCGCACACCGCGCTGACCTGGCCCTACCGGTCGTGGGTGCGCACGCGGCCGGACGAAGAAGTCGTCGGCACCCAGTTCAGCCCGGCCTGCTACCTGGAAGATTCACTGCCGGCGACGCTCTTCCTCGCCGTGAAATACGGGTCCGACCTGCGCACCGGACTGATGTCCAACGCACGACTGGGCGGCGACAACTGCCACCGCGGCGTCGTGCTCGGCGCGCTGCTCGGCGCGCAGGGCGGCCTGCACGCCGTACCGCAAGCGTGGATCAACGGGCTGCATGAGCATGACCGCTTGAAGGGCCTGCTGGAAAAACTGTCGGCGCTGGCGCTGAAGGACTGCTGACGACAGGCCAGCACGTGTCCCCCACGTTGATGCGTGGCACGCCGACCCTGCGGGAGCAGTGGCCTTGTGGGAGCGGAGGCCTGTGGGAGCAGCGCTCACGAACGGCGCACGACGGGCACGCTGGTGTCGGCATTCGGGTGGATGGCGAAGTTCGGAGGGCGCCCGCTTCACCGCCACCCGCACCTTCACGATGCGGCTTCGCGCTGCGTACCCAGTTCTCGCAGATAGGCCCACGGATAGATGCCCCGCCGGTGGCCGTCGGAGAACACGAGGTTCACGCCGGTGCCTGCCATTTCATGAACCTCGGTCAGCGCGACCTCGCTGCAGTCCTGCTGCACCTCACCGGCGCGTGCCGCTTTCGTGCAGAAAGCGCAGCGGCAGCGTGCGCGCAGCAACGCATGGGGCAGAGCGCTTTCAGTATCGTCGTCCCACTCGATGTGCAACAGACGGGACGTGCTGTGCACCGTGATGCGCCTCGGCAGCGCGCTCACAGCATCGCGCCCACGCCTTCGGCGCCGACGTGCCAGTCGTGCCCGGCCAGACCGCCTTCCTTCAGCTCGCCACCCATTGCCGCGAGGCTTTCTTCGCGGATGAGCGCCTTGAGCTGACGGTGCAATGCGAGAAAGGTCGGCGACGAGGTCATTTCAGGCGTGCGCGGTCGCGGCAGCGGCACCGGAATTTCCGCCTTGATGCGGCCGGGGCGCGCGGTCATCACGTAGATCTTGTCCGACAGGAAGATGGCCTCTTCGATGTCATGCGTGATGAACAGCACCGACAGCTGCAGTTGCTGCCACATATTGGTCAGGATTTCCTGCATCACCACGCGCGTCTGCGAGTCGAGTGCTCCGAAGGGCTCGTCCATCAGCATGACCTGCGGGCTGGTGGCCAGCGCCCGCACGATGCCGACGCGCTGCTTCATGCCGCCGGACAATTGCTCCGGATAGTGATTCTCGAACGACAGCAGGCCCGCCAGCCCGAGCAGCGTGCGCGCCTTTGTCTCGCGCGCGCTGCGGCTGACGCCCTTCATCTTCAGGCCGAATTCGACGTTCTCCCGCACACGTAGCCATGGAAAAAGCGAATACTGCTGGAACACCACGCCGCGATCCGCACCCGGACCGCCGACCGGCGATCCATCGACCGAAACGATGCCCTGATGCGGCTTCAGGAAGCCCGCGACAATGTTGAGCAAGGTCGATTTGCCGCATCCGGACGGCCCGACGATGGATACGAATTCACCGGGCTTCACGTCGAGCGATACGTCGCTCACTGCATCGAGCGGCACGCCGTTCTGGGTGAAGCGGACGCAGACATCGCGGATTTCGATGTGACCCTTGCCCGGGACGGAAGTGGCGTTCATCGCGTGTTCTCCTTGCCGACCGATACCTGCCACGGCATGGCGAGCCGGGCCAGCAGGCGGATGGCACCGCTGCACAGCAGACCCAGTACGCCGATGACGAGCATGCCGATCACGATGTGTGAATACTCGATCAACGAATACGCTTCCCAGGTGAAGTAGCCGACGCCGTACTGACCTGAGATCATTTCCGCAGCGATCAGCGACACCCACGCCACCCCCATGCCCACGGACAGTCCGGTGAAGATGTGGGGCATCGCACCGCGCAGCACCACCTGGGTCATCAGTGCGAACTCGTTGGCCCCCAGGCAGCGCGCCGCCCGCACCAGTACGCTGTCCATCGTCGCCACACCGTGCATGGTGTTGAGCAGGATGGGAAAGAACGCGCCGAGAAAGGTGATGAACACGATGCTGGTTTCGGTGGTCGGCCACAGCATGATGGACATCGGCACCCAGGCGATCGCCGGTATCGGACGCAGGATTTCCATTGCGGGAAAGAGCAGACCGCGCGCCGCACGGTAGCGTCCGATCAGCAGGCCGAAGCCCACACCAAGCACCGTGGCCACGATGAAGCCGAGCATGATGCGACGCAGGCTGATCGTGATGTTGGTCATGAACTTCGGATCGCCGAACAGCGCCAGCGCATCGCGATAGACCTCGACCGGCCCCGGGATGTGCGTGAAGCGGATGTAGAAATCCCAGCGATAGGCGGTCGCCAGGTACCAGAAGCCGATCAGCAGACCGATGGAAACGAGGGCCAGCAGCATTGCCGGCCCTTCGCTGCGCAACAATCGCCAGAATGCCGATGACCTGAGTGTGCCCACGGGAGCCGCTGTATCGGACCGTTCCACGTGCCTGACGGCTGGCGCAGCCGGCAGCTCACGCAGCGATGTCGCACCTTCGTCCGGCTCCGGCGCGAACGATCGAACGTCATCCGCGGGCTGAATCCTGATAGCGGTTCCCATGGCTCACTTCCTTACCGTTGCGACGGCCAGTGCATCGGCATAGAGCCCTGTCTTGCCGCCGTTGGCAGCGGCATGCGCCTCCGCATCCTTCTTCAGCAGGAAGGGCACGATCTGCGTGGCGCCATCCTTGCTGACCAGCGAGTAGAAGGCCTTGTCGGCGAACAGCTTGATCCTGAAGGTCTGATCGAACACGAAGGCCACCCCGACCTTCTTGCCGGATTCCGTTGCCTTGCGGACCGCCGCCAGTGTGCAGTTGGCCGATTTGTAGGCGGTCAGCGCCCCGCCCTCTATCCAGACCTCGCCCGCCTCGCGCGGCGCCGTGATGCTGCCGCCGCACAAGGGGTCGGTGCCCGAAATTTCATAACTCGAATAGCCGGCCTTCTGCGCCGCGTAGTCGAGCCCGAGTTCCTTGTAGGCCTGCATCACATAGGTTTCATCGACCCACGCATCGGCGTCGAACTCCTTCACCCGGCCCATGCGGCTCAGCACGCCGTGGTCGTACTTCACCGTCTCGATCCACTTCGGCTTGATGGTGGGATCCAGCGTATGGACGCCGCTCGGGCCAAGGAACATGTAGGCGACCTCCTTCTCGACGCGGGTCCATTCCTCGATCTTCGTTGCCGCTTCAACCGGGTTCTTGCGTACCCAGTCGTTGGCTTCCATCAGCGCCTTGATGTAGGCGACGACGAATTCCGGATACTTCTTGGCGAAATCTTCGCGTACCACCACGCCATGAAAGGTCGGTACCTTGGTTTCAACGCCGTCGAAAATCTTTCGCGCAAAGCCCCGATAGGGCAGCAACTCGGCGAACGGCACGAAGTCGGCATGGCCGTCGATGCGCTTTTCCTGCAGGTTCGACGTGCCGACCTCGGGGCTCTGGCTGGCCAGATCCCAGTAATCGGACTTCCAGCCGCGGTCTTCCATGGCCTTGAGCAGCATGCCGTGCGCGGCGGAACCGAACGGCACCGACACCTTCTTGCCCTTCAGGTCGGACAGCTGGAAATACGGGGAATCCTTGTGCACCACCATGCCGTTGCCGGCACCGTCGATGTTGTAGGCGATCAGTGCGATCAGGCGGCTCTTCGTTTCCGGGCCGGCCTGGAAGGTCGCGCCATTCACCAGCAGCGGATAGTCACCCATCATGCCGATCTGCAGGGTGTTGGCCACCATGCCGTTGGTCACCGGCGGGCCCGAGGTGAAGTTCTGCCACTCGATCTTGAACTGAATGTCCTTGTACTTGCCGGTCTTCGGCAGATGCTTTTCGAGCAGACCCAGTTCCTTGATGACGATGCCGCCGGTCACCGTATTGGTCGTCGTGTTCTGCGTACCGATTCCCACCGTGATCACCTCGGCCAGCGCGGCCGGCGCACAGAGGGCGACGGACACGCCCAGTGCGAACATGCGCGATACGACAGCCAATCGATCGAAACCTGCATTCAGTGCATTCATGGCGTTCACCTCTCCCTGTCAATTCAATAAAGGACGACGAAGTGCTGCTGCGGTTGTTGTTGCGGAAGCCTGTCTCCTGCCCGGCCCATCCACCGCTTTTTCATGCGCCCTGAAGGGCGTCGAGGTACTGCCGTTTTTCGCTCACCTGCGCCCAGGTCTCTGCATCGGCGAGCGGTTCGTGGGCCTCGGCGATCACCGGCCACTGCGTCGCAAGACGCGCATTGAGCTCGATGAACACCTCCTGTCCTGCGGGCAGATCGTCCTGCGCGTAGATCGCGCTGACCGGGCATTCGCTGACGCATACGCCGCAATCGATGCAGATGTCCGGGTTGATGACCAGGAACTCGGGGCCCTCGTGAAAGCACTCCACCGGGCAGATATCCACGCAGTCGGTGTACTTGCAGCGCACGCATGCTTCGGTCACGACATAGGTCATGGCTGTCTCCTTACTTCTGCGCCAGGGTGATGGCGGTGAGCGCAAGCCGCGACAGCTTGCGCACATCGGGATCGGCGTCGCCGAGCGCCGCCTCGAGCGCCGGAATCGCGCGCGGATCGGCGATTTCGCCGAGCGCGATGGCGGCTTCCTTGCGCACGTTTCCTATCGTGTGGGTCAGCGCTTCGATCAGCGCCGGCAGCGCGGCGACGGCCTTGAGCAGACCGAGCGAGCGGGCGGCCTTCACGCGCACCTGCCAGTACTCGTCATGCATGGCGCGGATCAGGTCGGGAATGGCCAGACCGAGCCGCAGCTTGCCCAGGGTCTGGGCCGCCTCGTCGCGCACCATCCACGCGGTGTCGGCAAGACCGCGCGTCAGCGCCGGCAGCACGCTCACCTCGCTGGAATAGCCGATGGCACCGATGGCGATGCGCCGCACGTCGGCGTCCGCATCGAGCGCCGCCACCTGGGCCAGGGCGCCGATCGCCTCCGGCATCCGCAGGTAGCCGAGCACACCGACCGCCTCGCGCCGCACGCCGGCATCCGCGTCCTTCAACGCGTCCATCGCCGGAGCGAAGGCTTCCGGCACGCGCAGGGCCCGCACGGCACGAAGGGCCAGCATGCGCACCTCGGCAGAGTGACCGTGCAGAAAGGGCAGCAACGGTGCTGCCGATGCGCTTTCCTTGAGTTCGGACAGCACGACACCCGCCGCAGCGCGGACATCGGCATCGGCATCGAGCAGCATCGGGGCCAGTGCCGAAACCACCTCGGGCTCTTCGTAGCCCTCGAGCGCACGCACCGCTTCGGTCCGCACCGACGCATCCGGGTCGGCTAGGCGCGGCAGCAGCAGCGGTACGATGTCGTCCTCGTCGCCATAAGGCAGGTCGATCACGGCGAGCCGCCGCACTTCCGCGTCCGCGCTGCCGAGGCGCTCGGCGACTGAACAGTTCTGGATATCCATCGTCCGGCTCCTCAGCGCAGCAGGTAGGGAATCGACACGCTGACTGCGCCGGTCGGGCAATCGGTTTCGCACGGCAGGCAGTACCAGCACTCGTCGAATTTCATGAAGGCCTTCTTGGTCAGCATGTCGATGGCGAGCACGTCGAGCGGACAGACATCGACGCAGACGGTGCAGCCCTTCTCGGCGATGCATTTGTCGTTATCGACATTCACCGGAACCTGGGTCTGCGTGGTGGCTATGGTCATGGCGTAACTCCTCTGGATTCGGGCTATGTGATCGGGGTGTCAGGCTGCTTCGGCGTTGTGCGCGACGCGCAGCCGCTGATAGGCGCTGCGCTCTTCCTCGTCGATCGGCACGATGTAGGGTTCGATGGCCTTCTTGCGCATCTGCATGCGGCCTTCCGCGCTCTTGCTCAGCAGCGAATGACAGAACCAGTTGTCGTCGTCGCGCTCCGGGTGATCGAGGAAATAGTGGTAGAGGCCCCAGCGGCTTTCGGTGCGGAACATCGATGCCCGCGCCGCCATTTCCGCGCAGTCGAGAATGGAATGCGCTTCCATCGCACGCATCAGTTCGTGCGGGTTGGCCGCAAACATCGACTCGGCGTCTTCGCGGATTTCGTCGAAGCGACGCAGCGCGATCTCGTACTTGCGCGTGATCTTCGGCGGCTGCAGGTAGTCATTCACCAGGCGGCGCGTCTTGTACTCGATCTGGTAGGGCGTCAGCCCGTCGGTCCGGCCCAGCGGCGCGAGAATGCGGCGCTCCTCGGCGGCGACGTCCCCTGCATCGACCACGCCCTGGCCGTGGCCGGCGCAGTAGGCGGCGGCGTTCTCGCCGCACAGCCGGCCGTAGACGAAGGCGCCCAGCATGTAGTTGTGCGGCACGCTGGCGCAGTCGCCGGCGGCATACAGACCGGGCACCGACGTCTCACCCATCGCGTTCGTGTGGATGCCGGACGCGCTGTGACCGCTGCAGAAACCGATTTCCGAGATATGCATCTCGACCATCTGCTTGCGGTAGTCGTTGCCGCGCTTTTCATGGAAACGGCCGCGGCTGGGTCGCTCGTTGGTATGCAGGATGGTTTCGATCTCCTGGATCGTCTCTTCGGCCAGATGGTCGAGCTTCAGGAAAACCGGGCCGTTGCCGCCTTCGAGCTCGTTGTAGAACTCCATCATCATCTGGCCGCTCCAGTAGTCGCATTCGATGAAGCGCTCGCCCTTGGAGTTGGCGGTGAAGCCGCCGAAGGGGCCGGTCACGTAGGCGCAGGCCGGTCCGTTGTAGTCCTTGATCAGCGGATTGATCTGGAAGCACTCGAGATTGGCCAGATCGGCACCGGCGTGGTAGGCCATCGCGTGGCCGTCACCGCAGTTGGTCGGGTTTTCGTAGGTACCCATCAGATAGCCCGATGCCGGCAGGCCGATGCGCCCGGCCGCACCGGTACAGAGCACCGCCGCCTTCGTGCGGATGACGTAGGTGTCGGCGGTACGGCAGTCGAAGCCCATGACCGCCACGACTTCACCGTCCGCGCCGGTCAGCACGCGCGTCACGACGACACGGTTGGTCACCTCGACACGCGCCTTCTTCAACTGGCGGTAGAGGATCTTCTTCATGTGATGCCCCTCGGGCATCGGCAGCACGTAACTGCCGAGGTGATGCACCTTGCGCACCGCGTAGTCGCCGGTTTCGTCCTTCTCGAACTTGACGCCCCACTGATCGAGCTGGTTGATCATGTCGAAGCTGTTGGCGGCGTAGGCCATCACTGCTTCCTGATCAACGATGCCGTCATTGGCGATGGTGATTTCCTTGACGTACTGCTCGGGCGTCGCATGGCCCGGAATGACCGCGTTGTTCAGGCCGTCCATGCCCATCGAGATCGCGCCGCTGCGCTTCACGTTGGCCTTGTCGACCAGCAGCACGCGCAGCTTCGGGTTCTTCTCCTTCGCCTTCACCGCGGCCATCGGGCCGCCTGTCCCGCCGCCGATGACGACGAGATCGAATTCCAGGTCAATGCGCTTCATGTTCTCTCCTTGATTGGGGCTGCACTGTCGCGCTTCGGCGCGCAGCTGCGAACAAAGAATTCCTGCGTTGCTTTCCAGCGGTGGATCAACTCCGGTCGATGCGCAGGCGGTACTGGAAGGCGTCGCCGCGGTAATAGAGAAATTCGAAATCGATGGGCCGGTCGTCGGCCCAGGTCAGTCGCTCTATGCGCAGCAGCGGCGAGGCCTCGGCGATGTCGAGATGGCGGGCCAGCGACTCGTCGGACGAGATCGCCTCGATCTGCACGTCGGCGTGCGTGAGGTTGCGTCCGAGGTCGTTTTCGAGAATGACGAAGATGTCGCGGGTGGCCAGGTCTTCCTGCGCGAGCCGTTCGCCGATGTCCGGCGGGAAGTAGCTCACGTCGACCGAAATCGGTTCGCGGTTCAGGTAGCGCAGGCGCTGGATCTCGAACACCGGCGCCTCCGCCTTGAGCTGCAGCCGCTGTGCCACGAGTGCGCTCGCGGGGACCGGTCTGGCGCTGAGCAGCAGCGAGTAGGTTTCGTAGCCGGAGGTGGACATCGCCTCGCCGAATCCCTGCAGCCGCGACAGACTCTGGAAGGCCTTGGGCTTGGCGACGAAGCTGCCCTTGCCCATCACCTTGAAGATGAGCCCTTCCTTCTGCAGGTCGCCCAATGCCTGCCGGATCGTGATGCGGCTGACGGCGAATGCCGAAATCATCTGGCTTTCCGATGGCATCTGCGAATGCGGCGGATAGCTGCCGTCGAGAATGCGCCGGCGCAGGATTTCGCGGATCTGCGTATACAGCGGCATCTGCGATACCGGCGACAACGCATCCGCGACCTTGGCAGCGCCCGGGGGCGCGATCTGCTTGCGGTGGGGTGCCATGTTCGATCTCCTGTTCGGGAACCTGTTATGACGGGTCATGTCATGCAAGGTCAGTGCCAATTTTTCCGCCTCGCACCACATATCTATAAACCTTTGCTTTGAATCAACTTTTCAGACTTGACAGCACATCTTCCGCACCGATGCACGCACCGGTTTGCTGCACCGCGACAGACGCTTGCACCAAAGCGGTCGCGTGCGCCGGCCAGGCTGCGAACGCACCGGTGACCATCAGCAGGCACAGCACGACGCGACGGAAATGGCGTGGGTCCAGACCGCGATATAGACGCTCGCCCAACAGGCCGCCGCCATGAAAAAGGGGCGCCAGCAGCAGCCCCTGCAGCAGCAGCGACAGACCGAACAAGCCGGACAGCACGATGGCAATCAGTGCCAGCGGATACAGGCATCCGAAGTAGACGAGGAAGCTGGCCCGCGCGCGATGACTGTCGGTTTCCACGCCCAGCAGGTAGAGGATGGCCGGCGGTCCGCCGACACCGCCGAAGCCGGTCAATACCCCGCTGAACAGTCCCGCGCCGATGGAACCGGCATGACTGGGGCCGCGCACCAGGCGCACGCCGGTCAGCAAGACCGCTGCACTGGCAATCACCGCAAGACCGATCACCTGTCCGAACAGTCGCGCCGGCAGCACGCTCACCAGCCACAGACCGAGCGGAATGCCGAAGCACGCGGCGCCGAGCATGGGCAGCAGCACACGGTGATCGACCATCCGGCGTACAGACGGCCCCAGCGCGTAGGTCAGCGGCAGCGCGTTCAGCAAGGTGACGATGCACAGCGTGTCGCGCGCCGACGCCACCGTGGACAGCAGGGGCGCCATCAGCAGCGCAGCGCCGAAGCCGGTCATGCCGCGCAGCACGCCGCCTGCGACCACTGCGCCGGCAATCACCGCCCAGCTCGCAATGTCGCGGTCCGGCCACAGCGTGTTCAGCAGCGAAGCATCCAATCAGTTCTCCCGGGCGGGACAAGCGGCGCGCATTCCGCGGCGGTGCGACGCCAAACCTGTTATGACAGGTCATGTCAAGCAAAAGCCAGGCCGGTGATCCGGCAAACCACCCATCCACCGCAAGGCCTTGCCAGCCGTGCCTTCGCCTTACCTGCCCGGACTTGCCCTGCGACGCCGGCATGGACCGCAGCGGTGCGTCGGCACGATCTGCGCTCTGCTTTCGTGCATTCATGACAGCGCCCCGAGGCTGACCAGGCCGAAGCCGGCAAGCAACAGCCATATCCAGAGCAGCGCAGCGAGCGCCCACACCCGCCAGCCGGCCAGCGCCATGTCGGCCAACCGGGTGTTGGCACCGAGCGCCGCCAGACCGACCGCCAGCAGCGCCTGCGCCGCTTCGGCACCCAGGGCGTGCAGCCACGCCGGCAGCAGACCGGACGCATTGAGCGCCATCGTCGCGATGAAGCCGTAGAGGAAAAGCGGAACGCCCGGGCTGCATGGGGCCGTCGTGCTGCCATTGCGCCATCGGGCAGCGATCAGCATGACGACCGGCGCCAGCAACATCACGCGCATCATTTTCTCGACCAGCGCACTGGCGGCCGCGCCCGGTCCGGCCGCCTCGGCGCCGGCCACCACATGACCCAGTTCGTGCACCGTCAGCCCCACCCACAGACCGAAGGAATGATCGCTCAAGCCCGTCAGGGGATGGAGAAGGGGCAGCAGATACATGCCCAGCGTGCCGAACACCACCACCGCCAGCACTGCCGCGGACACATGCCGCGCCCGGGCACCGATCACGCTGTCGGCGGCCGCAACCGCCGCGGCACCGCAGATCGCGCTGCCGCAGCCGACCAGCACGGCCACCTGGGGGTCGAGACCGAGACGACGTCCCAGTGTCAGCGCCAGCCCGAGGGTGCTGAGCACAACGACCACCGCCATCAGCAGACCGCTCCAGCCCACCCGGCCCAGTTCGTCGATGCCGATGCGCAGTCCGTACAAGGCGATGCCGGCGCGCATCAGGGTGCCGCGCGCCAGACGGAATCCTTCGGCACCGCGCGACGGCAGCGAAGGCCACAGATTGCCGATCACGATGCCTAGGGACACCGCCAGGGGCAGCCAGCCGAAGCCGTATGCCGACACGCCAGGCAGACTGGAAAGGGCCGCCGCTGCGCCGGCAACCGCGACCGACGCAGCAACACCGGTCGGCAGGCTGAGCGGTGTGAGGGCAGTCGTCGTATTCATGGGCGGGTCGCGGGCTGCAGAAAGTGAATGCAGCGTACGCGGCGAGCCTTTCATTCTTCTATATCATGCAAATCACTGTTCGATTACTTTGAGTAATGAATGAATCTGCATCTTCTGCGCATCTACGTGAAGGTCGTCGAAGTTCAGAGCTTCTCGCGCGCGGCCGAAGGGCTGAACATCACGCAGCCTGCGGTATCGAAGGCGGTGCGTGAGCTCGAATCGCAGCTCGAAACCGTGCTGCTCGACCGTCGGGGCAAGACCTTCAAGCCAAGCGAGTCGGGCCGCGCGCTGTACGAATACGGACGCAGCATCCTGGCGCTCGAACGGGAAGCGACCGAAACCATCCGCGCCTACAGTTCGCTCGAACGCGGGCGGCTGACCATAGGCGCCAGCACCACCATCGCGACTTACTGGCTGCCGCCCTTCCTGGTCGATTTCCATGCCCGCCATCCGCAGGTCGAGCTGCAGGTGATCAGCGGCAACACGCGGCAGATCGCCGATCTGCTGCTCGATTGCCGGGTCGATGTGGCGCTGGTCGAGGGTGAAGTCGACGATGCGCGACTGAACCGCCGCATCTGGCGACGCGACGAAATGGTCATCATCGCGCCACGCGATGCCGAGTTGCCGACCGGCGGCGCCCTGAGGCCGGCCGATCTGGCCGATCACAGCTGGATCGTGCGCGAGCGCGGCTCAGGCAGTCGCGCCGCCACCGACCGTGTGCTCGATGAAATGGGGCTGACGCCGGCACGCACGATAGAAGTGGGCAGCAATGAGGCCATCGTGCAGACCGTGGCGGCGGGACGCGGTCTGGGCATGGTGCCGCGCATCTGCGCGCGCGACCAGCTGGCACTGGGCCGCATCCGCCGTCTGCACCCGGGCGGTGCCGCGATACAGCGCACGCTCTATCGAATCCGCCTGCCCGAACGCCCGATCAGCCCGGCCGCCCTCGCCTTCGAAGCCTTGTTGGCGAACGCGCAACCCTTGCCTGACGAGGAATCGGCGTAGCGCCCTCTGCGCAATGGGCCGAAGGCGCAGCTGTGGGAGCGGCGGCCTCTCCCTCAGGGGCCGCTCCCCCAGGACTTAGAAGTCAGTCGCGCACGCGCACCCCCGGAACAAGCCGACCGCAGATCAGCCGACCCACACCCGCGCATTCCTGAACATGCGCATCCACGGGCTGTCCTCGCCCCAGTGTTCCGGATGCCAGCTCATCTGGACGCTGCGGAACACGCGCTCGGGGTGCGGCATCAGGATGGTGGCTCGGCCGTCATCCGTGGTGACCGACGTGATGCCGTCCGGCGAGCCGTTCGGGTTGCGCGGATAGCGCGTCGCGACCTTACCGTCGTGATCGATGTAGCGCATCGCGACCCGGGCCAGCGACTGCGCCTGCAGGTCGTCGAACACCGCGCGCCCTTCGCCGTGCGACACCACGATGGGCAGCTTCGACCCGGCCATGCCGCGGAAGAAGATGGACGGCGACTCGACCAGTTCGACCATCGTGAAGCGCGCCTCGAACTGCTCCGAGCGGTTGCGCTCGAAACGCGGCCAGTGTGCCGCGCCCGGAATGATGTCGCGCAACTGGCTCATCATCTGGCAGCCGTTGCACACGCCCAGTGCAAACGTGTCTTCGCGGTTGAAATACTCGGCGAAGGCGTCGCGCAGCTGCGCATTGAACAGGATGGACTTGGCCCAGCCGGCGCCGGCACCCAGCACGTCGCCGTACGAAAAACCGCCGCAGGCGGCCAGACCCTTGAAGTCGGCCAGTTTCACGCGTCCCGCCATCAGGTCGGACATGTGGACATCGTGCGCTTCGAAGCCGGCGCGGTCGAAGGCGGCCGCCATCTCGACCTGACCGTTCACGCCCTGCTCGCGCAGGATGGCAATCTTCGGCCGCTTTCCGCTGCTCACGAAGGGCGCTGCAACATCTTCCTGCGGCTCGAAGGTCAGCGCAGCGAACAGGCCGGTGTCATCCGTGTCGTCAAGCAGCGCGAACGCCTCTTCGGCGCAGCTCGCGTCGTCGCGCAATGCGGCGATGCGATGGCTGACTTCGCTCCACGCCTTCAGCAGATCGCTGCGCGCTTCGCTGAAAATGACCTTGGCGTTGTGCCACAGGCGGATTTCGTCGCGGTCATTCGGGCTGCCGATGCCATGCGTGACGCCGGACAGCCCGGCTTCGCGCAGCACGTCCATCACCTTTGAACGGTCCGCGACGCGGATCTGGATCACGGCGCCCAGTTCCTCCGCGAACAACGCCGAGAAGGTGCGGTCGTTGAAGCGCCCGCGCACCGCGTCCGGCTTCTTGGCCAGCGAATCGACGTCGACCAGCAGCGGGTCGTAGGCCAGCGTGTCGAGGTTGATCGACAGGCCGACTCGCGATGCGAAGGCCATTTCGCACAGCGTGGCGAACAGGCCGCCGTCCGAGCGGTCGTGATACGCCAGCAGATAGCCTTCGTCGCGCAGGCGGTTGATCGCCGGCAGGAAGCGACCCAGCAGCACCGCGTCGGCGTCCGGGGCATGTTCGCCCACCACGCCATAGGCCTGGGCAAACGCCGAACCGCCGAGGCGGTTCTTCATCTGGCCGAGATCGAGGAGCAGCAGTTCGGTGTCGACTTCGGGGTCGATCAGCAGCTGCGGGGTCAGCGTCTTGCGCACGTCGCCGACCGGCGCAAACGCTGTGATGACCAGCGACAGCGGTGACACCACCTCCTTCTGCACCGCCTTCTGACCTTCACCCTCGGTCCAGCGCGTCTTCATCGACAGGCTGTCCTTGCCGACCGGAATCGACAGGCCGAGCCCGGGGCAGAAGTCGATCGCCACGGCCTTCACCGTATCGAACAGCGCGGCGTCTTCGCCCTTGTGCCCGGCGGCGGCCATCCAGTTGGCCGACAGCTTGATGCGGTCGAAGCTGCGCACGTCGGCGGCGACAAGATTGGTGATCGCCTCGCCGATCGCCATCCGACCGGACGCCGGGCCACTCAGCAGCGCCACCGGCGTGCGTTCGCCCAGCGCGAACGCTTCGCCCTGGTAGCCACTGAAACCTGCGCTGGTCACGGCGACATCCGCCACCGGCATCTGCCAGGGGCCGACGAACTGGTCGCGCGCGGTCAGGCCGCCGACCGATCGGTCGCCGATGGTGATCAGGAAGGACTTGCTGGCGACCGACGGCATGCTCAGCACGCGGTAGGCCGTGTCCTTCAGGTCATAGCCGGCGACGTCCATCGGCGGCGCAAAGGCCGGGCGGCGCTGCACGGTGCGGTGCATCTTCGGCGGCTTGCCGAGCAGCACGTCCATCGACATGTCGACCGGCTTTGTTCCGAAGTGCGGGTCTTCGACCGTCAGCTGGCCATCCGGCGTCGCCTCGCCGAGCACCGCGTACGGGCAGCGCTCGCGCTCGCACAGGGCGCGGAAGTCATCGACGCGTTCGGGGGCGATCGCCAGCACGTAGCGCTCCTGCGATTCGTTGCACCACAGCTCGGCCGGACTCATGCCCGACTCTTCGCTCAGGATGGCGCGCAGATCGAACCAGGCGCCGTGGCCTGCACCGTGCGCCAGCTCGGGCAGCGCGTTCGACAGACCGCCGGCGCCGACGTCGTGCACCGCAAGAATGGGGTTGTCGTCCTGCATCTGCCAGCAGCGGTCGATCACTTCCTGCGCACGGCGCTCGATTTCCGGGTTGCCGCGCTGCACCGACGCAAAGTCGAGGTCGGCGGTGTTGGTACCGGTGGTCATGCTCGACGCCGCGCCGCCCCCCAGACCGATCAGCATGGCCGGGCCACCCAGCACGATCAGCTTGGTACCCGCCGGAAACTCGATCTTCAGCGCGTCGCGCGCGCTGATGTTGCCGATGCCGCCGGCGATCATGATGGGCTTGTGATAGCCGCGCATTTCGCCCATGAAGGGCAGCTCGAAGGTGCGGAAATACCCGGCAAGGTTCGGCCGGCCGAATTCGTTGTTGAATGCGGCCGCACCGAGCGGGCCGTCGATCATGATCTGCAGCGCGGAGGCGATGCGTTCCGGCTTGCCGTACAGCGCGCCATCCACCCGCTCCCACGGCTGTTCGAAGCCGGGGATGTTCAGGTTGGACACCGAAAATCCGGCCAGACCCGCCTTGGGCCTGGCACCGCGGCCGGTTGCGCCTTCGTCGCGGATTTCGCCGCCGGCACCGGTCGCAGCACCGGCGAACGGCGAAATCGCGGTCGGATGGTTGTGCGTCTCGACCTTGGCCAGGAAGTGCATCGATTCGGCATGCCAGCCCCAGCGGCCGTCGCGCCCCGGGTAGAAGCGGTCGACCGGCGCAGTGGTTGCGCCTTCGATCACCGCCGCATTGTCCGAATACGCCACCACGGTGTGCTGCGGCGTCGCGCGGTGGGTTTCGCGGATCATGCCGAACAGGCTCAGGTCCTGCGTCGCGTAATCGATGTTCCAGCTCGCATTGAATATCTTGTGCCGGCAGTGCTCCGAGTTGGCCTGCGCGAACATCATCAACTCGACGTCAGTCGGGTCGCGGCCAAGCTTCGTGTAGGCATCGAGCAGATAGTCGATCTCGTCGTCGGACAGCGCGAGGCCGAGCGCGCTGTTGGCCTGCACCAGCGCGGCGCGGCCCTGCTCACTGCCGCCGTCTCCGAGCGACACGCTGACCAGCGGGCGCGGCGGCACATGGCTGAACAGCGCATCGGCGTCGTCCAGGCTGCCCAGCACCGATTCGGTCATGCGGTCGTGCAGCTTCGCCGACAGCGCCGCGCGCTCGGTCGCGTCGAGCGACGCGGTGCCCAGCAGCCCTCGCGACAGCTCGATTTCGTACAGCACGCCGCGCTCGATGCGCAGCACGCTGCTCAGCCCGCAATTGTGTGCAATGTCGGTCGCTTTCGACGACCAGGGCGATATCGTGCCCAGCCGCGGCGTCACCAGCAGCGCACCCGCAGCCGGCGTGGCCGCCGGTTCGGCCGCCAGCAGCGCATGCAGCTGCGCCAGTTCGCCGGCGCCCGGTATTGCGCTGCATTCGACGAAGAAGTGCTGCGTCGCGCGCAGTTCGCGCACCTTGCCGACCGTCGCGCGACAGTCATCGGCCAGACGCGCCAGACGCGCCTCGGAAAAGGCAGGGGTACCGCGGAGCTTCAGAATGAGGGTCATGAGGGGAAACTGGAGGAAAGGACGCCGGACACCGCCACGCGGATCCGAATTCGCAATTATATATAGGGGGCACCGATCACCGCAGTCGGATCGTTGCGCGGACGTTTTGTTCGCGCCGTGGCGTGATCGCCGTGGAGATCGCGACCAAGGGTCGCTCGTGCAGCCTGAAGCGCGGTTTTCCTGTAGGAGCGAGCCGCGCTCGCGATTCCATCGGTCAAACCCCTGATGTCGAGTGATCGACGCACCGATCGCGACCGGAGGGCAGATCGGAGACAGATGCCGGACAACACTCCCGCATGGCCCGGGCGCAACATCGGCCCCCCGCCCGCGCTTGATGTTTGTATGCTCCATTGCATCCGAAGCTGCGGGCTGCAGACTGCAGTCCGGATCGACGATTTTCACGAGGAAAGAACATGCATCCCGACGCCCCCGACGCGACAGGTGGCGACGTCATCGAAGTCACCCTGACGAACTTCCAGCGCGATGTGATCGACGCGTCCCAGCGCATGCCGGTCCTGGTCGACTTCTGGGCACCCTGGTGTCAGCCCTGTCAGGCGCTGACGCCGCGGCTCGAGGCGCTGACTGTCAGCTACGCCGGCCGGGTGCGGCTGGCCAAGATCAATTCGGACGACAACCCGGAACTGGCCCGCCGTTTCGGCGTGCGCGGCATTCCGAACGTGAAGGCCTTCGTCGGCGGCGTGGTCGTGGATGAATTCACCGGCGTACTGCCGGATCGGGAACTGCGCGAATTCGTCGACGCCCTGCTGCCGTCGCCGGCCGAACCGACGTATGACGAGGCGCGCGCCGCGCTGCTGCGCGGTGACGCGGACGCCGCGCTGGCGCTGAACGAGACTGCGCTCAGCCTCGATCCGTTGTTCGAACCGGCCATGCTCGGCCGGGTCGAGGCACTGATCGCGCAGGCCAGGCTGGACGAAGCGCAGGCCGCACTCGATGCGCTGCCGGGCGACATGAACGACCGCGCCCGCGTCGGCACGCTGTACGCGCGCATCGCCGTCGCACGGCGCCAGCCAGGCGACGCCGACCACGACTACGCGGCGCGCATTGCACGCAATCCGGATGACCTGGCAGCACGTCTCGAATGGTCGGCGCTGCACGCGGCGGAAGAGGACTGGGAGGGCGCGATGAAGCAGGCGCTCGAAGTGGTCAGACGCGACCGCGATTTCGGCGACGATGCCGGCCGGCGCACGCTGATCGATCTGTTCGACCTGCTCGGCAGCGACCACCCGCTGGTGCGCCACTACCGCCGCGAACTGGCGGCCGTCCTGAACAAGTGATGCTGGAGGACACGCGCATCCGCTGCTTTCCGCCGGTGGCCGATCCGGCCACCGCGCGCGTCCTCATCCTGGGCTCGATGCCCGGCGCGGCGTCGCTTGACGCCAACCAGTATTACGCCCATCCGCGCAACCAGTTCTGGTCCATCATGGGCACCCTGTTTGGCGCCCACCCCGCGCTGCCCTACGCCGAACGGCTGGCGATGCTGACCGGCGCCGGCGTCGCGCTGTGGGACGTGCTTTCGAGCTGCGAGCGACGCGGCAGCCTGGATTCGGCGATCGATCTTCGCTCCGCCCAGGCCAACGATTTCGTCGCGTTTCTCGGGCGCCACGCCGGCATACGGCGCGTCCTGTTTAATGGCGCGCTGGCGGAAACCTGCTTCCGACGAGACGTGATGCCGCACGTCCGCCCGCTCGACATGCTGAGACTGCCATCGACCAGCCCGGCCCACGCAGGCCTGTCGGCAAGCGACAAACTGCACGTCTGGCGGACCGCCCTGCAACCCTCGGCTGTGGACGTGGTCTGAGCGGCCTTGAAACTTACGGATATGACTCAATGACTTTCCTGCTGTTCGGCCTCGGCCTTGTTGCACTGATCGCAGGCGCCGAACTGCTGGTGCGCGGTGCCTCGAAACTGGCACTGTCCTTCGGCATTTCACCGCTGGTGGTCGGCCTCACCATCGTCGCCTTCGGCACCAGCTCGCCTGAACTCGCGGTGTCAGTGCAGTCGGCCTGGAACGGCAAGACCGACATGGCGGTCGCCAATGTTGTCGGCAGCAACATCTTCAACGTGCTTTTCATCCTCGGTCTTTCGGCGATGATCACCCCGCTGCTGGTCGACAAGCAGCTCATCCGCCAGGAAGTGCCGATCATGATCGGCGTGACGCTGCTGTTCGCCGCACTGACGCTGGATGGCGGCATATCGCTCACCGACGGCGTAATCTTCGTCGCGCTGATGATCGGCTACACAACCTTCCTCATCGTCCAGAGCCGGCGTCAGACCAAGGCGCAGCACGACGCACTCGACGACGAATACGCGGAAAGCATCGGCGAGAACACGACCGGCTGGGATTCGACTCTGCCGGTACAGATCGTCCTCATCGTGGCCGGCCTGGGCCTGCTGGTGCTGGGTTCGAACCTGCTGGTCGAAGCGGCCATCGTGTTCGCCCGTTACCTCGGCCTGAGCGAAGCGGTGATCGGCCTGACCATCGTCGCCGCCGGCACCTCGCTGCCCGAAGTTGCCGCTTCGGTCACGGCGGCACTGCGCGGCCAGCGCGATATTGCGGTCGGCAACGTCGTCGGGAGCAATACATTCAACATCCTGGGTGCGCTCGGCGTGTCGGCGATGGTGGCACCGAGTGCGCTCACGCTGCCGCCCTCCATGCTGGCTTTCGACATCCCGGTGATGACCGCCGTCGCCATCGCCTGCCTGCCCATCTTCATGACCGGCAACCTGATCGCCCGCTGGGAGGGCGCGCTGTTCTTCGCCTACTACGTCGCCTATACGCTCTATCTCATCATGGCCGCCAAGGACCATGACGCGCTCGGCGACTACGCCTTCGTGATGCAGACGATCGCCCTGCCGCTGACCGCGATCACGCTGGTCATCATCGTGGTGCGGCATCTGCGCGGGCGCAGGACGGGCGTGTAGCGAAGGGATTGGAACGGAACCGGGACGGACGGTGCCGACAAACAAGAACAGGAAGCCGGGCTTCCTGTTCTTGTTTGTGTGGAGCGGGAAACGAGACTCGAACTCGCGACCTCAACCTTGGCAAGGTTGCGCTCTACCAACTGAGCTATTCCCGCGGTGCGGATGACCCGGGCGGGTTATCCGACGGATGTACTGGAGGCGAGGGTCGGAATCGAACCGGCGTCCACGGCTTTGCAGGCCGCTGCATGACCACTCTGCCACCTCGCCGGTGGTGCAGCCCGTTCGGTGGGCTGCAAACAAAAAGGGGAAGACGAACTTCCCCTTTTTCAAATCTTGGAGCGGGAAACGAGGCTCGAACTCGCGACCTCAACCTTGGCAAGGTTGCGCTCTACCAACTGAGCTATTCCCGCAAGACAGGCGCGCATTATAGGTCTGGCAGAAAACCTGTCAAGACTTGGGACGAACAATTTCGCCACGCCCGGCGCAGGACGATTACAGCGCCTTGCGCGCGCGCAGCTCGGGCCAGGCGCGGCGCATGTAATAGACCATCGAATACACCGTGAGCACTGCGGCGATCCAGATCAGCCAGCGGCCGATCGATGCGACGTCGATGCCGAGCAGCGGTTCGTAGTAGAGCAACATCGGGATGGCCGTCATCTGCGCAGTCGTCTTGATCTTCCCGATCATCGACACGGCCACGCTGCGCGAGGCGCCGACCTTGGCCATCCATTCGCGCAGCGCCGAGATGGTGATCTCGCGACCGATGATGACGAAGGCGATGACGGTGCTGGTGCGGTCGAGCTCGACCAGCATGATCAGCGCTGCCGCCACCATGAGCTTGTCCGCCACCGGATCGAGGAAGGCACCGAAGGCGGTGGTCTGATTCAGCGTGCGCGCGAGATAGCCGTCGAGCCAATCGGTCACTGCTGCGATGATGAACACCAGCGTTGCGGTGAGGTTCTTGTCGGCCATCACCAACGTGCGCTCGGGCAGGAAGAACACACCGACGAACAGGGGGATCAGCAGGATGCGCGCCCAGGTGAGCGCGGTCGGTACGGTGAACATGGAGTCAGTTTAACTGCCGCTGTATCTGTTCGGCCAGTTTGCGACTGATACCTTCGACCCGGCACAGGTCTTCGACCGTGGCATTGCGCACGCCGCTCAGTCCGCCAAAGGTTGTCAGCAGCCGTTTGCGGCGCGCCGGACCGATGCCCGGTATGTCTTCCAGCGTCGAGGTGAGCCGCTTCTTTTCGCGCCGCGCACGGTGGCCGGCGATGGCAAAGCGATGCGCTTCGTCACGGATTTCCGCGATCAGGTGCAGCGCCGGATGTTCCGGCCCGAGCACCAGCCCCGCCTCGATGCCCGGACGAATCAGCTCTTCCGCGCCCATCTTGCGCTCCACGCCCTTGGCCACGCCGACCAGCGGAAGGTCGAGCCCGAGTTCGGCCATCACCTCGACCGCGATGCCCAACTGCCCCTTGCCGCCATCGATCAGCACCAGATCGGGCCGCACACCTTCGCCGGTGACCACCTTCTCGTAGCGGCGCGTCAGGACCTGGCGCATCGCGGCGTAGTCATCGCCCGGCGTGACGCCTTCAATGTTGTAGCGGCGGTATTCACTGTTGCGCATCGCGCCGTTTGCCCACACGACGCAGGACGCCACCGTGGCTTCGCCCATCGTGTGGCTGATGTCGAAGCATTCGATGCGCTCGGGCGCCACATCCAGCTCCAACGCCTCAACCAGGGCGCGCACGCGGTGCGTGGCGCGCGCGCCGGCATCGAGCTTCACGCGCAGCGCGATCTCGGCGTTCTTCAGCGCCATGTCGGCCCAGGCGCGCTCGCGCTCGTTGCGCGCCAGTGCGAGCGCCGTGCCGGGGATGGGTGCTTCGGCATCGTCGTCCGGCAGCACATTCACGATGACGCGGCCCGGCGGCGGCTGGCTGGCGAAGTGCTGGGCGAGGAAGGCACACAGCATGTCGGCTTCGCTGCCCTGCCCGGCGGCCGGGAAATGTGCGTGGTCGCCCAGGTGGCGACCGCCGCGCACCATGGCGTGATTGACGCACGCAGTGCCGTCTCGCTCGACCGCAACCACGATGTCGATATCCTCGTCGCGCGCGCTGTCGGCGTACTGCTTGTGCAGCACACGGCTCAACGCCTTGATCTGGTCGCGCACCTGGGCTGCCTTCTCGAACGCAAGCGCCTCGGCGGCGGCATTCATCTGGTCGGACAGCCGGTCGATCACCTCGCTGTGCCGCCCGCTCAGGAACAGGCTGGTCAGCCGCACATCCTCGTCGTAATCGGCCTTCGACACCTTGCCGACACAGGGCGCGGAACAGCGGTGGATCTGGTGCAGCAGGCAGGGCCGCGAGCGGTTGGCGAACACGCTGTTTTCGCAGGTGCGCAGCAGGAAGGCGCGCTGCACCAGCTGTATCGTTTCGCGTACCGCCCACACGCTGGGCAGCGGGCCGAAATAGCGCGCATCGCGTCCCACCGTGCCGCGGAAGAAGGCAATGCGCGGGAAGGCATCCTGCGTGAGCTTGATGTAGGGGTAGGACTTGTCGTCCCGGAACAGGATGTTGTACTTCGGCCGCAGGCTCTTGATGAGGTTGTTCTCGAGGATGAGCGCTTCGGCCTCGGAGCGCACGACCGTGGTGTCCACCCGCTGCACCTGCGACACCATCATGCCGATGCGCGGGCTCGACGCGGTGCGCTGGAAATACGATGACACGCGCCGCTTCAGGTTTTTCGCCTTGCCGACGTAGAGCACCTCTTCGTCGGCACCGATCATGCGATAGACGCCGGGCGCCTCGCTCAGCGTCTGCAGATAGGTCTTGGCGTCGAACACGCTCATTGAGCAGCCATGCGGGACTTCACGGCCGGCCGGTCAGGCGGTGAGCCGCTGCACCTGATCGAGCGCATCGCGATAGCGTGTGTCCTGCGCGAGCTGCGTACGGTCGCCGAACGGCTGCTTCGGCAGCAGCGACGCGACGCGTGCGCTGCGCACGGCGTCCGGCGCCGGATGCCAGCCGTCAATGAGCCGGATCGCCTGATCACGAGCGTTGCACACCAGCACCATGTCGCAGCCGGCGTCCCACGCCGCTTCGGCGCGCGCGACGACATCACCGACGACCGATGCACCTTCCATCGACAGGTCATCGCTGAACACCACGCCGTCGAATTCGAGCCGGCCGCGCAGGATGTCCTGCACCCACTTGCGTGAAAAGCCCGCCGGCAGCGCATCGACTGCCGGGTAGATGACGTGCGCCGGCATCACGGCATCGATCTGCCGGCCCAGTTGCATGTACGGCTGGATGTCGGTGCGCCAGAGGGTGTCGAAATCGCGCTCATCGACCGGGATGGCGACATGCGAATCGGCGGCGACGAAGCCGTGCCCCGGAAAGTGCTTGCCGACCGACTTCATCCCGGCCGCGCGCAGCCCCTCGGCCAGTGCGCCGGCCAGTGCGGCGACGATGGCCGGATCGCCGTGAAAGGCACGGTCGCCGATGACGGCGCTGGCACCGAAATCTAGATCGAGCACCGGCGTGAATGACAGATCGACGCCCAGCGCACGCAGTTCGGCGGCCAGCACGAACCCGGCGGCACGCGCGTCACCCAGCGCTGCGCTGGCATCGGTTTCGTAGCGTGCGCCCAGCGTGCGCATCGCCGGCAGATGGGTGAAGCCATCGCTGCGAAAACGCTGTACCCGACCGCCCTCGTGATCGACCGCGATCAGCAGCGGCGGCGTGCGCACGGCGTGGATGGCTTCGGTCAGTGCGGCGAGCTGGCGTGCGTCGCTGAAGTTGCGGGCAAACAGGATCAGCCCGCCGACCGAAGGATGGGCCAGCAACTCGCGGTCTTCGGCGTCGAGTTCGAAGCCGGCCACGTCGAGCATGACCGGACCGGGTGGTGTATGCCTCATGCCAGGGTCTCCGTGCGCTCGACCACGACGAAGGCCAGCGCGTACGCGACCTCGTCCGACAGCGACAGATGCGGATGCAGGCCGCGCTGGTCCAGCCATTGCGTCAGCAACTCATCGAACACGAATACCGGCTTGCCGAGGTCATCGTGCGACACGGCAATGGAACGCAGCAGCACCGGCGCACGCACCCCGGTCCCGAGTGCCTTGCCGAGCGCTTCCTTGGCCGCGAAGCGCTTGGCGAGAAAACGTGCCGGTTCGCGTGCGCGCTCGAACTCGACCATTTCGGATGCGGCCAGAATGCGCCGTGCCAGCGCCTCGCCGTTGCGCGTGACCAGCCGTTCCAGCCGCGCGATGCTGCACAGATCCGTGCCGACACCAAAAATCATGCTGCCCTCCCCGCCGCCTCTCGCATCAGTTGCTTCATTTCGCGCACCGCCTCGCGCAGGCCGACGAACACCGAACGGCTGACGATGGCGTGTCCGATGTGCAGTTCGCGCACGCCCGGCAGTTCGGCCACCGGCTGCACATTGGCGTAGTTCAACGCGTGACCGGCGTTGAAGCGCATGCCCAGATCGCGGATCGCCTTGCCGGCGGCGCGCACCTTGTCCAGTTCGACCGCCACCGGCTGCGATTCGCGATCGCGGCCGAAACCGTGGAAGGCATGTGCGTACGGCCCGGTGTGCACCTCGCACACCTGGGCACCGATGCGCGCCGCCGCTTCGATCTGCGGCAGTTCGGCGTCGATGAACACGCTGGTGACGATGCCGGCATCGCGCAGGCGGCTGACCACGCCATGCAGCCGCTCTTCCTGCGACACGATGTCCAGTCCGCCTTCTGTGGTCACCTCGTGCCGCCCTTCCGGCACCAGCATGGCCATTTCCGGCTTCAGCCCGCAGGCGATGCCGACCATTTCATCGATGGCCGCCATTTCGAGATTGAGCTTGATGTGCACCAGATCGCGCAGCCGGCGCACGTCGTCGTCCTGGATGTGACGACGGTCTTCGCGCAGGTGCACGGTGATGCCGTCGGCACCGCCCAGATGCGCCTCCACGGCGGCCCACACCGGGTCAGGCTCGTAGGTGCGGCGCGCCTGGCGCAAGGTGGCCACGTGGTCGATGTTGACGCCAAGTTCGATCATGAGTCAGAGATCCTGTAGTTCGATGAATACACGTCGGGTACGCAGTTCCTGCCCCTGCAGATAATGCGCGATCAACATGCGCATCAGTGTTCGCGCCAGCCGCGCGACCTGCGGATCGCCGTAATCGTCGCCGTTGATCGCCAGCGCCTGCGCACCCGTGAGGCTGACGACGTCCGGCGTACCCGCATCACCCCGCACCAGGCCCTGCTCGGCCACATAGTGGTAGGACGCGCCGGTATCCAGCGCGGCACCCTGCGCATCGCAGTCCAGCGTCAGACCGTAACCCAGTTCCTGCAGCAGCGATTTCTCGAAACTGCGCAACAGCACCTGATGGCCGGCCGTTTCGCCCGGTGCCAGCGCCAGCCTCTGCAAAGTATCGGCATAGCGGTCGAACAGCGCCGGGTGCGCATCGTCGCGCGCCAGCAGGCGCTGCAGCAATTCGTTCAGATAGTAGCCCAGCAGCAGCCTCGGGCCGGACAGCATGGGCCATGCGCGCTGCCATTCGGCACGCGCCAGCGTACGCAACTCCCCCTGGCCGAACCAGCCCAGATCGAGCGGCTGGAACTCCACCAGCACGCCACGCAGCGCCGCACGCGGTCGCTTGGCACCGCGTGCCACCAGACCGATGCGGCCGAAATCTCGGCTGAACACATCGACCACCAGGCTTGTTTCGCGGTAGGGATGGGCCTGCAGCAGGAAGGCGGGCTGGCCGTCCACCCGCTGCTTGCCCGAATTCACCTGACCGCCTTCCGGCAGCGCGCGCTGCGCCGCCGCACGGCATGCACCGGCACTACGCTCACGGCTCGAAACCCAGACTTTTCAGTGCGCGCTCGTCGTCGGCCCAGCCGCTGCGCACCTTCACGTGCAGCTCGAGGAACACCTTGGAGTCGAACACCTTTTCCATGTCGTGCCGCGCCGCGCTGCCGACGGTTTTCAGCACTTCGCCATTGCGGCCGATGACGATGCCCTTGTGCGCCTCGCGGCCGACGATGACCGCCGCAGCGATGCGGCGCAGGTTGCCTTCCGCCTCGAAGCGTTCGATCTCGACCGCCAGACCGTACGGCAGTTCGTCGCCCAGCTGCCGGAACAGTTTCTCGCGGATGTACTCCGCGGCGAGAAAGCGTTCGCTGCGGTCGGTGAAGTCATCGGCGTCGAACATGGCCTGACCTTCCGGCAGCAATTCTCCGGCCACCTTCATCAGCGCATCGAGCCCGTCGCCGCGCTGCGCACTGACCGGCAGGATGGCGTGGAAATCGTGCAGCTTCGCAATGCGCTCGACGAAGGGCAGCAGCTTCGCGCGGTCACCCGCCTTGTCGGTCTTGTTCAGCAGCAGCAGGACCGGCCGGTCTTTCGGCAGCAGCGCAATCACTTCCTGATCGGCTTCGGTCAGCTTGCCTGCTTCGATGACGAAAACGATCACGTCGACGTCGGCCAGCGCCTGCGTCACCGAGCGGTTCATCACGCGGTTGAGCGCATTGCGATGCTTCGTCTGGAAACCGGGCGTATCGACGAACACGAACTGACGGGCGTCGCGGGTCAGCACGCCATGTATGCGATGCCGGGTGGTCTGTGCCTTGGCCGAGGTGATGCTCACCTTCTGGCCGATCAGACGGTTCATCAGCGTCGATTTGCCGACATTGGGCCGCCCGACGATGGCGATGAAGCCGCAGTGGGTGATCGGCGGCACGGTCGGTGATGCATCGGGCGGCATCTCCGGAAACTCGCTGTCCGCAATGGAATCGGTCATGTCTGTCCCTGCAATTGTTCGAGCGCGCGCGATGCCGCCGCCTGTTCGGCGGTACGCCGGTTGCTGCCTTCGCCTTCGGTCGCGAGACCCAGCGCCTCGACTCGGCAGCGTGCGCGGAAGGCCTGAGCGTGGGCGGCCCCGGTCACGGCGCTGATTTCATAGACCGGAAGCGGCTTGTGTCGTGCCTGCAGCCATTCCTGCAGTGCGGTTTTAGGATCGCGCGAATCGATGTAGGGATCCAGACCGGTCAGGCGCGCGCCGAACAGCCGCGCGACTGTCTGCCGCGCAGCGCAGTAACCCGCTTCGATGAACACTGCGCCGATCAGCGCTTCGAGTGCATCGGCGAGGATGGACGGTCGGGAACGGCCGCCGGTCTTCACCTCGCCATCGCCCAGTCGCAACGCGCTGCCGAGATCGAGTTCGCACGCCATGTCGGCCAGCGTGTCCTGCTTGACCAGATTGGCACGCAATCGGGACAGCACACCTTCCGGAAGATCGGGGAAGCGCTCGCACAGCAGGTCGGAGGCAATGCAGTCGAGCACCGCATCGCCGAGGAATTCGAAGCGTTCGTTGTGCGTGGCGGAAAAACTGCGATGGGTCAGCGCCTGGACCAGCAGGTGCTTGGATGCGAACACGTGGCCGAGCCCCTGCTCGATCTGCCCGGCGGAGGTCACGACGTCAGTTCGGCCCGCTGGCCGACCCTTCGAATTCGAACAGGATGCTCACCGGTCCGAACATGTGCACCTTGCGGTCGTAGGCGAACGACACTTCGACGCCGTTCGAGTCCTTGATGATGTCGAGATCGGCCGGCGTGACGCTCGACATTTCATCCATGATCGAGCGCTTCGAATAGGCATTGCGGTAGTCAGCAACGGTACCACCCTTGATTTCGCCGTTCTTCACGATGGCATTCACGTTCTTCAGGATGGTGTAGTACTCGATGACGGCCGGAATCGTCTTCATTCCGAGTACCAGAACGATGCCGGCGACGCCGGCAACGAACAGGAATCCCACCAGACTCAGACCGGATTGCTTGCGCAGCATCTGTTGACTCCTCATGGTGCGATCAGACTACCTGAAGCTGCCGATACGGCCGAAATCGATGCCTTTCGGCGGCAGGATGGTGTCCGCGTGAAACCAGATGAAAAAAGCCTTGCCCACGATGTTTCCGTCCGGCACGAACCCCCAGATGCGGCTGTCGGCACTCTGGTCGCGATTGTCCCCCAGTACCAGGTAGTGGCCGGCCGGTACTTCGCAGCGCACCCCTTCGCGATTGTAGACACAGTTTTCGCGCCCCGGAAAATCGAGTGCGGTCGGGATGTCGGCCCGCGCATCGCGGTCGTTCAGTATGTGATGCTGCACATCGCCCAGCGTTTCGCTGAAGCGATTCGAATAGTAGGCGCGCTCGCTGTGGAAGTAATCTTCCGCCGGTTGCACCGGGACTTCGACGCCATTGATGGTCAGCCGCTTGTTCTGGTAGGCCACCGTGTCGCCCGGCAGGCCGACCACCCGCTTGATGTAATCGACCGACGGATCGGCCGGGTAGCGGAACACCATGACATCGCCGCGCTGCGGATCATTCATCGGAATGATCTTGTCGTGCAGCACCGGCAGACGCACGCCGTAGGTGAACTTGTTCACCAGGATGAAATCGCCGATCAGCAGCGTCGGAATCATCGAGCCGGAGGGGATGCGGAACGGCTCGACAACAAAACTGCGCAGGCCGAACACGACGATGATGACCGGGAAGAAGCTTGCTCCGTATTCGACCCACCAGGGGTCCGGTGCGCCGGCCGGTCGCCTGCGCGCGAACACCATGCGGTCAAGGCCCCACAGGATGCCGGTCACCACGCACAGCACGAAAAGGATGAGTGCAAAGTTCAAGATTCGGGTCCAGTCGTTTTATTTGTCGTCGACACGCAGCACGGCAAGGAACGCCTCCTGCGGAATTTCGACGTTTCCTACCTGCTTCATGCGCTTCTTGCCTGCTTTCTGCTTTTCGAGCAGCTTCTTCTTCCGTGAAATGTCGCCGCCATAGCATTTGGCGAGCACGTTCTTGCGCAGTGCCTTGATCGTTTCGCGCGCGATGATGTGCACGCCGATCGCCGCCTGCACCGGCACGTCGAACATCTGGCGCGGAATCAGCTCGCGCATCTTGGCCGCCACTTCGCGGCCGCGATACTGCGCATTGGCGCGGTGCACGATGACCGACAGGGCATCGACCTTCTCGCCGGCCACCATGATGTCGAGCTTCACCACGTCGGCTGCGCGGTACTCCTTGAACTCGTAATCGAGCGAAGCGTAACCGCGCGACACCGACTTGAGCTTGTCGAAGAAATCGAACACCACCTCGGCCATCGGCAGGTCGTAGGTGAGCTGCACCTGACGGCCGTGATACAGCATGTTCACCTGCTGCCCGCGCTTCTGCTCGCACAGCGTGATCACCGCACCCAGATACTCCTGGGGCAGGAAGATGACCGCCTTGATGATGGGCTCGCGGATCTCCGACATCTTCGACACTTCGGGCAGCTTGGCCGGGTTCTCGACCATGACGATGCTGCCGTCGTTCATCAGCACCTCGTACACCACGGTCGGCGCCGTGGTGATGAGGTCCATGTCGAACTCGCGTTCCAGCCGTTCCTGCACGATTTCCATGTGCAGCATGCCGAGGAAGCCGCAGCGGAAACCGAAACCCAGTGCCTGAGACACCTCCGGCTCGTACTGCAGCGAGGCGTCGTTGAGCTTGAGTTTCTCCAGCGACTCACGCAGCTGGTCGTACTCGCTGGCTTCCACCGGATACAGCCCGGCAAACACCTGCGGCTTGATTTCCTTGAAGCCGGGCAGCGGCTCGGGCGCGCGGTGATCGGCCAGCGTGATGGTGTCGCCGACCTTGGCCGCCTTCAGTTCCTTCAGGCCGCAGATGACGAAGCCGACCTCGCCCGCCGACAGGCTTTCGCGCTGCAGGGACTTGGGCGTGAACACACCGACCTGATCGACCTGGTATTGCGCGCCGGTGGACATGAACAGCATCCGGTCCTTGGGCTTCAATGCACCATCGACCACGCGCACCAGCATCACGACGCCGACGTAGTTGTCGAACCAGGAATCGATGATCAGCGCCTTCAGCGGCGCCGCCGGATCACCCTTGGGCGGCGGGATGCGCACGACGATCATTTCGAGAATGTCGTCGATGCCCAGGCCGGTCTTCGCGGAACACTGGATCGCATCGGTCGCGTCGATGCCGATGACGTCCTCGATTTCCTGCCGCGCATTCTCCGGATCCGCCTGAGGCAGATCGATCTTGTTCAGCACCGGCACCACTTCCACGCCCAGGTCGAGCGCGGTATAGCAGTTGGCGACCGTCTGTGCCTCGACGCCCTGCGACGCATCGACCACCAGCAGCGCACCTTCGCAGGCGGACAGCGAGCGGCTCACTTCATAGGAGAAGTCGACGTGACCCGGGGTGTCGATCAGGTTGAACTGATAGATCTGACCGTCGTTGGCCTTGTACCGAAGGGCCGCCGTCTGCGCCTTGATCGTGATGCCGCGTTCGCGCTCCAGATCCATCGAATCAAGGACCTGCGCCTCCATTTCGCGGTCGGACAGACCGCCGCAGCGCTGGATCAGACGGTCGGCCAGCGTGGACTTGCCGTGGTCGATGTGGGCAATGATGGAAAAGTTTCGGATGTGCTGCATCGTCAGAGTGGAAACAGGAATGAAAAAGGGTGCCCATGGCGGCACCCTTGTCTGGTCAGCCGGACCGACGAGATCAAGCGCGCGATTCTAGCAGATAGGCCTGCACCGCCTGCGGATCAAGCCGGTGACGGCACAGTTCGCGCTCGCCGGCGCACAGCACCGGGATGTGTTCGCCATAGGGCGCCTCGAACTCCGGGTGCTCGTCGATGTCGATTTCGCGCACTTCGACACCATGCGGTGCAATCAGCGGTGTCAGCTGTTCGAGCAGATCGTCGCACAGATGGCACCAGCGACGCAGATAGAGCGTCAACGCCGGCGCATCCGTCGGCTGACTCACTTCTCCGCGTCCTGACCGTTCGGCACGCGCAGTGTCAGGAAGGTCTGGTTGGTGCCGCGCCGGACCAGAACGGTCAGGCCGATCTTCGGTTCCATGCTGGACAGGATGCTGTTGAACTGGTCCAGCGTGGATACCGGTGTCTGCTTGCCACGTCCAATGACGGCCAGGATGACGTCGCCGATGCGCAGGTCGGACCGGACGCCGCCCGTGATGTTTTCCACCCGCAGGCCACCTTCGATCTGCATGCCGCGCCGCTGCTGTGGCGTCACTTCGGACAGCACCAGTCCCAGACGGTTGGACTGCGGTACCGCTTCCGGCGCACCGCCGCCACGACGGCTGCGTCGTGGGTCGGCCAGATCGTCGTTCAGTTCGGCCACGGTGACCGCAATATCACGCGTGGCGCCATTGCGCCACACCTGGGCGATCGACGATGCGCCCGGCTTGGTGCCGCCGACCAGTCGCGGCAGATCGCCCGATCCTTCCACCGGTTTGCCGTCGAAACGCAGGATGACATCGCCCGGCACGATGCCGGCAACTTCGGCCGGGCCGCGCGGTTCGACCGAACTGACCAGCGCACCTTCCGGCCGCTTCATGCCGAAGGAGTCGGCCAGTTCCTTCGTTACCTCCTGGATCACGACGCCGATGCGACCGCGCTGCACGCGCCCGTTGGCACGCAGTTGCGACTGGATGTCCATCGCGACGTCGATCGGGATCGCAAACGACAGGCCCATGAAGCCACCGTTGCGGCTGTAGATCTGGGAATTGATGCCCACCACTTCGCCGCGCAGGTTGAACAGCGGTCCGCCGGAATTGCCCGGATTGATCGCCACATCGGTCTGGATGAACGGCACGAAGTTTTCCTGCGGCAGCGAACGCCCCTTGGCCGACACGATGCCGGCCGTGACAGAACTTTCGAAGCCGAACGGCGAACCGATGGCAACCACCCACTCACCGACGCGCAGCTTGGTCGCGTCGCCGAATTTCACCGTGGGCAGGCCCGTTGCGTCGATCTTCAGCACCGCAATGTCTGTGCGCTTGTCGGCGCCGATCACACGCGCCTTGAATTCGCGCTTGTCGCTGAGCTTGACGGTGATTTCCTCCGCTTCATCGACAACATGCGCATTGGTCAACAGGTAACCGTCGGTCGACACGATGAAGCCGGATCCCAGCGAGCGCGCATCCGGCGACCCCGGGCCGCCGGGTTGCTGCGGCACAAAGCGACGGAAGAAATCGTACATCGGGTCATTTTCGTCCATGCCGGGGGGCATCTGCGGCATGGCGCGCGTGCTGACCTTCTGCGTCGTGCTGATGTTGACGACCGCCTGCCCCTGCTTCTCGACCAGCTCGGAAAAGTCCGGCAACTGGCGGAGTGCCGGGGGCTGCGCCGGCGCCGCCGCCAGGGCGAGCGGCGTGACAAGACTCAGTAACAGCGCGGCAATGAAAGCTTTCATGATTCCGGACGGGTTCGGGTTTGCGGAACGGCACGGATCGCCGGCAACAGCTCGGCACGCGGCTGCACGCGTCGAAGCCACAGCACGGATGCAGCGAGGCCGGTAACGGCCCCGGCCGCAACCGCCAGATCCGAGTCACCGACGACAACGCGCGCAAGCAGCGCACCGGCAAACATGGCGGCGAGTCCGACGCCGTACGTCATCAGCGCGGCAACCAGCGGAGCGTTCTGCGGAACCGACACCTCGACACGATCGCCTTCGGCGACCGCGTGCGATATCGGAATCACGTAGGTGGTCGGGCGGGCAGAACAGGCCTGGCCGCAGCCACCCGCATCGTCGCAGCGGCCGCAGCCGCTGCTGCGCACGACATCCACCCAGGCAAGGCGACCGGCGACGCGTCGCACCTGACCCTGCCGGATGTCCATCAGCGCTTCTGCTCCACGCCCTCGACCATGCGGAGCAGGCTGTGCGGCGGCACTTCGCCGAGCGCCGTGACGATGAAGTTGCCGACCCGACGCTTGAACACATTGACCGCGCCATGCTTCATCGGTCCGATGAAGTTGCCGTCTTCCTTGCGGAAAGGCTCGATGAACACCGATATCGCCGCGAGGCCGTCAGAGAACACCATGTGCACCATGTCCGGGCGGTCCGGGCCGAGTGAGCGCCGCATCCCGGCGATCTGCCGGAAACCCGGCACCGGCGCGCTGGCGACCCAGCCGACATCCACGTTTTGCCCGGTGGTCGTACTGGCCGAATGCACCGCCCAACCTTCGGACATCACCGCCATGCGGGAACGCACATCATCGCGGCTGAGCGGAAGCCCTATTTCAAGCTGGGCAAAGGCAAACTGCTCGATCGCCTCGCCGCGTTCATTGACCATGCGCGCCTTGAGCAACAGGCCGGTCTGCGCCTCGATCCAGAACACGTATCCGAAACGGAAACCGTCCTTGGGTTCGAGCAGCACAGAATGCGTCTCGAAGCCGGCAACCCGGCCGGGGGCGCCACGCTTGATCGCGTAAAACTCGCTCAGCGAGTTGATGGACTCCGGAAGCAGCGACGGGAAGGTCTTGCGCGAACCCCGCCGGTCTTCGATGACGATCTTCTCTTTCGGCAGGTAGCAGCGCACCTCGTCGTTGATGCGCACCACTTCGCGCGGACTGCCGTCGAGCACTTCAAGCCGTTCGATCGAATTCCCGTCCGCGTCGACGTAGTGGGCGATGCGGGACGTTTCGACGTTTGCACCGCTCTGATAAACAAAGGTGCCCGCGTAGGACATGTTCTGCGAGGCAGTGACTGCCCGGCTCAACATGGAAAGCGCTTCAGCCTGGCTCTGCGCCCAAGCAACCGGTCCGCCGATCAAGGCTGCCAGCAAGCAGACTGCCCGGAAGATCATCGACGGTCGTCGGCCGAAACATCCGAAACACCACGTGCATAGAGGGCAACGCCCTGCATGCTCCCCGTGGGCGAGTAGCCGTGGTGTGCAACGAGATAGGCACGCAGGGGCGCATCGTTGTTCGCGACAGAAGCCCTTGCCTGCGGTGTATAGCTCGCCGGGGTCGTGGTGGCCGCCATCTGGACAGGCGTGCCGGCCGGCATCAGGTCAAGCGCGAGCCAGGATACGATTGCAACGCCGGAGACAGCAGCAGCGGCCGACATCCACATGCGCTTCGGCGTGGTCACTGTCCGGCGGATGACAGGTGCCAGAACCGTCGGCTCATCATCAAGCCGGCTCATGACCGAAGCGGTGAAGGCGGCGCCAAGGCCGATGTCGCCGCGCAAGGCATCGCCCACCGCAACCTGCAGCGCGAATTCGTCGCGCAGGTCACCGTCGGCGTGCAGGCGATCCAGCACCTGCTGGGCCTGGCGGTCTTCGAGTTCGTTGTCGATCAACGCGCTCAGATTCTCTTTCATGGGTCTTACCACCTCTTGTCAGGCGCCGTGTCGAGCAACGGCCGCAGTTTTTCCGATATCGCCTCGCGGGCGCGGAAAATACGCGAGCGCACGGTGCCTATCGGGCAGTCCATCACGGTCGCAATTTCTTCGTATGCCATGCCTTCGAGCTCGCGCAGCATGATCGCCGTGCGCAGTTCTTCCGGCAGCGCGTCCATCGCCGCATTCACCGTTTCGCCGATCTGCTTGGTCAGCAGCAGTCGTTCCGGCGTGTTGATGTCGCGCAGGTTGTCGCTGTCGTCGAAGTTTTCAGCTTCTTCGGAATCGAACTCTGTACTCGTCGGCGCGCGTCGTCCCTGCGAAACCAGGTAGTTCTTCGCGGTATTCACGCCGATCCGGTACAGCCACGTATAGAACGCACTTTCGCCGCGGAAGGAGGGCAGCGCGCGGTAGGCCTTGATGAAAGCCTCCTGTGCAACGTCCTCCACTTCAGCCGGATCACGTATCAGTCTGGAAAGCAATCGGCCGAGCTTCCGCTGGTACTTGGTAACAAGCAGACCGAAGGCCTGCTTGTCGCCGCGCTGCGCCCGCTCGACCAGCAACTGGTCAACTTCTCGCTCGCTCATCTGTGCGGTTGCTTTGCCCGGATCTTTCACCGGTACGGCATTTGAACTGGCGCGCAGTATATCCGAGCGCTCAGGCCTGAGTACTGCTTGAAGGGGAGTAAGGGTCGCGTCCATGCTGCAACAGACCGGGGCATGTCCACAAAGTTCATCCGGTCATTGCGCAGCAGGCCAAAAGCGTGCGGTCGCGCACAGAACAGCTTGCCGGGCAGCCGCTGCGATATAGTGCGCGCTTTATCGAACGGCTCTTTCCCGTGTTGAATTTCGACGCGCTGGTACTTGGAAGCGGACTCGCCGGGCAGGCGCTGGCGCTCCGCCTTGCCGAGGCAGGACAGCGCGTGGCGCTGATCACGAAGAAGCAGGTCGAGGATTCGGCCTCGAGCTGGGCCCAGGGCGGTATCGCGGCCGTGCTCGACAGCGCGGACTCGGTCGATCACCACCTGCGCGACACGCTGGTCGCCGGCGCCGGCCTGTGCGACGAAGAGGCGGCCCGCTTCGTTGTCGAACACGGCCGTGAAGCCATCGAATGGCTGATCGCACGCGGCGTTCCTTTCACGCGTGATGCACAGGGCGAACTGGGTTATCACCTCACGCGCGAGGGCGGCCATAGCCACCGGCGCATCGTGCACGTCGATGATGCAACGGGCTCGGCGATCCAGACCACGCTGACCGGTCAGGTGCGCAGTCACCCGAACATCCACATCTTCGAGCGCCATCTGGCCGTCGATCTCATCGTGGGCTGGAAGATCGGCCGCCCTGAAATCGGCTGCGCAGGCGCATACATCCTCGACATCGAATCCGGCGATGTCATCACCTTCGCGGCGCCCGTCGTCGTGCTCGCCACGGGCGGCGCCGGCAAGGTGTATCTGTACACGACCAATCCGGACACCGCGACCGGCGACGGCATTGCCATGGCGTGGCGCGCAGGTTGCCGCGTCGGCAACATGGAATTCATCCAGTTTCATCCGACCTGCCTCTACCACCCCCACGCCAAGTCTTTCCTGATCACCGAAGCGATGCGCGGCGAAGGCGGCCTGCTGCGCCTGCCTGATGGCGAACGCTTCATGCCGGCGCACGACGAGCGCGCCGAGCTGGCGCCACGCGACGTCGTGGCGCGGGCGATCGACTACGAAATGAAGAAGCGCGGTCTCGACTGCGTGTATCTGGACGTGTCGCACAAGCCGGCCGATTTCCTGGTCAGCCACTTTCCCAACATTCACGCCCGCTGCCTCGAACTCGGCATCGACATCACGCAGCAGCCGATTCCGGTCGTGCCGGCGGCGCACTACACCTGCGGCGGGGTCAAGGTAGACCAGCGCGCGCGCACCGATGTCGATGGCCTGTATGCGATCGGCGAAACGTCATACTCCGGGCTGCATGGCGCCAATCGGCTGGCGAGCAATTCACTGCTCGAATGCCTGGTGTATGCCACTGCGGCGGCGCGGGACATCCTTTCGCGCAAGCCGGTCGCCCCACCGGCTCTTCCGCCATGGGACGAAAGCCGCGTGACCGACGCCGACGAGCAGGTGGTGATCGCCCACAACTGGGAGGAGCTCCGCCGTTTCATGTGGGACTACGTGGGCATCGTGCGCACCAACAAGCGCCTGGAACGCGCATTGCACCGCATCCGCCTGCTGGAGCGTGAAATCGACGAGTACTACGCGCACTTCCGTATCAGCAATGACCTGATCGAACTGCGCAATCTGGTGCTCACCGCCCATCTGATCGTACGCAGCGCCATCCAGCGGCACGAAAGTCGCGGCCTGCACTTCAGCCTGGATTATCCGGAAACCAGCGTGATCGCCAGCCCGACCATCCTGCGCCCGCGTCGTGTGCGGCATCAGGAAGTGCTGCACGCAGCCAGCGCCTGAAGCACCGGAAGTCGTCGGCGCCGCCGAACTGGTCGCCGAACAGCATCAGCGCGCAGCCTTTGCCGTGATCGGGTTGCAGGCTCAGCGACACCCAGCCGCGCCCGGTTCGTCCCGCGACGGGGCGGCCGGCAGCGACCAATCCGTCGGCGCGCCAGACCGCCATCTGCCCCGCTTCGCTCAACTCAATGCGTATCCAGGCAGCGCGCCTTCGCGCAAGTACCATGAGCGCGAGTGCGGCTGCGGCCACCGGCGCAACGGCTGGCTGCAGCGTTACCGCCGCGCTCAGCGCGGCCGCGCAAACAAAAAGGGCCGCGTTGCAGCAACGCGACCCCTCAAGTTCGATCCGGGCAAAAGCGGCGGAACCGTTCATGCCCGAAACGACGCCCCTACAGCTGGCTGAACACCAACGTCGCGTTGGTCCCACCGAAGCCGAACGCGTTCGACATCGCTGCGCGGATGCGCAAGTCTCGCGGCACCAGCGGCACGTAATCGAGATCGCACTGCGGATCCTGATCCCGCAGATTCGCGGTGGGTGGCGCGATCTGGTGATGCAGGGCCAGTACGGTCACCACCGCCTCGATTCCTGCCGCCGCACCGAGCGCATGACCGGTCATCGACTTGGTCGAACTGACGCACAACTTCCTGGCGTGCTCGCCGAAGCAGCGCTTTACGGCCACCGTCTCGGCAATGTCGCCAAGCGGCGTCGAGGTGCCGTGAGCGTTGATGTAGTCGATGCCGTCGGCTGCGATGCCGGCATTGCGCAGCGAATTATTCATGCTGCGCGACGCACCTTCGCCATCCTCGCACGGCGCGGTGATGTGGTGGGCATCCGCACTCATGCCGTAACCTGCCAGTTCGCAGTAGATACGTGCGCCGCGCGCCTTCGCGTACTCGTATTCTTCGAGCACCAGCACGCCGGCGCCTTCGCCGAGCACGAAACCGTCACGTCCGGTGTCCCACGGCCGGCTGGCCGCTTCAGGATCGTCGTTGCGACCCGACAAGGCCTTTGCCGCTGCGAAGCCCGCAACGCCGAGCGCGCAGATGGTCGATTCGGCACCACCGGCGATCATCACGTCCGCATCGCCGTACTCGATGATGCGCATCGCTTCGCCGATGGAATGATTGGCCGTCGCGCAGGCGCTGACGGTTGCAAAGTTCGGACCTTTGAAACCGTAGTTGATCGCGATGATGCCGGAGATCATGTTGATGATCGATCCCGGCACGAAGAACGGCGACACCTTGCGCGCACCGCCGGCCAGCATGACGTTGTGCGTTTCCTCGATCATCGGCAGACCACCGATGCCCGAGCCCACGCACACACCGATGCGTTCCGCATTGTCGGGCGATGCAGTCAGCCCGGCATCGCGGATCGCATCCATCGACGCAGCGATGCCGTAATGGATGAAGGTGTCGAAGCGACGCGCTTCCTTCGGAGACAGATAGTTGGCGACGTCGAAATCGCGCACTTCGCCTGCGATCTGCACCGGCAACTCGGACGGGTCGAAGCGCGTGATGCGCCGGATACCCGACTTCGCCGCCAGGATGTTTTCCCAGGCTTGCCCTACGGTGTTGCCGACCGGGGAAATGATTCCCAGACCGGTCACGACAATTCTTTTACGTGCCAAAACGTACTCCGTCCGATGAACGATCAGGCCTTGCCGGCGAGATGGCCATTCACGTAGTCGATGGCCTGCTGCACCGAAGTGATCTTTTCCGCTTCTTCGTCCGGGATTTCGCACTCGAATTCTTCTTCGAGGGCCATCACCAGTTCGACCGTATCGAGCGAATCGGCGCCCAGATCATCGACGAACGACGATTCGTTCTTGATTTCGGCTTCGTTCACGCCCAGTTGTTCGGCGACGATCTTCTTGACGCGTTGTTCGATGTTTTCCATTGCGAAACTCCTTCCCTGTGTAAGCCCTGACGAGTCCGTCAGGGCACTAAAAAAAGTGGCGCGAGTGTAACAGAAAGCCTGCCCCGCTTCGCCGGCAACGACCGGCCGGCAGTACCGCGGACAGCGCGCGCGTCAATGCATGAACATGCCGCCATTCACGTGCAGTGTGCTGCCAGTCACGTAAGCGGCCTGCGGCGAGGCGAGAAACACTACGGCACCGGCGACCTCGTCCGTCGTGCCGAGACGGCCGAGCGGGATCTGCCCCAGCAGGGCATCGCGTGCCGTGTCGCCCAGCGCATCGGTCATGTCGGTCGCGATGAAGCCCGGCGCCACGCAATTGACCGTGATGTTGCGCGAACCCAGTTCGCGCGCCAGCGCCATGCTCATGCCGGCCACGCCGGCCTTGGCGGCGGCGTAGTTGGCCTGGCCGGGGTTTCCGGTCTCGCCCACCACCGACGTGATGTTGATGATACGACCGTTGCGCGCCTTCATCATGCCGCGCATCACGGCACGCGACATGGTGAACACGGCCTTCAGATTGGTGTCGATGACGGCTTGCCATTCCTCGTCCTTCATCCGCATCGCGAGGTTGTCGCGCGTGATGCCGGCGTTGTTCACCAGCACCGTAACCGCACCGAACGCCTGTTCAATACCGGACATCGCCGTGGCGATGTCCTCGCTGCGGGTGACATCCAGCACGATGCCACGCCCCTTGATGCCTGCACCATCAAGCGCCTGCTGGATACCTGCCGCACCGGCTTCCGTGGTGGCCGTACCGATCACGGTCGCACCTGCGGCGCCGAGTGCCAGCGCGATCGCGCGGCCGATGCCGCGGCTGGCACCGGTGACCAGCGCTGTCTGTCCATCGAGTACGCTCATCATCGGGCTCCGATCTGTTGTGCCAGCTGTTCCAGCGCCGCCGCATCAGCAAGCGCCACGCCGGTGAGTTCGCGGTTGATGCGCTTGGTCAGTCCGGCAAGCACCTTGCCCGGCCCGCATTCCGCCACCGTGACAGCGCCGAGCTCAGCCATGCGCTGGATGACTTCGACCCAACGCACCGGCGCAGCAGCCTGACGCACCAGCGCGTCGCGGATGGCATCCGGTTCATCGGGCGAGGCGACGTCGACGTTGTTGATCAGCGTGATCGTCGGACGGGCGAACGCCACCTTCGGCAGCGCTTCAGCCAGGCGCGCTGCAGCCGGCTGCATCAGTGCGCAATGGAATGGCGCGCTGACGGGCAGCGCCACCGTGCGCTTGGCACCGCGTTCCGACAGCAGCGTCATGGCGCGCGTCACCGCCTCGGCGTGGCCGGCGATCACCGTCTGCTCCGGCGAATTGAAATTGACGGCGCTGACGATCCGCCCCTGCGCCGCGTCGTTGCAACAGGCCTGTACAGCTGCCGCGTCCAGTCCGAGTACGGCCGCCATGGCGCCGGTCCCTGCCGGCACCGCGTCCTGCATGGCCTGCGCGCGCAGGCGGACCAGCGGCACCGCGTCAGCCAGCGCGAGCACCCCGGCCGCGACCAGCGCGGCGTATTCGCCCAGGCTGTGGCCCGCGACCATGTCGGGACGACGACCGGTACGCACCATCCAGCTGCGATACACGGCCACGCCGGCGGTCAGCATCAAGGGCTGGGTATTGGTGGTGAGGGCAAGGCGTTCGGCCGGACCGTCGCACACCATCGACCACAGATCTTCGCCCAGCGCGGCGGACGCTTCGTCGAAAGTGCTGCGGATCGCAGGATCGTCGCCATAGGCGGCCATCATGCCGACCGACTGCGAACCCTGCCCGGGAAATACGAATGCGAGTTTCTGCATGTTCGAAAGACCTTCAGAAGCGAAGCAGCGCGCCGCCCCACGTGAAACCGCCGCCGACGCCTTCAAGCATGACGATCTGCCCGCGCCGGATACGGCCGTCGCGCACCGCCAGATCAAGCGCAAGCGGTACCGACGCGGCCGAGGTGTTGCCGTGGTCGGCTACGGTGACCACCACCTTGTCCATCGGCAGATCGAGCCGGCGGGCGGTGGATTGAAGAATGCGCACATTCGCCTGATGCGGCACCAGCCAGTCGAGGGCGGACATCGGCAGCTTCGCTGCGTCCATCAGCTCGATTGCCGTGTCGCCCAGGACGCGTACCGCGAACTTGAACACTGCCTGCCCGTCCATCTGCAGCAGGGGCGTTCCCGACACCTTGCCGCCGCACACCGTCCCGGGTACCGACAGGATGTCGTGGTAGTGGCCATCCGCGTGCAGCACCGACGACAGGATGCCCGGCTCGTCCGAGGCCTCGAGCACGACGGCGCCGGCGCCGTCGCCGAAGAGCACGCAGGTGCCGCGGTCGTCCCAGTTCAGGATGCGCGAAAAGACCTCCGCACCCACCACGAGTGCGCACTTGTGCGAGCCGGAGCGGATGAATTTTTCGGCAATGGTCAGGGCGTAGACAAATCCTGCGCAGACGGCCTGGACATCGAACGCGACTGCGGTGCGGTTCTCGAGTCGGTTCTGCAGCAGGCAGGCGGTACTCGGAAAGACCTGATCCGGCGTCGAGGTTGCGACAATGATCAGGTCGATGTCCTGCGCCGGGCGACCCGCCGCCTCGAGCGCCTTGCGACAGGCATGCAGGGCAAGATCGCTGGATTTTTCGTCGTCGGCGGCAAAGTGGCGGCGCCGGATGCCGGTGCGTTCGGCAATCCATTCGTCCGACGTCTCGATGCCACGCGCAACGAGATCGTCGTTGGACACCGGCGATCCCGGCAGATACGAGCCGGTGCCGGTGATACGGCAGAAGGTCATGCAGCCACCTCGGTACGTGTCATGCAAAGGGTAATGCGGGCGATCAGATCATTGCGCACGGCGTCCGCCGCACGCGCCACCGCCTCTTCGAATCCGTAGGCATCGCTCGATCCATGGCTCTTTACGACGACGCCACGCAGTCCGAGCAGCGTGGCGCCATTGTAACGACGATGATCAACCCGGTTGCGGAAAGCCTGGATCACCGGCCGGGCAACCAGATACATGAGCTTGCGCAAAGGTCCACGACTGAATTCCTCGCGCAGGAAGGTCGCAATCATCTGCGCCAGACCTTCCGACGTCTTCAACGCCACGTTGCCGACAAAGCCATCGCACACAACGACATCCGTCGTGCCCTTGTAGATGTCGTTGCCTTCCACGTTGCCATAGAAATTCAGATCGCTGGCGCGCAACAACTCGGCCGCGCCCTTGACCGCATCGTTGCCCTTTATGGCCTCTTCGCCAATATTGAGCAGGCCGACGCTGGGCCGCTCGCGCGACTCGAGTGCCGACACCAGCATGGCGCCCATCAGTCCGAACTGGAAAAGGTGCTCGGACGTGCAATCGACGTTGGCACCCAGATCAAGGACATAGGTATGTCCCTTCATCGTCGGGAGAATGGACGCGATCGCCGGACGGTCTATGCCGGGCAGCGTTTTCAGAACGAACTTCGCAATCGCCATCAGCGCGCCGGTGTTGCCGGCGGAGACGGCGGCCTGCACGCGTCCGGACTTGACCAGGTCAATCGCGACCCGCATCGACGAATCCTTCTTGCCGCGCATCGCTTGCGCCGGCGGCTCGTCCATGCCGATCACTTCGGTGGCGTGCACGACGGAAAGCCTGGGTTCGTTTTCAGCCCCCAGGCGCTTCAACTCTGCGTTCAGAACGTCCTGCAGCCCGACCAGCAGCACGCTGCAGGCGGGATCACGCCGGATATAGGAAACGGCCGCCGGCACGGTGACCGACGGGCCGTGGTCCCCGCCCATGCAATCAATGGCGAGGGTGTAGCTCATGCGATGCATCCAGTCCAGTCACGATGGCCGAAACATGCCGACATCGGGCTGTGTGCCGGAAAGTCGGAACAGGGGATCACTCGCCCTTGGTCTTGAGCACCTTCTTGCCGCGATAGAAACCGCTCGGGGAAATGTGGTGGCGCAGGTGCACCTCGCCGGTCGTCGATTCGACTGCCGTTGCCGGTGCCGTCAGGAAATCGTGTGCGCGATGCATGCCGCGCTTCGACGGGGACTTCTTGTTTTGCTGGACTGCCATGGAACCACTCCTACCGGCGAACCGGATGAATAAAACGTGATGGATCGCCGCTGCTTTCCCGGCCGGTCGGCGGCTGCCGAACGTTCGGAGTGCGCATGCGCGCCGATCCTGCTTGTTGCACACCACCGGCGCCATCGAGCGCCGGCACCTACGACTTTTACTGCTTTCCCTGCTTCAATCTGCCCAACTCGGCGAACGGCGAGGGCTTGGAGGCATCGGCATCGGCATCTGCACCCGCACCAGGCGGGCTGCACTGATCATGCAGCGCGATGGCGGGCAGCGACAGCAAGACCTCGTCCTCGATCAGCGTCCGCACGTCCAGCAAGCCGTCCAGCTCCAGCGCCTCGTAACTGTCGTCATCGAGGTCCTGATCACCCCACTCTTCACCCGCCGGAACAAGTCGGAAGCGCGAACGGCTTCGCACACCCACCGCGACATCTTCGAGGCAACGCTGGCATTGCAACATCAATGATCCGGCAAGCGCCAGTTCAAGCCAGCATGCACCTTCCGCATCAACCTGCCCGGCAATCGACCAGTCTATCCGCGCCGGAACTGCCGAGCACTCCTGCGCAACACGTTCAAGCAGTGCAACATCCGTACTGCCATCGAGGACACCGGACGTCCGGGCAAACTGAATTGCGTCAAGCTGCCGGGGCATGCCGCCACCCTTCCCGGGTGCCTGCTGACGGTCGCTTTCTTCCATGCCAGTCACGGGTACCTTTACCGCACCCTCTTTCCGCACCCTGCTTGGAGACAAACCACCTGTTGGCGGGCTCTCAGGGCGCATCCGGGCGAAGAATCAAACCCAAAATGATACTATCCGGCACGTAATACTGTCAAAGCGTTCCGCAACAACGCGCCGACCCGCCCCACCCATGTCCGACATCCTGCCCCCGCTTGTTCTGGGTTCCTCCTCGCGCTATCGACGCGAATTACTGGAACGCCTGCGCCTGCCCTTCACGACGGCCTCGCCGGACATCGACGAATCCTGCCTCGGTGATGAAACGCCCCGTGCGCAGGCGATCCGGCTTGCGCGCCTCAAGGCGCAGGCGATTGCCCTCCGCCATCCGGACAGCTGCATCATCGGCTCCGACCAGGTCGCCTGGAGCGGCGCCCGTCGCTACGGCAAGCCCGGTACGCGCGATGCGGCGATCGCCCAGCTGCTCGAACTGAGCGGCGCAAAAGTGACCTTCGACACTGCGCTCTGCGTCATCGACCCGCGCAATGGGACGCTGCATGAAGCGGTCGTCCCGACCGACGTCGTTTTCCGGACGCTGTCGAAAACGGAAATCGAACGCTATGTCGATCTGGATGACCCGGTCGACTGTGCCGGCGCCGCAAAGTCCGAGTCCCTCGGCATCGCGCTGCTGGAAAGACTCAGCGGAGACGATCCGACCGCGCTGGTCGGCCTCCCGCTGATCGAGTTGAGCCGCATGCTGCGCCGCCTCGGGTATCCGCTGCCATGAGCGCACCGCCGCAGGGTGTGCTCTACATGTTGCCCAGCGCACTCGACAGCCGCGCCTTGTGGCATGCCGATACACCTGCGGCCGTGCGCGAGTGCGCGCACCGCCTCGACTATTTCCTGGTCGAAAGCGCCAAATCGGCACGCGCGACCTTGAAGCGACTCGAGCACCCGACGCCGCTGCGCGAACTGGACATCGTCGAATTGCCACCCGAGCGCGGCGGCGCTCCGCTGCGTGCGCTGCTTGAACCGCTGCGCGGAGGACGAAGCGCGGGTGTCATCTCGGATGCCGGCTGTCCGGGCGTCGCCGACCCGGGCGCACTGGCGGCACGCGCCGCACACGCCATGGGTATCGAAGTGGTGCCGCTGGTCGGCCCGTCGTCCATCCTTCTCGGCCTGATGGCCTCAGGGTTGAACGGCCAGTCGTTTGCGTTCCACGGCTATCTGCCGGTGGATGATGCAGAGCGGGCGCGGGCGCTGACCGCCCTCGAAAAGACGTCGGCGCAACTACGCCAGACCCAGCTGTTCATCGAAACGCCCTACCGCAACCTGAAAATGTTCGAAACCCTGCGCGCGCATTGCCGCGGCGACACCTTGCTGTGCATCGCCAGCGCGTTGACAGCGCCCGATCAATACGTGCGAACACTCACGGTGGCGCAGTGGAAAACGGCAGATGTGGCGCGCATCGACCGCCGCCCCACCCTGTTCCTGATGCTGGCCGGCGCGTGACCCGCTGACCGGTCGCCGCGAACCTCAGCGCAGGCCGATGCGCGAGAACGCGCCCGCAACGCTTTCCCCGACATCGGCGCCGAACTGCTTGGCGAAACGTTCCGCCAGATTCTGCCGCTGCGTGAAATCGACGATGTCTGCCGCCTTGACGACCTCGCGCGCGACAAACTCGACGCTGCCGAGATCATCCGCAAGCCCGAGCTCGATGCTGCGGGTACCGCTCCACATCAGGCCGGAGAACATGTCCGGCGATTCCTTCAACCGATCGCCGCGTCCCTTGCGCACGACGTCGATGAACTGCTGATGCACGTCGCCGAGCAGTTCGCGGGCGTGTTCGCGATGCCCTTCGTCCTGCGGCGAAAACGGATCGAGGAAGCCCTTGTTTTCGCCCGCGGTCAGCAGGCGACGCTCGACGCCGAGTTTGTCCATCAGACCGGTAAAACCGAACCCTTCCATCAGCACGCCGATCGAGCCGACGATGCTTGCCTTGTCTACATAGATACGGTCAGCCGCAACGGCGACGTAGTAGCCGCCGGAGGCGCAGATGTCCTCGACCACCGCATACAGCGGCACGTTCGGGTACATGGCCCGCAGGCGATTCATTTCGTCGTTGATGATGCCGCTCTGCACCGGGCTGCCGCCCGGGCTGTTGATGCGCAGGATGACACCCTGGGTGTTCTTGTCCTCGAATGCCGACTGCAGCGACGCCATCACACTCTCGGCGCTGGCTTCGGCCCCGGGTGCAATGACCCCGCTCAATTCGACCAGCGCGGTGTGCTTGCGGTGTTCCGCCTGACTGAAAAGGGTACTCCAGTCGACCAGCGCGAAAAGCAGCACGCCCAGGTAGGCGAAGCCGACCAGCTTGAAGAAAATTCCCCAGCGACGCTTGCGCCGCTGCTCGACCACCGATTCAAGCGCGAGGCGCTCGATCAGTTTTCGTTCCCAGACGGGTTCTGCACTGGGGTCGCGCTGCTTTTCCGGTTCGGACATTTTTAGCCAATAAAACAAATATTTACGCGGGTCGCCATACCGTTCCGCCAGATTCTTCCAGCGTTATCGGTTCTAGACGGCTGCCGCGACAGGGTCCGCCGACGCAGTGCCCGGATTCAGGAGCATAGATCGCGCCATGAGTGGAACACATCAAGTATAACTTTGTGTCGTCGAAGAACTCGCCGTGATTCCAGTCAAGCTCTATCGGCACATGGGCGCAGCGATTGATGTAACCGCGCACCTGCCCGCGAAATCTGACCGCGAATGCGGCTACTGACTTGCCGCGCTGCTCGACCTCGAAGCGCACGCCGGGCCCGCCATCGACCAGTTCGGCCGACTCGCACACCGCTACGCGTGACATGCCAGCCACGCCATCAGTTCATCGACGCTCGCACAATGTGCCTTCGGACGCGCCGCCAGCAGTTCGTGCAGCGGATGAGCACCATAGGTCACCGCCACCGACTCGCAACCGGCGTGCCGCGCCATCAGCAGGTCGTGCGTCGTGTCGCCGATCACCAGCGTGCGCGCCGGATCGAAGGACAGTTCATCCATCAGCTCGAGCACCATGTCAGGCGCCGGCTTGGATACCGACTCATCGGCACAGCGCGTGGCGGCAAACCGGCTGCCCAGTCCGGTGTGGCCGAGCGCGCGGTCCAGCCCCGCCCGGCTCTTGCCGGTGGCGACCGCCAGCGTGTGTCCGCGTGCGCTCAGATCGTCCAGCAGAGCGGGTACGCCATCGAACAGCGTCAGTTCATGGTCGCGCGACAGGTAGTGGTAGCGATAGCGCCCCGCCAGTTCCTGGTGGCGCGACGACGGCAATTCGGGCACCACGCGGGCGAGCGCATCGACCAGGCCGAGGCCGATCACGGAACGCGCGGTGCGCTCGTCCGGCGTCTCCAGCCCGAGATCTTCGCAGGCGCGCTGTATGGCATGGACGATGGCGGCGGCCGAATCGAGCAGCGTGCCGTCCCAGTCGAAAACGATGAGGTCAAACTGTGCGGGCATGAGGGTGTCCGTCGGCGTTGTCGGTCTGTAGAGTCGGATCGGGGTCTTTCCGTTCGAATTCGCGCGTCTGCTGCTGATCGATGCGGCGCACGAAACCGGCCAGGTCGGCCGGCAGCGGCGCCGCCAGTTCCACCGGCTCCCCGGTCAGCGGATGCTTCAGCGCCAGACTGTGGGCATGCAGGAACATGCGCGGCAGGCCCTCCTTGCGCAAGGCCTTGTTCAGCGCGAAATCACCGTATTTTTCGTCGCCGACGATGGGAAAGCCACTCGCCGACAGGTGTACGCGTATCTGGTGCGTACGGCCGGTCTTGATCCGCACGTCGAGCAGGCTGTAGCCCGGCCAGCGTACTTCGAGGCGGACGATGGAGTGCGCCGCCTTGCCTTCGCTGTCCACCGACACCCGACGCTCGCCGGATTCGGTCAGGTATTTGGTCAGCGCGAGCTTGATGTGCTGCTGCGGATTCATCCAGCGCCCGCTGACCAGGGCGAAATAGTGCTTTTCCATGCCGCCATCGCGGAACGCATCGTGCAGCGCCGTGAGCGCCGACCGCTTCTTGGCGATCAGCAGGATGCCGGACGTTTCGCGGTCCAGCCGGTGCGCCAGTTCGAGCAGCCGTGCGTCAGGTCGGGCACGGCGCAGGCTTTCGATGACACCGAAACTGACGCCACTGCCGCCGTGCACCGCCATGCCTGCCGGCTTGTTCAGCGCAAGGAAGGCATCGTCTTCGTAAAGGATGTCGAAATCGCGCGACGGCACTGGCGCGGGCGCACCCGGCTCGGCCAGCCGCATCGGCGGAATGCGCACCTCGTCACTTTCCGCCAGGCGGTAGGTCTGATCGACCCGCTTGCTGTTGACCCGCACTTCGCCCGAACGCAGCACGCGATAGACGTGACTTTTCGGCACGCCCTTGCAGATGCGGATCAGGAAATTGTCGATGCGCTGGCCGGCTTCCTCGATGTCCACGACATGCCGCACTACTTTCGGAGCTTTACCCAACTCCTTCATTTCAAATATACTGCGATGCGTTTTCGGTCTGATTGCGAGATAGGCGCAGTCCGGAGCACATCCAGCCCGAAGTGGTGGACGCCGGTAACAATGTGTTCGGTGAAGTGCTTCATGCGGTCTTTCTTGGACAGACGAAAACCGGATCACGGGTTAATCCCGCTCACCCCAAGTAGCGAGTGTACTGAGTAGCGCGAGTACCGTACAGGCAGAATCCCCCAGGCAGCTGCGAGACCGCGGCTGCATTGAGAGTTGGCAAACCCCTCCACGTCCCCGTCCCGTCCTCATCGAGATAGAACCCGATTGCCGCCGAAACGATAGACGTTATTCATTTGACGAGCGGTTTGTCCTGCCCGTGTGCGGTGCGCGCGGGAGAAGTTGATGAAACGAATGCTCTTCAACGCGACGCAGGCAGAAGAACTGCGCGTTGCGATTGTCGATGGACAGAAACTTGTAGACCTCGACATCGAGTCATCCAGCAAGGAACAGCGAAAAAGCAATATATACAAGGCGGTCATCACCCGGATCGAACCCAGTCTCGAAGCCTGCTTCGTCGACTACGGTGCCGATCGCCACGGCTTCCTGCCGTTCAAGGAAGTCTCCAAGGTCTACTTCAAGCCTGATCTGGAGCCGGGCCGCGCCCGCATCCAGGACGCGCTGCACGTCGGCCAGGAACTGATCGTCCAGATCGACAAGGATGAACGTGGCAGCAAGGGCGCCGCGCTGACCACCTTCATTTCGCTGGCCGGCCGCTACCTGGTGCTGATGCCGAACAATCCGCGTGGCGGCGGTGTGTCGCGCCGGGTCGAAGGCGACGATCGCGCCGAGCTGCGCGAAACGATGGATCAGCTCGAAGTGCCCGCCGGCATGAGCCTGATCGCCCGCACCGCCGGCATCGGCCGCAACGCCGAAGAGCTGCAGTGGGACCTGAACTACCTGCTGCAGCTGTGGACGGCGATCGAAGGTGCGGCGCAGTCGCAGACCGGCGCCTTCCTGATCTATCAGGAAGGCAGTCTCGTGATCCGCGCGATCCGCGACTACTTCCAGCCCGACATCGGCGAAATCCTGATCGACACCGACGAGGTGTACGACCAGGCCTACACCTTCATGGAACACGTGATGCCCGGCAACGTGGCGCGCGTGAAGCGCTACCGCGAC
>JAEUNO010000009.1 GCA_016791045.1 Methyloversatilis sp. | reverse complement strand
GATCGACTGCGCGCGGCAACGTGGATGCCGCCGCATCACGCTGCTGACCGATGGTCACAACCTCGCTGCGCAACGCTTTTACCGGCAGCATGGATTCGCAGGCTCGGACATGAAGGCGATGCGCCTGATGCTCGGCTGATGCGCCGGCCGCATGCCGCTGCATCCGTATTCCGATGCCCCGCGTAGGGTGTTCAACAGGGCAATCAGGAAAGGATCATGGGCCGCAGCGCACCGTTTGCGCAGACATTCCCGATCGTCGTCCTGTCGACATTCGTCCCCATGAACCCGATGTCATCCGACACCGAAGCGCCTGCCCCTTCGTCTGACGACGAGGCCTTGCTGTGCGCGCTCATCGGGCGCATGGCCGACGGCGACGAGGCGGCACTCGGCCGGCTGTACGACCACACGGTACGCCGCGTGTACGGCCTCGCGCTGCGCATCACCCGCAACCCGCAGATTGCCGAGGAGGTCGTCGAGGAGGTGTTCTGGCAGGCCTGGCGGCAGGCCTTGCGCTTTGACGCCGCGCGCGGCAACCCGATGGCCTGGCTGATGACGATGACGCGCAGTCGCGCACTCGACGCGCTGCGTCGCACCGACGATGCGGAGCTGCACCCGGAGCCCGAAACACTGATGGCCGTCGAAGCCGCCTGCGAAGGCGACCCGCAGAATCTGCTCGAAGCCGTGCAACGGCAGCACGCGCTGCACGCCGCGCTGGAATCGCTGGACGCGCTTCCGCGACAATTGCTGTCACTGGCCTTTTTCCGCGGACTGACGCACGAAGAGATTGCCGTTCAGTCCTCCCTGCCGCTGGGCACCGTCAAATCACACATCCGGCGCGCACTGACTGCGCTGGGAAAGGTACTTCCGCCAGACATGGCCGCACTGGATACCCACGCATGAGCACGCCGCCGCTTTCACCCGAGGACGACGCCGGCGATACGCTGCAGCAACTGCTGGCCGCGGCGCTCACGCCGGTCGCACTGGAACCGGCGCGCAGCGACGCCTTGCGCAGCCGGTTGCTGGCGCGCGCCCGCGGCAGCGTGCAGGCCCGCGCGCACCACACCCGGATACGTGCAGGCGAAGACGGCTGGGCGCGCGTGGTCGATGGCGTACGCGCCAAGCTGTTGAACGAGGGCGCGAGCACGCGCTCGGTGCTGGTCGAGTTCGACCCGGGCGCCGCCCTGCCGATGCATCGTCATCACGAGCACGAACAATGTCTGGTGCTGCGCGGCGACCTGCAGATGGACGACCTCGACATCCGCGCCGGCGACTATCACGAAGCGCCGGCCGGCAGCCGGCACGGGCGTGTGCGCTCGACCGGCGGTGCGCTGATCTATCTGCGCGGCGTGTCGCTCGGCCACACGGGCCGGGTGATCCGCGACATGGTCACCGCCTGGCTGCCCAGCCGCGGCAACGCCCCGCACACGATCCGCGCCGGCGAAGGCCTGTGGTCGGACCTGTCACCCGGCGTGCAGGCCAAGCGCCTGTTCGACGGTGCCGACGAAGCATCGATGCTGCTGCGCGTCGCGCCCGGCGCCCGGGTGCCGAAGGCGCTCGCCGCGGCCGAGGGCGAATACCTGGTGATCGAGGGCGAAGCATTTGTCGGCGATACCCTGCTGCGCGCCGGCGAATATGACTATGCTCACCCGGACGCCGACGACTTCGAGTTGAGCAGCGACGTCGGCGCGCTGTTCTACCTGCACGGCAAGGTCGCACAGGCGCTGCGGACCGTCTAGCCACAGACACGTCGGTCAAGTGCCATCGCGTATCCGGAGAGCCGGATCGCGAGCACGGCTCGCTCCTACACAAACCGTGCCCCCCTGCAGGAGCGACCCCCGGTCGCGATCGGTGCGTCGATCAAGCACCGGCGCGTGTTCGGAGGGTGGGATCGCGAGCAGGGCTCGCTCCTACAGAAAACCGCGCCACACCTGTAGGAGCGACCCCCGGTCGCGATTCGTGCGTCGTGCACGCGCCGGCGTGTGTTCAGAGTACGGAATCGCGAGCACGGCTCGCTCCTACAAGAACGTGCCGCACCTGCAGGAGC
>JAEUNO010000046.1 GCA_016791045.1 Methyloversatilis sp. | reverse complement strand
ACGCCCTGCATCACCAGCAGGTCATGTAGCAGCAGGTCGGCGCGCTCCAGTGCGCGCGGCGACAGCGCATGCAGAACCAGCAAAACCGCGATCGCCGCCAGCCATGGCACACGACGGTGGTCGAGCAGCGCGGCGGCGATGCGCTGCGCTGCTTTCATCGGGCAAAACCGCCACAGCAGTCAAGCGACTCGACAAGCTTCATGCGGGCTCCTGTCAGAGCAACAAAAGCAGCGGCAGCAGCCACCAGGGTTGAAAGGACGGCGGCGGCTCGGGCACGGTGATGGCTTGTACAGGGGCCCAGTCGCCTTCGACACCGTCCGCGGCGATGCTGCGCACGCGCAGCAGATAGCGTCCGGGCACGGCGTCGCGCAGCAGATAGCCGGCGCTGTCGAGCCGGACATCGACCACCGGCTGCGCGAAGTCATCGCCCGTCGCAATCTGCAGCTGGTAGCGCACGCCGTCTCCCGCACTGCGCCAGCGCAGTGCCAGCCCTTCGGGCGAGGCCTCCGGTGCTTCCATCGCCGGACCGGGTTCGGGGCGCCGGAACGGCTGCGGGTCGCTGAACGGCCCGGCCCCTTCGTCCGGGTTGCTGCTCGCCACGCGCCAGAAATAGCTGCCCGGCGGCAAGGCGGCTTCGGACGCATACGCCGGCTCGGTCAGATCACGGCGGTCGACGATCAGGCTGTCGAAACCTTCGCTCGCCGACACCTGCAGACGCCAGCGCTCGTCTGCCCGCGACCGGCTCCAGCTCATCGCCGGCCGGTCGTCGCTGATGCGGGCATTCGGCGCCGGGCTGACCAGCACCGGCGGTTCCGGTCGCGCGTCCAGCGTCAGCGACCATTCCGCGTCGCGGCCTTCGAGGCCGGTCGCATCGACACCGCGCACACGAACCCGGTACTCGCCGTCGGGCAGCGTGGCGACGGCCACGACCGCCTGCGACGACGTACGGTCGGACAGCACGGTATCGAAGCGGGCATCCGGTGCAACCTGCACGCGGTAGGCGGTGGCGTCGGCCAGCGCCGGAAAGGGCAGATTGAGGGGCAGACGGTCGGCAAACAGGGTCTGCGCCGCCGGCGCGGGCAGCAACGCACGCGGTGGCGCGATGGGCGCGCCGCGCGAGGCCGATGCACCCTGCCCGGCGGCCACCTGCTGTTCGCCCGCCGCATTTCCAAAGGCGACGCGGCCTGCGATGACCTCGTTGCGGGTATCGGCATCACCGGCATGCACACGGAAGCGCGTGCCGCGCACGGCGGCGATCGCGGCCGGCGTATCGATCTCGAAACGGCTCGCCGAGCCGCTGCGCGGTACCACCAGACTTTCCAGCGAGCCGCGCAGCAGATCAAGGCGCACCCAGGTGCCTGCGCCCGCCGCGAAATCGGCCGACTGGCGCACCCCCAGTTCGCTGCCCGGACGCAGCTGTACGCGGCTGCCGTCGCTGAACCCGAGCGCTGCACTGCCTGCGTCGCCGGTCAGCACGCGCGTGCCAACGACCAGCATCTGACCCGCCACCGCTGCGCTGCGCCGCCCGTCGGCGGCGATCACGACCACGTCGCCCTGCACCGCATCGAGCTTCACCTCGCGCGTGCGAAGTTTCAGCCAGTCCTCGGGAATCAGCAGCCGGGTGCCGGGCTGCATGCGGCGCGGCTCGGTGATCCGGTTGTAGCGCTGGATGCGCGGCCAGTAGGACAGATCCTTCAGATAGCGCTGGGTGAGATTCCACGGGTTGTCGCCCTCGCGGACGATGTAGGCGAAATCGGCCGCCCGTGCCGACGACGCCGTAACGGCCAGCGCCGGCACCAGCGACAGGGCAAGCACACAGGACAGGAAACCAGCGGATGGCTGTCGTACGGACATCGAACCCTCGGGCGCGCGGCGGCGAAGAACATATGCCTGAATCCTAGTCGCATCGGCGCACCCGCGCCATCCGTCGTCCGGCCGAGGGTCGATGGCTCGCTCAGGGTGCTGTCGCCAACCCCTGCCAGCCGCCGCCGACCGCCTTGTTCAGCAGCGCGCTGGCCGAAAACTGCCGGCCGCGCAGCTGGGCCAGACTGCGTTCATTGTCGAGCGCCGTGGTCTGCGCGGTGATCACTTCGGTGTAGTTGGCGATGCCTGCGCGATAGCGGTTCAGCGCCAGCGTTTCCGCCTCGCGCGACGCTTCCAGCGCCTGCGCACGCAAGGCCGCTTCGTCTTCCAGCAGACGCAGCGCGCTCAGGTTGTCTTCCACCTCCTGCAGCGCCCCCAGCACGGTCTGCCGGTACTGGGCGACCGTGATGTCGTGCGCCGCACGCGCCGATTCGATCTGCGCATCGCGGCGGCCGCCGTCGTACACCGCCTGCGCCACGCTCAGGCCGAACGACCACACCAGGTTGGACGCCGAAAACCACTGCGCGAACTGGTTGCCGGCATAGCCGGTCGAGGCATTCAGCGTCAGCGACGGGAACCAGGCCGCCTGCGCCACGCCGATACGCGCGTTGGCGGCGGCCACGCGTCGTTCGGCCGCTGCAACGTCGGGGCGCCGCTCGAGCAGCGTCGACGGCAGACCGACCGGCGTGGCCGGAGGTGCAGCCGGCCAGTCGGCCGATTCCAGCGCGAAGGCGGAGGGCGGCGCACCGATCAGCACCGCAATGGCGTTCTGCAACTGCGTACGCGTCAGATCGAGGTCGACCGCCTGCGCCTGGGCAGCGCGCAGCTGCGCCAGCGCCTGCACCTCGTCACCGCGCGTCGATACGCCCGCTGCGACGCGGTTGCGTGCCAGTTCGAGCGCGCGCTCGAAGGACGCGACGGTGCGCCGGTACAGATCGCGCTGATGGTCGGTGGCGCGCAGCTGGAAGTAGTTCTGCACCAGTTCGGCGTGCAGGCTCAGCCGCACCGACGCCAGATCGCCGACGCTGCCGTCGAGTTCGGCACCGGCCGCCTCGACCTCGCGTCCGATGCGCCCCCACAGATCGGCCTCCCAGCTGGCATCCAGGCCGAGCTGGGTGGTGTTGGACTGGTTCGCCGAGCGGCCTTCGATCGCCGCACCGCGGCTGCGCCGGGCCGCCGCCGACAGCCCGATCTCAGGCGTGTAGCCGGCACGCGCCAGCTGTGCGGCCGCGCGCGCCTGACGGAAACTGCCGAGCGCGGACTGCAGGTCCGGGTTGGCCGCATCCAGACGCACGATCAGGTCATCGAGCACGGGATCGCCGTAGGCGCGCCACCATTCACCGCGCGGCAGGTGGTCAGCCGGCTCGGCCGGCTTCCAGCCTTCGGCGGCACGGAATTCGGACGGCATGTCGAAGGCCGGTCGCGGGTGATCGGGACCGACCGAAGTGCAGCCTGTGGCAAACAACGCCAGCAGGACTGCGCATGCGACGGGAGAAGGACGGAGGAGCAACGTGTTCATGGCGTCACCGTGCGGCCGCGGCCGGCAAACCACCGGCGGCTGTAGCGGCTGAAACGTTCAAGATAGAGATAGGTAACCGGCGTCGTGTAGAGCGTCAGCAACTGGCTGACCACCAGACCGCCGACCACCGCAATGCCCAGCGGCTGGCGCAGTTCCGAGCCTTCGCCGAAGCCGATGGCCAGCGGCAGCGCACCGACCATGGCCGCCAGCGTGGTCATCAGGATCGGCCGCAGCCGCATCAGGCAGGCCTCGCGGATCGCCTCGTGCGGAGAGCAGCCGCGGTTGCGTTCGGCGTCGAGCGCGAAGTCGATCATCATGATGGCGTTCTTCATGACGACGCCGATCAGCAGCAGCAGGCCGATGATGGCGATCAGACCGAATTCGATGTTGAATGCCATCAGCGCGAGGATGGCGCCGATGCCGGCCGACGGCAGCGTGCTCAGAATGGTCAGCGGATGAATCAGGCTTTCGTACAGGATGCCGAGCACCAGGTAGACCGCGATGATGGCGCCCAGCACCAGCAGCGGCTGGTTCGACAGCGACTGCTGGAAGGCGCGCGCCGATCCCTGGAAACCGGCATTGACGCTGGCCGGCACACCGATGTCGCGCATCGCGCCCTGAATCTGTTCCATCGCCTGCGCCAGCGTCACGCCTTCGGCGGTGCCGAAGGAGATGGTGGTCGACACCTTGCCGCCCAGATGGGAAATCGACAGCGGCATGGTGCCCTGCGTCACCCGCGCGAAACTGTCCAGCGGCACCAGCTGGCCGTCGGCGCCGGCGACGCGTACCGCATCGAGCGCGGAAATGTCCTGCGCGCGCGCAGGATCGACTTCCAGCACCACCTTGTACTGATTCAGCGGCTCGTACAGCGTGCTGATCTGGCGCTGCGCAAAGGCGTCGTTGAGGATCTGGTTCACACCGCCCGGCGTGATGCCCAGCCGCGCCAGCGTGTCGCGGTCATAGACCAGCAGGGTTTGCGAGGCGCGGTCTTCCTGGTCGGTCGACACATCGACCAGCTGCGGCAGGTCGCGCATCGCGAAGCGTACTTTCGGCTCCCATTCGCGCAGCACGCGCAGGCTGTCGGCGGTCAGCGTGAACTGGTATTGCGACGATGAACGCAGGCCACCGATGCGCAGGTCCTGCGCCGCCACAAGAAACAGCGACACCCCCTCGATTCGCCCGAGTTTGCCGCGCAGCCGGCCGATCACCTGATCGGCCGTCGCCTTGCGCTCCGACAAGGGCTTCAGAATGACGAAGAAGCTGGCGTTGTTCGCACCGCCGCCACGTCCGCCGCCGGTGAAGGCGCTGACATTGGCCACTGCCGGATCGGCGCGCACAACCTCGACCGCCTGTTCCATCTTCTTCGTCATGACCTGGAAGGAGGTCGTCTGGTCACCGCGCAGGCTGCCGAACTGACGGCCGGTGTCCTGATTCGGGAAGAAGCCCTTGGGCACGATGACGAACAGCCAGAGGTTGAGCGCGATGGCGCCGGCAAAGATCAGCATGACGATGCGCGTGTGGCGCAGTGCCCAGTCGAGGCTGTGCGCATAGGCAAGCTGGATGTCGTCGAACACGCGCGCCAGTGCGCGCTGCCAGCGGGCTTCCTGCTCGACCGGCTGGTGGCGCAGCAGGCGCGCCGCCAGCATCGGGGCCGCGGTCAGCGACACCACCATGGACACCAGCACGGCCACCGACAGCGTCAGTGCGAATTCGCGGAACAGCCGGCCGACGATGCCGCCCATCAGCAGGATGGGGATGAACACCGCCACCAGCGACAGGCTGATCGCCACCACCGTGAAGCCGACCTCGCGCACGCCCTTCACCGCCGCTTCGAAGGGCTTCATGCCGCGTTCGATGTGACGCGCAATGTTCTCGATCACCACCACTGCATCGTCCACCACGAAGCCGGTGGCGATGGTCAGCGCCATCAGTGACAGGTTGTTCAGGCTGAAGCCCAGCAGGTACATCACTGCCAGACTGCCGGCCAGCGACACCGGCACGACGATGGCGGGTATCAGCGTCGCACGGGCGTTGCGCAGGAACAGGAACACCACGAAGATGACCATGCCGACGGCGATCGCCAGCGCGATCTCCACCTCGTGCAGGGCGCTGCGTATCGTGGTCGAACTGTCCGACACGATTTCGAGACGGGCCGAGGCGGGCAGGCTGGCCGCCAGCTCCGGCAGCAGCGCATGCACCCGATCGACGGTTTCGATCACATTGCTGCCGGGGCGCTTGGTCACCACCAGCAGCACCGTCGGCTTGCCATTGGTCAGACCCAGGTTTCGCACGTCCTGCACCGATTCGGTCACCGTCGCGACATCGCCCAGGCGCAGCGTGGCGCCCGAGGTGTGGCGCAGGATCAGCGGCACATAGTCGGCCGCGCGGCGCATCTGGTCGTTGGCGTCGATCTGCCAGTAGCGGTCGCCCGACTCGACGAATCCCTTGGGACGATAGACATTGCTTTCGTTGATGCGCGCACGCACGTCCTCCAGCGTCAGGCCATTCTGATGCAGCGCATCAGGATTCACCTGCACGCGCACCGCCGGTGGCGCACCGCCGCCCACGGTCACTTCGCCGATACCCGGAATCTGCGCCATCTTCTGCGCCAGGACGGTCGAAGCGATGTCGTACAGGCGCGGAATCGGGACCGAGTCGGACGTGATCGCAAGAATCATGATCGGCGCGTCGGCCGGATTGACCTTGCGGTAGCTCGGATTGGACGGCAGGCTGGTCGGCAGGCTGGCGCGCGCGGCATTGATCGCCGCCTGCACGTCTCGCGCCGCGCCCTCGACGTCACGGTCCAGCTCGAACTGCAGCGTCACCCGGGTATTGCCCTGCGAACTGCTCGACGTCATTTCGGTGACGCCGGCAATGCGCCCCATCGTGCGTTCCAGCGGCGTGGCCACGGTCGCCGCCATCACTTCCGGGCTGGCGCCGGGCAGCGCGGCAGTGACCGAAATGGTCGGGAAGTCGACCTGCGGGAGTGCGGCCACCGGCAACAGCACGAACGCCAGCGCGCCGGACAGCGCGATGGCCGCCGTCAGCAGCGTGGTCGCCACCGGTCGGTAGACCGACCAGGCCCAGCCGCTCACGCCCGATGCTCCTGCGCTGCTGACCCGCGCGCCGCGAACAGCCGACCGAACGCAAGATAGATGACCGGCGTGGTGTACAGCGTCAGCACCTGGCTCACGAGCAGGCCGCCGACCATCGTCAGACCCAGCGGGTGGCGCAGCTCGGATCCCATGCCGCCGCCCAGCATCAGCGGCAGCGCACCGAGCAGTGCCGCCATCGTGGTCATCAGGATCGGGCGCAGGCGCAGCAGGCAGGCCTGATAGATGGCGTCGCGCGGTGCCATGCCCTGCGTGCGTTCGGCGTCGAGCGCGAAGTCGATCATCATGATCGCGTTCTTCTTGACGATGCCGATCAGCAGGATGATGCCGATCACCGCAATCATGTCGAGCGCGTGACCGGTGCCGAGCAGCGCCAGCAGCGCGCCGATCGCGGCCGACGGCAGCGTGCTCAGGATGGTCAGCGGGTGGATGAAGCTTTCGTACAGCACGCCGAGCACGATGTACATGGTGGCCACCGCGGCGAGGATGAGCCACAGCGTGTCGCTCAGCGAGGCGCGGAAGGCTTCGGCCGAACCCTCGTACGTCACGGTGAGCGTGGCCGGCATGGCGAGCACGCGGCGCGTGGCGTCGATGGCGTCGACCGCTTCGCCGAGCGACACGCCGTCAGGCAGGTTGAACGACACCGTGGCCGCCGGAAATTGCCCCTGCCGGCCGATCGACAGGCGGGCCGGCCGCTCTTCGATGCGCACCAGGCTGCCCAGCGGAATCTGCTCGCCGGTGGCGGACATCACGTGGATCTGCGATATCGCCTCCGGGCCCTGCTGGAACTGCGGCTGCGCTTCGAGCACTACGCGGTACTGGCTCGACTGCGTGAAGATGGTCGAAATGAGGCGCTGGCCGAAGGCGTTGTACAGCGCAGCATCGATGTCGGCCACCGTCACGCCGACCCGGGCGGCAGCGGCGCGGTCGATGTTCACATAGGCCTGCAGGCCGCCGGTCGTCAGATCGGTCGTGACGGCAGACAGCTTGTCCGACTGCTGCAGCGCCGCAACCAGCTTCGGTACCCACTCGAGCAGGTCGTCCTGGTGGGTGGCCTGCACGACGAACGGATACTGCGCGCGACTGACCCGGTCCTCGATCGTCAAGTCCTGCACCGGCTGCAGATGCAGCGTGATGCCGGGCACCTCGCGCGCCAGATCCTCCAGCCGGCGAGCGATCTCGGGCGCGCGTGCGTCGCGGTCAGCCAGCGCTTTCAGACGGATCTGCATGCGGCCGGTGTTCAGCGTCGGGTTCTGACCATCGACGCCGATGAAGGAACTGATGTTCTCCACATCCGGGTCGCGCAGCAGCACCTCGGCCAGCGCCTGCTGGCGCGCGCTCATCGCCGAGAACGACACGGTCGGTTCGGCTTCCGAAATACCCTGGATCAGTCCGGTGTCCTGCACCGGGAAGAAGCCCTTGGGCACGGCGAGGTAGAGCAACGCGGTCAGCACGAAGGTGGCGACCGTGACGACCAGCGTCAGCGGCTGGTGATCGAGCACCCAGCGCAGCGTGCGCGAATAGCCGGCCAGCAGGCGGGCATACCAGCCCTCTTCGGCTTTGTGTTCCGGCTCCGCTTTCAGCAGGCGCGCCGCCATCATCGGCGTCAGCGTCAGTGACACCACGGCCGACAGCAGGATGGCGATGGTCAGCGTGAGCGCGAATTCGCGGAACAGCCGGCCGACCACGTCCTGCATGAACAGCAGCGGAATCAGCACCGCCACCAGCGACACGGTCAGCGAAATGATGGTGAAGCCGATTTCCTTCGCGCCGTCGAGCGCCGCCTGCATCGGTGTCTTGCCCTGTTCGAGGTGGCGCGCGATGTTTTCGGTCATCACGATGGCGTCATCGACGACAAAGCCGGCGGCGATGGTCAGCGCCATCAGCGTCAGGTTGTTCACCGAAAAGCCGGCCATGTACATGACGGCGAAGGTGCCGATGAGCGACAGCGGCACCGCCACCGCCGGGATGAGGGTGGCGCGTACATTGCGCAGGAACAGGAAGATGACCAGCACGACGAGCGCGACCGCCATCACCAGTTCGATCTGCACGTCGCGCACCGACGTACGGATCGATTCGGTGCGATCGGTCAGCACCGCGACATCGACCGCGTCGGGCAGCGAGGCCTGCAGCTCGGGCAGCAGCGCCTGGATGCGCGAGACCACGTCGATCACGTTGGCACCCGGCTGGCGCTGGATGTTCAGGATGAGCGACGGCGTCTGGTTGGCCCAGGCGGCCAGCAGCCGGTTTTCCGGTCCATCGACCACCTCGGCGACGTCCTCGAGCCGGATCGGCGCGCCGTTCTTCCACGCGATCACACTTTTCCGGTATTCGGCCGCCGACCGCAGCTGGTCGTTGGCATCCAGCGTCGTCGCGCGGGTCGGTCCGTCGAAACTGCCCTTGGCCTGGCTGGAACTGGTGCTGACGACGGCTGCGCGCAGCTGTTCGAGGCTGAGCCCGTAGGACGCCACCGCCGACGGGTTGACCCGTACGCGCACGGCACGCCGCTGGCCGCCGGAAACGCTGACCAGCCCGACGCCCGACTGCTGCGAAATCTTCTGCGCCAGGCGCGTGCTGACGGCTTCTTCGAGCAGATGCAGCGGCAGCGCACTGGAACTGATGGCCAGCGTCATCACCGGCGCATCGGCCGGATTGACCTTGCTGTAGACCGGCGGTGCCGGCAGTTCCTGCGGCAGCAGCGTCGCCGCGGCATTGATCGCCGCCTGCACCTCCTGCTGCGCGGTATCGAGCGAAATGTTCAGACCGAAGCGCAGCGTGACCACCGAGGCGCCGGCCGAACTGACCGAATTCATCTGCACCAGCCCGGGCATCTGGCCGAACTGGCGTTCCAGTGGCGAGGTGATCAGCGAAGTGGTCAGTTCCGGGCTGGCACCCGGGTAGAAGGTGACCACCTGCATCGTCGGGTAGTCGACCTGCGGCAGCGCCGACACCGGCAGCAGCCGGTAGGCGATGAAGCCGGTCACCAGCAGCGCGATCATCAGCAGCGACGTCGCCACCGGACGCAGGATGAACAGTCTGGACGGGTTCATGGACGTGGCCGGTCAGCGCGCCGGCGCCGCGTCGCGACGCCCGGGCGACGCCCCGTCCGGCTTGCCGGCACGGGCACCCGCGGCCGGCGCATCATCGATCTTCACCTTGTCGCCTTCGCGCAGGCGGTCCACACCATCGGTCACGACGCGCTCGCCGGGCTGCACGCCTTCCGTCACCTGCTGCAGTTCGCCTGCCAGCGTGCCGGTCTTCACCGGCCGCATCGCCACGGTCAGCTCGTCACCGACGACATACACGAAGGTGCCGCTGGCGCTGCGCTGTATCGCGGTGACCGGCACCACGACGGCACCGGACACGGTGTCGACGCGCACCCGCACGTTGACGAACTGGTTCGGAAACAGGACATCGTCGCGGTTCTCGAACATCGCCTTGGCCTTGACGGTGCCGGTGGCAACATCGATCTGGTTGTCCAGGATGCGCAGGGTACCGGTGGTCAGCACGCTGCGGTTTTCGCGGTCCCACGCTTCCACCGCCAGACCGCCGCGCTGCGTGATGGCCGCACGCACCGCCGGCAGTTCCGGCGCAGGCAGCGAAAACACGACCGAAATCGGCGCTTCCTGCGTGATGGTCAGCAGGCCTTCGGTATCCGACGCGCGAACGATGTTGCCCGGTGTCGCCTGGCGCAGACCCACACGCCCGCTGATCGGCGCCGTGATGCGCGCGTAGCTCAGCGACAGCTGTGCCGCCGCGATGCTTGCCTCGTCTGCCTTGATGGCGGCTTCGTACTCGCGCACCAGCGCCTGCTGGTTCGTCACCTGCTGGGTCGCGATCGAATCCTGCTTCAGCAGCGTTTCGTAGCGGTTCAGGTCTTCGCGTGCATTGGTCAGCAAGGCCTGGTTGCGCAGTTTCGCCGCCTGCGTCTGCGCCAGTTCGACTTCGAAGGCGCGCGGATCGATCTGCGCCAGCAGGTCTCCCTTCTTCACCCGCTGGCCTTCGGTGAAATGCAGCGAGCGCAGTTCACCTTCGACGCGGCTGCGCACCACGACACTTTCGATCGGCGTCACCGTACCGAGCGCACTGACCGTCACCGGCAGGTCGGCCAACCGGGCCAGCGCGGTACCGACCCGTGATTCGCCACCGAAGCGACGGCCTGCGGCGCCGGGTGCGCCGGACGCCGCACCGGCCGGCCGGGCGCCCGGCGGCCCTCCACCCTCGGCCGGCGTGCCGGTGCGCTCACGCGCCAGAAACCAGCCGGCCGTCAGACCGGCCAGCACCAGCAACATCAGTATCCAGGGCCAGCGTGGCTTGCGTGAAACGGAGGGCGTTGTCGTCATGGGAGATCGGTCGAAGTGAAATCGGTGGCATGGCGGTCAGCGCGCGCAGGGATATCACCCGCACGCGTCACGACGACCATTGTCGGCTGCGCATGTTAATCACGTCGCGGCGCGCCGGGCGGACTTGTGAATGGACTGTGAACGGCAGTGTGCGGTCGTCAGCGCGTCGCTCGACCGGGCCGGACGCAGCGGCCGCGACGCGGTGTTGAGCGACGCCCGGCACACGGGGTTCCGCTGGCGACGAAATTGCGTCTGGTAAACTGTGTGGGTTATTGACAGGCTCAGCCAGCAGTTCCACCGCGCGGCCCTGCGTTTTTCCGCGGGACACCCCCGTCCCGCTGTCCGGTTTCACACCCTGCGTCAGGTCGCTTCCACTCCATCTTTCGGGAGGGCGAAGCCTTGCTTGTCCATCTGCTGCCACTCGCGGCACTTCTGTCCGGCGTTGCCCTGCTGTTGCTGGGCAGCGGCCTGCTGACCACGCTGCTTGCCGTACGCGGCGGCGCGGAAGGTTTCGGCAGCCCCTTCATGGGACTGCTCGGGTCGATGTTCTTCGCCGGCTTCCTGGTCGGCACCCATGTCGCGCCGCGCGTGATCCGCCGGGTCGGGCACGTGCGCGCGTTTGCCTTCTTCACATCGGCGGTCGCCTGCGCCGTACTGCTGCACGAACTGCTGGTCGTGCCCTGGGTGTGGGCGCTGGTGAGGCTGCTGACCGGAATTTCCATGGTCGGGCTCTACACGATTGTCGAAAGCTGGCTGAACAGCCAGGCGGCGCCGGCGCAGCGCGCCCGCGTGTTTTCGGTCTACATGGGCGTCAATCTGGGCGCACTGGCGCTGTCGCAGCAGTTGCTGCATCTGGGACCGGCCAGCGGCCATGTGCTGTTCGGTCTGGCCGCGCTGCTGGTGTCGGCGGCCGTGATGCCGGTCGCTGCGACAAGGCTGCACCAGCCGGTGCTCGACCACAGTGCGTCGGTCGACCTGAAAAGCCTGTACGCCAAGGCGCCGATCGCGCTGGCCGCCGCATTCGCATCGGGCCTCGCCATGGGTGCCTTCTGGGGTCTGGGCGCGGTGTGGGCCGACGGCCACGGCATCGGGCATCAGGGCATCGCGGCCTTCATGACGGCCACCATTCTTGGCGGTGCGCTGTTCCAGTGGCCGATCGGTCTGCTGTCCGACCGCATCGACCGCGGCCGTGCGATCGCCTTCGTGGCGTTCGGCGCGACACTGTGTGCCCTCGGACTGATGGCAGCCGCCCGCCACGGCACGCTGGCGATCAGCCTGGCCGGATTCATCTACGGCGGCTTCGCGTTCGCGCTCTACCCGATGGCGGTCGCCCGCATGATCGACCGGCTGCAGCCGCACGAAGTGCTTTCAGGCAGCAGCAGCCTGCTGCTGATCCACGGCGCCGGTGCCGCCGCCGGTCCGCTCATCGCCGGCTTCGCCATGTCGCTGGCCGGCCATGCCGCGCTGACGCTGTGGTTTGCCGCCACCCAGGGGGTGCTGGCGATCGCGGCCTCTTCGCTGATCCGCAGGCTCACGCCGGACGTTGCCCGTCAGACGCGCTTCCAGCCGATGGTGCGCACCGCCTCGACCGCCTTCGACATGGTCGAAGGCGCACATCCGAACGACCTTCCTTCCACCCGAACCAGCCCGGAGATCCGCTGACCCGAACCCGCAACCTGCCCTGAAAGGACTTCACCATGCTCCTCGCCACCGATCTGGACGGCACCTTCCTCGCCGGCGACCCCGAAGCGCGCCTGCGCCTGTACCAGCGCATTGCCGCCGACCCCGAAGTGACGCTCGTGTTCGTGACCGGGCGCGGCCTCGAAGCCGTACTGCCCATCCTGTCCGACCCGACGATACCGGTACCGCACTACATCATCGCCGACGTCGGCGCGACCGTCGTCGATGGCGCCACACGGCAGGCGGTGCAGCCGCTGCAGTCGGCGATCGACGTCGTATGGCCGGGCGAACTCGCGGTGACCGAGGCGCTGACCGGCTTCGAACGGCTGCAGCGACAGGAAGTCCCGCAGCAGCGGCGCTGTTCCTATTTCTGCGACGGCGACGCGGTGACCGGCGACATCCACGCTGCCGCGGCGGCGCTGGGCTGCGACGTGCTGTACTCGGCCGACCGCTATCTCGACATCCTGCCGCCCGGCGTGAACAAGGGCAGCACGCTGCGCAAGCTGGTGCGCCATCTGGGCATCGACCCCGAACATGTACTGGTGGCCGGCGACACGCTGAACGACCTGTCGATGTTCGAACAGGGTTTCCGCGGCGTATGCGTCGGCGAGTCGGAACCGGCGCTGCTGGCGGCGACCATGGACCGCTCGCGCATCCTGCACGCGTCGCGCATCGGCTGCGGCGGCATCATCGATGCACTGCGCAGCTTCCGCATGCTGCGCTTCGATCCGGTCAGCCCGGTCACGGGCGGCGGCGATGCCGAACTGGTCATCGTCTATCACCGGCTGCCGTACGAAGAGTACGTCGAGGACGGCGTCGTGAAGCAGCGCCGCCCGAGTTCGCCCAACGGCATCATTCCGACGCTGCTGAGCTTCTTCGCCGAAGGCCGGCAGGGCTCGTGGGTGGCGTGGTCCACACTCAATGCCGAATCGACCGATTTCGAGGTGCACACGACGGTCGATCGCCAGCGCTACCCCAATCTGACCTGCGCCCGCGTCGCGCTGGACAAGCACGACGTCGACATCTTCTACAAGCGCTTTTCGAAGGAAGCCTTCTGGCCGACGCTGCACACCTTCTGGGAGCGTGCGCAGTTCCGCGAGGACCACTGGCAGGTGTTCCTGAAGGTGAACCGGCTGTTCGCCGAACGCAGCGCAGCCGAGGCAGCACCGGGTGCCACGGTGTGGCTGCACGACTACAACCTGTGGATGGTGCCGGCGGCGCTGCGCGAAATGCGGCCTGACCTGAAGATTGCCTTCTTCCACCACACCTACTTTCCGTCGGCCGACGTGTTCAACGTCATGCCCTGGCGGCGCGACATCGTCGGCAGCCTGCTGCAATGCGACTACATCGGCTTCCACATTCCGCGCCAGGCCGAAAATTTCGTCGATGTGGCGCGCGGCGTGGCGCCGCTGAAGGTGCTCGAGTCGCGCAACTGCGCACCGCGCTTCCTGACCTATGGCTGTGCAGTCGGGCTGGACGAGATGACGACCGCAATCGAGGTGCATGGTCGCCGGATCGGCATCGGCGCCCATCCGGTCGGGCTGGACGTGCAGCGTGTCGGTCGCCTGCTGGCTGACCCGGCAACCGCCCGGCGCATGGACAGCCTGCGCCATGAACTCGACGGCCGCCGGGCCATCCTGTCGGTCGAGCGGCTCGACTACACGAAGGGCACGCTGGAAAAGCTGCTCGCCTTCGAACAGTTGCTGGAGCGCTATCCGGAAATGCGCCAGAAGGTCACGCTGATCACCGTGTGCGTGCCGGCGGCGAGCGAAATGACCATCTACCGCGCCCTGCAGACACAGATCGAGCAGGCGGTCGGACGCATCAACGGCCGCTATTCGAGGGTGGGCTGGACGCCGGTGCAGTTCTTCTTCCGCGCCATTCCGTTCGAGGAACTGATCGCCTATTACGCAGTGGCCGATGTCATGTGGATCACGCCGCTGCGTGATGGCCTCAATCTGGTCGCCAAGGAATTCGTCGCGGTGCAGGGCCTGATGCAGGGTGGCGGCGTGCTGGTGCTGTCCGAATTCGCCGGCGCCGCCGCCGAACTGCACGGCGCCGTGCTGACCAATCCGCACGACATCAACGACCTGCGCGAGAAGTGCTACTACGCGCTGAACATGCACCGCGCCGAAGCCGAGTCACGCCTGCGCGAACTGCTGGCCATCGTGCAGTACAACGATGTGCATCGCTGGGGACAGGAATTTCTGGCGGCCGTCGATGCGACGGTCGGCGCGCCCGAGCGGGTATTGCAGAAGGCGTGACCGGCGCTGTTCCTGCGGGAGCTGTTCCTGTGGGAGCGGCAGCCTCGCCGCGATGCGCACTCTGCAAAACGATGGTCGCGGCACTGATCGCGGCGAGGCCGCCGCTCCTACAGCGGGCGCGCTTTCAGCGCGCTGCGGTCGGCGTGTTCTCCAGTGTTTCGGCCGGGCCGCCGGTTTCGATGCGGCCGCTCCAGCCGCCCCCGAGGGCCTGATAGGTATTGACCAGCGCAGTGACCCGGTCGAGACGGCTGGCGATCAGCTGACGTTCGGCCGACAGCCGCTCGCGTTCGGCATCGAGCAGCACGATGCGGCTGGCGTTGCCGGCGTTGAATGACAGTTCGGCCAGATCGCGCGCGCCACGCGTGGCGTCGGCCAGTTTCACCGTCTCTTCCATCGCTTCGCGCGCGCCCCGCGCAGCGGACAGCGCGCCGAGCGCATCGGCATAGGCCTGACGGGCCGCCTGCTGATAGGTCTGCGCGATCTGCGCGCGTTCGGCTTCCGTCTGTGCAACCAGCGCACGCGTGCTGATCAGGCCGACCAGCGGCTGCGCAATCGCGGCGCCGACGCTCCAGGTACGGGCGGACGCCGACAGCAGATTGCCCAGCGTGGCGCTTTCGCCACCCAGTGCGGCGGTCAGCGAAATGGTCGGCATCCACTGCGTGCGCGCCACTTCGACACTCAGGCTGGCAGCGGCGAGATTGGCTTCTGCGGCGCGCACGTCGGCGCGTCGCACCAGCAGATCGGACGTCAGGCCGGACGGAATCTCCGGCTGCACGGCGAGTGTGGACAGCGCAAGCCCGCGATCCGGCATCTTTTCGACCAGTTCGCGCGGCGAGCGGCCGAGCAACACCGACAGCGCCGTTTCCGCCTGTTCGCGCGCGCTGCGCGTGCTGGCCAGCGACGCGGCCACGCCGGCCCGTTCGGAGCGCGCCAGTTCCAGGTCATAGCGGCTGATCGCGCCACCGGCGAACTGCCTGTCGCGCAGCGACAGCGCGGATTCGCGCGTGTTCAGCGTCTGCGTCAGCAGCGCCTCGTCGGCATCGAGCGCGCGCAGGTTGAAGTAGGCGCGCGCCACCTGGGCACTGATCGACGCGCGCAGCGCTTCCAGCGCGTAGCGGCTGGAGGCGAGCTGCTGGCGCGCGACGTCGCGCTGACCGGACAGGCGCCCGAACAGGTCGAGTTCGTACGAGGCGTTGAAACCGCCGATGACCGTGTTGTACTGGCGCGGCCGATTCGGGATCGGCCGCTCGTTGCGGAACTGCTGGCGCGAACCGGACAGCGACAGGTTCGCGTCGGGCAGGCGGTTGATGCGCACCAGATCGAGCGTGGCCTGCGAGGCCTGCACACGCTGGGCGGCAATCACCATGTCGTCGTTGCGCACCAGCGCCTCTGCGATCAGACCGTCGAGCACCGGGTCGCGGAAGCTTTCCCACCAGCGGTCGAGCTCGACCGGCGTCGTCGCGCTGACGGCCGGCAGGTCCAGTTCGGGCGCCGGCTTGGGCATCAGCGAGCAGGCGGACAGCAAGCTCGCCGCAAGCAGCGCGCCCAGCGCGCCGCGACGTGCGGGATCAATGAGGCGCATAGGGGTTCTCCGGCTTCGGGGCTTCGACTTCTTCCGGCGGCGTGGCCAGCCGGCGGTCGACGATGAGCTTGTAGAACAGCGGCACGAAGAAGATCGCGAGGAAGGTGGCCGCGAGCATGCCGCCGATGACGCCGGTGCCGACCGATACCCGCGCTCCCGCGCCGGCACCGGTCGAAATGGCCAGCGGCAGCACGCCGAGGATGAAGGCGAGCGAGGTCATGATGATGGGACGCAGGCGCAGGCGCGCCGCCTCGATCGCTGCCGCGGCCACGGCATAGCCTTCCTGGTGCTTGAGCACCGCGTACTCGACGATCAGGATGGCGTTCTTGGCCGACAGGCCGAGCAGCGTCACCAGACCGATCTGGAAATACACGTCGTTCGTCATGTCGCGCAGCCACACCGCGGTCAGCGCGCCGAAGATGCCGAACGGCATCGCCAGCAGCACGGAGAACGGCAGCGACCACTTCTCGTACAGCGCGGCCAGGATGAGGAACACCATGACCGCGGCCATGATGAGCGCGATCGACGCCGCACTGGACACGCGCTTTTCCTGGAAGGCGGCGCCGGTCCATTCGAAGCTGGTGTCGCCCGGCAGCGAACGCGCCAGCCGTTCGACCTCGGCGATCGCCTGGCCGGACGAATAGCCGGGTGCCGCCTGCCCCATCAGCTTCACCGCCGGCAGATTGTTGTAACGGTCCACCGTGTCGGGGCCCGAGCCGTACTCGACCCTGGCAAAGGCCGACACCGGCACCATGTCGCCGGCAGCGTTCTTCACGTAAAGCCGGCCGATGTCTTCCGGCGAACGACGATACTGGCTCTCTGCCGACATCAGCACCTGCCACACGCGGCCGAACTTGTTGAAGTCGTTCACGTAGAAGGTGCCCAGCGTGCCGGCCAGCGTGTTGAACGCTTCGGTCAGCGGAATGCCCAGCGCCTTGGCGCGCTCGCGGTCGACATCGACATAGAGCTGCGGCGCATTCGGCCGCCACAGCGTCTGCAGTCCGCCGGCCAGCACCGGCGTCTGGTACGACGAGCCGATCAGCGCATTCATGTTCTCGACCAGTCTTTTGGTGCCGCCGTCGCCGCGGTTCTGCAGATAGAACTCGAATCCCCCGGTATTGCCCAGACCGAAGATGGCCGGCGGATTGAAGGCCAGCACCAGCGCCTCCTTGATGCCGCCGGTCTTGGCGAACACCTCGCCGACCAGCTGCTGCGTGCTCATCCTGCGTTCGTTCCAGTGCTTCTGACTGACGAAGATGGTCGCCGCGCTGTTCTTGAAGCCGCCGCCGATGAAGTCCATGCCGGAAAACGCCATCACGTGTTCGTTCGCGTCGTTCGACTGGATGGCCTTCATCACCTCGGACACCACCTTGTCGGTGCGCTCCAGCGTGGCGCCATCGGGCAGGAAGACGGCGACGATGAAATAGCCCTGGTCTTCGTCCGGCACCAGCGAACCGGGCGTCCTGGCCCACAGGCCGATGGTGATGACGACCATGCCGGCGAACAGCAGCACGCCGACCGCCGAGCGCTTGATCATCCACGTGACGGCGCCGGTGTAGCGGTGCGTCACCCGGGTGAACCAGTCGTTGAACCACAGGAAGATGCGTGCCTGGTTCTTGTGTTCGTTCTTCAGCAGCGCCACGCACAGCGCCGGCGTCATGGTCAGCGCGACGATGCCGGACAGCACGACGGCAATCGAAATGGTCACCGCGAACTGCCGGTACAGCTCGCCGGTCAGGCCGCCGAGGAAGGCGATCGGCACGAACACCGCGGTCAGCACCAGCACGATGGCCACCACAGGCCCGGTCACTTCCTGCATCGCCTGGATGGCCGCGTCGCGCGCCACCATCTGCTGCTCGTGCATGATGCGTTCGACGTTCTCCAGCACCACGATGGCGTCGTCCACCACGATGCCGATGGCCAGCACCATGCCGAACAGCGTCAGCGTGTTGATCGAATAACCGAGCAGATGCAGACCGGCGAAGGTGCCGAGCAGCGACACCGGCACCGCCAGCAGCGGAATCAGCGTGGCGCGCCAGTTCTGCAGGAACACGAACACCACGACGAACACCAGTATCATCGCCTCGCCCAGCGTCTTCACCACTTCGGTGATCGACACCTCGACGAAGCGCGTCGTGTCGTACGGAATGGCGTAGGTCATGCCCTGCGGGAAGCGCTCGGCCATGTCGGCGATGGCTGCCTTGGTTACCTTGGCCACGTCGAGCGCGTTGGCACCCGGCTGCAGGAACACGCCCATCAGCACGGCCGCATGACCGTTGTAGGTGCCGTTGAAATCGTTGTCCTTCGAACCGAGTTCGATCCGCGCGACGTCGCGCAGGCGCAGCTTCGAGCCATCGGCGTTCGAGCGCAGGATGATGTTCTCGAATTCCTCGACCGTGGACAGCCGGCCCTTGGTGGTAATCGTGTACACCATGTCCTGGCCGCCGCCGGTCGGCGACTGACCGATCTTGCCGGCCGCGAACTGGGCGTTCTGGTCGCGCAGCGCGGCGGCAACTTCGGTCACCGTGACGCCGAGCTGGGTCATGCGGTCCGGGCGCACCCAGATGCGCATCGCGTAGTCCTTGGCGCCGAAAATCTGCACATTGGTCGTGCCGGGGATCTTCTTGATGTTGTCCAGCACATTCAGCGTCACGTAGTTGGACGTGTACAGGTCGTCGTACTGGCCCTCGGGCGAGTAGAACGCCAGCACCAGCAGGAAGGCGGACGAGCCCTTCTCCACTGTCACGCCCTGCCGGCGCACCTCTTCCGGCAGCCGGGCGTCGGCCTGCTTGACCCGGTTGTTCACGTTCACCGCCGCCTTGTCCGGGTCGGCGCCGATTTCGAAGGTGACCTGGATTTCCACCACGCCATTCGAGGTCGAGGTGGACTGCATGTACATCATGCCTTCCACGCCGGTGATGACGTTTTCCAGCGGCGCGGCAACCGTCTGCGCGATGGTTTCGGCCGACGCGCCCGGGTAGATGGCGCGCACGGTGACCACCGGCGGCGCGATCTCCGGATACTGCGCGATCGGCAGCGCCCGCATGGCCGCCAGACCGGCCAGCACCAGCAGGATGGAAATGACGAAGGCGAAGATCGGCCGGTCGATGAAGAAGCGCGAAAACATGTGCGCGCTCCTTATTGCGGTGCGGCAGGGGCTGCTGCGGGCGCCTGACCGTTGTCGATCTGCACCGGCGAGCCCGGCACGAAGATGCGCGCCATGCCGTCGACGATGATGCGCTCGCCCGGCTGCAGACCTTCGCGGATCACCCAGGCGTTTTCCAGCGCACCGTCGAGCTGCGCCCATTCGCCGAGCTTGACCGGCCGCGGCTGCGCCAGCAGCTTGCCGTCGGCTTCAGCGATCACATAGACAAACTTGCCGTTCGGGCTGTCGAGCACCGCACGCTGGGGCACGGCCAGCGCGTCCGGGCGCGTGGCGCCGGACAGCGCGACGCGCACGAACTGCCCGGGAGACAGCTTGCCGTCACGGTTTTCGAAGGTGGCCCGCAGCGCAAAGGCACCGGTGCTGGTGTCGGCCTTGTAATCCTCGAAGCCGAGCCGCCCGGTACGCGGGAATTCCGCGCCGTCGGAGGTACGGATCTTCACGACGAAGCCGGTGTTGTCGAGCCGCAGCAGGCCGCGCGCGATCTCATCGCGGGTGCGCAGGTATTCCGCTTCGCCGACGCCGAAATTGACATACGCCGGATCGACCTGGGCGAGCGTGGTCATCAGGCTGTCGGAGCCGGCGACCGCCAGGCTGCCTTCGACCTTCAGCGCACGGCCGGCCAGACCGCCCAGCGGGGCCCGCACATCGGTATAGCCCAGATCGATGCGCGCGGTCTGCAGCTGCGCTTCGGCCGACTTCACCGCAGCGCGCGCCAGATCGCGCTGCGACAGCGCGTCGTCCGATTCCCTGCGACTGGCCGCTTCCGCATCGGCCAGCGGCTTGATGCGCGCGTACTCGCGATCGGCCTGCGCAAGCTGCGCCTTCGCCTGATCGAGCTGCGCTTCGGCAGCGGCGACCCGGGCGCGATAAGGCGCGGCGTCGAGCCGGTACATCACCTGCCCTTCCTTGATGCGCTGACCTTCTTCGTAAAGACGCTTCTCGACGATGCCGGTGACGCGCGCCCGCACCTCGATTTCGCGCGAGCCGGCGACCTGGCCGACATACTCGAAACGGATCGGCACTTCGCGCGGCGCCACTTCGATAACCTTGACGGCCGGCGGCGGCATGCCGCCGTTGGCCGGCTTGCCGTCTTCCTTGCCGCAGCCTGCCAGCGCGAGCGCAAGCACCATCACGGACAGCCAGCCCGTGCGCTGAAAGGAATCCATCGCTTTATTCATGATCCATCCCGGAAGCTGACGCGGCCATGCCGCGCGAAAGTATCGGGCCATGCAAGCAACGGCCCTGTTATGGCGGGAATTATAAACATACATTCTTGTATGTCTAAAATCCTGAATGAAAAAAATTTTCATTCAGGACACGACGAACGGGCGGTTGTCGATCAGACAGCGGGAACCGGTCCCCGCCCCGGTCACCGGCGGCCGGTTGCCCATGCGTTGACGCGCAGGTCGAGGGCGACGGGCTGATCAACGAACCCGTGCCGGTCAGGCGGCCGACCGGCGGACCACCTCGTACTGATTGGCCGGGGCGGCGCTGCAGCCCGGTTGTCCGTTCGTGATTCGCTGGAATCAGGCCACCGATGCAGGCGCCTGCATGCCGCCGACGATGAAGGGCAACAGCGAACGCAGCAGCGATTCCGGGTCTTTCGGACTGGCGGGCGCACAGTGACCCAGCAGTTGCATCACGTCGCGGCCGGCCATCACATAGGCCACGATGCCGACGAAGAAGTACATGCGCCTGACCACCTCGTCTTCCGGCAATTCGGGCAACGCGCGCTGCAGCGCGACGCGGTAGCGGTCCATGATCTGCACGTACTCGGCCGGAATGCAGTCATCGCCGGGCTCGAAATAGGCGCGGCCGATCAGTTGCTTGAACACCGCACCCGACACCGTGTCCTTGCGCGACAGGCGCAGGATGGATTCGATGAAGGTCTGCACGATCTGCAGCACGGTCAGTGGCGTGCCGCCCGCTTCGCGCTCCAGTTTGTCAAGATAGTCCGAGCGCCGGCCGTCGGCACCGAGCACGCGCCGATAGATGGCTTCCATCAGGTCGCGCTTGGACTTGAAGTGATAATTGATGGACGCCAGCGGCACGCTGGCGGCCTGCGCAATCATGCGCATGGACGTCGCGGCATACCCCTGCTCGGTGAACAGCTTCTCCGCCGCGTCGAAAATCCGCTCCTTCGCGTCTCCGCGCGGTCGGCCTGCAGATCGCCCACCTTTCTCGATGTCGTCGTCGGATTGCATGCGTACGCCTCTTTTTCCGCCCCGGAATGTAGCACTGCACGCACAGCGGCGGTGCATCCGCCCGCCCTGCACGCGCCGACGCGCAGGCTGCACACGGCCGAGTCTGCCCCGACCGACATGGCCCCGCGTTTGCTTGTATCGGGCCATGAACACACACCCTGACAGTTTCTCTCGCGTGACCGGCAAGGTCTATCTGATCGGCGCCGGTCCGGGCGACCCGGAGTTGCTGACGCTGAAGGCCGTACGCGTACTGGGCCTGTGCGACGTGCTGCTGGTCGATGACCTGGTCGATCCGGCAGTGCTCTCACACGCGCGGCCGGATGCGCGCGTCGTGCGTGTCGGCAAGCGTGGCGGTTGCCGCAGCACGCCGCAGGCCTTCATCGAACGTTTGATGCGGCGCTGCGCGCGGGCCGGGCTGACGGTCGGCCGGGTCAAGGGCGGCGACCCTTTCGTGTTCGGGCGCGGCGGCGAGGAGATGCAGGCCATGGCGCGCGCCGGCATCGCCTGCGAAGTGGTCAGCGGCCTGTCGTCAGGCATCGCGGTGCCCGCGTCACTCGGCGTCCCGGTGACGCATCGCGACCTCGCCTGCGGCGTCAGCTTCGTGACCGGCCACGCACGGGCCGACGGCCAGCCCGGACGCGAACCGGATTGGCCGGCGCTGGCACGCTGCGGCACCACGCTGGTGATCTATATGGGCATGCGCACGCTGGACGGCATCACGCGGGCGCTGATCGATGGCGGGCTGCCGACCGGCACGCCCGCCTGCGCCATCCAGAACGGCACCCGCGGCGATCAGCGCAGCGTGCTGGCGACCGTCGCGACACTGGCGAGGGAAGTTTCGGCCGCCGGTCTCGGCAGCCCCGCCATCGTGGTGATCGGCGAGGTGGTCAGCCTGGCTGGCGTCGCTGCGCAGCTTGATCTGCCGCATGAAAGCACGCAGATGGCGGGCTGAGCCCGAGGGCGGCGCGGGGGTTTCGGCGAGCACTGCTCGCCGCCCGCAGAGCCGGCTGGCCATGCAGGGCCAGCCGTGGATCGCCGCTCCACAAAACCGCCGCCGCTTCCACAGGGGCGGTCCGGGGCCCGCCGCCTACTTGAGCTGTTCGTGCAGCAGCGACAGGATGCGCTTGGCGGTCTTGCTGTCGTCCACGCCGCCTTCCGGCGTCAGCACCTGGACATTGCTCTGCTTGCCTTCACCCTTGATGTGGATGCGGTACTGGTTCTGGCCGGCCTTCGGATCCGGCTTGTCGTCCGGCATGAAGAACAGCAGCTTGGACAGCACGCCCCCCTTCTTCTCGCCGGCCGTGGCATCGACTTCCGGATCGACGTAGCGCACGAAATATACGCCTTGCGAACGGTCACGGTCCTCGACGGTGAAGCCGACACGATCGAGTGCGAGGCCGACCCGGCGCCAGGCGCGATCAAAACCTTCGTAGATCTGCAGCGTGCCGCCCTTGTCCGCCGTCACCAGTTGCGCGCGCTCGGCCACCGGCGGGGCCGCGACCAGCGTTTTGGCCCGCTCCGTGTCGGCGCCCAGACGCACCATCAGCCGACGCAGCATTTCGGCTTCCAGCTCGGGGTCGGCCGGACGCGGTTGCCACACGGTGCTGTCGCCGCGCTCGTTGATGTACACCTCCATCACGCCGCGATGGCTGACGTAGATTTCGGTGGTGCCCGGCTCGGCACCCGGTTCGAGACGGGTGCGGTACTTGTCGCGTTCCGGCGTCGAATACAGGTTGTCGAACACCTTGCCAATGGTGTTCCGGATGATGTCGTTTGGAAGCTTGGCGCGGTTTTCGTTCCAGTCCGTCTCCATGACACCGGCTTCGGGCTGTTCGATGTCGATCAGGAAACCGGTCTCCTGCCAGAACTCCTTCACCTGCGGCCACATCTGTTCAGGGCTTCCTGCGACGACCAGCCAGCGCTGATTGCCCGAGCGCTCGATGCGCATCTTGTCGACCTGCGGCAGCACGGCGCCGCCCTGCGGCTGCGCCTGGGCAGCCGGCCCTGCACGGTCTGCGTTGTAGGCGGACAGCGTGGCGACGTCACGGCCCGCCGAATCGGGCACCGCGTAGCGATCACTCGAAGCCGGCAGCGTGAGGTCGGGCGGCAGGTCGAGCCGCGGACCGCGCTTCTTGGCAGCGGCCTTGTAATCGACCTTGGTCGATTCGGTGTATTCGCTGATCATCGAGCACGACGCCGCGAACGCGGCCAGCACGAGAACCAGCAGGGTGCGCAACGCACCGGACTTCATGGGAATCATCGGTAAAGCCTCAGTTCAGCACGCCGGCCTGCTGCATCGCGGCGCGAACCTGCGGGTGGAATTGCGGTGCCAGTTCGGTCAGCGGCAGGCGAAGCGACGGGCCGATCAGACCCAGTTGGTGGACGGCCCACTTCACCGGGATCGGGTTGGCTTCGCAGAACAGCTGGCGATGCAGACCGGTGAGCTTTGCGTTGAGTGCGCGCGCCTTGACGGCGTCAGCCGCCAGGGCTGCAGCGTTCATTTCGTGCATCAGGCGCGGCGCCACGTTGGCGGTGACCGAAATGCAGCCGTGACCGCCCATCAGGATGAAGGCGCAGGTCGAGGCATCGTCGCCGCTGTACAGCGCAAAGCCCTTCGGCGCGCGGTTGATCAGTTCGACGCCGCGGTCGAGGTTGCCGGTCGCGTCCTTGATGCCGACGATGTTCGGGATTTCGGCCAGCCGCAGCGTGGTGTCGTTCGCCAGATCGGCCACGGTGCGACCGGGCACGTTGTACAGGATGAACGGCACGTCGACCGCTTCGGCCTGGGCGCGGAAGTGGCGGTACAAGCCTTCCTGCGTCGGCTTGTTGTAGTAGGGCACGACGGTCAGGCAGGCATCCACGCCCACGGCCTTCGCGCGCTGCGCAAGTTCGATCGCCTCGGCGGTCGAATTGGCACCGGTACCTGCGATCACCGGAATGCGGCCGGCAGCCTGTTCGACCGTGACACGGATCAGTTCGCAGTGTTCGTCGACATCCACGGTCGGCGATTCGCCACTGGTGCCGACGATCACGATGCCGTCGGTGCCTTCTGCAATATGGAAATCGATCAGGCCGCGCAACCGCGGGTAGTCCAGGCTGCCATCTTCAAGCATGGGCGTGACGATGGCGACGAGCGATCCGGTAATCATGAGTGAAGCAGCTTCGGCAGGAAACACGGCATTCTACCGGAGGCCGCCGGCAAGCCCAACACGCACGGTGCGTCAGTCTGTAACAAGGCAGATTCAAGTTTCAAGATTCAAGATGCAAGGACGGCGCGACTTTCATCTTGCATCTTGACTCTTGCTTCTGCATTCACCCGAGCTCCGCCAGCGCCCTCACGTGCTCCGTCACGCTGCGACCGAGCGCGGACAGCGCATAGCCGCCTTCGAGCATCGACACGATGCGGCCCTGGCAGTGCACCTGCGCGAACTTGAGCAGTTGCGTGGTCACCCATGCGTAATCCGCCTCGACAAGACCGAGCGAGGCCATGTCGTCCTCGTAGTGCGCATCGAAGCCGGCCGAAATGAACAGCATCTGCGGGGCGAACTCCTGCAGCCGCGGCAGCCAGCGGGTGCTGACCGCCTCGCGGAAAGCCTCGCCGCGGGTGCCGGCCGGCAGCGGCACGTTGCACAGATTGTCGGCCAGCGGTTTGTCGCCCGAGTAGGGGTAGAACGGGTGCTGGAAGATGCTCACCATCAGCATGCGCTCGTCGCCGGCCACGATGTTTTCGGTGCCGTTGCCGTGATGCACGTCGAAATCGATGATGGCGACCCGCTCCAGCCCGTGCACCTCGAGCGCATGACGGGCGGCGACGGCGATGTTGTTGAAGAAGCAGAAACCCATCGCGCGCCCGAATTCGGCATGGTGTCCGGGCGGGCGCACGGCGCAGAAGGCATTGCTGGCCTGGCCCGACAGCACCAGATCGGTGGCATGGATGCCGGCGCCAGCGGCACGCAGCGCGGCGCGCAGCGTACCGGGGCACATGGCGGTGTCCGGGTCGAGATGCACGATGCCGCTGGCCGGGGCCTGCTCGAACACCTGCCGCACATGGGCTGCAGAATGCGCGCGCTCGAGCGCCTCGACGCCGGCCAGCGGCGCGTCGTGGTGGGCCAGGCACATGTCGAGACCGCTGGCGATCAGGCGGTCCTGTATCGCGCACAGGCGGTCCGGGCATTCGGGATGGTGCGAACCCATGTCATGCAGCGCGCACTCGGGATGTGTAATGTATGCGGTGGTCACCGCGCCTCCTCCATTTTTGCAGCATGTGATGCAACCGTGCCTCTGCGTGCCGTGTCACATCGCGTGAATTGAATCGTGCACTGCATTATCCCGCCACACCTTAACCCACCTCAAGCCATGTCCGATCCCCGAGCCGTCGTCGATGCCGCGTCCACCCTCATTCTCGGCAAGCGCAGCCGGCTCGAGCTGGCGCTGACCTGCCTGATCGCCGGCGGTCACCTGCTGATCGAGGATGTACCCGGCACCGGCAAGACGACCCTCGCCCACGTGATGGCGCGCCTGCTCGGGCTGGATTTCCGCCGCGTGCAATTCACCAGCGACCTGCTGCCGGCGGATATTCTTGGCGTGTCGGTGTTCGAACGCGAAACCGGCGCCTTCCGCTTCCACCCCGGTCCGGTGTTCACCCAGGTGCTGCTCGCAGACGAGGTGAATCGCGCCACACCGCGCACGCAGAGCGCACTGCTCGAGGCGATGGAAGAACACCAGGTCAGTGTCGAAGGCGAAACGCGCCCGCTGCCCGAACCCTTCTTCGTCATCGCCACGCAGAACCCGGCCAGCCAGATCGGCACCTATCCGCTGCCCGAATCGCAGCTCGACCGATTCATGATGCGCATCACGATGGGCTATCCCGACCCGGCGGCCGAACGCGCACTGCTGACCGGCCGCGACCGGCGCAGCCTGCTGGCCGATCTGGCACCGGTGGCCGACGCCGCGACGCTGAGCGCCTGGCGCACGCAGGCGGAAGGCATTCATGTCAGCGACGCGCTGATCGATTACGTGCAGGCGCTGATCGCCTACACGCGCACCGGTGGCGCCTACCGGCTCGGCCTGAGTCCGCGCGCCGGGCTGGCGCTGCTGGCTGCGGCACGCGCCCGCGCGCTGCTCGCTGCACGCAGCCATGTGCTGCCGGAAGACGTACAGGCGGTGCTGCCGGCGGTCGCGCTGCATCGCCTGCCGATGCTCGAACAGCCGGCCAGCCACGAAGAAGCCGCCCGCCATCTGCTGCAGGCGGTCGCGCTGCCGGTCTGATGCGGGAAGCGATCCGCCGCTGGCTGGCCACACTGGGCGGCTCGCCCGCGCTGCCGCTGACCCTGGACCGGCGCCGCATCTTCGTGCTGCCGACCGGGCCGGGTCTGGCCTTTGGCTGCGCGCTGCTCGCCATGCTGCTCACCGCCATCAACTACACGCTCAGCCTGGGCTTCGCACTGGTGTTCATGCTGGCCGGCCTGGGCCAGGTCGCGCTGCTGCACGCCTTTCGCAACCTGTATGCGCTGAAGCTGCGCGAAACCGTGCCGGAGCCGGTGTTCGCCGGTCAGCACGCGAGCTTCCCGCTGTGGCTGGACAACGACGCCAGCCGAGCGCGGCCGGCGCTGCAGCTGGCGATGCCCGGCGCCGATCCGGTCACGATCGATCTGGCGCCGAAGCAGAGTCGGGCGGTCATGCTGCGCGTACCGGCGACGCGGCGCGGCTGGCTGTCGCCGGCGCGCGTCACGCTGGATACCCGCTACCCGCTCGGCCTGATCCGCGCCTGGTCGTACGCGAAGCCGGCCCAGCGTTGTCTGGTGCTGCCGCAGCCGGAAAGCGGCCGCCCGCCGCTGCCGGCCACGGCGGCCGGTGAAGCGGGGGTGCGCCCGCGTGGCGAAGGCAGCGAGGAATTTGCCAGCCTGCGCGACCACCGCGCCGCCGATTCGCCGCGCCATGTCGCCTGGAAAACATCGGCGCGTACACCGGATGCACCGCTGCTGACCAAACAGTTCGAAGGCAGCGACGGCGGCGACCTGTGGCTGGACCTCGCCCGGCTGCCCGCCACGCTATCGCTCGAACAGCAGCTGTCGCGGCTGACCGGCTGGGTGATCGACGCGGACGCCGCCGGCCTGCATTACGGGCTGGCGCTGCCGGGCACGCGCATCGCGCCATCCGGCGGACCGGCGCACCGCGCGCGCGTGCTGCGCGCGCTGGCACTGCACGGGCTGCCGGCATGAGGTGGCGCCGCACGACCATCGCCAGGGTGGCCGCCGAACCGCTCGATCAGTCGCGCATCGCCTGGCTGATGGCGGTCGCCGCCTGCGCACTGGTGCCGCACGGCGCGCACCTGCCCGGCTGGCTGATCGCGGTCGCTGCCCTGCTGTTCACCTGGCGGCTGGCGCAGTGGAAGCTCGGCTGGCCGGGCGCCAGCGGTCTGGTCAAGCTGCTGGTGGTGGTCGCCTGCTGCGCCGGCGTGTCGCTGACCTTCGGCCGCCTGTTCGGCCGCGAACCGGGCGTGGCGCTGCTGACGCTGATGCTGGTGCTCAAGCTGCACGAATTGCGCAGCACGCGCGACGGCCACACCGTCGTGCTGCTCGGCTACTTCATGCTGCTGACCGCTTTCCTGTATTCGCAGACACCGGCCATGGCGGCTGCGCTCGGCGTGTCGATGACCGTCATCACCGCGGCGCTGATCGCACTGACCGGCCCGCCGGCCTCGCCGCGCGCCCTGATGCGCCACGCCGCATGGTTGATGGCGCAGGCACTGCCTTTCATGCTGGTGCTGTTCGTGCTGTTCCCGCGCGTGCCGGGCCCGCTTTGGGGCTTGCCGCTCGACGCCTGGAGCGGCACCTCGGGCCTGTCCGACTCCATGTCGCCCGGCTCGATTTCGCAGCTGAGCCTGTCCGGCGCCATCGCCTTCCGCGTGCGCTTCGAAGGCGATGCACCGCCGGCGCGCGATCTGTACTGGCGCGGACCGGTGCTGAGCACCTTCGACGGCCGCACCTGGCGACAGGGCGACAGCGCGCGGCGCATCGGCGACCGCGTGCCGCACCCGGTACCCGGCCGTGCGCTGGGCTATGAAGTCACGCTGGAGCCGCACAACCGCAATTGGCTGTTCGCGCTCGAAACCGTCAGCACCCTGCCGGCCGGCGTGCGGGTGAGCGATGACTGGCAGCTGTCCGCGCGCGACGGGGTGCGCACCCGGCGGCGCGACCGCTTCGAATCGGTGCTGGGCGCGCGACCCGGCATCGAGGAGTGGAGCGCCCACCTCGACGCGGCCCGCCAGCTGCCGCCCGACGGCAATCCGCGCGCCCGGCAACTGGCGCAGACGCTGCGCGCCGCGTCGCCAGCCGACACGGTGGCGGCCGGCCTGCGGCTGTTCCGGCGCGAAGCCTTCGTCTACACGCTGACGCCGCCGCTGCTCGGCGAAGACGGCATCGACGCCTTCCTGTTCGACACCCGGCGCGGTTTCTGCGAGCACTACGCCGGTGCCTTCGTGTTCCTGATGCGCGCCGCCGGACTGCCGGCACGCGTCGTGACCGGCTATCAGGGCGGCGAGCGCAACGAGGTCGACGACTATGTCGTGGTGCGCCAGTCCGACGCCCACGCGTGGGCCGAGGTCTGGCTCGAGGGCGAAGGCTGGCGGCGCGTCGATCCGACCGCGGCCATCCTGCCGTCGCGCATCGAACGCGGTCTGGCCGATCTGCCGGCCGGCGAACCGGTGCCCTTCGTCGCACGCGTCGATCTGGGCTGGCTGCGCGCGCTGCGCCACCAGTGGGAGGCCGCCAACAATTCCTGGAACCAGTGGGTGCTGTCGTATGACCAGCAGAAGCAGCGCGAGCTGCTGAGCCGGCTCGGCATGGCACAGCCTGACTGGCGGCTGATGACGATCTGGCTCGCGTCGCTGTGCGCGCTGTTCGCCCTCGCGCTGACGCTGTGGGCGATGCGCCGCAGCGTGTCGGTCGATGCGCTGGCGCGTGCCTGGGCCGCCGTCGACCGCGCGCTGCGCCCGGCCGGCCTGGGCCGCGAGGCGTGGGAAGGGCCGCTCGACTACGCGGCACGTATCGGCCGGCTGCGTCCCGATCTGGTACCGGTACTCGCCCAGGCGTGTAGACTTTATGCCGACGCCCGCTATGGCGCGGCTCCGCCCGCCGCTGCGGCCCGCGAACTCAAGGCCTGCGCCCGCGCGCTGCGCCGCCAACGCACCCCGCCCCACCGATGACCTCACGTTTCACACTCGACGCCTTTTCACGCCGCGATTTCATCCTTGGCGGCACCGCACTGTTTGCCTCCGGCCATTTGCCGGCGCAGACCCCGGGCACCGCCGGCTTTGCCGGCCGCGATGATGTGCGCGCCTTCTGCGCAGAACTGGCCGGCGCGCACGGCTTCGACGAAGGCTGGCTGCTGACGCAGTTCGAACCGGTGCAGCCGCAACCCAGGGTGATCGAACTGATCCGCCCGCCGACGAAACCGGGCGTGCGCTCCTGGCAGCGCTACCGCGGCCGCTTCGTGGAACCGCTGCGCATCCGCGAAGGACGCGCTTTCATGGCCGAACATGCCGCGACGCTGGCGCGCGCCGAACAGCAGTACGGCGTGCCGCCGCATGTGGTCACCGCCATCATCGGCGTCGAAACGATCTACGGTCGCCACACCGGCAACTTCCCGGTCATCGGCGCCCTGGCCACGCTGGCGTTCGACTATCCGCCGCGCGCGGAACTGTTCCGGCGCGAACTGGGCGAGCTGTTCCTGCTGGCGCGCGACCAGAACCGCGACGTGGCGAGCTATCGCGGCTCCTACGCCGGCGCGCTTGGCTACCCGCAATTCCTGCCCAGCAGCTGGCGCCGTTATGCGGTCGATTTCGACAACGACGGCCGCGTCGACCTGATCGACAGCCCGATCGACGCCATCGGCAGCGTCGCCGCCTATCTGAAGGACCACGGCTGGGAGCCGGGCGAACCGGTGGTGCAGCGCATCCTGGTCGACAGCAGCACGGTTGCGCCGCTGATCGAATCCGGCATCGAGCCGGTACTCGATACCGACCGGCTGCTGGCCAGCGGCATCCGCCCGCTCGGCCGCGAACTGATTGCCAAGCCGGCGGCCGTGGTCGATCTGATCACGCCGGATGCGCCGACCGAATACTGGCTGGGCTTCAGGAATTTCTACGTGATCACCCGTTACAACAAATCGAGCTTCTACGCGATGGCGGTGCATCAGCTCAGCGAGGCGCTCGTGCGTGGCTGAGCGCCGCACGAGCCGTCGTCGCCTCCCATCGACCCCGCACCGGACTCCGACCATGACCCGCCTTCTGCTCGCCGCCACGCTGGGCGCCCTGCTCTGCTCTCCCGCGAGCGCCGACGATGCGTCGTTGATCGGCCGCTGGACAGGCGACTACAAGACCGACGAAGGCATCGAGCGCGAAGCCGAGTTCATCGTGACCGAGAGCGGCGCGACCTGGACCGGCAAGCCCAAGGGCAGCGCCGGCCGGCAGAATCCGTGCTTCAACCGCGCCTTTGCGGTGCTCATCGAAGGCGAACCTGATGGCGCACTGTCGCTGTGGGTCAAGGCGAGCCAGGCCTTGCCGCTGTGCAAGGACCTTCGGCTGCAACTGACCCGGGTGTCGCCGACCCGGCTCGAAGGCCGGTTCAAATCCGGTGCGCCGGTCTGGCTGGACAGACGCTGAGTCCGGCACGCCATGGTGCATATATATAGGCACCAGGGCGCGGCGCCATCAGGCTTGACCCGCGCATTGAATGAAACCATTATTCACGCCATGCAACACGGCGCCGGGACGACCCGGTCGCCTTCATTCTTCCGGGGACGGCCCCGGATGTCCGGAGTATTCGTCATGGCGTGGGTCATCCTGTTCATCGCAGGTCTGTTCGAGGTCGCCTGGGCGATCGGTCTGAAATACACCGACGGTTTCAGCAAGCTATGGCCGTCGGTCGGAACGGCGGCAGCCATGCTGATCAGCGTGGTGCTGCTCGGACTGGCCATGCGCACGCTGCCGGTCGGCACCGCCTACGCGGTGTGGACCGGCATCGGCGCAGTCGGCACCGTCATCCTGGGCATCGTGCTGTTCGGCGATCCGGCCAATGCGGCGCGTCTGGCCTGCGTCGCACTCATTGTCGCCGGCATCCTCGGGCTGAAGCTAACGTCGGCCTGAGCCTGAGTACCGCGGCGGGCGCTCTGCCGCAGGCGCTCCACCAGGGGCCGCTTCCGCAGAACGCTCGCCGTGCCCGCAGATCGCCGCCCATCTGCGCCGGCGAAGGGTCCTCCGGCCGCCCGACAAAGACCGCACTTGTGCCGCCTGCCAGCAATCGGCGAAAATCCGCGGTTTTGGCCTGCGCGCGAATTGCGTGCAGGCTTCATCCCTCCGAGCCCGCCATGACCGATTCCGCCGCACTGCCGCCCGACGACGAAAACCACATCATCGCGGAGCGGCGCGAAAAACTGCGCCAGTGGCGCGAAGGCGGCGCGGCCTATCCGAACGACTTCAACCGCACGCACTACGCCGGCGAACTGACCGCGCAGCACGCCTCGACCAGCGGTGAAGCCCTTGAGGCGACGCCCGAACACGTGCAGCTGGCCGGACGCATGATGCTCAAGCGCGTCATGGGCAAGGCCAGTTTCGCGACGCTGCAGGACATGTCGGGCCGCATCCAGCTCTACATCACGAATGACGGCGTGGGCGAAGCGGCGCATGGCGCGTTCAAGCACTGGGATCTGGGCGACATCGTCGGCTGTTCCGGCGTGCTGTTCCGCACCCGAACGGGTGAGCTGACGATCAAGTGTGACAGCGTGCGCCTGCTGTCGAAAGCGCTGCGCCCGCTGCCGGAGAAATTCCACGGCCTGGCCGATCAGGAAACGAAGTACCGCTTCCGCTATCTCGACCTGATCACCAACGACGCCTCGCGCAACACCTTCATCGCGCGCAGCCGCCTGATGAGTTCGCTGCGCGCCGAAATGACGCGTCAGGGCTTTCTCGAAGTCGAAACGCCGATGATGCATCCCATCCCCGGCGGCGCGGCGGCCAAGCCGTTCAAGACCCACCACAACGCGCTCGACATGGAGCTGTTCCTGCGCATCGCGCCCGAGCTGTACCTGAAGCGCCTGGTGGTCGGTGGCTTCGAGAAGGTGTTCGAGGTGAACCGCAACTTCCGCAACGAAGGCATCAGCCCGCGCCACAACCCCGAATTCACGATGATGGAGTTCTATCAGGCCTATGCCGACTACCGGCAGCTGATGGATTTCACCGAATACCTGCTGCGCCACTGCGCCGAACAGGCGCTGGGCACGACGAAATTCATGTACCAGGGCCGCGAACTCGATCTCGGCCAGCCTTTCCACCGGCTGACCATCGTGCAGGCAATACAGAAATACAACCCGCAGTATTCCGACGCCGATCTGGCCGACGAAGCCTTCGTGAAGAAGGCGATCAACACGCACGGCGAAACGGTCAAGCCGGGCGGCCTCGGTTCGCTGCAGCTGCAGCTGTTCGAGGCCTGCGCCGAGGCGCAGCTGTGGGAGCCGACCTACATCATCGACTACCCGGCGGAGGTGAGCCCGCTGGCGCGCCGCTCCGACACCCAGCCGGACATCACCGAACGCTTCGAACTGTTCATCGTCGGGCGCGAAATCGCCAACGGATTTTCCGAGCTGAACGACCCGGAAGACCAGGCGGCACGCTTTCTCGACCAGGCGAAAGCCAAGGACGCCGGCGACGAGGAGGCGATGTTTTTCGACGCCGACTACATCCGCGCACTCGAACACGGCCTGCCGCCGACCGGCGGCTGCGGCATCGGCATCGACCGCCTGGTCATGCTGCTGACCGACTCGTCCAATATCCGCGACGTCATCCTGTTCCCGCAGATGCGCCGCGAGTAGCCGTATCTGCCTCGGGAGGCGTGGCTGTTGGGGTGAGGCCGCAGCCACCGGCCGCCACCGGAACTCCGGCGCGTCTGCATTCATCACAGGTGCCGCACCCGCATCCGGCAAAAAGGTCCTGAATGTCCCGCCCGCTTCAACCCCTGCAGCCCGCCACGCTGACCTTCGACGACGAAGGCACGCCGCGCTCGTCGCTGTTCGACGACCGCTATCACTCCTGCGAAGGGCCGCTGGCCCAGGCGCAGTTCGTGTTTCTGGGCGGCAACGGCCTGCCCGGGCGCTGGGCCGGACGCGAACGCTTCGTCGTGCTGGAGACCGGATTCGGCCTCGGCCTGAACTTCCTCGCCACCTGGCGCGCCTGGCGCGACGACCCGGCGCGCTGCGACCGGCTGCACTTCGTGTCGGTCGAAAAGCATCCGGTCGCCCAGTACGACCTCGCGACCTACTACCAGCGTGCGCTGCCGCAGGACATGAGCGACATGGCACAGCGGCTGGTCGAACGCTGGCCGCTGCCGGTGGCGGGCGTTCATCGCATCGAATTCGATGGCGGCCGCGTCGTGCTGACGCTGGCCTTCGGCGACGCCGACGCACTGCTGCCGCAACTGACGCTGCGTGCCAACGCGCTGTTTCTCGACGGTTTTTCGCCTGCACGCAACCCGGACATGTGGTCCGAGCGCATCTGCCGGCACCTGAAGCGTCTGAGCGCGGACGACGTCACGCTGGCGACCTGGACCGTATCGGCGGCGCTGCGTCGGGCGCTCGCCGATCACAGTTTCGTCACCGAAAAGCGGCTCGGACTGAAGCCCAAGCGCGACATGCTGACCGGCGCGCTGCATCCGCAGGCGCAGGCGGCCGCACAGCGCCATCGACCGCAAGCCGGCACGCCCCGGCGCGTGGCGGTGATCGGCGCCGGGCTGGCCGGCTGCGCGCTGGCCGAGCGGCTGGCAGCACGCGGCATCGAAGTGGTGCTGATCGAGCGCCACGCGGTACCGGCGCAGGAGGCCTCGGGCAATCCGGCCGGCGTGCTGCGACCGATGGTGGCGCGCGACGACAGCTTCGCCGCGCGCTTTTCGCGCGCCGCCTTCCTGCATGCCTCCAGCCATCTGCGGCGGCTCGACGGCGAGGGGCGCCCGCTGAAATGGGGGCCGACCGGCGTCATGCAGATCGCGCAGGACGCCGATCAGGAACAGATGCAGCACGCGCTGTGGGCCTCGCACGCCCTGCCTGACGCGTTCGTCCGTCACCTGTCCGACTGGGAAATGACGCGACGCGTCGGCTATACGGTTCCGCGCGGCGGATGGTGGTTTCCGCGCGGCGCCTGGGTCAATCCGCCGAGCCTGTGCGAAGCCAATCTCGAACGGGCCGGCGACGCCGTGACCTGGTTGTTTTCGAGCGAGGCCATCGGTCTCGCGCACGACGGCGACGCCTGGCAGGTGAGCACCGGTGATCGCACGCGGGTGAGCGCCGAGGCGGTGGTGCTGGCCAATGCGTCGGACGCGGCTGCGCTGTCGCCGCTGGCGCTGCCGCTGATCCGCATCCGCGGCCAGGTCACCCGCCTGCCGCGCGCGCTGCTGCCGCAGCTGCATGTCACGCTGTGCTGCGACGGCTATCTGTGCCCGACGCCGGACGGCGACCTGAATCTGGGCGCCAGCTTCGACGTCGGCGACGAAGACTGCAGCGTGCGTACCGACAGCCATGCCGGCAATCTGGCCCGGCTCGAGCGGCTGCTGCCGGACACGGTGCTGATGCCCGACCTGCGCAAGCTCGCCGGTCGGGTCGCTTTCCGCACCGCGACCCCCGACCGCATGCCGCTGATCGGCGAACTGCCCGGACAGCCCGGTCTGTACGCCTTCACCGGGCTGGGTTCGCGCGGGCTGGTGTGGTCGCCGCTGGGTGCCGAAGTCCTGGCGGCCCGACTGTGTGGTGACCCGATACCTGTTGAGAATGAACTCGCATCCGCAATCGATCCACGACGTTTTTTGCTGGAAAACTGATCCGGATCAAGACAGCGATCGGTTCGGGCAAATCTCCTGAAGATTATTTCGTTCGTGCCGTAAGTCACGCAGAGGCCAGCCAACTGCCGATCTGCGACACGGACCGTGGGGATCGGGCGTTTCGGCACAGCCACGCCTCGTACTCATGAGAGATGTCATGAAAATAAACATGCCGGTCACCCAGAAAGAAGTATTCCTTGAACCCGGCAAGCCGATCGTCACCAAGACCGATCTGAAGGGTCGCATCACCTACGCAAACGAATGGTTCGTCGCCATCAGCGGTTTCACGCGCGATGAGCTGGTGGGCGAGAGCCACAATGTGGTGCGCCACCCGGACATGCCCCCCGAAGCATTCGAAGACCTGTGGAACACGATCAAGGCCGGCCAGCCGTGGCGCGGCCTCGTGAAGAACCGCGCCAAGAACGGCGATCACTACTGGGTAGAGGCCTTCGTGACGCCGATGACGGTGGATGGCCGCACCGTGGGCTACCAGTCGGTGCGCAACATTCCGAAGCGCGAGGACGTGGCCAGCGCCGAGGCGCTGTACCGCGCAGTACGCGACAAGAGCGCGAAATTCCCGACCACTCCCCGTCACAAGGAAAAGCTCGGACTCGCTGCCCGCATCTGGCTGAGCGCCGGCGTCAGCAGCCTGCTGGCCATCGGCGGTGCCGCGCTGGGCGGCCTGTGGGGCATGGTGATGGCCGGTCTGTCCGCACTGATTGCAGTGGGCGGCGCCTGGTATCTGAGCAGTGGCGTTGTTTCAAGGCTGACCAGCCTGCATGCGACCATCGTTGCGCTCGACGAAGGCAAGCTGGCGACCCGGATCGACGCACCGAAAGGCCCGCTGCGCGAACTGTTCGTCGGCATGGAAGTGATACGCATCCATCTGCGCGCGATGTTCGCCGACGTGCTGGTCAGCGCGCGCGAGGTCGATGAACGGTCACAGGAACTCGACAACGCGATGCGTGTGCTCATCACCTCGACCGGTGCCCAGGGCGAAAACGTCATGCAGGTCGCCGCTGCGATGGAAGAAATGAGCGTGTCGATCAACGAGGTGTCGAGCAATACCGACCGCAGCCTCGAAGCCGTGCGGCGTACCGAAACCAGCGCCCACGATGCCATGCAGACGATGGAAGCGGGCATTGCCAGCAGCCATCGCGTCGTCGGCGTGGTGACCCAGTCGCAGACGCGCATTTCCGAAGTGAATGCATCGGTCGAGAAGATCAGCGCCATGTCGCAGGTGATCAATGACATTGCCGAACAGACCAATCTGCTGGCGCTCAATGCGGCGATCGAGGCGGCACGGGCCGGCGAACAGGGCCGCGGCTTCGCGGTGGTCGCCGACGAGGTGCGCAAGCTGGCCGAACGCACGCGCACCAGTACCAAGGACATTGCGCTGGCCGTGACGGACATCATCCAGCTGGCCAGTTCGGCCGTCGATACGATGAGCGCGACAGCCGGTGAGGTCGCACGTTCGACCGGCGACATCGAAGCCAGCAGTACCGGCCTGCAGGCCATCTGGGACGCCAGCCGCGAAGCGGCCAACTACTCGGAGGAAATCACGCAGATGCTGCGCCAGCAGTCGCTCGCCTCGCATGAGGTCGCATCCAGCATGGAGCGCATTTCGGGTTCGGTCGAACAGACCACCGCCAGCGTGCAGTCGGTCGGCGATGCCGCGAGCCGGCTCCATTCGACGTCGAAGGAATTGCGCGACCTGGTGAAACACCTGGAGCAGGCGCTGCACTGAACCCTTCCGGCCGCCCGGAAACGGGTGCGCCCCTTGCAGCCCCCGCCCGTTCCAGCATTCGTTTCCCGGCAAGCGCCCCGCACCACGCGGGGCGCTTGCTGCGGCACGCCGGTCAGCTGCGGATCGGCGCCTGTGCCCCGGTCAGACCCTGCAGCACATCGGCCACACTCCTCGCGTGGCCGGCCACGGTCGCGGTTCCGGTGCTGTAGGACTCTATCGTTTCCAGTACCCCGGTCAGGCTCGACACCGCCTTCGACTGGCTTTCGAACATCTGCGCCACCCGCACGATCTCGATCGCCAGCGCGGAAATGTCCTTGCCGATCTCGCCCGCGCTGTTGCGCGACTTCTCGGCCAGCATGCGCACCTCGTCGGCCACCACCGCGAAGCCGCGGCCGGCCTCGCCGGCGCGCGCCGCCTCGATCGCCGCATTGAGCGCCAGCAGGTTGGTCTGGTCGGCGATCTGCTGGATCATTTCGACCACGTGCTGGATGCGATCGCTGGCCTGCGACAGGTCGCGCGCGCTGCCCCCGACTTCGCCAGCCCGGCTGGCCAGGGTGTCCACGGTATCCACCGCCTGCCTGAGCACCGCCTGCTGATCGGACAGACGTGTCGTCAGGTCGCCGACCGAGGCGTACAGATCGGTCGAGCAGGCTTCGAGCTGCCGTGCCGTCGCATCGCGCGTCTGTTCGGCGGCGAGCATGATTTCGCCCAGCTGGTTGAGGTCGCGCACGACCGGCACCATGCTGGCATCGACGTTGGCCGGATCGAGCCGGCTGGTGAAGTTGCCCGAACGGTAGTCGGAAATCTGCTGCACCATCACGCGCGACATGCCCGCCAGCTTGGCATTGTGCCGACGCAGGAAGAAGGCCTTGAATTCGCCATGGTGGGCAATGAAGTTGTCCACGTACTCGTCGCGGAAGGTGTCGGCTGGCTGCGTGCGGAAGAAGAATACGGCCGTCAGCGTCTGGTTCAGGTTCAGGCCGAGAATTTCGCCGAAGGTCGAGAAGCCGGCGATGTTGCCACCACCGAATACCCGCTCCAGCCCCGCCAGTTCGGCGCTGTTGTAGAGGCGGCGCAGCACGCAGTCATTGAACATGCCGGCCAGCGGTTCGCCCGGCTTGTTCGCCATGAAGGCGCGGTAGTCGCGTTCGGTCGTGCTGGCAAAGGGGGTGCGCCGCACCAGCACCAGTTCTTCGCCCGGCGCCACGTCGCAGTAGAAGTCGACCCGGTCGTTGTCGACATCGAGCCGCGCCACCGAGCGCACGTACAGTTGGTTGTTGACCCGGATGGCGAACGAGTGACTGTCGAGCCTGGCGGACAGCTGTTTGCGGTCGCAGCCGAAGGTCCTGCACAGCGCCTCGATCAGCGACACCACGCGCCCTTCGCCGTTGATCACCAGACTGACCTGCCGGCGTTCGACCGAAGCACTGAATATCTGGAAGCTTGTGCCGGCCGGCTCGAAGTTCTGGCTCTTGAACACGCCGAAACGCACTTGTGGCGCCATCTTCAGGAAGGCGACCAGCACATGGTTGTTGTAGCGGCGCGAACCGTCGTGCAGCCAGGTGTCGCGGAAATCGAGCTTGCCGCCGGCCGAGCCGCCGACGAACAGGCAGGGGAAGCGCCCCGACTCGTACAGCGCCTCCATGAAGAAGGATTCGGAATTCGACAAGCCGTCGAACAGCACGTAGGCGAAGGTGTCGCGATGATCGATGTCGAGATCGACCTGCGTGGCCTGGATGCTGCGCACCAGCCGATCGATGCGCTCGCGATAGTCCATCACCCGGCCGCTCTGCCGCAGATCCTCGCTGGACAACGGAATGGCGACCACACGGGCCACGCCGATCACGCTGCGATCGAAGCACTGCAGCACGACGCGGTCGCGCCCGTCGGTCGCGTCGCAATACAGGGATCCGCCGCCGCTGCACAGTTCGCCCGCCGTCGTGGTCAAGGTCAGCGCGACATCCGGGAAGCGGGCGCGCACGCTGCGCGCCACTTGCTCGATGTCGGCATCGGGGGCCACGTAACCGCTGATGAAGGACGGCGTGCCGACGACTGCGGCAAGCCGGGACTCAAGTTCCGCGACCCGAGTCTGGAAGGTGTCTACGCCCCTTTGACCGGAAACCGCCCTGCGTTCGAAAAGCTTCATTTCTTGTCTCCCTGTAAGTCCCGGTACCCGGCCGTGTTGCCGGATACGAAGCGGACTTACGGGAGGACGTCAGCGCTCTTTAGAGTGCGTCAGGCAAACATTTCGCTCGATGTCCAGAATCTGGACATCCTGTTTTTTCTTTAAGCACATGGGCTTGGATGTGACACTTTATGCGTCTTCAGGCTTCGGCGCCGTCCTGCAACACCCGGTCGGCCAGCGCACGGGCGCTGTTGAAGGCGTCCTCGACCCGTTCGCCCAGGCAACCGTCCGACGCATAGCCGAGCTTGCTCTGCGCGTCCCACAGGCAGTCACGTCCCAAGGCCTCGAGCACCCTCGCAAAACGCCAGCGATGCGCACGGCACATCGACGGCGCACTCGTCGCGCCGACCGCTGACAGGAAGGCTTCGAGCAGCAGCGGCTGCACCTGCTCGGCGCTCAGTTCGAGGTGCTCTTGCGACCACTGAGGGGAGGCATGGATCACCCAGCAGTCGTGCGCACTGTCGCGCTGGGGTTTGCTGCTGTCGCGGGCCGCCCAGCCGAGCACCCCACCGGCGGCCGGGCGCAGGCAGTCGGCGGCATCGAGTCGTGTGTCGAACGACAGCATCAGGGCCCAGCACGGCGCATAGCGGATGCGCGGCATTGCGTCGGCAAAGGCGGCCACCTCCACCTCCGTGCAGCGCCCGAACAGCGCCGCCGCCTGCGGCGCGGGCAGCGTCACCAGCACCGCATCGAAGCAGGCCGGCAAGCGGCCCTGTGCTGTTTCCAGCCACCAGCCGAGGTGATCGCGACCGAAACCGGTGATCGCGGTTTCCATATGCAGCTCGGCGCCCCACAGCATGCGGGGCGCGATGGCATTCATGCCGGGTACGCCGACCCAGCGCGGCGATGCATCGAGCCCGACCGGCGCCCAGGCGGCCGCCACACCGGCGCGCCGCCAGTCGGCGAGCTGCGCCGCCATGGCTTCGCCGCGCACCGTCATGTACTGCACGCCATGGTCGAACTGAAACCGGTCGGCACGTCGCGTTGCCAGTCGGCCGCCCGCTGCACGTCCCTTGTCGAACACCTGCACGTTCAGGCCGGCGTCGACCAGTCTGCGGGCCAGCGTGCAGCCGGCCATGCCGGCCCCCACCACTGCGATGTCACGCACTTTTGCACTCTCCCGTTCCGGTGAAATCCGGCTTCTCACCCGTATCGACCTCGAATCGTGGCCGACGTTTGCGGCGCGCTGGCACGTGACGCGAACGGCGACGCGGCCACCCCGGCAGGGGCCCGCCGGAGCCGGCACGCGCGCGCTCTGTGCTAGGGTGCGATTGAAACAGAAATGTGCGTCGGCGAGCGATGACTGCCGCGCACACACAATCGCTCCGCCCATGCCCCGCCAACTGCTCGCCCACTACCCGCAAACCGACACGCGCTACGACGAACTGCTGTCCGGACCGTGGGCTCTTCGGCCGCACTGGCGCAGCCTGTTCGACACACTGGTGCGCGCCCGGCCGGAACAGATGCAGGAGCGGCTGAGCTCGATGCGTCGGCAGATCCGCGAAAACGGTGTCACCTACAACGTGTACGCCGACCCGCGCGGTGTCGAGCGGCCGTGGGAACTGGATGCGCTGCCGCTGATCATCCCGCCGGACGAGTGGGAGCAGATTTCCGGCGCCATCGCGCAACGTGCCGAGCTGCTGAACCGCATCCTGCTCGACGTGTACGGCCCGCAGCAGATGCTGGAGGAAGGCCTGCTGCCGCCGGCGCTGATCTACGGCCACTCCGGGTTTCTGCGGCCGTGTCACGGCATGGCGGTGCCGGGCAACATCCACCTTCACCTGTACGCCGCCGATCTGGCGCGCTCGCCGGATGGCCGCTGGTGGGTGCTGAACGACCGCACTCAGGCGCCGTCGGGCGCCGGCTATTCGCTGGAAAACCGGCTGGTCATTTCACGCATCTTTTCGGAACAGTTCCGCGACCTGCGCGTCGAGCACCTGGCCAGCTTCTTCGCCACGCTGCGCGACACGCTGGCACAGCACGCGCCGCAGAGCGATGGCCCGCCGCTGATCGTGCTGCTGACCCCGGGGCCCTACAACGAAACCTATTTCGAGCACGCCTATCTGGCGCGCTACCTGGGATTTCCGCTGGTCGAAGGCTCCGACCTGATGGTGCGCGACGGCTGTGTCTGGCTGAAGAACCTGTCCGGCCTGCGTCGGGTGCACGTGATCCTGCGCCGGCTCGACGACGACTTCTGCGACCCGCTGGAGCTGGATGGCGAATCGGCGATCGGCGTACCCGGTCTGGTCGAAGCGGCCCGTCAGGGCAATGTGCTGATCGCCAATTCGCTCGGTTCGAACCTGCTCGAATCGGGCGCCCTGCTCGGCTTCCTGCCCCGTCTGTGCCGACGCCTGCTGGGCGAGGAACTGGCCATGCCATCGCTCGCCACCTGGTGGTGCGGCGAGGAGGCGGCGCTCGAAGACGCGATCGAGAAGCTGGACAAGCTGGTGATCAAGCCGGCGTTTCCGCAGCTGCGCATCCAGTCGGTGTTCGGCCAGGATCTCGACCGGCGCGAGCGCGCCGCACTGATCGCCCGCATGCGCGCGCGACCGCACCATTACGTGGCGCAGGAACTGGTGCAGCTGTCGCAGGCACCGGTGTGGGACACCCAGCATCCGCGCCGGCTCGCGGCTCGCGCAGTCGGCCTGCGCGTGTTTGCCTGCGCCTCGCCGGACGGCTACGTCGTGATGCCGGGCGGCCTGACCCGCGTCGCCTCGGAACGCGACGCCCGCGTGATCGCGATGCAGCGCGGCGGTTCGAGCAAGGACACCTGGGTGCTGACCCACGGTACCGTGAATACCTTCAGCCTGCTGCGCAGGTCGGTCGGTCCGTCCGAACTGGTCCGGGCGGGCACCAAGCTGTCGAGCCGCGTGGTCGAAAACCTGTTCTGGTTCGGCCGCTATTGCGAACGCAGCGACAACACGGCGCGCCTGCTGCGCGCGCTGATCGCACAGCACATCGAACACGGAGACATCGCGGACCATGCGCTGACCCGCCTGTGCCAGCAGAAGGGCATCCTCCCGAAAGACCTCGACGACGCGTCGATCGGCGATCTCGAGGCGGCGCTGCGCGCGGCGGCACTCGACGCCGCGCAGCCCGGATCGCTGGCATCCGGTCTGCACCAGCTGTCGAACGTGGCCTTCAGCCTGCGCGAACGGCTGTCGATCGACAACTGGCGCATCATCAGCCGGCTGGCCGACGACCTGAACGACGTACCGACCGAACTGGGCGAAGTGCTCGAGCGGCTGGACCGCAGCGTGCTGGCGATGATGACCCTGTCCGGCTTCGCACTCGACGGCATGACGCGCGACCAGGGCTGGCGCTTCCTGTCGGTCGGCCGGCGCATCGAACGTCTGCAGTTCATGAGCCGGGTGCTGCGCGAGGCGCTTGCCGATGGTGGAGACACGCCCGACTGGTTGCTCGAACTGGCCGACAGCACGATCACCTATCGCTCGCGCTACATGACGCGGCCGCAGTGGCTGCCGGTCATCGACCTGCTGGTCGCCGACGAAACCAATCCGCGTTCCATCGCCTATCAGGCGCTCGGGCTGACCGACTATCTGGCGCGCCTGGCCGCGCATTTCGGCACCATCGAATCGGCGGCGCTGTCGGATGCCGTGGCCGACATGCTCGCGCTGCGTGCCGACGCCGACTTCCGCGCCGGCTCGCCACGCCTGCTCGCGGTGCTCGAAGCGCTGGGTACGGCGGCCTACACCCTGTCGGAACAGCTCGGGCGCCGCTTCTTCAGCCACGCCGCGACGCCGTGGCCGGGCAGCAGCAGCTGATCATGAAGCGCCTCCGCTACAACGTACTGCACGAAACCCGCTACGCCTATGCGCGTCCGGTGTCGCTGTCGCGCCAGATGCTGCATCTGACGCCGCGCCAAACGCCGCGTCAGATCACGCTCGAGCACGCCGTCGACATCGATCCGGTGCCCGCCGAGAGGCGTGCCCGGCGGGACTACTTCGGCAATCTGGTGGACAGTTTCACGGTCAGCGCGGCACACGACGAACTGGTCGTGGTGGCCGATTCAACGGTCGAAGTGACCGGTCGCGAAGCGGCCGACAGTCCGGCGTCACCTTCGTGGGAACATGTGCGGGATCGCCTGCATCAGGTCGGTCCGGCACCGCTGCTCGAACCTTGCCAGTTCCTGTATGCCAGCCCGCACATCGAACCGCTGGCGGTCCTCGGCCGTTATGCACGACTGGATTTTCATCGGGGCCGGCCGCTGTTCGAGGCGGCCAGCGCATTGATGCAACGGATTCACCGCGACTTCGAGTTCGATCCGGAGGCGACGACGGTCAGCACGCCGCTGGAAACCCTGTTGAAGGAAAGGCGCGGCGTGTGCCAGGACTTCGCGCACTTCATGATCGGCTGTCTGCGTGCACTCGGTCTGCCGGCGCGCTATGTCAGCGGCTATCTGCTGACCCTGCCGCCACCCGGCAAGCCCCGCCTGATCGGCGCCGACGCATCGCACGCCTGGGTGTCGGTTTTCTGTCCGGGCACCGGCTGGATCGACTTCGACCCGACCAACTGCGTGCAGCCGGACGATCAGCACATCACCGTCGGCTGGGGACGTGACTTCAGCGACGTCACGCCGATGCGCGGCGTCATCCTCGGCGGCGGCGAACACACCATCGAGGTGTGTGTCACCGTCACGCCCGAGGCGCCGGCCGATCGGTCGCCCATCGCCGGGGCGCTTGAACCGGATTGAATTCCCATCCATAATGCCGGTTTTTCCTCCGCGGGCACCGTCTGCATGGGCCGAACATGGCGCAGCCGACCCGGGGTTCGATGTCCAGCAGTTGCGGCCGACCGGTGGCACTGCATCCGTGAAAGTACAGGCATGAAACAAGATATCCACCCGAATTACGTTGCCGTTGCCGTCACCTGCTCGTGTGGCAATACCTTCGAAACGCGTTCGACGCTCGGCAAGCCGCTGCACGTTGAAGTGTGCTCGCAGTGCCACCCGTTCTACACCGGCAAGCAGAAGATCATCGACACCGCAGGACGCGTCGAGCGCTTCCGCCAGAAATACGCCAACGTGCCGCGCAGCTGAGCAGGCTGCACGTACGCTGAAAGGCAGCCGCTGGCTGCCTTTTTTCTTTTCCGGTCGCGCTTTTTCGAGGCGGCCTCCCGACCGGTGCGCCCGAGGGCGTCAAGCGACCGCCCATCGCATCGCGGCGAACACTGCAGGCGCGACTGCCCCTAAAATCCGCCCGCCACCCTGACTGATCGTTCCGATGACGCTCCCGCCGTTGCTGCGCCAGACTCCGCGAAATTTCCTGATCGGTGATCCGCCGCAGACGGCCTTCGTCATGGCTGTCGTGCTGGTCTACCTGTTCACCGGGCTGTTCGGCCGCGACCCCTGGAAGGGCGACGACGCGCTGCACATCGGCATCGCGCTCGCTTTCGCACGCGAAGGCGACTGGCTGTTGCCGCGTCTGGCCGGACAGGTCTGGCTGGACAGCCCGCCGCTGTTCCACTGGGTGGCCGCCCTCACCGGCCAGATCGGCAGCTGGCTCGGCTCGAGCTTTGCCGACAGCGCACGCGTGGCCAGTGCTTTCTTCGCTGCACTGTGGGTCTGGGGCAGCGCAGGTGCCGCACGCGAGCTGTACGGACCGCCCGCGGCACGCATCGCGCCGCTTCTGGCGCTCGCCAACATCGGGGTCGTGGTGCATCTGCACGACGCGCAACCGGCCACCACCATGCTGGCAGCGCTCGGTCTGGGCATGTGGGCGCTGGCGCTGGTGGCGCGCAAGCCCTGGCATGGCGGTGCCGCACTGGTACTCGCGCTGGCCATCGCCGGACTGGGCACCGGCCTGTGGCTGGCCGCCATTCTCCTGATCGTCGCGGCCGCCATGCCGCTGCTGCCGGTGTGGCGCAGCGTCGCCGGCACCCCGTCACGCATGGTGGCGCTGCCCCTGTCGATGGTGATCGGTGCGCTGCTCGCGGCCAGCTGGTTACTCCTGCTCGACCCGGCTCATGCAAGCCGCGTCTGGCAGCACGATCTCGACCGTCTGATTCCGGACGGCGCCCGGATCGCCGCCGATGCGGCCGACTGGATCAAGGTGCTCGCGTGGTTCGCCTGGCCGGCCTTGCCGCTGGCCGGCTGGGCGCTGTGGAAGCGAAGGCATCAGTGGCAGTCGCCGGTGTTTTCGCTGCCGCTGCTGCTGTTCGTGCTGCTGTTCGTGCAGGTCAGCGGTGATGGCATCGTGCGCAACCAGCGCGCGTTGCCGCTGCTGGCACCGCTGGTCGTCCTCGGCAGCGCCGGTCTGCCGGCCTTGCGCCGTGGCGCGGCGAACGCGCTGGACTGGTTCGGCGTGATGACCTTTTCCCTGCTCGGCTTCGTCATCTGGCTGGGCTGGGTTGCGATGCTGACCGGCTGGCCGGAACGTTTCGCGCGTACGTTTTCGAAGCTCGAGCCCGGTTTCGTCATGGCGCTGTCGTGGGGACCCTTCATCCTTGCCACCCTGGTGTCGCTGGCCTGGTTGTGGATGCTGTGGCGCTCCCCCAGAACGCCGACACGCGGGGCCGTCACCTGGGGATGCGGCGTATTGCTGATATGGTTCCTGCTGAGCAGCCTGTGGTTGCCCTGGATCGATTACGGCCGCAGTTATCGCGACGTCGCGGGCCAGATCGCAAGGGCGTTGCCGGCAGACGGAGGGTGCATTGCGTTCAGCGGGCTGCAGGACAGCCAGCGGGCGGCGTTCTATTATTTTGCGGGCCTGAAGCCCATCAATGCGGTGAGCAAAGCCGGCCGACAATGTGACACCCTGCTTGCGTACCATGGACGGGGCGGCCAGCGCCCCGTGCTCGACGCAAGCTGGTCCATCGTGTGGGAAGGTCGGCGACCGGGCGACCGGCACGAGCGATTCATGCTGTACAGGCGAAGCTGAACCGACGCATTCACCGACAGAAGAAAGAAAGCGGAACACATGAACCTGCTGATGCAGACATCCGCATGGCCGGCCCTGAGGTCCAAGGCGATCCAGCTGTCGCGCGTGCACCTGCGGAATTTCTTCGAACAGGACAGTGAGCGCTTCGCGCGCTATTCGCTCGCGCACGACGGCTGGCTGATGGACTACTCGAAGCAGCGCGTCGACGACGACACCCTGTCGCTGCTGATGGAACTGGTCCATGCGCTCGACCTTCCGCGCGGCATCCGCGCGCTGGCGGCCGGCGATCAGGTGAATTTCACCGAGCGCCGCGCCGCGTTGCACATGGCACTGCGCGCGCGCGATGGCGCACACGCCGAGCTGGTGCGCGACTGCCTCGGCGCACTCGAACACTGGGTGGGTCTGATCCGCCGCCGCGAGTTGCTCGGCGCGACCGGCCAGACCATTACGCACGTGATCAATCTGGGCATCGGTGGTTCGGACCTGGGTCCGCGGCTCGCCATGGAAGCACTCGAACCGCAGTGCGACGGCCCGGTGGTCAAGCTGGTGGCCAACCTCGACCCGGTGGCGCTCGACATGGCCTTGCGCGACTGCAAGCCCGCGCACACCGCGTTCGTGTTGTCGTCGAAAAGCTTCAACACGCAGGAAACGCTGGCCAACGCGAAGGTGGCGATGAAGTGGCTGGCAGACGGGCTGGGCAGCGCGGGGGTCGGCCAGCATCTATTTGCGGTGACCAACCGCCCGGCGGCGGCGCAGGAACTCGGTGTACCGGCCGAACGCTGCCTGTTTCTGCCCGAGTGGGTCGGCGGCCGCTACTCGGTATGGTCGTCGATCGCGCTGCCGCTGGCCTGCGCGATCGGCATGCCCGCCTTCCGCGAAATGCTGGATGGCGCACGCTCGATGGACGAGCACTTCACCCAGGCGCCGATGAGCAGCAATCTGCCGGTCATGATGGGCCTGATCGATTTCTGGAACGCCAGCGGCATGGGTCTGGAAACGCTGGCCGTGCTGCCCTACAGCCATCTTCTGCGCAGCCTGCCGGCCTATCTCCAGCAGCTGGAAATGGAAAGCAACGGCAAGCGCTGCACATCGACCGGGGAGCTGAGCCGGGCGCCGAGCGCACCGGTCGTGTGGGGCGGTTCGGGCATCGTCGGTCAGCACGCCTATCACCAGCAGTTCTACCAGGGCACGCGCATGATGCCGATGCACTTCATCGTGCCGCGTCATGCACCCGACGAGCGCTCGCGCATGGTTCAGCTGAACGCGCTCGCGCAAAGTGCCGCGCTGATGCGCGGCAAGACGCGCGACGAGGCACTTGATGAGTTGCGGCGCAGCGGGCTGTCGGAGCAGGAAGCCACCCGGCTGTCACCGCATGTCGCCTGCCCGGGCAACCAGCCCAGCACCACATTGCTGATGCCGCAACTGAACCCGCGAACGCTGGGTCAGCTGCTTGCGATGTATGAACACAAGGTGTTCGTTCAGGGCTGGCTGCTGGGCATCAACAGCTTCGACCAGTACGGCGTCGAATACGGCAAGCAGATGGCGCGCGCCCTTGCCAGCGGCAACCTTCCGGCGGATGCCGATGCATCCACCCGCGGCCTGCATGCCGCGCTCGGCAAGCCGGGCTGACGTCTTGCGCCGGCCGTTTGCCGGCGCCACCGGTGTTTCCGCGGAATCTCCCTACGGCGCGAGCCTGACGCGCGACCATGCCGTTCCAGGCTGGCCGCGCCGGTACAACAGCCGGTCGTGCAGCCGGTCCGACCTACCCTGCCAGAATTCGATCGCATCGGGCTGCAGACGATAGCCACCCCAGTTCTCGGGACGCGGCGGCGCCGAGCCGAATTTCGCCTCGAACTGCCGGACCCGTTCGGCCAGCGACTCGCGACTCGGAATCTCCCGGCTCTGCGGTGACGCCCAGGCGCCCAGCCGGTTGCCGAGCGGGCGCAGCGAAAAATAGGCGTCCGATTCCTCCGCGCTGACCCGGCTCACCCTGCCCTCGATGCGGATCTGCCGTTCCAGCGCCGCCCAGAACAGCAGCAGACTGGCATGCGGATTGCGGGCAAGCTCGTCGCCCTTGCGACTGTCGTAGTTCGTGAAGAAGACGAATCCGTCATCGCCATAGCCGCGCAGCAGCACGATGCGGGCACTGGGACGACCATCGGCGCCGACGGTGGCCAGCGTCATCGCATTCGGATCGCGCTCGACCACGCGACCGGCGTCTTCGAACCAGCTGCGGAACTGCATGATCGGATCATCGGATGCAGCGGTCTCGTCGAGGCTGCCGAGGGTGTAGTCGATGCGGTGCTGGGTCGGATCCATCAAGGTCTCCTTCATTCGGGTGCGGGAATGCGTTCGAGCCCGGCGACTTTTGCGCCGGCAGTCAGCTTGCGGGACGCAAACCAGCCCGCGTTGGTTTCGAGCGCGTAGCGCGCCGGCCGGGTCGCGCAGTGCGATGTTTCGTCGTGCGGCGTCATGTCGGCAATGTTGATGACCACGCCCTGCGCGTCGATGAAGGCGACGCTGAGCGGAATCAGCGTGTTGCGCATCCACATGCAGTGCGTCTGCACCTGCGGGAACACGAACAGCATGCCCGCATCGGCCGGCATTTCGGTGCGGTGCATCAGGCCGGTCATGCGCGCCGACTGCGTGCGCGCGACTTCAGCCTTCACGCGGTACATGCCGACCGCCAGGTCCACGGCAGGCGGCGCGGCCTGGGCGCCGGTGCTCAGTGCAATCCAAAGCAGGCAGAACAGTCTTCTGGTCATGGCTGGCGGTCAGGTGGCATGGATGGTGACGGAAACAAAGCGGTACGTATTGATCGACATCAGTCTGCGCTTGATCGGACGGGGCTGCGCCCGGCGGATGGCGCAACGCTGTCGGGCTCCGCCTCCTGCCATTGACCCGGTTGCAGGCCGCCAAGTTGCCACGGGCCGATGGCGATACGGATCAGACGCAGCGTCGGATGTCCGATCGCTGCCGTCATCCGGCGGACCTGGCGGTTGCGCCCCTCGCTGATGTCGAGTTCGAGCCAGCAGGTGGGTACCGCGATGCGGTGGCGCACCGGCGGATCGCGCGGCCACAGGCCGGCCGGTTCGTCGATGCGGCGCACGGCGCACGGACGCGTCGGACCGTCCTTCAGCGTCACACCGGCACGCAGACGATCCAGCGCCGCCTCGTCCGGCACACGCTCGACCTGCACCCGGTAGCGCTTGACCATCTTGTGCTTCGGATCGGTGATGCGATGCTGCAGCACGCCGTCGTCGGTCAGCAGCAGCAGGCCTTCGCTGTCGGTGTCCAGACGACCGGCCGGATAGACCCCGGGTACGTCGACCCAGTCCGCCAGCGTCGGGTGCAGACCGTCGGCGGAAAACTGGCAGATCACGCCGAACGGCTTGTTCAGCAACAGAAGACGGCTCACGCAGGCACGCCGGACGGCGCATCCGAATGTCCGAAACGGCGCGAAAAACGCAGCTGCTCCGGATACGGAAAGAAGTCCTGTATGTGACCTTCGCGGATGCGCTGCTGCGTTTCCTGCCAGAACTTCACGTCCAGCAGGTCGCGGTGATACTTCAGGAAGGCCGCCCTCACCTTGGGCGTCGACAGCAGAAAGGTGGCGAACTCTTCCGGAAAGATGTCGTTGCGCGCCACCGAATACCAGACCTCGCCCGACATTTCATGCTCGAAGCTGGGCGCCGGCGGGATGCGGCGGAAGTTGCAGTCGGTCAGGAATTCGATCTCGTCGTAGTCGTAGAACACGACCCGGCCGTAACGGGTGACGCCGAAGTTCTTCCACAGCAGGTCGCCCGGGAAGATGTTGGCGACGGCCAGTTCGCGGATCGCGTTGCCGTATTCGTACACCGCGTGATCGATCTGTTCCTCGCTGGCGGTTTCGAGGTAGATGTTCAGCGGAATCATGCGCCGCTCGATGTAGCAGTGGCGGATCACCAGCGTGTCGCCGTCGCGTTCGATCATCGAGGGCGCCAGCTCTTCGAGCTGCTCCAGCAGCTCGGGCGTGAAGCGGTGCGCCGGCAGCGCGATGTCGGAAAACTCGATGGTGTCTGCCATCCGGCCGACGCGGTCCACCTGCTTCACCATCAGGAACTTGCGCTTCACCGTTGCCCGGTCGGTGTCCTTCGAGCTGCCGAACTTGTCCTTGATGATCTTAAATACGTAGGGGTAGGACGGCAGCATGAACACCAGCATGACCAGACCGCGGATGCCGGGTGCCTCGACGAAATTGTCGTTCGAGTGACGCAGGTGATTGATCAGGTCGCGGAAGAACATGGTCTTCCCCTGCTTGCCCAGCCCGAGCATCGTGTAGATCTCGGAGCGCGGCTTCTTCGGCATCAGGGCGCGCAGGAAATGCACATTGGCCGACGGCACCTGCATGTCGGCCATGAAGTAGGCACGCGACAGCGAGAACATGACGCTGACCCGCCAGGGTTCGAGCAGGATGGCGTCGAGAAACAGTCCGCCCTTGCGGTCATGCAGCACCGACACCATGAACGGATACTCCTGGTGACCATTGATCGCCTTGCCGATCACATAGGCCGCCTTGTTGCGGTAGAAGGCCGAACTGAGCACCTGCAACTGGAAGTTGGCTTCCCGCTGCGGCCATTCGCCACCCAGATGCGACTGCACGGCGCGCATCACGTAATCGACGTCGCGGTCGAGGTCGGTGTAGGGCCGTTTCCAGCCGAAATCGCTGAAGATGGTTTTCATCGCCACCCGCAGGCCTGACTGGTTCGGGTAGTAGCTGCGCCAGGTCGGCGGCGAACTTTCGATCAGTTCGGTCGAAATGGCTGGCCGGACAAAGATGAAGTCGTTGTGGAAATACTGCCGGTGCAGGATTTTGGTCGTGACCGAATTGAAGAAGGTTTCGGCCAGTTCCGGCTGCTGGTGATTCACGAGCAGACCGATGTACAGCAGCTTGGCCTGCTGCCAGGTGTTGTCGTCCAGCGAATCGGCATGAAACTCGTTGTGCAGCCGATCGACGCACTCGCGCACACGGTCGTCGTAATACTGGATGCGCTCGCGGATGCAGCGGTGCTGGCCCTGCCAGTCCGCCTGCTCGAAGCGCTCCTTGGCATTGCCGCTGACCATGCGGAAAAGGCGATAGTGCTTGTCGAAGCCGTCGATCAGCGCCTGCGCGATGGCCTGGGCGACCCGGTTCTGGCCTGCCGGAAGATTCATGTGCTGTCCGCCCTGTCTGTGAAGCTCCGGATTCTATTGCGGGAGGGCGCCGGGCGGGCAATCGCGCCCGGCAGATGCAGCAGGTGTCGCATCAAATCGCGATTGGGGGATAATCGCGCTGGCCCGCTGGCGGCAACCCCGCCGCAGGGACTATAACCAGACAACACACCAAGGAGCTGGATGGCATGAGTACAACTCACATCAAGATTCCCGCCGAGGGGACAAAGATCGTCGCGGGCAAACCGGTCCCGGACAACCCCATCATCCCGTTCATCGAAGGCGACGGCATCGGCGTGGACATCACGCCGGTCATGAAGGACGTCGTGGATGCAGCGGTGGCGAAGGCCTACGGCGGCAAGCGCAAGATCACCTGGATGGAGGTGTATGCAGGCGAGAAGGCCACCCGGATGTACGGCCCTGACGTATGGCTGCCCGAAGACACGCTGGCAGCGCTGAAGGAATACGTGGTGTCGATCAAGGGCCCGATGACGACGCCGGTCGGTGGCGGCATCCGCTCGCTGAACGTCGCGCTGCGTCAGGAGCTTGATCTGTATGTCTGCCTGCGCCCCGTGTGCTACTTCCAGGGCGTACCCAGCCCGGTCAAGCACCCGGAGCAGATCAACATGGTGATCTTCCGCGAGAACACGGAAGACATCTACGCCGGAATCGAATGGCAGGCCGAGTCGGACGGCGCGCGCAAGGTGATCAAGTTCCTGCGCGACGAAATGGGCGTCAAGAAGATCCGCTTCCCCGAAACATCGGCCATCGGCATCAAGCCGGTGTCGCGCGAAGGCTCGGAACGTCTGATCCGCAAGGCGCTGCAGTACGCGGTGGACAACGATCGCAAGTCGGTCACCTTCGTGCACAAGGGCAACATCATGAAGTTCACGGAAGGCGGCTTCCGCGACTTCGGCTACGGGCTGGCGCAGAACGAGTTCGGTGCAGAGCCGATCGATGGCGGCCCGTGGTGCAAGTTCAAGAACCCGAAGACCGGACGCGACATCATCGTCAAGGATGCGATCGCCGACGCCTTCCTGCAGCAGATCCTGCTGCGCCCGGCCGATTACGACGTGATCGCCACGCTGAATCTGAACGGCGACTACATCTCGGACGCGCTGGCGGCGCAGGTCGGCGGCATCGGCATCGCGCCGGGCGCCAACATTTCGGATCAGTACGCCGTGTTCGAAGCCACGCATGGCACGGCGCCGAAGTACGCCGGGCTGGACAAGGTGAATCCGGGTTCGCTGATCCTGTCGGCCGAAATGATGCTGCGCCACATGGGCTGGCTCGAAGCGGCCGATCTGATCATCTCGTCGATGGAACGTGCGATCGGCGACCGGCAGGTCACCTACGACTTTGCCCGCCTGATGGACGGCGCGAATGAAGTGTCCTGCTCGGAATTCGGCCGCGCAATGATCGCGCGCATGTAGTGCTGCACATGCCTTGCGCCCGAAGTGAAGTTTCAGGCACACGGCGATACAAAACAAAAAACCCGGTCCTGGACCGGGTTTTTTGTTTTGTAATGCCTGTGGTGCAATCAAGCCGCCTGGATGTTCGCCGCCTGTTTACCTTTCGGGCCTTGCGTCACTTCGAAACTCACCTTCTGACCTTCCTTGAGCGTCTTGAAGCCTCCCATCTGAATCGCCGAGAAATGCGCGAACAGATCCTCGCTGCCGTCGTCAGGAGTGATGAAGCCGTACCCCTTGGAATCGTTGAACCACTTCACAGTGCCAGTTGCCATTGTTGTCTTCCTCTCAGCTGCTCGAATGACCCGAAATCCCCGTTGTGTGTGCACTTCAAGTTCTGATGCTCTGACTCCGGGAACTACCGACCCTGCGGGAACTCCGCAACGGACTGAGAATCCGATCACGCAAGAGCTTGAACCAAGTACAAATCGGCTTTTAGCCCAGATGTCCTGAACGGTCAAGACGTTTTCGTTGTGCAGTACGGCACATCATCATGGCCACCATTCGGGTCCGGTTCGCGGTGAAGGGGTCGCTCGGGTCGCCTCCGGAATGAGCACCTGCCGAGCGGATCGGGCGCCTGTCGACGCTCCGGAAAAGACCACTGAAAGCCGTAGAATTCCCGTGTTGCAGAGCGGTTGATTGTGATTAGAATGAGGCCATGGTTACACGCAAGCAGGAAGAAACACTTCTTGAGCTTGAAAAGAACAGGGCTGAGCCCCCACCTCTCTTCAAGGTCATGGTGTTGAATGACGATTACACCCCGATGGACTTCGTGGTTGGAGTGCTCCAGAGGTTTTTTGCCATGAGCAGGGAACAGGCTACCCGCGTGATGCTCAAGGTACATACGGAGGGCGCCGGAGTTTGCGGCATTTACCCCAGGGACGTAGCAGCGTCCAAGGTCGAACAGGTGTGTACCTTTGCCCGCCAGCATCAACACCCGCTGGCGTGTGTCATGGAGGAAAATTGAAATGATCGCGCAGGAGTTGGAAGTCAGTCTTCACATGGCATTCGTCGAAGCACGGCAGAAGCGCCATGAATTCATCACGGTCGAGCACCTGCTGCTCGCGCTGCTCGACAATCCTTCAGCCGCCGAGGTACTGCGTGCCTGCGCCGTCAATATCGACGACCTGCGCAAGGAGTTGTCCGCCTTCATCAACGAGCACACGCCCGTGGTCGATGGCAGCGAAGAGATCGACACGCAGCCAACGCTCGGATTCCAGCGCGTGATCCAGCGCGCCATCCTGCACGTTCAGTCGTCCGGCAAGAAGGAAGTCACCGGTGCGAACGTGCTGGTTGCGATCTTCGGCGAAAAGGATTCGCACGCAGTGTATTTCCTGCAGCGACAGGGCGTGACGCGACTGGATATCGTCAATTTCATCTCGCACGGCATCACCAAGTCGGCACAACCCGCGGCAGCGAACAAGCCCGAGGCCGAGCAGTCCGAGCAGGAGCCGGAAGGCAGCCAGGCAGGCGGTGCGCTCGACAGCTTCACGCAGAATCTGAATGCGCAGGCGCTGATGGGCAAGATCGACCCGCTGATCGGTCGCGATGACGAACTCGAACGAGTCATCCAGACGCTGTGCCGTCGACGCAAGAACAACCCGCTGCTGGTGGGCGAAGCCGGCGTTGGCAAGACCGCCATTGCCGAAGGTCTCGCGCGCCGCATCATCGAAGGCCGGGTACCCGACATCCTCGCCGATGCGACGATCTACGCGCTCGACATGGGTGCGCTGCTCGCCGGCACGAAGTATCGCGGCGACTTCGAGCAGCGTCTGAAGTCGGTGCTGAAGCAACTGCTCGACAACGCGAACGCGATCCTGTTCATCGACGAAATCCACACGCTGATCGGCGCAGGCGCTGCGTCCGGCGGCACGCTCGACGCGTCCAACCTGTTGAAGCCGGCGCTGTCGTCCGGCCAGTTGAAGTGCATCGGTGCAACGACCTATACCGAGTACCGTGGCGTGTTCGAGAAGGATCACGCGCTGTCGCGCCGGTTCCAGAAGATCGACGTCAATGAGCCGAGCGTCCAGGAAACCGTATCGATCCTGAAGGGCCTGAAATCGCGCTTCGAACAGCACCACGGCGTCAAGTATTCGTCGACCGCGCTGTCTTCGGCGGCGGAGCTCTCGGCGCGCTACATCAACGACCGCCATCTGCCCGACAAGGCGATCGACGTGATCGACGAAGCCGGTGCAGCCCAGCGCGTGCTGCCCAAGTCGAAGCAGAAGAAGGTGATCGGCAAGACCGAGATCGAAGAGATCGTCGCGAAGATCGCGCGTGTTCCTTCGCAACACGTGTCCAACGATGATCGCTCTGCGCTGCGCAACCTCGACCGCGATCTGCGGAACGTGGTGTTCGGTCAGGACAAGGCCATCGACGCGCTGGCCACGGCGATCAAGATGTCGAGATCCGGACTGGGCAATCCGCAGAAACCGATCGGCAGTTTCCTGTTCAGCGGCCCGACCGGCGTCGGCAAGACGGAAGTCGCCCGACAGCTCGCCTACTGCATGGGCATCGAACTGGTCCGTTTCGACATGTCGGAATACATGGAACGCCATGCAGTCAGCCGGCTGATCGGCGCACCGCCGGGCTATGTCGGCTTCGACCAGGGTGGTCTGCTGACCGAAGCCGTCACGAAGAAGCCGCATTGCGTGCTGCTGCTCGACGAAATCGAAAAGGCGCACCCGGACATCTACAACATCCTGCTCCAGGTGATGGATCACGGCACCTTGACCGACAACAACGGGCGTCAGGCCGACTTCCGCAACGTCGTGATCATCATGACAACCAACGCCGGCCAGGAAACATTGCAGAAATCGGTGATCGGCTTCACCGACGACCGCAAGCCGGGCGACGAAATGGTCGACATCAAGCGCCTGTTCACGCCGGAGTTCCGCAACCGTCTCGATGCCATCATTTCCTTCAAGCCGCTCGACCGCGAAATCATCCTTCGCGTGGTCGACAAGTTCCTGATGCAACTGGAAGGTCAGCTGCAGGAGAAGAAGGTCGAGGTGGTGTTCTCGGATACGCTGCGCAGCTGGCTTGCCGAGTCGGGTTTCGATCCGCTGATGGGTGCGCGCCCGATGTCGCGTCTGATTCAGGACACGATCCGCTCGGCCCTGGCGGACGAGTTGCTGTTCGGCCGCCTGACCAATGGCGGCAAGGTGACGATCGACATCGATGCCGACAAGAAGGTGAAGCTGGTATTCGACGAAGAGGAAGCTGTCGCACCGGCGTAGTGCCGGCAGCTGCAGCAGAGGCGGCCCGCGGGCCGCCTCTTTTTTTGCCCGGTTTTTTCTTACCCCGATCTTTACCGTGTTTCAAATGGGAAAGGACACAGCATGACGATTCAGACAGCCGATCTGTGCGATCAATTCGAAGCCGACCTGCGCATCTGCGCGCCCATGTTCCGCAGCTTCGGTGGGCGCAGCGCATTTGGTGGTCCGATCAGTACGTTGAAGCTGTTCGAAGACAACGGGCTGGTGCGCAAGGCACTCGAGAATCCGGGCAACGGCAAGGTGCTGGTGGTCGATGGGGGCGGATCGATGCGACGGGCGCTGGTCGGCGACCAGATCGCCGAACTGGCCGTGAAAAATGGTTGGGCAGGCATCGTCGTCTACGGTTGCATCCGCGACTCCGCAGCCATTTCGCAGATGAACATCGGGGTGATGGCGCTCGGTACCCATCCGCTGAAAACCGTGAAACGCAATGAAGGCCAGAGCGACATCATGGTCAGCTTCGGCGGCGTCGACTTCGTACCCGGACATTATCTGTATGCCGATGGAGACGGCGTCATCGTGAGTACGCGCGCGCTGATCTGACGCAACTTCCCATATCGCAGCGCACCATAATCTGTGCATTTTCCGGGTTTATTTCACACCCAACGACGTGAAAAACAATCAAGTCTTTGTTTTTAAAAAATTAAATATTTCTTATATCTTATAGAAGACCTCTTGTTGCTTTGCCCAAGGGTCTTTATACTTCGCCTGTCACGATCGTCGCCTGACAGTGCTGTCAGACGGCTTCCGGGCGCCCGGCCTGCATGTCACCACCCATGACGTCATGCCAACGCGGATTTCGTGGTTCGGCCCGCACCAGCACTCGATGGCCGAAAGCATGTCCGGACAACGCAACCGGACAGGGGCGTCAAGCCGCTTCAGATTCAGATGCAGGCCGCGCAGTGCATGCGCTGAGCGACCGTTTTTTGTTTTTTCTCCGAGGATGAGCAATGAGCACGAAAGATCAGGAAATCGCCAAGATTCAGAAGGACTGGGACGAGAACCCCCGCTGGAAGGGCATCAAGCGCGGCTACACCGCGGCCGACGTCTATCGCCTGCGTGGCTCGTTCCCGGTCGAGTACTCGCTGGCCCGCCGCGGCGCTGAGAAGCTGTGGGATCTGGTCAACAATGAGCCGTTCATCAACTGCCTCGGCGCACTGACCGGCGGTCAGGCCATGCAGCAGGTGAAGGCTGGCGTGAAGGCGATCTACCTGTCGGGCTGGCAAGTTGCCGCGGACAACAATTCGTACGAAGCGATGTACCCCGACCAGTCGCTGTACCCGGTTGATTCGGTGCCGACGGTCGTGAGCCGCATCAACAACAGTTTCAAGCGCGCTGACGAAATCCAGCACGCCAAGGGCATCTACGAAGGCGACAAGGGCTACATCGACTACTTCGCCCCGATCGTGGCGGACGCGGAAGCCGGTTTCGGTGGCGTGCTCAATGCCCACGAACTGATGAAGGCGATGATCCGCGCCGGCGCAGGCGGCGTGCATTTCGAAGACCAGCTGGCGTCCGTGAAGAAGTGCGGTCACATGGGTGGCAAGGTGCTCGTGCCGACGCAGGAAGCCGTGCAGAAGCTGATCGCGGCCCGTCTGGCTGCCGACGTCTACGGCGTGCCGACGCTGATCCTGGCCCGTACCGATGCGGAAGCCGCTGACCTCCTGACCAGCGATTGCGACGCCAACGACAAGCCCTTTGTCACCGGCGAGCGCACGGCCGAAGGCTTCTACAAGACCAACAAGGGTCTGGACCAGGCGATCTCGCGCGGTCTGGCCTACGCACCGTATGCCGATCTGATCTGGTGCGAAACCGGCACGCCGGACCTGGCCTTTGCCAAGGCTTTCGCCGATGCGATCCACGCCAAGTTCCCGGGCAAGCTGCTGGCCTACAACTGCTCGCCGTCGTTCAACTGGAAGAAGAATCTCGACGATGCGACCATCGCCAAGTTCCAGCGCGAACTGGGCGCCATGGGCTACAAGTACCAGTTCATCACGCTCGCCGGCATCCACAACATGTGGTACCACATGTTCGATCTGGCGCAGGACTACGTCGCCCGCGGCATGTCGGCCTACGTCGAGAAGGTGCAGGAGCCGGAATTCGCTGCACGCGACCGCGGCTACACCTTCGTGTCACACCAGCAGGAAGTCGGCACCGGCTACTTCGACGACGTGACCACCACGATCCAGGGTGGCGCTTCGTCGGTGACCGCGCTGACCGGTTCGACCGAAGAAGAACAGTTCCACTGAGTTCGGTCCCCGCGCAAGCGGAAAGAAAAAGCCGCTGGATGCAGATCCGGCGGCTTTTTTCATGTGTTCGCTGAAATCTGCCCGCCACTACTCCTCGTCACCCGACTGAGGCAGTTCCGGCATGTGCGTACCGCCGGATTCCCAGTAGGCCAGGTCTCCGTACGTCAGTTTAAGCAGATCCACGAACAGCCGGACACGCAGCGGCAGATGGCGGCGCTGTGGAAACAGCGCAAAGATGCCCATCGGCGGCGCGGCGAAGTCGTGCAGCACCTCCATGAGCGCGCCCGATGCCAGGTCCTCGCGCACCTCCCAGTACGAACGCCAGGCCAGCCCGAGTCCGCTGACCGCCCAGTCGCGCAGCACGGCTCCATCATTGCATTCCACCAGGTGCGTGATGCGCAAGGTCAGCGGCTCGCCATGCGCCATGAAATTCCAGCCGCGCGACTGCGCGCGGTTCGGCCCGAGTCCAAGGCAGCGGTGCTGCAGAAGGTCGTAGGGGTGGCCCGGCTTGCCGAACCGCTGCAGATATTCCGGGCTCGCGACGACGACGCGACGCGTCTCGCCCAATTTGATACTGATCATGCTGGAATCCGGAAGGCTGCCGATCCGGACTGCGCAGTCCACGTTCTCGTTCACCAGATCGACCATGCGATCGGTCAGATCCAGCGAAATCTTGACCTCCGGATTGAGGCCCATGAAGCGTTTCACCAGCGGCGCGACATGACGGCGACCGAAGCCGGCGGGTGCGCTGACGCGCAGCAGTCCCGTGGCACGCGCTCCCCCGGCACCTACCGCGGCATCGGCGCTGGCCATCTCGTTCAGGATGCGCTGGCAATCTTCAAGGTAGGCCGTGCCTTCATGGGTCAGTGTGAGCTTGCGGGTCGTGCGCAGCATCAATTTCACGCCCAGCCGCTCTTCCAGCGAGTCAATGCGCCTTCCGATCACCGCTGGCTGCACCCCTTCGAGCTTGGCGACTGCCGACAGGCTGCCCTGGGCGGCAACCGAAACGAAGGATTCGATCTCTTTGAACCGGTCCATTTTGTACTTTTAGTAAAAGATAAATGTACTTAAGCGGAGCTTAACTATTACATAAGGAAAGTCTAGTATTTGTGCAGATGCAGCAATTCACGCCGGGCACAAGCCGGTCTGATGCATCGGACGTTAGACCTCGGTCCTCCCGTCTGCAGATGGCGCAACCCGACTTCTGCGGCACATCCTTCCGGCGACGGCACCACCGCTGATCGGCTGGATGTGAGGGATGGCCACCTCTGGTCCGGAGCACGTAGCACTTCCGCTCACGTCACACCGGCTCGCGAACTGCCATCGGAGCGCACGCTTATGACTATTGCTGAATCGACCCAGAAGCTCGACCGCACAGCGGAACTGCCGGAAGGCGTGATCATCACGGCACCGGTCAGTGCCGAGTACCGCACCATCCTGACGCACGAAGCCTTTGCGCTGCTCGCCAAGCTCCACCGTCAGTTCGAGCCCCGTCGTCGCGAAGCGCTCGCAGCCCGTGTCAAGCGCGCGGCCGAACTCGACGCCGGCACGCCGATGGACTTCCTGCCCGACACGCTGCACATCCGCGAAGGCAACTGGAAGATCGCACCGCTGCCCCAGGCGCTCCAGCGCCGGCGCATTGAAATCACCGGGCCGACCGAGCGCAAGATGGTGATCAACGCGTTGAATGCCGGCGCGGACAGCTACATGAGCGATTTCGAAGATTCGAATTCGCCGTCGTGGGACAACCAGATCACCGGGCAGATCAACCTGCGCGACGCCATCCGCCGCACCATCAGCGTCGAGAAGGACGGCAAGACCTACGCGCTGAACGATGAAGTGGCCGTGCTCCAGGTGCGTCCGCGCGGCTGGCATCTCGACGAGAAGCATGTGCTGATCGATGGCCAGCGCGTGTCCGGCGGGCTGTTCGATTTCACGCTCTATTTCTTCCACAACGCGAAGGAATTGATCGCGCGTGGCGCCGGCCCGTTCTTCTATCTGCCGAAGCTGCAGAGCCATCGCGAAGCCCGGCTGTGGAACGACGTGTTCGTCGCCGCCCAGGAGGCACTCGGCATCCCGCGCGGCACGATCAAGGCCACGGTGCTGATCGAAACGCTGCACGCTGCGTTCGAAATGGACGAAATCCTGTACGAATTGCGCGATCACAGTGCGGGCCTGAATGCCGGACGCTGGGATTACATCTTTTCGTGCATCAAGGCGATGCGCAACAACCGCGACTTCTGTCTGGCTGACCGCAGCAAGATCCTGATGACCGTACCGTTCATGCGTGCGTATGCGCTGTCGCTGATCAAGACCTGCCACAAGCGCGGCGCACCGGCGATCGGCGGCATGAGCGCACTGATTCCGAACAAGAAGGATCCGGACGCCAACGAAAAGGCGCTTGCCGGCATCCGTGCCGACAAGCATCGCGACGTGACCGACGGTTACGACGGCGGCTGGGTGGCCCACCCGGGTCTCGTCGCACCGGCGCTGGCGGAATTCGTCGCCGTGCTGGGCGACCGGCCGAACCAGTTCGACAAGCAGCTGCCGGACGTCAATTACGGTGCGGCCGATCTGCTCGACTTCCGTCCCGAAGGCCCGATCACGGAAGCCGGCCTGCGTACCAACATCAACGTCGGCATCCACTACCTCGGCGCCTGGATGGACGGCAACGGCTGCGTGCCCATCCACGGCCTGATGGAAGATGCCGCGACGGCCGAAATCAGCCGGGCACAAGTATGGTCCTGGATCCGCAGCCCCAAGGGAATTCTGGACGACGGCCGCAAGGTCACGGCAGACATGGTGCGCGCGCTGATCCCGGAGGAGCTGGACAAGATCAAGGCGCTGCTTGGCACCGGCTACAAGGACACCTACATGCGCGCCGCCAACCTGTTCGGCGACATGTGCGTGGCCACGGAACTGGCCGACTTTCTGACGCTGCCGGCTTACGAACGCATGGAGTAAGCCTTACCCACCGCAGCATCACTGACGGCACCCCACAAGGGTGCCGTTTTTCTTTTCCGCCCCACACACCAGACGCGGAAACAAAAAGGCCCGGAAACCGGGCCTCTGACATTCCTGCAATGCGTCTGCGCGCACTTACTCCATCGGGAAAACCTTGCCCGGAGCGATCTTGCCGTCGGAACGGCCCTTGAGGTAGGCGTACAGGCCGTCGGCCTTTTCGCCCTTCAGGAAGGGATGCGGGGGCATGCCGCGATCGGCGTGCGATCCATCGACCACGATGCCGATGAACTCCGCCTTCGTGTACTTCTTCAGTCCTTCGATCAGCGACGGGCCGACCATGCCTTCCTGATTGGCACCGTGACAGCGCTCACATGCCGCGGCGCGCCAGGTACGCCAGCCGGTCATTGTCTTGGCGTCGACCTTGTTGCCTTCGGCAACGGTATAGGGGGCAGCGTCCTGCGCCATGGCTGTAGCCGCCATTGTAGCGAGCACGATACCTACCAGATGTTTGCGAATCACGATCAACTCTCCTCGATTAATGGGTGATGGTGCAGTTGGAAAAACGAATCTTCGGGTCAAAAGGATTACATGACCTGCGATAAACAAGGGATAAGTATCCGCTTATGGCTTTAACCCATCGAACTTATAATGTTATCGCGTGACTCCCGTTAAAAAAAGGGATGGCACAAACTTTCAAATAATCAAAGGCTTCCGGTCGAACCGAAGCCACCTTCACCGCGCTCCGACGCATCGAACGTGTCAACGCGGCGCAGTTGCACCTGTACGACGGGTACGACCACGAGTTGTGCGATGCGCTCCATCGGTTGAAGGACAAACGGCGTGTCACCCCGGTTCCACAGCGACACGAAAATCTGCCCCTGATAGTCGGAATCGATCAAGCCGACCAGATTGCCCAGCACGATGCCGTGCTTGTGACCGAGACCGGAACGCGGCAGCACGATCGCTGCCAGGCCGGGATCGGCCAGGTGAATGGCAATGCCGCTCGGCACGAGCAGCGTGTCACCCGGATGGACGGTGGTCGTCGCCTCGATGCAGGCACGCAGGTCGAGGCCGGCCGAGCCGGACGTCGCATAAGCCGGCAGGGCGTCGTTCAGGCGTGGATCAAGAATCTTGTAGTCAAGCACGGACATTGCGGTTTCAGCCCTTCAGCAGTCGGGAAATGTGTTCCAGGATGGCACGTGCCACCACCGGCTTGGACGCACGTTCCAGCGGGTGGCGGCCTTCGTCGTCATACAGGACAACCAGATTGTCCTCACTGCCGAGGCCGTCCGACACCAGATTGCCGACAACCAGCGGCAGCCGCTTGCCGCGTCGCTTGTCCTGCGCGTAACTGTCGAGATCGTGGCTTTCCGCGGCGAAGCCGACGCAGAACGGCGCATCAGCGCGTGCCGCCACCTCGGCGAGGATGTCGGGATTGCGCACCAGTTCCAGTGACATGGAATCCGCTGACTTCTTTATCTTGCGCCCGCTCGGGCTGGCCGGCCGGTAATCGGCGACCGCTGCCACCGAAACGAACACGTCCGTACCGGACAGGTTGTTCAGCACCGCATCGCGCATGTCACATGCACTCTGCACGTCGATGCGCCGGACGCCGCGCGGCAGCCCGAGCGCCGTCGGGCCGCTGACCAGCGTGACACGGGCCCCGGCCCGCACAGCCGCCTGCGCCAGCGCATAACCCATGCGCCCGGAACTCAGATTGGTGATGACACGCACCGGATCGATCGCCTCGGACGTCGGTCCTGCGGTGATCAGCACCTGCCTGCCGGCCAGCGACTTCGGCGTGAAATGCGACAGCACGGCGTCCAGCAGATCCGCCGGCTCGACCATGCGCCCGGCACCGATTTCGCCACAGGCCTGCTCGCCGGCCGCCGGGCCCTCCATATATGTACCGTCGCCCACCAGGGTTGCAACATTGCGTCGGGTTGCCGGGTGTTCCCACATCTGGCGGTTCATCGCGGGTGCAACCATCAATGCGCAGCCTTCGTCACGGGCGAGGCACAAGGTGCTCAGGAGGTCGTCCGCCCTGCCCTGCGCCAGTCGTGCAATGCAGTCGGCCGTCGCGGGCGCAATCAGGATGAGCTGCGCGTCGCGCGTCAGGTCGATGTGCGCCATGCCGTTGGGCATGCGCGCATCCCACGGATCGGACCACACGGCTTGACCGGTGATGGCCTGGAAGGTCGCGGGTCCGACGAAATGCTGGGCGGACTCGGTCATCACGACACGCACGTCCGCACCGGCCTTTACCAGCAGCCGCGCCAGCTCGGCCGACTTGTAAGCCGCCACACCACCGCTGACGCCGAGCACCACGGTACGCCCGGACAGTTCGGAGACGGGTTTCATGACGATGTAGTATCCTGATCCGGTTTAACCCCTGGATTGTAACGCGATGGCGATCAAGGACTGGAGCGAGGACCAGCGTCCGCGCGAGCGCCTGCTGGCGCACGGCGCGGAATCCCTGTCGCCGGCCGAACTGCTGGCCATCTTCCTGCGCGTCGGGGTGACCGGCAAGTCGGCGGTCGATCTGGCACGCGATCTGCTCGACCACTTCGACAACAGTGTGCTCGCGCTGAGCACCGCTCCGCTCGAAGAGCTGTGCCGCGTCAAGGGCATGGGCAAGGCGAAATCGGTGCAGCTCAAGGCCACACTCGAACTGGCCCGCCGTGCGCTGTCCGAACAGATGAAGGCGCGCGATGCGCTGAGTTCGCCCGACGCCGTGCGCAACTGGCTGAAGCTGCGCCTCGGCGGGCTTGGCCACGAAGTGTTCATGGTGCTGCTGCTCGATGCACAGAACCGTCTGGTGCAGGCCGTCGAACTGTTCCGCGGCACGTTGACGCAAACCAGCGTGTATCCGCGCGAAGTGGTCAAACTGGCACTGGCGCACAACGCAGCCGGCGTCATCCTTGCTCACAACCATCCGTCCGGCGTTGCCGAACCCTCCCGTGCCGATGACTTTCTGACGCAGTCGCTCAAACAGGCGCTGGCGCTCGTAGACGTGCGCGTACTGGACCATGTGATCATCGGCGGCGGCGCAACCTGCTCGTTCGCGGAGCGCGGGATGCTGTGAAATACTTGAGCAGGAATTGAACAGTCCGCTATAATCGCGAGCTTTTCCGCTTCTGGAGCCAGAACATGTCCCGCGTTTGCCAAGTTACCGGGAAGTCGCCGATGGTGGGTAACCACGTTTCCCATGCCAACAACAGAACCAAGCGCCGCTTCCTGCCCAATCTCCAGCAACGCCGTTTCTGGCTGGAGTCCGAAGGTCGTTTCGTCAGCCTGCGTGTCAGCACGAAGGGTCTCAGGACGATAGACAAGAAGGGCATTGAAACCGTACTCGCCGAAATCCGCGCACGCGGCGAGAAAATCTAACCACGCATTCAGTTCCGGCCGCGCCGGACTCGACACGAAGGGAATACGTCATGGCCAAGGGCGGACGCGACAAGATCAAGCTGGAATCCACTGCCGGCACCGGTCATTTCTACACGACCACGAAGAACAAGCGCACCAAGCCGGAGAAGATGGAAATCATGAAGTTCGATCCGAAGGCGCGCAAGCACGTGATCTACAAGGAAACCAAGCTGAAGTAAGGCGGTTGCCGTTGCTGCAGCCCGCCTCGCTGATCAGAAAAACCCGCTTTCGGCGGGTTTTTTGTTTTCCGGGTGCCCACTGTGTTCGCCTGACTCCCCTTTCCAGTGCTGCGCACCCTGACTGCATGGGCGTCAGATGCGCACCTCATCGTCGGCATCCTGCGTCGTCACAACGTCCAGACCCAGCCTGCGCTCGGTCACCCAGGGTACCAGGCCCACTTCGGAGGCGAGTTTCACCAGTTCGATATCGGAACTCACTCCCAGTTTGCGACGCGCGGTGGACAACTTGTTGGCCACCGTCTTCGGACTGAGATTCAGATACTCGGCAATCTGGTCGAGCGAATGCCCCGACACCAGCAAACGACACATTTCGAACTCGCGCGGCGTCAGGTATCCGAACAGTTTCGATTCAGGCACATAGTTGGAAAACGCCACGCTCTCCGCAATGTGCCGGCTGAGCACGCGCTTGCCTCGTGCGATCGAACACACGCCCTCCACCAGGAGGTCCGGCGAACTGTCCTTGGTCAGCACCCCCAGAGCGCCGGCCTCCAGCGCCTGCTGCACGACACTGGGGTGCGTACACATGGTGAACATCAGGATGCGCGCGCGCGCGTCGAAGGTCACGATGCGGCGCGTCGCCTCGATGCCGCTGGAACCGGGCAACATGATGTCCATCACGACCACGTCGGGCACGTGCTTGCGGTAGGCCGCATAGGCCTCATCCGCCGTCGCGGCTTCGGCCGCGACCACCAGCGACGGGTTCATTTCGAGCAGTGCGCGATAACCGGTGCGCACCACCGCGTGATCATCGACGAGAAGAATCCGTGTCTGCCGGTTGTTCATGCTGAGACCTCCTGTTCGTTGCGGGCGAATGGCAGACGGACCGTGATGCGCCAGCCCCCACCCGGGGCGGGTCCTGCGACACACACGCCACCGAGCGCCAGCGCGCGCTCGCGCATGCCGAGCACCCCGAGGCCTGCAACACCGGTCGAAATGCAGTGCGCGCTGCCGTCGTCCCAGATATCGAGTTTGAGCGTGCGCTCCCCATCTGCCTCATCAGCAGTGACGCGGATCAGCAACCGACTGCAGTCGGAATGCTTGAACGCGTTGGTCACGGCTTCCTGCACGATGCGATAGGCGCTGGCTTCAACGGTCGGACCGGCATCGGCCGATTCGCCTTCGAGATTCAGCACCAGTTCCATCTGCCGCGGCGCCTGCGCGCTGCGCTGCTCGACCAGCTGGCGCAACGCGTTGTACAGACCCAGTGCATCAATCTCGACCGGATGCAGTGACTCGAGCTGAATCCTGACCTTGCCGAGCAGCTGTGCGAGGTGGTCAGCCAGCGCATCAGTGCTGCCGCGATAGCGATTCAGTGCCGGTTCGCGCTGGCATGCCAGCGACAACAGCGCCACGTGCGGCTGCATCGCCACCATGTAAGTACTCAGTTCATCGTGCAGGTCGCGCGCGATCGCGCGCCGCGTCTGCTCCTCCATCACCATGAGCTTGCGCAGCAGTGCCGAACGCTCACGGCTCACTTCGGCCAGCGAATTCGCCATCCGGTTGAAGCTGGCCGACAGTTCGGCCAGTTCGGGCAGGCGGAATTGCGGCAAGCGCGCATCGAGCCGCCCGCCCTCGATATCGCGCAACGCGGTCCGCAGTGCATGAACCGGTTCCAGCGCACGACAGATCGCCCACAGCAGCAGCAGGCCGAGCAGCACGCTGTAGGCAACCGTCAGGTAGCTCAGGTGCTTGAAGCCCTGCCACTTTTCGAGCAGCTCATCCGATGGCATCGGCGAGACACGATAGAAACCTGCAATTTCCCCGTTCAGGCGCCATGGCTTCATCCGCACGGTACCGTCAGTCGTCCCGGACAGTTCGCCGGATTCCGGCCACACCTGCGGGCTGCGTGTATCCGAAGAAGCCATGACACGCCCGGCAACATCGAGTACATCGATGCGCACATGCCTCACCTCCTTCATGTGCTGCACCCGCTCCAGCATCGAATCGAGCATCGGCGAACGACCGTCGCCGGCATTCAGCGGCATGTTCTCCGGCAGCAACAGCAGCGCCATGCGCGTACCCGATTCGATCTCTTCGACTGAATCGCTCCGCCAGGCCTTGTAGTGCAGCAGCCCGTGGGTCAGCAGCAGCAGGCACATCAGGACAAACACGATCAGCAGCAGGCGGTACTTGAGCGTCATTCAGGACAGGCCACCACGGTGAGGGGATAAGTAGCACTCTCGACGTCATCTATGACCGTCGTGCCTGCCGATGGTAGCGCCAGGCGACGGGGACAAAATCCCCTTCTCACGATGCGCCGGGCACCGCCGTCGCTGCGCTGCACATTCCTATAGTTCCCAGGACTGCTGGACTGACGGCCGGACGGCTGCAGCGCAGGCGGTTGTGATCCGGCGAGGGCTGCCTGCCGTCACCGGATCACATCAGAGCGAATGCGCGCGTTCAAGCGTGCCTACCCAAGGAGGAGTACACCGCTATGTCACTGAAAAGAGCAACCCGACAGTCGGGGCTGAAGAAAAACAGGCTGAGCCGCGCGATCGGTGCCGCCGTTGCGGGCCTTGCGCTCACGGCTGTGTCGGGTGCGGCACTGGCCAATGCCGAGCTGATCAAGCTGTCGCAGGACGAGCGCCAGTGGGTCATGCAGGGCAAGGACTACGACCACAGCCACTACAGCGGCCTCAAGCAGATCAACCGCAGCAACGTGAAGAACCTGAAGGCTGCGTGGACCTTCTCGACCGGCGTGCTGCACGGCCATGAAGGCGGTCCGCTGGTGGTCAACGGCATCATGTACATCCACACGCCGTTCCCGAACACCACCTTCGCGATCGATCTGGACAACCCGAACAAGATCCTGTGGGAACACAAGCCCAAGCAGGACGCCTCGGTGCGCGCTGTCGCGTGCTGCGACGTCGTGAACCGCGGTCTCGCCTACGGCGACGGCAAGATCTTCAAGACCCAGCTCGATGGCCACATCGTCGCGCTGGACGCGAAGACCGGCAAGGAACTGTGGAAGATGGAGAACTCCGACCCCAAGGTCGGCTCCACGCTGACGCAGGCGCCGATGGTGGTCGAGGACATGGTCATCGTCGGTTCGTCGGGTGCCGAACTGGGTGTTCGCGGCTACGTCACCGCCTACCGGATGAAGGACGGCAAGCAGGTCTGGCGCGCCTACGCCACCGGCCCGGACGAGGACATCCTGCTGGCCGACGACTTCAACATGGCCAACCCGCACTACGGTCAGAAGGGCCTCGGCACCTCGACCTGGGAAGGCGACGCATGGAAGATCGGCGGCGGCACGAACTGGGGCTGGTACGCCTACGACCCGGAACTGAAGCTCATGTACTACGGCTCGGGCAACCCGGCACCGTGGAACGAAACCATGCGCCCGGGCGACAACAAGTGGACGATGGCCATCTGGGGTCGCGACGTGAAGACCGGCAAGGCCAAGTTCGCCTTCCAGAAGACGCCGCATGACGAGTGGGACTACGCCGGCGTGAACTGGATCGGCCTGTCCGACCAGGTGGTCGACGGCAAGAAGCAGAAGCTGCTGACCCACCCGGACCGCAACGGCATCGTCTACACCCTGAACCGCGAGACCGGAAACCTCGTCCGCGCCGACAAGATCGACCCGTCGGTGAACGTGTTCAAGGGCTACGACATGAAGAAGGGCGTGCCCATCCGCGACCCCGAGTACTCGACCCGCATGGACCACCTGGCCAAGGGCATCTGCCCGTCCGCCATGGGCTATCAC
>JAEUNO010000019.1 GCA_016791045.1 Methyloversatilis sp. | reverse complement strand
GGGCCGCGCTTGTACGCGCGTCCCGTTCGGGGATTTGTGTCCATGATCTCCTTTGTGGACACAACATTGAGGTGCCCGAGTGCGGGCGATGATTACGCGCTGGATCAGGGAAGGGAAGACGGTGGCGGTCGGACGCTTACGTTCAAGCTTGGATCGCAGAGCACATCCTTCAACGGGTCCAAGTTCATCGCGCTAGCCATGCGTTCAAAAAAGGCGACAGCATTGTGCGCTGCGCCGACCGACACGCAGGGGCTCGGTGGCTAATAAAGATGGACATAGCCGACTTCTTCGGAAGCGTGAGCGAGATTGATATTTATCGGGTGTTCGTAGCATTGGGTTACAACCCGTTGGTCTCCTTTGAGCTGGCGCGTATTTGCACAGAGCTCCCATTCCGTTCTGACAAATACAAGCTGGCCTCTTGGAAATGTCACTTTGCTAGACGAGGAATCCCAGATTACGGACAGCGACATATCGGCCGTCTTCCTCAAGGAGCGCCGAGTAGTCCAATGCTGGCGAACCTTGCTATGGCCACAACCGACCAGAAGCTAGAACAAATTGCCGCGAATGCTGGGTTGACTTACACCAGATACAGCGACGACCTGACGTTTTCCACGACGGGTGACTTTGATAGAGGGCGGGCTTACCGGCTCATTGAGGAGGTTGCTAGCGTATTGAAGCGCCGGGGTTTGTTCCCAAACCGAGCAAAAACTGTGGTCGTACACCCTGGCGCTCGACGGTTGGTGCTGGGTCTCCTCGTAGATGGGGACGCCCCTCGGCTGACTCGTGGGTTCCGCGACCGACTGCGGCAGCATCTTTACTACTTAGAAAAGCTCGGCATTACGGCGCATGTCCAAGCGAGGGGTTTCGAGTCCTCCGGTGGCTTATATCGGCACCTGCGCGGTCTGATCGACTACGCAAATTCCGTTGACCCTTCGTATGCTGCACCTCTGCTGGCACGGTTAGAGGCGTTACCTTGGACAAGGTGACCCCTGCGCAAGCTGAATTTCGCTGGGTTTCTCGGAGGCTCGTTGATTGAAGTCAGGTGGGCACCGAGAGCGCCTGACCCGTTAGTGGTCGCCAGTGAATATGTATAGAAAACACTGATGTCTATACAGATCGCTCGCCATATGTCTAAAAGTTAGCTATTTTTAGACACGTCTTCATACAAAGGTCGCTGAATGCCGTTCGATCGCGCGCAGCCCTACAACGACCTGCCCCTGCTTCCGCCGCCGGTCGAACTCGAAACCCGGGCGGTACTCAAGCAGGCGATCAGCGCAAATCGCGTGCTGGCCAACCTGCGGGGTCTGGCGGCGCAGATCCCGAACCAGGGCATGCTGATCAGCAGCATTGCGCTGCAGGAAGCCCGGCTGTCGTCCGAGATCGAGAACATCGTCACCACCAACGATGAGCTGTATCGGGCCGACGCCGACCCCGAAGGCAAGAGCGATCCGCACACGAAGGAAGTGCTCCGCTACCGGGAAGCGCTCTATCACGGCTTTCAGGCGCTGAAGGCGCGGCCGCTGACGACCAATCTGTTCATCGAAATCGTTCGCCTGATCAAGCAGACCGAACTCGACATCCGGGCGATTCCGGGTACGGCGCTGAAGAACGAGGCTGGCGAGGTGGTGTACACGCCGCCGGTGGGCGAAGCGGTGATCCGCGACAAGCTGGGAAACCTCGAACAGTTCATCCATGCAGATGACGGCATCGACCCGCTGGTGAAGATGGCGGTGATGCATTACCAGTTCGAGGCGATCCATCCGTTCCCGGACGGCAATGGCCGTACCGGGCGCATCCTGAATCTGCTGTATCTGGTCGAGAAGGGGCTGCTCGACATCCCGGTCCTGTTCCTGTCGCGCTACATCATCGCCAACCGTGCGGCCTACTACGAAGGTTTGCGCCGCGTCACCGAGTCGCAGGACTGGGAGAACTGGATTCTGTTCATGTTGCGCGCCATCGAATCGACGGCGCAGCAGACCCACGACCAGGTGCAACGGATTCGCGCCCTGATGGAAAGCGTGCGCGCACGGGTGCAGACCGAAGCGCCGGCGATCTACAGCAAGGATCTGATCGAGGTCATCTTCCGGCACCCGTACACGAAGATCCAGTTCGTCGTCGACGCGGGCATCGCCAAGCGGCAGACCGCCTCAACCTATCTGCAACACCTTGCCGGGCTGGGCATCCTGCGCGAACAGAAGCATGGCCGCGAGAAGTACTACATCAACGAATCCCTGTTCAACGAACTGGCCAGTTGAGCGCGGAACGCGTCGACGTGATCGACACGTCCGGAAAACGTGTCGATTTTCGATGGATTTTTAAACACGAATTTCGCATGTGTCGATTTGCTCGACAGGTTTCAGTGACCCGCGAACCTGGAGCACCGCATATCGCAAGACCGGTCGCCGTGCATTCCGCGCCGAAGCAATCAGGTTGACGATTTATATATTTTGTATAGGGTTGTCAACCTGGGAGGCCGTAATGATCCATGACCGCATCCGTCGTGCCCGCGTGCTCCGGGGTTTGAGCCTCGAAGATCTTGCGCAGAGGCTGGGCGACATCAGCAAGCAGGCCTTGAGCAAGTTCGAGAAGGGCGCCGCGGTGCCGAATTCGGCGCGCCTGCTTCAACTGGCACAAGCGCTCGACGTGAAGCCCGAGTATTTCTTTCGCCCGGACGCCGTGACCCTGGCGCCGCTGGAATTCCGCAAGCTCGCAAAGATACCGAAGTATCGACAGCAACAGGTCGAGGAACAGATGCGCGAGCATCTGGAGCGTTACATCGCGCTGGAGCGATGCTTCGACGCGGCGGACGTCGCGCTGGACGCCGTTCCTGCGCGCGCCATACCCGTCGCGTCCGTAGACGCCGCCGAGGACGCGGCCAGAAAGCTCAGGGAAGACTGGGCCATCGGTGGCGACGCGATCGCCAATCTGACCGAACTGCTCGAAGACCACGGAATCAAGGTCGCGCTGCTCGACGGGCCGGATGACTTCGACGGCGCATGCGCCGCCACCCACGACGAGCAGCACGTGCTGATCGCCCTGAATCGCACCCGCCCCGGCGAGCGCATGCGTTTCACCGCTGCGCATGAGCTGGGGCACTGGATCATGGCATTGCCGGAAGAGATGCCAGAACCGGAGAAAGAGGCGTGCTGCCATCGGTTTGCAGGGGCCTTCCTGTACTCGAGGGATCAGGTCGTCCTGGATTTCGGCAGCCACCCGCGCTCCCGGGTTCACATGATGGAACTGCTCAACGCCAAGCGGCGTTACGGCGTGTCCATGCAGGTGGCTTTGCGTCGGCTGAAGGATCTGGATCTGCTGAGCGAGCCCGGTTACAAGTCCGCGTCTATCCAGTTCAACGTGAATGGCTGGCGTTCGGCCGAGCCGGAACCGTGGCCTGCCGAGCAGCCGCGCCGCTTCGAATCTCTGGTGTTCTGGGGCCTGGCGGAGGATCTGTTCACCCGGTCCCGCGCGTCCGAATTCCTGCAGCGGCCGATCGATCAGCTTGAGCCCGCGATCGAGGTGTAGGTCGTTTCCGCATGAGCCGGATCTACATCAGCGACACCAAGATATGGATTGATTTCAACAACGCCGGCCTGCTCGACGAGTTGTTCCGGCTGCCGTTTGCGCTCTGCTGTACCGATTTCGTACTGGAAGAGCTGAAGGACTTCGACCATGCGGCCCTGCTCGCGCGAGGCCTGATTGTCGAGGGGATGGACGGCACGGCAATCACCGAGCTGCACGGCATGATGATGAAACACAACAACAGTTCCCTGCCCGATGTCTCCTGCTACTTTCTGGCTCGGCAGACCGCACGACCACTGCTCACCGGTGATGGCCGGCTGAGAAAGCAGGCACAGAAGGACGGCCTGGAAGTGCATGGCGCGCTATGGCTTCTGGATCGTCTGGTCGAGCATGCGGTGATCCCGCCGGCTCGCGCCGCCGACTGTCTTGAACTCATGTTGCGGATGAACGCGCGTTTGCCACATGTCGAATGCCAGGCTCGACTGAAGCAGTGGCGCGGGTAAATTGACAGCCGGTTTTCTATAAACATCATGAGCGAACTGATTCTCTACACCACCGAAGACGGACGCAGCCAGATCAGGCTGCGGGCCAAGGACCAGACCGTCTGGCTCACGCAGCGGGAAATGGCCGAGCTGTTCGATGTGACGACTGACAATGTCGGCCTGCATCTGAAGAACATCTTTGAAGATGGGGAGTTGAGTCGCGAGGCAACTACCGAGGATTCCTCGGTAGTTCAGATCGAAGGTTCGCGCGAGGTGAAGCGCCCGGTCACGCTCTACAACCTAGATGCCATCCTCGCTGTCGGCTACCGGGTGCGCTCGCCGCGCGGGGTGCAGTTCCGCCGCTGGGCGTCCACGGTGCTCAAGGAGTATCTGCTCAAGGGCTTCGTGCTGGACGACGAGCGTCTGAAGAACCCGGATGGCCGCCCGGACCACTTCGATGAAATGCTGGCGCGCATCCGGGACATCCGTGCCTCGGAGAAGCGCTTCTACCAGAAGGTGCGCGACCTGTTTGCCTTGAGCAGCGACTACGACAAGAGCGACCAGGCGACGCAGATTTTCTTCGCCACCGTACAGAACCTGTTGCTGTACGCCGTCACGCAGCAGACCGCAGCCGAGCTGATCACGGCGCGCGCCAACCCTGACGATCGACACTTCGGCCTGTTGAACTGGCAGGGTGCCCGCGTGCGCAAGCAGGACATCCTGGTCGCCAAAAACTACCTGACCGAAGACGAAATCGACACGCTGAACCGCCTGGTGGTGATCTTTCTGGAAACCGCCGAACTGCGCACCAAGCGTCGCGAGGAAATCCGCATGAGCTTCTGGCGCCAGAACGTCGACCAGATCATCGCCGGCAACGGCTTTCCGGTGCTCACGCATGCGGGCAAGGTGAACCACGCGCAGATGGAGCGCACCACGAGCGCGCTTTACGACGACTACGACCAGCGCCGCAAACAGGACGAGGCGCGCCAGGCCGACGAACAGGACGACGCCGAATTGCAGGCATTGGCAAACACCCTGAAGAAACGCCCGAAACCCTGATCGAACAAGCCCGGAAACGAATGTGGCGATCCGCTCAACAGGTTTCGGTGAAACGTGAGCGTGGCGCAACGCCTGATTGCACGGCAAGGAGGGGGTGATGGACCCCGCCTCCATGCCTGTCACGCGGCGGTTGAAGTCACTTCCGCGTATTTCGTTTATTTCGGTTGTTTCGTTTATTTCGGTTATGTATAGTCAGCTTTCGGCGAGAGATGGCTGCACCCGGCACCCAAAGAGGTCCGGCCTGCAAATGGCCTGCCGCATGAACTGACCGACATTGATACCCATACCTGCGCTCACATTGATCCTGAACTGATACCGACGCTGACGACGGCTCTGAACGAAGCCACTGACTCCAGCACTGAAATCGATACCGACTCTGAGCAAACCATGAACACGAACGCAAGACCCGACCTCCCGACGGAGGCCGAAGCGACGCTGGCCAGGGAAAGCAGCAGGCTGCTCTCCCTGTACCTGAGCAGCCACGAAGAGACCCAGGCGATCCGGGTTGTCGATCAAGGGGGCGAGCACGAAGCGGTGCGCGTTCCGACCGCAGCGTATCGGCTGCTGATCGACATCCTGGCTGAAATGGCGCAGGGCAATGCAGTGAGCCTGATCCCGGTGCACGCGGAGCTGACAACACAAGAGGCGGCCGACATGCTCAATGTCTCCCGTCCGTATCTGGTCAAGTTGCTGGATGGTGGGGGCATTCCCTTCCACAAGGTGGGTACCCACCGGCGCGTGTATTACCAGGATCTGGTGAATTACAAGAACCGCATCGATACGGAACGATTGGAGGCATTGGAGGAGCTGACGGCCCAGGCACAAGAACTGAACATGGGCTATTGAAGTGACCAGCTTTTCGGTGGTGTATGACGCATGCGTGCTCTATCCCGCACCCCTGCGCGATCTTTTGATGCACCTCGCGATGACCGATCTGTACCGCGCTAAATGGACGCAGCAGATTCACGCGGAATGGATGCGCAATGTCCTGGCTGACCGGCCGGATCTGAAACCGGAACAACTGGCGCGCACGCGCGAGCTGATGGACAGAAACGTCCGTGACTGTCTGGTGGAAGGCTATGAATATCTCATTCCGGGTCTGGCGCTGCCGGATGCGGACGACCGGCATGTCCTTGCGGCAGCCATTCGCAGTCGCTCAAGCGTGATCGTGACTTTCAATCTGAAAGACTTTCCCGCTGAGGTGCTCGAAGAGTACGAGGTGGAGGCGCAGCATCCGGACGAGTTCATCGCGCATCTGATCGATCTGAATCCGGCGTGGGTGCTGGCAGCGGTGGCAAGGCATCGCGCCAGCCTGAAAAATCCGCCGAAGTCTCGGGAAGATTATCTCGACACACTCCTTCAGCAGGGCTTGCCGGAAACGGTGTCGCAATTGCGGCAACGGGCGATTGCCTTCTGACAGGATCGGATTTGCTGGCAGATCCCTGAGCGCACGTCCAACCATGAGCGAACAAGCCCGGAAACCGTCGCCGACGCGGGCATCGCCGGGCGGCAGACCGCCTCGACACCTGCAGCACCTTGCCGGGCAGGGCATCCAGCGCGACCAGAAGCACGGCCAGGAGATGTACTACATCAACGAAGCCTTGTTCAACGAGCTGGCAGGCTGAGCGCAGACTCGTCGACACAATCGACATGTCCGGAAAACGTGTCGATTTTCGTCTGATTTTTGAACATGATTTTCGAGTGTGTCGATCCGCTCGACGGGTTCCGGTGAAACGTGAGCCTTGAGCAGCGACCCTCACGGTACCGACCCGGCGACGCGCCTGCCGCATGTCGGCGTTTGATCGAAGCGTCTCCTTCGCCTATGATTCCTTACCAAAAGTAAGGAATCGAGGGCCGGGATGACCACATCGACACTGACCAGCAAGGGGCAGATCACCGTGCCGCAGGCCGTCCGCACCGCGCTCGGTCTGCAGACGGGCGACAAGGTGGATTTCGTCGCCGACGGTGCAGGCTTCCGCATCGTTCCGCTGCGCGCGGACGTACGCAATCTGAAAGGTCGTTTCGCCGGCCGCGCCGATGCGCCGGTATCGATCGAGGACATGGATGCGGCCATCGCCGATGCCGCTGCGGGGATCGGCAACCCGTGATCGCGCTCGACACCAACGTACTCGTACGCTATCTGGCGCAGGACGATGCACAGCAATCCGCGCGTGCCACCCACCTGATCGAACAGGAGGTGAGTGATACATCGCCTGCCTTCGTATCGCTCATCGTGCTGGTCGAAACCTGCCGGGTCATGCAGCGCCTGTACCAGGCGTCGAAGCGCGATGTCTGCGAGCTGGTGCGCGATCTGCTCGATTCGCGCCAGTTGCTGATCGATCAGCGCGCCATCGTGAACCAGGCGCTCGCGGCGATCGAAGCGGATCCGTCCATCGACTTTCCCGACGCGCTCATCGTGGCGAGCGCACGCGCCGCGGGCTGCGATCGCATCGCCACCTTCGATCGCCGCGCGCCGCGGGCAGGCATGGAACTGCTGGCGACCTGATCACCGACCCGCGCCACGAAAGTCTTCGCCCCTTCCAGCGACCCCCTTCCAACCACCTCTTCCCAAGGAAACCCGTGAGCACCCTTCCCCCCTGTCCCCAGTGCAATTCCGAATTCAGCTACGAAGACGGCACCCTGCTCGTCTGTCCGGAATGCGGCCATGAATGGAGCCGCGATGCCGCTGCGGGTGGCGATGAGCAGCGCGTGTGGAAGGACGCCCACGGCCATCTGCTGCAGGACGGCGACACCGTGTCGCTGATCAAGGATCTGAAGGTGAAAGGCAGTTCCTCGGTGCTGAAGGTGGGGACCAAGGTCAAGAACATCCGCCTGGTCGAAGGCGATCACGACATCGACTGCAAGATCGACGGCTTCGGCTCGATGCAGCTGAAGTCGGAATTCGTCAGGAAGGCCTGAGCGGACGTTTTCCGGCCGGTGCGCCGACCCGATCCTCGCCAAACCGCCGCCACTTTCACCCTGGTTTCCTTGCCGGTGCCGAGGCTTGATCAGCACGCTCACGCCAGTCGTTCGATCCGTGCGCTTGCGCTGTCGATGTGACGTTCCAGCGCAGCGATGCAGGGTCGGAATCGCTCGCTGAATCCGTCTTGCGCCATGATCCCGGCGAGGTAAGCGCGTGCCAGCGCCTCGGCCTGACGCCACGTTTCGTTTGCTACGCCTGCGTGAATGACGGCTTCGGGAACCGTGTCGGGCAGGCCACCGCCACTGCGCGGTGCGAAGGTCATCGGCGTCATGTCGTAGGCGGGTGCGAGGTCGTACGGACGTCCCTGCTCGGCAACGAAGGACAGATTGCCGGCATGCATGTCCGAATTGCCGATCAGCGTACCGAAAGCCCACAGCAGACCGGCGCCGGCCGCCGCTTCCGGACGGATATGGCCGGCGGCGGCGAGCCTGGCCGCAATGTCGGGCCAGCCGACCGATGCCGCGCCAACGAACTCTGCATCCAGCGCAGTCAGTGAGAACAGCGCCCGCCGCCCCAGACGGCCGATGCGATCGAAGCGTTCGATCTGCAGGAAGCGCTGACCACCGTGGTCGATCCACTGGGTGGAAGAAGCCGGCACGTCCGCGTCACGCAGCGTTTCAAGCGCGACATGCTCGGCCAGCAGCAGGTCACGCCAGCGCTCGCTGACCGGGCTGTTCTCGGGTTCGCTGAATTTCACGATCACATGCCGGGCCCCGCCGGGTGTCATGGCATAGGCGGTGAATTTCGGTTGTTCCCCCCCCGCCGATGAACCCGGGGTGTCTCCCCGGGCCGCCTCGCACGCCAGGCGGGCATAGGTTTCAGCCCTATCCGCATCCGGGATGGGCGCCGGAACCGGCATGGCCAGAAACCGGTCGCGGGCCACATCGCCGGGGAGCAGATTGCCGACCAGATCGTGACCATGCGCCAGCAGCGCCCGCAAGGCATGCGTATCGCTCCAGTCGGCCAGACGGGCCGGCAGTCCGAGTTCAGCACCATAGCGCGCCGCGTGGGCCCGACCCAGATAGCCCTGCGGGCGCATATCGAAGAGCCACCAGGGCAGACCTTCGCTGTACCGCGTGACGCCGTCGGTCTGGCGCATCACGAATCCTTCGGAACGCACCGGTACAAGCGTGCCCAGCAGCTTGATCCGGCCTTCCGCATCGACCCGGTATATCGCGATGTCAGGCAAGCCACGTGCGGCATCCCTCAGCGCGTAACGAATGGATCGCGCCGCGCCGATGCGCACGATGTCGTCGCCCAGGTCGGTCAGCGCACGCGACATCGTCGGCTGACTGATACCCATGCTTTCAGACAGTTGGCGCGCAGACAGCGGCCCCCCAGACAGGCGCATGCGAATGCTTTCAACGTGCGGCGACATGCTTTGAATGGATTAATGAATAGATATGTGAATATATATCACGTCTGACCCGAGGCCCGTCTCGAGGTTTATCCCACGTCTATCTGCCGCGCCCGGTGCCGCACCGTTCCCGTTTCTGACTTTCGCGTTTGTGGTTACAGTCGCGCGGGTGCCCGATGGCTGCGCGTTCGCAGGTCAGTCGGCGCACGCCGGCGGATGTCGACCGGGCGAAACCGCTTATTGAACGCGCATACCAGGAGAACTGATGTTCAGGCCGACCGATTTCAGGAATGAAAAGTCCGGAGTCCCTTGATGGACTTGATGCTGGAGCTTGTCCGGGCGCTTGGCCTCGTTGTGGTGATGCTGATCGGGCCGGCGGTGGCCTTGGGATTTCTGCTTCTGCGCAAGCGTCAGGTACGCAAGCGCAGCAGGACGCCGTTGACGGACGACCTTCTTCGTCCGCCGGGGCACAGCTTGTTGAAGCAGATCGAGTCGTGCAGGGATGACATCGACGAACACCTGATGCGTCTGATGCTCGTACCGACAGTATTCACCGCCTTCTATTTCGTGAAGGTATACAGCGATGGCGCAACAGGGTTGCGTGCTGGGCTTGCATCGCTCGTGGCGCTGGTCGTGCTGGGCTTCATGGTCCATAGCGTTGCGACGATGCTGAAGACAGCGAAGAAGCTTGATGCACTGAAAGCCGGCTATGACGCGGAGTTGGCCGTTGCACAGGAACTGGACCAACTCATGCGCAAGGGTGCGTGGGTCTTTCATGATGTAGAAGGCAAGGGCTTCAATATCGACCACGTCGTCGTCGCGCCCCAGGGCGTGTTCGCCGTCGAAACCAAGGGTTACACCAAACGCACTGGGGGTGACGGCAAGGTGAATGCGCGTGTGGTGTTCGACGGGCTGAAGTTGGTCTTTCCCCACCACTCAAGCACTGACCCGATTGAACAGGCCGTGCGACAGGCGAAATGGTTGTCCGACTGGCTCGGCAAGGCGACAGGCGCGCCGGTGACGGCGGTGCCGGTCGTCGCCTTGCCCGGCTGGTATGTGGAACGCAAGGGTGCCGGCGCTGTGAGCGTGTTCAGCGGCAAGGAACTGCAAGCGCATCTGCTCACGATCAGGCGTGCTCAGGCGGTCACCGATTCGCACATGCGCCAGATCGCCCATCAGCTCGATCAGCGCTGCCGAAACATCAAGCCTCAGTACGTTCAGTGAGCGTACTTCTGCCGGCGCCCGGAGGCGCCAGATATCAGGCTTCTCCGATCAGTCCAGACTCCACGAGGGAAGCGGACTCTCGAACCAAAGTGACAGCCGGTATAGGACATGTCTGATGAGCCGTGAACGTACCCGGTGCTCTCCGATGACGGCACACTCCCGATCGGGAGACGCTCTGTTGCAGTGCGCAACGCACCGCAAGCGGGCAAATGTCACACACCCGCCCATTGATTCATAAGGATTTTCCCTCTGGCACGGTTGATGCACTGCAACACGCGGTGCTGCACATCCCCCACTGTCCAGAAGGAGCGTCCGCATGTCGAGCTGTACTCATCCCGCACATCAGCACTGCAGTTTCTGTGATGCAAAAGGTCGCCTGACGGTACAGGTCGATGGCAATGGCGAGGCGGCACTCGATGCGCCTGCGCCGCCGGACCCGTCGCGGCGCGGCTTGCTGAAGGGTTCGCTGGCGGCCGGTTTCGGCACGTTGAGCGCCGGCTGGGTCGGCTCGGCGATGGCCAAGGACGCGGCCACCGGCACGATGAAGGCGGTCAATCACTATTACATCGCGGCCAGCGCCGACACCGTGCACTGGGGTTACTTCAGCAAGTCGCTGAAGCCGCAGGTGACGGTCGAGCCGGGCGATTTCGTCACCATCGAAACGCTGACCCACCACGCGGGCGATGATTTCGACCGCATGATCAAGGGTGATCCGGGCGCGGAAAGCGTTTTCTACTGGGACAAGAAGAAGAAGGGCGTCATCCGCCGCGGTGCCGGGCCGATGGACGCCAGCCTGTTCGGGCGCGGCGCCGGCGAAGGTCTCGGTGTACACATATGCACCGGGCCGGTCTACGTGAAGGGTGCCGAAGAGGGCGACGTGCTCGAGGTGCGCATCGTCGACGTCACGCCGCGGCCGAGCGCCAACCCGAAGTACAAGGGCAAGAGCTTCGGCGTCAATGCCGCGGCCTGGTGGGGCTTCCACTTCAAGGAGCTGATCACCGAGCCGAAGGAACGCGAAGTCATCACGATCTACGAGATCGACGCCAGCAGCGAGAAGAACTGGGCGCAGGCGGTGTACAACTTCCAGTGGACACCGCAGACCGACCCGTTCGGCGTGGTGCACAAGACGATCGACTACCCGGGCGTGGTCGTCGATCACTCGACGGTGAAGGAAAATCACGGCGTACTGAAGAACGTGCGCGTGCCGACGCGGCCGCACTTCGGCGTGACCGGCGTGGCGCCGAAGGAAGCCGACATGGTCGATTCCATCCCGCCCAGCTACACCGGCGGCAACATCGACAACTGGCGCATCGGCAAGGGCGCAACGATGTATTACCCGGTCGCCGTCAAGGGCGCGCTGTTTTCGGTCGGCGATCCGCACGCCGGTCAGGGCGACTCCGAACTGTGCGGCACGGCCATCGAATGTTCGCTGACCGGCACCTTCCAGTTCATCCTGCACAAGAAGGCCGACCTCGCCGGCACGGCGCTCGAAAAGCTCGCCTACCCGCTGCTCGAAACGCCTGACGAATGGGTGATCCACGGCTTCAGCTTCGCCAACTATCTGGCCGAACTGGGCGACAAGGCGCAGAGTGACATCTACGCGAAGTCGTCGGTCGACCTCGCGCTGAAGGACGCCTTCCGCAAGAGCCGCGCCTTCCTGATGGACACGCAGAAGCTCACCGAGGACGAAGCGATTTCGCTGCTGTCGGTCGGCGTCGACTTCGCCGTGACCCAGGTGGTGGATGGCAACTGGGGCGTGCACGCGGTGATCAGGAAGGCGCTGTTCTCCGGCGGCAGCCTGTAGCAGCTGGACGGTGGGCGGGGCCGCAGTTCTGTGGGAGCCGCGATCCCGCCGCGATCAGCCCGCGATGGTCTCGGTGCAGCGCGCCGTCCCTGTAGGAGCGGCGCCTCGCCGCGATCAGCCCCGCGTTGGTCTTTGTGCAGCGTGCTGTCCCCGTGGGAGCGGCGGCCCCGCCGCTCCCACAGGTGTTTCCACAGGTCCGCCGCCGCCGTGCCCGGCGCAGCCGGTCATTGCAGTTTTCGACAAGACATCGCTGCGGTGCCCATGCAGACTGGCAGCCCTCTCGTTCCGTGTCCCGTGTCGTGCTCGCCGTCGTCGCCCCTGCCCTGTTCGTCGTTGTCTGGTCCACCGGCTTCATCGTTGCGCGGGCGATCGACGGCGTGGCCGATCCGGCGCTGTTCCTGCTCGCCCGCTTCACGCTGACCACGCTGATGTACGCCGCCATCGCGGGCGCGCTGCGTGTCGCCTGGCCGGCGCGCAACCAGTGGCCCAAGCACCTGCTGGCCGGTGCGCTGCTGCAGGGCGTCTACATGGGCGGCGGCTATTGGGCGGTGGCGCACGGGCTGTCGCCGGCGGTGATGGCGCTGCTGGCGACGCTGCAGCCGATCTTCACCGCGCTGATCGCGCAGCGTCTATTCAACGAACCGCCGGGCCGCCATTTCTGGGCCGGTCTGCTGGCCGGCGCGCTGGGAGTCGTGCTGGTGCTGGCGCCGCGGCTGGCCAGCGTGGGCCCGGAGGCGCTGTCGCCACTGGTTGTCGGGGTGGCGCTGGTCGCCGTGGCCGGCATCACCGCCGGCACGCTGGTGCAGAAAAGCTCGATCGCCGCCGCCGACCTGTTCAGTTCGAGTGCGATCCAGAATGCCGGGGGTGCGCTGGTCTGTCTGGTCGTCTCGCTGGCGCTCGGCGAGTCGTTATGGGTGCCCGGCCCGGCACTGTGGGCGGCGCTGGCGTGGGCGGTGTTCGGCCTGTCGGCCATCGGCAGCACGCTGCTGGTGTGGATGGTGCGCCGGGGCTCGGCAGCGAAGGTGAGCGTGCTGGTGCTGCTGGCGCCGCCGCTGGCCGCGGTGCAGGCCGCCCTGCTGTTCGGCGAGCGGCTGGCGCCGATGCAGATGGCCGGTTTCGCGCTGGCGCTGGGCGGCGTGCTACTGTGCCGGCGTCGCTGAAAGCCCTGTCATGCACGCCGCCGATCCCAATATCGATACCCGCTGCTACGCGGCCGAACCGGCCGGGCACGCGCACGATTTCCACCAGGTCGTGCTGGGCGGCGACGGCGGTACCGAACTGGAGCTCGACGGCCATCTGCACCGGGTCGATGCCGGCGCCGGCCTGCTGATACCGGCCGGCACGCGGCACGACTACCGCGGGCTGGATGCCGCCAACCGCCAGCTCGTGGTCGATCTCCCGGCCGATTCGGTCGCCTTGCCGGCATCGCTGTTCGGGCGCCCGCGCGCCTTCGTCATCGATTCGCCCCTGCGCCGGCGCGTGCAGCCGCTGCTCGGCCTGGCCGGCGAGCGCGTGTCGCGGCCGCGTCACTGGCTGCTGGCCACCCGCTTCGCCGATGACCTGGCGCAGCGCCTGCACACCATCCCGGCGAACGACGACGCGCGCCGTTTTCCGGTCGCCCGCATCGACGCCTGGCTGCGCCGCCATGCTGGCGACGCCCCGCCGCTGAAGGATCTGGCGGCCCGCTTCGGCTACGGCCCGCGCCGCTTCCATGACCTGTTCGTCGACGCCTTCGGCGAAGCGCCGCACCGTTACCTGACCCGCCTGCGCCTGGACGCCGCCCTCGCCCTGCTCGACGACCGATCACGAGCGCTCGGCGACATCGCGCTCGATACCGGTTTCGCCGACCAGAGCGCCTTCACCCGCCGCTTCACGCAGCGCTTCGGCCAGCCGCCTGGACACTGGCGGCGCGCGGCCGGCGCAGGCCCCGGTCGCTGAGCACGCCCTGCCACGAGCCGAAGACGATCCGTGCCGCCAGTCGGGCCGACTCAGACGCGCGCCATCACTTCCAGTGTGTCGACCAGCCGGCACGCGTAGCCCAGTTCGCTGCGGTAGCCCGCGCACACCTTGACGACGCGGCCCGACACCTGGGTCAGCGCGGCCTGGAACAGGCAGGAGTGCATGTCGTGTGCGGCGGCTGTGCCGGCGTCCGGGCCGTCGCAATAACGCAGCAGTTCGCCGTAGGCGCCGAAGCTGGCGCACTGGATCAGCGCATTCACCTCTTCCACGCTGGTGTCGCGCGAGGCGGCGAACACCATGCCGAGCAGCACCAGATCGCAGTCCGGCACATGCACCGGCGGTGTTTCGTCGAGCGCGCCCGGCAGCCGGGGCAGCACCTGCTGCAGCTGCGCGGCCACACTGCCTTCACGTTCGCAGGCGACGCCGGCGCAGTGCTGCACGTCGTGCATCGGCGTGATGACCGCGTGCTCGATGCCCAGTGCGTAGTGCAGCAGGCGCGCCACCGGCGCGATGCCGTGGGTGGCGCTGCACGCGCCGTGCAGCAGGCGGTGCGAGCCGTCGATCCGCATGTGGTTCACGCCGAACACCACCGTGCCGTCGAAGGCGAAGCCGCCGGCCGGTGCGCCGCACAGCACCTTGGTCGCGCCCGCGGCGAGGTGCCGCCGCGGATCGCCGCCCGAACAATCGAGCACGATGTCGACGCCATGTTTGCCCCAGGACGGCGTGGCATCGCCGGGGGCATCGTCGCGTGCCGCCACGCTGACCAGTTCCAGCCCGCCGTTGGCGCAGAAGGCCGCGTGCGCGCCGATCGCCGCCCGCGCGTTGCGCGCGGTGCGTCCGCAGCCGTCGATGGCGATCCGCCTCACCATGTCCGCTGCGGCGGCATTCGTCGCCGCCTGTTCCGTCGGGTCACCATGCCGTTCATGCCGCCCGCTGTTGTCGACGCCGTTCCAGCAGGCGCAGGATCATCGGCGTGAAGATGAGCTGCATCGCCAGTTCCATCTTGCCGCCCGGCACCACCAGCGTGTTGGCGCGCGACATGAAGGAGTCGTGCAGCATGCTCAGCAGGTAGGGAAAGTCGAAGCCGCGTGGATTGGAGAAGCGGATCACCACCAGGCTTTCGTCGGCGGTCGGAATGGTGCGCGCAATGAAGGGGTCGCTGGTGTCGACCACCGGCACACGCTGGAAGTTGATGTGGGTGCGCGTGAATTGCGGGCAGATGTAATGCACGTAGTCGTGCATGCGGCCGAGGATGACGTCGGTCACCGCGGCGGTCGAGTAGCCGCGGGTGCTGCGGTCGCGGTGAATCTTCTGTATCCATTCCAGATTGATGACCGGCACCACGCCGATCAGCAGGTCGGGGTAGCGCGACACGTCGATGGTGTCGGTCTTTACGCCGCCATGCAGGCCTTCGTAGAACAGCAGCTCGCTCGGCGGCAGGTCGGACCAGGGTGTGAAGGTGCCGGCCGGCTGGTCGTACGGGGCGGCTTCCTCGTCGTTGTGCAGGTATTTTCGGCTGCGCCCGGTACCGGTTTCCGAGTAGGTGCGGAACAGCGTTTCGAGTTCGTCGAACAGATTGGCCTCTTCGCCGAAATGGCTGAAGTGCGGTTTTTCCTTCGGATCGATTTCGGCGGCGGCGCGCTTCATTTCGGCGCGGTCGTAGCGATGGAAGCTGTCGCCCTCGATCACGGCCGCGGCCACGCCTTCGCGGCGGAAGATGCTTTCGAAGGTGCGGGTGACCGATGTGGTGCCGGCGCCGGACGAGCCGGTGATCGCAACGATGGGGTGTCTGACTGACATGGCAACCTCGTGATGACTGGATTCTTTACCTTCAGTCCCGCTCAGCCGTTCTGACCGGCGAACAGTCCGCGCCGCCCGAACAGCGGCGACTCATAGGTGTCCGGTTGCGGCTCGCGGTGATAGGCCTCGATGCGGGTCACTTCCTCGGCCGAGCCGAAGACGAACGCAATGCGCTGGTGCAGCGACGTCGGCTGCACCTCCATCAGCCTGTCGTGTCCGGTGCTCGCCATGCCACCCGCCTGCTCGATCAGGAAGGACACCGGATTCGCCTCGTACAGCAGGCGCAGCCGGCCCGGCTTCGACGGGTCCTTCGTGTCGCGCGGATACATGAACACGCCGCCGCGCATCAGGATGCGATGCGTCTCGGCCACCAGCGAAGCGATCCAGCGCATGTTGAAATCCTCGCCGCGCGGACCGGTTTTTCCAGCCAGACACTCATCGACATAGCGGCGCACCGCGGGTTCCCAGAAGCGGCTGTTCGACGCGTTGATGGCGAATTCGCGCGTGCTGCGCGGCACCTTCAGGTTGGCGTGGCTCAGTACCCATTCGCCGAGCACCGGGTCGAGCGTGAAGGCGTGCGTGCCGTTGCCCAGCGTCAGCACGAGCATGGTGGACGGGCCGTAGATCGCGTAACCGGCGCACACCTGCTGCGTGCCCGGCTGCAGGAAGTCGGCGCCGGTCGCGTCTACGCCCGGTCGCACGGCGCGGGTGATCGAAAAGATGCTGCCGACCGACACGTTCACATCGATGTTCGACGAGCCATCGAGCGGGTCGAATGCCAGCAGGTACTTGCCGCGTGGATAGTGGCCCGGCAGCAGGTGGATGTCGTCCAGCTCCTCGGACGCCATGGCGGCGACGTGGCCGCCCCATTCATTGGCGCGCAGGAAGATGTTGTTGCTCAGCACGTCGAGCGTCTTCTGCGTTTCGCCCTGTACGTTGATCGCACGACCCGAACCGCTCTTGTCGTGGTCGCCCAGCACGTCGGCCAGACCGCCGAACGCCACCTTGCGCGAAATCGCCTTGCAGGCGAGCGCGACGTCGGCGATCAGGCCGTTCAGGTCGCCGGTGGCGCCCGGATGCTGGCGCCGCTCCTCGATCAGGAACTGGATCAGCGTGCTGCGTCCGCCTGTCGGCATTTCGGTCTCCCCTCAGGTCAATGCTGATTTCATTGTTTTGCCCGGTTGTCCGGCCGCGCCTCTGCGGGCGCGGTCCGGCCGGGGTGCTGCCTGCTCTTCCCTCTCCATCCCGGTCGCGCTAGCGCGGTTCGGCGCAGCGCGACACCATTTCCTGCAGCAGTTGCGCGGGCGTGGCGACATGCCAGGGCTCGATGCCTTCCGGCAGCGAATGTGCGCCATAGCCCCAGCCGACCAGCACCACCGGGCAGCCTGCGGCGCGCGCCGCCAGCAGGTCGGCCGAACTGTCGCCCACCATCAGCAGCTCGCGCGGTGCAACGTGCAGCCGCTGCGCGGCGGCGAACAGCGCCGCCGGTGACGGCTTGAGTTCGTCCGCCCGGTCACCGCCATGCACCGACGCCATGAAGGGCAGCAGGCCGGCCGCCCCGAGCACGGCACGCGCCAGCAGGGTCGGCTTGTTGGTGACCACGGCGAGCGGAAACACGCCGTACAGCCCTTCGACCATGTCGGCGATGCCGTCATACACATGGCCGTACTTGAGCGGTGCGGCCAGCGTGGCGTCGTCGAAGGACTGGCGCAGCTGCGTCTGCAGTACGCCGTCGGGATCAGCGACGCCGAAATGCGCCAGCGCACGGCGGATCAGCAAATCCGGGCCGCCGCCGATCCAGCCGCGCGCGGTGTCGAGATCGGCGCTCGCCAGGCCGGCCTTGATCAGGCCGGCATTGAGCGCGGCGCAGATGTCGGGTGCGCTGTCGACCAGCGTGCCGTCGAGGTCGAAGGCAATCGCGCGGATGTGATTCAGGGTGTCGGGATTCATGTCAGCTGTCTTGTCGGTTCATCGAAAACACGCGACTGGCCAGCACGTCTTCGGCGTACAGCGTGCAGAGTGCATCGCGCGTCGGCGCCGTGTCGGTGGCGAACAGCCGGGTGGCGTGGCGCAGCCGGATGCGGTCGAGCGCGTTGCGCACCGAGCGCGCGTTGGCGAAGTGCGGCTGCTGGCGGCGCAGGCCGAGGTAGCGCTCGAACGCCGATTCGGCGGTGTCGTCGAAGCGGTAGTTCAGGTTGCGCAGCATCAGCTGGGCGATGCGCATCAACTCGTCCTGGTCGTAGTCCGGGAAATCGATGTGGTGCGCGACGCGCGACGCCATGCCGGGGTTGCTGGAAAAGAAGGTGTCCATGCGGTCGCGGTAGCCGGCCAGGATCACCACCAGGTCGTCGCGGTGGTTCTCCATCACCTGCAGCAGGATTTCGATCGCTTCCTGCCCGTAGTCACGTTCGTTCTCCGGCCGGTACAGGTAGTAGGCCTCGTCGATGAACAGCACGCCGCCCATCGCCTTCTTGATGATTTCCTTCGTCTTGGGCGCGGTGTGGCCGATGAACTGGCCGACCAGATCATCGCGCGTCACCGCCACCATGTGGCCCTTGCGCACATAGCCGAGCTGCTTCAGCACCTCGGCCATGCGCAGCGCGACCGTGGTCTTGCCGGTGCCCGGGTTGCCGGTGAAGCACATGTGCAGCGAAGGCGGCTTCGACTGCAGGCCCTGTTCGGCGCGCAGCCGGTCGATCAGCAGCAGTGCGGCGATGTCGCGGATGCGGCTCTTGACCGGCGCAAGCCCGATCAGCTCGTCATCGAGCTGGTCAAGCAGGGCCTGCACGCCGGACGATGCGAACATCGAGCGCGGCGACGCAATTCCGGTCGGGGGGGCGGTGGCGGCGTCCATGAGGCAAAACTCCTTCAGTAACGCGCGCCTTCCGGACGCGCCTGCACGGCATAGCTTTCGATGCTGTAGCGCACGGTGCGGCCCGGTTCTTCGGTGCGGATCAGGCGGAAGCCGGGTTCGGCATCCGGCCGGTTCACGATGAAGGACAGCACGACCGATTCGGTGCCGTGCGTCGAGTCGAACGCGGTGACCCGGATGTAGTACTGCGGGAAGGTGGCGCGGCAGGCGTTCACCTCGAGCAGGATGGCGGCCGAGTCGCGGATGTCGAACATCGGGTTGCCGTACATTTCCCAGAAGGTGTTGCGCGGGTGCGGGTCATCGGTGTACTCGATGCCGACCGCCCAGCCCTGGTCCAGGCAGTAGTCGATTTGCGCCGCGATCTGGGTATCGGTCAGGTCCGGCAGGTAGGAAAAGGTGCCCTGGGTGATGCGCATGGTGTTCTCCTTGATTCGGTTTCATCAATCCCTCGCCCGCATCAGCGGGAGAGGGTGGCGCGCAGCGACGGGTGAGGGCTGCGGTGCTTGTTCCCTCACCCCCGGCCCCTCTCCCGCTGATGCGGGAGAGGGGAGAAGGGCGTCGCTCCTGCAGACGGCATCACGCCACCGACGGCGTCGGCGCGAAGTCCGACGTGTCGGTCGAGGCATAGTTGAAGGTGATGTCGCCCCAGGTATCGAGGGCGGCGGCCAGGGGCGAACACCACTTCGCGGCGTCGCGCAGGATCTGCGGGCCCTCTTCGGCGATGTTCCGGCCTTCGTTGCGCGCCAGCACCATGGCTTCCAGCGCCACGCGGTTGGCCGTGGCGCCGGCCTGGATGCCCTGCGGGTGGCCGATGGTGCCGCCGCCGAACTGCAGCACCACATCGTCGCCGAACAGGTCGATCAGCTGGTGCATCTGGCCGGCGTGGATGCCGCCGGACGCGACCGGCATCACCTTCTTCAGTGCGCCCCAGTCCTGGTCGAAGTAGATGCCGCGCTGCAGGTCGACCTCGGTGTGCGTGTCGCGGCACACGTTGTAATAGCCCTGCACCGTCATCGGGTCGCCTTCCAGCTTGCCCACTGCGGTGCCGGCGTGGATGTGGTCGACACCGGCCATGCGCATCCACTTGGCGATGACGCGGAAGCTCACGCCGTGGTTCTTCTGCCGCGTGTAGGTGCCGTGGCCGGCGCGGTGCAGGTGCAGGATCATGTCGTTCTGACGGCACCAGTGCGACAGCGACTGGATCGCCGTGTAGCCGACCACCAGGTCGACCATGACGATGACCGAGCCCAGATCCTTCGCGAAATCGGCGCGCCGGTACATTTCCTCCATCGTGCCGGCGGTGACGTTGAGGTAGCTGCCCTTGACCTCGCCGGTCGCGGCGCTGGCCTTGTTGACCGCGTCCATGACGAACAGGAAGCGGTCGCGCCAGTGCATGAAGGGCTGCGAGTTGATGTTCTCGTCGTCCTTCATGAAATCCAGCCCGCCCTTCAGGCCTTCGTACACCACGCGGCCGTAATTGCGGCCGCTGAGGCCGAGCTTGGGCTTGGTGGTCGCGCCGAGCAGCGGGCGACCGAACTTGTCCAGCCGCTCGCGCTCCACGATGATGCCGGTCGGCGGGCCGGCAAAGGTTTTCACGTAGGCGACCGGAAACTTCATGTCTTCCAGCCGCGCCGCCTTCAGCGGCTTGAAGCTGAACACGTTGCCGATGATCGATGCGGCGACGTTGGTGATCGAACCTTCCTCGAACAGGCTCAGGTCGTAGGCGACATAGGCGAAATACTGGCCCGGATTGTTCGGCACCGGATCGACGCGGTAGCACTTGGCGCGATACATGTCGCAGGCGGTCAGGCGGTCCGTCCATACGACGGTCCAGGTCGCGGTGCTCGATTCGCCCGCCACGGCGGCGGCGGCCTCGATCGGATCGACGCCGTCCTGCGGCGTGATGCGGAACAGCGCGAGGATGTCGGTCGCCTTCGGTTCGTAGTCGCCGTCCCAGTACCCCATCTGCGCGTATTTCAGGACGCCGGCCGAGTAGCGCTTCTTCGCGTCGGTGATCTGCGTCGGGGTGTTCATGTCGCCCATGTCTTCCTCCCTGATGGTTCGTTCCGGCGCCCGGCCGGTCGTTTGTGTGCTGCAAGTTCGATCCGAGGAGCCGACGATAAGGAGAACTTATGGATAAGAAAAGTTTGTTTTTTTCCTTTTGATATTAAGTTACGCTTATGAACCGAAGGTGCAGCAGAATGTCGCAATGCAGCAGTTCATCGGCGATGAGGCCGGCGTGCTGTGCAAGAGGTCTTGATTTGATGGAATTCTGGCAAAGTGCTGCAGCGCGACGTATCCGCCGGTCGGTGTCGCGCTGCCTGTGAAGGTCGGGTGTCTGTGATCCCCTGTCCGGGAGTGTGTACATGCTCAAGAACGCCACGCTGCGCCAGCTTTCCGCACTGCACGCAGTCGCCCGACTGGGCAGCGTGTCGCGTGCGGCCAGTGAAATAAACCTGACGCAGCCGGCGGTGTCGATCCAGCTCAAGCTGCTTGAGGAGTCGGCCGGCACGCCGCTGATCGAACGCGAAGGACGTGGCATCCGCCTGACGACGGCCGGCGAGGTGATGGCCGACTACGCCGGACGCATCCTCGAGCTGTGGCGCGAGGTGGGCGACGAAATGGCCGCGCACCGCGGCGTCGTGTCGCGCCGGCTGCGCATCGGCGTTGTGACCACCGCCGAATATCTGGTACCGCGCATGCTGGTCGTGTTCGCGCGCGACAATCCGAACGTCGAAGTGAAGCTCAAGGTGGGCAACCGCGACGAAATCGTGCGCCTGCTGTCGAGCCACGAGGTCGATCTGGTCATCATGGGCCGCGCGCCCAAGGAACTGAAAACCCAGGCCACGCCGTTCGCGCGCCACACGATGGCCTTCATCGCCGCGCCGTCGCATCCGCTGATGTCGCGCGGCCCGCTGCTGCTGCGGGATCTGGCGCAGGAAGACCTGCTGGTGCGCGAACGCGGTTCGGGCACGCGCACCACGCTGGAACAGCTGTTCCGCGACGCCGAGCTGAATCTGCGCGTCGGCTCCGAGCTGTCGAGCAACGAGGCGATCAAGCAGATGTGCGCCGCCGGGTTCGGCCTCGCCTTCATGTCGCAGCACATCTGCCGGCACGAGCTGGCATCGGGCGAACTGGCGTTGCTGCCGGTCGAACGCAACCCGATCGAGCGCGAGTGGTTCGTCATCCATCTGGCCGCACGCACGCTCGCCCCGGTGGCCGCCGCCTTCGAACAGTTCCTGATCGAACACGGGCAGAAGCACGTGCAGGACCAGCTGCTGCGCGCGCCGGCCTGACCCGGCCGGGCGCGCGCCGGCGTGCCCGTGCGCACTGCAAGCGTACTTTCCGCCCCCCGGTGGAAAGCGCAAATCCATCTTCCACCCCCGCCTGACGACGCCAGCCGCCTCGCCTGTCCGCTCGAATACCTTTTCCGATACGGAACAAGGTCTTGATCTGAATAACTATTTTGCTGCAGCGCAAAATTTCAGGCTGGCCCGCATCTTGTTAGTCATCCCCACCACCGGCGCGAACCAGAGGTTCGATCGGGGCGTGGCATGACAACAAGACGCACAGGGGAGACACCAGGATGGAAACCTTCTACGAGGTGATGCGCCGGCAGGGCATTTCGCGTCGCAGCTTTCTCAAGTACTGCTCGCTGACCGCCACGTCGCTCGGGCTTGGCCCGGCTTTCGTGCCGCAGATCGCGCACGCGATGGAAACCAAGCCGCGCACGCCGGTGCTGTGGCTGCACGGGCTGGAATGCACCTGCTGTTCCGAATCCTTCATCCGCTCGGCCCACCCGCTGGCGAAGGATGTGGTGCTGTCGATGATTTCGCTCGACTACGACGACACGCTGATGGCCGCCGCAGGGCACCAGGCCGAAGCGATCCTCGAAGAGATCATGACGAAGTACAAGGGCAACTACATCCTGGCGGTCGAGGGCAACCCGCCGCTGAACCAGGACGGCATGAGCTGCATCATCGGCGGCAAGCCCTTCATCGACCAGTTGAAGCATGTCGCCAAGGACGCCAAGGCCATCATCAGCTGGGGCAGCTGCGCGAGCTGGGGCTGCGTGCAGGCGGCCAAGCCGAACCCCACGCAGGCCACGCCGGTGCACAAGGTCATTTTCGACAAGCCCATCATCAAGGTGCCGGGCTGCCCGCCGATCGCCGAGGTGATGACCGGCGTCATCACCTACATGCTCACCTTCGACCGCATTCCGGAGCTGGACCGCCAGGGTCGGCCGAAGATGTTCTACAGCCAGCGCATCCACGACAAGTGCTACCGCCGCCCGCACTTCGACGCCGGCCAGTTCGTCGAGGCCTGGGACGATGAGTCTGCGCGCAAGGGTTACTGCCTCTACAAGGTCGGCTGCAAGGGCCCGACCACCTACAACGCCTGTTCCACCGTGCAGTGGAACGAGGGCACCAGCTTCCCGATCAAGGCCGGCCACGGCTGCATCGGCTGTTCGGAAGACGGCTTCTGGGACAAGGGTTCGTTCTACGACCGCCTGACCGACATCCACCAGTTCGGCATCGAGGCGAACGCCGACCAGGTCGGCGCGACGGCCGCCGGCGTGGTCGGTGCGGCTGCGGTGGCGCACGCCGCGGTATCGGCGATCAAGCGCGCCTCGCACAAGAACGATACCCCCGCCAGCACGGCTGACCACTGATCACGGACCTGCCCGCGCGGGCAGGTCGGGTTCCAGCAAAGGATACGAAGATGGGTGCTTACGAAACGCAGGGTTTCAAAATGGACAACTCGGGCCGGCGCATCGTCGTCGACCCGGTCACGCGCATCGAAGGCCACATGCGCTGCGAAGTGAATGTCGATGAAAACAACATCATCCGCAACGCGGTGTCGACCGGCACCATGTGGCGCGGTCTGGAGGTGATCCTGAAGGGTCGCGATCCGCGCGACGCCTGGGCCTTCGTCGAACGCATCTGCGGCGTGTGTACCGGCTGTCACGCGCTCACCTCGGTGCGCGCGGTGGAGGATGCGCTGGGCATCAGGATTCCGCTGAACGCGCACCTGATCCGCGAAATGATGGCGAAGACGCTCCAGGTGCACGACCACGCGGTGCATTTCTATCACCTGCACGCGCTCGACTGGGTGGACGTCGTGTCGGCACTGAAGGCCGACCCGAAGCAGACCAGCGAACTGCAGCATCTGGTGTCGCCGTCGCACCCGATGTCCTCGCCCGGCTATTTCCGCGACATCCAGAACCGGCTGAAGAAGTTCGTCGAAAGCGGCCAGCTCGGACCCTTCATGAATGGCTACTGGGGCAGCAAGGCCTATGTGCTGCCGCCGGAAGCCAACCTGATGGCGGTCACCCACTACCTCGAAGCGCTCGACCTGCAGAAGGAATGGGTCAAGGTTCACACCATCTTCGGCGGCAAGAACCCGCACCCGAACTACCTGGTCGGCGGTGTGCCGTGCGCGATCAACATCGACGGTGATGGCGCCGCCGGTGCGCCGATCAACATGGAGCGGCTGAATTTCGTCGAAGCGCGCATCAAGGAAATGATCGAGTTCAACAACAACGTCTACATCCCCGACGTTCTGGCCATCGGTACGATCTACAAGAATGCCGGCTGGCTGTACGGCGGCGGCCTGTCGGCGACCAACGTGGCCGATTACGGCACCTACGAGAAGGTGCCGTACGACCACAGCACGCACCAGCTGCCGGGCGGCGTCATCCTCGACGGCAACTGGGACGACATCCACGAAATCGATCCGCGCGACCCCGAGCAGGTGCAGGAATTCGTCAATCACAGCTGGTACAAGTACGCCGACGAAAGCAAGGGCCTGCACCCGTGGGACGGCGTGACCGAGCCGAATTACGAGCTCGGTGCCAACACGAAGGGCACCCGCACGAACATCGAGGAAATCGACGAAAGCGCCAAGTACTCGTGGATCAAGTCGCCGCGCTGGCGCGGCCACGCGGTCGAGGTCGGCCCGCTGTCGCGCTACATCCTCGGCTATGCGCACGCGCTCAAGGGCAACAAGTGGTGCCAGCGTGTGAAGGAACAGATCGAAAGCTCGGCCGCCGCCATCAACAGCGGCATCCCGAAGGCGCTCGGCCTGCCTGAAACGCAGTACAGCGCCAAGCAGCTGCTGCCCACCACCATCGGCCGCACGCTGGCGCGCGCACTGGAAAGCCAGTACGCCGCCGAAATGATGATGGACGACTACAGGCAGCTGATCGGCAACATCAAGGCCGGCGACACCAGCACCGCAAACGTCGAGAAGTGGGACCCGAAGACCTGGCCGAAGGAGGCGAAGGGCGTCGGCACCGTCGCCGCGCCGCGCGGCATGCTCGGTCACTGGATCCGCATCAAGGATGGTCGCATCGAGAACTACCAGTGCGTCGTGCCGACCACCTGGAACGGCAGCCCGCGCGACACCAAGGGGCAGATCGGCGCCTTCGAAGCCAGCCTGATGAACACGCCGATGGCCAATCCGGAACAGCCGGTCGAGATCCTGCGCACGCTGCATTCCTTCGATCCCTGCCTCGCCTGCTCGACGCACGTGATGAGCGAGGACGGCCGCGAACTGACCACGGTGAAGGTGCGCTGAACGGCGCCCACGACAACAAGACATCAGGAGGAATCAATGAATACGACCCCATCCTTTTTTCCGGCCACGTCCATGGTTCGGCGCGTCGGCGTCGCGGCCGTCCTGACGCTGGCGGCCGGCGTTGCCCACGCGCATGAAGGTCACGGCGCACAGGGTCTGGCCGCCGGTCTGGCGCATCCCTTCGCCGGCGTCGATCACCTGCTGGCGATGATCGCCGTCGGCCTCTGGTCGGCCGCCGTGCTGCAGGGCACCCGACGCCTCGCCGGCCCGGCGTTCTTCCTGCTTGCGCTGCTGGCCGGAGCCTTCATCGGCGTGCAGACCGGTGCCGGCGCCGCGGGTGCGTACATCGAAGCCGGTGTCGCGCTCAGCGTCGCACTGTTCGGTGCGCTGCTGCTGGCGCGCCGGCAACTGCCGCTGGTCGGCGGGCTCGCGCTGGTCGCCGCGGCCGGTGCGCTGCACGGCATCGCGCACGGCGCCGAGTGGTCGTCGGGTACGTCGTTCGCGACCTACGCCGCCGGCTTCATGCTCGGCTCGGCGCTGCTGCACGCCATCGGTCTGGGCGCCGGCGCTGCGCTGGCGCGCGTGCCGGCCTGGGTGTGGCGCGTGCAGGCGGCCGGGCTCGGCGTCGTCGGCCTGTTCATGTTCGCGTCGCGCATCTGAAGCGCCCAACCGCGGGAGACGACAGATGTCCGCCACTACTGAAAAGCTGTCCCACGCCACCGGCATCGACGAAGGGGCGGTCGCCCACGGCCGCTCGATCAAGTTGGTCTACGTGTATGAAGCGCCGGTGCGCGTGTGGCACTGGATCAACGCGCTGGCGATCACGGTGCTCGCGCTGACCGGCTACTTCATCGGCTCGCCGCTGCCGACGCAGCCGGGCGAAGCCAGCGCCAACTACCTGATGGGCTACATCCGCTTCGCCCACTTCGCCGCTGGCTACATCCTGGCGGTCGGTCTGCTCGGCCGCACCTACTGGGCCATCGTCGGCAATCACCATGCGCGCGAGCTGTACTGGGTGCCGCTGTTCACCAGGGCCTACTGGGTCGAGGTGCTGGGCATGCTGAAGTGGTACACCTTCATCAGCCCGCGTCCGGGTCGCTATGTCGGCCACAACCCGCTGGCGCGCTTCGCCATGTTCTTCGGCTATCTGGTGCTCACCGTGTTCATGATCGTGACCGGCTTTGCGCTGTACGGCGAAGGCGCGCAGATGGGGTCGTGGCAGGAGCGCATGTTCGGCTGGGTGATCCCGCTGTTCGGCCAGTCGCAGGATGTGCATACCTGGCACCACCTCGGCATGTGGGCGCTGGTCGTGTTCATCATCGTCCATATCTATGCGGCGATCCGCGAGGACATCATGGGTCGCTCCAGCGTGGTGAGCACGATGATTTCCGGCCACCGCACGTTCAAGGACTGACGTCATGTCGGCCGCCGCTTCGCCCGCCGGACGCAGCGCGGCCGACCTGACCATCACCCCCTCGTCTCCAGGCAGGCTCGTTGTGCCACCCTTGCGTCCCGGACGGTCACCCCTGCAACGCGTACCGGCCGGCATTCCGGTGCGTACGCCGTGGCATCCGGGACGATTTCTTTCGCGCAATTTCCTCGAACCGCTCGGCCTGTCGCAGAGCGAAGCCGCGCGTGCGCTCGGCATGTCGCGCCGCCGCCTGCACGAAATCGTGCACGGCCAGCGCGCGATGACGCCCGACACCGCCATCCGCTGCGCCCTGCAGTTCGGCACCGACGCCGCCTTCTGGCTGGCGCTGCAGTCCGCCTGGGACAGCTTCCACGCCTGGAAGACGCTGCGCGCCACGCCCCACGCCACGCTTCCGCGCGGCGCTCACTGATTCTTTCCGAAGGGATTTTGACCGTGACCCCGAATCCGTCCGCAAGCAGCTGTCACCCACCCCGTGACAGCATCGTCGTGCTCGGCATCGGCAACGTGCTGTGGGCCGACGAAGGCTTCGGCGTGCGCTGCGTCGAAGCGCTGCAGCATCGCTTCGAATTCGATTTCGCACCGCAAGGGGGCCCCGAGGTGCAGCTGATCGACGGCGGCACGCAGGGCCTGTACCTCGTGCAGCACGTGCAGGCGGCCGACTGCCTGCTCATCTTCGACGCCATCGACTACGGCCTCGAGCCGGGCACGCTCAAGTGCATCGCCAACGACGACGTGCCGCGCTTCATGGGCGCCAAGAAGATGAGCCTGCACCAGACCGGTTTCCAGGAGGTGCTGATGCTGGCCCAGCTGACCGGGCGGTATCCGCGCGAAGTGCTGCTGATCGGCTGTCAGCCGGAAGAGCTGGAGGACTACGGCGGCAGCCTGCGACCCACCGTGCGCCGCGCGATGGAAGGTGCGCTGGCGCTGGGCCTGGAGGCGCTGCGCCGCTGGGGCGCCCGACCGGTGCCGCGCACCACGCCGCTGACCGTGCGCGAGTGCATCACCTTCGCCGAGCTCGAACTGGCGCGCTACGAGGATGAGCGTCCGCCGGAAGCGCTCGCCTGCCGCAGCGGCGACGCCCGCTTCTTTCCTGCCGCCGGTGCGGAGGACTCGACCGTGAGCACAGCCTGATCATGTGCCTGGGCATACCGATGCAGGTGATCGCCGTGGAGCCGGGCCACGCGCGCTGCGCGGGCCGGCTGGGCGAACGCCGCGTGCGCAGCGCGCTGGTCGGCGATGTGGCCGTCGGCGACTGGCTGCTGGTGTTCCTCGACAGCGCGCAGGAACGCATCACGGTCGAGCGCGCACGCGAAGTCGACGCCACGCTGGACCTGATCGAATCCGTCATGCAGGGCGAGGGTGGTGACGGCGCTGCCGCCTTCGCGCTGCCGTCGGCGATGAGCAGCGAACAACTGCGGGCGCTGTCCGGCGCCCGCGCCGAAGTGCAGGACACCACACCGGAAAACTCGCAGAACACCACGCAGGGAGAAAGCGCATGAACATCGAAACCGCATCATCCGAAACCATCGTCACGCTGCCGGTCGCCGCGCCGGCCCTCGTGTCGCCGCTGATCGAGCGGCTGGTCAGCACGCACGGCGCGACCTGGCTCACCGCCGACAACGTCGCCGACTGGGCCGCTGGCGGTGGCGACCGCGTCATCCTGCTGGCCGGCGACCCGGTGCGCTTCCCCGAAGCGCTCGACCTCGCCGTCGTGCTGCCCGAACTGCGCCAGCACTTCGCACAGCGCTTCGCCATCGGTGTCGCCACCCGCGAACACGAGGACGCGATCGCCAAACGCTACGGCTCGATCCGCTGGCCGGCGCTGGTGTTCGTACGTGACGGCCAGTACGTCACCGTGCTGTCCGGCATGCTCGACTGGCAGGTCTATGTCGAGCGCGTCGGCGAAGCGCTGGCGATGCCCGCGTCGCGCGCGCCCACCATCGGCATTCCGGTGCGCAACGGCAGCGCATCCGATTCGTCCTGTCATTGAGCGGAGTACGGCACGTGAAAGAGTTTCCCGCATTTCCCATTCCAGTCGCCGTCATCGGCCCCGGCACCCAGGTCGAAGACGAAACGCTGCACTACCTGAACATGCCTCAGGGCATGGAAACCTTCCGCCCGCCCGTCCTGCCCGAGCCGGAAGAGCTGGTCGGCCACGAACAGGCGCATCTGGCGCTGCGCGACGTGCTCGCCTGCCTCGGCGAGACGCGCACCGACGGCCGCAACCGCAGCATCGACCTGACCCGGCTGCCGCCCGAGGACCTGAAGCTGATCAACCAGGTCATGGGCGAGGGCGAGGTCAGCGCGCAGGTGCGTACCGACGGCGATGCCGCCCACCACGTGGCGGTGCAGGAGTCGGTGTTCGCCGGCGTGTGGCGCGTCATCGTCAGCGATGGCGGCTGCGTCGTGTCCGACACGATGGAGGTCGGCGCCATTCCGCAGGTGCTGCGTACCTCGGCCACCGACGACCTGTGGATCACTGCACCGCGCTGGCAGGGCGCGCTGCCGCCCAATGTGCAGAACGCGCCCGCGCTGCTGGCCGAGATCGGCGACCAGTGGCGCGCCTGGCAGCCGGGCAAGCCGGCGCACGTGGTGAACCTGACGCTGCTGCCGATGTCGGTCGAAGACATCGGCTTCATGGACCACCACCTCGGCACCGGCCGCGTGCTCATCCTGTCGCGCGGCTACGGCAACTGTCGCATCACCAACACGCGCGTGCCCAACACCTGGCGCGTCGTGTATTACAACTCGCAGGACGTGGTCATCCTGAACACCGTCGAAGTGTCCGCGCTGCCTGAAGTCGCGCTGGCGGCGAAGGAAGATCTGGAGGACTCGTTCGAGCGCCTGACCGAAGTGCTGGCCTGGGTGGAAGGCGACTGATCATGTCGGCCAATGTGCGCTTCGAAGGCAGCTATCTCGGCGACGCCGGCAAGTTGCCGGACAATGCGAAGCTCGAATGCAAGATCTGCTGGTGGGTCTACGACCCGCAGCAGGGCGACCCGGTGTGGCAGATCGCGCCGGGCACCGCATTCACCGACCTGCCGCCGCACTGGCGCTGCCCGCAGTGCGACGGCGATGCCGACCAGTTCATGGTGATCGACTGAGGTTGATCGCCCCACCTCACCGCACCTGAGCGACCGACATGACCACCGACCCGATGCTCGCCTACCGCATAAGCGCCCTCGAAGCGCTGTTCCGCCAGATCGCCGACACCCGCATGGCCGGGCTGCCGATCGTGAACGGGGCGCTGCGCATCGAGGCGGTGGGTTTCGAGCCGTGCGCGTCGGAGCCGGACCTGCCGGCGGCCGCGAGCGGCGTGCTGGTGACGCCGTGGTTCATGAATCTGGTGCGCCTGCCGCTGGCCCGCGAGGACGAGCTCGGGCGCGTCGGCGTCACGCGCCGGCTGGCGGTCGGACGTGAGCACTTCGACTTCATCGGCGCGCACGAAGCGGCCATCGGCACTTTCGACGCCTGTTCGCTGTTTTCGCCGATGTTCGATTTCGCGTCGCAGGACACCGCCGTCGCCACCGCGCAGGCGGTGCTGGCGCGACTGCGCGAACCGCTGCCCGAGGTGGCGAACGACGCGGCGGAACAGCCGGAACGCCCGGCGCGCCGCGGCTTCCTGTTCGGCCGGAGCCGCGCGCCATGATGTCGCTCGACGCACTGGCCGGCGTGCTGCGCGTGCAGCCGGGTGCTCCGCGCCCGGCCGCGCTGAGCGGTCAGCGTCCGGACTGGGCCGCGCGCCTGGCTGTCGGTCGCCCGGCGCAATCGCTGCCCGACCTGCTCGGCGCCGTATTCAGCCTGTGCAGCCACGCGCACCGGCTGTGCGCACGCGCCGCGGTCGATGCCGCAAAGGGCCGCGACACGCTACTGCCCGACACCTTGCGCGGCGAAACGCTGCGCGAACACTTGCGCCGCATCCTGCTCGACTGGCCGACACTGCTGACGGCCGGGCCGTCGGCCGACGCCGCGTGCGCGCTGGCCGCCTGTCCGGTGCTGCGCGACGACGCGTGCACCGACAACCTGGCGGGCTGGATCGAGCGCCACCTGCTCGGCGTCGCATCGGCACGCTGGCTCGCCGCCTTCGAGCGCGCACCGCAGCAGGCCTTTGCCGACTGGCGCGACGCCGCACCGTCCTGGCTGGCCCGCCTGCTGCGCGACAGCGCCGCGCTGGCTGATGCACCGGTCGCCGCGGCACCGGCGCTGCACGTGCATGCCAGTGAAGCGGCGCTGCGCGCACTGGCCGCCGCGATGACGCAGGACGCTGCCTTCACCCGTCGTCCGCGCATCGACGGTGCCTGTGCCGAAACCGGCTGCTGGACGCGTCTGGCCGATTCCACGCTGGCACGCTCGGCCTCCGATCGCTTCGCCGCGCGGCTGGCCGAACTGGTGCGCCTCGCGCTGCCCGGCGGCGAAGGCCATCTGCGCAGCGGCCGTATCGCGCTGGCGCCGGGCGAAGGGCTGGCGTGGGCGGAAATGGCGCGCGGTCTGCTCGTGCATCACGTGCTGCTGGACGGCCACGGCGACGACGCGCGCATTGCCGCCTGCCATGTGCTGGCGCCGACCGAATGGAATTTCGATGCCGACGGCGCGGTGGCCGTCGCGCTCGAAAAGCTGGACCCGACTGCACCCGGGTGTGCGCACCGCGTTGCGCTGCTGATGGCGGCCTACGACCCCTGTGTGCGCTACCAGGTGGCGGGTGTGCCGGAGGCGGCCCATGCATGAAGCCAGTCTGGCCGGCGGCATCCTGCAGCTGGTCGAACGCACCGCCGAACGCGAGCGCTTCGCCCGCGTCACGCATCTGCGGCTGGAGGCGGGCCAGCTGGCCGGCGTCGAGTCGCGCGCGCTGCGCTTCGCGCTCGAAGCCATCGCCCCCGGCACGCTGCTCGACGGCGCGCGCATCGATATCGACGAACCACCGGGCGAAGCCTGGTGCATGGACTGCAGCCTCACCGTGCAGATCGCGCAGCGCGGCGACGCCTGCGCGCACTGCGGCGGCTACCGGCTGCAGCCGACCGGCGGCACCGAACTGAAGGTGATCGACATGCAGGTAGAGGACTGAGAGCTGGTTTCGATTCTGTAGGAGCGAGCTTGCTCGCGATAGGGCGGCTGCACGGCACCGCGGGGTTTTTCGCGTCGCATCGCGAGCAAGCTCGCTCCCACAGGAAATTTAGACCCGGCTCAGACCGGGCAAGGACGGAGGAGATCGATATGTGCGTAGTGTGCGGATGTGCCGGTGACGGCAGCCAGGTGACGATGGAAGGGCACGGGCACGCCCATCCGCCCAGCCCCTATTCACCTGCGGCGCGGCGGGCGAAGTCCGGTGCGCCGGCGATCCGCCGGGCGGAACCGGCGCATGCGGGGGCCTCGCACGTCGCGGTGGACCCGACCAGCGGCGACCTGCATTTCGGCGCCGGTGCGGCGAAGGTGTCGGTGCCCGGCATGAGCCAGGCGCGCGCGATCAGGCTCGAAACCGACATCCTCGGCGAGAACGACCGCGTGGCGGCGCAGAACCGCGCGCAGTTCGCGGCGTACGCCGTGACCGCGTTGAACTTCGTGTCCAGCCCGGGCTCCGGCAAGACCACGCTGCTGTGCGCGACCATCGAGGCGCTGAAGGCGCGCGCGCCGGGCCTGCCGGTGGCGGTGATCGAGGGCGACCAGCAGACCTCGTTCGACGCCGACCGCATCCGTGCAACCGGCGCGCCGGCGCTACAGGTGAACACCGGCAAGGGCTGTCACCTCGACGCACCGATGGTGGCCGAAGCCTTCGCCCGCCTGCATCGGCACGATCACGGTGAGGAGCGCAGCCTGCTGTTCATCGAGAACGTCGGCAACCTCGTGTGCCCGGCGATGTGGGATCTGGGCGAGGCGGCCAAGGTGGCCATCCTGTCGGTGACCGAAGGCGAGGACAAGCCGCTCAAATACCCGGACATGTTCGCCGCCAGCTCGCTGATGCTGGTGAACAAGATCGACCTGCTGCCCTACCTGAACTTCGACATCGAGCGCTGCATCGCCTTCGCGCGCCGCGTCAATCCGGACATCCAGGTGATCCGGGTGTCGGCCACCACCGGCGAAGGCATGGGTGACTGGCTGGCGTGGATCGAATCGCGACTGAAGGCCGACGCCGTGGCCAGCCTGCGGGCCGGCATCGTGCGGAGCATCGCGTCATGAGCCCCCGGCTCCCCACCGTGCTGGCGGCCGGTGCCTGGCTGAAGAACGCCGCCTGCCTGTTCGAGGATGGCCGTGCCGTCTGGTCGCCGATGCACGGCGACCTCGGCGACCCGCAGGCCTGTGTGGCGCTCGACCGTTCGCTGGACACGCTGCTCGCGCAGGCGATCTCGCCGGTCGCAGCGATCGCACATGATCTGCATCCGGATTTCTTCAGCACGCAGCGGGCCGTTGCGCTGGCCGACCGGCTGGGCGTGCCGGCCATCGGCGTGCAGCATCACCACGCGCACATCGCCGCGGTGATGGCCGAACACGGCCTGACCGAACCGGTGATCGGGCTGGCGCTCGACGGCGTCGGCCTCGGCACCGACGGCGTGGCCTGGGGTGGCGAACTGCTGTGGGTCGCCCCCGGCGACTGGCGCCGGCTCGGCCACCTGTGGCCGCTGCGCCTGGCCGGCGGCGACGTGGCCGCACGCGAGCCTTGGCGCATGGCCGCCGCGGCGATGCAGACGCTGGGTCGCGGCGCCGACATCGAGACGCGCTACACCGCAACAGTCGGCGCGCAGGCCGCGCGCACCGTCGCCCGCATGCTCGATACCGGCCTGAACAGCCCGCCCACCACCAGCACCGGCCGCTGGTTCGACGCCGCCGCCGGCGCGCTCGGCGTCAGCGTGCGTCAGTCGCACGAGGCCGAAGCCGCCATCGCGCTCGAATCGGCCGCCAAGCGCTGGTTTGCCGCGCACGGCGAACCGACGCTGGACAGCGTCGTCGAGGTGGCGGGCGACAGCATGCTCGATCTGCGTCCGCTGCTCGCCCGGCTGCTCGACTGGCCGGACGGCGAAGATCGATGCGACGAAGCGGCCGCCTGGTTCCACCTGATGCTGGCCGACGGCCTCGCGCAGTGGGCGATCGCCGCCGCGCAGGACACTCAGGTCGATACCGTCTGCCTCGGCGGCGGCTGTTTCATGAATGCGCTGCTCACGCGTCGCGTCACGCTGCGGCTGCAGCGCCGCGGCCTGCGCGTGCTGCGTCCGCAGGCCACCTCCTGTGGCGACGCCGGTCTGGCGCTCGGCCAGGCCTGGGCGGTCGCGCAGCAGATCCACCTCGCACCCGGCGTGCTCACGGAGTCCCTGTCATGTGTCTAGCCATCCCCGCCAGACTGGTCGAACTGCGCGCCGACGAACGCGCAGTGGTGAACCTCGGCGGCATCCGCAAGGACGTGTCGATCGAACTGGTGCCCGAGGCGCAGGTCGGCGACTACGTCATCATCCATGTCGGCCACGCCATCGGCATGATCGACCCGGAAGAGGCCGAGCGCACGCTGGCGCTGTTCGGCGAGATGGCCGAAGCCGCCGCAGCAGACGGAGCGTCCGCATGAAATACATCGACGAATTCCGCGACGGCGACGTCGCCCGCAAGATTGGCGAGCGCCTGCGTGCCGAAGCCGATCCGGCCCGCCAGTACAGCTTCATGGAGTTCTGCGGCGGCCACACGCACGCCATTTCGCGCTACGGCGTGCGCGAACTGCTGCCGCCGAACGTGCGCATGATCCACGGCCCGGGCTGCCCGGTCTGCGTGCTGCCGATCGGCCGCGTCGACATGGCGATCAAGCTGGCGCTCGAACACGATGTCATCGTCTGCACCTACGGCGACACGATGCGCGTGCCGGCGTCCGACAACCTGTCGCTGACGAAGGCCAAGGCGCGCGGCGGCGACATCCGCATGGTGTATTCGGCGACCGACGCGCTCACCATCGCGCGCGACAACCCGGGTCGAGAGGTGGTGTTCTTCGCCATCGGCTTCGAAACGACGACGCCGCCGACCGCGCTGGCCATCCTGCGCGCGCAGCGCGAGGGTCTGAAGAATTTCAGCGTGCTGTGCTGCCACGTGCTGACCCCGTCCGCCATCACCCACATCCTGGAGTCACCGGAGGTGCGCCAGTACGGCACGGTGCCGATCGACGGTTTCATCGGCCCGGCGCACGTGAGCATCGTCATCGGCGCCGCACCCTACGAGCACTTCGCCGAGGAATACCGCAAGCCGGTGGTGATCGCCGGCTTCGAGCCGCTGGACGTGATGCAGGCCATCCTGATGCTGGTGCGTCAGGTGAACGAGGGCCGCGCCCACGTCGAGAACGAATTCACCCGCGCGGTCGACCGCGACGGCAACCTCGCCGCGCAGCAGAAGGTATCCGAAGTGTTCGAACTGCGACCCAGCTTCGAATGGCGCGGCCTGGGCGAAGTGCCGTACAGCGCGCTGAAGATCCGCCCGGCCTTCGCCGAGTTCGACGCCGAGCGCCGCTTCGACGTCGGCTACAAGCCGGTGGCCGACAACAAGGCCTGCGAGTGCGGCGCCATCCTGCGCGGCGTCAAGAAGCCGACCGACTGCAAGATTTTCGGCACCGTGTGCACGCCGGAAAACCCGGTCGGTTCCTGCATGGTGTCGAGCGAGGGGGCGTGCGCGGCGCACTATGCGTACGGAAGATTCAAGGACATTCTCGTCAAGGTGAGCGCATGAACGCACGCGACAATTCGACCGGCGGCACGGTGCGTGCCGGCTACGTCCGGCCGCTGGACATCCGCAACGGCCGCATCGACATGGGCCACGGCGCCGGCGGCCGCGCCGCGGCGCAGCTGATCGACGAAATCTTCCTCGCCGCCTTCGACAATCCCTTCCTGCGCCAGGGCAACGACGGCGCGTCGCTGGCCATTCCGCAGGGCAGCCGCCTGGTGATGGCGACCGACGCGCACGTCATTTCGCCGCTGTTCTTTCCCGGCGGCGACATCGGTGCGCTCAGCGTGCACGGCACGGTGAACGACGTGGCGATGATGGGCGCAACGCCGCTCTATCTGTCGGCCAGCTTCATCCTCGAAGAGGGCTTTCCGCTGGCCGACCTGAAGCGCATCGTGCAGTCGATGGCGGCGGCGGCGCGCGAAGCTGGCGTGGCGGTGGTGACCGGCGACACCAAGGTGGTGGAGCAGGGCAAGGGCGACGGCGTGTTCATCAGCACCACCGGGGTCGGCGTGGTGCCGCACGGCATCGACGTGTCGGGCGCGAATGCGCGGCCGGGCGACGTCATCCTGCTGTCGGGCACCGTGGGCGATCATGGCGTGGCGGTGCTGTCGCAACGCGAGTCGCTGGAGTTCGAAACGACCATCGTGTCGGACACCGCGGCGCTGAACGGCCTGGTCGCCGACATGCTGGCGGTGTGCCCGGCGATCCGCACGCTGCGCGACCCGACGCGCGGCGGCCTGGCCACCACGCTGAACGAAATCGCCGGCCAGTCGGGCGTCGGCATGTTGCTCGACGAGGCGGCCATACCGGTCAAGCCCGAAGTCGACGCCGCTTGCGAACTGCTCGGGCTCGATTCGCTGTACGTTGCCAACGAAGGCAAGCTGGTCGCCATCGTGTCGGCGGATCAGGCCGACGCGGTGCTGGCGGCGATGCGCGCGCATCCGCGCGGCGTGGATGCCGCACGTATCGGCGTCGTGCAGGCAGACACGCACCACTTCGTGCAGATGAACACCCGCTTCGGTGGCCGGCGCGTGGTCGACTGGCTGAGCGGAGAGCAGTTGCCGCGCATCTGCTGATGCCGGCGCTGCGCATCCTGCTGCTGTGCCACAGCTTCAACAGCCTGAGCCAGCGGCTGTACGCCGAGCTGACGGCGCTCGGTCACGCGCTGTCGGTCGAACTGGACATCGCCGACGCGGTGACCGAAGAAGCGGTTGCGCTGTTCCGCCCCGACCTCGTGCTGGCGCCCTTCCTGAAGCGGCGCATCCCGGATTCGGTGTGGCGCGCCGTGCCGTGTTTCGTCGTGCACCCGGGTCCACCCGGCGACCGTGGCCCGGCGGCACTGGACTGGGCCATCGTCGAGGGGCAGCCTGAGTGGGGCGTCACCGTGCTGCAGGCGGATGGCGATTTCGACGCCGGCCCGGTGTGGGCGCACGCCGCTTTCCCGCTGCGCGCCGCATCCAAGGCCGCCATCTATCGGCGCGAAGTGACCGATGCGGCGGTCGCGGCGACCTTGCCGGCGCTCGCCCGCTTCGCAGCCGGCGACATGCCGCAGAAAAGTGTGCCTGCCGTCGATGGCTGGCGCGGCTTACTGTCGCAGGCGCGCCGCGCGATCGACTGGTCGCGCGACGACAGCGCCACGGTGCTGGCGAAGATGCGCGCCTCCGACGGCCAGCCGGGCGTGGTCGACACGCTGTTCGCCCGGCTCTGCCGGCTGTTCGACGCACACCCGGCGAGTACGAACGCGCTGGCCGATTTCGGTGGAGCGCCGGGCGATGTGCTGGCGCAGCGTGACGGTGCGCTGCTGCGCCGTACCGTCGATGGCGGCGTCTGGATAGGGCGCGTGTCGGTCGCCATCGGTGACGCAGCGTCGCCGATCAAGCTGCCGGCAACGCAGGTCTTTGCGGCGGAGGCAGCCACGCTGCCCGAACGTCCGGTGCCGCTCATGCGGGCGGCCGATGAGTGGGGCGAGCTGCGCTACACCGAGCACGGCGAGCGCGGGGCCCGCGTTGGCGTGCTGAGTTTCGACTTCTGCAATGGCGCGATGTCCACCGCACAGTGCCAGCGCCTGCGCGACGCGCTGGTCGAAGTGAAGCAGCGCGACACGCAGCTGCTGCTGATCGCCGGCGGCGACGGCTTCTTCAGCAATGGCATCGATCTGAACTGCATCGAGGCGGCGGCGCACCGCGACGGCGACAGCGCGGCCGACGAATCGTGGCGCAACATCAACGCGATGAACGACGTCGCGCTGGACATCATCACCACCACCGACCGCCTCACCGTATCGCTGCTGCGCGGCAACGCCGGTGCCGGCGGCGCCTTCCTTGCGCTGGCGGCGGACGAGGTGTGGGCGCAGCGCAGCGTCATGCTGAATCCGCACTACAGGAACATGGGCAATCTGTACGGCTCGGAATACTGGACCTATCTGGCGCCGCGCAGGCTCGGTGCCGACGCCGCGCACGCGCTGATGCAGCGCCGGCTGCCGCTATCGGCGCCCGAGGCGATGCGCATCGGCTTCGTCGACCGCTGCCTCGATGTGCCGGCCAGTGAGGTGCTCGATGCGGCGGTGCAGGAAGCCCGGCTGCTGGCCGCGTCGTACAATCTGCGCGATCGCGTGATGCGCAAGCAGACCGAGCGCGCGGCCCACGAAGCCGAACGTCCGCTCGCCGATTACCGCAAGGAAGAACTGTCCCGCATGCACCGCAATTTCTACGGCTTCGACCCCAGCTACCACGTCGCGCGCCACCACTTCGTGCACAAGCTGCCGCATGCCTGGACGCCGCGTCATCTGGCCGTGCACCGCGAGGTTGCTGCGCGATGAACGCCAGCCTGCGCGTGCCCACCGTGCTGGTGGTCGACGACGAGGTCCGCTCGCAGGACGCGATGCGCCGCACGCTGGAGGAGGACTTCACCGTGCTCACCGCCAGCGGCGCCGACGACGCGCGCCAGCAGCTGGAGCGGCACGAGGTGAACGTCATCCTGTGCGACCAGCGCATGCCCGGCCTGACCGGCGTGCTCTTCCTGAAGGAGGTGCGCGAGCGCTGGCCCGACGTCGTGCGCATCGTCATTTCCGGCTACACCGATTCGGAAGACATCATCGCCGGCATCAACGACGCCGGCATCTATCAGTACATCCTGAAGCCCTGGGTGCCCGACCACCTGCTGGCCACCGTGCGCAACGCCGCCGAGGCGCAGACGCTGCAGCAGGAAACCGCCCGCCTCGATCTCGAACTGCGCACCGCCACGCCGGTGCTGCGCCAGCGCGCCGCGCACAAGCTGGAGCGCGCGCGCAAGACCTTCGGCTTCGACCGCATCGAGCGCGCGCCGGGCAGCCCGCTTGATTCAGTGTGCGAAATGGCGGCCCGCGTCGCCCGCTACGACCTGTCGGTGCTGGTGCTCGGCGAATCCGGCACCGGCAAGGAACTGCTGGCGCGCGCCATCCACTACGCCAGCCCGCGTGCCAATGGCGCCTTCGTCGTCGAGAATTGCGCGGCGATACCGGAAACCCTGCTCGAATCCGAACTGTTCGGCCACAAGCGCGGTGCCTTCACCGGCGCCTACGAAGACCACATCGGCCTCTTTCAGCGGGCCGACGGCGGCACCGTGTTCCTCGATGAAATCGGCGAAACTTCGCCCGCCTTCCAGGTGCGCCTGCTGCGCGTGCTGCAGGAAGGCGAGGTGCGTCCGGTCGGCGGCACCCGTGCGCTGCAGGTGGACGTGCGCGTGATCGCCGCCACCCACCGAGAGCTCGAACAGCGGGTGCGCGAAGGGCTGTTCCGCGAGGATCTGTATTACCGCATCGCCGGCGCCACCTTCACCGTGCCGCCCTTGCGCGAGCGGGTCGGCGATATCGAGCCGATCGCCCGCCGCGTGGTCGATGAGGTGGGCATCGAACTGGGCCGCCCCGGCGCCTCGCTGAGCGATCAGGCGATGGCCTGTCTGATGGGCTACCCATGGCCCGGCAACATCCGCGAACTGCGCAACGAATTGGCGCGCGCGCTCGCGTTGAGCGACAGCGAACGCATCGAGGCGCAGTCGCTGTCGCTGCGCGTGCTGCACGGTCAGGCCGGTCTGACCGCCACCGCCAGCGCTACCCCGCTGCCGGCCAGCGGCACGCTGGCCGAGCGGCTGGACGCGATCGAAGCCATGGTGCTGCGCGAAACCCTGCTCCGCCACCGCTGGAACAAGACGCGCGCCGCCAAGGAACTGGGCCTGTCCCGCGTCGGCCTCAGAGGCAAGATGGTCCGCTTCGGTCTTGAGGGGTGAGGTGGGGGTTTCGCGAAGCACAGCTTCGCGCCCACCGAACCGGCCGGGTGTGCAAACCCGGCCGTGGGGCAAGGTGGGGGTTTCGCGAAGCACAGCTTCGCGCCCACCGAACCGGCCGGCAATCAGATCCTCGATCTCCGTCCTTGCTACAGTGAGTACTTCTGTGAGTACCCCCTCGATGAATGAACTGAGTCCCCAGCGATGAGCGCGCCCTTCACCGTCCTGTGGTTGCAGTCCGGCGGCTGCGGTGGTTGCAGCATGTCGCTGCTGTGCGCCGACACTGACGATTTCCACGGCCAGCTGCGCGACGCGGGCATCGATCTGCTGTGGCATCCGTCGCTGTCGCTGGACAGCGGCAGCGAAGTGACCGCGCTGCTCGGCCGCATCCTCGACGGCGATCTGCCGCTGGATGCGCTGTGCGTCGAAGGTTCGCTGCTGCGCGGGCCGAACGGCACCGGTCGCTTCCATGTCATGGCCGGCACCGGTGTGCCGATGGTCGAGTGGGTGCGCAAGCTCGCGGCGAAGGCGCGCCACGTGATCGCCATCGGCAGTTGCGCCGCCTGGGGCGGCGTCACCGCCGGCGGCGACAACCCGACCGACGCCTGCGGCCTGCAGTACGAGGACGACGTGCGCGGCGGCCTGCTCGGGGCCGGTTTCCGCGCACACGGCGGCCTGCCGGTGATCAATATCGCCGGCTGCCCGACCCATCCGAGCTGGGTGCTCGACACGCTGATGGCGCTGGCCGCCGACAGCTTCACCGAAACCGACCTCGACACGCTGGGCCGGCCACGCTTCTACGCCGACCAGCTGGTGCACCACGGCTGCACGCGCAACGAGTACTACGAATTCAAGGCCAGCGCCGAGAAGCCCTCGGACCTCGGCTGCATGATGGAAAACATGGGCTGCAAGGGCACGCAGGCGCACGCCGACTGCAACACCCGGCCGTGGAACGGCGAAGGCTCCTGCACCCGGGGCGGCTATGCCTGCATCAGCTGCACCGAACCCGGCTTCCAGGAACCGGGCCACCCCTTCCACGCGACGCCCAAGCTGGCCGGCATCCCGATCGGTCTGCCGACCGACATGCCCAAGGCCTGGTTCGTCGCGCTGGCGTCACTGTCCAAATCGGCTACGCCGAAGCGGGTGAAGGTGAATGCGGTGTCGGACCATGTCGTCGTGCCGCCGTTGGCGAGACGGACGAGGCTGAAATGATGCCGGCACAGGTGCGGAGTTCAGCGTCGGCGGCGGCTCAGAGCGCCCAGCGTGATCAGGCCCGCAATGGCAAGCGCCCAGGGTTGCGGTTCCGGCACCGGGGCCAGCACGATGCCCGGATAGAAGGTGTTCTGTTCCGGTGCGCCGAAGATGGGCAGCAGCCCGGAGGGCGAGGTCGTGATCGCGACGGAGGGGTCGCCGTCTTCCGTCGCACTGATCAGCGTCAGTTCGATACGCATGCGGTCGAACTTGAGGCCGGCGTCGAGCGAGATGGTGTTGGTACCGAGATGGACGGACGAATTCACCACATCTGCCGCGGTATCGCTGAATACTTCGGCCGTGTCGTTGTAGAGCGTCAGCATGTAGTCCACGGTGCGGTCGCCGGCTTCACTGACGCCGAAGGCCATCAGCGGAAAGAAGTCGCCCGATTCGAGCACTTCCCAGTAACGGTCGTCGACGATCGACAGGGTCCAGATGAAGGTGTCGCCGTCGTAGAGCACCGTGCCTTCCGGATCATCGCTGCCGGCGGCAAGAGCGGCCACGCCAGCACCTTCATACAGCACGTCGAATGTGTAGTTCGCCGCATGGGCAGCCGGCGCAAGCGCCAGACCGCCGATCAGCGCCGTCAGCGCGGCACGGCGATAAAACGGGGTGCTCGTCGGGTGAATGGCCATCTCGTTCTTTCCTTCCTCGGGCATTGGACACACGTCCGATCCGTCGCGGACGGACATGTCATGAACGTGCGCGAACGCACGCTGGTAACAGCAACGTCTTCCGAAGCAGGGATCGCGCCAGCATCGGCGCGCCTGCGCTGGATGCCACAGCCGACGGCGAATGCAGGGCGACAAGGCGGGTGTCCGCCGGCAGCTATCGATGCAGGCCGGTGTCGCGGTGTAAAACGTGTCGACAGTACCCGCACTGACTTCAGGGCGTTCTCATGACCCGTCTCCTCGTCGGCCCCTTCAACCGCGTCGAGGGCGATCTCGAAGTGACGCTGGACGTCGCCGACGGGCGCGTCGCGTCGGCGCACGTGAACGCACCGATGTACCGCGGCTTCGAGCAGATCCTGCGCGGGCGCGAGCCGCATGACGCGCTGGTGTATGTGCCGCGCATCTGCGGCATCTGTTCGGTGTCGCAGTCGGTGGCCGCCGCGCGTGCGCTGGCGGCGCTGGGTGGCATCACGATGCCGGCCAACGGCCAGCACGTGACCAATTTGGTCCTTGCCACCGAAAACCTGGCCGATCACCTGACCCACTTCTATCTGTTCTTCATGCCGGATTTCGTGCGCCCGGTGTATGCCAGCCGGCCCTGGCATGCCGAGGCGGTACGCCGCTTCACGCCGCAGACCGGCGAGCAGGTGCGCGCAGCTATCGCTGCGCGCCAGCGCTGGTTCACATTGCTCGGCACACTGGCCGGCAAGTGGCCGCACACGCAGAGCATCGACCCCGGCGGTTCGACGCGCGCCATCGACGCGGCAGAAAAGGTGCGCCTGCTGGCGCGCGTGCGGGAGTTCCGCCGCTTCCTCGAAACCCATACCTATGCCGCGCCGCTGGAACAGGTGGCCGCACTCGATTCGGAGGCGGCGCTCGATGCGTGGTACGACGGCGCCGATCCGCTGAACGGCGACCTGCGCTTCTTCCTGACCGTCGCGCGGGACGCGGGGCTGGCCACACTCGGCGCCGGGCCCGGCCGCTTCCTGAGCTACGGCGCCTACCCGCAGCCGGACGGCGGCGCCGCACTCGGGGCCGGCGTCTGGCACGCCGGCGCGCTGTCGCCGCTCGACCCGGCCGCCATCCGCGAAGACGCCACCCACGCCTGGCTGAGTGACGCCGGCGGCCCGCAGCACCCACGCAGCGGCGTCACGCGGCCGGAACCGGACAAGCCTGGCGCCTACACCTGGAACAAGGCGCCGCGGCTGGCCGGCGAGGTGGTCGAAACCGGCGCCATCGCGCGTCAACTGGCGAGCGGCCATCCGCTCATCGTCGATCTGGTCGGCCGTTACGGCGGCACGGTCTACACCCGCGTCGTCGCCCGCCTGCTCGAACTCGTGCGCGTCGTGCTCATGATGGAAGACTGGCTGCGCGCCGTGCGGCCGGGCGAGCCCTTCTGCACGCCCGGCCGGCTGCCGGACGAGGGCAGCGGCGCCGGACTCGGCGAAGCGGCACGCGGCAGCCTGGGCCACTGGATTTCGGTGCGCGACGGCCGCATCGCCAACTACCAGATCGTCGCGCCCACCACCTGGAACTTCTCGCCGCGCGACGCCGCCGGCCGCCCCGGCGCGCTGGAATCGGCGCTCGAAGGCGCCCCGGTGCGTGAAGGAGAAGCCACGCCGGTGGCGGTGCAGCATATCGTGCGATCCTTTGATCCCTGCATGGTGTGCACCGTGCACTGACTCCGGAGTCTGCATGCAGCGCTTCACCATTTCCCTCGACGACCAGCTGGCCGCCCAGTTCGATGACTGGATTACGCAGCGCGGCTACGGCAACCGCTCCGAGGCGGTGCGCGACCTGTTCCGCGCCGAACTGGACCGCACGGCGCAGCAGACGGGTGGCGCGACGCACTGCGTGGCGTGTCTGTCGTACGTGTTCAACCACCACGAACGCGATCTGGCCGAGCGCATCATCAGCCTGCAGCACGCGCACCACGACCTCACGGTGTCGTCGATGCACGCCCATCTCGACCACGACCACTGTCTCGAAACCGTGATCCTGAAGGGCGAGATCGCCGCGGTGCGGCAGTTCGCCGACGCGGTGTGCGCCGAGCGCGGCGTGCATCACGGCAAGATCAACCTGATCAGCGTCGAGCTGGATGCAGGCCACCACCACACGGGGCCGGGCGGGCATAGCTATACACGGCGGCACGAACGCGGCGGCCACGGCCACGTGCACATCAAGCCCAGCACCTGACGTCAGCGCGGCTGCCGCCGCATCGACCGGAATGGCAGCGCACTGACCACCTCTGTACCGATGGTCAGGCCGAAGGGCTTGCCCGGCGTGATGCTGTGACTGGCACGTTTCTCGCGTATGAAGAATGTTCAAATTCTTCATACAAAACCATGAACGCGAAAAAAGACTGTTCCGGGAAGGCGTTGCGGGCGCCGTCGGCGTCCGTGCAGGGATTTCTGCCGCTGCTGTGCGTGCCCGTCATCGGGGCATGGGGCACCGCGCTGGCGCATGAAGCGGCGCCGTCGGCTCACCACCTCGACGCGGTGACCATCGAGGGCCATTACGACAACGCGGTCGGCACGTCTGATGCCGCCAGCCAGGGCCGGGTGACCGCGCGGCTGATCGAGAACCGGCCGACGCTGCGACCGGCCGAGGTGCTGGAATTCGTGCCCGGCGTCATCGTCACGCAGCACAGCGGCGGCGGCAAGGCGAACCAGTACTTCCTGCGCGGCTTCAACCTCGACCACGGCATCGACTTCGCCACCTATATAGATGGCATGCCCGCCAACATGCCGACGCACGCGCACGGTCACGGTTACACCGACCTGAACTGGCTGATCCCGGAGCTGGTCGGCCGCATCGACTACCGCAAGGGCCCGTACCACGCCGAAGAGGGCGACTTCGCGTCGGCCGGTGCGGCACGACTGCGGCTGGTCGATCGCCTCGACTACGGCATCGCCGAAGTGACGATCGGCCAGGATGGTCATCGGCGTGGCCTGCTGATGAATTCGCACGCGCTCGGCGCCGGCACCCTGCTCTACGCTCTGGAGACCTCGCGCAGCGACGGCCCCTGGGACAATCCGGAAGACTTCCGGCGCATCAACGGCGTGCTGCGCTACACGCTGGGCGAGGGCGCCGACCGCACCTCGGTCACCGCGATGGCCTACACCGCGCGCTGGGACTCGACCGACCAGATTCCGCTGCGCGCCGTGCAGTCCGGCCTGATCGGCCGCTACGGCACGGTGGATCCGACCGACGGCGGCAAGACCCAGCGCTACAGCCTGTCGGTCGACCACCAGCGCGCCTGGGACGACGGCGCCTTCCGCTTCAACGCCTACGCCATCCAGTCCGAACTGGACCTGTGGTCCAACTTCACCTACTTCCTCGACAACCCGGCCGACGGCGACCAGTTCCGCCAGTCCGAACAGCGCACCGTGCTCGGCATGGCGATGAGCCGCAGCTGGGATGGCCAGCTCGCCGGTCGGCCGATGACCAACACGCTGGGCGTGCAGATGCGGCACGACCGCCTGAACCCGGTCGGGCTTTACACCACGGTCGCGCGCCGCACCACCGGCGTGACCCAGCAGAGCGACGTACGCCAGACCAGCGTCGGCCTGTACGGCGAAAACAGCGTGCAATGGACGCCCTGGCTGCGCAGCCTGGCCGGGCTGCGCCTCGACCGCTACGACTTCGACGTCGCCAGTTCGATCGCCGCGAACAGCGGCGACGCGAACGACCACATCGCCTCGCCCAAGCTGTCGTTCATCTTCGGGCCGTGGGCGCGCACCGAGTACTTCGTGAACTACGGCCATGGGTTCCACAGCAACGACGCGCGCGGTACCACGGCGCGCGTCACCGCCAAGGGCGGGCTGCCGGCCGATCCGGTCGATGCGCTGGTGCGCACCCAGGGCGGCGAAGTCGGTGTGCGCACCGAGTTCGTGCCCGGCCTGCAGAGTTCGCTTGCCGTATGGACGCTGAAGCTGGATTCGGAACTGCTGTTCGTCGGCGACGCCGGGGAAACCGAGCCCAACCGCGCCAGCAAGCGCAGCGGCATCGAATGGAACAACCGCTGGACGGTGCGTCCGTGGCTGCTGCTGGACCTCGATGTCGCCGCCTCGCGCGCCCGCTTCACCGAGGACGACCCGGCCGGGAACCATGTGCCGGGTGCCGTCGACCGCGTGGTCGCCGCAGGCCTGAGCCTGACCGAAGACAACCCGCTGGCCAACGGCTGGTTCGGCCACCTGCAGCTCAGGCACGTCGGCCCGCGCCCGCTGGTCGAGGACAATTCCGAGCGTTCGGCGTCGACCACGCTGGCCTACCTGCGCGTCGGCCACCGCCTCAGCCGCGATCTGCGGCTGATGCTGGACGTATTCAACCTGTTCGACAGCGGCGACAACGACATCGAGTACTTCTACACCTCGCGCCTGCGCGGCGAAGCGGCGGGCGGTGTCGACGACCGCCACTTCCATCCGGTCGAGCCGCGCAGCCTGCGCCTCACCCTGAGCGCCCGCTTCTGACCGTGGGCGCGATGCGACGGGTTGGCGGGGCGGGCGCCGTCGGCGCTACCATGCGCTGCTGACGCCGCCCCCTGTCTGCCGCGATGACCGACCGCCCGAAATCCGCCAATACCGAAGCCCTGCTCGCCCACGCCCACATCGAAGGCGTGGACGAGGCCACCTGGCTGGACGTGATCCAGCGCATGGACGAGGTGTATTCGCAGCTGGTCAGCGACGAAATCGCGCTCGAGCAGAAGAACGTCGAACTGGAACAGTCGCAGCAGTTCATCTTCAGCGTCATGTCGGCGATGTCGGATGTGCTGCTGGTGTGCAACGAGCGCGGCGAGATCGAGGAAACCAACGCCGCGCTGTGCGAGCTGGTCGGGCGCAGCGACGACGCGTTGCGCGGTACGCCGGTGTTCGCGCTGCTGGCCGACGACGAAAGCCGCGCCCGCATGCGCGGCGTGCTCGATGACGCCAATCCGTCGCGCCGGGGTGAGGCGGTCGAATTGAACCTGCGCGACGCCGCGGGCGCCGGGGTGCCGGTGGACACCAATCTGACGCCGCGTTTCACGCGCAACGGCCGGCGCGCCGGCACCGTGCTGGTCGGCCGGCCGACCGCCGAACTGACGCGCGCCTACCACGAACTGCGCGAGGCGCACGAGGCGCTGAAGCTGGCTCAGCAGCAGTTGCTGCATTCGGAAAAGATGGCGTCGCTCGGCCGTCTGGTGGCCGGTGTCGCGCACGAGCTGAACAACCCGATCAGCTTCGTGCTCGGCAACGTGCATGCACTGAAGAAATACAGCGAACGCATGGGGAGCTACATCGACGCCGTGCACGCCGGAGCGTCCGACGAGGAACTGGGCGCACTGCGCGCCAGGCTTCGCATCGAACATCTGCTCAAGGATCTGCCGTCGTTGATCGAAGGCACGATGGAAGGTGCCCAGCGCACCGCCGACATCGTCAATGGCCTGAAGCGCTTTTCCGCCGTTGATCCGGAAGGGCGCAGCGCAGTCGATCTCAATGCCGTGATCGAGCGGGCCATTCACTGGATACACAAGGGCACCAGCGCGGCCGTCGCGCTGCACTGGGCGGCGCGCGAGTCCTGCGTGGTGACCGGCAGCGCCGGTCAGTTGCAGCAGGTGGTGATGAATCTGCTGCAGAACGCCTACGATGCGGCCGGCGCGGACGATAGTGTCGCCGAGCTCACGCTGAGCTGCACCAACGAGGGCGACCGGGTGCGCATGCGCTTGCGCGACAACGGACCGGGCATACCCGACGAGTACCTGTCGCGCATTTTCGAGCCCTTCTTCACGACCAAGCCGGTCGGCAAGGGTACCGGCCTCGGCCTGTCGATCAGTTACGGCATCGTCGAACAGCACGGCGGTGTGCTGTCCGCCCGCAACCACCCGGAGGGCGGTGCGGAATTCGTGCTCGACCTGCCGCGCTCGACCGCCGGCCCGGCCGAAACTACTCGATCCTGTCCAGCGCCGCCTTGAAGTTCTGCACCGTGCGCTCGACGTTCTGCAGCTTGTCCAGACCGAACAGGCCGATGCGGAAGCTGCGGAAGTCGGCCGGTTCGTCGACCTGCAGCGGCACGCCGGCGGCGATCTGCAGGCCCTGCGCCATGAATTTCTTGCCGTTCTGCATATCCGGATCGCTGGTGTAGCTGACCACGACGCACGGCGCCTTGAAACCTTCGGCGGCAACGCTTTCGAAGCCGCGCGCTTCCATCAGCGCGCGGATCTGGCGACCCAGCTCGATCTGGTTGGCTTTCACCTTGTCGAACCCGAAACTTTCGGTTTCCAGCATGACCTTGCGCAGCTGCGTCAGACCGTCGGTCGGCAGCGTGGCGTGATAGGCATGGCCGCCGCCTTCATAGGTTTCCATGATCTGCAGCCACTTCTTCAGGTCGGCGGCGTAGCTGGTGCTGGTGGTCGAATCGATGCGTGCGCGGGCGCGCTCGCCCAGCATCACCAGGCCGGCGCACGGCGAACCGCTCCAGCCCTTCTGCGGTGCGCTGACGACGACATCGATGCCCAGTGCGCCCATGTCCACCCACAGCGTGCCGGCGGCGATCGCGTCGAGCACGAACAGGCCATCGACCTCGCGTACCGCGGCGGCGACCTCGCGCAGGTAGTCATCCGGCAGCTGCAGGCCGGCCGACGTTTCGACCTGCGGTGCAAACACCACGGCGGGCTTGTGTTCGAGAATGGCGGCGACCACCTCGCCGATCGGCGGCGGCGCGAACGCCTTCTGCGACCCGGGCACCGGCTGGCGCGCCTTCAGCACGACGGATTCGGACGGGATGCGGCCCATGTCGAAAATCTGCGTCCAGCGGAAACTGAACCAGCCATTGCGGATCACCATCACCTTCTTGTCGGTGGCGAACTGGCGCGCCACCGCTTCCATGCCGAAGGTGCCGCTGCCCGGCACGACAACCGCCGATTTCGCGTTGTAGACCTGCTTGAGCACACGCGAAATGTCCTTCATGACGCCCTGGAAGGACTGCGACATGTGGTTCAGCGCGCGGTCGGTGTACACGACCGAATATTCGAGCAGCCCCTGGGGGTCGACATTGGGCAACAGGCTGGGCACGGTGTTCTCCGGATGAATGAGGTGATGTGACAGGACCGCGCCGTCGCTCGTGGCGGCGGCAGGGCAGTGCCTGTGACGATTCGACGGGTCGTCGGTCGGCGGGTGGCCGTGCCGTGCGTACTCGAAGGCCCGCGATTCTAAATCACCGCGCGCCGGTTCGCTCGACCGGCCCGCGCAACCCGTCAGGGCAGCGTTCGCCGGGTCTGCTAACGTCCGGTCTGGCATGCATTGTGTGCGCCGGGACGCAGGCCGCGTCACCCCTGTGAGGACGAACCATCGTGTCTGACCTGAAGGACCCGCGCGTGCTGTTTGCCGCCGAGCGCACGCTGCTCGCGTGGAACCGCACCAGTCTGGCGCTGATCGCCTTCGGTTTCGTCGTCGAACGCGCCGGCATCCTGATCCGGCTGGTGTCGCCGGCTCAGCATGGGGCCGGCCTGTCCGGCGCGTCGCTGTGGTTCGGGCTGGCGTTCATCGTGCTCGGCGCAGGGGTGGCCGCGTGGTCGTCGCGGCAATACCTGCGCCTGCTCCGCACGCTGACACCGGCCGAATTTCCGCCCGGCTACGGCGCGCGCTGGGGCGCCTGGGTGAATGTGGTCGTGGCGGCGCTGGCGGCCGGGCTGGCGGTCATGCTGTACCGGGCGGCCTGAGCGCCCTGCCTGAGCGGGAGAGATCATGACGCGTCGACGGATCGATTCGGGTTCCACCTTCGAGGCGCAGGCGGCCTACTCGCGTGCCGTGGTCGACGGCGACTGGATCTTCGTGTCCGGCACCACCGGCTTCGACTATGCAACGATGACGATCGCCGACGATCTCGTCGCGCAGACCGAACAGTGCTTCCGCAACATCGAAGGCGCGCTGGCGCAGGCCGGTGCGACGCTGGCCGACGTCGTCCGCGTGACCTACATCGTGCCCGATGCGGCGTCCTTTCCGCATTGCTGGCCGGTGCTGCGCAAGCACTTCGACGACGTGCGGCCGGCCGCCACCATGCTGTCGGCCGGCCTCGCCGACCCGCGCATGAAGATCGAGATCGAAGTGACCGCCCGGCGCCGAAGTACAACGACAGACTGATTCCCATGGCATGGCGAGGCAGGGTGTGCGCTAGACTGCGCCCATCGCATACCATGACGATCACATGTCACTTGCCATCCTGCGCAGCCGCGCGCTGGCCGGCCTGCGTGCACCGGAAGTGGCGGTCGAAGTGCATGTCGCCAACGGTCTGCCCGCGTTTTCGCTGGTCGGCCTGCCCGATGCCGAAGTGCGCGAGGCGCGTGACCGCGTGCGCGCCGCCATTCTCTGTTCCGGCTTCGAGTTTCCGGCCCGGCGCATCACCGTCAATCTGGCACCGGCCGATCTGCCGAAGGAATCCGGCCGCTTCGATCTGCCGATCGCGCTCGGCATCCTGATCGCGTCCGGCGCGCTTGACGCGCCGACGCTGGACCGCCACGAATTCGCCGGCGAGCTGTCATTGACCGGCGCGCTGCGTCCGGTTCGCGGGGCGCTGCCGATGGCACTTGGCGCGCGTGACGCCGGTCGCTGCTTCGTGCTGCCGGCGGAATCGGCGGCGGAAGCGGTGATGGTGGCCGGCGTCGATGTGCGCGCCGCCGGTTCGCTGCTCGATGTGTGCGCCCACCTGTGCGGCCGCGAGGCGCTGCCGCGCGCGAGCGCACCGGCGCAGCGTGCCGCACCGGTGTGGCCGGATCTGGCCGATGTGCGGGGCCAGCTGCAGGCGCGCCGCGCACTGGAAATCGCCGCTGCGGGAAGCCATTCGCTGCTGTTCAGCGGCCCGCCCGGCACCGGAAAGTCGATGCTGGCGGCCCGTCTGCCCGGCCTGCTGCCCGATCTTGAAGAAGCCGAGGCGCTGGAAACGGCGGCGGTGCTGTCCGGCGCCGGCCTGTTCGATGCCGCCCGACTGATGCACCGCCCGTTCCGCGCGCCGCACCATTCGGCCAGCGCAGCCGCGCTGGTGGGCGGGGGCGCGGTGCCGCGGCCGGGCGAAATTTCGCTGGCGCACCACGGCGTACTGTTTCTCGACGAACTGCCCGAATTCGACCGCCGCGTGCTCGAAGCGCTGCGCGAGCCGCTGGAAACCGGCCATGTGACGATTGCCCGCGCGGCGCACCGGGCGCAGTTTCCGGCGCGCTTCCAGCTGGTCGCGGCGATGAATCCCTGTCCGTGCGGCTATCTGGGTCATCCGTCGGCGCGCTGCCGCTGCACACCGGATCAGGTGGCGCGCTACCGCGGTCGACTGTCCGGGCCGCTGCTCGACCGCATCGATCTGCTGGTGACCGTGGCGCCGCTGGCCGAGCATGAACTGCGCGCCGGCCCCGGCGAAGCGACGTCGGTGGTGCGCGCGCGGGTGCGGGCGGCACGCAGCCTGCAGCGGGTGCGTCAGGGCCGGCCGAACCAGTCGCTGGAGGCGGCCGACATCGATCTGCATTGTGCGCTGAGCGATCCGGCGCGCGCGCTGCTCGGCCAGGCGATGACGGCGCTCAACCTGTCGGCGCGCGCCTATCACCGTTGCCTCAAGGTGGCGCGGACGATTGCCGATCTGGCCGAAGTGGATTGCATCGCCCCGGCGCATGTGGCCGAAGCGATCCAGTACCGGCGCGCGCTCGACGCACCGGCACGCGAGGGTCTGCGATGACGTATTGACCGGTTCCGCGATGCGGATTCAGTTCTGTCCGCCCAGCTGCCGGAAGCGGACGAGGTCTTCCTGGAAGCGCTGCTGCGTCTCGACCAGATCGCGTTCCTTCGCGGCGATGTTGTCGGCCAGCAGGCGCATGTCCTGCGCGTTGGTTTCGAGCCGGTCCTTGATTCCGGGCGGTACCGGCTTGCCGGCGAAGCGCGCGGCGTCGGCTTCCAGCTTGACGTGACGCTGCTTCAGCGTCTGTTCCTGGTCGCGCAGCTGCGTCAGCAGTTCCTCGATGTCGGTCACCCGGCGCTTGCGCGCCATGTCGATGTCGCGCTCGCTGGAATAGGTGTTGAGCAGCGTGGCGTCGCGCCGGCGCTGTTCCTGCCGCGCGCGGTCTTCCTCGCTGGCCTTCAGCGCTTCGGCGTCGCGTTTTGCGCGCTGTTCCGCGCTGATCGGCGCATCGACCTGCTTCACGGTCGCGCCCTGCTTGTTCAGCTCGCGGTAGCTGCGGTCGGCACAGGATTCCGGCAGCACGTCGCCGCACACCTGATGGCCACGTGCGTCCTTGCAGCAATAGACGCGCGCCTCGGCGAGCGGGGCGTGCATCAGGCCGATCACGGCCAGGACGGGCAGCAGGTGACGCAGTTCCGGGGTGATCATCTTCAGGTGCTGACTCCGTATTGCGCGCGGTACGCCTGTACCGCCGCCAGATTGCTCTCCATGCCGGGGGTGAGCTGCAGATAGCCCACCAGGTCATCGAGACTGGCGCAGGCCACCACCGGCATGCCGTACAAACGTTCCACTTCCTGAACCGCTGACAAGGCACCGCTGCCGCGTTCCATGCGGTCGAGCGCGATGGCGACGCCGGCGGGTGTCGCGCCGGCGGCACGGATCAGTTCGACCGACTCGCGCACCGACGTGCCGGCGCTGATGACGTCATCGATGATCAGCACGCGCCCCTTGAGTGGTGCGCCGATCAATGTGCCGCCCTCGCCATGGTCCTTCGCTTCCTTGCGGTTGAACGCGAAGGGCACATCGCGGCCGCGCTGCGCCATCTGCATCGCCGCGCCGGCAGCCAGCACGATGCCCTTGTAGGCCGGGCCGAACAGCATGTCGAACGCCGGCGCACGGTTGAGGATGGTTTCGGCATAGAACCCGGAAAGCTTTAGCACCGACGCGCCGCTGTTGAACAATCCGGCGTTGAAAAAGTACGGTGACTGGCGGCCCGCCTTGGTGGTGAAGCTGCCGAAGCGCAGCACGCCGGTATCGCAGGCGAACTGCACGAATGAACGTCTAGAATCCACGGAATTTCCCACCGAATCGGATAAACCGGCCATGTTACGTATCGTGTCGCTCAACCTCAACGGTATCCGCTCGGCCACGACAAAGGGTGTGTGGACCTGGCTGGCGGGCGAATCGCCGGACGTGCTTGCGGTGCAGGAGCTGAAGGCGCAGGCGGCCGATCTCGACGATGCGATGCGCGCGCCCGCTGCCCTCGGCGGTCTGCCCGGCCATTTCCACTACGCGCTGAAGAAGGGCTACAGCGGTGTCGGTCTGTACGCGCGGCGGATACCTTCGCGCGTGATCACCGGTTTCGGCGAGCAGGAGTTCGACGACGAGGGCCGCTACGTGGAAGCCGACTTCGGTGACCTGACAGTCGTTTCGCTCTACCTGCCGTCAGGCTCCAGCGCTCCGGAGCGGCAGGAGGCGAAATTCCGCTTTCTCGACGCCTTCGTACCGCATCTGGCAGCGCTGCGCGCCAGCGGCCGGGAAATCGTCATCTGCGGCGACTGGAACATTGCGCACCGGGAGATCGACCTGAAGAACTGGAAGGGCAATCTGAAGAATTCAGGCTTCCTGCCCGAGGAGCGGGCGTGGATGAGCGCCCTGCTCGGCCAGGGCGGCTGGGTCGATGTCTATCGCAGCCTGCACCCCGATGCCACCGAAGATTGCTACACCTGGTGGAGCAATCGCGGCCAGGCGCGCGCAAACAATGTCGGGTGGCGCATCGACTACCAGATCGCCACCCCGGGAATCGCGGCAAAGGCCCGTGCAGCAAGGGTCTACAAGGAGAAGAGATTCAGCGATCATGCGCCGCTGATTGTCGACTACGATGTCAGCCTGCCCTGATCCTTTGGGTTCGCGCCGTCGGGTTTTCCATTCATCACAGGAGTGCTCCATGAAGACAAGCCGTGCCGTGCTGTTCGCCCTGCTGACCGCGCCATTCGCCCTGCCGCTGCCCGCTTCGGCGTATGACCGCATCTACGCCTTCGGCGACAGCCTCTCGGACGACGGCAATCTCTACGCGCTGACCGGAAACCTCTACCCGCCCCTCCCCTACTTTGAAGGGCGGTTGTCGAACGGCATCACTGCGGTCGAGTACCTGGCGGACATGCTCGGCGCCGGATTGTCGAATTTTGCCGTGGCGGGCGCCCGCACCGGCACACCGGTCGGCGGCGGTTCGGACAACTTCATCGATGACGATGAATCGGTGTTCCCGCCCAATTTCTTCAACGGCACCGGCGTCGTGGCCCAGGTCAATGGCTACCTGGGCGCCAGCGGTGGAACCGCCAGTGCGAGCGACCTGTACTTCATCTGGGCAGGCCCGAATGATTACTTCCTGCTGTCCGAAGCGGCACCGGGTTCGGTCAATCCGCAGGACTACGTCACCAACGCCATCGGCAACCTCTACAGCTCGGTCACCACGCTGTATGCCGCAGGTGCGAAGAATTTCCTGATTCCGAACCTGCCCAATCTGGGCCTGGTACCCGAGCTGGCCGACGACGACCCCTTCATTTCGCTGGTGGCGACGCAGATATCGCTCGGACACAATGCCGCGCTGGCCGACCTGCTGGCCAATCTCGACGCTGCGCTGCCGGACGCGAACTTCTTCACCGCCGACACCTTCGCATTGACCACCGCGGCCAATGCCGATCCGGCAGCGTTCGGCCTTGCCAACGCGACGGATGCCTGCATCGAAAGTGTGTCCTGCGTCGATGCAAACGGTGCCGGATATCTGTTCTGGGATGGCGTACACATTACGACGGCGGCTCACCGGCAGGTTGCGTCCGCCTTCGCATCGGCGCTCGCGCCGGTGCCGGAAGCACAGACCTGGGCCATGCTGCTGGCCGGTCTCGGGCTGATCGGCGTAGCCGGTCGCCTACGTACTTCAAGGGCGGATGCCCACACCGGCGCGTTGCACGAGGCAACTTAAGGGGTTAACTTCTTGTCTTTCAAGGCACCCCATTCAACAAGGAGAACATCAATGTCCGAACTCATCGATCAATCAACCGTCACCAAGCAAAAGCTGATCGCGGACCTGAAGGTGGTGATCGCCGACGCGGAAGAGCTGCTCAAGGTCACGGCCAATCAGGCAGGCGAAAAGGTGGGCGAGCTGCGTGTGCGCATGCAGGAAAACCTGACCGCCGCACGCCACAAGCTGGCTGACGCCGAAGCCGCGCTGAAGGAAAAGTCGCGCGAAGTGGCGCGCGTCACCGATGACTACGTGCACGACCATCCGTGGAAGGCGATCGGCGTTGCGGCGGGTGCCGGCTTGCTGGTCGGGCTCCTGATCGGTCGCCGCTGAGCGCGATGTCGGAATCGCAACGGCCCGAGCGTCTCGCGGTATCGCTGAAGGGCTTCTTCTCCAGCCTGATCGAACTTGTTCATGTCAGGCTGGAGTTGATCACGGTCGAGGCGCGCGATGAAGCGCTTCGTCTGACCGAATTGCTGGTGTATGGCGCCCTGGCCATCGCCTTCCTCACTTTCGGTATCGCTTTCGTGGCGGTGCTGCTGACGGTTCTTCTGTGGGACAGCCACCGCCTGCTGGCGCTGACGCTGTTTTCCACCCTGTTCATCACGCTCGGTGTGCTTGCAGCGGTCGTCGCGCGTGCGCGCATGGCGGAGGGCACGCGTCTGTTCGCGTCGTCGCTCGGCGAGTTGAAACGCGACCGCGATAGCCTGCGCCCATGAACCCGCAACGCATGCGCCTTGCTCTGGCGCGCGAGCGGCTGCTCGAGCGTTCCCGTCTGCTGCGCGGCATTGCGGTGGAACAATCCGCGGCACTGTCACCGGCTCTGCGTTTCGGCGACTCGGTGCGCGATGGTGTGCAGTGGGTGCGGCTACATCCTGAAGTCATCGCCGCGGCAGCGGTCGGCATGGTCCTGCTGCGACCGCGTCGCGTCTGGCGCTGGGGTCTGAGGCTTTGGGGTGGCTGGCGCCTGCTGCAGCAGGTGCAGCACAGGCTGGGTTCCGGCAGCCGGCGATCGTGATCCGCGCCCGGGTCGGAATCGCCCGCCGGCGGGCCCCGGATCAGCGCCGGTAACTCAAGTTTTCGGCAAGATTGCCGAATTCAGTGCTCACAGCCATCGTTCCGACATCCGACATGTCTTCCCATACCGCACAGGAACTGGCGCAGCGCACGACAGAGCTGGTGACCCTGCCAGCCATCTACCACCGCGTGAAACAGGTGTTCGACGACCCGGAAGGTTCGGTACTCGATCTCGCGAAGGTGGTGGTGGCGGATCCCGGTATCACGATGCGCGTGCTGCGCGTCGTCAACAGCGTTTTCTACGGTTTTCCCGGCAAGGTGGAAACCATGTCGCGCGCGGTCAGCGTCCTTGGCATGCAGCAGGTGCACGACATCGTTCTGGCCACCACGGTCACCGCAGTCTTCTCCGGCATGCGCCCCGAGCGCATGGATGTTGCACGCTTCTGGCGTGCGTCCGCGATGCGCGGTCTGCTGGCGCGCGCAGCCGCCAAGAGCTGCGGCCTGCTCGATGCCGAACGCCTTTTCGTCGGCGGCCTGCTGGCCGACATCGGCCACATGGTGATGTACATGCACGTGCCGCAGCTCGCCGAGGCGGCGCTGGCGGAGTGCCGGGCGTCCGGCGCGGCGCCGGAATTGATCGAGCGCGAGCTCATCGGATGCGACTATGCCGCCGTCGGTGCAGAGTTGCTGCGGGCATGGCAACTGCCGACCAGCTTTTCGACGGCGATCGGTGCGCAGATCGATCCGGCACGTGGTGCGCCGCATGAATTCGAAGCCTGCCTGCTGCACTTTGCGCGCTGTGCGGTGGGCGAGGACGGCGAACTCCTTGAATCGGCCCGGATCGTGGCCACGGTAGTCCCCGCGGCGTGGCACATGACCCGGCTCGAACCGCAGGCTTTCGAGGGCGCATGCGCCGAGGCTGGCAGTTCGATGGCGGCGGTCATGGGCCTGTTCTTCCCGGAATACGCCTGACCACAAGGCTGTTCGACCGACGTCGCTGCGCGGCCGGTCGTCGGGGCTGGTATCTTCCGGCGTTGTTCCCCGCCCCTGCGCCTCGCCCGTGACCCCGCACTCCACTGATGCCGGCTGGCTCGACAGTCTGAAGGTCTATGCCCACCCACGCGTCGCCGGCATGCTGTTTCTCGGCTTTTCCGCCGGTCTGCCGCTGATACTCGTGCTCGGCTCGTTGTCGTACTGGCTGCGCGAGGCGGGCATCGATCGCTCGACCATCGGCTATTTCAGCTGGATCGGCCTGGCCTACGCCTTCAAGTGGATGTGGTCGCCGCTGGTCGACCGCCTGCCGCTGCCGCTGCTGACGGGTCTGCTCGGCCGGCGCCGCAGCTGGCTGCTGGCGTCGCAGCTCACCATTGCGCTGGCGTTGCTCGGCATGGCGGCAACCGATCCAGCGGAAAACCTGAGCCGCATGGCGTACTGCGCGCTGGCCGTTGCGTTTGCGTCGGCGACGCAGGACATCGCGCTCGACGCCTACCGCATCGAGGCGGTCGAGCAGCGGCTGCAGGGTGCGATGGCGGCGACCTACCAGGGCGGTTACCGCATCGCGATGATTGTCGCGTCGGCTGGCGTGCTGTGGCTGGCGGCGTCGGTCGATGCGACCGAACTCGTCTATGAGCACGCGCCCTGGCGCTTCGCCTACCTCGTGATGGCGGCGAGCATGTCGGTCGGCGTGGTGACCACGCTGCTGATCCGCGAACCGGAGGTGGTGGTGTCGGCCGAAACCGTGCAGCGCGAGGCGCGCGCCCGCGACTGGCTGATGCGCGAGGGCCTGCACGGCCCGCTGCTGCGTCTGGCGGCCTGGCTGCACGGCGCCGCACTGTCGCCACTGCTCGATTTCATCCGCCGCTACCGCTGGCAGGCCGTGCTGCTGCTGGCCCTGATCGGTACCTACCGCATTTCCGACGTGGTCATGGGCATCATGGCCAACGCCTTCTATGTCGACATGGGCTACACGAAGGATGAGGTGGCGACGGTCGCCAAGGTGTACGGCGTGGGCATGACCATCGCCGGTGCGGTGATCGGCGGTGTGCTCACTGCCCGCATCGGCGTCATGAAGACGCTGTTTCTGGGTGCGTTGCTGTCGTCGATCACCAATCTGCTGTTCGTCTGGCTGGCCGGTCGCGGCCACGACGTCAGCGGACTCATCTTCGCGATCTCGGCCGACAACCTGTCGGCCGGCATCGCATCCTCCGCCTTCGTGGCCTATCTGTCGGGCCTGACGAATGTTGCGTACTCCGCCACGCAGTACGCGCTGTTCAGTTCGCTGATGCTGCTGCTGCCCAAATTCATTGCGGGCTTTTCCGGCGTGGTGGTGGATGCGCGCGGTTACGAGTTCTTCTTCACCGGCACCGCGCTGCTCGGCGTGCCGGTGCTGGCGCTGGTCTGGCTGGCGGCGCGGGCGGAACGGAGCAGGTAGCAGGGGTCAGGGTGGCGCCCTTTTCCGGGTGTGCCCGACGCGCTGCGCGAAGGCTTGCGGATTTTCAGCGTCGCTTCGCGCGCGCCTGTTCCAGCTGTTCGCACAGCTGCGCCGCACCGTCGAGAACGCGCGGCGTATTGCGCTGCAGCCGTTCCGGCGGAATGAAATAGAGGTTGTCCCGGGCGACGGCCGGCAGGCTGCGCCAGCGCCGCCACGCATCCAGCCACTCCGGACGCGAATCGGCCATGCCGCTGGCGACGATGACCTCGGGTGCTGCGGCCAGCACCGCCTCTTCGGTCACCGTCGGCGCGAGCATGGCCAGATCGGCAAACACGTTGCGTCCGCCGCACAGCGCCATCACGGCGCTGATCAGATGCGCGCCGTTGACCGTCATCGGCGGCCGGTCCCAGATCTGGTAGAACACGCCGACCGGCGGGCGGGCGGCGTAGCGCGCCGCCAGCCTGTCGCGTCGCGTGCGGAAGTCGAGTGCCGCAGCCTCCGCGACCTGCGACGTACCGGCGAGCCGGCCGAGCAGTTCGAGCGTGCGCGGGATGTCATCCAGCGAGCGCGGTTCGCTGACGAAAACCGGAATGCCCAGCCGGTCGAGCTGACCGTATTGCGCAGCACGGGTGCTGCTCTGCCAGGCGATGACCAGATCGGGCTTGAGCGCGGCGACCGCCTCGATGTCGACGGCGCTGGAACTGCCGACCCGTGGCAGCGCCTGCGCCGCCGGCGGGAAATCGCTGTATTCCACCGCGCCGACCAGCTTCGCGCCTGCGCCGGCGGCGTACAGCAGTTCGGTCACGTGCGGCGCGAGACTGACGATGCGCTGCGCGGAGGTCGGCAGCACGACGCGGCGTCCGGCGTCGTCGGTCACGCTGACAGCAGCGCGTGCCGTGCTTGCGGCAAGCAGCAGTCCGATCAGCAGCCAGACCGGGCGCATCATGCCGGCACGAAATAGCGACGCGCACCGTCGCGCAGCTCGCGCAGCGGGTGGCAGAACGCGCGTGACAGCGTATCCGGCTGCAGCACCGCGTCGACCGCGCCGCAGACCCACTCGCCGCCGCCGGTCAGCAGCAGCACGCGGTCGCAGAAACGCAGCACCTGATTGAGGTCGTGCAGCACGGCCACCACGGCGCGTCCCTCGTCGTGCGCCATGCCGGCGAACAGCGACAGCGTGTCCATCTGGTAGTCGAGGTCGAGATGGGTGACCGGCTCGTCGAGCAGGCACAGCGGCGCGTCCTGCGCCAGCAGCGCGGCGATGGCCACACGCTGTCGTTCGCCGCCGGACAGCGTGCGCACGTCGCGCGCCTCGAAGCCGGTGAGCGATACGCGGGCCATCGCGTCGAACGCGACCTGCACGTCGTGGGCGCTGTCGTCCGACCAGCGGCCGATGTGCGGGTGACGACCGACCAGCACGGTGTCGAGCACGGTCGATGCGAAGGCGTCTTCGTGCGACTGCGGCAGCAGCGCGCGCCGGCGCGCCAGCGCACGCGGTGCCATCGATCCGATCGGCATGCCGTCGAGCGTCAGCGCGCCGGCCAGCGGTGCGCGCAGCCCGGCCAGCGTGCTCAGCACGGTGGACTTGCCGATGCCGTTGCGGCCGATCACGGCGAGCATTTCACCCGGCCGGATATCGAGGTCGAGCGTGGCGCACAAGGTGCGTCCGTCGATGCCGACGCTGACACCGCGCGCGACGAGCAGGGGCGGGGCGGTGCTCATTGACGGCGATGCAGCAGGAACAGGAATACCGGCACGCCGAGCAGCGCCGTCAGCACGCCGACCGGCAGTTGCGCCGGCGCAATGACGGTGCGCGCTGCGGTATCGGCCAGCAGCAACAGCAGGGCGCCGGCCAGTGCGCTGGCGGGCAGCAGCAGACGCTGGTCGTTGCCAAGCGCCAGCCGCATCAGGTGCGGCACGACCAGACCGACGAAGCCGACCGCGCCGACCGTGGTCACCGCGACCGCGGTCAGCGCCGAAGCGATCAGATAGATCGCCAGGCGCAGGCGCAGCACCGGTACGCCGAGCGTCTGCGCGGTGAGGTCGCCGCGTGCCAGCAGGTTCAGGTCACGCGCCAGCGGCACGCACACCAGCACGCCGATGGCCAGCGCCCACAGCGCAGCCGCGGGCGGCGCGGCCACACCGGCGTCGCCCATCAGCCAGAACAGCATGCCGCGCAGCGACTGCTCGTTTGCCACGGTCAGCATGAAGGACACCGCCGCGCCGCAGCCGGCCGACACGATGACGCCGGTCAGCAGGAGCCGGGTCGGCGTACGCCCGCCCTCGCCGTGGGCCAGCCCGAACACCAGCGCCATCGCAGCCAGCGCGCCGGCGAAGGCGGACAGTTCGAACAGCGCGCCCGCCAGTCCGGCCGTCATGGCCAGCAGCGCGCCGACCGAGGCGCCGCCGGAAATGCCGAGCACGTAAGGGTCGGCCAGCGGATTGCGCAGCAGCACCTGCATCAGCGCGCCGGCCAGCGCGAGCAGTCCGCCGCAGGCCGCCGCCGCCAGCACGCGCGGCAGTCGCAGGCCGAGCACCACGTCGCCGGCCACCCCGGCATCGCCGCCGGTCGCGATCTGCCACAGCTGTGCCGGGCTGACCGGCACGCTGCCGAGCGACAGCGACAGCGCGATCGACAGCAGCAGGCCGACGGCGAGCAGCGGCAGCGCAAGGGTGCGGCGACGCGGCGCGCGAGTGCGTCCGGAGGCGGGCGGCTGCATGGCGTCAGCAGGCATCGACATGTGTCGCTAGCCCCGCCCGAGTCGTTCGTCGAGCGTGCGCCCGGCACGTTCGCTGACCACCAGCACCAGCTTCATCATGGCGCGTGTGGCGCCGACGAACAGCTTGCGCAGCGTGCGCTCGTCCAGCGCATCGAAGTCGACTTCGGCGAGGATGACCGCCGGCGCCGACTGACCCTTGAACCGGTAGACCGATTCGATCAGCACGTCACCTTCTGAATATTCCGGCTGGCCGAGCAGGTCGTACTGGCCGGTGAAGCTGCGCAGCGCGTTGGCGCCGAGCCGGTCGTGGCGCAGCAGTTCCGACTGTTCGCGGCCACGCCAGCTGACGATGGCGACGTCTTCGGTGCGAAAGCCGGCAGCGAAGCACAGGCGGATCGCCTCCTTGACGCGCTGGGTCAGCGGATGTTCGGCGTCATACACCAGCCGCTCGACGTCGTCGGCATCGAACGGCGACGCCGCCTCGATCTGCGCGGCCTCGGGCAGCACGTCCTGCAGCAGTGTCTGCAGCATGTGCACGACCGGACGCGGGCTGCGGAAATTGCTGCGTGCGCGCAGCGTCACCCAGCCGGGAAGCTCGATCGGCGCACGGCCATACAGGTTCTGCATCGGGTCTTCCAGCCAGATCAGCCGCGCCTCGTCGGCGGCATGGCGCCACAGGCCGGTCGCCCAGTCGGCGGAAAAGTCCTGGCCCTCGTCGACGATGACGGTGTCGAAGCGCAGCGCGGCCGGCACGTCGAGTTCGCCGGCGCGCGCGATCAGCGCGTCGAACGCGTCGGGGCGTGCGTAGTCGGGCCGCTCGCCGTGCTCGGCCAGCACGCGCTCGCACAGGTGGTGGAAGGTGCACGCCAGCCCGCCTTCGGGCGCGATGCGCGCGAGGTGATCGGCCAGCGGCCGGTTGAAGCAGACATACAGCGGACGCAGGCCGGCTTCGACAGCCGCCCGGTACTCGGCGAGCGCAAGCTGCGTCTTGCCGGAGCCGGCCGTCCCGACGACGCGCAGCCGGTAGGGCGTGAAGTCGAGCGCGCGCGCCCACTGCGACAGGCCGCCGGCAACCCGGGTCACGCGCTCGCGCGCGATGCCCATGCGCGCGCTGACGTCGGCTTCGAGCTTGATTTCGTCGCGCAGGAAACGATGCACTTCGGCGGCGCGCGCGCCCTGTTCGCCCGGCGGAAGAATCGACTGGATGCGTGCCGCCAGCGTGTCGCGCAGCGCCGCATCGACGATGCGTTCGGGCTCGATGCCGGCGGTATGTGCCTGACGCACGAAGTGATCGGGGCAGTACAGCAGGTATTCGAGACTGGGCAGTGCGGCATCGGCGACGCCCAGACGTGATGCCAGACGGGTGTGCAGGGCGTGGCGCGAGCGCGCGATGCCGACCGCGACATTGCGGTCGCGTCCGCGGTGGCGGATCAGCAGGCCGTGCGGACCTTCCTCCAGATAGCCGCTGCGCTGTTCGATGGCGAGCAGGTTGCCGGCGGCATTGACGATGACGAAGTCGATGTCGCCATAGATCGAGAAACCCTGATCGAGACGCGTCCAGTGCACGCCGTGATAGACGGTGTAGGCCGCCGGCAGCGCGCGCTCGAGCAGCGCCAGCGTGGCGCGTTCGCGCTCTGCCGCGGCGCCCGGACGGATGGCGTCGCCGGCGTCGTTGCCGCCATCCATTTCGCGCCAGCCATCGGGTACCACCTTTGCCACGAGTTGCGTCCTGTCGTCAGATCGGTGCGAGCTTACACGGCGTGCGTCGATCACCGTGCGGCGCCGGCTGGTTATCCACAGTATCTGTGGACAAGATGCGTCATCACGCGGTAACACCGGCCGGAGCGCCGCACGCCGCAACGGTGTCAATAGGGTTGCTCATTAATGAGGCAGGATGCGGACAATTGATGCGGCCGCTTGCGCCGCCGGGTGACTCAGTCCATCCACAGTTTCTGTGGACAAGGCTGTGGGCGAAAGCTGTATGGCGAGGGCAGCGCCGCCGCCAGCAAGGATGTGGGCACGACGCCTCATTTGCAGGCAGCGTGCTCAATCGGGGCCGCGGGCGCCGAGCAGTTCGTGCAGATTCTCGGCCACCATCTCCTCATGACCGGTCGCCGGGTCGATCTCGCGCCGGATGTCCCATCCGGTGGCGATGCCGAGCACCAGTTCCATCGTCGTGCGCACGATGCTGCCCGCCAGCAGGTGACCACCGGTGACGCGTCCGTCGGCGTCGGCCACCATCATGTGCAGATGCACGCCATGCCGGCTCACCGTTCCGGACAGCGTCAGCAGCTCGCTGTCGCCGTCGATGACGGTGGCCGTGTCGCGACCGGCCAGACGCAGCATGGCGGGTGCCAGGCTGCCCACCGCCGACAGCACGAAGGCGGCGCCGATGTCCTGCCGGCGCGCGACGGCTTCCAGGCTGCGCCGCAGATCGTCACCCGGGCGCAGCCGCTCGATGTGCAGGGTGATCATGGTCGCGTGTTCAGCCGAAAGGCTTCACGCCGATCAGCGCAAGATGCAGCCAGCCGGCGAACACCGCCCAGCCCACGATACCGGCGACGATGGCGATTGCATCGCGTGATGCACTGCCCGCCGGACGTCGCAGACCGGCTGCGCGGTCGCGTCGGCGCAGCGTGGCGAACATGACGACCGACCACACCAGAAAGCTGCCGAACAGCAGCAGGTCGGCCAGCGTGCCGTTGGCAACAAGGTGGGCGAACGCCCAGATCTTCACGCCCGCCACCATCGGATGGCCGAGTTTTGCGCGGATGCGCGTGCCGGGCACATAGGCACAGGCCATCAGGACGAAGGCCGGCAGCGTGAGCAGCGCAGCCAGGTGGCGCGTCCACACCGGCGGTGCCCACAGCAGCGTCGGCGCCATGCGCGCTTCGCCATAGCCCTGCACGATCAGCACCAGGCCGATCAGCGACAGCACCGCATACAGGATTTTCCACGGCAGCAGACCGAGGCGCGCGACACCCGCGTCGCGCAGGCCCGGGGCAATCAGCCGCGTCGAGTGGACGCCGAGCAGCAACACCAGACCGAGTACCAGCATAGCCATCACATTTTCTCCACGAGAGGGGTCAGGGCAAGGATCAGAGCGCGAGCGTACCCGAGACGGCGCACGCGCACCTGCATCGATGCGGGAATCGTCCTACAGCCATCGCGCCGTGCGGACGACAGGCGGCGCCGTGGCGGCTGCGCATACTGCAGTCGTGTCATGCAGATGGAGAAACGCATCATGACGATTCGACTGCTGGTGTCGGCGCTGTGTGGCGCCCTGCTGAGCGCAGCGCTGCTGACCGCCTTCCAGATGGGGCGCGGCACGGCCGCACCCGACAGCGTCTCCGCACTGTCGAAGCTCGACGGACGGGAGGTGTTCGATACCGAAGGCGTCACGCTGGGCGTGGTCGAGCAGACCGTGTCCGGGCGCCACGGCGAACGCAGCGCGCGCTACGCCATGGTGCGCGTGTCGCGCTCCGGCAACGCAGGCCTGCGCCTGGCGGTGCCAGCCTACCGTCTGCAGGCGGTGGACGACGGTCTGATGCTGACGCCGGATGCAGAGGATGACGCGGCTGCGGGCGACGACGACGGTGAAATCCTGCCGGCGGTATCGCAGCTGCGCAGCACGATTTGATGGACACAGCCAGGTTTTTGAACGCAGCACCCACTATCCGAACGGAGACGAGCATGAACAAGCTGATGACGATACTTATCCTGAGTGCCGGTCTTGCACTGGCAGGCTGCAACACGATTGCCGGTGCCGGCAAGGACATCGAGTCCGGTGGCGAGGCGGTGCAGGACACCGCTCGCGACGTACAGAAGAAGATGTAGTCACGCGCTTCACCCCTTCCCGCTTCGCCCGACTCAGGCCTCGAGTCGGGCATTTTTTTGGCGTCGACCGATTCGCGGCCGGCGCTGCAACACGCGACGGTGCTCGATCGACTGCACCACCGGACGCATCACATCGGCGAAGCGCTGCGCCCGCTGTCAGCCCGGATGCGTCAGGCCGTCTTCTTTGCAGCAGCCTTCTTCGGTGCGGCTTTCTTCGGTGCGGCCTTTTTCGCTGCGGCCTTGGCCGGGGCAGCCTTTTTCGTGACTGCCTTCTTCACCGCCGCGCCGGCAGGCGATTCGCCTTCCGCTGCGTCGGCGCCCGGTGCAGCGGCCGCGGCGTCCTTTGCCCCGGCTTTCGGCTTGACCGCGCGCGGCTCGAATTCGAAGCCCACCTTGCCATCCGGCTGACGCACCAGGAAGGCGGAGAACTTGCGCTTGGTGCGCGACGACACGAAACCCTTCAGCAGATCGGTGCGACCGGCCTCCAGCAGCTTCTGCATCTGTTCCGGTTCGATCGGCTGCTGCAGGATGATCTTGCCCGAGCGGAAGTCGCAGGATTTTTCCGGACCGACCGCCTTTTCGCAGATGTAGGACATCGGCTGTTCGTACACCTTCGCCGCGCACTTCGGGCAGGCGCCGAGCGGTGTCTGCGACGAGAAATCGACCGGCTCGGCATTCTCGTCATCGCGCGGCTGGCCGAAGTCGAACTCCGGCTCCATCTTGTCGTTGAGCTTGATCAGCGCATTGAAAGGCCGGCCCATCTTGTTGCGGAAGCCGGTCAGCGGTCCGACCTGATGATCGCGCAGCAGGGTGTCGATTTCATGCGTTTCGAACTGGCGGCTGGCGACGATCTTCCACAGCGCGAAGTCGCAGCTCTGGCACTGGAATTTCTTGTAGTTTTCCTTCACGACACCGCCGCAGCGCGGGCACTTTTCTTCCAGCGTCGCGAAATCGCCGGGAATGGTGTCGCTTTCATAGCTCTTCGCCTGATGCACGATGCGCTGCGTCATGTCGGCGATCTCGCCCATGAAGGCTTCGCGCGACAGCTCGCCGCGTTCGATCTGCGACAGCTTGTATTCCCACTCGCCGGTCAGTTCGGGCGAACTGAGTTCATCGATCTTCAGGCCGCGCAGCGCAATCATCAGCTGGAAACCCTTGGCGGTCGGAATCAGCTCTCGACCTTCGCGCAGCATGTAGCTCTCGAGAATCAGGTTCTCGATGATCTGCGCGCGCGTCGCCGGTGTACCCAGACCACGCCCGGCCATCGCGGCGCGCAGCTCTTCGTCGTCGATGGTCTTGCCGGCGCCTTCCATCGCGGACAGCAGCGTCGCTTCCGAGTAGCGCGCCGGCGGGCGCGTCTGCTGCGCCTTGACCAGCATGTCTTCGACCTTGACCGTCTCGCCCGGCTTGACCGGTACCAGACTGGCCGCAACGGTTTCGCCCTTGGCCCTGGCTTCGTCATCGACCAGGGCCGCTTCCTTGCCATAGACGGCGAGCCAGCCTGCATTCACCAGCACCTTGCCCTCGGTCTTGAAGGCTTCGCCTTCGACGCGGGTGATCCGGGTGGTGATCTGGTATTCGGCCGCCGGAAAGAACACCGCGAGAAAGCGGCGGGTGACCAGATCGTAGATCTTGGCTTCGGCCTCGGACAGCGACTTCGGTTCGGTGCCGGTCGGAATGATGGCGAAGTGATCGGAAATCTTGGCGTTGTTGAAGATGCGCTTGTTCGGCTTGACCCAGCCGTGCTTCACGATTTCGTTGGCATGCGGCGCATAGGTCTGCGGCAGGCGTGCCAGCACGTCGTTGACCGTCGGCAGATAGTCTTCCGGCAGTGCGCGCGCATCGGTACGCGGATAGGTCAGCACCTTGTGCTTTTCGTACAGCGCCTGCGCGATCTGCAGCGTGACGCGGGCAGAAAAGCCGAAGCGACCGTTGGCCTCGCGCTGCAGCGACGTGAGGTCGTACAGCAGCGGCGACAGCTGGGTCGATGGCTTGGCTTCTTCCTCGACGGTGCCGGTCTTGCCGGCGCACTTCGTCTGGATGGCACGCGCTTTCGCCTCGTCCCACACGCGTTCGGCGCGGGCGTGCTCGTCGCCTTCCGGCCGCTTGAATTTCTCGTCGATCCAGCGGCCGGTGTATTCACCGGCCACGGCGCCGAAACGGCCCTCGATTTCCCAGTAGTCGCGCGACTTGAAGCGACGGATCTCTTCCTCGCGCCGCACGACGATGGCCAATGTCGGCGTCTGCACGCGGCCGACCGTCGTCAGGTGGAAGCCACCGGTCTTCGAGTTGAACGCGGTCATCGCGCGCGTGCCGTTGATGCCGATGAGCCAGTCGCTTTCGGCGCGCGACATCGCGGCCTGACGCAGGCCCTCGACCTCCTGCGCGCTGCGCAGCTTCACGAAGCCGTCGCGGATTGCCGTCGTGGTCATCGACTGCAGCCACAGGCGTTCGATCGGCTTGGTCGATTTGCTGTGCTCGACGATGTAATTGAAGATCAGCTCGCCTTCGCGGCCCGCGTCACAGGCATTCACGAGGCTGTCGACATCCTTGCGCTTGATCAGCCGGGTCAGCAGGCGCAGTCGCTCCGCGGTCTTGTCGATCGGGTTGAGCGTGAAGCGGGGCGGGATGACGGGCAGATGGGCGAACGACCACTTGCCGCGCTTGACCTCGTATTCCTCGGGCACGGCCAGTTCCAGCAGATGGCCGACCGCCGACGACAACACGTAGTCGTCGCTTTCGAAGTAGTCACCTTCGCGCGTGAATCCGCCGACGGAGCGCGCGATGTCCTGCGCGACCGACGGCTTTTCCGCGATGATCAGTTTTTTGCCCATGCCTGCCCGATGACCCGATCGCCGACTGCGGCGCACCGGGTGCGCGCCGGATCAAGCGGCGTGAAAGCGGCGCATGATAGGGACAAAAATTCGGAACAGGCAAGCGAATACGCGGGACCTTGCCGTGCCCGCCGCGTCGCGCGCCGGATCAATGCGGGGCGCGCGGCTCGTCTTCGTCGGACAGCAGCTCCTCGAGGACCAGGGTGTCGGTGGTCGCCTGCTGGTTCCACAACACCATCAGCACGATCACCTTGAGCTGGCTCAGCGACACTTCGTCGTCCTCCAGTGCCAGCGCACGCTCGACCACGATTTCGCGGGTCAGGGCGTTGATCGCACCGGCATCTTCGAGGAAGGACAGGAAGCCGCGGCATTCCGTGTCGAGCCGCGATTGCTCCGCTGCCGAGTACAGCCGGATGGATCGGCTTTCTTCGGCAATCAGCGGCTTGTCTGCGCCACCGGCGCTTTCAAGACCGGACAGCCAACCCATGGCTTCCTCGATTTCGTCCTGCTCGAAACCGGCAGCCGTGAGCTTGCGTGCGAGCTGGTTGGGCTCGGGATAACTGTCCAGATGCGCGTAAGTTTCGAAAAGATAGACCAGAACGTCGATCATGATTCGGCTCCGCGCGTGCCGGTTGGCGGCAAAGCCCGCCGGCGGTTTGTCACCCGGCTCGGGCAGACCCGAACCGTATCACCTGATGCGCTGGAATCGCCCGTCGGGGAGCAAGGCCACCCGGCTTTCGAGTTCCAGCGAAAGCAGCATGGCGGAGAGGGTGTCTGCCGTCAAGCCGGTATGTTGCGCGAGCAGGTCGATTCCGACCGGATCGAAGCCCATTGCATCGAGCAGCGCCGAGGCGTCGTCGTTGACCGGTGCCGGGGAGGCCGCTGCGGTCGGTGCCGCCTCGGGCTGCAGTTCGGACAGGATGTCGTGTGCGTCATCCACCAGTTTGGCCCCCTGGCGGATCAGCTGATGGCAGCCCTTGGACAGCGGCGAGTGGATCGACCCGGGGATCGCGAACACCTCGCGCCCCTGGTCGCCGGCCAGACGGGCGGTGATCAGCGTGCCGCTGCGCGCGGCCGCCTCGACCACCAGCACGCCGCGCGACAGGCCCGAAATGATGCGGTTGCGGCGCGGAAAGTTCTCCCGGAGCGCCGGCGTGCCGAGCGGGAATTCGCTGACCACGGCGCCATGCGTCGCCACGCGGCGCGCAAGATCCTGATTGCGCGGCGGGTAGATGCGGTCGGCACCGGTGCCGATCACGGCAATCGTCGAACCCGGTCCATCGAGGGCGCCGTGGTGGGCGGCGGCGTCACAGCCCAGTGCAAGGCCGCTGACGATGGTCAGGCCGCCGCGCGACAGCTCGCGCGCAAATTGTTCCGCCGTCTGCGCGCCCTGCGCCGTTGCATTGCGTGCGCCGACGATGGCCAGCGCACGCTGGTTCAGCAGCTCTACGCGGCCCTTCACGTACAGCAACGTCGGGGGATCGGGGATTTCGAGCAGGGCTTGCGGATACGCGGCGTCAGCCAGCGTCACGAGGTGGTTGCCGGGCTGGCGCGCCCAGTCGAGCGTACGGGCGATCGCTGCGTCGTCATCGAAAGCCGCCAGCAGGCGCGCCGCCTTGTCGCCCACCGCTGCCGCGATCGCCGGGCCGGACGCCGCGAACACCCGCTCCGGCGGACCGAAAGACGACAGCAGACGGCGCTGCGCGTCCAGCCCGAGTCCGCGTGTCAGCGTGAGCCTGATCCAGGCGGCGAGCGATGCGTCGGATACGGGCTCCACCGGCGACCGCGCCATCGAGCTGTCGATGCTCAGGGCTTGCGGATGCGGTCGCCGACGGCGATCGGGCGCTTGGCATCCATCACCAGCGCGTAGGAAATGTTGTCGAACACCCGGAACACGAACACCACGCCCGAGCGCTCGTCCGGCATCTGGAAGGTATTGATCTGCTGGTCGCGGCGCTCGGTGACCTGCTTGCCGGCGACGAAGGCAGCGAACACGTGACCGACCTCTACGCCGTCATTTGCGCCGCGGTTCAGCAGCACCACGTTGTGACGTCCGGCCGACGCCACGCCGCCGACGATGCGCGCCACGCTGCCTTCGATGTCCTTCTCGGGGGCTCGCGGCACGTAGGCGACCAGCTCGGACGGCGGGGCCGGAATCAGCCGGTCGCCCTTGCCCATTTCAAATTGTGCGGATTCGACCTCGAAGGTCGCCGGGTCGCCCTCGCGCGTCAGCCGCGCGTCGCCGAGGTATTCGGCCTCGAAGCCCAGCACCGCCTTGGTTTCCGGATCGCGGATCGGCGCGGCCGGTCGATAGACATGCCACAGCGACTTGTTGTCGGTCACGCCGGTCACGTAGGCAACATCGCCCGCGCTGAGATAGACACGGCCTTCCTGCGTGCCGACGATGCGCGGCGCCGTTTCGTTGAAACCGGCTTCGACCGCAATCGGTCTGGTCAGGAAGGGTTCGATGGCCTTGTGCGGAATGGAGGCGATCGGTTCCGGTACCGCTTCTTCGTAGGTCTTGGGCGACAGCTTGACCGGCTGGCCGACGCGCAGGCGCGGCGAGCCGTTGAAATCTTCCAGGTAGACGATCTGCCCGGGATAGATCAGGTGCGGGTTGCGGATCTGTTCGCGATTCATCCGCCAGACTTCGGGCCAGCGCCACGGCTCCTTCAGGAAAACGCCGGCAATGCCCCACAGCGTGTCGCCCGGCTTGACGACATGGCGGTCAGGCGCGTTGCTGGCGATTGCGGGTGCACGGTCTGACTGGGCAAAGGCGGTCACGCTTGAAAGGGCGACCAGCAGGGAGCATATAATCTTGCGCATGTTGTGGCCTCGCACTGGCGGATGCCGGTAGCACAACGGTTACGGACGGATGAACGCCGCGTTTCGTGTTGCACCGCCGGAACCCGGCCGGGGGTTTGCCTCTCGATATTGGTTCAAGCGTTTGCTACGGCAGCGTGCGCGGCGACTTGAGCTGCGCATGTCGTGCGTCCGCCGCCGGAAATCATCGGTTGCATCAGGGATTGCGGCACGCGTTGCATGACGGCAGGCAAGGCTCAGGCCATCGGCATGCATCAGTGTAGCAAGCTGCTTCAACTAATGACAGTCTGCATGAAAATTCACTGCTAATCCATTAAATCAGCACGACTTTTATGGCACTACTTCCGATACTGAAGTTTCCCGATCCCCGTCTGCGCAAGAAGGCGTCGCCGGTGCAGTCGGTCGACGAAAGCACCCGCAGACTGGCCGCCGACATGGCGGAAACGATGTACGCCGCGCCCGGGATCGGACTGGCGGCGACGCAGGTCGATGTGCACAAGCAGGTCATCGTGATCGACGTCAGTGAGGACAAGACCGGGCTGATCACGCTGATCAACCCGCGCATCGTCGAGCGCGATGGCGAGCAGGTGTATGAGGAAGGGTGTCTGTCGGTGCCCGGCATCTACGAGAAGGTGACGCGCTCGGAGCACATCCGGGTCATCACGCTGTCGCTCGACGGCGTCGAACACGAGATCGAGGCCCATGGCCTGCTTGCCGTGTGCATCCAGCACGAAATGGATCACCTGCAGGGCAAGGTGTTCGTCGACCACCTCTCGCAACTGAAGCAGAGCCGCATCAAGAACCGCATCGCGAAGCAGGCCCGCGAAAGCGCCTGATGCCTGTACCCCCCCCCACGGACCGGCCGCGCATCGCCTTCGCCGGCACCCCGGAATTTGCCGCCCGTGCGCTCGACGCGCTGATCGGCTTCGACTGCGACATCCCGCTCGTGCTGACCCAGCCCGACCGGCCGGCGGGCCGTGGCATGAAGCTCACGCCCAGCCCGGTGAAGGCACATGCCTTGGCACACGGGCTGACGGTGGCTCAGCCCGACACGCTGAAGACCCCGGAGCAGCGTGCGTCCCTCGCGCAGGCCGCGCCCGATCTGCTGGTGGTCGTCGCCTACGGCCTGCTGCTGCCGCGCGCCGTGCTTGACCTCCCGCGCCTTGGCTGCATCAACATCCATGCTTCGCTGCTGCCGCGCTGGCGTGGCGCCGCGCCGATACAGCGCGCCATCGAAGCCGGCGACGCCCGGACCGGCATCACGCTGATGCAGATGGACATTGGTCTGGACACCGGCCCGATGCTGGCCGAATGCTTGGTCGACATCACGGACACCGACAGCGCCGCCTCGCTGCACGACCGGCTGGCCGAAGCCGGCGCGCGGCTGCTGATCGACACCTTGCCCGATCTGCTTGCCGGCCGCATCGCGCCGCGCGCGCAGCCGGACGCGGGCGCCTGCTATGCCGCCAAGATCGGCAAGCACGAAGCGGCACTCGACTTCCGTCGTCCGGCGCCCGAACTCGGCCGCCGGCTGCGCGCCTTCGATCCCTTTCCGGGCGGGGTGATGACGGTGGAGGGCATGCCGATCAAGCTGTGGCGGGCCGAGGTGCTGGGCCGGCCGGGCACGCCCGGTCTGATCAGTCAGGTCGATGGTCACGGCGTGGTGATCGGCTGCGGCGAGGGCTCGCTGTGCGTCACCGAACTGCAGAAGCCCGGCGGGCGCAGGCTGCCGGTGGCCGAATTCCTGCGCGGCCATCCTCTGGCGCCCGGCCAGCAGGCGCAGCTGCCCGGATGAGCGACGGCCGCTGCGCTTGAATTTTCCGCCGGGTGCGCAATCTATATGGCGTCCGATTTTCACTGACGGGAACGCACAATGTTCGGCAACTGGCTGAAAACCTCGATCCTGATGGCCGGCATCGTCGCGCTGTTCGGCGTCGTCGGCGCGGCCATCGGCGGGCAGCAGGGCATGCTGCTCGCGCTGCTGTTCGGTGGTGCGATGAATGTCTGGGCCTACTGGTTTTCCGACAAGATGGTGCTGCGCATGTACAACGCGCGCGAGGTCGATGCCGCCTCGTCGCCCTATCTGTACAACATGGTGGCTGAACTGGCGCAGCGGGCCGAACTGCCGATGCCGCGCGTCTACCTGATCGACGAAGCGCAACCGAATGCCTTCGCAACCGGCCGCAACCCGGAGAATGCAGCCGTGGCGGCCACCACCGGCATCGTCCGCATGCTGTCCGCGCGCGAGCTGCGCGGCGTGATGGCGCACGAACTGGCGCACGTGAAGAACCGCGACATCCTGATCTCAACGATTTCGGCCACGGTGTCCGGCGCCATCTCGGCGCTGGCGCAGTTCGGCATGCTGTTCGGCGGCAGCCGCGACGCGGAAGGCCGTCCGGCCAATCCGGTGGTCGGCATCATTGTTGCCCTGCTGGCGCCGATTGCTGCCATGCTGATCCAGATGGCGATCTCGCGCACGCGCGAGTTCGGGGCCGACCGGGGTGGCGCGGAAATATCGAATGATCCGCATGCATTGGCCGACGCACTCACTAAAATAGACGCTTACGCGCGGGGGATCCCCATGGCAACCGCCGAAGCGCACCCGGAGACCGGCCAGATGATGATCATGAATCCCCTTTCGGGCGGCGGCCTGCGCGGCCTGTTCAGCACCCACCCGGCAACGGCGGAACGCGTGGCGCGCCTGCGCGCGCTGGCCCGCTGACATGGATCGCGACTGGCGGCCCGACGGCAATGCCCGCAACGTGCTCGGCGGGCCGCTCGAGCCCTGTTCGTTCAAGCCGCTGACCGGTTTTTTCCGCGACGGCTGCTGCAACACCGACGACAACGATTTCGGCTCGCACACCGTGTGTGCCGTGCTGACCGACGACTTCCTCGTGTTTTCCCGCGCGCGTGGCAATGACCTGTCGACGCCGCGCCCCGAGTACGACTTCCCCGGCCTGCGGGCGGGCGACCGCTGGTGCCTGTGCGCCGCACGCTGGCGCGAAGCCTTCGACGCCGGTCAGGCACCGCAGGTGATCCTGGTCGCCACGCACGAGGCTGCGTTGCGCCACGTTCCGATCGAAGCGCTGCGCCAGCACGCCTGGACGGGTTGATCATCCGCTTCACCCCCGACTCCGGAGCCGCTCCGGAGCGGGTCATGACTCGCCTACTGCCGGTGTACACACCTTGAATTCCGTTTCTTCCGCCGGCCAACCGGTCGCTGCCGATTCACTGGCGGCGGCCCTGCTTGGCGCCGCCCACGCCGTGGCTGCCGTGCTCAAGGGTGATGCGCTGGACGACGCGTTCAGCCGCACGCCCGACGAACTGTCGACCAATACGGCCGCCGTGCGCGATCTGGCCTACCAGTGCCTGCGAGCGCACGCGGCCATTGAAACCCGTCTCGCCGTACTGGTGCCCAAGCCGCTGCGCGAACCGGATCGGCGTGCCTTGCTGCTGGTCGCGCTGTGCCGCCTCGATGCGCGACCGGACAGCGCGCACACCACGGTCAGTCAGGCGGTCGACGCGGCACGCACGCTGGGCGGTGACCGCTTCGGCGGGCTGATGAATGCAGTGCTGCGCAGCGCGCAGCGGCGCGGCGCGGAACTGGATGCCGCGGTCGCCGGCGACGAAGCGGCGCGCCTGCAACACCCGCGCTGGTGGCTTGAGCGGTTGCGCCGCGATCACCCGAATCACTGGCAGGACATCGCGCAGCAGGGCAATGCCCATCCGCCGATGGCACTGCGCGTCAATCTCCGGCGCGCCACCGTGGATGAGGTGCAGGCCCGCCTGGCGGCCGAGGACATCGCGACGACCCGTCACGGCGATGCCGGCCTGCTGCTCGACAAGCCATGCCCGGTCGCCCGCCTGCCGGGTTTCGCCGACGGCTTGATGTCGGTGCAGGATCTGGGCGCCCAGCGCGCCGCCGGGCTGCTCGACGTGCGTGCCGGGCAGCGCGTGCTCGATGCCTGCGCAGCACCGGGCGGCAAGGCATCTCATCTGCTGGAATGCGCCGACATCGAGCTGCTGGCGCTCGACCACAGCGCGCCGCGTGCGCAGCGCATCAGCGAGAATTTCGCGCGGCTCGGACTGGACGGCCGGGTGCAGATCGGCGATGCCGCGGCGGCCGACTCGTGGTGGGACGGCAGGCTGTTCGATCGCATCCTGGCTGACGTGCCGTGCAGCGCATCCGGCGTCGTGCGGCGCCATCCGGATGCGAAGTGGCTGCGCCGGCCGGACGACATCGCCCGTTTCGCGAAGCAGCAGCGCGCCATGCTGGACAGCCTTTGGCGCGTGCTGGCGCCAGGTGGTAAATTGCTTTACGCCACTTGTTCGGTGTTCCGCGCGGAGAACCACAAACAGGTCGCCGCCTTCGTGACCCGACACGCCGACTGCCAACGCCTGAGCCCATGCGGCGCATTCGATCTGCAACTGCTGCCGGACGCCGAGCATGACGGGTTCTACTACGCCCTGCTGCAGAAAACCCCCGGTGCCTGAACGGCCCCCGCTCTGGCCGGGCGTCTGGCGCTGCGTCCTGGCCTGCCTGTTGACGGTCTGCCTGCTGACGTCCGGCCCCGCCACGGCCGGTGTGGAAATGCGCGACGTCCGGCTCGATCACGGTGACGAGGGCTATCAGCTGTCGACCGACATCGGCGTCACGCTGTCGCCGCGGCTGGCCGAAGCGGTGACGCGCGGCGTGGCGCTGTACTTCGTGCTCGAGTTCGAGATCAGCCGGCCGCGCTGGTACTGGCTTGATGAGGACGTCGTCGAACGTGCGCTGACCTACCGCCTGAGCTATCACGCACTGACCCAGCAGTACCGGGTATCCACCGGCGCGCTGCATCAGGGCTTCGACACGCTGGACGAAGCACTCAAGCTGATCGGCCGGCTGCGCAGCTGGCCGGTGATCGATTCGGGGCGCCTGAAGACAGGCGGCAGCTATGTCGCCGCATTGCGTCTGCGGCTCGATGTGACCCAGCTGCCCAAACCGTTCCAGCTCAGCGCGATGAGCAACCGCGACTGGACGCTGGAATCCGAATGGCAGCGCTGGGGCTTCACCGCGCAGCAGGCGGTCCGGCGATGAGGAATTTCATCTTCGCCAGCACGGCGCTCAGTGGCGTGCTGCTGCTGCTGCTGTCGCTGGCCAGCGAGAATACCGCGCTGTTCGCGCGCAGCTACCCGCTGCTGCTCGGCCTGAATGTGGCTGTGGCGCTCGGTCTGCTCGGTCTGGTGGCCTGGCTGGTGGCGCACCTGCTGCGCGAGCACCGCGCCGCGGTGTTCGGCTCGCGCCTGAAGCTGCGCCTGTTCGCCGCGTTTGCTGCACTGGCGGTGGCGCCGGGCGCGCTGATCTACGTGCTGTCGGTGAATTTCGTTTCGCGTTCCGTCGATTCGTGGTTCAACGTACGCATCGAACAGGCACTCGAAGGCGGCCTCATCCTCGGACGCAACACGCTGGACTACCTGTCGGCCGACCTGCTGGACAAGGCCCGCACGATGGCGCGCGACCTGTCCGATACACCGCCGCTCAAGCGCAGCGCGCGGCTCGACGCGCTGCGTGAGCAGGCCGGTGTGGCCAGTGCGACGCTGTTCTCTCCGCAGGGACAGGTGGTCACGACCAGTTCGGCGGCCACCCGGCTGGTGCCGTCATTGCCATCACCGTCGCAGCTGCGGCAGGCGCGGCAGGGCATGGGTCTGACCACGGTGGACACCGACAGCAACGACGGCCTGACCGTGCGCGCGCTGGTGTTCATCGGCGGCGCGACACTGGCATCCGACGCCCCGGTGCTGCAGCTGCTGCAGCCGCTGCCGGCTTCACTGGCATTGAACGCGGAGGCGGTGCAGAGCGCCTATCGCGACTACCAGGAGCTGTCGCTGGCGCGCGCCGGACTCAAGCGCATCTTCGCGCTGACGCTGACGCTGGCGCTGCTGCTCGCGCTGCTGTCGGCACTGGCCGTGGCCTTCGTGATCAGCCGGCGCATGTCGGCGCCGCTGTCCATCCTGGCGCGCGGGACCGATGCCGTGATGCAGGGCGACTTCAGCCCGATTCCGGCGCTCGCCACGCGCGACGAGCTGGGCGCATTGACCCAGTCGTTCCGTCGCATGACCGAACAGCTCAACGATGCGCGCGCGCAGGCCGAGCGCAGCCGCAGCGAAACCGAGGCGGCACGCACCTACCTCGAAGGCGTGCTCGGCAACCTGTCGACCGGTGTGCTGGCGTTCAGTCCGTCCACCCGGCTGCGCGCCGCCAACCAGGGTGCGCTGGCCATCCTCGATGACCGGCTCGAAGGCTGGGAAGACATTGCGCTGGCGCAATGGCCGCGCCATCCGGAACTGCGCGACACCATCCTGGCGGCCATCGACGAGGGGCAGGAGTCATGGAGCCGGCAGATCGACATCGCCGATCCGTTCGGCCCGGGCAAGACGCTGCTGCTGCGCGGCTCGCAGCTGCCGCAGGCCGGCGGCGGCGGTTTCGTCGTGGTGTTCGACAACATCACGCAGCTGATCGCCGCGCAGCGCAGCGCCGCATGGGGCGAGGTGGCGCGACGGCTGGCGCACGAGATCAAGAATCCGCTGACGCCGATCCAGCTGTCGGCCGAGCGGCTGCAGTTCAAGCTGTCGGACAAGCTCGACGAGGACGGCCGGCGCCTGCTGGCGCGCGCCACCTCGACCATCGTCGACCAGGTCGAGGCGATGAAGAACATGGTCAATTCCTTCCGCGACTATGCGCGCCTGCCGCAGCCGGTGCTGACGCCGCTCGACCTGAACCGGCTGGTCGACGAGGTGCTCGGTCTGTACGAAACCTCGACGCCGCGCATCGAGCGGCATCTGGCGGCCGACCTGCCGGACATCAGCGGCGACGCCGGCCAGCTGCGACAGGTCATCCACAACCTGCTGCAGAATGCGCAGGACGCCTCGGCCGATGCCGGCGCGCCGCAGATCAGCGTGCAGACACGCCGCCGCGGCAATCGCGTCGAACTGTCGGTGCGCGACAACGGCCACGGCTTCCCGGCCCAGGTGCTGGCGCGCGCATTCGAACCCTATGTCACGTCGAAAGCACGTGGCACAGGCCTGGGGCTGGCCATCGTGAAGAAGATCGTGGATGAGCACGATGGTCGTATCGAAATCGAAAACATCGCGCCGCAAGGCGCTGAAATCCGCATAGCGCTGCCGCTGGCAGCCTGAAAGTCAGGAAGACATGGCTCGCATACTGGTGGTCGACGACGAGATGGGCATCCGGGAGTTGCTGTCCGAAATCCTGCGGGACGAAGGGCACGACGTGACGCTGGCGGAGAACGCGGCGGCAGCGCGCAGTGCGCGGCTGGCCGCACGACCCGATCTGGTGCTGCTGGACATCTGGATGCCGGACACGGATGGCATCACGCTGTTGAAGGAGTGGGCCTCGGGCGGGCAGCTGACGATGCCGGTCATCATGATGTCCGGCCACGGCACCATCGATTCGGCGGTCGAGGCGACGCGCATCGGCGCACTCGATTTCCTCGAGAAGCCGATCGCACTCGCCAAGCTGCTGTCCAGCGTGAAGCGCGCGCTGATCCGCAGTGCGCCGGCCGAACAACGCCCGGCCGCCCCGTCGCTCGCCGGCATCACGCGGGGCGGGACGCTGCGCGACCTGCGCCGCCGGCTGGAACAGATGGCCAGCCGCTCGCGCATCATCATGCTGCGCTGCGGCCCGTCGAGCTTCGCGGAACTGGCCGCACGCACGCTGGCGGTGCCCGGGCGGCGCTGGATCGAACTGGCCGGCATTCCCGGCGCCATCACGCAGGAACAGCTCGACGCGGCGCGCGGCGGCGTCATCCACGCCGGCGACATCGCCACGCTGTCGCGCATGCAGCAGAAGAACCTCGCCTTTGCCGTCGACCGGCTGGAGCGGCTCGACGCAAGACTGGTTGCCAGTTGCGCCCAGGCGCCGGCAGAGCTGCAGGCGGCCGGATGGGATGAAGCCGTGTTGTCGCGGCTGTTCGACGTCGTTCTGCCACTGCCTACGCTGGCCGAACTGCGCGACGAAATCGCCGATCTGGCCGACGACGTGCTCAAGCACATGGCGGACGCGGGCGAAATTCCGTCACGCGCGCTGGCCGAGTCGGCGCGTCCGCTGCTGCGTCAGCATCCGTGGCCAGGCGGTTACGGCGAACTGGTGTCGGCGCTGCGCTCTGCTGCGCTGGCCACCCTCGATGACGATCTGGATGCGAGCGCACTGCGCGCGCTGCTGCGTCCGGCCGGCAACGCGGCGCTGCCCGGTCTGAACCAGCCGCTGCGCGATGCGCGCGAGGCGTTCGAGCGGCTGTATTTCGAACACCACATGGAACGCGAAGGCGGCAACATGACCCGACTGGCCGAACGCTCCGGGCTCGAGCGCACCCACCTGTACCGCAAGCTCAAGCAGCTCGGGCTGCCGGTTGGCCGGCGTACCGAACATCAGGACTGAAGTCCGGGACTGCACCGCGGCACCGGGCCCGACGCCCGGACCGCGTCAGGCGCGCTGGCGGAAGGTCATGTAGTAAACGCCGGCGACCAGGATGCTGCCGCCGACGATGTTGCCCAGCGTCGCCGCGACCAGATTGCCGGCCAGCCCGGCCGCCGTCAGGCCGGACAGATCGACGCCGGCCGGCAGCACGCCATTGGCGTGCAGCAGCATGCCCATCGGAATGAAATACATGTTGGCGATGCAGTGTTCGAAGCCGGCGGCGACGAAGGCCGAGACCGGAAACACGATGGCCAGCACCTTGTCGGTCACGCTGCGCCCGGCGGTCGCCAGCCAGACCGCGAGACAGACCAGCGCATTGCACAGGATGCCCTTCACGAACACGATCAGGAATGGCGTCGCCGTCTTCGCCGCCGCCACCTTCACATAGGTTTCAGCCACCGCGCCGCCATTCATGTCGCCGTGATGCGACAGGAACACCAGCGCCACCATGCCCAGCGCGCCGACCGCATTCGCGACATAGACGATGGCCCAGTTGCGCGCCAGCAGACTGATCGGAATGCGTCCTTCGGCCCAGGCCATGACCAGGAAGTTGTTGCCGGTGAACAACTCGGCGCCGGCCACGGCCACCAGGATGAGGCCGAGCGAGAAGGCCAGCCCGCCGAGCACACGGGTCAGCGCAAAGCCGAGCGAGGCATCGCTGGCCACCAGCGTGAAGTACAGCGCACCGAAGCCGATGAAGGCGCCGGCCAGCACACCGAGCATGAACATCGTGCGCACCGGCAGGTTGGCTTTGACGATGCCGATGTTTTCGACCTTCTCGGCAATCTCCTTCGGCGAGTACAGATCGATCCCCAGATTGCTGGCCATGCGTGCTCCTTGTCGGTTTTGTGTGCGGAACCCGTCTCGCGCGGGCAGGCCGACAGTGTAGGATGCTCACCGTGACGCCGGTAGATCGCCGGCCCCGCGGCAGCCCACCAGTTCGCTCGCCGCGTGGAACATGCACCACAGAAGTCAGCCAGACGCACAGTGCCGGTGAGCAATCCGCCCGCCGGCCCGCGCACCCGCCGGACCACCCGTCACGGCCAAGCGTCGCATGAAAACCCCTGACCGGCCTTCTCCGCAGCGCTGCGGAGCAGCACCGTCGCCGGGGTTCAACGCCCTCTCTTGACATTGACGGAGTACGACCATGAGAACCCGCCTCACCCTGACGCTCGACGACGCGCGGCAGATTGCGGCCGCGGCGGAAGCCGAAGCCCTGAAACGCAACTGGCCCGTCACCATCGCCATCGTCGACGACGGCGGCAACCTGATGTGGCTGCAGCGCCTTGACGGTGCGCCGCCGATGAGCACCCAGATCGCACCGGAGAAGGCCCGCACCTGCGCACTGGCGCGCAAGCCGAGCAAGGCGATCGAGGACGTGGTCAACAGCGGCCGTCTGGCCGCATTGCGCATGCCGGTGCTGCCGCTGGAAGGCGGCGAAATGATCATCGTGGACGGCGAATGCGTCGGCGGAGTCGGCGTATCGGGCGTGAAGTCCAGCGAAGACGCCATCGTCGCCCGCGCCGGCATCGCGGCCATCGGGGCGAGCTGGGAACTGCCGGCCTGACGGGCCTTGCCGGAGCGGCGCCCCCGATCTACGGTCATGCCGAAAACGCAGGGCCGTGGGAGCGACGTCCCCGTCGCGATCAGTGCGGTGACCATCGCGGTGCGCAGTGCGCATCGCGGCGAGGGCGGAGCGGGGGTTCCGGCGAGCACTGCTCGACGCCAGCACCAGCCGCCGCTCAGCGGCCGAACAGCCCTTTCAGCTTGTCGCCGACCTGTTCCTGCACCTTGTCACGGGCTTTTTCCTGCAGTTTCTGGCTCTGTTGTTCGACCGCTGTTCTGGCGGCGCCCTTCACCAGATCGGCGAACTCGATCTTGTAGTCGAGACTGGCGAACGGTCCGTACAGCCGTACCGGCACGGTCACGCCCTTGAGTTCGTCGACGGCGCGACCGTCCTGCCCCTTGCTGGTCGCGGCCAGCGTGACGCGCGCCAGGTAATCCACACTGGCGTCGGGCAGGTTGACGGTGCCGGCGCCGGCCAGCCTCAGAAAGGGCGAGCTGGCCGTCAGATCCGAATTGCGGGCGATGCCGTCGTCGATGCGGAAGCTGGCGCTGAGCGCTGAAAAGTCCGTCTTTTCGGTGGCGCTGGCCTGCTGCACGGTGGTGCCACCGCCCAGTTTCGCCTTCGCCTCGCGCAGGCTTTTCGCCAGATTGATGCCGCGGATCGCGCCGTCGCGCAGCTTCAGCGACGCATTGCCATCGAGTGCGCGCTTCAGGGCGCCGACCGTCGTACCCGAGGTCGCGACATCCAGCATGACTGTGCCGCGCCCCTCCAGCAGATCCTTGCCGGCGGCGTCGCGGATCAGCGGATGCACGTCGATGTCCGACAGCGTCTGCTTCAGCGCGATGCGGTTGCCATCGGCATTCAGGCTGAGCGCACCGCTGGCCGCGCCCTGATACAGCGCGGCCGAATAGGGCGACACCTCCAGCTTTCCGTTTGACGCCTTCACGTTGAGCGTCATCTTCGTGATCTTCACGCCGGCCAGCTGCAGCGCACCGATGCGCACGCTGCCGCTGGCATTGATGTCGCGCAGCGCGGACAGGTCGACCGGTGTGTCGTCCGGGTTGCCGGCGGCAGGCCTGGCTGCCTCGCCGGCCGCTGCGGGCGGGCGATAGCGATCGAGATTGAGCTGGTCGATGTCGACGTCGAAGGTCAGCGCCAGCGGCTGCAGGCGGGTCGCGGCGAGCTTGAGCAGGATGTGGCTGTCGTCGAGCCGTGTGTCGAGATCGAGCGCCGCGGTCTGCGCCTTCAGGTCTGCGCGCGCCGAGCCCTTGACCGGAAGCCTGACGCTCTTCATCGGCAACGACGGATGCGCGATGTCGATCGAGCCCTCGAGCGCCGACAGCTCGCCGGACGGCCCGTCCAGTTGAATGGTCAGCGGCGTGGCCAGGGTGGCCTTGACGGTCGCCGTGTCCTGACGGGCGTCCAGCGCAAGCGTCAGTCCGCTCACCCGGATCGCCTGCGCGCTGCCTTCGACACCCTTGAGCTGCAGCTTGACGTCCGCCATGCGGACACTCGAATCGATCTTTGCGGCCAGACTGATTTCGCCGCCGCGGGCGCCGCCGGCATCGAGTTGCAGCGCAGGCGCTTCCAGTTTTGCCGACAGCGCCTCGCCGGCCCGTCGGGCGGACAGGTCAAACGCCAGCTTCTGGACGTCGATGCGGCCTTCGGCGCCCGCTTCGAGCCGGGTCGACGTCAGTGCCGCGCGCAGGTCCGTCAGGTCGAGCAGCGTACCGTCCAGGGTCGCGCTCAGCGCATCCAGTGCGAAGCGCTGGGTCGGCAGGTCATAGTCATAGCCTGCAGTCAGCACGATGCGCATGTCGGCCGTCGGCTGAGCCGACGTCCAGCGCGCGGCGATGTCGAGTTTGCCGCGTGCCGCATTCGACAGCTTGCCGACCGACAGCTCGATGTCGCCCAGCGTGTGCGCCGCACCGCTGCCTTCGTCGCGGAAAGCGAGCGCCGAACGCGACAGCTTCAGCCCGGCGATGTCGAAGCGGACCGGCGAGCCCTCGTCCTTTTCGGCGGAGAGCAGGTCCTCGAAGTTGAACGAGCCGTCCTTGTAGCGGATCAGGGTGACGCTCGCGCCCTCGACCCGGATTTCGTCGATGACCAGCGAACCCGACAGCAGCGGGAGCACGGCGACCGATACGCGCGCACCGTCGATGGCCGCGAAGCGTTCGGTCGAATTGTGTTCGGACAGTGCGGTGCGCCCCAGCTTCAGGCCGAGATTCGGATAGAAGGACAGGTCCACGTCGCCTTCGATGTCCAGCGTGCGCTGCTTCTGTTCAAGCACGACCCGCCTGAGTTCCTCCTTCACGCGGACGGCATCGAAGGTGATCGCCACATACAGCACGGCCGCGGCGAGCAGCGCAGCGATGCCGCCAAGCGCAAAAGCGGCAAGCTTGAGTATCTTCATGCCTTCTCCATACGAAACAGACCGGCTGATGACACGTGCCGCGTTGCCGGACGGTGCTCGATCCGGCTGACGCAAGCGGCACGGTGGCTGGCGAGCGTATCAGAGATGGCGGCGGGCAGCCCGGACCGGCGCCACGCCGGCTGTGTGCTATCTTCCTCGCCGCCGGAAGTCATCGGTTCGCGTGCGCCGCCCGCGCGCGAAGTGCACCCATATCAACAAGGAGATCAGCATGAGCTTCGTTTCGGAATTCAAGGCATTCGCCATGAAGGGCAATGTCGTCGACCTCGCGGTGGGCGTCATCATCGGCGCAGCCTTCGGCAAGATCGTCGACTCGGTCGTCGCCGACCTGATCATGCCCATCGTGGGTGCGATTTTCGGCGGACTGGATTTCAGCCAGTTCTTCATCGTGCTCAAGGACATTCCACCGGGCGTGCCGGAAACGCTGGCCGACCTGAAGAAGGCGGGCGTGCCGGTGTTTGCATGGGGCAGCTTCCTGACGATTGCGCTCAATTTCGTCATTCTTGCCTTCATCATCTTCATCATGGTGAAGCAGATCAACCGCCTCAAGCGCGAAGAGGCGGCGGAACCGGCGGCACCGGCCGAGCCACCCGAAGAAGTCGTGCTGCTGCGCCAGATCCGCGATTCGCTGTCGAAGTAGTCCGGATCGGGCACACAACAAAAAAGGAGCCATGGGCTCCTTTTTTGTTGTCGGACCGCCGGCGGATCGGATCAGTCCGCGGATTCGCCTTCGTTCGGCCGTGCATCGCCGGACACCCGCTCAAGCCGGTAGCCATAGTTGTAGGTCGATGCCAGCCGATAGCCGTTCTCCGGCCGCAGGGCGAGCTTCGAGCGTACGCGCGACATGTGGGTATCGACGGTGCGTGTCGGCACATCGCCCTTGCGGCCCCACAATGATTCCAGCAAGTGGCCGCGCGACACCAGGCGACCGACGTTGCGGAACAGGAATACAGCCAGCTCGAACTCGCGTTCGGTCAGGTCGACCACCTCGTTGTGCAGGCGCGCCGTGTGCGAATTCAGGTCGAAATGGTAGGGCTCGGCTTCAACCACCGGCTGGTCCGCCGGCGGGCGGCTGCGGCGCAGCACGGCCTCGATCCGGGTCAGCAGTTCCAGACGTCGCGCCGGCTTGACGATGTAGTCGTCGGCACCCGCGGCCAGCGCGGTGACGATGTCGTTCTCGTCCTGCCGAGCCGTCACGAAAATGACCGGCGTCTGCAGCTGGCGCTCGTTGCGCAGCCAGCGCAGTACATCTGCACCCGGCAGGTCGGGCAATTCCCAGTCGATCAGCAGCAGGTCGTAACTTTCACGCACCGCTTCGCGCATCAGATCACGGGAACGCATGAACACATGCACATCGTGACCTGCGGCACGCAGCCAGGTGCCCAGTATTTCAACCTGGACCGGGTCGTCTTCCAGCAAAGCTATTCGGGCAGTCTGCACGGCGGGATGGGTATCCGTAGAAATGAGCGGGTCAGACAGGGTTGACGGCAGGCATGTCGCGGACTGAAGGGCCGGAATGCATGATAAATGCCGCCCGAAGCGTGACCGGATACCGCTCAATGGATGTTCGAGTATGCCACAGCGGGGTCAGCCCGCCTTCAGGGCGGCGAACAGACCCGTCATCCAGCGCAGATAGGCGCCGGCTGCGGGATCACCGGCGCCGGGTGCCCAGGGCGCCAGTTCCCCGGCGTTCAGCGGCACATAGGGTCCGGACTTGGCTTCGAACATGACCGACCCGGATTCCAGGGAGACCAGACTGTGAAACTGGCCATGGACGATGTCGATGCCAAAGGCGTGGCCCGCACCCAGCCGATGCAGCGACTGCACGGCGCCTGCGTCGTCGAACAGGATGCAGCCGAGGCGGCCGCGCAGGCACAGGATGGTTTCATCTTTCGCCGGGTCCAGATGGCGATGCGGCTGGACGTAGCTGTCCGGCTCGATGGCATTGAGCAGGCGGTGCGCCGGATGGTCGTCATGCGGATGCAGATTGTCATTCATGCGCCGGCGCGGGCTGGCCTGCGCCCGGGCGGTGAGTGCATCGAGCGCGGCCGGATCGATCAGCCGGGTGCGTGCGGGTGCGTGCTCAGGCATAGGTGACGCCGACCGATTCCGGCGGCAGCCAGTCGCGCAGCCCGTCGAACAGGGCGTCGTCCAGCCGCACCCGCCACTGGTCCCCGAAATCGAGGGGTGCGATGGCGTGGCCACTGCTGTAGTGCAGCCGCACCCGGCAGCCGCCCTCGGTACGGAAGGGTTCGAGCAGGCTGCGCAGGCGCGCGCAGGCCGCGCGCGCACCGCCTGCTCCGGCCACTTCGCCATTGACCCTGAGCTCGAGCCGGCGCGCAAAGCGGGCGCGCGCCTCGCCCGCGGTCAGCAGGCTTTCGGCCACGACGCGCATCGAATTGGAGTAGTCGTCGAACTGCGTGCGGCCCTCGATCACCAGCACTTCGTCCTCGCGCAGCTTGTTGCGCGAGGCGTCGAACAGTTCATTGAACACCGATACCTCGACCTGCGCCGTACCGTCGTCGAGCACCACGAACGCCATCTTGCCGCGGCGCGTCATCTGTACGCGTGAGCTGACCACCAGCCCGGCCACCACGGTCGGGTCGCGCGACGATTCGAGCTGCGCCAGCTTGCGCCGCGCGAAGCGCGAGAATTCCTGCGCATAGCTGTTGAACGGGTGACCGGACAGGTAGAAGCCCAGCGCCTGTTTCTCGTTCTGCAGCTTTTCGCGCTCGGTCCATGGCTTGCAGCTCACGTACTCGGGCGCCCGGGTGCCGACGCCCGCCGGGGCGTCGTCGAACAGGCCGCCCTGGTGCGCGTTGGCCGCCGCCTGTTCGGCCGCTTCCATGGCGAGTGCGACGCTGGACATCAGGATGTTGCGGTCCGGGTTGGCGCCCTCGCGCGTCGCGTCGAACGCCCCGGCGCGGATCAGCGCCTCGATGGTGCGGCGGTTCACCGTGCGGCGGTCGACACGCAGGCAGAAGTCGAACAGGTCGACGAAAGGCCCGCCGAGGGTGCGCGCCTCGATGATGGCGTTCACCGCCTGTTCGCCGGTGCCCTTCACGGCACCCAGGCCATAGCGGATTTCGCTGCGCGACACCGGCACGAAGCGGTATTCGGACCGGTTGATGTCGGGCGGCAGCACGGTGAGCCGGTTCTTCTTCGCATCGAGGAAGAAGATGTTCACGGTGTCGGTGTTGTCCATGTCGGACGACAGCGAGGCGGCCATGAAGGCAGCGCAGTGGTGGGCCTTCAGCCAGGCGGTGTGATAGGTGACGACGGCGTAGGCGGCGGTGTGCGACTTGTTGAAGCCGTATTCGGCGAACTTCGTCATCAGGTCGAACAGCTGTTCGGCCAGCGCCGGGTCGTAGCCCTTGGTGGCGGCACCGGCGGCGATGGTTTCGCGGTGCTTGGCCATTTCCTCCGGCTTCTTCTTGCCCATGGCGCGGCGCAGCATGTCGGCGCCGCCGAGCGTATAGCCGCCGATGATCTGCGAAATCTGCATCACCTGTTCCTGATACACGATGACGCCATAGGTCGGTGACAGGCAGCCCTCGAGATCCGGATGGAAGTAGTCGATCGCCTGCTGACCCTTCTTGCGCAGGATGAAGTCATCGACCATGCCGGAGCCCAGCGGCCCCGGCCGGTACAGCGCAAGCACGGCGATGATGTCCTCGAAGCGGTCGGGCTGCAGTTTGGACAGCAGCTTCTTCATGCCTTCCGATTCCAGCTGGAAGATCGCCGTGGTGTTGGCTTCCTTCAGCACCTGGTAGGCGGCCGGATCGGTGAAGGGCAGGCTCAGCAGATCGGGACGCTCGCCGGTCATGCGCTCGATGTAGTCGACCGCGAGCTCGATGATGGTGAGGTTGCGCAGGCCCAGAAAGTCGAACTTCACCAGGCCGATGGCTTCGACGTCGTCCTTGTCGAACTGGCTGACCGGCGCCGCATCGTCGCCGTCCTGCTGGTACAGCGGACAGAAATCGGTCAGCTTGCCGGGCGCGATCAGCACGCCGCCGGCGTGCATGCCGACATTGCGCGCCAGCCCCTCGAGCGGCTCGGCCAGGCGCAGCAGTTCGCGTACTTCCTCCTCGTTCTGTTCGCGCTCGGCCAGCTGCGGCGCCTGTTCGCGCGCCTCGGCCAGCGACAGCGGCTTGTTCTGCACCACCGGAATCAGCTTCGACAGCTGGTCGCAGAAGTTGTAACCCATGTCGAGTACGCGGCCGACGTCGCGGATCACCGCACGCGAGGCCATCGTGCCGTAGGTGGCGATCTGGCTGACCGCGTCGGCACCGTACTTCTGGCGCACATACTCGATCACCATCCAGCGCTTGTCCTGACAGAAGTCGACGTCGAAGTCGGGCATCGACACCCGTTCCGGATTCAGGAAGCGTTCGAACAGCAGTGCATAGGCCAGCGGATCGAGATCGGTGATGCCCAGCGAGTAGGCGACCAGCGAGCCGGCGCCCGAGCCGCGACCCGGCCCGACCGGCACGCCGTTCTTCTTGGCCCAGTTGATGAAGTCGGCCACGATCAGGAAGTAGCCGGGGAAGCCCATCTGGATGATGGTGTCGCACTCGAACTTGAGCCGCGCCTCGTACTCGTCGCGTCGCGACGCGCGCACCGCCTCGTCCGGAAACAGCAGCGCCAGCCGTGTCTCGAGACCGGCTTTCGCCTCGGCGATCATGAAGTCGTCGATCGTCATGCCGGGTGGCGTCGGAAACTGCGGCAGGTAGTTCTTGCCCAGCGTCAGCGTGAGATTGCAGCGGCGCGCGATCTCGACCGTGTTGTCCAGCGCTTCGGGGATGTCGGCGAACAGTTCGGCCATTTCGGCCGAGGTCTTGAAGTACTGCTGTTCGGTGAAATCGCGCGGCCGGCGCTTGTCGGTCAGCACATAGCCCTGGGCGATGCATACGCGCGCCTCGTGCGCCTTGTAATCGTCCGGCGCCATGAACTGCACCGGGTGCGTCGCCACCACCGGAATGCCGGTTTCGATGGCCAGCGCGCACGCATCGGCCACATACACCTCGGTATTCGGATGGCCGGCGCGCTGCAGCTCGATGCAGTAATCGCCATTGAACAGGCGCGACCAGTCGGCCGCCAGCCGGCGCGCCGATTCCATGTTGCCGGCCAGCAGCGCCAGCCCGACATCGCCCTGCATCGCGCCGGACAGCGCGATCAGGCCGGCTGCACCGGTATCGGCCGCTTCGAACCACTCGCGGCGGATTTCCGCCCGGCCGCGGTGCTTGTTCTCCAGATAGGCGCGGGTCAGCAGGCGGCACAGCGTGCCGTAGCCCTCGCGGTTGCGCGCCAGCAGCAGCAGTCGGTACGGCTTGTCGCGTTCCGCTTCATTGGTGATGAACACATCGACCGCCGCAATCGGCTTCACGCCCTTGCTGCGTGCGGCCTTGTAGAACTTCACCAGGCCGAACACATTGGTCAGGTCGGATATCGCCAGCGCCGGCATGCGGTCCTGCGCAGCCGCCTTGACGGCCGCGTCCAGCGTGACGATGCCGTCGACGATGGAAAATTCGCTGTGCACGCGAAGATGGACGAAGGCGGTGCCGGCGGTTGGCGTGGAAGCGGTTGCTGCAGGGCTGATGTCGTTCATGGCCGCGATTTTACGTCGGTACGCGCGTGCGGCATCGGGCTATCGTCAGTGCGCCGGGGTCTGATGGCGGAAAACGCGGCCTGCGATTCACGGTCAACAGACCCTATCATCGGAGCCTTCGTCGAATCTCGAATGGGTTCCTCATCATGATCCGCTCCACTCTTGCGCTTGCGCTCGCGCTGCACGCCGGGCTGTCCTTCGCCGCCCCGCCGAAAGACCGGGAATGGCCCACCTTCGGACTGGATCACGCGAACACGCGCCTCGCTGACCTGCCGGGCGTCACGCCGAAGACCGTGCGCAAGCTGGTGCCGAAGTGGATCTACCAGAGTGGCATTGCGCAGACCTTCCAGGCCACGCCTCTGGTCGTGGGCGGAAAGATGTATGTGTCGCTGCCCGGTTCGCACGTGGTGGCGCTCGACGCGCGGTCCGGCGTCGAACTGTGGCGCTATACGCACAAGAAGCGCACCGACAAAGTGTGCTGCGGCCCGGCGAATCGGGGCGTGGCGTTCGACGACGGCCGTGTGTTCGTCGCCACCGTGGACGCGCGCCTGGTTGCGCTCGACGCCGCAACCGGCAAGCCGCACTGGGACATCGAACTGGCGCGGCCGGACAACGCGACGACCGAAAGCAGCGAGGGCATCAAGGGCGAGGTTGGCGGCGGTTCGGGCGTTGGCGCGGCGGCTGCACCGCTGGTGGTCGACGGCAGGGTGATCGTCGGCATCAACGGCGTGGGTTACGGGCTGCATCTGGACGTGCCCGGCCGCGCCGGCCAGCTCGCGTCGGTGGTCGGCATGGCGGGCAAGTACGGCGGCATCGGTTTTCTGGCGGCCTTCGATGCGAAGACCGGCCAGCGGGTGTGGCAGTTCGACACCGTGCGCAAACCCGGAGAAGGCCCGAACGGCGGCGGCTGGGAAGGCGATTTCGTCGAACGTACCGCCGACGGCCTGCCGCTGAACCGCGACATCGCCGGCGAGCGTGCCAGCGCGCCGCTGCACAAGGATGCGTGGGAGTACGGCGGCGGCTCGGTGTGGAATGCGCCGGCCTATGACGAGAAAAGCGGCCTGCTGTACTTCGGCACCGGAAACCCGAGCCCGCAGATCAACGACACCACGCGCCCGGGCGACAATCTGTATACCGCGTCGCTGGTGGCCGTCCATGCGAAGACCGGCGCCTACGCCTGGCACTTCCAGCAGATTCCGCACGACAAGTGGGGCTACGACGTGGCCAGCCCGGCGGTGCTGTTCGACCACCGCGAACCGGATGGCCGCGTGGTGCCGGCGGTCGGCCAGGCGTCCAAGCTGGGCTGGTTCTACGTGCACGATCGCGCCACCGGCGCCCTGCTCTACAAGTCCGACGCCTTCGTGCCGCAGGACAATCTGTTCGCCGCCGCCAGCCGCGAAGGCACGCGCATCACGCCGGGCGTGGCCGGCGGCGTGAACTGGTCGCCGGCGGCGCTGGACGCGCAGCGCGGTCTGGCCTTCGTCGCCGCGATGCACCTGCCGATGCGCTACTGGATCAAGGAAAGTGCCGCCACGGCCGGCAAGCCGGCGCAGCGCTACGACAGCATGGAGCCGTCGGACGAGGCCAAGTGGGGTGTGCTCGCGGCGATCGACCTCAGGCAGCGCGGCAAGCTCAGATGGACCGCGCGAACCGACGAACCGCTGGTCGGCGGCGTGCTCGCGCTGAAATCCGGTGTGGTGTTCACCGGCGAAGGCAACGGCCACCTGTCCGCTTTCGACAGCGTCAGCGGCAAGCGGCTGTGGCGCTTCCAGACCGGCGCCGGCGTGAATGCGCCGCCGATCGCCTTCACCCTCGACGGCAAGCCGTATGTGGCGGTGGCTGCAGGCGGCAGCGCCATCTGGGGCTACCGACAGGGTGACGCCGTCATCGTGTTCGGACTGCCGGACTGAGCGCATCCGGGCGTCGAAGAATCTTACAGATCGCAGGCCGCCGGCGTAAACGCCACGGCATAAGGCGGCTTGCGGCAGGGGGCGCGATGTTTGCTTGGTATCGGATTCGGTCTTTTCCGCCGGTGCTCAGATCGCCGGCTCCACGATCCGGAGGATGTTTTCATGACACTGCCCGCCTTTTTCTCGACGTCCCGCGCACTGCTGCTGGCGGCCGGTCTGGGCCTCTCATCGACACCGCTGCTCGCCGCCGACATCCTGGTCGAGGTGCAGACGCAGAACAGCGGCACCAATCCTGGCCCGTTTTCGGCGGGTGCGGAGGCACAGTTCAGCATGAGCTTCCGCATCGACGCGAGCGTCGCGCCCGCGGGCGCCACGCCGACCTGGAGTGGCGCGCTCGATGATCTGGTCATCGACATCAGCGACGTCAATCTGGGCAGCTTCACGATCCAGGCGCAGAACGGCCGCTGGCGACAGTCGGACGGAGACTTCCTGTTCGGTGGCTGGGGCAGCTTCGACGGCGGCAGCATCGCGCCTTTTTCCGTCATCAATCCGGCGCTCAGCGCCAGCGCCTTCGTGCTTGAATCGATCAGCTTCGACTTTCGCGGCGCTGCCTTGCTGGCCGATGAACAAACCCTGCCCGGTGCGCTCGACATCGACGACTTCAACTTCCTGAGTCTGGTGCTGCGCTTCAGCAACGCCGATCCGGACGTGACCGTCATTCCGAAGAGCAGCATCATCCGTGGCAGCGCCTTCGATGTCGTCGACGTCACGCCGGTCCCCGAGCCGACGACCTGGGCGATGCTGGGCCTGGGCCTCGCGCTGGTCGGCGCTGCCGCGCGCCGCGCGCGGGCATGACTGCAACAGGATGCAAGCGGCGGGTCGGTCATCCCCTACAGCGTGCTTCGTGATCGCCCGCAGCCTGGCCGGGCGCGTTTCCATAGGATGAAGTCTCGACAGCGCACATGCCTGTCATTCATCCCAAGGAGACATCATGAACCAGAGCGAAACGATTGAAGTGCTGAACGGCCTGATCGAAACCTGCAAGGATGGCGAGTACGGATTCAACACCTGCGCCGATCAGGCGGACTCGGTGAAGTTGCAGTCGATGTTCAGGCAGCGGGCGCAGGAATGCCTGACCGCGGCACAGGAACTGCAGACGGAAGTGGTGCGCGCCGGCGGTGAGGCGGATACGTCGGGCACGGTGGTCGGTGCGCTGCATCGCGGCTGGGTGAGCGTGCGCGGTGCGCTGCCGGGCAAGGACGATGTGGCGATGCTGGAGGAAGCGGAGCGTGGCGAGGACCGCGCGCTGGCGCGCTACCGCAAGGCACTTGAGGCACCGCTGCCGCCGGAGCTGCGCAATCTGGTGCAGCGCCAGCTGATCGGCGCGCAGCGCAACCATGACCAGATCCGCGCGCTGCGTGACCAGTACCGCGCGGCCGCCTGATCGGGCTGCATGAAGACGGCGGTCATCTGACCGCCCGCTGCGGGAAGCCGACCCTCAGGGGTCGGCTTTTTTACGTCCCGAGCAGACGCACCACGTCCGGCGGCGGTCCGGTGCTGGCTGACCAGACAGGCGGCCGGGCGAGGCCTTTTGAGCCGGTGCCTGAATAATTCACCGAGTTCATAAATTATTCTCTTAAAGAAACTTTCTTGATCGTCGTCAACGCCTTGTCACCGAAAACGAGCCTGATCATGAATCTGCACGCCCTGAATCTGCGCACCAAACTGCTGGCATCCACCGTCATTACCGTCCTGCTCTGCTTCTCGGTCACGCTGGGCGTACTCGCCTGGCGCAGCCATCAGGCCGTGCTTGAACAGGGGCTGGCGCGTGCCGAAAGCGTGGCCACCTCGGTCGCGCATGACGTCGGCGCCCATCTGGACGAAGCCATGGCGGTGTCGTCCACGCTGGCGTTGTCGCTTGAAGGCCTGCACGCAAAGGGCACGCCGGATCGCGACGCCATCAGCCGCGTGCTGCGTCGTACGCTCGAAGGCCGCCCGGCATTGCTGGGCGTCTACACCGGCTGGGAAGCCAATGCCTTCGACGCGCGCGACGCCGACTTCGCCGGTGCCGCCGGTCATGACGCCAGCGGCCGCTTCGTGCCCTACTGGAGCCGCAGCGGTGACACGCTGTCGGTCGAAGCGCTGATCGACTACGACAAGCCGGGTGCCGGCGACTATTACCAGCAGCCGAAGCAGACCGGCCGCGCCTATCTCGCCGAACCTTATGAATACGTGGTTGGCGGCAGCAAGATGCTCATCACCTCGCTGGTCAAGCCGATTGTCGTGAATGGCCGCTTCGCCGGCATCGCCGGCGTCGACATGGCGCTCGACCAGCTGGCTGACGATCTGGGCCGCATCAAGCCGCTCGACGTCGGCACGGTGGCGCTGTACGCGCCGTCCGGGCTCGTGGTCGCGCACGGCGATGCCGCCCGCATCGGCAAGCCGGCCGCCGACCTGCCGGCCGAGGCACTGGCTGCGTTGCGCGAAGGTCGCAGCCTGCAGTGGCGCGATGCCGCCGGTGTGCGTCACTTCCTGCAGCGGGTGTCGCTGAGCGATGGCGATGCCTGGTGGGGCAGCGTCGTTTCGGTGCCGGAAGTCGTGATCACCGCATCGGCCAATGCGCTGCGCAACACCGCCATCGTCATGGGCATCGTCAGCGTGCTGCTCACCGCCGGCGTGCTGTTCGCGCTGCTCGGCGCGATGACCCGGCCGCTGGAAACCCTGGCCGACGCGATGCAGGCGCTGGCCGGCGGCGAAGGCGACCTGACGCGCCGTCTGCCGGAAACCGGCAGCCGTGATGAACTGGGTCGCGTCGCCACCTCGGTCAACGCCTTCCTCGGCAGCCTGCAGCGCATGTTCATCGAGGTGCGCGATCAGAGCCAGGCGCTGGTCGGCGGCATCCGCGATGCATCGGACGCCACCCGTCACATCGCCGACAGCTCGCGCGCGCTGGCCGGCACCACCGGCGACAACGCGGCAACGATCGAGGAAATCACCGTGTCGATCGGCCACATTGCCAGCCATGCGAACGACGCCAACGGCGTCATGCTGGACACGCATACCGCGTCGCAGCGCAGCGGCGAGGCGGTACGCGGCATGCAGACGCACATGCGCGACATCGCCGGCAGCATGGAAGCGCTGGCCGGTTCGCTGACCGGGCTGGCCGAGCGTTCGGTGCAGATCAACGGCATCGTGCAGGTGATCCGCGAAATCGCCGACCAGACCAATCTGCTGGCGCTCAATGCCGCCATCGAAGCCGCCCGCGCCGGTGAACAGGGCCGTGGTTTCGCGGTGGTGGCTGACGAGGTGCGCAAGCTGGCCGAGCGCACCAGCACGGCCACCACCGAAATCCGCGACATGATCGCCGCCATGCACGGCGAAACGGACCGCGCGGTGCAGAGCATGAACAGCACGCGCGAAGCGGTCGAATCCGGCGTCGAGCGCGCCACCCGCGTGGCCGAGGAGATCGGCGGCATCGAGGCCGGCATGCAGCGCGCCGCCGAACGGGTGCGCGAGATCGCCGAGGCGACGCAGGAACAGTCGGCCGCCACGACCGCGCTGGCGCAGTCGGCGGAGCAGGCATCCGAAGTCGTGCAGAACACCGACGAGGCAATACAGCGCACCTCGGCCACGCTGTCGCAGATCGGGCGCGCATCCGATCATCTCGGCGAACTGGTGGGGCGCTTCAAGCTGTAGGCACGCGCAGCTTGCCCACCGGTCGCCCGGTGGTCGGCGCAGCGCAACCATGACCCGATACGCGCGCTGCGTGAGCCGTACCGCGCGGCCGCCGGATCGGGCCGCATGAAGCAGGCGGTCATCTGACCGCCCGGCACGGGAAGCCGACCCTCGGGGTCGGCTTTTCTACGTCCCGAGCAGACGCGCCACGTCGGGCGCGTCGAGCAGCAGCACGTACTCCAGCCCGTCGATGTCATCGATGAACGATGCAATGCGCCGGAAACCGGCCGTGGCGAGCAGCGCGCACGATGCGAGATTGTCCGGGCTGACCGACGCGACGAAGCGCGGCACGCCGTGCTCGACGTGGGCCCAGCGGATCAGCGCGACCAGCGTTTCGCGTGCCAGGCCCTGCCTGCGGTGGCGCGGGTAGATCGTGTAGCCGATTTCGACCGCGTCGGCCGCGTAAGGCGCCAGATAATCGGGCGCCGGGCGGGAATGAAAACCGGCGTGGCCGACCATTTCGCCGCTGTCGCGCAAGGCCAGCGCGCGCACCGACCAGGGCAGGCTGGCCGGGTCAGTCGTCACGTCCTGCAGCCGCAGGGCGGCCAGCTCGGATTCACGCAGCCATGCGGTGGCCACCTTCAGTCCGATCAGCGCGGACAGCTCGTCGATGTCGCGCCCGTCGGCCGACGCACCGAGGAAATCGGCATCCATGGCGCGCAGCCTCAGGCGTGGCGTCAGGATGTCGGGGGGCGTCATGGTCATGCTGGCCGGCAACCGGTGGAACCCCGGGCCGGACGCGCCGGATTCAGCGTGCCGCCAGCGCGAAATACAGGCTGGCCGCCAGTGCCACGCTGAACACCACGGCGGCGGCCAGCATGACGCGCGAGCGCAGGCGCAGCACCTCGATCTCGCGCACCAGCTGTACATTCTGTTCGGCCAGCGAGCGGATCAGCTGCGACGAGGCAAGCGCCTCCTTCTGCAGTTCGGTCACCACCTGTTCGAGCGCGGCCAGCCGTACCTCGGCCGGCGCGCCGGCCGGTGCAGTCGCCGGTGCGTCCGCCGGCTCGCCCTTCGGCCGCTTCTTCGCGACGCGGTCCCACAACGCATTGGCGCCCTGCACCACGCTCGGGGCTGCCGCGATGACGTCGCCCCAGGGCACGGCCTTCACCGCGCCGAGCAGACTGATGGACATGAGGTGTGCTCCTTCTGCAATTCGATCGATACTGATAGTACTGCGCACTCAGGCACACTGCGGCGCTGCCGCAACCGCGCGACCCGACCCCGATCATGAAAGACATCCTGCTCCATGTTGCCGCCGCGGACTTCGAAGCCGCGCGCCGCCTCGAACACCTGCCGACCACCCACCGCGCGCATGCGCTGCACGGCCACCGCTTCACCGGCAGCGTGCGCGCCGCGCTGCCCGAGGGCTGGGGCGGTGTCGCCGGCGGCGAGGTCGATGCGCTGACGGCTCGGCTGCGTACCGCGCTCGCACCGCTCGACTACCAGCTGCTCAACGACACCGTCACCCGGCCCGGCGACGAAGATCTCGCACGCTGGCTGCGCGCTCAGCTCGACCTGCCCGACGTGCACGCGGTCGGCGTGCGCAGCACCCGCCACGCCGGCGTGCAGCTGGACCGGCATGACGACGCTTACGTGTGGCGCCGCTATGTGTTCCAGTCGGCGCACCAGCTGCCGCGCGTGGCCCCCGGCCACAAGTGCGGCCGCATGCACGGCCACGGCTTCGAGGTGCTGCTGCACGCGAAGGCGGCGCCCGATGCCGCGGTCGACCCGGAACGGATCGATGTCCTGTGGGCGCCGCTGCACGCACAACTGCATCTGGCCTGCCTGAACGACATCGCCGGGCTCGACAACCCGACCAGCGAAAACATCGCGGCCTGGATCTGGCAGCAACTGAAGCCTTTGCTGCCCGGCCTGTGCTGGGTCACCGTCTACGAAACCGCCAGCTGCGGCGCGCAGTTCGACGGCCGGCAGCACCGCGTGTGGAAGGAATTCACGCTCGACAGCGCGGTGCGGCTCAAGCGCGCGCCCGACGGCGACCCGCGCCGGCGCATTCACGGCCACACCTTCACCCTGCGCCTTCATCTGGCGGCCCCGCTCGATCCGGTCATGGGCTGGACGGTCGATTTCGGCGGCGTGAAGGCGCAGTTCGCACCGCTGTTCGAGCGGCTCGATCACGCGCCGCTGCATGAACTGATGGATGAGGATGGCCGGGACGCGGATACCGCCAGCCTGGCACGCCGCATCATGACGCTGGCGACGCCGCTGATCCCGTCGCTCGAGCGGCTGGACCTGCACGAAACCCGCGGCTGCGGCGTCATCCTGCAGCGCGGGGGCAGCGAACCGACGCTGCCGGTGTGACGCACCGCTGCCGGTCGTACCGTCGGTCTGTCGTTTCACGCCCGGGACTCACCAGCGCCCAAGATCGATGCCGAAGGTCACCATGAAACCGGCCGTGCCGAGCAGTGCGACCTGGGCGTTGTAGCGGTCGTACTGGTAGCCCAGCGCCGGAATGACCGCAAACGCCACGCCCTTGCGGTTGAATGGAATCTTGTCTTCGTACTCGCCGGTATAGCCGAGCAGTGCGCCGGCCGTCACCTTCACGTACAGATTCGGGCTGACCGCTTCGATCGGCCAGCTGCGGCCCGCGTAGTAGTACTCGCTGGCCTGGTCAAAGGAATTGCGGAACCACGCCGCGCCGACGTTCCAGCGCGTCGGCGACTCGTACTCGAGACCGAACAGGGCCGGCGTGTCGTTGTGGTCGGATTCGTGGTCCCAGTGATGGACGTAGGGACCGATCTGCAGGCCGATGCGGTGTGAAGGCAGGTGTGACGGCGCGGTCGTGTCGGCCGATGCTGAGGCACTGGCGAGGCCGGCTGCGCACAGCAGCATGCAGCGTAAGGAAACAGTCAAAGCAGCGTGCCCGATATTGAATACCGATCGGGCAACGCGGGCAGCCGGGTGTTCCCGGGCGGCGCCGATGCTGTGTTGCACCATGTTTCAGTGCCGACATGAAAAGCCGGCCCGGCACGCGCGCAGACTCAGTCGCGGCGCCGGCCCAGCAGCCGATCGATCGACAGCGCGCCGGGCCCGAACGCGACCAGCCCCAGCAGCCCGACGCCCCACCACAGGTGCGCCTCCACGGCCGCCGGGCACTCGAATTCCCACAGGGCCGGGTAGGACACGACCGCCATGATGTTCACGACGAACAGGCCGAGTGCGGCAAAACGCCCGGCCAGGCCGATGGCGAGCAGCGGTGGCAGCACGATTTCGCCGGCCGTACCCATGAAGGCCGCGATGGCCGGCGGCAGCAGCGGCACCTTGTATTCTTCGGTGAACAGGAAAAGCGTGGTGTCCCAGTCCTCGATCTTGGTCAGACCGGCCTTCATGAACACCCAGGCGATGTACAGGCGCAGGGCGAGCAGCAGCAGCGGCTGCACCTGGTCGGCGAGGCGCGCGAGGGGCGCGCCGAGGTCATATGCGCGAGTGACGGCGTTCATTGTTCATGTCCCCTGGTTTCGATGTGGTGCAGCCAGCCGCAAGCAATGGCCTGTTCGATGGTGGCTGCGAGGTTGAAATCCTGTTCGGTCCCGGCGGCGCCGGCCCAGGCGTCGCCGAAGCTGGCACCCACCAGCGCGATGGCGGCCCAGAATGCGTGGGCGCCGACGGACAGCGACGCCACCCGCACGCGCAGCCCGTCACGCCACACGACGGCGTACTGGGCCTGCTCGAGATCGATGTCGAAGGCGTCGCCCGATGCGCCGGCGGCGTCCCGCTGATGCTGCAGCCAGATGTCGGCGATCGGCCATGCACTGCCGAGCAGCGCGAAGCCGGGCGTCATGTGCAGGCGGGCCGCGGCCAGCGCATCGGGGGCGAGGCCGGCAAAGGCCTCACCACCCAGCGGCGCGGTATCGGCCGCAGTCGTCGCGACATGCACCGACCATTCAAGTCGGGCCACGTCGGGCAGGTAGGGCAGCGCGCGCACCGGCTCGAAGCCGTCGAGAAAGTCGGCGAAGCTGTGGCCGTAGCGATTGAGGTCGCCGTCGGTCGATGGCGTCTGCGCCCAGTAGCGGCGGACCAGCGCATCGAAGTAGTCGTCTCCGGTGATCTGCCGGCACACCGGGTAGGCCAGCGTCAGCGCGGCGTTGGCGTTGGCCACCGCATTGCCGCGATAGACGCCGAGCAGGCCGCGGTTGCGTTCGGCGTCGCCGGTGAGCAGCGGCAGCATGGCCGGTTCGCCCTGCGCGCTGCGCAAGGCACGCGCAAAGCGCCGCTGGGCGTCAAGCAGCGCAGACACGGCGGTCTCCATCCAATGTGCCTGCGTCGGCGCCGATGCGATCGGCCCGGGCCGCCTCGGCCAGCAGGATGTCGAGTTCCGGCAGATCGGTATCCCATTCGATCAGCGCCGGTGCGCCGACACCCCGTCGACGCACGGCGGCGAGCAGCGCCCATACGTCGTCGCATACCGCGCTGCCATGGGTGTCGATCAGGCCGTATCCGGTCACCGCGTGACCGGCCAGATGGATCTCCCGTACCGCGTGCATCGGCAGCCGTTCGAGCGCATCCATCGGGTTGGTGCCGAAATTGCGGGCATTCACGTACAGATTGTTCAGGTCCAGCAACAGTCCGCAACCGGTCAGGCAGACCAGATCGGCGAGAAAATCGGCTTCGCTCATCCGCGCGTCGCGGAACTGCACGTAGGCCGACAGGTTTTCGATCAGGACCGGGCGGCGCAGGCGGTCCTGCAGCGCATTCACGCGCGCGGCGACCAGCGCAAGTGCTTCGCTGCTGTAAGGGAAGGGCAGCAGATCGTTGAAGTGGATGCCATCGACCGCACCCCAGCACAGGTGCTCGGACACGAAATCCGGTTCGATGCGCTCGACCAGTTTCGCCAGCCGTTCGACATGGGCGTCATGGCGCGCGTCGACCGACGCGAGTGCCAGACCGACGCCGTGCAGGCTGACCGGATAGCATTCGCGGGCGCGTTCCAGTGTGCGCAATGCGGCGCCACCGTCATGAAAGAAGTTTTCGCTGTGCACTTCGACGAAGCCGATGCGCGGTCGTTCTTCCAGTACGCGGGCGTAGTGCGGCTGGCGCAGACCGATGCCGGTCGGCGAGACAGGATGCGGGCTCATGGGAATCTCGGGACAGGGATGCAGCCGTCCGGCTGCATCCCCGGGGCATCAGCCCTTCTTCGGCGCTGCGGTCTTGCCGCCCATCTTTTCGCAGGTGCCGGTGGCGACGAACACCCATTCGTTCGGGTCATTGTCGGCCTTGGCCTGACCGGCGCAGCTGTGCGAGCCATTGGCGGATGCGCAGTCATTGGCGCCCTTCTTGGCCACGCCATAGCACTTCTCCTTGCCTTCCGCAGCCGCGACAACGGGGCTGGTCACGATGCCGAGGGCGAACACGGATGCGAGGGCGGCAGAAAGGGCGGCGGACTTGTTCATGTGCGATCTCCTGAGGGTGGAAAAATCAAACCGGTCATGTGGTTTGCACGGCAGTAGACCCTGCGGCGGGCCGAACCTTACCGCACTCCGAAAAAAATCCGCATGGGCTACCAGAGCCACGCGGCACCGCGCACGCCGGATGAACCGCCATGCACCGGCGGGCACAGCCGGGTCGTGATCAGGTCGGAAAAGACATGCGGCATCCAGTGCTGCGGCACCCGCTCATACAGACCCGGCAACGCGGACAGCCCGCCGCCGAGCACGATCACCTGCGGGTCGAGCAGGTTGATCACCCCGGCCAGTGCGCGCGCCAGCCGGATTTCGTAGCGCGCCAGCGTGGCTGCGCAGGCGGCATCACCGGCGGCGGCGCGCGTGACGATCTGCTCCGGTGCCAGCGGCTCGCCGGTCACCCGACGGTGATCGGCCGCCAGTGCCGGACCGGACAGCCAGGTTTCGATGCAGCCGGCGCGACCGCAGTAGCACGGCGGCGGCGCACTGCCTTCGGTATCCGGCCCCGCGGGCATCGGATTGTGACCCCACTCTCCGGCCACGCCATTGGCGCCTTCCAGCACCCGGCCATCGACGACGATGCCGCCGCCGACACCGGTGCCCAGGATGACGCCGAACACCACCGGTGCCGCCCGCCCCGCGCCGTCCACCGCTTCGGACAGCGCGAAGCAATTGGCGTCATTGGCCATGCGCACCGCGCGGCCGAGCGCGGCTTCGACGTCCTGCTGCAAGGGCTGGCCGTTCAGGCAGGTGGAATTGGCGTTGCGCATGCGCCCGGTCAGCGGTGACCGCGAACCCGGGGTGCCGATGCCCACCGTGGCGGGCACGCCCAGCCGGTCTTCGGCGTCGCGTACCAGCCGGGCGATCAGGGCGACTGTCGCGGCGTAGTCGCCGGACGGCGTCGGCTCGCGCCGGCGCAGGCACGCGGTGCCGCTGCCGTCCAGCGCGATCAATTCGGTCTTTGTTCCACCCAGATCAATGCCGATGCGCATGCGGCCTCCTGCGCGATGCGACAATCAGGGCTTCTTCATCCGACAGCGGAACCATCATGATCATCACCTTCAAATCCCGGGCCACTGCGGACACCATCATGTTCGGCGATGTCGCGAAGGACCTGCTGTCGTTGATGGGCAAGGCTTTCGAGCCGCGCGGAATTATCACACTCGAACAGCTGCCGGACGCCATCGCGCGGCTGCGGGAGGCGGCCGAAAGCAGCCGTGCCGCGCAGCGCGGCCAGCCCGAACCCGACGACGTCGATCCCGCACGCGCACCGGTGCCGGTGTCGCTGGCACAGCGCGCGGTACCGCTGATCGAACAGCTGGAACGGTCACTGCGTGCCAACCAGCCGGTGATCTGGGAAAGCTGAGCGGCATTCAGCCGGGGCGACTGCGGCCGATAACGAAACATCCATCCGTCGGAAAAGCGCATGCCGCCCGATCCCGAAACTGCTGCGAGCCGGGTCATCGATGCGGCACGGCTCGACGAACTGCGCGCACTGCTCGGTGACGCGCTGGACGACATCCTGCGCATCTGGCTCATCGACGCACCCGCCATTCTGGCCGTGGCGCACCTGGCGCGGCAGACCGGCGAGCCGGACACGCTGATCAAGGCGATTCACGGCATGAAGGGCAGCGCCGGAAACGTTGGCGCGATCGAACTGTCTGAGCTGGCAGGCACCCTGGAAAGGCACTTGAAGGGTGCCGATCCGGCGCTGGACCTGGATGCCGAACTGTCGCGACTGGATGCCTGCTACAACCGTGCCGCCTGCCATATCCGCTTACTGATCCGACCATGACCGAACTGACCATCACCCGCCCTTCCATTTCGAACGACCCGGCGCCCGTGCCGCCCAGCATGCCGATGGATTCCGAATGCTGCGAATCCGCCTGCGAACGCTGCGTATGGACCGTCTATCAGGAAGACAAGCTCGATTACGAGCGCCTTTACGCCGCGTGGCTGATCCGCCACCCGGAGCACGCACCGTCAATATAGAACGCCGATGCATCGGACCCGCCATACGGCGCGCGCCGCACCGACCTCGTTCGCGATCCGGCTTCGATGCGCACCGGCAATCGTGATCCCGGGCGGGCATGCCGCCGTATGGTGCTTCACGGATCCCGGCCACCTGATTGACGGCCGACTACAGGCTCGCCGTGCTTCGACCGGGTGACGGACGTGACCGCGTCCGGCGACCGGGGCCGATGCGGTCAGGCGCTGCCGGGCCGGGGATCGGTTGATTCACGGTCGTAGTAGTCGACGTCGCCTTCGGCACGGAAAAACGTCCGCAGTCCGGGCGTGCTCGCGCCCGCTGCAAACACGCCCACCTTGTTGGCATCCGGATACTCGCAAACCTCGATGTCCTCCAGATTCGAAAGCGACAGGTAGCGCAGGGTCGTGGATCCGGTGTTGATGATCTGGTGAGCCGTGTCCGGACCGCCGGTCGGGCAGGCGATCACATCGTGCTTCCTGATCGGGTAGGTCTGATCGCCATAGCGCAGTTCGCCCTCGCCTTCGAGGATGAGAAACATCTCTTCCCAGATGCGGTGCGAGTGATACGGGCACTGCGCGCTTCCGGGTGGCAATTCGGTCAGGTTGTAGCCCAGCTTCCGGGCACCGATCGTGGCGCTGAATTGAGCGAGTCGGGAACTGTAGAAGCCGTTCTCCTCGACACGGTTGAATTCGACATCATCGAGATTCACAAAGGGTTTTCTCATGTCTTCTCCCGCGATGCAGGGCGACACGCCGACATGCTGTGCGACGCTTGACCTGCGTTGTCTCCATCACGTCGGCCCGGCAACAGAGCCCGGACACTCGTCAATCGGCAGGCTTGGCCGCCTGCCCGCTCGCAGGGTACCGAAAAGCGCTGCAGCATGAAAACTTTCTGAGGCAGCTGCCATGCCGCACGCAACGACGCACGTCCCGGTCGTGACGCGGATGAAACGCGGTGCCGTGACCGGGCATGCGCGACGTGTGCGGGCACTGCTCAGTACCGGACGACTTGGATTCCGGACGTTTCAGTTCGATACGGTCATGGCAGGCAGACCTTCGTCCACTTCGTTGCGGCGGGCCACTGCCCGCGCGCGGTGGCGCGACCGCCGGCCAGCGTGACCCAGCCCTGCTGGCCGTAGTGCGGCAGCGCGCTGGTCGCCCTGGCCAGCGCGTCGGCATCGCGCGCAGTCACCAGCGCAAGCGTGCCGCCGGCCGGTGCGCGCAGCGCCCAGGCGACGACCTCACCGTCCCGGTCGCGTGCCGGCAGGCGGTGCCGGGCCAGCCAGCCGTCGATGGCCGCGAAACTGCCGATGACCAGGCGCGATGCGCGGCCCGGCGGCTGTGCGGCGTCGATGGCGGTCGGCGCGCGATCCAGCCACTGTGTGGTCAGCGTGCGCGCCGCCGCCGCGAGGTGCTCGTCGCCGGGCAGCACGGTCAGGCCGAGCGTGTCGTCCAGCGTGGCTTCGCGCAGCACCGGCGGGGCTTCGCCCGGTGCCAGACGGCGGGCCAGACGGAAATCCGGGTCGAGCGCCAGTTCGGCGCAGCCTGCCGCAAGCGGCAGGCTGACCCGTGCCTGCGCACCCGGCAGCGCTACCTGTTCGACCCGGGTCTGCCCGGCAATCCGCACATGCAGCGGCACGTCCAGCGGATAGTGCGGTGCCGGCTGCTGCAGCGTGACGGTCAGACCGTCGGGCCCGGCCACGGCTCCGGCGATTGCCGGGGCCGCCAGCCCGCTGCCGTCCACCCACAATGCGAAATGGCGTTCGAGATCGCGGCCCGAGGCGCGTTCGAACGCCGCGCGCAGGTCCGGCCAGCCGGCGCGGCGGTGACGGTGTGCCTGCCAGAAGTCACGCAGCCCGCGGTCGAAAGCCGGTGCGCCCAGCGTGTCGCGCAGCATCAGGAACACCAACGCGGCCTTGTGGTATCCGATGGATTGCGATGCGTCATGCGTGCGTCCGGCGAAACCGGCCAGACTGCCCTGCGCCGCCGGCGACAGTGCCGACAGCCCGCGCAGCCAGTCGAGCCGCATGGCGCGCGCGCCCTCTTCGCCCTGACTGGCCTCGCGCAGCGCGTAGTCGGCCATGAAGGTGGTCAGTCCTTCCGACCAGTTGCCGCCCGCCAGCGCCAGATGGACGCCGTTGCCCCACCAGTTGTGCAGGATTTCGTGCGGCAGCGAGGTGTGGCGGATGAAGGGCAGGCGCAGCACGTCGATGCCCAGATAGGTCAGGCCGGCCATGCCGAAACCGGTCGGCGTGGGTGACGAGGCAATGCTGAAGCGGCTGTACGGATAGGCGCCCAGGGTCTGTTCGATGCGCGCGAGATGGCTTGCCGCGGCATCGAGGTAACCCTCGGCCTGGTCGGCGATGTCCGGGTGAAACAATGTGGCCAGCGTCAGCGTGCGGCCATCGATCGAGCGCACGCTGCGCTCGGCTTCGACCCAGGGTCCGGCCATCAGATCGGCCCCTTCGCTGTCCTGTGCCATGTCGAAACGCACCGTGCGCCGGCCGTCGCGTACCGTGTCGGGCTGGCGGTCACCGGGCGCCAGTGCGCGCTGCGCAGCCGGCAGGTCGACGGTCAGGCGGTAACGGTGCAGCAGCGGGCCGGCACTGTCGAAGGGCAGCGGATACCAGGCGCCACCGGCGGGCAGGAAGCTGCCGGCTTCGCCGATCTGCGGCGCAAACGCGGTCAGCGTGTCGCGGTGCGAGGCGGCCGCATCCGGCGCATCGGCCCGGATGGCCCAGCGCAATTCGAGCCGACGCGGCTGGCTGGCCGCCGCGATGCGGATAAGCTGCAGACCGCCGTCGGTCGAGGCACGCAGCGCGCCGCCGTCGAGCTGCATCGACGTGATGCGGTGGCGGGCATCGATGCGCAGGTCGATCGCCTCATTCGCCGGCAGCGCAATCAGCGCGTGCGCGCTCAGGCTGCCCTGCGCCGGCTCCAGCCGGACGGTGAGGTCGAGCTGCGGTGCCGCGAGCGCCGCCTGGCCGGGCAGTCCCGCGCACATCGCCACAGCAAGCCGCCCGGCAAGCGCCCGCCAGCCCGGCATCCGCATCAAGGCTGTGCGCCCCGCGCCGGCGGCATGATGCCGAACACCGCATCGGCCACCCCGGCGACCAGATCGGCGCAGTCGCCGTCGGCATCCCACGGCAGCAGGCTGCCGACATCGGGCACGCCAAGGTCGCGCAGCTGGTGTTCCACGCCATAGCCATGGATGACGTGGCCACTGCCCATCAGGCCGACCACCACCGCGTCCGGCTGTTCGCGTACGGCACCGGCCAGCGCCTCGGCCATGGCGCGGTCCCACAGCAGCTGACCATCGAGAAAGCGGCCGAAGGCGTCGTCCGGCATTGCCTTGCCGGCCGGCATGTGGTCACTCCAGATCTGTCTGAGCCAGTCACGATAGGGCGGCTGCGCGCCGGCCGGCGTCCCGACCCCCTCGCGGCTTGCCGCCGGGACACCGGCCAGGCCCAGCCGCGACACCTCGCGCACCACCTTGCGGTCGATGTTGAGCGCGCGCAGCGGCACCGCCTTGTCGCGCGCGAAGCGGAAGATGCCGGCGTACAGCTCGGGCGGCATGCCCCAGACGCGCTTCCAGTCTGTCCGCTCGAACAGCGCCGCTTCGCTCAGTTCGCCACGCACCCAGGCATCGAGTACCGGCTGGGCGCTGCGTGGCAGCATTTCGAGACCGATCACCAGACGCGGACGCAGCGCATGCAGCGCGCGCAGCGTGTCGAGCTGCCAGTCGTGGTGGGCCGCACTGTCATGCGTTTCGCCCAGCAGCACGACCGACTGCCGGCTCATGCGGCGCATCAGCGTGGCACTTTCGGTCTCGCCCTGCCCCGGTTCCAGCCAGCTGCCGGGCGTCACGCAGGTGGCCGCCGGGACCGCGGGCGCCAGCAAAAGTCCTCCGCACAGGGCGGCCGTCCGCATCATTGATCGCATCGCAGGGTCATTAGGTGGGGTGGGCAAGGGGTGGGAAAAGGTCCGGGAGACTGTCCGGAAGCAGCGTCCGGCGGCAGGCGGTTACCGGCGTCGCGCAGGTGGACGCATCGTCAGGGCGTTCGTTCCGCACACATGGCCGGCACGGAACGACGTTAACATGCAGATCAGTTTATCGCCGACGCGTGATCGTGCCCCACTCCGTGAAGATCGTTCCGCTGCTCGCCGCAGTGCCTGCCTACGCCGCCGCTGTGCTGGTCGATCCGCTGCTCGGCCTGTCGGACGGCCAGCCGCCGGTCATCCAGCTGACGCTGGGCGTTGCCTTCGCCATCGTGCTGCTGTTCGGCCCGCGTCACTTGCCCGCGATCATGCTGACCGACCTCGCGCTGGCGCTGTATGCCGGCCAGACGCCGCTGTCCGCACTCGGCTCGGCCTGCGTCCTCGGCCTGCTGACCGGCGCGGGTACCCAGGTGCTGCGCCACTGTCCGGTGCAGCCCTTTCCGCGCATGCGCGCCGATCACTACATGTGGTTCCTCGCGGTCGCGCTGCCGATGTCGGTCATCCACGGCGCGCGCGTGGCCTGGCATCCCGGCGCACCGTTCTATGTGTCGGACTGGACACTGCATGCGGCCGCCAGCTTCGCCGGCGCGGTGCTGACGGTGCAGCTGGTGGCCGGCTGGCTGGAACGGCTGGACTGGCGGCGTGTGGCGGGCGATCTGCCGAAGGTGTTGCCCTGGTTCGCGCTGACCCTGCTGACCACGGCAGCGATCTTCCTGCGCGTGCTCGATGGCCCGGAACCGTTCATGTTCCTGCTGCCGGCCGTGCTCGTGCTGTCGGCCATCCGCCTCAAGGTACGCTGGATGAGTCTGCTGCTGGTGCTGATGCAGGGGCTCGCCTTCTGGGGCACGAGCCAGGGTACCGGACCGTTCGGCAACGACACGCCGCTGCGCGCGCTGCTGCTGCTGCAGACCTTCATCATCACGCTGTCGATCGCGTCCTATGCCCTGTCGATCACGCTGAACGAGCGTGCGAATGCATCGCGCCGGGCACGCATGCGCGAAGCGCAGCTGCTCGACCTGTTCGATGGCTCCATCCAGGGCATCCTGATCCACCGACGCTTCCAGCCGCTGTTCGCGAACCGGCGGGCAGCCGAGCTGCTGGGCTTCCAGTCGGTGGCCGACCTGATGGCGCAAGGTTCGCTGGCCGACATGATCGTCGCCGACGATCTGCCGGTGGTCGACAGCGACAGCAACCGGCGCCAGCTGTCGTCCGGCCGCATCCTGCCGATGCAGGCCGGCGTGACGCGTGCCGACGGCGAGCGACGTACGCTGGACGCCTACATCCGTCAGGTCATGTGGCGGGGCGAGCCGGCCATCCAGGCGACCTTCATCGACGTGACCGACGATCTGCGCGCGCGGCGCGAACAGCGCGGCCGGCTCGAGCGGCAGGACAGACAGCTGGCGGCGATCATGCGCCTGAGTACGGACGCCGCGCTGTCGGCGGGTGACGACGATGCGCTGGCCACGCTGACCGAAGCCGCCGCGGCTGCACTGTCGGTCAGCCGCGCCAGTGTGTGGCGGCTCGACCACGACTCGCGGCAACTGATCTGCCTCGATCTGTTCGACGTCGACCAGCTCGCCGTCACGCGCGGTCACACGCATGGTCAGGTGCTCGATGCTGCCGCATTCCCGGACTATTTTTCGGCACTGCGCAGCGGTCGCACGATCAGTGCCGGCGACGCCCGCGCGCACCCGGCAACCGCGCTGCTCGCCGCCAGCTACCTCGACCGGGAAGGCCTCGCCGCCATGCTCGACGCCCCGGCCTTTCTCGACGGACGGCTGGCGGGCGTGGTCTGCCTTGAACAGCGTGGCCGGATACGCGAGTGGGCGCATGACGAAGCCCGATTCGCCGCCGAACTGGCCTCGCAGCTGGGGCGCTTTCTGGTGGCACGCGAGCGGCGTCTCGCGCAGGAGGAACAGGCGCGCCTGTCGGCGATCCTCGACGCGACGCCCGACTACGTATCCACCGTCGACACCGAGCTCAACGTGTCCTATCTCAACGTTTCGGCGCGCCGCATGCTCGGGCTGCCTCTCGACGGTCTGCCGGAACGGCTTCAGGTCCGCGATTTCTATCCGGCCGACAGCTACCGCCACTACATCGATGTGCAGCTGCCGACCGTGCTGCGCGACGGCATCTGGATCGGCGAAACAACCCTGCGCGCAGGCAACGGCACGCTGGTGCCGATGTCGGCGGTGCGGCTTGCGCATCTCGATGGCAGCGGAAAGGTGCAATACATTTCCAGCGTGCTGCGCGACATCGGCGACATCAAGCGCAACGAGATCGCGCTGCGCGTGGCCAATGAAACGCTGGAGCAGCGCGTGACCGAACGTACCTCCGAGCTGGCACAGGCGAACGAGCAGCTGAAGGATCTCGACCGGCTCAAGTCCATGTTCATTGCGTCGATGTCACATGAACTGCGCACACCGCTCAATTCCATCATCGGCTTCACCGGTGTCGTGCTGGCCGGCATGGCGGGCGAACTTAATGCGCGCCAGCAGGATCAGCTGCAGCGCGTCTACGGTTCTGCGAAGCACCTGCTCGCCCTGATCACCGACGTGATCGACATTTCGAAGATCGAAGCCGGTTTCATCGACGTATTCGAGGAGCGCATCGAAGTGTCGGCGCTGGTCGATGAAGCCGTGCAGACCGTGCAGCCGGCCGCACGCGAGAAGAAGCTGGAAATCCGGGTGTCGGTGCCGCCCGGAATCATGGTGCAGGCAGACCGGCGCAGGCTGCTGCAATGCCTGCTGAATTTCATGAGCAACGCGGTAAAGTACACCGTCGAAGGGAAAATCACCGTGGAGGCGTGTGTGCGTGGAAACTGGCTCGACATCAGCGTTGAAGACACGGGCATCGGGGTGGACGAAGCCGGACTGAGCCGCTTGTTCCAGCCCTTCGAACGGATCGATTCCCACCTGCGCGTGAAAACGCCCGGCACCGGCCTTGGCCTCTATCTGACGCGTAAGATCGCCACTGAATTGCTGGCCGGCTCGGTCGAGGTCAGCAGCACGCCGGGGCTCGGCAGTCGCTTCACGCTGCACGTGCCGCGCGAAGGTTCGGGACGTGCCAGCAACGGGGTCAAGCCATGAAGACCGCCCTGGTGGTCGAGGACAACGAGAACAACCTCGAACTGATCACTTTCATCCTGCATGCAGGCGGCTATGCCACGCGCTGCGCCATCACCGGGCTGGACGGTGTGGCGGAAGCGCTGCGCGAACGCCCGGACTTCATCCTGCTCGACATCCAGCTGCCCGACATCGACGGCCTCGAAGTGGCGCGTCGCATCCGGGCCGGCGAAACCGGCGCACCGATCCCGATGATCGCCATCACCTCCTTCGCCATGGCGGGCGACCGCGAACGCGTGCTGGCGGCCGGCTGCAACGGCTACATCGAAAAGCCGGTCGATCCGATGCGCGTGATGGCGCAGATCGAAAACGTCCTGATGCAGGCCATCTGATGCACATACTGATCGCCGAAGACGACGAGAACTCCCGCCTGATGCTCAGCACGGCGCTGGAAGCGCGGGGCCACCGGGTGCAGGCCGCGCCGGACGGCCGGCAGGCCCTCGAACTGGCACTGGCCGGCACGCCCGACCTCATCGTGTCGGACATCCTGATGCCGGAACTCGATGGCTACGGCCTGTGCCGCGCAGTGCGGGCCCACCCTCAGCTGTCGGGCGTCCCGTTCGTGTTCTACACCGCCACCTTCACCGACCGGCGCGACGAGGAACTGGCCTACCAGCTCGGCGCCGACCTGTTCCTGGTCAAGCCGTGCGAAATCGACAAGCTCATCCTCGAGCTGGAATCGGCCGCGAGCCGCAATGCGATCCGGCCGGTCCCGTCCGACGCCGACGCGCTGTACGCCGAGCGCCTGCGCGACAAGCTGGACAAGAAGATCACCGAGCTGGAGGCGGAACGTACGCGGCTGCGCGATTTCGCCGAAGCGGCGGCCGACTGGTTCTGGGAAACCGACATGGACGGCGTCATCGTGCATACCTCGGACGGCGCCTGGCCGCTGCGCGGGCTCACGCTGAACGGCCTGTTCGCGATGCGCCGGCCCGGCCTGCCGCGGCCGGACGATCCGGCCCAGCTGGCGCGCGAGGTGCGCAGCTTCCGCGATGTCGTGATCGACTGGCGCCAGCAGGACGGCAGCGTGCGCATCATGGCGCTGTCCGCCCGCCCCTGGCGCGATGCCACAGGCCACATCGCGGGTTACCGCGGCAGTGCGCGCGATGTCAGCCGGCAGGTGCGCGCCGAAGAGGAACTGCGCGCGCTCAATCAGGAGCTCGACGAGCGGGTGCGCAGCCGCACCGCAAGCCTGAAGGCCGCATTCGAAGAACTGGAAAGCTTCAGCTATTCGGTGTCGCACGACCTGCGCGGGCCGCTGCGTGCGATCCACGGCTTCGCCAGCGTGCTCGACACCGAACTGAACAGCCCCGGCGTGACCGGCCTGCCGGACAGCGCGCGCGATTCGCTGCAGCGCATCCTGCGCGCCGCGCTGCGCATGGAACATCTGGTCGACGACCTGCTGGAACTGGCACGTGTCACACGCCTGCCGCTGCAGCGCCAGCCAGTCGACCTGAGCGCGCTGGCACAGGACATCGCCGACGTGCTGCGCAATGCCGAGCCGTCGCGCCAGTGCGACATCCGCATACAGCCCGGGCTGCTGGTCGCCGGTGACGTCGGCTTGCTGCGCATCGTGCTCGACAATCTGCTGCGCAATGCATGGAAATTCTCCGCCCCGACGGCGCACGCGCAGATCGAAGTCGGCAGTGAAGGCAAGGGCCAGCAGGCCGTGATCTACGTGCGGGACAACGGCGTCGGCTTCGACATGGCACATGCCGACAAGCTGTTCCATCCGTTCAACCGGCTGCACCGCGACGGCGAGTTCGACGGCACCGGCATCGGTCTGGCGCTCGTCCAGCGCATCATCCGTCGCCACAATGGCCGTGTCTGGGCGCGTTCCGAGCCGGGCGCCGGCGCCACCCTCTGCTTCACGCTGGGCGACACCGAAACGAGTCTGCCGTCCATCGCTGCCTGAGCTGCCGGGTTCAGTCGAGCTTCAGGCGCTCGCGCATCCGGTTGTTCTGGCACGTTGCGCGCGCCACCTCGCACGGCTGCATGCAGCGGATGTAATTGAATGCGTCCGGGTTGTTGTGCTGCGCCTGACAGGCCGCACGACAGCTTTCGGTTTCCGCCTTGCAGGCGGCCAGCTCCGCGCGGGTCGGATTCATCGGATTGTCGCCGGGCTGCCCCGACGCGGCTGGCGTGCCACCGAACACCTTGTTCGAGCCAGGTGCGGGCGCGCTGCGCCGGTCGCCGTCATTGCCGGGTGCGAAACAGCGGAAGCGCGCCGCCGCCTTCATGCGTGCGTTCGGGTTCTTCAGGCACGGGTCGCGTGCGATGACGCCTTCCTGTTCCGCCAGCACGCACAGTGCATCAACGATGTTCGTCCCCTCGACAAGGCGTCCGTCATTCAGCGTGTTGTTCATATTGCGCGGATCGACCGAACGGCAGTCGAAAAGCTCGGCTGCGGCGAGGCCCGGCAGCAGGCAGCACAGTGCCGCGAGGCAGCGCACGGCGTAAAGCGGAAGACGGACAGTCATGGTGCGCACCGGTGAAGGAGAAAGGCTACAGCATGCCATCCGGCGCATTTTTCAGCGGCGCCCGACCCACAGCACGCCCGCCACGACCAGCACCGTGCCGGCAAGCTGCAGGCCCGCCACCGGCTCGGCGAGCAGCCACCAGGCAAGGAACACCGTGATGACCGGACCGGTGCTGCCGACCAGCGCGGCGGTCTGCGCCCCCATGCGGCGGATCGCGGCAGACTGCAGGAATACCGGCAGCACGGTGGCGAACAGGGCCATCGCAGCGGCCAGCCACCACACCGGCGCCGGTTGCGCCAGCGCGTCGAACGGCCGCACAGCGGTGAAGTGAATGCCGACCGCCACTGTGGACACCAGCGTCGCCAGCGCGGAAAAGCGCGTCGCGCCGAGCTTGCGGATCGGTGCGGCCGCCCCGGTCAGGTAGATCGCGAAACTGAGTGCCGAACCGAACACCAGCAGGCAGCCGAGCGCAATGGTGGCCGCTTCGCCGCTGACTTCGATGTCGTGCACCACGGCCAGTGCGATGCCGCCATAGCACAGCAGGCTGGCGACGATTTCGCGCGGCGTGATGCGCCGGTCCTGCGCCAGCCAGCCGATCAGCAGCGTCAGCGTCGGGTAGGTGAACAGCACCAGACGTTCCAGCCCGGCGGAGATGTAGAGCAGGCCGTAGAAGTCGAGCATGCTGGCGCCGTAGTAGCCGAACAGGCCGAGCACGATGACCGTGCCCCAGTCACGTGCGGTGAGCGGTGCGCCGCGCGCCGCTTCGCGCCACGCGACGACGATGAACACCGGCGCCGACAGCAGCATGCGCAGCGCCACCAGCGTCACCGGGTCGACGCCATATGGATAGGCCAGCTTGGCCAGGATGGCCTTCAGCGAAAATCCGGCCGACGCGATGACGGCCAGCCAGATGCCCAGCCGGGCGTCCGCGGCGGCAGGTGGTGCGGCTATTTGCGTCGCCCGCCGAGGATGGAGCCGAGCACGCCGCGCATGATTTCGCGGCCGACCGAACTCGCGATGGTGCGCGCGACCGTCTTGGCCGCCATCTGCGCAATGCCGTCGCGCTGGCCGCCGCGCGGCCCGGTCGAGCCGAACACCAGATCGTTCAGACCGCCGAGCAGGCCGCCTTCGCCTGCGGCGGGCGTGCCGGCAGTGGGTGCCGACGCGGTGGATGACGGCGTCGCCGATGTGCCGGCGGCCACCGACGCGGTCAGCTTTTCGTAGGCGGATTCGCGGTCCAGCGTCTGTTCGTAGCGACCGCGCATCGGCGAGTGCTGGATGATGGCTGCACGCTCGGCCTCGGTCAGCGGGCCGAGACGTGATGCCGGCGGCAGCACGAACGCGCGCTCGACCACCGAAGGCCGGCCCTTTTCGTCGAGGAAGGACACCAGCGCCTCGCCGGTGCCCAGTTCCATGATGGCCTGTTCGGCGTCGAACTTCGGATTGGCGCGCATGGTCTGCGCGGCCGTCTTGACCGCCTTCTGGTCGCGCGGCGTGAAAGCGCGCAGCGCGTGCTGCACGCGGTTGCCGAGCTGGCCGAGCACGGTGTCCGGGACGTCGAGCGGGTTCTGCGTCACGAAATACACCCCGACACCCTTGGAGCGGATCAGCCGCACCACCTGTTCGATCTTTTCCAGCAGCGCCGGCGGCGCATCGTTGAACAGCAGGTGCGCCTCGTCGAAGAAGAACACGAGCTTCGGCTTGTCCATGTCGCCGACTTCCGGCAGCTGTTCGAACAGTTCCGCCAGCAGCCAGAGCAGGAAGGTGGAGTACAGCTTGGGCGAGTTGTACAGCTGGTCGGCCGCCAGCACATTGATGGTGCCGCGACCGTGTTCGTCGTGCGTCATCAGGTCGGCGATGTCGAGCATGGGCTCGCCGAAGAAGCGGTCGGCGCCCTGTTCCTCCAGCGTCAGCAGGCCGCGCTGGATGGCACCGATCGACGCGGTCGATACATTGCCGTACTGCGTCTTGAACTGCGCCGCGTTGTCGCCGACGTGCTGCACCAGCGCCCGCAGATCCTTCATGTCGAGCAGCAGCAGGCCGTGATCGTCGGCCACCTTGAACACGATGGTCAGCACCCCGGTCTGGGTGTCGTTGAGGCCGAGCAGGCGGGCGAGCAGCAGCGGGCCCATGTCGCTGACGGTGGCGCGGATCGGATGACCGGACTGGCCGAACACGTCCCAGAAGCAGACCGGGCTCGGGTAGGGCGTGAAATCGGTGATGCCGAGCAGGTCGAGCCGCTGCTGCAGTTTCGGGCTTACGGTACCGGCCGCCGCCATGCCGGACAGGTCGCCCTTCACGTCGGCCATGAAAACCGGTGTACCTATATAGGAGAAGCGCTCGGCCAGGGATTGCAGCGTCACCGTCTTGCCGGTGCCGGTGGCGCCGGTGATCAGTCCATGACGATTCGCCATATTGGGCAGCAGGGCGAGCGAGAGATCGCCCGAGCGGGCGACGTAGAGCGGATCGGCCATGGCTTCAAGTCCGTCGGAAGGGATGTCGCGATGCTACCAGCGGACGCTGCCCCGCTGGCAGGACCGATGCGGCGGGACAGGGCGAAGGTCGGTGAAGGGGCCGTCAAAGTCGCCGCCGGGCCGCCCCAAGGCGAGGTGCCCCCCTCGGGGGGCGGGGCGGGCATCGCCCGGCCCAGGGGGCCGTCAAAGTCGCCGCCGGGCCGCCCCAAGGCGAGGTGCCCCCTCGGGGGGCGGGGCGGGCAATCGCCCGGCCCAGGGGGCCGTCAAAGTCGCCGCCGGGCCGCCCCAAGGCGACGTGCCCCCCTCGGGGGGCGGGTCGGGCAATTGCCCGACCCAGGGGGCCGTCAAAGTCGCCGCCGGGCCGTCCCAAGGCGACGTGCCCCCCTCGGGGGGCGGGTCGGGCAATCGCCCGACCCAGGGGGCCGTCAACTCCCGGCCGCGAAGCGGAACTGCGACTTGCCGGCGCGCTTGGCTTCGTACATCGAGTCGTCGGCCCGGCGCATCAGCTTGTCGGCCGCATCGGCCGGCGTCGCCGTGTAGGCCACACCGACGCTGGCGCCGATGGTGGCCGATTGGCCGTCGCCGCAATCGACCGGACGTGCCAGCGTGCTGACGATCTTGGATGCGATGAAGCGGGCGGTGTCGGCGCTCTCGAGCGCGCACAGCACGACGACGAATTCGTCGCCGCCGATGCGTGCCACCAGATCGGTGCGCCGAACCACCGCCTCGAGATGGCGCGCGGCAGCGACCAGCACGCGGTCACCGGCATCATGACCCATGGTGTCATTGACCTGCTTGAAGCCATCGAGATCGACCACCATCAGCGCCAGGCCCGAGTCGGGTCGCAGCGAGGCCAGTGCATCGCCGAGCCGGTGTTCGATGCCGCGGCGGTTCAGCAGACCCGTCAGCGGGTCGCGCTCGGCCATGGCGATGGCACTGGCTTCGGCCCGCTTCTGTTCGGTCACGTCGTTGACGATGCCCTGCATCAGGTTGCCGGGCATCGGATTGAGCACCAGATGCAGCCAGAGCGACCCCGTCGTACCGTGCGGCATTTCGAAATCGGCTGCGGCCGGACGCTGGTCGCTCAGCGCGCGCACCATGAGCGCATCCAGTCGCGACGTGTCGTCGCCCAGCAGCGTTCCGAGTGCATAGCGGCGCTCGGCGTCACCGTGCGCCGGCAGGCCGAGCATGCGGGAAAACCACGGGTTCCAGTCATGCAGCACGCCTTCGCCGTCGAGGGTGAAGATGCCGGTCTGCGCGCTTTCGAACAGCAGCCTGAACTTGCGTTCCGATTCCTCGCGCTGCGCCCGCATGTCGCGTTCAGCCGCCAGCAGATCACCGGTGCGGCCGATCAGGTTGTTGATGTCTTCGGTCAGCCGGCCGATCTCGTCGTTCCGGTGGCCGGGCGGCAGCACGATCTGCTCGCCGCTGCCCACCTTGAGCTGGTGCAGGTCGTCGGACAGCTTCTTGACCGGACGCGTCACCACGTTGAGCACCACCCAGGCGACCGCCAGCACGACGACGACCAGCTGCACCAGCAGAATGATGGCGATGTAGCCCGAATAGGCCCCGGCGTCGTGCTCGATCCGCTCGCCGGCAGGCCACAGCTGCAGATCGCCGACCCGCTCCGTCGGGTCGAAGGGGGACGCGAGCGTCAGCGTGAGCACCGGCAGTGTCACCGTCCGCGTATCGACCGAGGCCTCGCCGACCGCCGCCAGTTCGTTATTGCCTTCGCGGATGACCACCCGCGACACCGTGCCGTTGCGCAGCAGTCCGCGCGCGACCTCGTTGGCCAGCTGCTCGTCGCGGGCGAAGGCCGCCACGCTGGCGGTGCGCTCGACCGTTTCCATCAGTTCGACCAGACTTTGCTGCATGCGCTGACGCTCTTCGCGGGCCACCATCACCGTGCTGGCCAGCGCGACCAGGATGCCGACCAGTCCGGCAAAGAACAGGATCAGCAGCGTGGTGCGCCAGACGACGCTGGCACCGAACTGGTGCGACGTCGCTGTACCGGCACCGGTGTCCGGGGCGCGCGTCAGCGGATCAGTCCTCAAGGCGCAGCACCGTTTTGACGCGCGAATCGACCACGGCGCCACTGATGTAGCCGATGGCGTTGCGGTCTCGCGCGACCCGTTCGATCACCACGGCCGCATCCTCGATCTGCAGTGGCGGCTGGGTGCGGCCGGAGAAACGCAGGCGTGCCCAGTAGGCATCGATTTCCGGAATGCCCCGCCGCACCAGCGACTGATAGAAGGCCTGGCGCAACGGCACGGTGTCGATGACCAGGGCCGGCGTGCCGGGCAGCAGGTGCTTGATGCGACCAAGAAAAAGATGGCTCACCTCTTCACGGCTGATGCTGTCGATACCGCTGTCGGGATTGACGATCACCGCGATGCCATGGGCAGCGGCCGCTGCGCCGTACAGCGCAAGCCAGAGCGCCAGCAGCAGACGGGTGGGCCTGAGTGTAGCCGGCTTCAAAACACGAAATCCAGTGTGGCCGAATAGAGCGTCATGCCGACATCGCGTGCCGCCATGCCGCGCGCGTCGACGATGAGCATTGATCGGGCCGCGTCGATGTGATCGACCTGGAACTTGAGGGCGTAATTGCGCGCGAAATCGTACCGCACGCCGACACCGATCGAGCGCTGGTTCATCGTCAGACGGTCGACCGCCCGGTCGTAGCTCGCCTGCAGACCGGCCAGCGGCACGGGCAGGGACAGGTCGCGCTGTTCCTGTGGATCGAGGGACAGTCTTGAATACGATATGTAGGGCTTCCATGCTCCGACCCGATAGGCCAGCAGCACGCTGGCGCCGTTGCCGCGATAGGTCGGAAACTGCGAGAAACGCGACCAGCTGAACAGCGCCTGGGCCGAGAACGGGCCGCGTTCGTACAGCGCGCCCAGACCGGCGAAGGTCAGGTGATGCGAGGCGTCGATCTGGGCGGCCCGCTGCTGCGCGACCACGTCAGGCACTGCAGCCAGCGCAGCGGCCAACGGCGCCAATGCGCGATCGTGCGAAGTGTAGGTATCGCCCCAGGCGGCGCGCAGCGTCAGTCCGTCGCTCACCCAGTCCAGCGTGGCGCCGAGCCGGCGGGCATCCGACGGCCGGAAGCGGTTGCCATACAGCGACAGGTCGCCGCGCGAGTGGCCGCCATACAGGCGCAGGCTGAGCAGGCCGTCGCCGGCCGGCCGGCGCAGCGTCAGGTCGATGCCGTCGAACAGGTCCTGCGTGACCACGCCAAGCACTTCAGGCGCGGGTCGCACGGTGGTGAAGGCGTAGCCGACATGGCGCGAGTCGCCATCGAGATAGAGGTCCACGCCCAGCCTGCCGATGCGCATGTCCAGCGTGTCGGAGGGCGTGTAGCGCAGAAATGTCCAGGACAGCTGCGGCGTCCATTTTCCTTCGCTGTCGAGCCGGCTGACGCTCTGGATCTGCGCTGACCAGCGGGCATCGAAGCTTGCGCTGGCCTGCACGCCGATCCGGCTGTCGCCGCGAAAGCCGAGGCGGCCGCCCTCGTGGCCGCCAGCCTGTTCGAGGTCGCGCCGATAGGTGAGGCCGTCGCTGCCGTGATAGCCGGCTCCCACCGTGCCGAAGCCGCCGAAGCGCCAGACCGGTTCTTCGGCGTCGGCGTCGGCGCCGGCGGCGGTACCGGCCGACAGCGACAGCAGAAGGGCAAGCAGGCGAAGGGTTGTCGAGTGTCGAGTTTTCATGCGTCGAGGCAAAAGTCCGTAAGGTCCGCGCGTGGCAAGCCTTACCCGAACAGCGTTAACGGGTACCCTGCGATCCACTTGAGCGTGCGCGAGCAACGCTGTCGACTAAAATCACGCCTCGCACAACACGGACGGAAGTCATTCATGGCAGGTCATTCGAAATGGGCCAATATCCAGCACCGCAAGGGGCGGCAGGACGCCAAGCGGGGCAAGGTATTCACCAAGCTGATCAAGGAAGTCACCGTGGCCGCCCGCATGGGTGGCGGCGACCCCAACTTCAACCCGCGCCTGCGCATGGCGGTCGACAAGGCCAAGGCGGAGAACATGCCGGGCGAAAACATCGAGCGCGCGATCAAGCGCGGCACCGGAGAGCTCGAAGGCGTGAGTTACGAGGAAATCCGCTACGAGGGCTACGGCATCGGCGGTACGGCGGTCATGGTCGACTGCCTGACCGACAATCGCATACGCACCGTGGCGGACGTTCGCCACGCGTTCTCGAAGTACGGCGGCAATCTGGGCACCGACGGCTCGGTTGCCTTCATGTTCAAGCACTGCGGCCAGTTCATCTTCGCGCCCGGCACGCCGGAAGACGCGCTGATGGAGGCTGCGCTGGAAGCGGGCGCCGAAGACGTGGTCAGCAACGAGGACGGCTCGATCGAAGTGCTCAGCCCGCCGAACGATTTCGTCGCCGTGAAGGACGCGCTCGAAAAGGCCGGCTTCAAGCCTGAATTCGCCGAAGTGACGATGAAGCCGCTGAACGAGAACATCCTGACCGGCGACGATACGGCCCGGATGCAGAAACTTCTGGATGCCCTGGACAGTCTGGACGATGTGCAGGACGTCTACACCACTGCCGTGATGGACGAAGACTGACCAACCAGGGAAACGACACATGCTGATGACCACCACGCAGACGCTCGAAGGCCGGCCGATCCGTCAGTACTACGGCGTCGTCACCGGTGAAGCCATCATCGGCGCCAACATCTTCAAGGACATGTTCGCCAGCATCCGCAATGTGGTCGGTGGCCGCGCCGGCGCCTACGAAAGCACCCTGGCGGACGCGCGCGAAGCCGCGATGGCGGAGATGGGCGAGGTCGCCGCAAAGCTCGGCGCCAACGCCATCGTCGGCATTGACATCGACTACGAAGTACTCGGTGCCGACAACGGCATGCTGATGGTGTGCGTCAGCGGTACCGCGGTCAGCCTCTGACCGAGCCGGCACGAGATTGACAAACCCGCCCGTTTCGCCAGAATGCGGGTTCAGTGTGGTGCGCCGATTTGTCTCAGCTTGCGGGCGCATAATAAATACGGCTAAAGCGAGGGCGACCCGGTCCTGGCTTTGGCCTACCGGGTTTTTTCATGGCCAACGATTTCCCCCTTTCTTCCGGCAGCGTCGGCGTCGTTGCACCGCTGTCGGCCCGTTTCGACACGCCGCTGACGCTCAAGAGCGGTGCCGTACTGCCCGGTTTCGAACTGATGTACGAAACCTACGGCACGCTCAACGGCGCGCGCTCGAACGCCGTGCTGGTATGTCCGGCGCTGTCCGGCCACCACCACGCAGCCGGTGTCTATGCCGACGCGCCGAACAACACGGGCTGGTGGGACAACCTGATCGGCCCCGGAAAACCGCTCGACACGTCGAAATTCTTCGTCGTCAGCATCAACAACCTGGGCGGCTGTCACGGCTCCACCGGTCCGGTGAGTGCCAATCCCGACACCGGCCGGCCCTGGGGGGCCGATTTTCCGGTTGTGACGGTGGAAGACTGGATGGCCGCGCAGGCGCTGCTGGCCGACCGGCTGGGCGTGGACAGCTGGGCCGCCATCATCGGCGGCAGCCTGGGTGGGATGCAGGCCATGGCCTGGTCCATCCACCTGCCGGCGCGGGTGCGCCACGCCATCGTGATCGCGTCGGCGCCCAAGTTGACGGCGCAGAACATCGCGTTCAACGAAGTGGCGCGTCAGGCCATCATCACCGACCCTGATTTCCACGGTGGCCACTTCTACGAGCACGACACGCTGCCGCGCCGCGGCCTGAGGCTGGCGCGGATGCTGGGTCACATCACCTATCAGTCGGACGACCTGATGGCCGAGAAATTCGGCCGCCGGCTGCGCGAAGGCGGACGCAAGTTCAGCTTCGAGGTCGAATTCGAGGTCGAGTCCTACCTGCGCTACCAGGGCGACAAGTTTGCCGCCAGCTTCGATGCCAACACCTATCTGCTGGCCACGCGCGCACTCGATTACTTCGATCCGGCGGGCGATGCCGGGGGCGATCTGGCCGCGGCCTTCGCGCCGGCCATGGCGGATTTCCTGCTGGTGTCGTTTTCGACCGACTGGCGGTTCGCGCCGGCGCGTTCGCGTGAAATCGTCGATGCGCTGATGCGCAACCGGCGCAACGTGAGCTATGCCGAAATCGAATCGAGCGCCGGCCATGATTCCTTCCTGCTCGACGACCCGCACTATCACGCGGTGCTGCGCGCCTACTTCGACAACATCACGGTGTGAGGACGACATGAGCACACTGGACATCCGCATCGACCACGACGTCATCGCCTCCTGGGTCGCCGAAGGCGCGCGCGTGCTCGACCTGGGCTGCGGCGACGGCGAATTGCTGCGCTATCTGAAGGACAAGCGCGGCGCGAGCGGCTATGGCGTCGAGATCGACGTCGATCGCGTGATCGCCGGCATGAAGAACGGCATCAACGTGCTGCAGATCGATCTGGAAGAAGGGCTGTACGACTTCGAGGACCAGAGTTTCGATCTGGTCATCATTTCGAATGCGCTGCAGACGCTGCACCGCACCGAAAAGCTGCTGCGTGAAATGCTGCGCGTCGGCCGCGAAGCGGTGGTGAGCTTTCCGAACTTCGCCTACTGGAAGCACCGCGTGGCCATCATGGACGGCCACATGCCGGTGTCCGACCGGCTGCCTTTCCAGTGGTACGACACGCCGAACGTCCGTTTCTTCACCGTCGCCGACTTCGAGGCGCTGTGCGACAAGCTGGGCATTGCGGTGCGTGAACGGCTGGTGCTCGACGACGCCGGCAAGCCGGTGACCGAAGAACACAACTTCCTCGGCAGCTTCGCGCTGTACCGGCTCGGCTGACCCGAGGCGCGCTCAGCGCGCCTGCGCCAGAAAGCGGTCCAGCGCGGCAGCGAAGGCGCGGCCGTCGCCGACCGAGAATGCCGACGGCCCGCCGCTCATGACGCCGCTGTCGCGCAGGTCGTTCATCAGTGCGCGCATCTGCAGCCGTTCGTGGATGGTGCCGGGCGAAAACCACTCGCCACGCGGCTCCAGTGCATGCGCGCCGCGCGCCAGCACGGCCGCCGCCAGCGGAATGTCGGACGTGATCACCAGGTCACCGGCGACCACCGCCGCTTCGATATGGCGATCAGCGGCGTCGAAGCCATGCGCCACCTGCACGGCGCGGATCAGCGGCGACGCCGGCACGCGCAGCAGCCGGTTGGCGACCAGCGTCAGCCGCAGGCCGGTGCGTGTGGCGGCGCGGAACAGGATGTCCTTCACCGGCGCCGGGCAGGCGTCGGCGTCGACCCAGATCGATATCCCGCCGCTCACCGGAACCTAATCCAGCGCCTTGCGCAGCAGTTCGTCGGTCAGGTCGTTCAGCGAAATCTGCCGCTCGGTTGCCAGATCGCGCAACCGCGCCGCCAGGGTCGAATCGATCTTCACCGCAAAGGGCACCAGGCCGCGTGCCTGATCGAGCTTGCGCTGCTCCTTGCGGTCCGGTGCGGGCGCCTCGCCCAGTGTGGTGCGCTGTCCGGCGGCATGCTTCATCTGCGCCACCACTTTCAGGCGGTCATTCTTGTACAGATCGGTCTTCTTCAAGTCGGTATCCTGTCGGGTCTTGTTTCACGGTTCCGGCGCACCTTCGACGCGCCGGAACACTCACGGGACAGCATTGTCGGCCATGGCTCTGAAATCCACCATCTACAAGATCAATCTGAACGTGTCGGACATGGACCGCGGCTACTACGCCGAACATGCGCTGACCGTCGCCCGCCATCCGTCGGAGAACGACGAGCGCCTGATGGTGCGTGTGCTGGCCTTTGCGCTGTACGCGTCCGAAGATCTTCGCTTCGGGCGCGGCCTGAGCGCCGAAGACGAGGCGGATCTGTACGAAGCCGACCTGACCGGTGCCATCAGGCTGTGGCTCGACGTCGGCCTGCCGGACGAAAAGCTGGTGCGTCGTGCCGCCTCGCGCGCCGGCAAGGTGGTCGTCGTGACCTACGGCCGCACCGCTGTGCAATGGTGGGAACAGTCGAAGTCCACGCTGGCGCGGCTGAACAATCTCACCGTGCTCCGCCTGGCGACGGCCGATACGCTGGCGCTGGCCGGGCTGGCGCAGCGCGCGCTGAACCTGCAGTGCATCGTGAACGAGGGCCAGATCTGGCTGGGCGACGACGGCGCGATGCTGCAGCCGGTCCCGGAACACGTGTTCGGACCGGACCCGGCAGGGCGCTGACCTTTCTGCCGCGGCAAAAGGGCACCGGTCATATTTGCGATGGTCGGGTCGATGCCGGACAGTCGGGCGCCTGTCGTCGCCCGGAAGCCCGGGCGTCTCAGACCGCGCCGCCCGTTGCGGTTCCGGGCTTCTTCCGCGTAGCCCCGGACTTTGTCCGCGCCCGCTGCAGACGCATCAGGCGGCGCCGGATTTCGTCCGAATCCATCCACAGATCGCTGCCCTTCAGGATCTTCCCGATCTCTGCGTCGGACAGGAAGGGTGTGCAGATGCGGCCCATGGCCTTTTCGAACCACTTTCCGACGGCGATCACTTCGGCCTGCTGCTCGTTGCCACGTCCGGCAAAGCTGCCGGAATAGATGTGGAACATGAGCTGGCAGTTGTCATGGATGACCAGTTCGTCGCCACTCAGGAAGATCAGCGCCGCCATCGAGTAGGCGCGCGCTTCGAGCACGGTGATCACGTGCGCTTCCGAGGCCAGGATGTTGTTGATGATCTGCAGCCCGGTATCGAATTCCCCACCGGGCGAGTTCAGATGCAGATAGATCAGGTCGGTCTCGCTTGCCGTGCGCAGTGTGTAGAACAGTTCGGTGTAGTGCTGCGGCTCTCCGATGTCGCCGCACAGGTAGTAGGAGATCTGGTGGATCGGCATCTGCCGCTCGTAGCGGATCAGGCCGTTGAAGGGCACGGTCGCCTCTTCGGGGCTGTCCGGTTCCGTCCCGTCCGGGGTGGTTCTGTTCGGCATCGCGGGCTCCTTTGCGGTTTCTTGCGGATTATGTGCCCATCGCCGGCTGTTCCGCCGATGCCCCGCAATGCGGACATTCCGGACAGGCGTTCCGGAATCGGTTCGCCAGCGCACAGAGCATCCGGCCCGATCGGCATACAGTCCGAGCGTCACGATTGGCTGACCTGCGCGGTATGGCTGAAATGCAAGCATCTTCCCGCCGGCGGTCCGGAGTCGTGGTGCTTGCTGCCGCGCTTGCAGGTCTGGGTGTCGTATCGGCCACCGGTTGCGGCGGGCGAGGCGACGCGGCGCTGCCGGCCGCGCCGCCGCGGGTGTCTTCAGAGGTCATCGAGGACCCGTTGGTGACCAGCGTCCGGTCCACCCTGCGCAAGGATGCGGAAGTGACGAGGCAGGTCAGGATTGCGCTGCTGCAGGATGCCGGTGTCAGCCGCTTCGACATCGACGTCATCACGCTGACCGGCCGCACCAGCCTGGTCGGCGTCGTCGATCACCGGCATCAGGTCGATCGCGCGATCAAGCTCGCCAGCGCCGTCGACGGCGTGCGGGCGGTGCGCGACGAGCTCAGCGTCAAGCCGGATTGATGCGGCCGGGCGATACGCAGATCAGGCACGCCGCCAGCGCGGCCCATCATTCAACGGTCAGGCAGTCATCGACCCACTCGGTCGTGAAGCGCGGTGCCGCCGCCCTCGTCGCCGCACGGTGGGCGTTGAGCAGTGCCGCGCGGTCGCGGCTGCTGCACGGGTTTGCCGCACCGCGACGCCCGCATCACCAGACGCCGGGCGACTTCGGCGTGACGGCCTGTCCGTTGCGCATCCCGGCCACCGGCGGAAAAACGCTGTTCGCCTGGTGGGTGCCGACGGCCACACGCGCCACCCTGCCATCGCCTGCCGTACTGGTGATCCACGGCTGGGGCGTCAATGCCGCCATGATGCTGCCCGCCATGCTGCCGCTGCACGCGGCCGGCATGGCCGTGCTGATGATCGACGCACGCTGCCACGGCGCCAGCGACGAAGAGGATTTCATGTCCATGCCGCGCTTTGCGGAAGACATCGCCAGCGGCCTCGACTGGCTGCATCAGCGGCCCGAGGTCGATGCGACGCGGCTGGCGGTGCTCGGCCATTCGGTCGGTGCCGCCGCCGCGTTGCTGTGCGCCGCGCGGCGGCGCGATGTGGCGGCTGTCGCCAGCCTGTCCGCATTCGCCCACCCGACGGCGCTGATGCGCCGCATGCTGACCGGCCGGCGCGTACCGTGGATGCCGCTCGGCTGGGCGCTCACGCGCTATGTGCAGCACGTCGTCGGCGCCCGTCTCGACGACATCGCACCGGTCACGACCTTGCCGGCCCTGACCTGTCCGGTGCTGCTGGTGCATGGTGTGGACGACGAGGTCGTACCCTATGCCGATGCGCTGAGACTGCAGGCTGCCAGCGGTGGCCGGGCCGAACTGCTGCCGGTGGACGCCGGTCATGATCTCAGCGATGCGGTAGGCTCCGGCGCCGGCCGCATCGTGGGCTTCCTCACCTGTACCCTTCATGTCTGATTCATCAAGCAGTCCCTTGCGCCGACCGCGCGTCGTCGCCCTCTCCCTGCTGCTCCTGCTGCTCACCGGGATCGCGATCGGCGAGTGGCGCGGCTGGCCCTTTCTTGCGTCGCCGCTGCAGAACCTGCTGTCCGGCCAGCTGGATCGGCGCGTGCGCTTCATCGACGATGCGCCGGGCACCTTCGCCGTGCGTTTCATCGGCGGCGTGCGCCTGCACAGCGCCCGGCTCGACATCGCGAGCGCGCCCTGGAGCACCGCGCCGCATCTGCTGGACGGCCGTGACGTCGCACTGCGGCTGCGTTACATCGACCTGTGGCGTGCCTGGCGCGGGCAGCCGCTGCGCATCGAAGGCCTGCAGGCGGGCGCGCTCGACGCCCACCTCGAGCGACTGGCCGACGGGCGCGCATCGTGGCAGTTCGCCGCCGACAGCTCACCGGATGACACCACCGAATGGCCGCGCTTCGGCGCGTTCCGGATCAATGACGGTCTGCTGCGCTACAGCGACCTGCGGCACGACGTCACGCTGGAAGCGCGCGTTTCAGTCGGCGGCGAGCAGGCGGACAGCATCCTGAAGGTCGATCTGACCGGCGCCTACCGCGACCAGCCGGTACAGGTCACGCTGCGCGCCAGCGGTACCCGACCGGAGAGCGCGTCCGACGCGCAGACCACGGCAGTCGCCTTGACGGTCAGCGGTTCGATCGGCCGCGCCACACTGGACTTCACCGGCAGTGCCCGCGGTGTACAGGATTTCGCCGGGCTGACCGGCCGATTCAAGCTTGCCGGGCCGTCGCTGGCGGCGATCGGCGACCCGATCGGCGTCACGCTGCCGGGTACGCCGCCGTTTCGTGCCACCGGCACACTGACCAGGTCCGGCGGCGAGTGGCGGGTCGGCATCGATGACGCCACGGTGGGGTCGAGCCGGCTGAAGGGCGACTTCCTGTATCGCGCGGGTGCCGACCGGCCATTGCTGAGCGGCCGGCTGGGCGGTGCGCGCCTGCTGCTGGCTGATCTGGGTCCGGCGCTCGGCGGCGCCAGCCCCGCCCCGCGCGAAGGCAAGGTGCTGCCCGGTGGCGCCTTCGATCTGGCCGCGCTGCGCGCCATGGACGCCGACATCGCCATCGACATCGCCGAAGTGGATCTGGGCACCCCCCTGCTGGGCGCCCTGCAGCCACTGCGCGCGCAGCTCCGGCTGGCTGCCGGCGTGCTGTCGATCAGCGAACTCGAGGCACGCACCGCCGAGGGCTGGCTCAAGGGCGACATCGGACTCGATGGCCGGGGTGACCTCGCGCTGTGGTCGGCGGATCTGCGCTGGGGCGACGTCCGGCTCGAAAAGTGGCTGCGCCAGGCGCGCACCGATGCACCGCCGTATGTGACCGGCCGGCTCGGCGGGCGCGCCACGGTGACCGGTCAGGGGCGGTCGACGGCGGACATCCTCGCCAGCCTGAAAGGCCGGGTTCGGGCGCAACTGCGCGACGGCCGCATGTCTCATCTGGTGGTGGAAGCGGCCGGGCTCGATCTGGCCGAAGCGCTTGGCCTGCTGGTCAGCGGTGACAGCACGCTGCCGCTGGACTGCGCGGTGGCCGACATTCAGGCCGAGGCAGGCGTGCTGCGCCCGCAGGTGATGGTGCTCGACACGGCGGATTCGACCGTGTCGGTCAGCGGTTCGCTGTCGCTTGCGGCCGAGACGCTGGACCTGACCGCGATCGCCTTGCCGAAGGATTTCAGTCCGCTGACCCTGCGTTCGCCGCTGCGGGTGCAGGGCAGTCTGGCCGATCCTCAAGTGTCGCTGGAGAAGGCACCGATCGGCATGAAGGTGGCGGGCGCCGCGCTGCTGGCGCTGCTCAATCCGCTGGCAGCCCTGCTGCCGCTGGTCGATACCGGCAACAGTGACGAAGCGGACCGCCTCGCCGCCGGCTGTGCGGCGCTGGCCCGGCGAGGGGCAGTGAAGCGCGCGCCGGAAAAGTGAAAACATCCTAACACCATCCATATGGATGGTGTTAGGATGGTCTGCATGAACACAGCCCGTTCACTCTCCGCCGTCAAGGTGAAGCCAGCCGACTCCGAGAAGATCACCATCAATCTCGGTTTTGTCGATCTGGGCCAGATCGATCTGCTGGTCGCCGAGGGGTTCTACGGCAACCGCAGCGACTTCATCCGTACCGCCATCCGCAATCACCTCGCCAGCCACGCCGACGCGGTGAAGCATGTCGTGACGCGCCGCATGTTCGTGCTGGGCCTGCAGCATTTCAGTGCGGCCGACCTGCAGGCGGTGTGCGACGGCGGCGAAACGCTGCAGATACGCGTGCTGGGCCTGGTCACGCTGGCCGACGACGTCACACCCGAACTGGCACGCGCCGCCATCGCCTCGATCGATGTGCTGGGTGCGCTGCACGCGACCCCCGCGGTGAAAGCCGCACTGGCCGATCGCGCGCCCTGAGCCCCGACGACACCCGCTTCCATGAATGAGGTTCCCATGAACACCCAGTTCCAGCTTTTCATGCGCGACGCCACCCGGCTGACGCAGGCCGGGCGGCTGAATGAAGCCACCGAAGCCATCCAGCGTGCGCTCCAGGGGGTGGCGGCGGAGGCCGGCCTGCCTGCGCACACCTTCGAGGGCGACGCTTTCGAGGTGAAGGCGATGCCGTCCGGCCTGATCGGCACCGATCAGCCGATGCTGCGCGCGGATGCGCCGGCTCCGCAGGCGGGCCGTTTCACCGACGAACGCTTCGTGCATGGCGGTGTGACGCGCCAGTACAAGCTGTATCAGCCGGCAGGACGCACCGGCGAGACGCTGCCGCTGGTGGTGATGCTGCATGGCTGCACGCAGAACCCGGACGACTTCGCAGCGGGCACCGGCATGAACGCACTGGCCGACGAACTCGGTTTCGTCGTGCTCTACCCGGCGCAATCGCAGGCCGCCAATCCGCAGGGCTGCTGGAACTGGTTCGAGCACGGCCACCAGAAGCGAGGCAGCGGCGAGCCAGCTGCCCTGGCCGCGCTGACGCTGTCGGTGATACAGGCGCATGGCATCGATGCGCGGCGCGTGTTCGTCGCCGGGCTGTCGGCAGGGGGCGCGATGGCCGACATCATTGCCAACGCCTATCCGGACATCTTCGCGGCGGCGGGCGTGCATTCCGGCTTGCCGTGCGGCGCGGCGGGCAGCGTTGCCGAGGCGTTCGCGGTGATGTCGGGCGGTACGCCGGACACCTCATCGCTTGCGGGTGCGATGAAGAAGCGGCGCGGCGCGGCGCAGCAGGCCGTGCGCGCGGTCCCGACCATCGTGTTTCACGGCGACAGGGACCACACCGTGCATCCGCGCAACGGCGAACAGGTGATTGCCGCCGCGCTCGGCCGCGTTGCAGGTCAGCCGGAAAAGCGCCGCACGCACACGCAGCAGGGCGTATCGGAAAAGGGACGGCGCTACACGCGCATCGTGCATGACGATCACGACGGTGCGGCGCTCGCCGAGCACTGGGTGGTGCACGGCGCGGGCCACGCGTGGTCGGGCGGACAGGCGGCCGGCTCATATACGGATACCGGCGGCCCGGATGCCACGCGCGAAATGCTGCGTTTCTTTCTTGCGCAGGTGAAGACGCCGGACGCCTGACTTTTTTCAGGCGTCCGGGCGGGTCAGCGGAAGCCGAAGAAGGACAGGACGGCGAGAACGATGACGACGGCGCCGACGATATAGACAATGCTGTTCATGTAGGAAGTCCGGGTGCAGGTGAAGTCGGATTGACACGGCGCGCAGGCATATCGCCGGCACGCCGATGCCGACCGTAGCGGGTTGCCACCGGGCTGTCCGTCTGCCAGCGCACAAAGGTTGCGTGCATCGTGGCTGTGATGGCAGTTCCAGACGCAAGCTCTCGCGTCGCACAGTCTGTCTCGGCCCGCGCGGGGTTCACCGCCTGCCGCGCCGATTGCTGTCCGGTTCCGCTTGCCTGCAATGCATCGGCTTGCGTGACGGCTGGCGACCCGTCAGGGCGGATAGCTGTAGCCGCTGCGGAAGAACTCGCGGATCAGGAAATCCTCCAGCTGGGCATTGTTTTCGGGTGCCGCCGACAGTACGACGGTGCGGCCGAGCACGCGCGATTCCCAGTTGAAGTTGCCCTGGTAGTAGCGGCGGATCAGTTCGATCATGCGCTTGACCAGTGCACGCTCGATGTCGCCGCCGACACCGGCATCGACCTCGATGTACTCACGGCGTGCGTTGACCGCGTCGGTGGTCCAGCCGCGGAACACGAATGACGCCGTGCGCACGCCCTTGCGGGTGATCTGGAACACGCCGCTGGTGCCCGACTGCAGGTTGCGCTTGATGTTCGCCATGGCGATCTCGTCCGCGCTGGGCACGCGCTCGCGTGCAATGCCGGCAGCCGTTTCTCGCCCTTCCGAAGCTTCGGCCGCCTGCCGTCGTTCGCGCTGCCGATTGACGTATGACGCCATGTCGGTCGGTTCGTCGTCGAGTTTCGGCCGGGTCGGCGCCGGCGGTGGCGGGGCCGGGGCCGGGTCGGGCACCGGCGCACGCAGCACTTCAGGTTGCGGTTTGACCGGCGCGGGCTTGCGGTCGCGCTTGGGTCGCTCGACCTGACGGGTCGGCGGCGGCGGAACAGGCGCCGGTTGCACCGCGGGCGGTTGCGGTTCGGCGCGCGGGCGCGGGGCTTCCGGCTGGACCAGGCGGGCGCTGATGGTTTCGCTCGGCGTACCGGTCAGCGGCAGCTCGGGCATGCTGTCCTTGTGCAGGATCCAGCCGAGCAGCGCCAGATGAAGGCACAGCGCCACCGCCAGCGCGAACAGCACGCTGCGGCGCACGCGCAGGGTCAGGTAGACGACGCCTGGCGGGTTCGTCTCCCAGGCCATGTCGAACGCGTCGAAGCCGAGCGTGGAAGGATGTCGTCGGCGGTGTAAAGCCATCTTCAGGTCTGGCCGCGCGCCGGCAGCATGCGGAGGGGGAAGGTGCACAAGTCGGTGCGGTCAGCGCCGGCACCGGAAGTCGAAGCGCGGACGATACGTGAATTCAAGGGTCTGCGTCAGCTTCGAGGCCATCGGCGCACGCCGGTTCCCCGATGGCGCCCGCAGACATGGCGCGTCCGGCCGAGGCTGAAGATCCGGCGCCAGCCGGGGATCAACGCGCCGTCGGCTTGATCTTGCCGCAGTCGGCGGCCAGCCAGCGCGCGTCGGTGTCGGCCGTCATCGCGCCTTCGGCCGACTGCATGTTCACCTTCGACGTGAAATGCGTCGGGCTGTCGATGATGGCTTCGAAATCGCCACTGGCCTTCGGTTTCGTGCAGGTGATGGTGCCCTTGACCCGGGTCGCGCTGTTGGTGACGTTCGTGTAGCGGCAGTCGCCGTCGGTCTTGCCGGTATAGACGTTCGCGCCCTTGGCATCCTCCGGCGTGATGCACACCTGCAGCGCGCCGCCGTTGCCCATCGCAACGCCCTGGGCGGCCATCTGCTTCTCCATCATGGCGCGTGCCTCCGGCGGCAGGTTCTTCATCTGCTGCTGCATCATTTCCATCTGCGCCGACATGTCGGGCATGCCCGGCATCGCCAGCTTCGATTTGAATTCCCACAGGCCGGGCTTGATGTCGGCGGCGTGTGCGCTGCCGAAGGCGCACAGGGCAAGGGTGAGTGCGGCGGTCAATCGTGTATTCAAGGTGTGGCTCCTTCGGGATCGGTGGCAGGCGGCACCGGCGCGACGTAGCTGGCAATCAGGATGAGTGCGCCGATCCCGAGCAGGGAGGCGGTCCATTCGACGGTGCCCGCGCCGGCCAGATCGACCATCAGCAATTTGACACCCACCGCGGCGAGCAGCGCGAAACCGGCGAACCACAGGGTACGCGCACCGCTGCGGGTGGCGTGGATCATCAGTCCGAGTGCGGTCAGCGTCCATGTCAGCGACAGCGCGGCCTGCAGCAGCGTGGATTGGAACATGGCATCGGCCGACCAGGCCACCCCGGCCAGATGATGCACGCTGCGCGCCGCCAGCGCCGACACCCACAGCAGACCGACGGCGCCGGTCAGCGGCCGCTGGAGCGGCAGCCGAAGCGGGCGCGGTGACCGATCGCGTGCCAGCCACAGCAGCGCGGCGAGGCTGACCATATCGAGCGCCGAGGCGAGCGGCAGGTAGCGCACCGCCGAACCGCCATCGTGCGCCAGCTGCAGTGCCGCGACCGACAGCAGGAGCAGCGCGGCGACCGGTCGCAGCACGTAGCCTTCGTAGCGGTCGCGCTGCGCGCTCCAGGGCCATTCGTCGCGATCGTCGGCCAGGGCGCGCTGCAGCACGATGCCTGCCACCAGCCAGACCGTGATCCAGGCGAGCCAGCGCCACAGGTCCTGCCCGGGCAGCCACGTGTCCAGCCAGCCGCCGGCTTCGACGCCGACCGACAGCAGCAGCGTCCAGGCCGTCGCGACATGGCGGGAACCGCTGAACAGGCCGGTCCTGTCTTCGTCCTGCCGGCGCAGGATCCACAGATGGGTGGCCCAGGCGAGTGGCAGCGCGAGCGCCATCGCGCCGAACAGCAGGTGGTGCTGCATGTCCCAGCCGACCAGGCTGCCCGCCCACAGCACCGGCAGCGACAGTGCGGCGAGTGCGCGTGCGGTGACGAAGTTGCGGCGACGTCCCTGATGTTCGGCCAAGGCGGCGCTGGCCATCGCAAACAGCAGCGCCAGTGCCGGCTGCAGCGCCGACGGCGCGAAATCATCGATGTCGGCCAGGCCGCCGAACAGCCACCAGCCGGCGAGCCAGACGGTCAGTGCCTGCGGCAGTCCGTCACCGGTTGCCGCCGTGACGCGCAGTACGCGCACTGATGCGAGTGCCGCACCGGCCATCAGCAGGCAGCCCAGCGTGCGGCCATTGACCAGCGGCCAGGCCAGCGTCAGCTCAGGCAGCGCGGCGACCAGCCACAGGCCGGCCAGCCCCTGCAGTGCCGCGCCAGCCCACAGCGTGAGCCTGGATCCGCGCACGCAGCCGTACCACAGCGCGGCCGCTCCCTCGACGGCATAGACCGCAGCGGTCATCTGCAGGTCGAGCGCCAGCGGCACGGCCAGCGTCAGCAGCGCCGCGCCGATGCCGGCGTGCGCACGGAAGGCCGGTGACGCATCCGGCGCGCGCGCCCGCAGCAGCCAGGCCAGCCCGAGGTAGTACAGGCCGGCGGCAACCGCACTGAGTGCGTCGCCATACTCGAACGGTTGCATCAGCGCACTCTGCAGCACGCCGGCCGCCAGCGGCGGGCCGAACAGCAGGCTGCCGGCGTTCCAGCCCGATTCCTTGCCCGCTACACCCGGCGCACGTGCGACCGTCAGCGCGACCCGGGTGGCGCTGAACAGCAGGAAGAACGCGATCAGGAAGCCCTGTACCGCGAGATAGTCGTCCGGCGTGTAGCTGCGCAGTCCCCAGCCGGTGCCGACCATGAAGGTGAACAGAAAGCCGGCGAGGATCAGGGCGCGCCAGGCGTGGCGCCAGGACAGCGCGATGATGAAGATGTCGAGCAGCAGGGTGTAGGACAGCAGCACGTTCTGGTCGCCCTGCCCGGTGGTGGCGAGCAGCGGTGCCACAAAGGCGCCGGACAGGCCGAGCAGCGCCAGGCTTTGCGCCAACTGGCGCGCGGCCATCAGCGCGCAGGCGGCACCCAGCGCGGCGAACAGTCCGAAGGCCGGCGCCGCCCCGATGAAGCCGTAGCCCGCCAGTGCGAAATAGACTGCCAGATAGAGCAGCGCAAAGCCGCCGCCCTGCACCGCCAGCGCGAACATGCGGCGCGGCCCGTCGCCGGTCATGCGCCAGCCGGCGAGGATCATGACCAGCCCGACCGCCAGCGCGCCGGCCAGGCGAAGTTGGGGCGGCAGCAGGCCGGCCTGCGCGGCCAGCCGCAGCGCCGACGCGACGCCGAAGAACAGCACGACGACGCCGATGCGCGCCAGCGGATTGGCACCCATCAGGCGCGCCCACAGGGCCGACCACGATGGGCTGGCGGAGGGGCTGGCGGACGGGCTGCGGGATTCGGGCGCGGCCGGGTCCATGCCCCCGGCGACTGCTGCGATGCGCACCCCGGGTGCATGCAGCGCATCGAGCGGGGCGGCCTGTGCGCTGACGGTCGGCGGCATCGGCGAAACGATCGGCGCGGCCGCAGGATCGATGACGGGCGCGTCCGTGACCACACTGTCCGGCGACGCGGCCCCGACCGGCGGCGCAGCGCTGCGCTCGCGCTGCAATGCGGTCAGCGCGTCGTACAGCCAGCGTGACTTGTCATCGAGCTCGCGCAGTTTCTGCGTCAGATCGCGTTCCCGCTGTGCGCTGCGGGCACTGATCCACAGGCCGGCGGCAAGGCCGACCGCGCCGCCGAGAGCGCTTTCGAGCCCGCCATGTGCAGCGCCAGCAATCAGGCCGAGCAGACACAGGATTACGGTCAGCATCGCCGGCACTTCATTGCCGTTCGCCGCGCAGCCCGGCGACGATGGCCTGCAGCGCCGCCGGTGTCGCGGCATCCGGCGCGACGGCGTCACCGGCCACCAGTTCGATGCGGCTGAACGGACCGCGCCGCGGCACCCGGCGCATTGCCGGCCCGTCCTTGCGCGAGAAGAAACTGCCCCACAGGCCTCGCAGCGCGAGTGGAATCACCGGCACCGGCGTGCGCCCCACGATGCGCGTGATGCCCGGCTTGAACGGGTACAGCTCGCCGGTATCGGTGATGCGTCCTTCCGGGAACAGGCCCACCAGGTCACCGGCTTCGAGCGCCGCGGCGATGTCGTCGTACGCGCGTTCGAGCAGCGCCGGGTCTTCCCTTGCCGGGGCGATCGGAATGCAGCGATTGGTGCGGAACACGAAGCTCAGGATGGGCGTGCGGAAGATGCGGTGGTCCATGACGAAGCGGATCGGTCGCCGGCACGCGGCCGTGATGACCAGTGCGTCGACGAAGCTCACATGGTTGCACACGACGACGGCCGGCCCTTCGTCCGGGATGCGTTCCAGATCACGCGTGTCGAGCCGGTACACCGTGTGGATCAATATCCACACGATGAAGCGCATCAGGAACTCGGGCACCAGCGTGTAGATGTAGAGGGCGACCACGGCATTGAACAATGCGGTCACCAGAAACAGCTGCGGAATATCGAGGCCGGCGCGGAACAGCAGCAGGCTGACCAGCGCCGACACCACCATGAAACCCGCATTGAGGATGTTGTTGGCGGCGATGACGCGTGCGACATGATGCTTCTCGCAGCGGCTCTGGATCAACGCATACAGCGGCACGATGTAGATGCCGCCGGCGGTGCCGATCAACGCGATGTCGATCAGCAGGCGCCAGTGCGCGGCCTGCTGCAGGAAGCCCGCCGCGCTGCCGTCGTACGCGGCCGGTGCGGCCGGCGTGGCGAAGAACAGATCGATGCCGAACAGCGTCAGGCCGATGGCACCGAACGGCACCAGACCGATTTCCACCTTGCCGCCGGACAATCTTTCGCACGCCAGTGACCCCGCTCCCACGCCGATCGAGAACACCGCCAGCAGCACGATGAACACGCCTTCGCCGCCGCCCAGCACCTCGGCGGCATAGACCGGGAACTGCGCCAGCAGCGTCGCGCCGTAGAACCAGAACCACGACACGCCGAGCAGCGAAAGCCACACCGTTCGGTTGCCGGTGGCAAAGCGCAGCGTGTCGCGCGTGGCGCTGAGCGGGTTCCAGTCGATTCGCATCGCCGGTTCCGGCGCCGGCGACAGCGGGATACCGCGACTGGTCCACCAGCCGATCACGGCCAGCGCGAGCACGACCAGTGCAATCGCGCCGGCCGAGGTGTTGCCGACCAGCCAGGCGCCGAGGATCTGTCCGCCGAGAATGGCGACGAAAGTGCCCGATTCGACCAGCCCGTTGCCGCCGACCAGTTCGCCGTCCGCGAGATGCTGTGGCAGGTAGGCGTACTTGACCGGCCCGAACAGCGTCGACTGCGTGCCCATCAGGAACAGTGCCAGCACCAGCGCCGGCAGATTGCCGGCGATGAAGCCCCAGGCGCCGAGCGCCATGACGACGATTTCCAGCAGCTTGCTCAGGCGGGCCAGCATGGCGCGGTCGTACTTGTCGGCGAGCTGGCCGCAAGTGGCCGAAAACAGGAAGAAGGGCAGGATGAACACGCCCGGCAGCACGGTGGCGAGCAGCCCGGGCGACAGGTCGGTGATGCTGCCGGCCCGGAAGGTGAGCAGCGTGATCAATGCGGTCTTGAAGACGTTGTCGTTCAGCGCGCCCAGCAGCTGGGTCAGGAAGAAGGGCCGGAAGCGGCCTTCCTTCAACAGGTGGAATTGAGAACTCATGCGGGGCCCCGGTCAGCGGCGGAACAGCCGGCTCAGCAGCCACAGCGCGACCGCGCCGAGCGCCACCAGCCAGACGATGAGCGCGCGGCGCGACGCCGGCGGGGGCTCCTTCGGCGCCGATGCGTCGCGCAGCGCGTCGGGGAAGGGCCGCGGCGGGGCCGGACGGACGATCCATTGCGAGCGCTCGGCCGGCACCCGCGCGGCGTACTCGTCATAGGACGTGACCGGCGCGCTGCCGAAGGCACGCGACGACGGGATCTGCGGGACGTGGATGTACAGCAGCGCCTCGACGTCGTCGGCCAGCAGCCGCTCGAGGCCCTGTCCGGCCGCCTTGCCGGCAGTCAGCCGGCCGAGCAGATCGCTGCCGGCGACATTGAAGGCGACGAACGGAAACAGGCCGCTGCGTTCCGCGCTCATGTAGTCGAAGGCCTGCAGGCCGCTGGCCAGGCTCCGCTCCTTGAGCGCCATCCAGGGCAGGCCGAGCCAGGCCTTCAGTTTCGATGTCGGGCCCAGCTGCGGCACCGCCCAGCCGAGAGAACGCAGCGTGTCGAGACTGATGCCGGCGCAATTGGCGGTGGCGTGGCGGTAGCTGAAGTCGTGCCGGTAGAAGTGGCTGAACACGCGGTCCAGGCCCTGCTGCACGCGTGCGGCGGCGCGCGGCTCGCTCAGCACGGCGACCAGCACCGCGGAAGGTCGGTACCAGGACTGACCTGCGTTGAGATCGGTCAGGTAGGCGTCCATCGGCAGCGTGGCGGCCACGATGCCCTTTTCGCTCCAGGCATCGAGGTTGTAGAAATTGTTCACCAGCCAGTCGTTCCACTGGCCGTGTTCGCCGAGTACGCCGGTGGCCAGGGCGAAATGACCGCCGTGCGCTTCGTCATCGTCGCCCTGGGCGCCATTGAGCACCAGCGCCAGCACCGGCTTGCCGCCGGCTGCGCGCGCCGCGCCGGGCGTGCGTTCCCACAGCAGGCGCACCGATGGTGGCTGGCGCGCACCGCCCTCGTGGGCACGCACCAGCGTGGCCAGCGTTTCGCCGTCGCGCAGCGGGTCGGCGCGCAATGCGGTGAGGTCGATGTCGAAACCGTGCGGCCAGAGGGTGCGTGCGGTGAAGCCGCCGGCACTCGCCTCTCCGCGCAAGGTCAGCGGCTGGCCCTGCAGCCACCTCACGCTGTCGGCGTTGAACCAGGACACGTTCGACGCCAGCTGCGGCACCAGCGAAAGGGCGAGGCTCCCGCTGTCGCCGCCGCTGTCGCCGAAGTCGAGCCGGGTGCCGTCGGCAGTCAGGCGCGCGCCGGTCAGGACATGGGGCGAGCCGATCCAGATCAGCGGCGGATGCGTCGCTTCGGCGCGCGTGTCCTGCGCCTGCGCCCAGGTGCGCACATCGTCCTGCGCAGCCAGCGCGGGATCGAATCCGCTCGCCGGTGGCTGGGGCACGGCGATCCAGTCGTCCTGGAAGTACCACAGTGCCTGCGGCGCTGCTGCGCATCCTGAGCAGACGCCCCTGACGGCGCGAAAACCGGTCGCGTCATGCAGACCGAGTCGTCCGCCGGACAAGGCGTCGGACGCGGGCAGGGCTGGGTGCGCGGAAGTCATCATCAGGCCCAGTGTAAGCAGGTGGCGCGCGCCGGGCGTCACAGCACGATCTCCGCGGCCGGCGGATGACCCAGGAAATTCACCGGGCTCGCGCTCGCGCCATACGCGCCGGACTGGAACACCACGAGCAGGTCGCCCGGTTGCGCGACCGGCAGCGTGATGTCGCGTGCCAGCACATCGAAGGGCGCGCATAGCGGCCCGGCGATGCTGACGCATTCCGCCCCGGTGTCCGGTACGGCCTGCAGCAGCGTCATCGGAAGATTGGCGGCGTGCGTACGATCGGGCTGCAGGGTGGCGTGCAGGTGGTGATGGGCGCCGCCGTCAGCCACCAGCCAGGTGCGTCCGCGCACCGTCTTCCGGTCGAGGATGCGACAGACGTAGATGCCGGCCTCGCCGACCAGGTAACGACCCGGTTCGAGCGCGAGGCGCGCAGCCGGATGCGCTGCCTTCAGCCGTGCGTCGACGTGGTGCAGGTGCGCGGTGACCGCAGCCATGTCGAGCGGTGCCTCGTCCGCACTGGCCGGGATGCCGAAGCCGCCACCCAGATTGAGCCATTCGAGCGTCAGCCCGGCGTCATCGGCGGCACGCAGCGCGTCGGCCGTGCAGAACGCATGCAGCGCGATCACTGCATCGGCGTCGAGCATGCGCGACGCGCAGTAGTAGTGGAAGCCTGCGAATACGAGTCGGTGGTCGCGCACTGCGCGCAGTGCCGCCGGAAGCTGGCTGCTGTCGATGCCGAATACACCCGCCTCGTTCATGCGCACCTGCGTGCCGGACACGGCAACATCCGGATTGACGCGCAGTGCCACCCGCGCCGGCAGGTCTACGCGTGCCGCGATGCGCGCGATGCGACCGATCTCCCCGATCGATTCCGCGCACAGGCGCACGCCCTGGCGCACCGCAAGCGTCAGGTCCGCATCGCTTTTGCCCGGACCGGTGAAACCCAGTTGCGCACCGTCGAAACCGGCCGCCAGTGCGCGCCGTATCTCCTCGCCGGAGCTGACGTCGGCGCCATCCAGCCGTGGTGCCAGCCGGCGCAGCAACGCCGGCAGCGGATTGGCTTTCACCGCATAACAGAGCAGCGCGTCCGCGGGCAGCTGCGCGCGCAGCGTGTCGATGCGCCATTCGATCGCCGCGGCGTCGTAGGCGAAGAACGGTGTGCTGCCGACGCGATCGGCGAGCGCCGCGACATCGAGTCCGTCGAAGGTCGGGAACGACGCGCCCGTCGATGGCGAACGGCACAGCGTGGCGGCGGTGGTCATCGGTGATCTTCCAGATAGTCGATCACGCTCGTCAGGTGGCCGATCAATGTTGCGGCACAGAGCCGGAAATGGACCTCGCGGCCGTGTCGCGACCGTTCGAGGATGCCGGCGTCGCACAGCAGCTTCAGGTGGTGCGACACGGTCGTGCGGCTCAATGTCGAAGCGCGGGCGATGTCGCTGGCGTTCAGCCGGGCGCCCGGCTCGAACAGCAGCAGGATGCGCTGGCGTTCTTCATCGCCCAGCGCCGCAAAGACCTGCGACAGGTGCAGCCACTCCGGCGGGATGTCCGATCGGTACGCGTTTTTCATGTCGAAAAATATCGACTAATTGGCGCGTCGCGTCAAGCCCGGACCATGTTGCGGCGCAACGTGCAGCGCGCGCGGCGACCCTGAATCTGCGCGCCGCTTCAATTGACCGGTCTTGTAAGCTCATGTATCATCGCGGACTTTGTGTGTGGCGCATAAGTTCCATGTGCGCCGCTGCAATGCAGATGGGGATGTCGCGCAAGCGACGCTGACGTAGTTGATCGGACAGGTTCGCGCAGTGGGCCGGAAAGTCGCTGTGCAACGGAAAGAGCAGGCATGCTGAAGGCGGTCATGCTGCAGCTTTCGCTGATTCTGGTCACTACCGGTTGTGCGCTTTTGTTCGGTGGGACGCTTGCAGGGTTGTCCGTGCTGCTGGGCGGTTTGAGCTACGCGCTCCCGTCACTGCTGTTCGCCCTCAGGTTGAACCGTCTGACGAGAGTTGCCTCGGCGTCCGGCAACGCATATCCGCTCGAATTCTTCTTCGGCGAGGCGATCAAGATCCTCTCGACGATTGGACTGCTGGCGTTGAGCCTTTACCTCGTGCCGGACCTCATGTGGGGCTGGTTTGTCGGAGGTCTGGCCGTCGCGCTGCAGGCTGGTTTTTTTGCTTTCTTGCTCAAACACTGACATGGCATCCGGAACCGAACTGACGCACGCCGCTCCCACCGCGGGCGAGTACATCGCCCACCACCTCACGTTCCTGAACAATTCCGGCGAGATGCAGGCCAACCTGATTGATTTCGGGTTGTACAACGTCGACACGCTGTTCTATTCGATCGTGCTCGGCCTGCTGACGGTGTTCCTGTTGCACCGCGCCGCCGCCAAGGCCACGTCGGGCGTTCCGGGCCGGTTCCAGGCCGCCGTCGAAATCCTCGTTGAAATGGTCGCCGATCAGGCCAAGGGCATGATCCACAGCGAAGAATCACGCCGCTTCGTGGCGCCACTCGCGCTGACCGTGTTTGTCTGGATCTTCTTCATGAACGCGATGGACCTGCTGCCGGTCGATCTGCTGCCGCGCATCTGGGAAGGTGTCTATGCCGCAGCGGGCCACGATCCGCACCATGCGTACATGCGTGTCGTGCCGACCGCCGACATCAACGCAACGATGGGGATGTCGATCGCCGTCCTGCTGCTGTGCCTGTACTACAACGTGAAGATCAAGGGTGCCGGTGGCTGGTTCCACGAGCTGATTTCGGCGCCGTTCGGCAACCACATCCTGCTGGCGCCGTTCAACTTCGCGATGAACGTCATCGAATTCCTCGCAAAGACCGTGTCGCACGGCATGCGACTGTTCGGCAACATGTTTGCCGGCGAACTCATTTTCATGCTGATCGCGCTGATGGGTGGCGCATGGACCGGCATGAACGCACCGAGCATCCTGCTCGCCGCCGGCCACTTCGTTGCCGGTCTGTCCTGGGCGATCTTTCACATCCTGGTGATCACGCTGCAGGCATTCATTTTCATGATGCTGACGCTGGTGTACATCGGCCAGGCGCATGACGGTCACTGATTTGCAGTTCATCAGGTTGTTGTTGTTTTTCTATTCTTATCATTAAGGAGTTGTTATGGAACTGGGATTCGTTGCTATCGCCTGCGGTCTGATCATCGGCCTCGGCGCTCTGGGTGCTTGTATCGGTATCGCACTGATGGGCGGCAAGTACCTCGAAGCATCGGCACGCCAGCCCGAGCTGATGAACGCGCTGCAGGTCAAGATGTTCCTGCTGGCCGGCCTGATCGACGCTGCGTTCATTATCGGTCTCGGTATTGCGCTCTGGTTCGCCACGTCGACCTTCCTGAAGTAAGACAGGCAACCGCCCCAACACCGACTCATTGAAGGGAAAGTTGCCGTGAATCTGAACGCAACGCTCATCATCCAGCTCGTGGTGTTCCTGTCGTTCGTGTGGTTTACGAAGAATTTCGTATGGCCGCCCATCGTCAAGGCACTCGACGAGCGTGCGAAGAAGGTCGCTGACGGACTGGCTGCTGCGGACAAGGCAAAGGCCGATCTGGCCAATGCCGAGAAGCGCTCGATGGAAGAGCTGCGCTCCGCGCGCGAATCTGCCGCCGAGCTCCGCGCAGGCGCTGAAAAGCAGGCCGGCAAGCTGGTCGAGGATGCCCGTGCGGAAGCCAATCGCATCATCGCCGCCGCCCGCGAAGCCGCAACCACCGAAGCCGGTGCCGCTGCCCAGAAGGCCAAGGACGCATTGCGCGATCAGGTGGCAGCGCTTGCAGTCGCTGGCGCCGAACGCATCCTGCGCCGCGAAATCAACGCTCAAACCCACGCCGATCTGCTCTCCAACCTGAAACAGGAATTGAGCTGACACCATGGCAGAGAACGTCACCATCGCTCGACCGTACGCCGAAGCGGCTTTCCAGCTCGCCCGGGAAGCCGGTGCGCTGTCTGCCTGGGCCGATGCGCTGGGCTGCATGGCGGCAGCAGCGTCCGACCCGGCCGTTCGTCAGCTGTTGTCAGATCCCACCCGCACGTCCGTGGATCGCGGCTTCCTGTTCCTCGCCGCGGTACCGGGCGAACTGACCGACGAGCACCGCAGCTTCGTGCGCGTACTGGCCCAGAACAACAGGCTGTCGCTGCTGCCCGAAGTGTGCGAGCAGTTTGTCAGCCTGAAGAACGATCACGAGCTCAACGCCGTGGCCTACGTCAGTTCGGCCTTTCCGATGGACGACGCCACCGTGGCGCGTCTGCTGGCCGATCTGGAACCGCGTTTCGGCCGTCGCCTCGAGGCACGGGTGAGCATCGATCCGGAATTGATCGGCGGTGTGAAGGTTGCGGTCGGTGATGAAGTGATCGACGCCTCGGTCCGCGGCAAGCTCGCCGCCATGGCCACTGCGCTACAGAACTAGGAGTTTTTTGATGAACCTCAATCCGTCTGAAATCAGCGACCTGATCAAGAGCCGGATCCAGAACCTGCACCTGACCGCGCAGGCGCGCACCGAAGGCACCGTGGTTTCGGTGACCGACGGCATCGTGCGCGTGCATGGTCTGGATGACGTGCAGCAGGGTGAAATGCTGGAATTCGAAGGCAACACGTTCGGTCTCGCGCTGAACCTCGAGCGCGACTCCGTCGGCGCGGTGGTGCTCGGTGACTACGAACACATTTCCGAAGGTCAGACCGTCAAGTGCACGGGCCGCATCCTGGAAGTGCCGGTCGGCCCGGAACTGATCGGCCGCGTGGTCAATTCGCTCGGCCAGCCGATCGACGGCAAGGGCACGATCGATGCCAAGCTGACCGACAAGGTCGAAAAGGTCGCCCCGGGCGTGATCGCACGTCAATCGGTTTCGCAGCCGGTGCAGACCGGCCTGAAGTCGATCGACTCGATGGTGCCGGTCGGCCGCGGCCAGCGTGAGCTGATCATCGGCGACCGCCAGACCGGCAAGACCGCGGTTGCGATCGACGCCATCATCAACCAGAAGGGTCAGAACATGACCTGCATCTACGTGGCGGTCGGCCAGAAGGCCTCGACCATCGCCAACGTGGTGCGCAAGCTGGAAGAGTACGGCGCGATGGCCTACACCATCGTCGTTGCCGCCACGGCATCCGATTCCGCAGCGATGCAGTTCCTCGCACCGTATGCCGGCTGCACGATGGGCGAATACTTCCGCGATCGCGGCGAAGATGCGCTGATCGTCTATGACGACTTGTCGAAGCAAGCCGTCGCCTACCGTCAGATTTCGCTGCTGCTGCGCCGTCCGCCGGGTCGCGAAGCCTACCCGGGCGACGTGTTCTACCTGCACAGCCGTCTGCTCGAGCGCGCCGCCCGCGTGAATCCGGAATTCGTCGAGAAGTTCACCAACGGTGAAGTGAAGGGCAAGACCGGTTCGCTGACCGCGCTGCCCATCATCGAAACGCAGGCCGGCGACGTGTCCGCCTTCGTTCCGACGAACGTGATTTCGATTACCGACGGCCAGATCTTCCTGGAAACCGACCTGTTCAACGCCGGTATCCGCCCCGCCATCAACGCGGGCGTGTCGGTGTCCCGCGTCGGTGGTGCAGCCCAGACCAAGATCATCAAGAAGCTGGGTGGCGGTGTGCGTCTGGCGCTGGCCCAGTACCGCGAACTGGCCGCTTTCGCGCAGTTTGCATCCGACCTCGACGAAGCGACCCGCAAGCAGCTCGAGCGTGGCCGCCGCGTGATGGAACTGATGAAGCAGCCGCAGTACTCGCCGCTGTCCGTCGCCCAGATGGGTGTGTCGCTGTACGCCGCCAACAACGGCTACTTCGACGACGTCGAAGTGCCGCGCGTGCTCGCTTTTGAATCGGCCCTGCACCAGTACCTGCAGCAGAAGACCCCTGATCTGATGAACAAGATCGAGACCACCAAGGATCTCGATGGCGAATCGGAAAAGGCGCTCGCTGCCGCGGTGGCCGAGTTCAAGAAGAGCTGGGCGTAAGCGCGCGGACCGGAGATAACCATGGCCAGCGGAAAAGAAATCCGTACCAAGATCAAGAGCGTGCAAAACACGAAGAAGATCACCAAGGCGATGGAGATGGTGGCTGCATCGAAGATGCGCAAGGCGCAGGACAGGATGCGGGCTGCCCGTCCCTACGCCGACACGATCCGTCGTCTTGCCGCCAATCTGTCCGCCGCCACCGCCAGCGAGTACAAGCATCCGTTCCTGGCGACCGTCGGCGAAGTCAAGCGCGTCGGCATCATCGTCGTCACGACCGACAAGGGTCTGTGCGGCGGCATGAACACCAATGTGCTGCGCCTTGCCCTGAATTCGATGAAGGAATGGGAAGCGAAGGGCTCGACCGAAATCCGCGTTGCCGCCATCGGCAACAAGGGTCTGGGTTTCATGCAGCGCATGGGCGCCAAGGTGGTGTCGCAGGCGACGCAGATGGGCGACACGCCGCATCTGGAAAAGCTGATCGGCACCGTCAAGGTGATGATCGACGCCTTCCAGGCCGGCGAGCTCGACGCGGTGTATCTGTCATTCACCCGCTTCATCAACACGATGAAGCAGGAGCCGGTGATGGAACAACTTCTGCCGCTGACCGGTGATCGCCTCGGTACGCCGCAGGGCACGTGGGATTACCTGTACGAGCCGGACCCGCAGGTGGTGATTGACGAACTGCTCGTCCGTTACGTCGAGGCGCTGGTGTATCAGTCAGTGGCCGAGAACATGGCGTCCGAACAGAGCGCGCGCATGGTGGCCATGAAGGCGGCCTCCGACAATGCGGGCAATGTCATCGGCGAATTGCAGCTGGTCTATAACAAGACCCGCCAGGCGGCGATCACGAAGGAGCTGTCCGAAATCGTCGGCGGCGCCGCTGCAGTCTGATCGCGCACAATGATTTTTTGTATTGGGGATAGACGATGAATACCGGAAACATCGTTCAGTGTATTGGCGCAGTCGTGGACATCCAGTTCCCGCGCGATTCGATACCGAAAGTGTTTGAAGCTCTGACACTCGACGAAGCAGATGGCACGCACACCGCCGAAGCGGGTTTGACGTTCGAAGTCCAGCAGCAGCTGGGCGACGGCGTGGTTCGTACGATTGCGCTGGGTTCCAGCGACGGTCTGCGCCGCGGCATGAAGGTGGCCAACACGGGCTCGCCGATCAGCGTGCCGGTGGGCAGCGCCACGCTCGGCCGCATCATGGATGTGCTGGGTCGTCCGATCGACGAAGCCGGCCCGATTCCGACGGAAGAGCGTCGCTCGATCCACCAGAAGGCCCCGAAGTTCGACGAGCTGAGCCCGTCGGTCGACCTGCTGCCCACGGGCATCAAGGTGATCGACCTGATCTGCCCGTTCGCCAAGGGCGGCAAGGTGGGTCTGTTCGGTGGCGCCGGTGTCGGCAAGACCGTGAACATGATGGAACTGATCAACAACATCGCGAAGTCGTACGGCGGCTTTTCAGTGTTTGCCGGTGTGGGCGAACGGACTCGCGAAGGCAACGACTTCTACCATGAGATGGAAGAGTCGAAGGTTCTGGACAAGGTCGCGATGGTGTTCGGCCAGATGAACGAGCCGCCGGGCAACCGTCTGCGCGTGGCGCTGACCGGCCTGACCATGGCCGAGAAGTTCCGCGACGAAGGCCGCGACATCCTGTTCTTCGTGGACAACATCTACCGCTACACGCTGGCCGGTACCGAAGTGTCCGCGCTGCTCGGTCGCATGCCGTCTGCCGTGGGCTACCAGCCGACGCTGGCCGACGAAATGGGTCGCCTGCAGGAACGCATCACCTCGACGAAAGTCGGCTCGATCACGTCGATCCAGGCCGTGTATGTGCCTGCGGATGACTTGACCGACCCGTCGCCCGCGACGACCTTCCAGCATCTGGACGCCACCGTCGTGCTGTCGCGTGACATCGCTTCGCTGGGCATCTACCCGGCGGTCGATCCGCTCGACTCGACGTCGCGCCAGCTTGATCCGCTGGTCGTGGGCGAAGAGCATTACGCCTGCGCACGCAAGGTGCAGATGACGCTGCAGCGCTACAAGGAATTGCGCGACATCATCGCCATTCTGGGCATGGACGAACTGTCGCCGGAAGACAAGCTGGCAGTGGCTCGCGCCCGCAAGATCCAGCGTTTCCTGTCGCAGCCGTTCAACGTGGCTGAAGTGTTCACCGGTTCGCCGGGCAAGATCGTGCCGCTGGCCGACACGATCAAGGGCTTCAACATGATCGTCAATGGCGAGTGCGACCACCTGCCGGAACAGGCCTTCTACATGGTCGGCGGCATCGAGGAAGCGTTCGAAAAGGCGAAAACCCTGCAGTAATGCACCGGCGTGTGCGGTAACGGGTTCGCCCGCTGCCGCACACGGGCAGCATTCACGGAGTACTTATGTCCAAGACCGTACATGTCGACGTGGTCAGCGCGGAAGAGAAGATTTTCTCCGGGCTCGCCGAATTCGTCGTGCTGCCGGGCGAAAGCGGCGAACTGGGCATCCTGCCCGGTCATACGCCGCTGATCACGCGCATCCGCCCGGGCGAAGTGCGCATCAAGCTGCCGAACCAGGACGCCGAAGAGTTCGTGTTCGTGGCCGGCGGCCTGCTCGAAGTGCAGCCGGGTCTGGTGACCGTGCTGGCGGATACCGCGATCCGCGGCTCCGATCTCGACGAAGCCAAGGCGCTCGACGCCAAGCGCCAGGCCGAAGAGGCGCTGTCGAACCGCAACGCCTCGATGGATTACGCGGCTGCGCAGGCGGAACTCGCTTCTGCCGTCGCCCAACTCGCGGCGATCCAGAAGCTGCGCAAGCGCCACTGAGCGCTCCGGCAGTGCATGACACGGGAAAGGCAGACTTTGGTCTGCCTTTTTCGTTTCAGGCAGCCGTCTGATCTGGCGCAGAATGCCGACCATGGCTTCGCCATCGCATGATCTGCTGATCGTCGGTGCCGGCATCAATGGTGCCGGCATTGCGCGCGACGCCGCGTTGCGGGGTTTGTCGGTCGTCGTCTGCGACCGTGGCGATATTGCCGGTGCCACCTCGTCGGCGTCCACGAAGCTGATCCATGGCGGCATCCGCTATCTGGAGCAGGCAGCGTTCGGGCTGGTGCGCGAATCCCTGCGCGAGCGCGAAATTCTCGGGCGCATTGCGGCCCATCTGGTTCGTCCGCAGCGCTTCATCGTGCCGCACACCGGCGAACGTCCAGCCTGGATGCTCGCAATCGGCCTGAGGCTGTACGACCTGCTTGCCGGTCGTCACAGTCTGCCGGCTTCGCAACGGCTGCCGCCGGACTTTCCTCTGCTTCGCCAACTCGGTCGGCCGGTTTCCGGCGCCCACGCCTACTTCGACCTCTGGGTCGACGACGCCCGCCTGACACTGACCAATCTGATGGATGCCCGTACCCATGGCGCGGAGGTGTTGCCCCGGCATGCGCTGGTCACGGCGAGCCCCGATCCGGCGGGGGGCTGGCGATGCACGCTGGCTGGACGCGCCGGGAGGCGCGACATTCACGCGCGCTGCGTGGTCAACGTCGCCGGACCGTGGGTGGCAGAAGTGGAAAGACTGCGCGGTGCGCCACCGCCGCCGGTGCGGCTGGTGCAGGGCACGCACATTCTGCTGCCACGGATGCACGCGGGTGACGATGCCTGGCTGCTGCAACAGCCCGATCGGCGCGTGGTGTTCGTCATTCCATGGGACACGCATTCGCATCTGGTCGGTACGACCGAAACGGCGCTCGATTCTCCGTCCGCATCAGGTGCAACCGCCGCAGAACTCGAATACCTGCTGTCGGCAATCCAGCGCGCCTTCGGGCGGCGCCTGCACACCGATGACATCCAGTGGGCGTTCAGCGGCATGAGACCGCTGATCGGTGGGGATGGACGGGATGCCCGTACGGCGAGCCGGGAGTATCGACTGTCGCTGGACACACCGGATGGCCAGCGCGCCTGGCTCACCGTGCAGGGCGGAAAGCTCACGACTTACAGACGACTTGCCGAGACGGCCGTTGATCTGCTGAATGGCCCGCTCGGCCACGCCACCCGGTCATCGACCGCTGACCGGGACCTCCCCGGGTCCGGCTCCGCCGGTTCGGCAGCGCTCGCCACGCTGCACCGGGAGGCCGGCATCCTCCCGACGGACTGGATTGACGCGCTGTGGCGTCGTCACGGGACACTGACTGCCCGGCTGATCGGGGAGTACACCCGCGGCACCGGCGACCCGGGCCGCGATTTCGGCGGGGGCCTGTTCGAGGCTGAGGCGCGCTGGTGTGCCGCACACGAGTGGGCAACCGATGCCGAAGACGTCATGTGGCGCCGCACCCGTTGCGGCGTGCGGATGTCACCCGTACAGCGGGCGGCGTTTTCCTCGTGGTGGCGTGCTCAGTCCTTTGCCTGAGCGCTGCGTTCGAGCAGCTCGATGCGCTTCTGCAGACGGGAATAATCATCCCGCAGGGTGTCCACATCCGACGCGAACGCCGCGGACGCCGCCGGGCGAATCAACATCTGCGCTTCGTCGGCGACGTATTCGGAACCTGCGCTGGCGAACCGGTTCGCCAGATCGCCGCCGGCGGACAACATCGAGCGGGCGCCGCCGACCATGCGCTCGGCCGCCACATCGCCGACCACGCGGCTGAGGTCTTCGGCGGCATCCCAGCGCAGCGAACGCAGCACCTGTCCGAGTGTTTCCGCCAGTGCAGCGTCGCCTTCGATGCGCGCCTCGCGCAGTACGCCCTCACCCTGGTGCGGCAGGCGCAGCAGCGCATCCCCGGGCAGACGCAGCGTGACGGACGGAGTGCTTTCCGCCGACACGGCCAACGTGCCATCAGGTGCGATGGCAAACGCCACAGCGACCTCTCCGACCGCCAGCCGCGCGTGACGGCCGGCATGTGCAGACAATCTCTCCTGCGCGCCCGGCGTCTGGGCCAGCAGGTGATTCAGCACCTTCAGTGCGGTCGCAGCGAGCAGCGTGCTCATCCCCGCTCATTCCATCTGCTGGATGCCGGCGATGAGCCAGCCGCGGTCGCCCGATACCGGCTTGGACAGGTGCCACACTTCGTCGAACGATTCCGGCGACGCATCCGCCTGTTCGCGGATCAGGCCGTAGAAGCGCACGCTGGCGACGTACTGCGTGTCCTCGGTGCTGACATCGAGCAGCACGGCCTCGACCTGCACCACATCGGTGGATTGCGGCTCGCTGCCGCGCTCCTGGATCTGCATGCGAATCTCGGCGAACACTTCCGGCGTCGTGAAGCTGCGGATGTCTTCGACATCGCCGGCGTCGTTTGCGGCCTGGAGGCGCACGAAGTTCAGCTTGGCCTGGCGCAGGAAACCGGCCATATCGAAATCGGCGGGAATGTGCGCCGGCGCGGTTGCCGCTGCGGTCGCTGCGGCGGATCCGGCGGCGGGTGCGTCGAAGGGCTGAGCCTGCGGCGGCGCGTAGGCCGGGCGTCCGGCGGCTGCCCCCGCGTACTGCATGCCCTGCTGCGGAGCGGCCGACCTGCGTCGGGCGAACATGCGCCACAACACCAGCGCGCCGACGACCAGCAGCGCAATCATCATGAAGGACGCGAGTTCTTCACCGAACCCGAGGTGCGACGCCAGTGCGGCCAGACCGATACCGGCGGCCAGACCGGCCAGCGGACCCATCCACGAACGCTTGGCAGGCTGTGCTGCGGCGCCAGCGGCGGCGGCACCCGACTGCTGCGTCGCCGACGATGTGTTCTGTGCCGGCGCCGGGGTGGCGTCGCGCTTCATCACCGACGAATCGCGCTGCGATCCGAACGACTTGCTGCCGCCGAGCCGCTTGGCTTCGGCTTCGTAGGTCATGCCGCCGAAGCCGACGACGGTGGCAAAAAGCATCAGCAGGAACTTCTTCATTCTGTTGTCTCCTCGGGTAAGGCGTGAAAACGGCAGCGTTCCGGCTTCCGGACCATCGCCCAAAAAATTAGCACACTAACAGACCGCGGACTATGCGGAAGGTTCTGTTCATTCACGACGGGTGGCGGCGGGCGTGCAGGCGTTCAGAGCTTGAAGCCCCGGTGCAGCGCGACCACACCGGCATTCAGGTTGAAGTATTCGACCCGGCCCAGACCGGCGTCGCGCATCATTCCCGCCAGTGTGTCCTGGTCGGGGTGCATGCGGATCGATTCGGCCAGATAGCGGTAGCTGGCTTCGTCCTTCGCCACCTGCCGGCCCAGCCAGGGCAGGACCTTGAACGAATACAGGTCGTACACCTTCTCCAGCGGCTTGGCAACGCGCGAAAACTCCAGCACCAGCGCGCGGCCGCCCGGCTTGAGCACGCGCCGGAACTCGGCCAGCGCGCGATCCTTGTGCGTCATGTTGCGCAGACCGAAGGCAACCGTGACGCAATCGAAATGGTTGTCCGGGAATGGCAGCTTCTCGGCGTCACACAGCAGGCTGGGCAGCAGCAGGCCGGCATTCGTGAGCCGGTCACGGCCTTCGCGCAGCATGTCCGGATTGATGTCTGTGTGCCATACCTCGCCGGTTTCGCCGGCACGCCTGGCATGTGCAATGGTCAGGTCTCCGGTGCCGGCGGCCACGTCGAGCACGCGCTGGCCCGGACGCACGCCGGCCATCTGGATGGCGAAGGCCTTCCAGCTGCGGTGCAGGCCGCCGGACATCAGGTCGTTCATGATGTCGTAACGCCGCGCGACGGACGAAAACACGCTGGAGACGCGCTTCGCCTTCGCCGCTTCGGCGACGCGCTCGAATCCGAAATCGGTGGACGGTTCGCTCATGCTTCGCTCAGTGAGAGTGGCCGCAACCGCCGGTGCCGCAACCGCCCTTGGCTGCGGGCGGCGGCGTCAGCGCGGGGTCGCGGCTGGCGCCGGCCGCATCGAGGCGGGCCAGATAGTCGGACCACAGTGCTTCCTGGTTCTCGCCCAGCAGATACAGATAGTCCCAGGAGTAGATACCGCTGTCGTGGCCGTCGGAAAACACCGGCTTCACCGCATAGGAGCCGACCGGCTCGACGCGCGTGATGTCGATGTCGCGCTTGCCGACCTGCAGCGTTTCCTGACCCGGACCGTGGCCACGCACCTCGGCCGATGGCGAGCACACGCGAAGAAACTCGAAGCTGAAGCTGAAGTGCCGGCCGTTGTCGAAACTGACGTCCATCAGCTTCGATTTCTGCTGCACTTTTATTTCCGTGGGAATCGGGGTGTCCTTGTCCAGACCGGCCATGATGTTCTGCATTCGATGCGAAGGATCATGATGATACCGCGCGTCCGCCCGCACCGCCCTGCAGACGCGCATGCAGCCGGCCGGTGCTGTCACTAAATCGTCATCGTACTGAAATAGACTTCGCAGCGATCCATCACCGGAACGACCTTCATCGTCATGGCCCGCATACTCGTTGTCGAGGACGAACCGTCCATTCAGGAACTGATCAGCGTGACCCTCACGCGCACCGGCCACGATCCGCTGCGCGCGCTCGACGCCGAAACCGCGCTGCGGCTGATGCAGGCCGAACTGCCCGATCTGGTGCTGCTCGACTGGATGTTGCCCGGGCAAAGCGGCATTGATCTTGCACGCAGGTTGCGCAGCGATGAACGTACGCGCGGTGTGCCCATCATCATGCTGACCGCGCGCGGTGACGAACAGTCCAAGGTGACCGGACTGGAAACCGGTGCCGATGATTACGTCACCAAGCCTTTTTCGCCGCGCGAACTGGCTGCCCGCATCAAGGCGGTGCTGCGCCGCCAGAAGCCGCAGGCCACCGAAGACCCGGTCGAGATCGAAGGGTTGCGCCTCGACCCCGCGACCCATCGTGTCACGGCGCGCGGCGCGGCCGTCATGCTGGGCCCGACCGAATTCCGCCTGCTCCACTTCTTCATGACGCACGCCGAGCGTGTGCATTCGCGTGCCCAGCTGCTCGACAGCGTGTGGGGCGATCACGTGTTCGTCGAGGAGCGTACCGTCGATGTCCATATCCGTCGCCTGCGCAGCGTGCTTGAAGCGAGCGGCCATGACGCGCTGATCCAGACCGTGCGCGGCAGCGGCTACAGACTGTCCTGCCAGAAGGAATAGCGCGCGATAATCCGCAAATGAACGGATCATCCCGCCATGCGTGAGTTCTGGTTTCGCGTCCTGCTGCGTGCACTGCTGGTCGGCGCCTGCGTGCTGACCGGGTTGATCGCCGGGTCGCTCGTGTTCGGTTTGGCGCTGGCGGTGGCGCTGCTGCTGGCGGGGAGCCTGCGCGACCAGTACGAAATCGGCCGCTTCGACCACTGGCTCAACTCGACTGTCGATACCGCGCTGCCCGATGGCGCCGGTCAGTGGGAATTCCTGTTCGCCAAGCTGGCGAGGCGCGAGCGCAACGCTCGACAGTTGCGCGAAGACCTGCGCAGCCGGCTCGAGCGCATGCGCGAAGCCAGCCGTGCAATGCCGGACGGCACGTTGATCATGTCGCGCGACGAGGTGATCGAGTGGCTCAATCCGATGGCCGAGCAGCATCTCGGACTCGACGGGCAACGCGATATCGGCAGTCCGCTGCTGAACCTGCTGCGTCAGCCGGAGTTCGCCGGGTACCTGCAATCGGGTGAGTATGCCGAGCCGCTGTCGATGCCTTCGCCGCGCCAGCCGGGCCGTACGCTGCAGATCCGGGTGGTGGCCTTCGGCGACGAGCAGAAGCTGCTGCTGTCGCGCGACATCACGCAACTCGAAAAGCTCGAAACGATGCGGCGCGATTTCGTTGCCAATGTGTCCCACGAAATGAAGACGCCGTTGACGGTGATTCACGGTTTCCTCGAAACGCTGGAGGACGCGCTGCCCGAACTGCCGCACGAGCAGGCGCTGTCTTTCATTGCGATGGCGCAGCAGCAGTCGGTGCGCATGCAGCGCCTGGTTGACGACCTGCTGACGCTGTCGGCGCTGGAAACCGATGCGCCGATGCCGGAAGAGGCGGTCGACATGCGCAATCTGCTCGATATCGTGATGATCGAAACACGTGCGCTGTCAGGCGGGCGGCACGAGGTGCTGCTCGAACTGGACAGCCCGCCGGGCGCGCTCACCGGCTGCGCGCGCGACTTGCGCAGCGCGCTTGGCAATCTGGCCAGCAACGCGGTGCGCTACACGCCGGACGGCGGTCGGGTGCGACTGGGCTGGACGGTGGTCGACGGCTGCGGCGTGTTTTCGGTCGAAGACAACGGGATCGGCATCGACGCGCAGCACATTCCGCGCCTGACCGAGCGCTTTTACCGCGTCGATCGCGGTCGGTCGCGCGAAACCGGCGGCACCGGCCTGGGCCTTGCCATCGTCAAGCATGTGCTCGAGCGCCATCAGGCGACGCTGAATGTCGTCAGCGAACCGGGCAAGGGCAGCTGCTTCACCGTTCGCTTTCCGGCCCGGCGCACACTGAGGCCGGCGCAGGCGGTGGCCGCCTAGGTTTTGCAGGGATCAGCCACGGCAGATCCCGCATCGGCGGTCGGCCATGCGGGCCGAGGCCGATGTTCGGCGAAACCCCGCAACGCCCTCGCCGCGATCCGCATTCTGCAGTGCGACCATCGCGGCACTGATCGCGGCGAGGCCGCCGCTCCCACAGCCACCTCCCAGCCAGCTACTTAGTCAGTTCGCTGAAGGCCACCCGTTCGTAGTTGATGCCGAAGGTATTCAGCCGCGTAAGCGTCACGCCGAGCAAGTTGTCGTTCAGATAGATTTCCAGCGTACGGTCCTGCTGGAACCAGCCGCGCGGCAGGACCAGTGTCGCCTCCTCGCCCATCACCTGTACGGACGGCAGCAGGAAGGCGCGAACGAAGCGCTCGGCCGGCGCGCCCTCTTCGGCCTTAGGCCGTATCGCAATGGCACGTGGCGTGCCGGGCAGCACATGCAGTCCGACCAGCAGGCGGGCGTCGGCTTCGACCATCAACCAGGACACGCGCGCGAGTCGCCAGTGCTCTGCGTCCGGGCCGAACACGGCAACGATCTGTGCGTGCTCGACCGGGCCGGTGTCCGGTGGCGCGCGCAGGCGATAACCCATCACGCTGTGGTCGAGCATGGCCCAGCGCTGGGTCGGATAGTGGGCCCGCGCGCTGGCCTGCCTGACCGCCAGACCGGCGCCATCGTGGGCGCGTTCGCCGAAGGTGGCGATATCGATGAAGTCGCTGTGGCTGTAGATGCGTGCCGGTGGTGGCTGCACGAACTCGCTGCCGCTGATCAGGAAGTGCATGGCTTCGAAGCCGAGTGCGATATCGATGTCGCCCGCGCCGACCCGCCGCTGGAAGCGGCGCGGATTGGCCGCGTGGCACCACGGCTTGTAAAGCAGCAACAGCAGGCGGCCTGCCGAAACAGGATGGCAATCGGCGCCCAGACCGAGATGTTCCGGTGACAGACCCTGTTTGAGCCCCGCCACGACGCGCTCGATCTCGCTGGCCAGCCGGGCCGAACCGAGCCGGCGCAGCGATGGCGTACGGGGGAAGACCTCCAGCGGCTTGGCGCCGTTGTCGCGATTCAGGTCGATGGCATAGGTCTTGGCGTCGGTGCCGCCGAACACCGGCATGATTTCGGTCAGGCTCGCGTACTGGTCGGCCCAGCGGCAGACCCATTCGAACTCGCGCGGGCTGCGGCCATACGGGTTGGACAGGTCGATCAGCAGCACGCAGCAGTAGGACTCGGCTGCGCTCTGGGGATAGCCGCCTTCCTTCAGGCTGTCGGCCACCGGCTGCGTCGCGAATCCCCATTCGTCGGCCGTGCTGAAGTAGCCGTGCAGTTCGAGCCACATGCCGCGCGGGATGGTCCGCCGGGCCCGGAAATATTCGATCACCGCCCGGCCGGCATACAGCACGCAGCGCTGGCAGACCAGCGCAAGTTGCGTATCGGACAGCGGGTGCACGCCGGTCTGCTCGGCCGCCTGCGCATACGCCTGCGCCATGCCCAGCCACAGGGCAACGACCTGGCGCAGCACCGGGTCTTCGGCGCCGCCCGGAATCACCGGCCGGCTGCCGTAGCGCACCGCCAGGCTTTCCTGCAGGAAATGCAGCGGTGCGCGCATGGCTTCGAGCACGTCGAGGTAATCCGGACTGCGCGGTGGCGTCTGCCGCAGGCCGTACAGCATCCGGGTCAGCGTATCGCGTACCCGCGGCACATTGGTCAGCGGCAATTCCGCGATCAATGCCTTGCACTGGCGAGCGTCGCGGTAATTCAGCGTGCCGGGCAGAGGTGGAACGTCGGTCATGCTGCCGGCTCGATGCGGGCGAGGTCGAAATCGGCGCCGCGTTCCAGCGATTCAACCAGCCGTACACGCCGCCGGCCTGCATCACCTGACAGCAGGATGTCGCGTGACTTGCGATACCAGCCTGAGGGCAGCGCGACGCATTCCGGCTGGCCGATGCGCTCGACCGCAGGCATCAGCAGCCCGTGTCCCTGATGTTCGCCCTGGCCGTCGGGCGCGCGGGCGAGTCCGACCGGCTGGGGCGTGCCGGCAAGCAGGCTGATGCCGATCTGCAGTTCGATGCCGTTTGCCATGACCCAGCAGATGTGGGCAAGCATGAACTGCGGGGCATTGTCCGGCCGTACCGCCAGCAGCATGCCGTTGCTGACGCGCATGCCGTCGCCGCCGATGCGACGACCCAGCCGCAGACCAGTGGCACTGTCATCAAGGATGCGCCAGTCCTCCACCAGATACCCGGTGGCAGTGGTGACCGGCGGACCGGCCGATTGCACGGCGTCGAGCGCCGGGGTGCCGCCGCCAAGAAACTGCTGCACGGCCAGCATGCCGACCACGACCGATGCGTTCTGCTGCAGCGGCCGCCTGGGTTCGGCACGCGTCAGGCCGCCGCGGCAGCAGTGCGTATGCAGATGGCGCAGCAGCCGGTCTGCCTGGGCCGGGCTCAGCTCGTCGCCCAGACGCAGCGCGACCGGCGTTTCACCCTGCGCAAGCAATCCCAGGCGTTTGCGGATGCCGTGCGAAAACTCGTCCAGCACCAGCCAGCGCAGCGAGCTCTCACGCTGTGCGGCACGCGCGATCGCCTCATCGCTCGACAGGTCGAGCATCAGTGGCGGCAGCGCACACTGGTGGATCGCGCTGTCGAGCAGTGCCACCTTGCCCGACCACTTGCCGAGCCAGCGGTGCAGCATGCGCAGCTGGCGGTGCGTCAGGCCGAACGGGCTGGCGGTGTGCATCAGCACGCACAGCACATAGGCGGCGCGCACGCTGGTGGGGCGTTCGTCGTTCAGCGTGTCGTCCTGGATCTTGCGTTCGGCCGCCCCGAGCTTTTCCGCCGCCTCGTAGCAGGCATGCGTGCGCCGCCAGTAGCCGGACGGCGGCAGATGGGCGGCGCGCAGTGCGTCGAGCTGCATCTGCGACAGCGCGCTCAGCGCGCGGTGTGCGATCAGTCCGACCTGCCCGGCGACGCCACCGTCGCCATCGAGCGCGGCGGCGAGGCAATGCAGGTACGATGTCGCCAGCGCATCCCACATCGCCTGATTGGCATCGAAGGCGGCGCGCTCGCCGCCCGACAGCGGCAGCGGCCGCCCTGCAAAGCGGCTCGACGCGCCGGCTTGCGCGTGCAGCACGGCATCGCGCAACTCTTCGATCACGCGCAATCGCTCGCCCGCGGTCATGCGATACCGGTTCAGCAGGTTGATCTGGCCGAGCAGGCTGGCCTGCGCATTCAGCGGCTGAGTGCCGTCGAGCTGCAGCAGCCAGTCGCGCGCCGCCCGGGCCGTGGCGAGCTCGGGCGGGTGCGTCAGTGCGGTGGCAGGCAGGGCGAACGGGTGCATTGCGATCTTGCAGCGGATACCGATACCTGATTCTATGTGCGTGCCGCTGTTTGCGTGCGCGCACCCGCGTTGATCGCGCGCTTTTTTTGACCGATCGCGGCATCGCAACCCGCGCAGGCACGCGTGCCTGCGCCCAGTCACTGACCGGGAGATCGACATGTTATCGAGAGGCATGCTGTGCATCGTCATTTTGGCGAGCAGCCCGACAGCGCTGGCGCAGCCGGTCGAGGGCGCAGACGGACGGCTGACCGACCCGGCCGGCCGGGTGCTGTACACGTTCGATCGCGACAGCGCGGGCGCAAGCGCCTGCAAGGATGAGTGTGCCGTGCAGTGGCCGCCGTATGCCGCGCCGCCCGATGCCTCGGCGAAACCGGCCTTCCCGCTGTTGCGCCGCGACGATGGCAGCCTGCAATGGGCGCATCGCGGCAAGCCGCTGTACTACTTCGCCGGCGATGTGAAACCCGGACAGGCCAGCGGCGACGGTCTGGGCGGCACCTGGCACGTCGCCCGCACCCGTCCTGCGGAGACACCGGACAGCGGGCCCAGCTACAGCCCCAAAGGGTATTGACTGTCCATAGCCCCGGTCAGTGGGCCGGGGCCGCCCGGGACGCGATCAGCCCGCGCAGCCTGCGCATGATTTCGAGAAAGCCCGACAGTTCGGCTTCGAACTCGACGGTCGAGATGTTCTGACCGTCGAGGAAACGCGGAAGCGCCATGCGTTCGGTGTTCCGGTAGGTGAATCCTGCCTTGCAGGTGGTCGCGCTGCGAATGCCCAGTGCGCGCAACCATTCGAAATGTCGCGGATCGTATTCGCCGCTCGGATAGCAGAAATGGCACAGTTCCCGCTTCGCGATGGGCACGAGCACATCGCGGTTCTTTCTTATCTCGTCTTCCACGGCTGCGCGCTCGTCTGACGGCATGCGATGGGTGTGGGTGTGAAGTTCAAGTGACATCCCCTGCTCTTCAAGCGATGCAAGCTGGCTGGAGGTCATCAGGCGCATCATCGATGAACGTTCAAACAGCGGCCAGTCGACCCCCACCTGGCCGGCGATCCGTTCCAGCGCCGCCAACACGCCGCTTCGCGCCTCATTCCTCAGTCGCAATTTCAGGCGTTCCGCTAGCTGTTCGCGTTGCAGCGCCGATGACAGGGAATGTGTCGGCTCGTCCGGAAACCATGTGCCAAGATCGATCCGGCCGGTGCGACCGCGCCACAGCAGGTAGGCCAGTGCGACGCTCAGAACCGGTACCTCCTCGACCACTTCGTGTGTCGTGACGTACAGCGTCGAAGAAAATCCGAGTTGCGCGAGAATGGGGGCTGCCTGCGTCCCGGTCCCCAGCCACCCGTCATCGAAGGTGATGACCGTCGCAAATGGCGGAAGGCGATTCTGATCGAGTGCTGCAAGTGCATCGTCCAGCGTCATCACGACGTAACCCTGGCTTGCCAGCAGCTCCATCCGGCTGCGAAACGTGTCGGCCCGCATGAAGAGCTTGGGTTGGAATGCGTGCTCGTCGTCGAGCGAAATGCCGTGATAGCAGAAGATGCGCAGTCCGCCGGACGTCAGTCTGCGCGCAAGTGCGAACAGTCCGAGTGTGCGGCACGCTCCCAGTACCCGCTGGCGCGTGCTCAAGTCAGCGTCCCTGAATCGGGTTGCGGACCGACTTCGCCCACGCCAGAAGATCGCTGCGCGCCCAGACCATCGACCAGATCGTGGGTTCATAGCGGCCTGCGTCGTAAAGCGCCTTGCGTTGCGGCGAGAACTTCAGCGCATCGTTGACGGCTGATTCACCGGATCCGGCGCGAAAGACTCGTGCGCCCCCATCCAGCGGGCGACGCCGCAGCCAGGCGATGGTGGGGCTGTTCCGCTCCACTTCGGGGTCGAACCACCAGCTGCTGCCGAACACGCCGCGGATCTCGGGGTTCAGTTCAAGAAGTTCGGCAATGCGGAGGTAACACGCATCCCAGCCGGTGGGCGAAAACTGGGACATCGCGCGTGGATCGAGGTGCATTTCGTAAAAGGGTCTGAAGCCGCCGGTGCGCATGCCGAAGAAATGCGCACCGGCCATGGCCTGGCCCAGGCCTCCGCCGCCGAGAATGCGCCGCGGAACACCGGATCGCACATCCACCAGCTGTGCGCCGCAGGGCAGCAGTTTGCCGCGGCATATCGCGAGGTCCTTGCAGAAGCCATCGTTCCGGGGCAGGTAGGTGCCCGGCCGGGCAACGGTCATGAATTTCGCGATGCGCTGGAATTCGATCAGGTACTGATCCTTCACGGAAGCAGGCAATGCATGCCGGATGCCGTCCCGTTCGAACCGTGACATCAGTCGCGCAAGGACGAACCGATGATAGAGCTCGATGCCCGGCAGACCCGCGAGCTGCTCGATCCGGCCGGCGATCCGCGTCGCTTCGTTGCCGAATTCCCGATAACCGCCATAGCCCTCGATGGAATCCAGCGCAGCGATGTAGTCATCCGGCGGGCACTGCTCGATGATCTGCGGGAAGTCCTGCTCGAGTCGAGCCCGCAGGCTTTCGCACAGGCTTGCGGCATCGAATCCGGAAAGAGTTGGCATCATCGTGCTGGAAATTGGCGGGCGGCGCGGCATCGCGCTTGAACTGCCGATAATATATTTAGCCGCACCGCCCAACTCCGCAATCTGCTGGGCGCTGATGCTTACTGCACGCTTTCAAGACGCGTTTCCCCGCCTTGTCTTCACCAAGAACACATCATGAATATCGACCAGGTTAGATCGACGATTATCGACCTCGTGGGAAACATCCTCCTCGAGAGGGGCGAGGCACTGCCCGAAATCGCTGGCGACACCCGATTGCTGGGCGGGCCGATATCGATCGATTCACTCGACCTCGCGACGCTGGTGGTGCAGCTCGAAGCCACATTCGGAAAGGATCCCTTCCAGAGTGGTTTCATCGAGTTCCGCACCGTGGACGAGCTGGCGGCTCTCTACATCGACTGACAGTGTCTGCGCAGATATCCATGTCGCCGGATCTGCTACGAATCCGGCAGGACGGAGAGCTGCACGAAGCGGACACGATTGCCCGACTTGCGCGGCGCCTGACCGAAGACCTTGCTCCGTTCGCAGGGTGCCGCGTTGCGCTCGCGAGCGCACGCGTACGCGACATCGTGGCGACCATGATCGCCTGTCAGTCGATCGGTTGCGAATTGCTGCTGCTGCGTGACAGTCTTCCCGATGATTCGTCGCTGTGGGCACACTGGGACGTTGCTGCGCGGTTCGACGATGCCCTGGCCATCCGGCCTCTGCCATCCGCGCGCAGGCTGGACACCGGTTTCCATCTGGTACTGACCACTTCCGGCACGACAGGACAGCCCAAGGCGGCCCGTCACAGCCTCGACCGCCTGCTGGGACGCATCCGGCCGCCGAAGAGCGGCGCCACAGATGCGGTCTGGCTGCTGACCTATCACCCTGCCAGCTTCGCCGGCATGCAGGTGCTGCTGACCGCGCTCGTTTCCGGGGGAACACTTGCCGCATGCACCCATGCCACGGTGCCCGACCTTGCGCGGGTGGCGCTGGATGCCCGCCCCACGCACATCAGCGGCACACCGACGTTCTGGCGCGGCTTTCTGCTCGCATTGGGCGGTCGCGCGGCTGAATTGCCGCTGAAGCAGGTCACCCTCGGAGGTGAGACGGTCGATCAGGCAACGCTGGACCGGATTTCCGCGGTGTATCCCTCCGCCGGCATTGCGCATATCTACGCGTCCACCGAGGCGGGCGCGCTGTTCGCGGTCCGGGATGGTCAGGCCGGGTTCCCGGCGGGCTGGCTTGGCCAGGTGACTGACGGCATCGAGCTGCGGCTGAACGGTGACATGCTTGAAGTGCGCAGCCCGCGGATGATGCAGGGCTACCTTTCCGGCGGGCCGCCGTCTCCGGTAGGTGACGGCGAATGGCTCAGTACCGGCGATCTGGTCGAAGTGCGCGCCGATCGGACGCTGTTCATGGGGCGCATCGACAGCGTCATCAATGTGGGAGGCGCCAAGGTGTTCCCCGAAGAGGTCGAGGCGGTACTGCTCGAGTGCGCCGGCGTTGCCGAAGCACGCGTCTTCGGCAAGAGCAATCCGATTACCGGTCAGCTCGTCGTGGCCGAGGTCGTTCTGAGTGATTCGTCCTTGAACGTCGACGCGACGCGTGCTGATATCCAGCGGCATGCGCGTTCGCGCCTGCCGGCCTTCAAGGTACCGCGCGTGCTGACCGTGAAAGACCGGATCGTCGTGTCGGCGAGCGGAAAGAAACAGAGGGTCCAATGAATCAGCAACAGAAGTGCGTCGTGATCACCGGCGGCAGCCGCGGTCTGGGGCTTGCCATCATTCATCGGCTGTTCGAGGCGGGATATGCCGTCGCGACATGCAGCCGCCACCCGACGCCGGAACTGCAGGCGCTGATCGAGCAGCACGGCTCGTCCAGTCTGCTCTGGGTTCCGGCGGCGATCGGTGACGAAGCCGAAGAGGCGGCCTTCTTCGCAGCGGTCATCGAATGGGCGGGGCCGCGCACGGTGCATGCCCTGATCAACAACGCTGCGGTGGCGCAGGACGGCATTCTGGCCACGCTGCCGAACGTCGACAGCACGCGCATCATCGAGGTCAATCTGCTCGGTTCGCTGCGCATGAGCCGGCTGGCGCTGCGCCACATGCTGGGCGCACGGCGTGGCGGACGGATCATCAACATCAGTTCCATCATCGGCTCGCGCGGATACACCGGCCTGGCGGCGTATTCGGCATCCAAGGCGGGGCTGGACGGACTCACCCGTGCGCTGGCGCGTGAGGTCGGACGTCGACAGATCACGGTCAATTCGGTCGCACCCGGCTATCTGGAGACCGACATGTCGGCCGGGCTGGAGCAGCGCCAGCGCGCGCAGATCATCAACCGCACTCCGCTCGGCAGGCTGGGCACGGTGCACGACGTGTCTCCGCTGGTGATGTTTCTGCTGAGCGAGGAAGCCGGCTTCATCACCGGTCAGACGCTGACGGTCGACGGCGGCATCAGCTGCTGACCCGGCCCCGGCTTCCGCCGGGCCCGGAGTTGAAGCGTCGGCGTTGTTGGTGCGTCACTCGTACATCACGCGCCGGCTGCACACTCCGCCCAGCAGCCCTGTGACGCACGCATCACATGCGAACGGATCTAGATGTTGCGGCGTACGCACCACATGATCTGTGCCGATTCGCCCGCTTCGCCACACAGCACGGCATTCTGTCCGAACGCCGCCCCGATCCGCATCGCTTCTTCCGGGCTGAGGCCGGCGCACAGCAGCGCCGGTTCGGTCCAGCCGGCGACGCCGTCGTCCGGCCAGTTCATCGCTTCGCACACCGGCAGGCCACGCTGCACGAGCAGGGCGCGCAGTGCGCCATGCGCGACGTGGTTGGATTCCTTGTCGCAGCGCGAAGACCACGGATTGGCAGCTGAAATCACAGCCCAGCGCGACTGTCCGTGCTCGGCCAGCCAGTGGTCGAGCAGTGGTTCGGGCGTGCCGATGCGCAGCGTGGCGGGCCCGCCGGGCAGGTCTGCCGCATACGCCGTGGCTTCGTAGGCCGCGATCAGCTCGGGCGGCACGGCAACCGCCGGCAATCCCAGTCGAGCCAGCAGCGTGGCCCGCCACAGCGCAGCGGGTATCCGCGGGCGGGCGGCGCTTTCCCGCTGCCTGGCGCTCCAGACCGAGCCGGGAAAATGCGCGTCGTCCGGCCAGCGGGCGATGACGTGCCAGTGCAGGTGCGGCACCATGTTGCCGAGGCTGCCCAGATTGATCTTGTCCGGCTGGGCGATTTCGCGCACGGCGCGCTCGACCTGCCACACGACCTCCATCAGGTGCTGGCGATCGGCTTCGGCCAGGTCGGTCATTTCGCGCGCGTGCGCATTCCAGATCACGCGCAGGAATGCGGGATGGTCGGCATCGCGCGCATCGATGATGCGCAGCCGCTCGTCGCGCCACAGCCAGTGATGGCCGGGCGCATCGCCGCAGATCGGGCAGCTGCTGGACATCTCAGTTGTTCCAACGCACGTTGCGCAACTCACAACGCATGAAACGGCCCCGCGCCGGCTGAACGGACCGGCTGCGCAATGCCGGTCCTCGTGCCAAGGGGTTTCGCGGCGCATGCGCCGCGCCTGCCGAACGGGGCGGCTGAGCAAAGCCGGCCCTGTGCGAACGAAGTGAGCGTGGGGGCATCTGCGCCGCCCGCAGGGCCGCCCCAAGGGCGAGCGCAGCCCCCTCGGCGGGGGTGAGGCAGGGGTTTCGCGGCGCATGCGCCGCGCCTGCCGAACGGGGCGGCTGAGCAAAGCCGACCCTGTGCGAACGAAGTGAGCGTGGGGGCTTCATCTCAATCTTCGATGCCCTGGCTGGCGAGGTATTCCTCGTAGCCGCCGCGGTAATCGGTGATCTGTCCGTCCGCACGCATCTCCAGCACGCGCGTGGCCAGCGTCGACACGAAGGCGCGATCGTGCGACACGAAGAACAGCGTGCCTTCGAAAGCGTCCAGACCGGCATTCAGCGACTCGATCGATTCCATGTCCATGTGGTTGGTCGGCTCGTCGAGCAGCAGCACATTCTTCCGCTGCAGCATCAGCCGGCCGAACATCATGCGCCCCTGTTCGCCGCCGGACAGCACGCGCACCTTCTTCTTGACGTCTTCGCCGCCGAACAGCAGCCGGCCGAGCGTGCCGCGGATCAGCGTGATCGCGTCGTCGCCCTCGTAGCCGCCCTCGCGCACATGGCCGCTGATCCAGTCGGTCAGATTCAGGTCGCTGTCGAAGTCGGCCGAGTGGTCCTGCGCGAAGTAGCCCAGCTTCGCCTTCTCCGCCCACTTGATCGCGCCGTGCTGAGGCGTCAGTTCGCCCACCAGCAGCTTGAGGAAGGTGGTCTTGCCGACGCCGTTCTCGCCGATGATGGCCACGCGGTCGCCGCCGTCGAAGGTGGCGGTGAAGCCCTTCAGGATCTGCGGGCCGCCCTCGTAGCCGAACACCACGTTCTCAAGTTCGACCGCCTGACGGTGCAGCTTTTCCTTCGGGTCGTATTCGAAACGTATCCACGGGTACTGGCGCGAACTGGGCTTGAATTCCTCGATCTTGATCTTGTCGATCATCTTCAGGCGCGACGTGGCCTGCTTGGACTTGGAGGCATTGGCCGAGAAGCGGCGCACGAAGCTCTGCAGGTCGGCCACGCGTTCCTTCGCCTTGGCGTTCGCCGCGGCGACCCTCTCGCGCGCCTGCGCGGACGCCTCGATGTAGTCGTCCCAGGTGCCCGGGTAGACGCGGATGGTCGCGTAGTCCAGATCCGCCATGTGGGTGCACACCTGGTTCAGGAAGTGACGGTCGTGGCTGATGATGATCATCGTGCTGTTGCGTTCGTTCAGCACATGCTCGAGCCAGCGGATGGTGTTGATGTCGAGGTTGTTGGTCGGTTCGTCGAGCAGCAGCACATCCGGGTTGGCGAACAGTGCCTGGCACAGCAGCACGCGCAGCTTCCAGCCGGGCGCGACTTCGCGCATCGGTCCGGTGTGCTGTTCGGTCGGGATGCCGACACCGAGCAACAACTCGCCGGCGCGCGCCTCGGCGGTGTAGCCGTCGTACTCGGCGAATTCGCCTTCGAGTTCGGCGGCCCGCATGTAGTCCTCTTCGGTCGCGTCCGGGTTCGCGTAGAGGGCGTCCTTTTCCTGCATGCAGGCCCACATTTCCGCATGACCCATCATGACCACGTCGATCACCCGCAGGTCTTCGAAGGCGAACTGGTCCTGACGCAGGAAGGCCATGCGCTCGTGCGGATCGAGCACGACGTTGCCGGCGGTCGGTTCGAGCACGCCGGCGAGGATCTTCATGAAGGTCGACTTGCCGGCGCCATTGGCGCCGATCAGCCCGTAGCGGAAGCCGCCGCCGAACTTGATGCTGACGTTGTCGAACAGCGGCTTGGCACCGAACTGCATGGTGATGTTGGAAGCGGACAGCATGGCACTCACGGAAAGTTGAACGCGCGGATGCGCAAGAGGCGGGATTGTACCGGAGCGCACCGGGCGGCCATCCGGGGCGGCGCGGTCCGGAGGTGACACGGGGGGCTGCGGGGGTACAATTCGCGGCCTGAATTTCAATGCGGATCGCGACCGCCCACGCCCATGGTGCCTCATCTGACCACCGCGCTCACCGGCCCGCTGCTCGCGCTGGAGCGCTGTTTCCTGGAACGCCAGACCGACATCGAACAATGGTTCCGGTCGCAGTGGCTGGAGCACTCGCCACCCTTTTATGCGTCGGTCGATCTGCGCAACGCCGGCTTCAAGCTGGCGCCGGTCGATACCAATCTGTTTCCCGGCGGCTTCAACAACCTCAACGCCGCCTTTCTGCCGCTGTGCGTGCAGGCGACGATGACGGCCATAGAAAAACTGTGTCCGGAAGCGCGCAATCTCCTGCTGGTGCCCGAAAATCACACCCGCAACCTGTTCTACCTGCGCAATGTGGCGCGGCTCGCGCACATCCTCAAGCTGGCCGGGCTGCACGTACGCATCGGCAGCGTGCTGCCGGACATCACCGAGCCGACCACGCTGGACCTCGGCGACGGTCAGAGTCTGCTGCTCGAACCGCTGATCCGCCTGCCGGGCGGCCGGCGCATCGGCGTCGAAGGTTTTGATCCGTGCGCCATCCTGCTCAACAACGACCTCTCGGCCGGCGTGCCGGCGCTACTGAAGGACGTACGCGAACAGACGGTCATTCCGCCGCTGCATGCCGGCTGGACGACCCGTCGCAAGTCGCAGCACTTCGAAGCCTACAGCGAGGTGTCGCGCAGCTTTGCGTCGGTCATGGGCATCGACCCCTGGCTCATCGATCCGATGTTCGATGTCTGCCACGACATCAACTTCCATGAGCGCAGCGGCGAAGAGTGTCTGGCAACACGGGTCGGCGCGCTGCTGGCGCGCATCCGCGACAAGTACGCCCAGCACAGCATCGATCATGACCCCTTCGTCATCGTGAAGGCGGATGCCGGCACCTACGGCATGGGCATCATGACGGTGCGCGATCCGTCCGAAATCGTCGGTCTGAACCGCAAGCAGCGCAACAAGATGGCCGTCATCAAGGAAGGCATGGAAGTCAGCTCCGTGCTGATCCAGGAAGGCGTGCCCACCTTCGAGACCGTGGACGGCGGCGTCGCCGAGCCGGTGGTGTACATGATGGACCGCTATGTCGTCGGGGGTTTCTACCGCGTGCATGCCGAGCGCGGTCGCGACGAGAACCTGAACGCGCCCGGCATGCACTTCAAGCCGCTGGCGTTCGAATCCTGCTGCACGATGCCCGATCCAGGCTGCGAGCCGGATGCGCCGCCGAACCGGTTCTACGCGTATGGCGTGGTGGCGCGTCTGGCGCTGCTGGCGGCCAGCCTCGAGCTCGACCGCGGCCTGCCGCTCGACGGCCGGGATGAAGCCGTCGAAGCGGAACAGCGCGGCTGATCATGCAATTCGCCTTCATCGTCGATCCGCTCGACGCGCTCAAGCCGGTCAAGGATTCCAGCATTGCCATGATGCGCGAGGCGGCGCGGCGCGGTCACGGGATATGGACCGTGCAGCGCGAGGCGCTGAGCCTGTCCGGCAGCGAGCTGTCGGCGAGCGCCCTGCGCATCGAACTCGCGCCGGGCGACAAACCCTGGTACAGCCCGGCCGGTGTCGAGACGCGCGCGCTGTGCGAATTCGACGCCGTGCTGATGCGTCAGGACCCGCCGTTCGATTTCGAGTACATCACCGCCACCTGGATGCTCGAACGTGCCGCCGCCGGCGGGGCGCGCGTATTCAACCATCCGCGCGCGGTGCGTGACCACTCGGAGAAGGTGTCGATCTGCGAATTTCCCGAGCTGATCACGCCGACCCTGGTGACGCGCGACGTGGCGGCGATCAATGCCTTCATCGACCTGCATCGCGACAGCATCCTCAAACCGCTCGACGGCATGGGCGGCTCGCGCATCTTCCGCGTGCGCGCCGATGACCCGAACCGCAACGTCATCATCGAAACGCTGACCGGCGACGGCCGCGACACGCTGATGGCGCAGCGCTTCATCCCGGACATCGCGCAGGGCGACAAGCGCATCCTGCTGATCGACGGCGAGCCGGTGCCGTTCTGCCTTGCGCGCATCCCTAAGGCGGGTGAGACGCGCGGCAATCTGGCGGTCGGCGGGCGCGGCGTGGCGCAGCCGCTGTCCGAAGCCGACTGGCGGATCGCCCGCGCGCTCGGCCCGGTGCTCGCCGCGCGCGGCCTGCTGCTGGTCGGGCTGGACGTCATCGGCGACCGGCTCACCGAAATCAATGTCACCAGCCCGACCTGCTTCGTGGAAATCACCGAACAGACCGGCTTCGATGTCGCTGCGATGTTCGTCGACGCGCTCGAACGTGCGGCAACGCGCTAGCGCTTTCGTTGCGCTGCTGTGGCTGTGCGGGCTGCTCACCGGCTGCGCGCGCGAGCCGGTGGAGCGGCAGGAATCCTTCGTGTTCGGTACCCGGGTCGAAGTCGTCGTCTACGGCGTCGACCGCGCGCAGGCGCGTGATGCGCTGGGCGAGGTACTGCGCGAATTCGACCGCCTGCATCGCCTGCTGCACGCCTGGCAGCCGTCGGAACTGACGCGCATCAATGCGGCGATCAAGGCCGGCGCGCCGGCCGACATCAACGATGAAATGGCGCAGCTGCTCGCTGACGCAAAGGCCACGGCGTTGCGCGGCGAAGACCTGTTCAATCCGGCTGCCGGTGCGCTGATCGCCGCATGGGGGTTCCATGCCGACGAATTCCTGCCGTGGCGGCCCGATGCGGCCACGCTGTCGGCGCTGATCGCGGCGCGACCGCGCATGGCCGATGTCGACATCGGCGCCGGGCCGGCCGGCGGCCATCGCCTGATCAGCCGCAACACGGCCGTGCAGTTCGACCTGGGCGGCTACGCGAAGGGTTACGCGCTCGACCGTGCTGCGGCGCTGCTGCGCGCGCGCGGTGTGCGCAATGCATTGATCAATATCGGCGGCAACGTGATGGCGCTCGGTCGCAAGGGCGACCAGCCCTGGCGCGTCGGCATCCAGCATCCGCGCAAGTCCGAGGCGCTGGCCAGCGTCGAGTTGCGCGACGGCGAAGCCATCGGTACCTCGGGCGACTACCAGCGCTACTTCGAACTTGACGGCGAGCGGCTGTGCCACCTGATCGATCCGCGCGATGGCCAGCCGGTGCGCCACACGCAGTCGCTGACCGTGCTGATTCCCGCGACGCCCGGTGCCGGTGCCCGCTCGGACGCCGACAGCAAGCCGCTGTTCATCGCCGGGCGCGACCACTGGCAGGCGCTGGCTGTGCGCATGGGCATCCGTCACGCACTGCGCGTCGATCAGGATGGCAGCGTGACCGCCACATCCGACATGCAGGCACGGCTGCATTGAGGGCTCAGCGTACGACCCGAAGTGGGCTCTGGCCGGCTGGCATGTCATTTGCCGCCACCACCCGGTTGCGGCCATTGCCTTTGGCCTGGTAGAGCGCGGCGTCGGCTGCTGCGACCAGGGTTTCTATCGAGTCCGCGTGCGCGTCGGCGCATGCGAAGCCGATGCTCACCGTCAGTTCGTCCGGCGCTTGCCACGGTCCTGTCTCGACTGCAAGGCGCAGGCGCTCGGAAATCTTCCGCGCCAGTTCGGCCGGCGTGTTGGGCAGCATGACGACGAATTCCTCTCCGCCGAAACGCGCGAGATAGTCGTCGCTGCGCAATTCCGACGCCAGCTTTCGTGCGACCTGACGCAGCATTTCGTCGCCCCGTGCGTGGCCGTAGGTGTCGTTCACCTGCTTGAAGCGGTCGATATCGATCAGTGCGACCGACAGCGGCAGGTTCAGCGTGAGAGCGACGCGGAATTCATCGCCGAGTCGATGGTCCGCGTCGCGCCGCGAGCCGACCCCGGTCAGCGCATCGACGCGGGCCTCGACCGCAAGTTGTTCGCAGCGCTCTTCCAGTGCGTGGTGCTGCTGCATCAGGCGCGATTTCTGGCGCTGCAGCGCGAGTGATGTTTCGCGCAGTTCGCGCACGCGCAGCCGCAGATGCATCTGCGCCTCGGCCTGTCGCGCGAGTGCCTTCAGTGCGCGTTGCTGCGACGCGTCCAGCGTACGCGGCCGATGGTCGATCACACACAGCGCGCCCAGCGGCAGCCGGTCCGGCGACCACAGCACCACACCGCCATAGAAGCGGATGTATGGTTCGCCGACCACCAGCGGGCTGTCGGCGAAGCGTTCGTCGAGCGCTGCATCCGGCACGACGAGAACACCGTCCGGTTCGGTGAAGGCATGCGCGCACATCGACACCTCGCGCGATGTTTCGCACACCTGCAGTCCGCAACGCGACTTGAACCACTGCCGCTCGGCATCCACCAGCGACACCAGTGCGATCGGCGTGCCGCAGATCTGCGCCGCGAGCATCGTCACGTCGTCGAACGCGGGTTCCGGCTCCGTATCCAGAAGGTCGAGGCGGTGCAGCGCGTGCAGACGTTTTACTTCGTTGGCGGGTAGGGGGGCGTTCTTCATCGTCGCTCAGCGGGTATCGTGCATTTTTAACGCCTTTTCAGGCTGGAGCTTGAGCTGTGATTTGTATCGGATTTCCGCAATTCGTCCGGGTGGGTGACCGCACACGGCAAAAAATCCCCTGCGTCGTGAAACCCGCCGGGGCTTAACCGGTCTTCGTCTCGTTCTGTTCTTCCCGGCACGCCATGACCCTGCACTTCAAAGGCAACAAGCAGTCTCTGCCCAGCCGGCCGTGCGTCGCCTGCGGCCGCGAAATGACCTGGCGCAAGTCATGGGCGAAGAACTGGGAGCAGGTGAAGTACTGTTCCGACGCCTGCCGTCGCAAGGGCGTGCCGCATGGCTGAACTGCGCCATCTGGTACTCGTGCTGGGCGACCAGCTCGATGCGGAGTCCGCCGCCTTCGAAGGTTTCGATCCGGCGTGCGATGCCGTGCTGATGATCGAGGCGGCCGGCGAATCGACCCACGTCTGGAGCCACAAGGCGCGCAGCGCGCTGTTCCTGTCGGCCATGCGGCACTTCGCGCAGGACCTTCGCGCACGCGGCTGGACGGTGGATTACCGCGCGTTGGGCGACGACGACGACGCGGTGCTGGTCGACATCCTCGCGGCGCGCCTCGCGCAGCATCGTCCGCGCAAGCTGGTGCTGGTCGAGCCGGGCGAGTGGCGGCTGGAGCAGGCGATCCGTGTGCGGTGTTCCGACAGCGGAATGACGCTCGATGTGCGCGACGACCTGCACTTCATGATGTCGCGCCAGGGTTTCGCCGACTGGGCGCGCAAGTACAAGCAGCCGCGCATGGAGTTCTTCTACCGGCACATGCGCGAACGCCACGCCGTGCTGATGGAGGGCGGCGAGCCGGCGGGCGGGCGCTGGAATTTCGACGCCGACAATCGGGCAGGTTTCGGCAAGCGCGGCCCGGGTCTCGTGCCGCCACCGCTCGCCTTTGCGCCCGATGATGTGACGCGCGGCGTGATCGATCTGGTCGAATCGTGCTTTGCCGATCACCCCGGCTCCACCGCAGCGTTCGACTGGCCGGTCACCCGCGCCGATGCCCTTGCCGCGCTCGCCGATTTCGTCGAACACCGGCTCGAACTGTTCGGTCACCATCAGGACGCGATGTGGACCGGCCAGCCCTGGCTCTGGCACGCCCGCATCAGCGCGGCGTTGAACCTGAAGCTGATCAACCCGCGCGAAGTGATCGCGGCGGCGGTCGAGGCGATGCGCCTGCACCGGCTGCCCCTGCAGTCGGTCGAGGGCTTCGTGCGCCAGGTGCTGGGCTGGCGCGAATTCATCCGCGGCATGTACTGGCTCGACATGCCCGGTCTGCGCGCCGCCAACCATTTCGGCCACATGCGCGCACTGCCTCGCTGGTACTGGACCGGCGACACGCACATGCAGTGCATGCGCGCCGCCGTCGGCCAGACGCTGCAGTATGGCTACGCACATCACATCCAGCGGCTGATGGTGACCGGCCAGTTCGCGCTGCTGGCGGAGATCGAACCGCAGCAGGTCGAGGACTGGTATCTGGCGGTGTATGTCGATGCGGTCGAGTGGGTGGAATTGCCGAACGTCGCCGGCATGACCCTCTATGCCAATGGCGGCCGCTTCACCAGCAAGCCTTATGTGGCGAGCGGCGCCTACATCCAGCGCATGAGCAATTACTGCGACGGCTGCCGCTACAAGCCGACCGAACGCACCGGCGAGCGCGCCTGTCCGGTCACCACGCTGTACTGGCATTTCCTCGATCGCCATGAGGCGGCCTTCGCCGGCAATCCGCGCACCGCGCTGATGGTGAAGAATCTGCAGCGCATCGGCGATGCGGAGCGCAGCGCACTCCGCATCCGCGCGGCTGCGATGCTGGACAACCTCGACCGGCTCTAGGGCGGGGAAACCTCCCGGCCAACAGATCCCCGAGCCAGCAGACCCCGGCGTTCCGCTAGGTCAGTCGTTCGTTTGCAGCCACGCCCGGGTGATAGGTCTCGTAGACGATGACGGGAACGCCCAGCGGGCTCAGATGCTGTTCGACCAGCGGCTTCACGTCCGCCCAGTCCATCCCGCCGACACCCGTGGCCAGTCGTGGCAGTGCGATGCTGGTGACACCGGTGGAGCCGGCATAGCGCGCCAGCGCCTTCAGCGCATGGTTGACCGATTCCAGCGTGGCCTTGCCGGGTCGTGCGGCCGGACCCTCACCCACCATCTTCTGTGTCAGCAGATTGAGGATGGTGCGCGTGCTGCCGTCGCTGTCCACGCCGGCCCAGGACCATACGGTGCCGGCATCCAGATGCTGGCCGCGCTGCGCGTGTCGATAGTCGCGCGCCATCGACGGCCAGCGTTCGCGCAGCGCCAGCGCGAGACCGTGGTCAAAGTGTTCCTGCGGCGCGATACCGTGCGCAATGACCTGAGCCTGGCTCAGCAGAATGTCGCCCGTGACGTACTGGATCATCAATTTCCCCCCTGAAAGCCGCGCGCAGCATGGATGTTGCGCGTCAGTTCCACAGTACGCGCACGCGGTGTCCGGCCCTTGATCGGGGTCAACGGGGGGTGACGGGCTCAGCGCGCAGGGGCGGGGACGAACAGCAGCAGGCCGGGCTGAAGACGGGAGGGGTCGGGCACCCGGTCGGCGTTGGCGTCCGCGATGCGCGGCCAGAGCCGACCCTGGCCGTACATGCGAGTTGCGATGCCCCACAGGGTATCGCCGGGCTGCACGTGGTAAGGCCATCCGGGCAGGCCGGCGTCGTCTTCGGTCACCGGCACGGCCAGATACTCACCGGCCAGCAGGAAATCCGGGTCATTGATCAGACGCAGTCCGGGCACAACCGTACTGGCGGCATTGTGCCGGTCGAGAATGAACGTCCATTCCCGCGCGTCACCGAGCAGCCGCTTCGCGATGCCCTCCAGCGTGTCGCCGCGGCGCACCGTGTACAGCGCTTCGCCCTGGAAGGCGCCCGCGGCCGGTTCGATCTCGGATCCGACGGCGGCATCGGGCGGCTCACCCGCACTGGCGGCCACATTGCCCACCGAGCCGGACAGTTGCGCAAACAGCATGGCCAGCGCCGGGTCGGCGGCACGCTGCGAGGCGTCCCGCAGCAGCGCACTCAGGCGCTGTGCGTCCGCACCGAGCCACGCCGGTTCGAGCGCACCCGGATCGCGCTGCAGCAGTTCCTGCAGTGTGGCGGCCGCGGCGACATCGTTGCCGGCTTGCAGCTGCGCGATCGCCTGGGCCACTGCGCGGCGGGCGCGCTTCTCTGTTGTTTCGGGTTGGGCTGCCTGTTGGGCCGCCGGCGCCGTGCCGGCGAGCTCGCCGGAAGAGGGCGCATCTTCGGACGCGCTGAAGGTCAGCAGTACGACGCCGATGGCCAGCAGCGCCAGCATGACGAGCGCACCGTACAGCAGGATCCGGGACGAACGTGCGGCGGTCGGTGCCGTCGCCGCGGCGGGTGCAGACTCCGGCTCGGGGGCCGGCGCGGGTGGCGCACGTCCGGGCGCGACGGTCGGCGCAGCGGGGGCTGGCGCGGCGGGCTGACGGCCGGCCGCCTCCGGTTCGGCGGCGGGCAGGGCCACCGGGATGGCGGGTGGAACAACGGCGGGGGCGGGGGCAGCTGGAACAACCGCGGGGGCGGCAATCGAGAACAGCCGTCCGTCCGGCGAGCGCATATGCAACGCCGGTGCGCCCCACTCGACCTCGTGCCCGCGGGCGAACAGGAAGGCGCGTGCCGACGTGAGCGCGGCATCCACCGGCTGGCCGGCGGCCAGGTAGCGATAGAAGTGGCGCGACAGTTCGACCGCGGCCTTGTCCGGAATCGCGAACTGCATCGCGATCACCGCCGGCACGCCGCGCCGAATCAGCGTCTGCGCGATGCCGCCGAACGGGTCGACCGGCGATACCGCGCCACCCATGCAGCTGTTCAGGAACACCAGCCGCAGATTGGCCAGATGATTGCGCAACAGCACGCCGAGCCGGCGTCCGGTCAGCGGGTCCGGGGCGCGGTCCGGTGTGTCGCTTTCCAGCAGCAGCAGACCGTCGCCGCCGTTGAAGTCGCCGTGACCGATGAAATGCAGCACGTGCGGGCGCACCGTCAGCAGCGCTTCGTCGAGCCGCTCGAGGGTCGCGTTCTCCAGCCGCGTGATGCCGATCAGGCCGCGCTTGGTCAGCGGCGCGAGCGCCTGGTCGAGCCGCGCCAGTTCGTCGCCGATGCTCAAGGGCGCCAGACCGCCCGGAGCGGCGAATGCGATGAGCACGCGCAGCGGCGGCGAAATGCTCAGCGTCGGCGTGGGTTCGTCGACGTCGAGCCAGCGCACCACCGGTTTCATCCGGTCGGAGAACAGGAAGTCGTCCTTCTCCGGGCTGTACAGGAATTCCCAGGGCAGGCGACCCAGTTCCGGCGTGTCGGTGGTGTCGATGACGAAGCGCAGGCCCTTGCCCTGCTGAGGATCGATGCCGCGCAGGCTGTTCTCGATGCCCGGTCGCAGGGTCGGTCCGAACAGGGCCTTGTACAGCAGGGTGCCGGCGTCGCGCGCCTGAGCGGCCGTGGGCAGGCCATTGTGGGCCAGTGCGCCGGGGGGGCGCCGCAGGGTGTCGCCAACCGGTGCGCCGCGCATCGCGTCCTCGATTGCCGGTGCGTCGATCGCACAGTCGCCGCTGAATCCGTCGGCCGCCGGCGGGCTGTTGATGTCCACCGTGTAGCGGCCGGCCTCGGCATAGGAAAAGCGCACCTTCAGCGAGGCATAGGTGGGTGCGGCGTCGGGCATGTCGGGCGGGGGCGGGACCGCGTCCGCGGGGTCGGCCGGCGCAGGGGACGGCAGCCGCTCGATATCGGCCACCGCCAGCACGACCTCGGCCGCCAGATTGCCTTCCGGCACCAGTACGGTGACCGAACCCAGGTAGGGCGGCAGGGCGCTGAACGGCGTCGCGTCCACCATCACCGGCAGCACGTGGCCGGCCGGGTCCGGCCAGCGGCGGCGGGCGATCTTCAGTTCGGTGCGGGTGTAGTGGCCTTCGGCAACCGCTGCCGGCGACAGCAGGAACACAAACAGGTCGCTGCTTTCGATGGCACTTCGGATGCGGTCGTCGTAGTTCAGACCGGCCGGCAGGTCTTCGCGGTCGAAGAATACGTCGTGTCCGGCGGCTTGCAGCGCGGCATTCACGCCTTCGGCACGCGTGCGGATTTCCGACGCGTAGGACAGGAAGATCTTCAACGGCTGGCTCCGGCGCTGCCCGACGACCGACCGGTCATCCGTTCTGGCAGGCGAGCCGAGTATAGACCGGGCGCCGCCTCACGGCGCCCGCCCGAGCGTCAGTTTGCGGGTTCGGCCGGATCGCTGTCAGCGCCCGGGACTTCGAGGCCGGACACCGTGGCGTGCGTGGTGCGGGCCAGATGCTGGCGTGTATGGCCGTGCGTGGGCAGCGACGGCAGCAATTCGACCTGTGCCACGGTGCGCGGTGCGCGCGCGAGCCGGCACACCGACTGCCAGAAGGTGGTGTCGCCGATGTACAGGGCGGCTTCGGACAGCTCGCCGTGCGCGTCCAGATAGCGCAGGCGGACCGGCTTGACCGCGCGGCCGGCGTCGATCGCCGCCTGGAACATCGCGGCGCGAAACGGCAGCACGCTGCGCCCGTCGGTCGTCGTGCCTTCCGGAAACACCATGACGCTGCGGCCGCAGCTCAACGCGCTGACCAGCGTGTTGCGCACCTCTGCCGCGGAGTTGCGGCTGGTGCGCCGGATGAACACCGTTTCGTTGCGCGCGACCAGCCAGCCCAGTACCGGCCAGCTGCGGATTTCGTCCTTGCAGACGAAGCCGAGCGGCGAAATCGCATTGATGACGAACACGTCCACCCACGAAATGTGATTGCTCACCAGCAACTGGCCCGGACGCGGCAAAGGTCCGCCGGCCTGCAGGTCGACGCCGAGCACGCGCAGCAGGCGGCGTGACCACTGCGCCTTGATCTTGCGTTGCGTGCGCGCCGACACCAGCGGATAGATCAGCGCCACGCGTGCGCAGCCGTCGGCCAGATGCACGGCGAGACGTGAAATGCGCCAGCTCATGCGCAGCCCGGCGCGCAGGCCGCGGTCGGAGGCGTTGCTGACGGGCTGACGGGCGGGCGGGCTTTCGAAGGTCAAGGCGGATGCGTCGAAAAAGTCGGCCGAGATATCGATCAGTGACATGGCGCGTGTCCTCGCATTCTGCCTGATGGCTTGCCCGATGGTTCGACGACGGTGCCCGGCTCAGGCAGCGCGCTGCACGAAGTGCCTGGCATAGCGCGCATCGAGCCGCGACAGGGTGAGCAGCAGCGGCAGATCGGCCGTATTGAAGTCCGGGTCCCAGGCCGGTTCGCCGCACACGTCGGCACCGGCGCGCAGGTAGCCCTTGACCAGCGGCGGCACGACGCAGGCCGGATGCGGTGTCAGTCGTTCCAGCGGCAGGCGTACCTTGGGGAACACGCGGTACTCGGGCGGCGCCATGCGCTCGCTCAGGCTGTTGAAGATCGCTGCCGCGTTGTGACCGCCGTCAGCCATGCTGATGCTGGCGCAGCCGATCAGGTACTGGTAGCCGCCGTCGAGCAGATAGCGCGCGAGGCCGGACCACAGCAGCGCGATCACCGCGGCGTTGCTGCGGTAGTCCGGGTCGATGCAGGAGCGGCCGATCTCGACGATCTGCGAGCGCAGGTGATCGAGCCGCCCGAGGTCGAATTCGGTTTCCGAGTAGTAGCCGCCGGTGCGACGTGCCGCGTCGGGCGCCAGGATGCGGTAGCAGCCGACGATGCGGCCGTTGTCGTCATCGCGCACGATGAGGTGGTCGCAGTGCGGATCGAAGCGGTCGCTGTCCACGCCGTGCGTCGGCGTGTCGAGGCGCGCGCCGAGTTCCTCGGCAAATACGCGCCAGCGCAGTTTCTGCGCCGCGAGGATTTCGGATTCGCAATTGGCCAGCGTGACGCTGAGATTGCGCTGGGCACGCCGCTCGCGTGCGGTATCGACCTGAAGCATGCAGGCGGTCTCCGTGAAGGGTCATCTTCACGATAGGTGCGCAGTGTTCAGGCGATATGACGCAGCGGCGACACGACGGTTACAGCGGCGACCTTCAGGGCTGTCCGAGAAAGCGCAGCGCCAGCAGCGTGATGTCGTCGGCCTGGGCGTGCGCGCCGCAGAATGCGCGCGTGGCGTCGCGCACCGCGCCTATGGTCTGCAGTGCGCTGCCGCGCGCTGCGCCGGTGACGGCGGCGAGCAGGCGCGCTTCGCCGAATTGCTCGGCGGCTTCGTTCTCCGCCTCGGTCACGCCATCGGTATACAGCAGCAGCAGGTCGCCGCGCGCCAGCCGGGTTTCGCCGAGCGCATAGTCGATCGCCGGATCGATGCCGGCGATCGGGTTGCGCGGTACCTTGAGCAGCGAAGCCGGTTCGCCCTGGCGCGCGATGACCGGCCGCATGTGGCCGGCATTGGCAAAGCGGAAGCTGCCGTTGCCGGTGTCCAGCAGGCCGATGAACAGGCTGGCGAACAGCAGGCGGTCGTTGTTCAGCGCCAGCTTGCGGTTGATGCGTTCCATCACCCGTTCGAGATGGCCCTTCTGGCCCTGCTTGCGGCCCGCTTCCGAGCGCAGCGTGGTCAGCGTGCGCATCATCAGCAGCGCGGCCGGCATGCCCTTGCCGCACACGTCGCCGATGGCAACGAACAGGCGCTTCTCGTCGATGAAGAAGGCATCGAAAAAATCGCCGCCCACTTCGCGCGCCTGCTGGATGCTCGCTTCGCACTCGATTTCGAAGTGCTCGGGGAACAGCGGCGAGCGCATCGGCAGCATGCCGGTCTGGATTTCCTGCGCGGTGCGCATTTCCGACTGCAGCCGGTCGAGCAGCATGGAGTTTCGTACGCGGTCGATCACCTGCTGATTCGTCTTGCGCATGCGCGCCGCCATCATGCCGAGCAGATTGCGCGCGACGCGCGGCAGCGGCAGCAGATCGGAAAAGAACTGGTGGGCGTCGATCAGCAGCAGACGGGTGCCGGGCTCGGCCACCACCCAGGCCGAGGCGGGTTCGCCGTCGATGATGGACAGTTCGCCGGCACACTCGCCCGCCGCGATCACGCTGTAATCGCCGCCCTGCGGCGTATCCAGATGCACGCGCAGCCGGCCGGTCAGCACCAGCGCCACGTGCTCGTTCGATACGCCGGGCGCCAGCACGACGTACTCGTCGGGGTAATCGCGCTGCGGGCAGTGCGCGAGCAGACCTTCGATCAGGGCGTACGGCACTTCGCGGAACAGTTCGATGCGGGAAATGAAACCGAGTGCCCGCCGTTCGCTACCGCTGCGCCGATCCGCGGCAATGCGCGCGCCATCGCCGGCGGTCAGCGGGAAGGCTGGGGCCGGGCGGCGCCGGCGTTCGATGCCGCGGCGGATCGGTGCCCGACCCTGCGCCGGTCCGGCGCGGCCGGGTCGGGTCCATGCGAGCGTCAGCTGGTTGCGCGCGCCGACGCGCTCGTAGCTGACCTGATCGGCAAACTGGCGCACCAGATGCACGCCGAGACCGCCCACGCTCGCCTCTTCCAGCGTGGCCGGAGCGACCGGATCGGGCAGCGCGAGCGGGTCGAATTCGCAGCCATCGTCGGCAATGACCAGCTTGACCGACTGCGGTTCGAGGATGAGATCGAGTGCCAGCGTGTGCGGCGCCTCGTCCTCGAAGGCGTAGCTGACGATGTTGGCCACCAGCTCCGACACGCACAGATCGAGCCGGAACGTGAGTTCGCTGCCCAGCTCGAAACTGTCGCCCAGCGTGCGCAGCCAGGCGCTGGCGGCGGAAATCGCGCCGCTGTCGTTGATCAGCCGCAGGCTGCGGCGCGCATGGGCGCTATGCATCGGCGCCCCGTGCAGGCATGCCGAGCGGGCTCAGGCGTCGAGCGCCGCGCGCGCCGTGTCGAGATCGGTACACAAGGTGAGCAACTGGTCGACACCGGCGGTCTGCAGCACACGCAGCACCATCGGCTGGGCACCGAACAGCACCAGTCTGCCGCCGCGCGAGGCCTGGCCGCGCGCGCCGGAAAGCAGCGTCCGGATGCCGATCGAGGCGACGAAACTGACGTCCGACAGGTCGACCGCGATCTTCGCCGGGTGCGTGCTGGTCAGATAGGTGAAGGGCTGGTCCAGCGTCTGCGCGCCTTCGATGTCGAGCCGGCCGTCCAGCCGGATCAGGGTGATGTCGCCATCCAGCGTCTGGCTGTCCATTTTCATATGCTCGCTCCCGTGGTGCCCGGTCGCCGACTGGGGGCAACCGAACAAGCCCTGCAGCTTGTTTCATTTCCATGTCAGGCGTGTGACAGCGCCCCGGGCGCTTCACTCCGTTGGCGCGTCGCCCCAGCGCGGCACCAGATCGTGCGGCACACGCAGCTGATCGAGCACGCGCGCCACGACGAAATCGACCAGGTCGTCGATGCCCCGGGGCTGATGATAGAAGCCGGGCGACGGCGGCAGGATGACCGCGCCGTTGCGCGACAGGCTCAGCATGTTCTCCAGGTGCAGTGTGGAAAAGGGCGTTTCACGCGGCACCAGGATGAGCTGCCGGCGTTCCTTCATCACCACGTCGGCGGCGCGCTCGATCAGGCTCGACGCCAGGCCGTGGGCGATCGCCGCCAGCGTACCCATCGAGCACGGGCACACCACCATGGCGTCGGGCGGGTTCGAACCGGAGGCCGGCGGGCAGTTCCAGTCCTCGCGGCCGAACACTTCGAGCAGGCCGGGCGGCGCATTGAAACGCCCGGACAGTTCGCGTGCGGCCTGCGCAGGATTGGCTGGCAGCAGCAGATCCATCTCCTGCCGGGCCACGATCTGCGCCACTTGCGAATAGACCAGCCACACCTTGCAGCCGGCGCCGAGCAGGCATTCGATCAGGCGCAGGCCGTACGGCATGCCGGAGGCGCCGGTCAGCGCGACGAGGACGGTCGGCGGTGCAGCGGGGAACGTACGCATCATGCTTTCTCCTGCATCAGCCGCGCGGCGACGATGCCGTTGAGGATGCCGAACAGCAGCGCGGCGCCGAAGAACACCGGCGCCAGATTGAACAGGCCGTCATGCGGCACCAGCCACAGGCGCGCCAGCAGAAGTTGCGCGCCGATATGGGCGAACGCCGCGGCGACCGAGCGGCCGACCGGGCCGAGCCAGCGCCAGGACACCGCCTGCAGCGCGCCCAGTACCGCCAGACTGGCCAGCGCGCCGGCGCCCGCCAGAAAGAAGCCGGGCGCGAGGAACTGGCCGGCGAGCAGGCTGCCGGCGACCACCCGCAGCACGCTTACCCAGGCCGCGTCGCGCCAGCCGTGGCGCGCCAGCACGATCAGGATGACGATGTTCGCCAGACCGGGCTTGACGCCCGGCAGCGGACTCGGAATCGCCGCTTCGACCAGTGACGCGGCGATTGCAGCCGCCGCGTAACGCGCCAGCCGGCGGTCGCGTGCGCTGGGCTCGACCTGCAGCGTCGGGGCGGCTGGCGACATCAGAATGCCACCGTGTCATGCGCACCGTCCGGGCCGACCAGCTGCAGCGATATGTGGCTGGGCGCGCACACCGCGACGCTGCCGGTGCGGGTCAGCCAGCCCTGGTGCACGCAGTACTGACGCGGGCCCGGGTCGGCGGCGATGCGCGCCCGGCCGGGTTCGACTTCGATCACCGTCTGGCCAAGCGCGGCGAGGGCGCCGTCCAGGGCGACGCGATGCGTGCCGGTCAGCGGCAGTTCGGCCACGATGCGCCCGTCCAGCCTGACCTGTGCCAGGGCCGGTGCGCTGCGGCCCCATTGCGCGGCCGCAGTCGCCGCGGTGGCGAGCAGGCCGGCGGCGATGACCAGCCAGTCGCCTGGCCGCACTGCCTTCATTTATGAGCCGAAGCCAGCGAGCGGTGGCGCACCAGTACGCGCGCCGCGCTGCGGAAGTGCTCGGCCAGCCACTGCGCCATATACACGGAGCGATGCTGACCGCCGGTGCAGCCGATGGCCACGGTGAGATAGCTGCGGCTGTCCTTCACATAGCAGGGCAGCCAGTCGCGCACGAAGCGCGCGATGTCGTCGCGCATGCGGATCACCTCTGCGTGACCTTCCAGGAAATCGATCACCGGCTTGTCCTGCCCGCTCTGCGGTCGCAGCACGACGTCGTAATACGGATTGGGCAGGCAGCGCACGTCGAACACCAGATCGGCGTCGAGCGGGATGCCGTGCTTGAAGCCGAACGACTCGAACATCAACGTCAGCCCGGTCGCTTCGTCGACTTCGACGACATCGCGCACCCACTTGCGCAATACCGAGGCCTGCAGGTCACTGGTGTCGATGCGATGACCCAGTTCGACGATCGGCGCCAGCAGCTCGCGTTCGCGCCGGATCGCCTCGCCGAGCGAGGTCTGGTCGTCGCCCAGCGGATGGCGGCGGCGTGTTTCGGAAAAGCGCGCGATCAGCGTGGCGTCGCGCGCGTCGAGAAACAGCGTCTGCAACTGGGTGCCGTTGCGCAGCACCCCCATCATCGGCGGCAACGCTTCCATGCTCTTGCCCGAACGCACGTCCACGGCGATGGCAACCCGGGTGTAGCCGGCCTCGCGCAGATGTCCGACCAGCTGCGGCAGCAGCGGCGCCGGCAGGTTGTCGACACAGAAGAAGCCGCCATCTTCCAGCACATTGAGCGCCACGCTCTTGCCGGAACCGGACATGCCGCTGATCAGTACGAGGCGCATGGCGCCGCGCCGCAATTCATTCACCTTGATTCACCCTGCAAATGGATGTTCATGCATGCAACATGCTTGACTCTGACCGGCCGCAATCTACGCTTGAAGTTCGGGCCTGCGCCGGACCCCTTGTTCGACCGTCCGCCACCGGCCGTCCATGATGATCCAGACAGGGGCGTCACAGGCGATTTTCTGCAAGGTCTGACGTGTCGCCACACCGTGTCCGGATTTCCGCCCGCTGCACTTCCACATCGAAGGAGCCCGGCATGCGATACCTCAGACTTCAGCGCAGTCAGGCCAACAGGCGGCGTTCCGAACGGGATGCGGATCGTGCGGGGCCGCGCACCGAACCGGTGCAGAGTGATCCGCTGGCCCGCGAGTATCCCGCGCCCGCCGAGCCGGCACCGGCAGCGCCGGCTGTCAGCCCGCGCAAACTGAAATCGGGTTGAATCGCTCACGGGCCATCCGTCGGTGTGATCCGCAGGTGCCCGGCCGCTTCGCGCCGACCGATGTTGGCCAGGATCTGCAGGCGCTGGTTGTCGGTTGTCGAGCCCCAGCAGGCGATTTCATCGCGCGAGCGCAGGCAGCCCAGGCAGAGCGCCGTGGCGGGATCAAGCTGGCAAACGCCGGTACAGGGTGAAGCAATCATGTGGGTCGTCTTGAGTTGAAGGCACGGGCCACGCGCGACGCGACCGGGCGGTCGAGTTGCGCGCTGATCCAGTACGCCACATCCACCAGTTTCCTCAGATCGATGCCGGTGTGCACGCCCGCATCATCGAACAGATAGACAAGGTCTTCGGTCGCAACGTTTCCGGTCGCGCCCGGCGCGAACGGGCAGCCGCCCAGTCCGCCGACCGAAGCGTCGAACACGGTCACGCCTGCCAGTGCGGCTGCGAAGACATTCGCCGCCGCCATGCCCCAGGTGTCGTGGAAATGACCGGCGAGCTGCCGCGGCGGCACGCGTCGCGCCACGCGTTCGATCAGCGCGCGCACCCGGAACGGGCTGCCGACGCCGGTCGTGTCGCCGAGGCTCACTTCGTGACAGCCCATGGCAATCAGCTCGGCCGACAGCGTGGCAACGGTTTCATCGCTGACGGCGCCTTCGTACGGGCAACCCAGGACGCACGACAGGTAGCCGCGCACCCGCAGACCCGCTTCGTGCGCACGCACCGCCACACGCGCCAGGCGGTCCATCGATTCGGTGATGCTGCAGCCGGTGTTGCGTTGCGAGAAGGTTTCCGACACGGCGGCAAAGATCGCGATGTCGGTGCAGCCCGCCTCCAGCGCGGCATCGAGGCCGGTTTCGTTGGGCACCAGGCAGGGGTAGCTGACACCCGGCCGACGGTCTAGCTGCTGCATCAGTTCGCCGCTGCCGGCCATATTGGGCACGCGACGCGGCGATACGAAGGCACCGGCTTCAATGTCGCGCAGACCGGCGTCCGACAGCCGGCCGATCAGTGCGAGCCGACGCTCGACATCCAGCGCGACCGCTTCGTTCTGCAGGCCGTCGCGCGGACCGACCTCGACGATGCGCACGGCAGCGGGCAGCGTCTCCATCACGAACTGCCAGCCGGCACCCAGCCGGGATGACGCCGCCCGAACAGCGCGTCCAGACCTTCCTGCGCCTCTGCACCGGCATCGAGCCGGTGCTCGATGTCCACCGCCTGATCGAGCGTCTTCTCGTCCACCCGCGGCCGGCCGAGCGCACGCACCAGGGACTTGACCTGCTGCTGCGCTCGCGGTCCGCCGAGCAGCAGCGCATCCACCACTTCGCCGATCGCATCGTCAAGCTGTTCGGCCGATGCGGCCAGCTCCGACAGCAGGCCGATGCGGTAGGCCTCGGATGCCGAAAAGCGCTCGCCGGTCAGGAAGTAACGGCGCGCGCGCTGCGGCCCGATGGCGGCGATCACGTACGGCGCGATGACGGCCGGTACGCGACCGAGATGGACGCTGTCGAACGAAAACTCGGCATCGAAACTGGCGATGGCAACGTCGCACGCGGCGATCAGGCCGGCGCCCAGCCCATAGGCGGGGCCCTGTACGCGCGCCACCACGGGTCGCGGGCATTCGGCCACGCTGCGCAGCAGTCGCGCCGCCAGCGCCGGTTCGACGGCGATCAGGCCGCTGCGGTCGAGTTCGAGCGGATCTGAACCGATGCTGAAGCTGTCGCCCAGTGCCGACAGCACGATGGTGCGCACGGCAGGCTGAGCGACCAGATCGTCGATGGCGCCGATCAGCGACTCCGCGAGCGAGGCGTCGAGCAGGTTGTGCGCGTGCGGGCGATTCAGCGTGACGATGCCGATGCCGGCATCGACCTCGGTCAGCGCCAGCGCGTCGGCGTTGCGCGTCACTGCGGGTCTCCCTGTACCAGCGGGCCGCCGAGCGCTCGCAGCGGTGCGCCCAGTTCGAAGCCGGGCATCACGACCTCCTCATCCACGGCGTACAGCTGGCAGGGCAGGCCGTGCGCCTCGCAGCGCGCCAGTGCGTCGGTCACTGCGCCTTCGCCGGCATTCCAGGCCCAGTCGCCGTTCATGTTCAGCGCAAAAGCGCGCGGGCGGATCCCGATACGCAGGAAACGGCTGTAGCCGGCGCGACCGCTTTCGGTCAGCAGCGGTACCGCATGCACCAGGTCGACCGGTCGCACCTGCGGGCTCTCGGCGCTGCTGGCGGCGGGCAGGCTTGCGCAGGCACAGGCGAACAGCAGGCGCGTCAGATCAGGCTTCATGCAGCGAATTCTCCCCGGAAACGACGGCGGACAGCAGGCGGTCGAGCAGACGCTGCGCGTGCTGTTCGGACGGCATGAGCTGACGGTGCGCGGCGCTCAGAAAACCCTCGCGCACCGCGTGATCGAACATCGCGAGCAGCGGGTCGAAATAGCCCGCGGTATTGAGCAGGCCGCACGGTTTGCGATGCAATCCGAGCTGCGCCCAGGTGAGAATTTCGCACAGTTCGTCCAGCGTGCCAAAGCCGCCGGGTGCCGCGACGAAGACGTCAGCCAGTTCCGCCATCAGTGCCTTGCGCTCGTGCATGCTGCCCACCACGTGCAGCGTGCTCAGATCGCCATGGGCGACTTCGCGATCGAGCAGGTGACGCGGAATGACGCCGATCACCTCTCCACCGGCCGCCAGTGCCGCGTCCGCGATGATGCCCATCAGACCGATATTGCCGCCGCCATAGACCACGCCGTGGCCGGCGCGCGCGATGAGCGTGCCCAGTTCGGCGGCGGCGTCGCGATAGAGGGGGCGGTCACCCTCGCGGGAGCCGCAGAACACACAGACGCGCATCGGACAGTACGAAATTCAGGTTGGAGAAAGCCGGCACCGGCGAGTATGCCCCGGCCTGGGCCGCCCTGCGCAGGGCGAGCCTTGCGGTGCGCAAAGTTTTCCGGCTCCGGATCGGATCTCAGTCGAGAAACTTGGCCCGGGCGATACGCCACTCCTGCGGCCCGTCGAGCGTGCGCGAGCAGCCCAGCGGGACCGGCTCGGCGCCCGGCTTCATTTCCGTCTTCGAGCGGTCGCCGGTGCCCACATTCATGTGAAAGCGGTCGAGCCACACCATGACCGTGCGCGTCGGATGGCTGTTCGCCACCAGCAGCTGCACCGAATTGCGCGACACGCAGTTGCCGGCGAAATCCTGGCTGAAGGTGACGAACTTCGTCGGGTCTTCGTCCTCGGCCCACGCCATCGGGCCGCACAGCGCGAGCAGCAGCGCACACATCGTTTTCCGCATTGTTTCCTCCGGATACTCGGGTCATCGGGTGACCCGCAGATCTCTAATGCCGACCGGCCGCCGGTGTTCCGCGCCCTGGCCCGCAGTTTAATGACAACAGACCCTGGCAGGCCTGCCGCCGCGTTCCGGGAGCAGGTTCGATATTGCACTGCACAATGCACGGCCGTTTCGGGTTACCATTCAAGGAATTCAACGCCTTGGACTGCGCTGCCCATCGTGTCTGCTCTCGAAGCTCATCCCGCGATCGCTCCTCCGCCCGGCTGCATGGTGCAGGTGGCGCGCGGCGTCCACTGGTTGCGCATGCCGGTCGCTTTCGCACCCGGCCATGTGAATCTGTGGGCGATCGAGGATGAGGCGGGGGACGGCGTCGACAACGGACCATGCTGGACCCTGGTGGACGCAGGTTTTCCCGACGACGCGACACGCGCCAACTGGACGGCCGCCCTGACCGGCGACCTCGCCGGTCGCCCGGTGCGGCGCATCCTGATCACGCACTGCCACCCTGACCATTTCGGTCTGGGCGAGTGGCTCGCGAAGCAGACCGGTGCTCGCATCTGGATGTCGCTCGGCGAATACATGACGGCGCAGGCCTGGTTCGGCACCGTACCGGCGTCGGACCGGAATCTGATGGCGGATTTTTTCGTGCTGCACGGCCTGGCTGCCGGACACACCGATGCCATGCGCAGCGAAAGCGGGCGTTACCGGCAGGTCGTCGGCGAACTGCCGGTGGCGATGCGGCGCATCCTGCCCGGCGAAACCCTGCGCATCGGCGGTGACGACTGGACCGCCATCGCGGGTTACGGTCACTCGCCCGAGCATCTGTCCTTTCATCGTGCCAACGATCCGGTTCTGATCGCCGGTGACATGCTGTTGCCGCGCATTTCGCCCAATACGCCCACGCTGGCCTACGAGCCGGAGGTGGATGCGGTCGGCCAGTACCTCGATTCGATCGAACTTTTTCGCGCGCTGCCCGACCACACCGTGGTGCTGCCGGCGCACGGCGATCCGTATGTCGGTATCGCCGCACGCGTGGATGCGCTTCAGGCGCACCATGCTGAACGCCTCGCCCTGATCGTGAGCCTGTGTGCCGAACCGCAGACCGCGGCGGCGCTGCTGCCATCGCTGTTCAAGCGCGAACTCGACAGTTTTCAGACCCGCTTTGCCATGGGAGAGGTGATTGCCCACCTCAACCACCTGTGGCAGACGGGTCGCCTGCGCCGCCTGCCGAAGCAGGACGGCGTGCTTCGTTACACCCAGCCATAACCAGTTTCCGGGGGAGCCAGAGCCATGAATAAACCAGCCACCAAAGACACCACACAGCCCGAGGCGTCGTCCCTGCCCGATCCGGCAGAAGTCGCCAAGACCTATGCCCAGGTTGCCGAACGTGCGTCCAAGCTGCTCGGTGACCACGTGCAGCGACAGCTCAAGCGCGGCATCACGCCGCCGGCCGACGAACTGGGCATCGCCCAGGCCTTCATGGACATGACGTCGCATCTGCTGTCCAACCCGTACAAGCTGGCGCAGGCGCAGATGGGGCTGGTGTGGGACTACTACACGCTCTGGCAGCAATCGATGCTGAAATTCATGGGTGTCGATGCCGCCCCGGTGGTCACCCCGGTCAAGGGCGACAACCGCTTTCGCGGCGAGGAGTGGCAGAGCCACTTCCTGTTCGATTTCTTCAAGCAGAGCTACCTGATTTCGGCGCGCCACATCCATGACGTGGTGAGCAACGTCGAAGGCATGGACGAACACACGCTGCAGAAGGTCAATTTCTTCACCCGCCAGACCATCAACGCATTCAGTCCGAGCAATTTCGCGCTGACCAACCCCGAAGTGCTGCGCGAAACCGTGCGCAGCCACGGCCAGAACCTGCTGAAGGGTTTCAACAACCTGCTGCGCGACATCGAGGACGGTGATGGCCAGCTGCGCGTGCGCATGACCGACACCACGGCGTTCGAACTGGGCCGCAACGTGGCCACCACGCAGGGCAAGGTGGTGGGCGAGAACGCATTGATGCAGCTGCTGCAGTTCAACCCGACGACCGAACAGCAGTTCAAGCGCCCGCTGCTCATCGTGCCGCCCTGGATCAACAAGTACTACATCCTCGATCTGCGTGACTCGAACAGCTACATCAAGTGGGCGACCGACCAGGGCCACACCGTCTTCGTGATCTCCTGGGTCAATCCGGACGAAAAGCTGTCGCAGCTGACTTTCGAGGACTATGTGGAACAGGGCCCGCTGGCCGCACTCGACCTGATCACGAAGCAGACCGGCGAAACCGAAGTGAATGCGGCCGGCTACTGCCTCGGCGGCACGCTGCTGGCCACCACGCTGGCCTATCTGTCGGCGAAGAAGGACAAGCGGATCGCCAGCGCGACCTTCTTCACCACGCTGATCGACTTCTCCGAACCGGGCGAGCTGGGCGTGTTCATCGATGAGAAGGCGGTCGAAGGGCTGGAAAAGAAGATGTTCTCGCGCGGCTATCTCGAAGGGTCGGAAATGGCCGGCACCTTCAACATGCTGCGTTCGAACGACCTGATCTGGTCGTTCGTCGTGAACAACTACCTGATGGGTCGCGAGCCCTTCCCGTTCGACCTGCTGTACTGGAATTCCGACTCGACCCGCATGCCGGCCTGCATGCACAGCTACTACCTGCGCCAGATGTACATCCACAACAAGCTGCGCGAGCCGGGTGGCATCACGGTGCTCGGTGAGCCGATCGACATCCGCAAGATCAAGCAGCCGGTGTATTTCATTTCGGCCATCGAAGACCACATCGCGCCGTGGAAGAGCACCTACACCGGCGCCACGCTGCTGTCGGGCCCGACCCGCTTCGTGCTCGGCGGCTCCGGCCACATCGCCGGCATCGTCAATCCGCCGGCAGCCAACAAGTACGGGTACTGGACCAATGCCTCGCCGAAGCTGGCAGCCGACGCCGACGCTTGGCTGGAGGGCTGCACGCAACACACCGGTTCATGGTGGACCGACTGGCAGCAGTGGGTGACCGCGCTCGACGCCGACATGGTGCCGGCGCGCGACCCGGCCAAGGGCAAGCTGAAGGTGATCGAAGATGCGCCGGGCCGTTACGCCAAGCTGCGTCTGGACACGGTGAAGGGTTGATGCGGGCCTGAAACCCGGGGGCGCAGGGCGTCCCCGGGTTTCATCTACGGCCGCTGCCGCCGGTGAAGTCCGCCACCCGCCGCAGCAGGTGCGTTTCGTCGTAGGGCTTGCCGAGATATTCGTTCACGCCGATCTCGCGTGCATAGGCTTGATGCTTTTCGGCGATGCGCGAGGTGATCATCACGATGGGAATGTCGCGCGTGCGTTCGTCAGCGCGCACCTTCAACGTCAGCTCGAAGCCGTCCATGCGCGGCATTTCGATATCGACCAGCATCACCGCCGGCAGCTTGTCGGCCATCTTTTCCAGCGCATCGACACCATCCTTCGCCGTGATGACGCGGTAACCCTCGCGTTCGAGCAGCCGGCTGCTCACCTTGCGCACGGTCAGCGAGTCGTCCACCACCATGATCAGCGGCGGCAGGGCTTCCGGCACTTCCGGCACGGCGCGCACGATGTCGGGTCGGTCGGCCATGCGACCGATGCGCGACGCCAGCGACACCGGGTTGATGATGAGCGTGACTTCGCCATCCGCCAGCACGGTGGCGCCGGCGATGCCGGCCAGTCGCGACAGTTGCGGTCCGACCGGCTTCACCACTACTTCCTGGTTGCCGCGCAGTCCGTCTGCCTCGAGCGCCATCAGTTCGTTGCCGGCGCCGAGCAGCAGCAGCCAGGTGCCGGTGCCCGGCTGGGCATCGGCATTGCCGAGCAGACGGGGCAGGTAATGATAGGTGTAGTGGTGGTCCATCCAGTCCTGGCCACCGGCCAGACGGAGTGCAACCGCTTCGTCGTCGCTCAGCTCGCGGGCGTGCTTCACCATCGACGACGGAATGGCGTAGGTCTTGCCGCCGCTGCTCACCAGCAGTGACTGGGTCACCGCCAGCGTCATCGGCAGCGACAGCCTGAAACGCGTGCCGCGACCGGCTTCCGACGTGGTTTCGATACGGCCGCCGAGGGCGGTCGTGGCGCTCTTCACCACGTCCATGCCGACACCCCGGCCGGCCAGTTCCGACAGCTGTTCGGCGGTCGAGAAGCCCGGCTCGAAGATGAGACCGGTCAGCCGGCGTTCGTCCGCCTCCTCGTCCGCGCCGAGCAGGCCGCGTTCGATGGCGCGTGCGCGGATGCGTTCGAACGCCAGGCCACCGCCGTCGTCGACCAGTTCGATGACGACTTCGTTGGTCTGCTGGGTCAGCGAGATGACGATTTCACCGGTTTCCGACTTGCCCGCCGCTTCGCGTGTCGCACGCGGCTCGATGCCGTGAGCCACCGCATTGCGCAGCAGGTGCTCGATCGGGCCGGTCATCTTTTCCAGCACTTCGCGGTCGAGTTCGATGCGCGTGTTGTTCAGTTCCAGATTGACCTTCTTGCCGGTTTCCTTGGCCGACTGGCGGGCCACCCGGTACAGCCGGTCTTCCAGCGTCGAGAACGGCACCATGCGCACTGACATCAGCGCCTGCGACAGGTCGCGGTTCAGCCGCGCCTGCGACTGGATGGCGGTATCCGCCGCATCGAGGTTGCGCACCAGGTTGTACTGCACCGTGGTCACGTCGGACAGGCTTTCGGCCATCATGCGCGACAGTTCCTGGAAGCGCGTGAAGCGATCCATTTCGAGCGGGTCGAACTGTTCGTGCTGCGCCTCGGCCGCGGCCATCCGCGACTGCATCTGGCTCTCGGCCTGGATCTCGATCTCGCGCAGCTGGCTGCGCAGGCGCTGCACGTTTTCCGTCAGGTCATTCAGCGAGCCGCGCAGCGAGCGCAGTTCGCCCTCGATGCGGGTGCGCGCGATGCTCATTTCACCGGCTTCGTTGACGAAGCGGTCGACCATGTCGGAACGCACGCGTACCGACGGCCGCTCGCGCGGCACGCCGGCATCGTCTTCGGCCGCAGGCGTCTGGGCCGCCGCATCCTCGGTCGCCACGGCTTCCGGCACCAGGGCTTCGCCGCGTTCCAGCTTCGCCACCAGTTCCTCGCAGCGGTCGTAGCCGAGATCGAGTTCGTCGAGCAGCAAGGTGCGATCGTCGGGCGCGCACGGCTGCTCGATCAGCGTTTCCATGCTGTGCACCAGATCGCCGAAGCGCATCACGCCGGCCATGCGGGCACTGCCCTTGAGTGTATGCATCTGCCTGCGCAAAGCGTCCGACGCGCTCAGCGCGTCGGCGTTGTCTCGCCAGCTGCGCAGTTCGCTGCCGATTTCCCGCAGCAGGTCGTGCGCTTCCTCGATGAAGATCGGCAGCAGCTGATGGTCGATTTCATCCGGCACCACGGATGCCTGCACGCTGTCTGCCGGCACGGCGGCGCGCGCCGCCGGCAGGCGTGCCAGTTCGAACGGCTGTGCGTCATTGCCGGCCGCCCCGGCCAGCACATACTCGTCGGGCAACGTGACCTTCTCGAATGCGGTCACCGCCGGCAGGTGGTCCACGATGACGTCCGGCCCGGGTTCGTCCGGGACAGGCGCTTCGTCCGCAATTTCGATCGCTTCCGGTTGCTGCGGTTCGGGCGCTTCTGCCAGCACTTCGGTGACGTTGCCAACCGGGGTGATGTCCATGTCCGGCAGTTCGAGCACCTGCAGCTCGACCGTCTCCGGGACCACGGGGGCGATGCCAAACAGCGCATCGAGCCGGGCGATCAGTTCGGGCGCAGGGGTCGCGATCGCACCGCCGCCGATGGCGGCGATCTGAGCTTCCAGCGTGCTGGCGGCGCTGTTGAGCAGCGCGGACTGGTCGGCTTGCGGTGCCTCGCCGCGCGCTTCGCAACGCAGCAGCGCATGTTCGAGCGCGCGCGCCAGCGCGCTGATGTCGTCCTGATTGACGGTGAGCGAAATGCCGCCCAGCGTATGCGCGGCGAGCAGGCTGTCCTGGCTCGGGCGTAGCGACGGATTGATGTGCAGTCGCGTCAGTTCGCGCCGCAGCGTGGCGACATGGCCACGCGCCTCGGCGAGGAACAGGTCGAACAGCGTGCGGTCGGCGCCGGCATCGAGTGCGCGCTCTTCGGCGTCGATGTCGGACGTGATGTCTATCGTGCTTTCCGGCAGCGTCAGTTCGACGCCCGGTGCCTCGAGGTCGAAATCGAGTTCGAGGTCGACATCGCCGCCCGTGGCGTCAAGCGGTGCGTCCAGCGCGACGATGTTGGTCACCGAATCGAGGCCGGCGTCGGGCTCGAAGGCGCCGGCGGCCACCGGTTCGGCGGCCGGCGTGTCCGCCTCCAGATCGAAATCGAAATCGATGTCCAGGTCGAGATCGCCGCCTGCGACGGCAACGTCGGATACCGTGTCTTCAGCCGGTGTTGCGGGGGCCGGCGCGGCAGCGGGCTCGCCGTCGTGTGTCTGTATCGCGTCGCAGGCCGGCTGCAGCCAGTCGTGCTCCGGCGAACGGGTATCGCCCTGCGCCAGGCGGTCGACCCAGCCGGCGAACAGCATTCGTGCACCGTCCAGCAGATCGAACAGTTCCGGTGTGCCGTCGCGCTCGCTGCCCAGCCAGCGGTTCATGACCTGCTCGACCGCAAACGCCGCTTCGCCCAGATCGCGCAGGCCGACCATGCGGCCGCTGCCCTTGAGCGTGTGGAAGCCGCGCCGCAGCGTGGTCAGCAGGTCCTGGCTGTGCGGCTGCAGCCGGGCGGCGTCGGTGCTCGACGCCATGGTCTCCAGCACTTCGCGCGCTTCCTCGATGAAGATTTCGAGCAGTTCGGCGTCGAAATCCTCCTGGCTGGCTTCGGCCAGACGCACCGTGTCGGCCGACGGCGCGAGCGACTCGATCGGCGTCTGGCCGATGCCCTGCACCGCGTCGGCGATGGCGGCATCGGGTACCGCTTCACCCGCCTTGAGCGCGGCCAGTGCTTCGGTGGCCCGCTGCTCGAGCTTTTCGTCGGCGAGCAGCTTGGCGTCCTGCCGGATGGTTTCCAGCGCCTGGCGCAATTCATCGCGCGTACGCGCGTCGGCGCCGCCGTGCGACAGCCGGTCGAGCAGTTGCGCCGCCTGTTCGCGCCGCTGGGCCAGTTCGGATTCGACGCTGGCGCCGTTGCCCGAGTCGGCGGCATCCTGTGCCGCACTGCGCGGATTCAGGATGAGATCGAGGTCGGCCGGGCCGTACTGCAGCTTGTCGACGAAGAAGCCGAGACCGGACAGCTGGTGCGCCAGCGCTTCGAACTCGCCGTCGACGATTTCGTGCTCCGGCTTCGCCATGTCGGCGATCTGTGCCGCGGCGCGACGCACCAGCGACACGGCGGCGTCCTGCCCCAGCATGTTCAGGGCGCCGTCGATCTGCTTCAGCGGGCCGGCCAGCGACGTCAGTTCGGCTGCGCGAGACGGGTCACGGAAATAGCCATCGAGTTGCTGTTCGACATCGGCCAGGCTGGCCATGATTTCGCGCGCCACCTGACCCATGAACAGACGTTCCTGCGCGCGGCGCGACATTTCGTCGAACAGCGGGATCTGCATCGCCGGCAGCGTCTCGCCGCGGCGCGCCCGCGCGAGACGGTCGATCAGCGTGTCGACCTGGCTCGGCAGGTCTTCGCTCTGCGCGCGGCTGAACTGTTCGACCAGTGCGTCCATCACCAGCAGTGCGGTGGCGACTTCCATCGCCAGGTTTTCGGTGTGCTGCAGCGGATCGCGGCGCAGCCACTGCCCAAGGTCGAGCAGCGCGGCGGCCAGGCGCGCCAGATCCGGCTGGCCGACGCGGGCTGCCGCAGCGACCATGGCTTCGCATTGTTCATGGAACTGCGGCAGGCCGACCGCTGCACCCGACGAAAAACGGGTCCATGCGTCCTTGCCCTGACCGAGTGATTCGCGCAGGGCGGCCAGCGCCGGGCGCAGCGATCCGAAGTCATCGTGCCCGGCGATGTCACTTGGCGCCAGCAGGGCGTCGAGCTGGTAGGTATCCCGCACCTGACGGATATGCGGCGTCACCTGATCGGCGGTCGCAATGAAGTACAGCGAATCGCGCATCAGCCGTTCGGCCACGCCGCGCGAGCCTTCGAGCAGCCGGCGCATCTGTACGTCCATGCGCGCGCACAGCCGCTTGATGAAGAAATCGCCCCGGATGGCGCCCTGGGCCAGACCGTCGGTCAGCGCACCGCAGACCCACCAGAAGGCGCGGGTCGCCGGTGCCGATTGCATCTGTTCGATGGCACCGATGGCCTGACGCATCTGCGGCAGACCTTCGCGATCGTCGCGCAGAAAGCGCAGCAGACCACGTTCGAACTGGCTGCGCGCCGCACGCAGCGCACGCGCGCGGTCGAGTGGCGACAGTTGCGGTGCCGGCTGGGCCGGCGTCGGCGGGCGCAGGGTGAGATCGGGGAAGAACAGTTCGGACGGCACCACCACGGTTTCGCCGCGCAGCGCCATCAGGTCGCGATACAGCGGCATCAGCCGCATCGGCTGGTCGACGCCGCCGGCCACCAGTTCGTCGAGGTGACCGCGCACCGACGCAATGGCGCGCTGGGCCAGCGCTGCGGCGCCCCGGCTGCTGGCCAGACGGCCGGCATGCCAGTCGGCGAACATCTGTTCGAGTGCGTCGCAGAAATGGGTCAGGCCATCGAGACCGACGATGGCCAGCGCGCCACGCGCCTGGTGCAGATGGGTCTGCGCGAACTTGAGCGGCTCGGCGCCTGCCGGATGATCTTCGTTGCCGAGTGCTTCGGACGCGCGGATGAGCGCCAGATCGATTTCGCCGCGGACCCAGATCAGCGGGCCCAGATCCTGATGGGTGGAGGGCGTCGTGTTCATACCTTGAAGCCCGCGACCGAGCCTTTGAGTTCAGCCGCCAGATCGGCCAGCTGTCCGATGGATAGTGCGGTCTGCTTGGTGCCGACCGTGGTCTGTTCGGTGATGCGCAGGATGCCCTGCATGCCGTGCGCCACCCGGGTCGCCTGTTCCGCCTGCACCTGCGCCGAGGACGAAATCGCTTCGATCAGTTCCGTCAGTTCGGTCGATACGGTAGAAATTTCGTCCAGTGCCTGACCGGCCGCATCGGACAGTCGGGCACCCTCGACCACCCCGCGGGTCGAGTTTTCCATCGCGGCGACCGCGTCCTGGGTGTCGGTCTGGATGGTGCGGACAATCGCCGCGATCTGCTTGGTCGCCTCGCCCGACCGTTCGGCCAGGCGCTGCACCTCTTCGGCCACCACGGTGAAACCGCGCCCGGCCTCGCCGGCGCCTGCGGCCTGGATGGCCGCGTTCAGCGCCAGCACATTGGTCTGTTCGGTGATGTCGGAAATCAGTTCGACGATTTCGCTGATCTCCTGCGACGACTCGCCGAGGCGCTTGATGCGCTTCGACGTTTCCTGGATCTGGTCGCGGATGTCGTTCATGCCGCGGATCGAATTCGATACCGCGTTCGATCCGTTCTGTGCCGCAGCCAGCGACTGGCGCGCCACCTGTGCCGAGCGGGTCGCCTCTTCCGACACCGCATTCATCGACTTCGCCATGGCGAGCACCGACTGACCGGACTCGGTCACCTCGCGCGACTGCCGCTCCGCAGCCGTGAGCAACTGGGTCGAAATGCGCTGCGCGGACTCCGACGCTTCGGCCACTCGGCCGGCGGCGTCGTTGATCCGCTTCACCAGCACCGACAGCTCCTCGATGGTGTAGTTGACCGAGTCGGCGATGGCGCCGGTGATGTCCTCCGACACCGTCGCACGCACGGTCAGGTCGCCGTCGGCCAGATCGCCCATTTCATTCATCAGGCGCAGGATGGCCTGCTGCGTCGTGTCCTTCTCGCGCTTCGCCTCTTCGCGCGACCCTTCGACAAGAATGCGCTGCCGGTGCTGGTCCTCGTTGTAGGCACGCACCATCAGGAACACGCTGGCCAGCGCAAGCAGCACGCACAGCACCGCGCCAAGGGTCCGCAACGCACGGGCATCGCGCTGCGTCGAGTAGACGGCAGCCAGCGCATCGGCCGGCGCCGCGAGCGCGGGCGCGCCGGCCGTCAGCGCCAGACCCGCGGTCCTCGCGGCGACCAGGTCGGCCGGCTTGTCCAGCGCCGTCGCCAGCTCGGCGAGTCGCTGCATCAGTCCGCTGCGCGCCTGTGCAAAGGCGTCGCGCGGCTCGCCCTCGGCGCCCTGTTCGAGCTGGGCTGCGCTGTCGAGCAGCGCCGGCAGCGCGCGCAGAAGCGTGTCCAGGGTGTCGGCCGGCGCCGGCACGGCGGCGGTGAGCGCATGGATCGCGGCCCTTGCCTGACCGACACTGGCGGCAAACGACAGGCTGAGCCCGCCATCGCGTGCCCCGCGCTGGGCGGCGATGCGGCCGAGCGCGGCCATCATCGGCGTTGCCGAGGCATCGAGGGCGCGGCCCGCTTCGCCCAGTGCAAGCAGGGTTTTCTGCTGGCCGAGCAGCAGGGCGGCGTTGCGGTCCTGGCCGCTCCATGCGGCGTCCAGCTGCTGCAGCGCATCCTTCGCGGCGCCGCTGGCGGCGGGCAGCGACACACCATCCACTTCGCCGCCGCGATTCAAGGTGTCGAGCAGCGCCGTCACGGCGGTGCGACCGGCCGACAGCTCACTCAGGGCGCCGGCCTGTCCTGCCATGGCCTGCGGCGCGGATTTCGTGATGCCCTGCAGCAGCGTGCGCAACTGACCCGCCGCATGGATGTGTGCGGCGTTCTGCCGTGTGCCGCGCCAGTCCTGCCACACCAGCAGCGCCGCCAGCGCGATGAACAGCAGGAAGATCACGGCAAGCGATCTCACCTGCTGACTCAGCGGCAGGTGGCCGATCAGCGGCAACCGGCCACGCAGGAATCCCGCGGCATCCGCCAGATTCAAGGGCGCACTTCCGCTGTCCGACGGCGCAGCGGATTTCAGTCCAGGAATGTTCAACGCCATCGGGACTTTCCTCGGGGACTACATTGCGTTGGGAAAAAGAACGAGAACCAGGACGACAACCAGAACGACAAACCGAGCCAGGCGGAAAACAGGCATGGGGCCGGAAAACGGAGCCGGAGCCGGGGCAAGGCCCGGAGTGCGCAACCGCCGGGTGAGCGGCGGCAGCCGGCGGCGTGATGACTCGCGAGCAGGGCCGGCATGCGGTTCAGGCCGCCACGTCGGCGAAGCCGGGGTCTGCGTACAGGCGGCGCGGATCCAGCCGCAGCCACACGCGGCCCTGGGTGTCGACCAGCCGGGCCGACACCCAGGGCCGGGCATCGGCCGGGCCGCTATCGGCGTTCTCGAAATCCTCCAGCGCACGCAGGCCAAGAACGCGCGATACCAGCAGCGCGCTGTTGGTACCGAACTTGGCGTGCGGCAGCAGCAGCCGTGTTTCGCCGGCCACGCCGGTCGATGCGCCGCCCTGGAATGCGGCGAAGTCATTCACCGCGTAGAGCAGGCCGCGCACATTGGCGATGCCGCGCAGCCAGCTGCGGGTGAGCGGCACCGGCGTCAGCGCGGGCACCGGCAGGATCTCGCCGGATTCGGCCAGATCGACCAGCCACCATTCGTCGCCCGCCTGCACGCCGAGCAGCGCGCGCGCGCTCGTCTGTCCTGAAGTGTCGGACAGCTTCCGGGCCAGCTCTTCCTCGAATTCGCGCAGCGATGTCCTAGCCATCGTTGCCCGCCGCGCCCAGCTGCTGGATGCGGCCCAGCAGTTCTTCGAGATTGACCGGCTTGACCATGTAATCGAGCGCACCCTGCCGCATGCCCCAGATGCGGTCTGTCGGCAGATCCTTGCTGGTGCACATGATGACCGGGATGTCGCGCGTGCTGTCCTCGCGCGTGATGGTGCGCGTCGCCTGGTAGCCGTTGACGCCGGGCATCACGACATCCATCAGGATGAGGTCGGGCTTCTCGGCCTTGGCTTTCTCGATGGCCTGCTCGCCGTTTTCGGCGATGATGACCTCGAAGCCCTTGCGGGTCAGGAAGTCGTTCAGTACATGGCGTTCGGTGGGCGAGTCGTCCACCACCATGATGCGCTTGATGGCCATTGTGGCTCCGCGTTCGGTGAGCGCCGGCGGGTCAGTCAGCGCCGTTGCGCGCGTGACGCGACACTGCCTGCAGCAGGCTGTCCTTGGTGAAGGGTTTGGTGAGGTATTCGTCCGAGCCGACCATCCGGCCGCGTGCGCGGTCGAACAGACCGTCGCGCGAAGAAAGCATCACGACAGGAGTAGCGGCAAACCTCGGGTTTTTCTTGATGAGTGCGCAGGTCTGATAACCGTCGAGACGCGGCATCATGATGTCGCAGAAGATCACCTGCGGATGATGGTCGCTGATCTTCGACAGTGCGTCGAAGCCGTCTTCCGCGAGGACGACCTGATATCCCGCCTGGACAAGAAAGATTTCGGCACTGCGTCGGATGGTGTTGCTGTCGTCGATCACCATCACCTTGACGCCGGCACTGCCACCCGATTCAGCCAAGATGCTCTCCCGTTCTTGTGCGCGACGATCGATGCCGCGATGTTGTGCCGTTCGCCGTCAGACAGCGGACGCGGGTCGCACGCTGCGGAAACGGCCGTCGGCTGGTCAGATCTGGACCATTTCAAAATCGTCCTTGCGTGCGCTGCACTCCGGACAGGTCCAGTTGGGCGGTACGTCCGCCCAGCGCGTGCCGGGCGCGATACCCTCTTCCGGCAGACCGGCGACTTCGTCGTAGATGAAGCCGCAAATGAGACACATGTAACTCTGGAATTCGGCCGTGACTGTGGAACTCATGGCAGTATGGTTTGTTAGAATCGAATCGATATTACCGTAATTAACCTTCTGTAACGACAATCCGGGCGCGCGCTTTATGGTCAATCGTGATGTGCGGGCGCATCCGCCTCTTGTCATGTGTTTTTCCGCCACCGACCCCACCGGTGGCGCCGGCATGCAGGCCGATCTGATGACGCTGTCGGCGCTCGGCTGCCATCCGCTCGGCGTGGTGACGGCCGTCACCGTGCAGGACACCACCGGCGTCGAGGAAATCGTGCCGATGGACGACGATCTGGTGGTCGACCAGGCGCGCGTGCTGCTGTCGGATGTTCCGGTGGCGGCCTTCAAGATCGGCGTCATGGGCAGCGTGGAGAACATCGCCGCCATCGCGGAAATCATTTCCGATTACCCGCATCTGCCGGTGGTGTTCGACCCGGTGCTGTCATCCGGCCGCGGCGATGAGCTGGCCGACGGGGAAATGGTGATCGCGCTGCAGGAGCTGCTGCTGCCGCTGACCACGGTGCTGACGCCGAACAGCCTCGAAGCGCGCCGGCTGGCGCAGTTCGGCGACGATGAAGACGATGAGGACGGAGACGACGACCCGGACAGCCGACAGGACCCGCCCGCGCTCGACGAGTGCGCCCGGTTGCTGATCGCGGCCGGCTGCGGGCATGTGCTGCTGACCGGCACCCACGAATCGACGCTGCGCGTCAGCAACGTGCTGTACGGCCATGGCGGCGTGATCCGGCGCGACGAATGGGACCGACTGCCGGGCAGCTATCACGGCTCGGGCTGTACCCTGGCGTCCGCGCTGGCGGCCTGGCTGGCGCAGGGTCTGGACGTCGGCGCAGCCGTGCAGGCGGCGCAGGAATATACCTGGCGCACGCTGGTCAACGGGTTCCGGCCCGGCATGGGCCAGTACCTGCCGGACCGCTTTTTCTGGACGCGCAACAGCAATATGGACGCAGACGACGGCAGCGACGACTAGACGATGGCTGCCGACCGACGTCCCATGCGCGGCCTCTACGCCGTGACACCCGAAACCCTCACCGGCCCTGCGCTCTACCGCGCGGCCGAGGCCGCGTGTGCCGGCGGCGCCGTGCTGCTGCAGTACCGCAACAAGTCGTGCGACATCGCGTGCCGCCTGGCTGACGCGCGTGCGCTGCGCGCCATCACCACCGTCTGCGGGACGCGCTTCATCGTCAACGATGATGTCGAACTGGCGCACGAAGTCGGCGCCGACGGCGTGCACGTCGGCCGCGATGACGGCGATCCGGCGGCGGCCCGCCGGCGGCTGGGTCCGGCGGCGGTGATCGGCGTGTCCTGCTACAACGATGCCGGGCTGGCGCGCGAGGCCCGGCGTGCCGGCGCCGATTACGTGGCCTTCGGCGCGATGTTCGCGTCGACAACCAAACCCGCCGCGCCGGTCGCCGACCCTGCGCGCTTCGCCGAGGTGGCCGATCTGGGCATTGCCCGCTGCGCCATCGGCGGCATCACGCTGGCGCGGGCACCGGCCTTGATCGAAGCCGGAGCCGATCTGCTCGCCGTGGTGTCCGACCTGTTCGACGCAACCGATATTTCCGCGCGGGCACGTGCCTATGCGCAGCTTTTCTGAAGGAATCGCCATGACCACCCGCAACGAGCAGCTTTTCGAACGCGCCCAGCGCAGCATTCCGGGCGGCGTCAATTCACCGGTCCGGGCCTTCCGCTCGGTCGGCGGTACGCCGCGCTTCTTCACGCGCGGCGTGGGCAGCCGGCTGTGGGACGCCGATGGCGTCGAATACATCGACTATGTGGGGTCCTGGGGGCCGGCGATCCTGGGCCATGCACACCCGGAAGTGATCCGGGCCGTGCAGGAGGCTGCGGTGGGCGGGCTGTCCTTCGGTGCGCCGACCGAAGGCGAAATCCTGATGGCCGAACTGCTGTGCGCACGCGTGCCGTCGATCGAACAGGTGCGCCTGGTCAGTTCCGGCACCGAGGCGACGATGAGCGCCATCCGTCTGGCACGCGGTTTCACCGGCCGCGACACCATCGTGAAGTTCGAAGGTTGCTATCACGGCCACGCCGACAGCCTGCTGGTCAAGGCCGGCTCCGGTGCGCTCACCTTCGGCAATCCGAGTTCGGGCGGCGTGCCGGCCGACTTCGCCAAGCACACGCTGGTGCTCGACTACAACGATCCGCAGCAGCTGGAAGACTGCTTCCGCAACCACGGCGAGCGCATCGCCTGCGTCATCGTCGAGCCGGTGGTCGGCAACATGAACCTCATCGTGCCGACGCGCGCCTTCCTCGATGCGATGCGCGCGCTGTGTACGCAATATGGTGCGGTACTGATCTTCGACGAGGTGATGACCGGTTTCCGCGTCGGTCCGGTCGGCGCCCAGGGCCTGTTCGGCATCACGCCCGATCTGACGACGCTGGGCAAGGTGATCGGCGGCGGCATGCCGGTCGGTGCGTTCGGCGGCCGGCGCGACATCATGGCCGCCATCGCGCCGATCGGCGCCGTGTATCAGGCCGGCACGCTGTCCGGCAACCCGGTCGCCGTGGCGGCGGGTCTGAAGACGCTGGAACTGATTGACGCACCCGGCTTCCATGACCGGCTCGCCGCCCGCACGAAGCAATTCACCGACGGCATGGTCGCCGCGGCCCGCGAAGCAGGCGTGCCGTTTTCGGCACAGTCGGTCGGCGGCATGTTCGGCCTGTATTTCCGCGACGCGGCGCCGGCCAGTTACGCCGAAGTGATGCAGTCCGACCGCGAACGCTTCAACCGCTTCTTCCACGCCATGCTCGATGCCGGCGTCTATCTGGCACCGTCGGCGTTCGAAGCCGGTTTCGTGTCGGGCGCGCACAGCGAGGATGACGTGGCGCAGACGCTGGCGCGGGCGAAGGCCGCGTTCGCGAAGGCCTGACGGCTGACTGCAGATGCAAGTTTCAAGATGCAAGATTCAAGTGGGCGCCGCCCTTCCTTGCATCTTGAAACTTGCATCTTGCATCTGCCCTACAACGTGCCGCGCGGTTTGCGGCCGGCCTTTGCGAACGCGAAGTCGAACACGGCGTCCGGCAGCAGACGCAGCAGCCTGGCCACCACCCCCATCTGCCAGGGCACGACGGCGTAGGACGTGCCACGGGCGATGACGCGGGCGAAGCGCGGGGCGGCTTCGTCGGCGCTGAGCAGGAAGGGCATCGGGTAGGGGTTGATGGCGGTCATCGGCGTGTCGATGTAGCCGGGGCAGATCGTCTGTACCTTGACGCCGCTGCCGCGCAGTTCCACCCGCAGACTTTCCAGATAGGTGATCGCCGCAGATTTGGACGCGCAGTAGGCGCCGGCGCCCGGCAGTCCGCGGATGCCGGCGACCGAGGCGATGCCGACCAGCGCACCGCTGCGCCGCGCCTGCATCGGTTTCACGAAGGGTGCGAAGGTGCGCACCAGGCCAAGGACGTTGATGTCGAACACGGTTTCGAATGCCGGCAGGTCCTCCTGCTCGCCGGTCAGCGTGCCGACCGATACGCCCGCGTTGCCGATGACGATGTCCGGCACGCCGGTCTGCTGCATGAAGGATTCGGCTGCCGCCTGCAGCGCGGCGGCGTCACGCACGTCGGCGGCAAAGGTGAAATGCTGTCCGGGCAGGCTGGCAGCCAGCGCATCCAGCTGCGCTGCCCGCCGCGCCACCAGGCCGAGCGTGGCGCCCTCCGCGGCGTAATGGCGGGCCAGCGCTTCGCCGATGCCGCTCGATGCGCCGGTCAGAAAGACAACGGGTGCCGCGCGGGCACCCGTTGCCGCCGGACGCGCTGCGTCCATGCGGATTACTTCTTGGCGGCCGCTGCGCGCTCGCCGCGGGCGCGCTCGATCAGCTGGTCGACGATGACGAGCATGCCTTCATAACTGTTGCCGAGCGCGATGTACTTGCCATCGACCACCAGCGCAGGCACGCCGGTCAGCTGATAGGCGGCACTCATCTGCTGCGCGCGCTGTACCTTGCCCGACACGGCGAACGACTTGGCGGTGTCTTCGAACTTCTTCGCATCGATGCCGTTCTTGCCCATCCAGCTGCTGATGGTCGCCATGTCGTTGAACGCCTGGCGCTCCATGTGGATGGCGTCGAACACCTTGCTGTGCATGCGGTCGAGCTCGCCGAGCGTTTCCAGCGTGTAGAAGGTCTGTGCGCCGGCCACCCACGACTGGCGGAAGATGGCCGGTACCCGCTTGAAGGTCACGTCGTCCGGCTTGCGGTCGAGCCACTTCTTCAACGACGGCTCAAGCTCGAAGCAGTGCGGGCAGCCGTACCAGAAGAATTCGATCACCTCGACCTTGGGGCCCGGTTCGACCGACTGGGCCGGCTTGATTTCGCGAAAGTCCTTCTCGTTCAGCGGGGCGGCCGCGACGCCGCCGGCCATGAAGCCGGCGAAGGCCAGCGCGGCAATCTGCTTGAATCCGAATTTCATGCTGTCTCCTGTGTATGCATGGCAAGTCCGCTCATCGGACAAGCGAAGTGTCGATCCCGTTCTGGGCCAGTTCGGCACGGACCCGGCTCATGTCGTCCGGACTGGCGAACGGGCCGAGCCGTACGCGGTACAGCGTGCCCTTGCCGGCGACGGCATGGGTCTGCACGTTCGACTCCAGACCCATCAACGCAAGACGGGCGCGCAGGTTGTCGGCTTCTTCTTCCGACGAGAAGGCGCCGGCCTGCAGAACCAGCGATTCCGGGGCGGCGGCCGGTGCCGGCGCGACCGCGGGCGCCGGGCTGTCTTCGGGTGGAGTCGGTGCTGCCGCAGGCGGCGTCCGGGCCGGCGCAGGCTGTGCGCTCTGACTGCCGGGCAGGATTTCATAGAAGTCGAAGCGCGGCTTCGCCGGGGGCTTATCACCCGGTTTGCCGGGCAGGGCGACCGGTTCGCTCCCGGATGCCGCGGCCGTCGGCGCGGCTTCGCGCAATTGCAGCGGCAGCGCCGAGCCGTTGATGTACCACATCACCCCGGCGCACAGCACCACGCCCAGTACCAGGCCGATGAAGATGCCGACCACCGTGCCGCCGCGATGCTTGCGCGCGGGCGCCTTCTTTTGCGCAGCCTTGGCCATTACATCGATTCCGGTGCGGACACGCCGAGCAGCGACAGCCCGTTGGCGATGACCTGCCGCGTGGCGGCGGCCAGCGCAAGACGGGCTTCGCGCACCGCCAGATCGTCGACCAGCATGCGCGAGGCGTTGTAGAAGGCGTGGAAATCGGACGCCACGTCGCGCAGGTAGAAGGCGACCGAGTGCGGCGCACGGTCGGCCACCGCCTGGGTGATCACGTCCGGAAACTCGGCCAGACGCTGGGCCAGCAGCAGTTCGCGCTCGCCGGTGAGCGCATCGAACGGGATGCCGGGCAGCAGCGACAGGTCGAGCGCGTGATTGGCAACCGCCTCGCGCAGCACCGAGCAGATGCGGGCGTGCGCATACTGTATGTAATAGACCGGATTGTCGTTCGACTCGGATTTGGCGAGATCGAGGTCGAAATCGAGGTGCTGGTCGCTCTTGCGCAGCACGTAGAAGAAACGCGCCGCATCGTTGCCGACTTCGGCACGCAGGTCGCGCAGCGTGACGAAGTCGCCCGAGCGCTTGCCCATGGCCGCCTTCTCGCCGCCGCGATACAGCACGGCGAACTGCACCAGCGCGATTTCCAGCTTGTCCGGGTTTTCGCCGAGCGCGGCCAGCGCACCCTTCACGCGCGGAATGTAGCCGTGGTGGTCGGCGCCCCAGACGTCAATCACCAGGTCGAAGCCGCGCGCGAACTTTTCCGCGTGATAGGCGATATCGGACGCGAAGTAGGTGTAGGCGCCATTGTCGCGCCGCACGACGCGGTCCTTCTCGTCGCCGAAGCGGGTCGATCGAAACCACAGTGCACCGTCCTGTTCGTACAGGTAGCCGGCGTCCTGCAGGCGTTTCACCGCGCGGTCCACGGCACCGTTGCTGTGCAGCGACTGTTCCGAATACCACACGTCGTAATGCACGCGGAACTCGCCCAGATCGTTGCGCTGGTCGGCCAGCATGGCGTCGAGCGCGTAGCGATGCACGGTCCACCAGTCCTCGCCCAGCGTGGTCTTGGCGTGGGCGATCAGTGCATCGAGCATGGCGTCGGCGGTATCGCCGGCGACCGAGGCGTCGGGCAGTTCGGCCGTATGGCGGTTCAGGCGGGTGCCCTGCTGGATGAACAATTCCGCGCCGATGTCGCGCACATAGTCGCCGCGGTAGCCGTCGGCCGGAAATTTCACCGCCGCACCCTGCGTTTCCATGTAGCGCAGCCACACCGACACGGCGAGGATGTCCATCTGGCGACCGGCGTCATTGACGTAGAACTCGCGCGTGACCGCGTAGCCGGCAGCGTCGAGCAGGTTGCACAGCGCCGAGCCGTAGGCGGCACCGCGACCGTGGCCGACATGCAGCGGCCCGGTCGGATTGGCCGACACGAACTCGACCTGCACCTTTTTGCCGGCGCCGGTGTCCGAGCGGCCGTAGCGTTCGCCTTCGCTCAGGATGCGGCCGACAATGGCCTGCTTGACCGATGCGCTGAAGAAGAAATTGATGAAACCGGCACCGGCCACTTCGGCACGCTCGACGATGCGCGATGGCGGCAGTTCGCGCACGATGCGTTCGGCGATGACGCGCGGATTCTGTTTCAGCGCCTTGGCCAGCTGCAGCGCGACGTTGCAGGCGAGGTCGCCGTGCGAAGCCTGCTTCGGACGATCAAGAAGAATGTCGGGTGGCGCGATGTCGGGCGCCACACTGGCCAGTGCGGCATGCAGCAGACGGGTCAGTTCTCGGCGCAGTTCGGGGGTCATGAGTGAAACGGAAGCGCGATGCGCAAGTGCATTTGAAGACCGCGAAGTATAGCGCGAGCCCGCATTCAGCCCGGAAAGCCGCTTCCGGCGTGGCGGTGCTTCTTGTACAGTGCGCGCTCCGCACGCCGCTGTCGAGTCCCCGCAACATGAGGTTTCAACCCCCCAGACCGTCTGTTCCTGCGCCGCAACGTGCGGCCGAGGGCTGAGCCGCATGCGCTGGCTGCGACTGCTCAAGATCCTCACGGTGAGCCTGCGGTTCGGGCTGGACCAGATGCTGCTCGACGCCGGCAGCAAGCTGCGCTTTGCCGGTCTGCTGCGCGTCACCCGGCTGGGTCGGCGCTTCACCGACCCGCGCGCCGTCAGGCTGCGCGAAGCGCTGGAGGCGCTCGGCCCGATTTTCGTCAAGTTCGGCCAGATGCTGTCGACGCGGCGCGACCTGCTGCCACCGGACATCGCCGACGAACTGGCCAAGCTGCAGGACCGCGTGCCGCCCTTCCCGTCCGAACAGGCGATCGCCCGGCTCGAGGCCTTCTACGGCAAGCCGCTGGACCAGGTGTTCCGCAGCTTCGAAACCCGGCCGGTGGCGTCGGCATCGGTGGCGCAGGTGCATTTCGCGGTGCTGCCGAATGGCGAGGATGTCGCGGTCAAGGTGCTGCGCCCCGGCATCGAACACATCATCGCCAATGACATCCTGCTGATGGAAACCGCCGCCGGCCTGCTGGAACGGGTGTGGTCGGAAGGACGCAGGCTGAAGGCGCGCGAGGTGGTGGCCGAGTTTTCCAAGCATCTGGGCGACGAACTCGACCTGATGCGCGAGGCGTCGAACTGTTCGCAGCTGCGCCGCAACTTCCGCGATTCCCCGCTGCTCGCCGTGCCCGAGGTGTATTGGGACTTCTGCGGCCCCACCGCCATGGTGATGGAGCGCATGTACGGGCTGCCGATTTCGCACACCGACGCGCTGCGTGCCCAGGGTGTCGACATGGCGGCGCTGTCGCGCGCCGGTGTAGAAATCTTCTTCACCCAGGTGTTCCGCGATGGCTTCTTCCACGCCGACATGCACCCGGGCAACATTTTCGTCGCGCCCGACGGCCAGTACATCGCACTCGATTTCGGCATCATGGGTACGCTGACCGATGTGGACAAGAACTACCTGGCGCAGAACTTCCTCGCGTTCTTCCAGCGTGACTACAAGCGCGTGGCGCAGGCGCACGTCGATGCCGGCTGGGTGCCGCGCGGTACCCGGGTGGATGAGTTCGAGGCGTCGATCCGTGCCGTCTGCGAACCCATCTTCGACAAGCCGCTGAAGGAAATCGAGTTCGGCCGCACGCTGCTGCGGCTGTTCCAGGTGTCGCGCCGGTTCAATGTCGAAATCCAGCCGCAGCTGGTGCTGCTGCAGAAAACCCTGCTCAACATCGAAGGTCTGGGGCGCCAGCTCGACCCGGAGCTGGATCTGTGGAAAACCGCCAAGCCCTTTCTGGAACGCTGGATGAGCGAACAGGTCGGCTGGCGCGCGCTGCGCCGCAAGCTGCTCGACGAGGCGCCGGCGTGGGCGATGATGATGCCGGAGCTGCCGCGGCTGGCGCACAAGGTGCTGAGCCAGTCCGCGGCGCAGGACGTGCGCCAGGAGGCGGTCGATCTCGAACAGCGCAGCCGCCGGCAGCTGCGCTGGATACAGTTCCTGTGCCTGCTGGTCGCACTGCTGATCGGCTTCGAGGTGTGGCACGCCTTCGCCTGAGCTGCGCTCGGGATGTCTTCCCTAAAGATGTCGCCACGAAAGTCGTTAGCCCCTGTTCATACCGGGAGATGCCAACGATGAAAACGACCACGGTAGCGGCGGCGGGGCTGGCACGGGGCAGCGCAGGGGCGGGAGCATGATTCCTCCACACATGAAGGCATTCGGCGAACTGGCCGGCTCGATGAGCCGATCGGTGCATGGTGCTGCGTCCACCTTCACGCAGATCGTGTCCGAGCAGGTGGGCATGTCGGTTTCGCATGTCGAACTGGCCGACCGCGCCCGTCTCGATATCTGCCTGGCCAGCCTCGACAGCTGCCTGTGCGGCGTCGCCCAGCGCATGCGCACCACCGACGGTTGCGGCGCCGAAGCCATGCTGGTGCTGCCGCAGATCGGGGGTCTGGCGCTGGTGCGGCGCATGCTCGGTCTGCCGGGTGATGTTGCCGAGCCGGGCGAACTCGAACAGGACGCACTCGCAGAGGTCGGCAACATCGTCATCGACGCCTGCTCCGGCGTGCTGGCGGGTGCACTGGGCTGGCATATCGAGGCGGCTCAGCCGCGCGTCACGCTGTCGGTGCCCGATCGCCTGTTCGGTGTCGACGAAACCTTACGCAGTGCGCTGGTGACCCATCTGCGCATGCATCTGTCGGGCCTGCGCGTCGATGGTCTGGTGGTGCTGGAGATGACCGCTCTCGCCGGTCTGCCCATGCTGCCGCCGCGGCGCCTCGACGCCTGAGCGAAAACCCCGCAAATCCAGTGCCCGCAAGGGTTGTGCGCCGTTATCATTGAGCCTGCGCGGTGTCGTGCCGCGCCGTGAAATGTTGCTCCGGGGCGTGCATGCTGATCTGGTTCGTAGTGCTCTATCTGATGGTGTCGGTCGGCATCGGTCTGTACGCCGCGACACGGGTCCATAACGCCAGGGATTTCGCCGTTGCCGGCCGCAGCCTGCCGCTGCCGGTGGTGACGGCCACGGTATTCGCCACCTGGTTCGGTGCCGAGGCGGTGTTCGGGGTGTCGGCGCAGTTCGTTACCGAAGGCCTCGGCGGCGTGGTCGCCGATCCGTTCGGCGCATCGATGTGCCTGATCATCGCCGGCATCTTCTATTCGACCAAGCTGTACAGGCTGAACATCATGACCGTCGGCGACTACTATCGCCTGCGCTACAACCGTACCGTCGAAGTCATCACGTCGCTGTGCATCGTCGTGTCCTATCTGGGCTGGGTGGCGGCGCAGATCAAGGCCATGGGCCTCATCTTCTTCATGGTGACCGATGGCGCGGTCAGTCAGGAAACCGGCATGGTGCTCGGTGCCCTCATCGTGCTGACCTACACCACCTTCGGTGGCATGTTCTCGGTGGCCATCCTGGATTTCGTGCAGATGGCGGTGTCGATGGGCGGCCTGCTCTACATCGCCTACGTCATCAGCGGCCTGACCGGGGGGGTGGCGCCGGTCATCGACCACGCCTCGGCCGCCGGCAAGCTCGATTTCTTTCCGCCGGCCGATCCGTGGCTGTGGATCACCTTCCTCGGCGCCTGGCTGACCATGATGCTGGGCTCCGTCCCGCAGCAGGACGTGTTCCAGCGCATCACATCGGCGAAGAGCGCGAAGGTCGCGATCGGCGGCTCGGTGCTCGGCGCATCGATCTACTTCTGCTTCTGCTTCGTGCCGATGTTCATCGCCTATTCGGCGACGCTGATCGACCCCGGTACCTTCAACGCGCTGATCGAGGAGGATTCGCAGCGCGTGCTGCCGACGCTGGTCATGCAGCACACGCCGCTGATCGCGCAGATCCTGTTTTTCGGTGCGGTGCTGTCGGCCATCATGAGCTGTTCGTCCGCCACGCTGCTGGCACCGTCGGTCACCTTCGCGGAAAACATCGTCAAGGGTTTCTACCCGCGGATGGGTGATCGCCAGCTGCTGTTCGTCATGCGCGGTGCCATCGTCGGCTTTGCCGGCATCGTGCTGGTGGTGGCGCTGAATTCCGAAGCGGGCATTTTCGAAATGGTCGAGAACGCCTACAAGGTGACGCTGGCCGGTGCCTTCGTGCCGCTGTTCTTCGGTGCGTTCTGGAAGCGCGCCACCACCCAGGGCGCGCTGGCCGCGATCATCGGCGGCCTCGGGTCATGGTTGCTGATCGAGGTGCTGGTCGGTGAGGCCAGTGCGGTGCCGGCCCAGCTGATCGGTCTGGCGGTCAGCGCAACCGGAATGATCGTCGGCTCACTGCTGCCGCAATGGGTGGGCCATCGTCTGCCGCACGAGCCGGACCACGCAGCGCTGCATCACCATGCCGCCGCCGGCACGCATCACGCCGCAACCGGTCATACCCCGCCGCCGCGCTGACCGCTACTGCGCGGGCTGAGGCTGAGTCGCGGCCTTGGCGGCCGCTTCGGCTTCGCGCTGCAGGCGCTGCGCTTCCTTCCGGCGCACCCGTTCGTCGATCTTGTCGGCGTGGCGCCGCTGGTCTGCCGCACGCTGGGCGGCGCGGGCGTCCTCGCGTTGTCGTCCGGCGGCCTGTTCGGCATCCTTCCGGGCGGCGTCCTGTGCCTTCAGCCGTGCGCGTGCTTCCGCGTCGGCGTCCTTCTGTGCGCGCTCCCTTGCTTCCTGCTCGCGCTGCCGAGACAGCGCCTGCTCGGTTTCTCGCGTCTTCACGCTCATTTCGATCGACTTCAGCCGGCGTTCATCGGCGGTCCGCTGCTTCTCCGCCCGGCGCGCCTGCGCGGACCGCGTGCGCACGTCCCGTTCGATGTCGCGCGCCTCCAACTCGAGCTTGCGCGCGTCGGTCACGCGAAGGCGCAGGGCTTCATCCGCTTCTTCGATGCAGGACGACACCAGCGTGCGCTGCCAGCAGAGCGCGTCCGCGGCCGCCCGATCGGCATCGGCCTTGCGCCGCAGTTCGCGTGCCTGATTCTTCAGATCGCTGGCGCGCTGGCGAAGCCGGTCGCGTTCCTCGGCCGGGAAGGCATCAGCCTCTGCAACAGGGGGGTCGTTGGCGGCAGCGGAGCCGGCCGCAGCCAGACCGCTTGCCGTCAGGGCAATCAGTCCCGCCAGCAGGTGTGCGGCAAAAGTGTTCACAAGCGTCCTCATCCTTGACTGAACGTCGGCGCCGGGCTGCGCCGCGCGGTGCATCGGCCGCGATGCTAACCCGGCTGACGAACCTTCGACATGAATGGGACGATCAACGCATCAGAGGCGGCAGTCGATGTACAGGACATGTGGCCTGCCGGTCCGGGGCGGTTGGCGTCACGGCCCGCTGTGGCGGCGACACGGGCGTTCAGATCTGTACGGTCGGCGCGGGTCGGAGCACATAGCTGACGATCGCCAGCCCGCCGAGCGCCAGCGTGATGCCGGTCGGCAGGCCGGCTGCCATGGATGCAACGGCCGCCACGGCGCACAGCGGCGTGGCCTGCCGGGTTGCAGATCGGCGTCCGGCGCGCAGGAATCGATTGACTGGAGTCGGCATGGTGATTCTTCCTCGAACGCATCAGGGGCTGAGTGTCGCGTGGTCCGGCCGCGGACAAAGCCCAGAATATCGCCGCGATCGCCCGGTATTCCGTGCGATTTCGAACACTGCCCGCGCCATCGCACGAACTTTCCGTGACAGGGGTCGCACCCGAAAAAAAACGGGCACCCGAAGGTGCCCGAACTTTGCAGAGGAGAGAGTGTGCGGTTCAGATGCGGTAGGCGGTTTCGCCATGCGCAGTCACGTCCAGACCTTCGCGCTCTTCGTCTTCCGGCACACGCAGGCCGATGAAGATATCCACCAGCTTGAAGGCGATGAAGGACACGACGGCCGACCAGATGATCGTGATCACGACGCTCATCACCTGGACGGTGACCTGCGAACCGATCGAGAAGTCATCGGCACCGGTTCCGCCGAGCGACGGTGCGGTGAACACGCCGGTCAGAACAGCACCGACGATGCCGCCGACACCATGCACGCCGAACACGTCGAGCGAATCATCCGCGCCAAGCATGTGCTTGAGGCCATTGACGCCCCACAGGCAGATCACGCCCGCCAGCAGACCGATGACCAGCGCGCCGATCGGGCCGACCGTACCGCAGGCCGGCGTGATCGCCACCAGACCGGCGATCGAACCGGACGCCGCACCGAGCATCGACGGCTTGCCCTTGAACACGGCTTCCGCAGCCACCCACGCCACGATGCCTGCAGCAGCGGCAACCATCGTGTTGAGCGCGGCGAGCACCGTGCCGGCGTTCGCTTCCAGGTTGGAGCCGGCGTTGAAGCCGAACCAGCCCACCCACAGCATCGATGCACCGACCATCGTCAGCACCAGCGAATGCGGCGCCATCGATTCCTTGCCGTAGCCGATGCGCTTGCCGACCATGTAGGCACCCACCAGACCGGCCACACCGGCATTGATGTGCACCACGGTGCCGCCCGCGAAGTCCAGCGCGCCATGACCCAGCAGGTAACCGCCGGCGCCCCACACCATGTGAGCGATCGGGATGTAGGAGAAGGTGAACCACAGCACGCTGAACAGCAGCACCGCGGAGAACTTCACCCGCTCGGCGAACGATCCGACGATCAGCGCGGCGGTGATGCCGGCAAACGTCAGCTGGAACACGATGAACAGATATTCCGGAATCTTCACGTCCGCGCTGAACGTGTCGGACAGGGAATCAACCGTCACACCGCTGAGGAACAGCTTGTCCAGCGAACCGATGAACGGCGTCGCCTCGGTGAAGGCGAGGCTGTAGCCATAGACGATCCACAGGATGCCGATCAGCGAAAACACCACCATGACCTGCATCAGCACCGACAGCATGTTCTTGGCGCGCACCATGCCGCCGTAGAACAGTGCCAGGCCGGGCAGCGCCATGAACAGCACGATGATGGTGGCGACCAGCATCCAGGCGATGTCGCCCTTATGCACCGCCGCCTTCACTTCTTCAGCCGGTGCAGCTTCTGCGGCTGCCTCGGCCGGCGCAGCTTCCGCCGCCATCGGTGCTTCAACTGCCGCATCCGCCGGTGCAGCCGCTGCTTCTTCGGTGACGACAGCCGGAGCTGCCGGGGGATCTTCTGCCATGACAGGCGCAGCCAGGCCGATAGCCAGGGTTGCGCACAGGATGCCCAGGAAACGTTTCATCTTGTGTTCTCCCTTAAAGCGCATCAACGCCGGTTTCACCGGTGCGGATGCGGACGACCTGTTCCAGATCGAAAACGAAAATCTTGCCGTCACCGATCTTGCCGGTGCTGGCAGACTTTTCTATGGCTTCGACCACGCTGTCGACCAGCTCGTCGCTGACTGCAGCCTCGATCTTCACCTTGGGCAGGAAATCGACGACGTACTCGGCACCCCGGTACAGCTCGGTGTGACCTTTCTGGCGACCGAAACCTTTCACCTCGGTAACGGTGATGCCCTGCACGCCGATGGCCGAAAGTGCCTCGCGTACTTCGTCAAGCTTGAAAGGCTTGATGATGGCTGTGACTAGTTTCATGACATTCCCCTGGCAGATACCGTGAAGCGTTTTTGAATCAGAACGTCTTGGACAGGAACACTACGTACTGGTCGTCACCCAGGTACTTGCCCTTGAGATTGGTGTAGAAGGCCTTTTCCGTGGTGTTCATGCTGGTGTCGGTATAGAAGGCGCCGACCGTGAAGCCTTGCGGAAGGGCGTACGACAGGCCGATCTTCCAGTCTTCATAGGAGGCGAAGTCGTCGTTCTTCACGCCCGCGGTCGAGCCGCTGAAGTCCTGGATGCCGTAGTGCAGGTTCAGCGTCAGGGCTTCGGTGATCGGGTAGTTGGCCGAGAGGTCGAGGTACCAGGTGCCCGACGAATTGTTCACACCGAAGGTGTCGCCCAGGCTGTACGAGTACTTGGCGCTCAGGAAGCTCCAGGTGAGGGCGGCGTAGGCTTCGAGCGTGTCGGCCTTGGTGATGCCGGGGTTGCGGTCACCCGGGTAGATGTACTGCAGCAGACCGACGTCGTAGCCGATACCGGTTTCGCCGAAGGCGCCGCGGTAGCCGCCATAGACGTCGATTTCCATGCTGGAGCTGGAGTAGGCCGGATCAACGCCTGCCGGAGCGTCCTTGAGCCACGAAATGTTCGATGCCCAGGTGCCGAGGTAGAAGCCGCTGGCGTGCGAGTAGTCGAAACCGCCCTGCAGTGCCGGGTCTTCGTTGGTCTGGCTGATGCCGCGGAACACGTACTGACTGAACAGGCCAACGTTGCCGGTGAAGGTGTGCGGGCTGGCCGGTTCTTCGGCTTGAGCGGTGAAGGCCGGCACGGCCAGTGCGCTGGCGAGGGCAGCGGCGATCAAAGTCTTTTGCATTGGGTTCACTCCTTGATTTAGGGAAACTGCCCGGCTTGTCTTGCACAGACCGTGCCAGACGAACTTACGCCTTGTTTTTCAATGATTTGATGCAGTACAACGAATATCGGAGACGGGCGGGCGGGATCGCCCGCCCCAAATGCACGCACTTCGATCCGGCTTTGCACCAATGCGGTGCGTGGCCGCTCCAGCGGGGCTGCTTTGCGCACTATCGGTGCCCGCCGCGCGGCATCTGCACCCATTCGTCGTGAATTCGGTCACGCCGGGATCGCGCGTTCCGCGGCGTGACGGCACAATGCGGAGCTTCCCGGTCGGCGCAGACCCGCTGCACTGCGTTGTACCGACCATCGCCTGGAGATAGACCTATGCTGAATCCGAAGATGCTCGAAGAACTGTCGTCGCGCTTTTCCGAACTGCTCGCCGCCAGCCCGGCCAGGGATCTGGAGAAGAACGCCAAGGCGATGGCAAGCGCCATGTTTTCGCGCCTCGACCTGGTCACGCGCGAGGAATTCGATGTGCAGAAGGATGTTCTGGCCCGTACCCGGGCGCAGCTCGAGGGGCTCGAAGCGCGGGTGTCCGAGCTGGAAAAGCAGCTTGCCGCGCGCGCCGGCTGACCACCCGGCCGTGAGGCGGTCAGGCCTCGCGGTGGAATTTTTTGACGCCGCTGACATCACACCGGTGTCTTTCACAGTCTGGAGCAGTCGATGAAGCAGGGAATTTCGCCGCTCGCGCGCCGCGTGTTGACGCTGGGCGCCGGCCTTGCGCTGATGTCGTCCGCCGTGCAGGCGGCAGGCAGTTATTCGCGTGTCGTGCCGGAAAAGAGTTCGCTCGCCTTCGTGTCGCAGCAGATGGGCGTAGCGGTCGACGGCCGGTTCACCCGCTTTTCGGCCACGCTCGACTTCGATCTCGCGAAGCCGGAAGCCGGCAGCGCCACGCTCGACATCGAACTGGCGTCGATCGATGCGGGCGGGCCGGAAGCGAACGACGAGGTCAAGGGCAAGAACTGGTTCGACGTCAAGCAGCACCCGACGGCCCGCTTCGTGTCGAGTTCGGTCAAGCCGCTCGGCAACAACCGCTACGAGGTGCGCGGGCAGATGAGCATCAAGGGCAAGACACGCGAGGTTGCTGCACCCTTCACGCTGAAGCCTGACGGCACCGGCGCGCTGCTGGAGGGCAGCTTCCCGCTCAAGCGCCTCGAATTCGGCGTCGGCACCGGCGCCTGGGGCGATACCTCGGTGGTCGCCGACGAGGTGCAGATCCGTTTCAAGCTGGCTGTAGCAGGCAAGTAAGCCGCTGTTTTCCATTCAACACAATTCTGGAACCCACATGAAATTCACTTCCGCTCTGTTCGGCCTGTTGATGGGCGCCTCGCTGACCACCGGTGCGATTGCCGCCGACAGCTACACCATCGACTCCCGCCACACCTTCCCGACCTTCGAAATCAACCACCTCGGCTTTTCGACCCAGCGCGGCCGCTTCAACAGCGCCAGCGGCAAGATCATGCTGGTGCCGTCGCAGAACAGCGGCAGCATCGAGGTCAAGATCGACACCGCCTCGATCGACATGGGGCTCGAAGCATGGGACAAGCACATGCGCGGCGAGGACTTCTTCAATTCCGAGCAGTTTCCTGCCATGACCTTCAAATCCACGAAGCTCATGTTCGATGGCGACAAGCTGGTCGGTGCCGAAGGCGATCTGACGCTGCTCGGGGTCACGAGGCCGGTCAAGCTCGATGTGAAAGGCTTCGCCTGCGGCACGCATCCGATCAACAAGAAGGCACTGTGCGGCGCCGACATTTCCACCACGATCAAGCGCTCCGACTTCGGCATGACCAAGTACCTGCCCGGCATCAGCGACATCGTCTACATCGAGATTCCGGTCGAGGCCTTCCGCGACTGAGCGAGACGGCGGACGGCGTGCGCGCCGTCCCGGCCTGACCTGAATGCATACCCTCACGTACCTGGCCGGCTACCCGCCGCACATCCAGGATCAGGTGCGCGCGCTGATCGAGCAGGGCCGCCTCGCCGAAACACTGAAGGCGCGTTACCCGGACACCCATGCGGTGCGCAGCGACAGCGCACTGTACGATTACGTGATGGCGCTGAAACAGCGCCATCTGCGCAATGGCGCGCCGATCAACAAGGTGCTGTACGACAGCAGCCTCGGTCTGACGGCCCGGGCACTCGGCACGCACACCACGGTGTCGCGCGTGCAGGGCGGCAAGCTGAAGGCCAAGCACGAACTGCGGGTTGCCACACTGTTCCGCGATGCGCCGCCGGAGTTCCTGAAGATGATCGTCGTGCACGAACTGGCCCATCTGAAGTCGCGCGAGCATGACAAGGCGTTCTACCAGCTGTGTACACATATGGAACCGCACTATCACCAGTATGAATTCGATCTGCGGCTGCACCTGACGCAGCTCGACCTGTGCGGCGGGCCCGCCTGAATCCGATGGGCAGCCGACCGACCGTATCGCTTGTGCTCGGCTCCGGCGGCGCACGCGGGCTGGCGCACATCGGCGTCATCCGCGAACTGGAATCGCGCGGCTACGACATCCGTGCCATTTCGGGCTCGTCGATGGGTGCGCTGGTCGGTGGCATTCACGCGCTGGGCGGACTCGATGCCTACGAAAAGTGGGTGACCGCGCTGGGTCAGTCGGACATGCTCCGCCTGCTCGACCTCACGCTGTCCGGTGGCGGCCTGATCCGCGGCGAAGTGTTGATCCAGCGTCTGCGCGAGCTGGTCGGTGAATGCAATATCGAAGACCTGCCGCTGGACTACACGGCGGTCGCGGTCGACATCGAACGCGGGCGGGAAGTGTGGCTGTCGGACGGCTCGCTGTTCGAAGCGATCCGTGCCTCGATGGCCGTGCCGTCGGTGTTCACGCCGCACGCCTACCGCGGTCGCCTGCTGGTCGACGGCGGGCTGCTGAATCCGGTTCCGGTGGCGCCGACCCTGCGCACGCTGACCGATCTGACGGTCATCGTCGATCTGAATGGCGAATCCGTCGAGCCTCCTCCGCTGCAGCGTGCGGACAACGACACCGGCCTGCTGGCGCGTCTGCGCAGCTACCTGCCCGGCGGCAACGGAAATGGCGCGGTGAAGGTCGCCGAATCAGGGCTGGCCATGTCGGATGTGCTGATGCGTTCGCTGGAAACCATGCAGGCCGCCCTGACGCGCCGCAATCTCGCGGTGTTCTGGCCCGATGTGGTCATCAGCGTGCCGAAGAACACCTGCCGGTTTCATGAATTTCATCTGGCGTCGCCGCTGATCGAGTACGGCCGCCGCCTCGCCGCCGACGCGCTCGACCGGCTGGAGGCGTCGCCCGGCGCGCGTGGCGGGCCGCCGTCGCCCTGATCAGTCGTTGCCGAGCCGCTTCACCTTCACGTCGCGCCCCTTCACGCGCCCGCCATCGAGCCGGCGCACCACCTCGTCGGCAATATTGCGTTCCACCGCGACATAGGTCAGGTAGTCGGTCACGTCGATCCGGCCCACCTGCTCGCGGGTGAAGCCGGCTTCGCCGGTCAGCGCGCCCAGCACGTCACCCGGCCGGATCTTTTCCTTGCGCCCGCCGAGAATCTGCAAGGTGGCCATCGGCGGCACCAGTGGCGCATGTCCGGCCGGCTCCAGTGCCGCCAGCGGCTGCCATTCGAGCGCCACACCCTGTGCCTTTTCGATGCGCAAGGCCCGGCCCATCTCGTTGCGGCTGACCAGACTGAGTGCCCAGCCTTCGGCGTCACCGCGCCCGGTGCGTCCGATGCGATGCACGTGCACCTCGGGGTCGGGGGTCACGTCGACGTTGATCACCGCTTCGAGCTTGTCGATGTCCAGCCCGCGCGCGGCGACATCGGTCGCCACCAGCACCGACGCACTGCGGTGCGCGAAACGCACCAGCACCTGATCGCGTTCGCGCTGTTCCATGTCGCCATACAGGGCCAGCGCCTCGAAACCCTGCGCGCTCAGGCGGTCCGCCAGTTCGCGGCAGCGTGCCTTGGTGTTGCAGAACGCCAGCGTGCTGACCGGCCGGAAGTGGCGCAGCAGCTGCGCCACGGCGTCGAGCCGTTCGGTGTTGTCGATTTCGTAGAAGCGCTGGCGGATCTTGCCGGCCGCATGCTGCGTCGCGACCTGCACCCGCTCCGGCGTGCGCAGGAACTGCGATGCCAGCTTTTCGATGCCCGGCGGGAAAGTGGCCGAAAACAGCAGGGTCTGGCGCGCGGCCGGGCACTGTTGCGCGATCCACGTGATGTCGTCGAAGAAGCCCATGTCGAGCATGCGGTCGGCTTCGTCAAGCACCAGCATGTTCAGGCCGCGCATATCCAGCGTGCCGCGTTCCAGGTGATCCATGATGCGGCCCGGCGTGCCGACGGCCACATGCGCACCGTGCTCCAGACTGCCGATCTGCGGCCCCATCTTCGCACCGCCGCACAGCGTCACCACCTTGATGTTGTCGGTGGCGCGCGCCAGACGGCGGATTTCCTTCGCCACCTGATCAGCCAGTTCGCGCGTCGGGCACAGCACCAGCGCCTGTGGGGAAAACCAGCGCGGATTGAGCTTGGCCAGCAAGGGCAGTGCAAACGCCGCCGTCTTGCCACTGCCGGTCTTCGCCTGTGCGATCAGGTCACGCCCGGCCAGCGCCAGCGGCAGTGTCGCCGCCTGCACCGGCGTCATCGCGAGGTAGCCGAGCGTGCTCAGGTTGGCGAGCGTCTCGGGCGCCAGCGGCAAGGTGTCGAAAGCGGTTTCGGTCACCGCCGGCGGTGCGACGTCGGGGGCGGTGGATTCGGAAGCTGTGGATTCGGTCATGCACGATTATAAGGGCCCGTGCCGGGCCGGCGCGTGACTCGCCCTTGCGCCGTGGCGCGCCGCTCCACCAGAATGCGCCGACAGCATCCGACAGGCAGCGAACCGATGAAACGCATCGTCATCCTCGGCACCGGTGGAACCATCGCCGGTCAGGCGCGCAGCGCAGCCGACAACACCGGCTATGTTGCCGGCACCATCGGCGTGGCGGATCTGATTGCGGCGGTGCCGCCGCTGGCCGCGTTTCCGATCGATGCCGAGCAGGTCGCACAGATCGACAGCAAGGACATGACTTTCGCCGTCTGGCGTGCGCTGGCGCAGCGGCTGGCGCATCACCTCGCGCGCGAGGAGGTGGCAGGCATTGTCGTCACCCACGGCACCGACACGCTGGAAGAAACCGCCTACTTCCTCCACCGCGTGCTGGCGCCGACCCGACCGGTCGTGCTGACCGCCGCGATGCGCCCGGCCGGCGCGCTGGCCGCCGACGGACCGCAGAACCTGCTCGACGCCGTGCGGCTGGCCTCCTCGCAGGAGGCCAGAGGCGTGCTGGTCTGCATGGCGGGCACCATTCACGCCGGCTGCGAGGTGCGCAAGGCGCATCCGTATCGCGTCAACGCTTTCGATTCAGGTGATGCCGGGCCGCTCGCCTACATCGAAGAAGGCGCGCTGCGCCGCCTGCGCGACTGGCCGCACGGCGAAGCGCTGGGTCTGGCACATGTGCCGCACGACGACTGGCCGCGCGTCGACATCGTGCTCAACCACGCCGGCGCCGACGGCGCGCTGGTCGATGCGCTGTGCGCGCTCGGCGCGCGCGGAATCGTCGCAGCGGGGACCGGCAACGGCACCCTCGGCGCGCCGCTCGAGGCGGCGCTGCTGCGTGCGCAGGCCGGCGGCGTGGCCGTTCTGCGCACCAGCCGGACCGCGCGCGGCCGTGTCATCGACACCCCCGGCGCTGTGTTGCCCGGCGCCGGCGTGCTCACGCCGGTACAGGCGCGCATCGAGTTGATGCTGCGGCTGATGTGACACGCCGCAGTGGGTCCTGGGCGACGTACATGCGTTCGCCCGTCACGACGCATCGTGAATTTCACGCAGCCCACGCAAGTGAAACGACACGATGCGCTTACACTTCGGCATCGTGCACACACAATAAAGTCGCTCAAGCGACTGCTGATCGAAGAACGCCCTGATGCGACGCCGCGCATTCATCACGCTGCTGACGGTCGCTGCCCTGTTTGCCGGGCTGCTGCCGCTCGCTGCAGCGCTCTATTTTTCCTGGAGCTATACGCTCAGGGTCGAAACGCTGCACCTCGATGCACTGGCGCAGCAGGCCCTGCTGCGCGCCGATCAGGTATTCGACGAGGCGCAGTCCGAGCTGCACGGCCTCGATACGGTTCCGGACACCCCGTGCTCGCCGGCCCATATCGAGCGCATGCGACAGATCGCCTACTGCACGCCCTTCGTGCGCGAGATCGCCTACACCCGGGACGGCCGGATCCAGTGCAGCAGCATGGGTTCAGGCGCGGAAAACGGTATCCGTTCGCTGCCCGCCGCCGACTGGACCGACGGCAAGGGACGCCAGATATGGTTCCGGCTGACGCATCCGCTCGACGACGCACGACCATCGGTCGCCATCGGTCGCGGATCGCATCTGGCGTTGATCCATGCCAGCCATTTCCAGGTGCGCAGCGTCGCCGACACCCGGCTGGTCGTGCTGAGCATCACCGACTGGCTGCCGCTCGCAGTCGTCGACGAGCCGCTGCTGTCGAGCATGATCGATACCGCGATGACCGGCCGCGAGCACATCCAGGGCGACCGTCTTTACGCCGTCGCCCAGTCGGGTCAGCTGCCCATCGTGGCGGTGGCGGCCCAGTCGCGCGCCCAGCTGCTCGCGGCCTGGACCGAGCCGCTGGTGATGACCACGCTGTTCGGCGTACTGGTCAGTACGCTGATGGTGTGGGCGGTGCGCCGGTTTACCCGTCAGTTCTTCTCGCCCGCCACCGCATTGCTGGCGGCCATCCGGCGTGGCGAGTTGCGGGTGGCCTACCACCCGCAGATACGGCTGTCCGACGGCCGCTGCGTGGGCGCCGAACTGCTGGTGCGCTGGCCCGACCAGAATGAGCCGGTCATGAGCACCGACGATCTGGTGCATCTGGCCGAACACTCCGGCTTCGAACATGAAATCACCGCGCGCGTGCTGCGTACCGCGATTGCCGAGATCGGCGACCTGCTGCAGCGCCGGCCCGAACTGACGGTGTCGCTCAACGTCGCATCGCACGATCTGGAAAGCGGCGGCCTGAGCGAGCTGCTGTCCGACGTGCTCGACGGCAACGGCATCCGGCGCAGCCAGATCGAACTCGAGCTGACCGAACGCAACCTGATCCAGGCCGGTTCAGCCGGCCTCGTGCTGGCGCAGCTGCGCGAAGCCGGCCACAAGGTGCTGCTCGACGACTTCGGGACCGGCTATTCCAGTCTGTCCTACCTGCATGACCTGCCGGTCGACGCGCTGAAGATCGACCGCGCCTTCGTCGGCACCATCGGCGCCGATTCGCCGCATGCCCCGCTGGTGCCGCACATCGCCGAAATCGCCCGCACGCGCAAGCTGCAGATGGTGGCTGAAGGGGTCGAGACGGAGCAGCAGGCGAGCTATCTGCGCGAGCAGGGCGTGCAGATCGCGCAGGGCTTCCTGTACGCGCGGCCGATGGATGCCGCCGAATTCCGCCAGTTTCTCGCCACGCGTGCCTGAACGTACGGCGCGGCGCGCAGTCCATCCGCCGTGCTTTCCCTGACCGCCCTCGACAAGACCCTGCCGGGCACGCCGCCGCGCGTGCTGCTGCAGGCGCTCGACCTCGACATCGCCGCCGGCGAATACGTCGCGGTGATCGGTGAATCCGGCTCCGGCAAATCCACGCTGCTCAACGTCGTCGCGGCACTCGATCGTCCCGATGCAGGTTCTGTGCGTTTCGACGGCGTCGAGGTGTCGGCGCTGGACGATGACGCCGCCACCCTGTGGCGGCGCACCCGCGTCGGCTTCGTTTTCCAGGCCTTCCATGTGCTGCCCTGGCTGAGCCTGCGCGACAACGTGGCGCTGCCGCTGGCGCTGGCCGGTGTGTCGCTGCGCGAGCGCCGCGAGCGGGCGTGCGCGCAGCTGGCCGCGGTCGGGCTGGCGAATCGTGCCGACGATAGCCCGACGCAGCTGTCCGGTGGCGAACTGCAGCGCGTGGCGATCGCGCGCGCACTGGTGCACCGGCCGCGCCTGCTGCTGGCGGACGAGCCGACCGGCAATCTGGACGCCGACAACGCCGAGCGGATCGCCGCGCTGCTGCGCGATGCCGTGAAGTCGGGCGGGGCCTGCGGCCTGCTGGTGACCCATTCGGCGACGGTTGCGGCCACCGCTGACCGGGTGCTCAGGCTGGGCCGCGACGGCCGCCTGCATCCGGCCGACGCGCACGTCGATGCTTGAGCTGCTGTGCCGCTCGGCCTGGCGTGGCGCGAGCCGGCTTGCGCTGCTGGCCATCGCGCTCGGCGTGGCGCTCGGCGTCGCGGTGTCCGCCATTCATCGGGCGGCGCTCGACGAGTTCGAATCCGGCCTGCGTGCGGTGTCGGGCTCGGCCGATCTGGAAGTGGTGGCGGCGCGCGGCATGGACGAATCCGTCTATCCCCTGCTCGCCCGCCTGCCCGACGTGGCGCACGCCAGCCCGCTGGTCGAGCGCGAACTCGACGTTGCGCTCGGCGCGCGCGCGCTGAAGCTGCGCGTCATCGGCCTCGACGCCTTTCGCGCGGCGGCGGTGCAGCCGACCTTGCTGCCGCCGGCGGGCGACATCGGACGGCTGATGGAGCCGGGAACGATCTTTCTGAGTCATGCCGCAGGTCAGGCGCTCGGCGTCCAGCCGGGGCAGACGCTGGAACTCGGTCGCGACAACACGGCATTCACCGTTGCGGGCTGGCTGCCGTCGGCCGGCAGTGGTGCCGTTCTGGCCGTGATGGACATCGGAGAAGCGCAGGGGCGGCTGGCCACCCTCGGTCAGATCAGCCGCGTCGCGCTGCGCCTGCGCGAAGGCGTGAATCGCGCCGAGGCGATCGCGCGCATCGCAGCCGTGCTGCCGCCGGGCGTGCAGTGGCAGACGCCCGCGCAGGCCCTGGAGCGGGCGGACCGGCTGTCGCGCGCCTATCGCGTCAATCTGGGTCTGCTGGCGCTGATCGCGCTGGCGGTCGGCAGCTTTCTGGTGGCGGCGACCCAGGCCGCGGCGATTGCGCGGCGCACGGCGGAGATCGCCTTCCTGCGGGCGGCCGGACTGACGCGCGCGCAGCTGTTGCGGATGCTGATCGGCGAGGGGGCGCTGCTGGGCGCGTGCGGCGCGCTGCTGGGCATCGCGCTCGGACACGCACTGGCGGCGCTCGTGCTGACGCTGATCGGTGCCGATCTGGGCGCCGGTCTGGTGTCAGGCGTGGCGCCGGCACTGTCGTTCGATCTCGCTGCCAGCGTGGGTTTCGGCCTGCTCGGCGTGGCCAGCGCGGCCGCCGGCGCAGGCTGGCCGGCGCGCGACGCGCTGCTGATTGCGCCGGCTCAGGCGCTGCGGGCCGGTCATTTCGGTCCTGCGCTGCGCACGCTGGGCAACGACCGCCGCACCGTGGCGGCACTGAGTGCGCTGTTGCTGGCGCTGGTCGCCGCGTCGCTGCCGCCGCTGGCTGGTCTGCCGCTCGGCGGCTATGCGGCGATCGCCTGCGTGCTGGTGGCCGCCGTGCTCGCCGTGCCGCCACTGGCCCGGGCGCTGGCGCGGCGTGTGCCGGCGTCATCGGCGGTGCCGCTGGATCTGGCGCGGGCGCGGCTGATGGCCGAGCCCGGGTTCGCGTCGCGCAGTGCGGCCGGCGTGCTCGCCGCCACGGCATTGATCGTCGCGATGGCCGTGATGGTGTCGTCCTTCCGCAGCTCGGTCGACCGCTGGCTGACCGATGTGCTGCCGGCCGAGCTGTACCTGCGCGGCGATCGTGATCGGCCATGGCCGGACGACATCGAAGCGCGGCTGGCCGCAGTGCCCGGTGTCGACCGGCTGGAAGCCATCCGGCATCAGAGCCTGCTGCTGAGCGCGGACCTGCCGGCGGTGGCGCTGATCGCCCGGCCGCTGCCGGATGATGCCGGGCGCGTGCTGCCGCGCGTCGGCGTATCGGTGGCACCGGGTGCGCTGCCTCAGGTGTGGGCGTCCGAGGCGATGGCGGATCTGTATGGCTGGACGGCCGGCCGCGAAGTCGAACTGCCGCTCGCCGGACAGCGGCTGCGCGTGCAGGTCGCCGGTCTGTGGCGCGACTACGCGCGCCAGCACGGCGCGGTGGTGATCGATCTGGCGCGCTACCGCGCGCTGACCGGCGACACGGTGTCCGACGATTTCGGGCTGTGGCTCGACGCAGGGTCCGATGAAGGGACTGTCGCGCAAGCGCTGCGCGATGCCAGCGGCAAGGGCGAAGCGCTGGAACTGACGTCGAGCGACGAGGTGCGCCGCCTGTCGCTCGGCGTGTTCGACCGCACTTTCGCCGCCACCTATGCGCTGGAGGCGGCGTCGGCGCTGATCGGTCTGGCCGGCATCGCGGCGGCGTTTGCAGCGTCGGCCAGCGCGCGCGCGCGCGAATTCGGGCTGTTGCGCCATCTCGGCTGCACGCGCCGGCAGATCGCTGCACAGCTGGCAGCCGAAGGTCTGCTGTCCGCGCTGCCCGGGCTGCTGCTGGGTCTGGTCGCGGGGTTCGCGATGAGCGCGCTGCTGATCGAATTGGTGAATCGCCAGTCCTTCCACTGGAGCATGGACTGGGTGGTGCCCTGGGGCTGGCTGGCCGTCATCGTGCTCGCCATGCTGGCCGCTTCGACGCTCGCGGCGATACTCGGTGCGCGTGGTGCACTCGGTGTCGCGGCGGTGCGGGCGGTGAAGCTGGATGACTGAACGGACAGCAGGCGGATGCGGCGGTCCGACAGCCGGCTTGAGCGACGCTTCAGCGCGCGACGATTGCCCGCCGCGCCAAGCACCTTACAATGCGCCCATGGCGCGCAAACTATTTGATTTCGGCAACGCCGGCGCAGTCGATGACTGGTCGCCGATCGATGATGGCGTGATGGGCGGCATGTCGCGCAGCAGGCTGCGACCCGACCCGGCCGGGCACGCGGTGTTCGAAGGCATTCTGTCGCTGGAACGCAACGGCGGCTTCGCCTCGGTGCGCGCCCAGCCCGGAAACATCGCCGAACCGGGTGCGACCCACTATGCGCTCGTGGTGCTCGGCGACGGCAAGCGCTACAAGCTCAGTCTGCGCTGCGACGACGATTTCGACGGTCTGAGCCACCAGATCAGCTTTGAACCCCCGGCGGGTCAGTGGGCCACGGTGCACCTGCCGGTGGCGGCGTTTCGCGCCACCTTCCGAGGTCGCAACGTGATGGGTGCGCCGCCGCTCGATCCGTCACGCGCACGCCAGATCGGCCTGATGATCGCCGACCGTCAGGCGGGCACTTTCTCGCTCGGCATCCGCGCGATCCGGGTCGAATGACGTTTCAATCAGTTCGGCTTGATCAGCGGCTGCATCAGTTCCGACGCATTTTTCTTCGCCTGCTTGGCGGCCTTCTTTTCCTTCGGTGTCGACGCCGGCTGCTTCTTTACCGCCTTGACGCTGTTTCGTTCCTTGCTCATGGTGTGACCTCTCGAGTGCTGCCGGCGCAGTAGGCGCGCGGCTCGGCCCGACCACTATAAGCCGATGCGGCCGTGCGGCGGGAAATGACGGGTTCGGCTCAGTCGCCGCCGAGCTGCGAGTGGTAGAGGTTGGCGTACATGCCGCCGGCTGCCAGCAGCTCTGCGTGGCGACCGATCTCGGCGATGCGCCCGCGGTCCATCACGACGATGCGGTCGGCCCGTTCGATCGTGGACAGCCGATGCGCGATGACCAGCGTGGTGCGGTTCTTCATCAGCACTTCGAGCGCCGCCTGCACCTGCCGCTCCGATTCGGTATCGAGCGCCGACGTCGCCTCGTCGAGAATGAGCACCGGAGCGTCCTTCAGCAGCGCGCGCGCGATCGCCAGACGCTGGCGCTGGCCGCCGGACAGCTTGACGCCGTTCTCGCCGATCAGCGTGTCGAAGCCTTCCGGCATGGCCTGGATGAAGTCGAGCGCGTAGGCCGCGCGCGCGGCGGCTTCGATGTCGCCGCGATCGGTGTCGCGCAGCGCGCCGTAGGCGATGTTGGCCGCCACGGTGTCGTTGAACAGCACCACGTCCTGGCTCACCAGTGCCATGTTGGCCCGCAGGCTGGCCAGCCGGATGTTCTGGATGTCGTGACCATCGAGCAGGATGCGCCCGCTGCCCGGCGTGTAGAAGCGCGCCAGCAGATGGGCCAGTGTGGTCTTGCCGGAGCCGGAGGCGCCAACCAGCGCCACCGTCTCGCCCGGTGCAATGGCCAGATCGATGTGCTGCAGCACGCGTTCGTCGCGTCCCGGATAGCCGAAGCCGAGCTGGTCGAAGTCGATGCGTCCCCGCGCACGCTCGATTTCGACCGTCCCGGTATCGCGTTCGGCCTGTTCGTCGATCAGCTGGAACACGCTTTCCGCCGCCGCCAGCCCGCGCTGCAGCGGCGCATTGACGTCGGTCAGCCGCTTCAGCGGCGCCAGCAGCATCAGCATGGCGGTGACGAAGCCCATGAAGCTGCCGACCGTCGTGCGATTGCTCGCCGAGTCGTGCAGCGCCACCGCGATGACGATGCCGAGCGCCATCGCGGTCAGCACCTGGGTCATCGGCGACACCAGCGATGCGGCGACGATGTTGCGCATGTTCTGCCGCCGCTGCTTGCGGCAGGCGGCATCGAAACGGCCCATCTCATAGTCCTGGCCGCCGAAGATCTTGACCACCTTGTGCGCCTCGATGGTTTCTTCCAGCGTGTGCGCGATGCTGCCCATGGCGGTCTGCGCGCCGCGCGCCGATTCGCGGATGCGGCGCGAACTCAGGCGCACCACGATGGCGATCAGCGGCAGCATACCGAGCACGATGAGCGTGAGTTTCCAGTCCAGCCACAGCAGCCAGGCCAGCAGGCCGGCCACCGTCAGCGTGTCGCGCACGAACACGGTAATGACATTGGTCGCCGCCTGCGTCACGCCCTGCACGTCGTAGGCGACCTTGGAAATCAGCGCGCCGGAGTTGTGGTTGTCGAAGAATTCGGTCGGCAGGGCCAGCAGGCGGCCGAACATCGCGCGGCGCAGGTCGAGTACGACGTTGTTGGCGGCCCAGGCGAAGGCGTAGTCGGCGATGAAGCCGAAAATGCCGCGCGCCGCGAACAGCGCGACGATGAGCACCGGATAGAACCACACGGCATCCGGGTCACTGCCGCCGAAACCGCCGTCGAGCAGCGATTTCATGATGGCCGGAAAGACCGGTTCGGCGGCCGCCGTGAGCGCCATGCAGAGCAGTGCAACGGCGAAAGCCACCCAGTAGGGACGCACATAACCGAGCAGGCGCACATAGATCGCGCGGCTGGAAACCTGGACTGAAGTCATGGCGGGTCAGGTGCAGAGAAGCGCGGATTATAGGTGCAGCCCGCTCAGCGGTTGAATGCGCGCAGTTTGGCGCCGAGCGGACCGATTGCCAGGTGCGTCAGGTGGCCGAAGTCGAATTCGAGATTCAGCCAGCGCTCGGGCGGCAGACCGAGCAGGGTGCCGGTCAGCGCGCGCATCGGCCCGTTGTGGCCGACCAGCACCAGTGCGTCGGTGCCGTGCCGGTGCGCCTCGAAGGCGGCCCAGACACGCGCGGCCATGTCGGCGTACAACTCGCCGGACGGCGCCCGGAAGTCGATCAGGGCATTGCCCCAGGTGTCGAAGCCGTGCGCCGGGATCTCGCCGAACGGCTTCATTTCCCAGTCGCCGAAGTCCAGTTCGCGCAGCCGCACGTCCGTCTCGACGGCCGGATGCAGGGCGTGGGCCAGCAATCGCGCGCGTTGCAGCGGGCTGCTGACGGTGCGCGCATCGGCCGGCAGGAGCGGGCGCAGTCGGTCGGCGCAGGCCACCGGATCTTCGGCCACGTCCAGGTCCGTCACGCCATAACAGAGCCCCGGCGCCACGGCCGGCTTCGGATGGCGCACCAGATAGAGCTGGAGCGGATCACTCAAACGGAACATTCCGCTCATGGTGTGCCGCCTGTGACATCACTTGGACAGGCCGGCGCGCGGGGCCGAGTCGCAGCGCTGACACACTGTGCTGAGCTTGCGATCCACTGTGCTGCGCCGCAAAAATAAAACAAGATTTTCTTCACGATCCAATACTGGCGCGGGGTTGAAAGAGTTGTTGCAGTGCACTACATTCAATCCAACAACTGCTTTTTAACTTGCTGGGAGCTTCATCATGAAAACCACTGCACTCCGTATCTTGCTTGCTGCGAGCCTTTCGCTTTCGGCCTTTGCGGCATCGGCCGACACCACCGAGTCGTCGAAGGCGGTCGGACACCCCGAAGATTACAAGGTGTTCATCGATGCCAGGACCGGCTACGCCTTCGTGCGGACGCCGTCGCGCTGGGTATTCACCCGCAAGGTGGACGGCGGCCGTGTCGCCGAAACATCCACCGACAAGCGCATCGATACGGCCGAACTGTCGCGTTGATCGCAGGATCCGGCGGGTTTGTCCCCGCCGCCCACCGGAAAAAGCCACTCCTGCGAGTGGCTTTTTCTTTTGCGCTGCCGCCCGGTCGGCGCTTGTCTTGACCGCCCGATGGGCGCCCCCCTATAGTTCGCCGATGGACCACGACATCAATCAACTGGGCGACCGCCTCGACATCCTGCTGGGTCGATTCGGGGCGCTGCACGATGAAAACATCGTCCTGCGCAACCGTGTGGCGGCGCTGGAAGGCGAGAACAGGGTGCTCGGCGACAAGATCGAAGCGGCGCGCGAGAAGGTGAGCAGTCTGCTTGAAAGGTTGCCACAGGAATGAGTCGCGAACCCGCGCAGGCGGAAACCACTGAAATCACGATACTCGGACGCGAGTACCGGGTGCAATGCCGGGAAGGCGATCGCGACGCGCTGAACGCGTCGGTCGAACTGGTCGAACGCCGCATGCGTGATCTGGCGGAAACGACGCGCGCGTCCGGCGAACGGCTTGCGGTGATGTGCGCGCTCAATCTGGCACACGAAATTTTTCAGATGCAGGCGACCGGCGGTGTTGATTTGGTGCCGCTGCGGCGTAGAATAAATTCCATGCAATCGCGCATCGAAGAGGTGCTTTCCAGTCAGGAAAAGCTTTTCTAGATGCCGGTCGCGTCAGGGCTGAACGCCCTGAGCATCAATCCCCTGCGGTGTTCGCCAAGGTCATAGATTCCTTGAACCAATGTTGATTGGCATGAGGTTGCGAACCTAGGACGCCGCTGTTGTGCCGGCCCTTCACGGGCTGGCCTGATGCGGCAGGAACGCAGCCGCTCTGAACCCTCGGTTCAGGATGCCGGCCTAGCGACATGCGCGGGGGTCCCCCTTACCGACAGCCCACCACCCCGGGCGCGCGGTACGGTCACCGAGGTGACCGCCTCTGGCTGTGGATGAGACACATCGCAGCCCAGGTCTTGTGGCTTATCTGCCACAGACTGCTCCAACTCAGTGCCTTTGCAGCAAAGTTGTGCATAAGCTGACCGATTGAACCGGGCATCGCTTGAACGATCGTTCGTTATGAACGAAACTCACGAGCCCCGTTGTTTTGCTTTTGCGGAACAGTGCTTGCCCGCGGTGACCTGTCGGCTTGCGTCTGCGGAACCCCGAAGCGCGCCCTGCGCGGCTTCCTGAATTTCACACTGTCTTACGGAGTCTGTATGTCGGCCACTTCCACGCTGATCGAGCTGTTTTCCACCGGTGCCGATGCATCCGTCGCGCTGTCCGCGCCGGCACGTTCGGACCTGAGCTTCGGTCAGCTGCGTGCCCTGATGGCACGCACCATCGCGCGCCTGAACGCGCTCGGCATCGGTCGCAACGATCGCGTCGCCATCGTGCTGCCGAACGGCCCGGACATGGCCAGCGCATTCATCAGCATCGCCGCCGGTGCCACGGCCGCCCCGCTCAACGCCGGCTATCGCGCGGAAGAATTCGAGTTCTACCTGTCCGATCTGAACGCCAAGGCGCTGGTGGTCGATCGCGGCAGCGTGTCGCCGGCCATCGAGGTGGCGAAGAAGCTGGGTGTGCGCGTCATCGATCTGGTGGCGCAGGATGCCGCCGGAGACTTCGTGCTGGAGCCGCGCGAAGCAGCCGACGTGTCCGCACCGGCGCACCCGGGCAACGCTCAGCCGGACGATGTGGCACTCGTGCTGCACACCTCGGGCACGACCTCACGCCCGAAAATCGTTCCGCTGACCCAGCGCAACGTGTCGGCGTCGGCACAGAACATCTGCGCGACGCTCGCCTTCACCGAAAAGGACCGCGGTCTGAACATCATGCCGCTGTTCCACATCCACGGCCTGATCGCCGGCATCATGGCGCCGCTGTCCGCCGGTGCGTCGGTGTTCTGCACGCCGGGCTTCGATGCGCTGAAGTTCTTCTCCTGGATGGATGAAGCGCATCCGACCTGGTACACCGCGGTGCCGACGATGCACCAGGCCATCCTGTCGCGCGCATCACGCAACAAGGAAACGATTGCCCGCAACCCGCTGCGCTTCCTGCGTTCATCCTCGTCGTCGATTCCGCCGCAGGTCATCCGCGAGCTGGAAGAGGTGTTCGGCGCACCGCTGATCGAGGCCTACGGCATGACCGAGGCGTCGCATCAGATGGCGTCCAACCCGCTGCCGCCGCGCGCGCGCAAGCCGGGCGCCGTCGGTCTGGCCGCCGGTCCCGAAGTGGAAATCATGGACGACGACGGCAACATTCTGCCGGCGGGCGAGATCGGCGAAATCGTCATCCGCGGTGCCAACGTCACCCCGGGTTACGAGAACAACGAGAAGGCGAACAAGGAAGGCTTCACCCACGGCTGGTTCCGTACCGGTGACCAGGGCAGCAAGGATGCCGAAGGCTATCTGTCGCTGACCGGCCGTCTGAAGGAAATCATCAACCGCGGCGGCGAAAAGATTTCGCCGCGCGAAGTCGACGAAGTGCTGATGGACCACCCCGCAGTGGCCCAGGTCGTGACCTTCGGCATCCCGCATCCCAAGCTGGGCGAGGAAGTCGGCGCCGTCGTCGTGCTGCGTGAAGGTCAGAGCGCAACCGACAAGGACATTCAGGCTTTCGCCGCGACGAAGCTCGCCGACTTCAAGGTGCCGCGCAAGATCCTGTTCATGGACGAAATTCCCAAGGGTGCAACCGGCAAGCTGCAACGCATCGGGCTGGCACAGAAACTGGGTCTGGGTGTCTGATCCACGACCTTCCCCGCAGTACTGTCATCAACAATATCCACTGAGGAGAGTGCAATGATCGAGTTCAAGAACTGGGCCGCAAGAGCCCTGGTGTCTGCAGTTGCAGCGATCGGTCTGACCGGTGCGGCACACGCGTGGGAACCGACCAAGCCGGTCGAGTTCGTCGTGCCGGCCGGCACAGGTGGCGGCGCCGACCAGATGGCCCGTTTCATCCAGGGCATCGTGGCCAAGAACAAGCTGATGGAGCAACCGCTGGTCGTCGTCAACAAGTCGGGCGGCGCGGGTGCCGAAGGCTTTCTGGAGTTGAAGGGTGCCAAGGGCAACCCGCACAAGATCATCATCACGCTTTCGAACCTGTTCACCACGCCGCTGGCGACCGGTGTTCCGTTCAACTGGCGTGACCTGACGCCGGGCGCGATGCTCGCACTCGACCAGTTCGTGCTGTGGGTGAATGCCGATGCGCCGTACAAGACGGCCAAGGAATACATCGACGACATCAAGGCCAAGCCGGCCAGCACGTTCAAGATGGCCGGTACCGGTTCGAAGCAGGAAGACCAGATCATCACCGCGATGATCGACAAGGCCACCGGCAAGAAGATGATCTACATGCCGTTCAAGGGCGGCGGCGACGTGGCGGTGCAACTGGTTGGCGGCCATGTCAATTCGACCGTCAACAACCCGATCGAAGCCGAAGCCCACTGGCGTGGCGGCAAGCTGCGCCCGCTGTGCATCATGGACACCGAAAAGCTGACGTACACCGAAAAGGTGACCGACACGCAGTCCTGGGCCGACATTCCGACCTGCAAGAGCGCCGGTGTGCCGATCGAATACCTGATGCTGCGCGGCATTTTCCTCGCCCCGGGGGTCACCCAGGAGCAGGTGGACTTCTACGTCAATCTGTTCAAGAAGGTGCGCGAGACACCGGAATGGGCCGACTTCATGAAGAAGGGTGCATTCAAGCAGACCTTCATGAGCGGCAAGGAATTCGCCGACTGGGTGGGCAAGACGGAAGCGATGCACTACGGCCTGATGAAGGACGCCGGCTTCCTCGCCAAGTAATCCGCCTCAAGCATGTCAGGAACACGGGCGGGTCAATCCCGCCCGTGTTCATTTATTCGCCCGCCGCAAAGATGCATGCGCCCTGTTTTCATTCTGGAGATTCGTGATGGAGCGATCCGAGGAAGCCGCTGAAGCCGGCTTGTCCAACCGCTGGCCGGAACTACTGGTCGCGCTGTTCCTGTTCGTCATGGGAATCATCGCGGTCATCGACAGCATCCGCGTCGGCATCGGCTGGGAAGAGGGCGAAGGCCCGCGCGCCGGCTACTTTCCGTTCTACATCGGCTGCATCCTGCTCGCGTCGAGCGGATGGATCCTGATCACCGCGCTGATGAAGTTCAAGCGCGCGCAGCCGCAGTTCGCCAGCTGGACGGAACTGCGCTCGGTGATGCAGATGCTGGTGCCGCTGACCATCTACGTGGCGGCGGTCGTGTTCCTGGGCATCTACCTGTCGTCGCTTGTGCTGATCGCCTTCTTCATGAAGGTGCATGGCAAATTCGGCTGGCTGGCCACGGCGATCACCTCGATCGGCGTGCCGCTGGGCGCTTTCCTGCTGTTCGAGCGCTGGTTTCTCGTGCCGCTTCCCAAAGGTCCGATCGAGCTGATGCTCGGTCTGTGACACCACAAGAACTGATCCTCCGAGACCGAGATGGAAGAACTCAACAACCTCATGCACGGGTTCAGCGTCGCCATGACGCTGCCCAACCTGGGCTTCATGGTGCTCGGCATCACGCTGGGCATCCTGATCGGCGTGCTGCCCGGCCTGGGCGGTGCCAACGGCATCGCCATCCTGCTGCCGCTGACCTTTTCGATGGACCAGACCTCGGCCATCATCATGCTGTCCTGCATCTACTGGGGCGCGCTGTTCGGCGGGGCGATCACGTCGATCCTGTTCAACATTCCGGGTGAGCCGTGGTCGGTGGCAACCACTTTCGACGGCTATCCGATGGCGCAGCAGGGCCGTGCCGGCGCCGCACTGACGGCAGCCTTCACGTCCTCCTTCGTCGGCGCCTTCTTCGCGGTGCTGCTGATCACCTTCCTCGCGCCCATGGTGGCGCGATTCGCGCTGAAGTTCGGTGCGGCGGAAATGTTCGCGGTGCAGATGCTCACCTTCTGCTCCTTCGTCGGCATGAGCAAGGAACCACCGGCCAAGACGCTGGCCGTCATGGCGCTCGGCTTTGCGCTGGCCGCGGTCGGCATGGATACGGTGACCGGCACGCTGCGCATGACCTATGGCGTGACCGAACTGCTGAAGGGCTTCGACTTCCTGATCGCGGTCATCGGCCTGTTCGGCATCGGTGAAATCCTGCTCACCATGGAAGAAGGTCTGGCATTCAAGGGCAAGAGCGCGAAGATCCAGCTCGACGTGGTGCTGAAGACCTGGGCCGAACTGCTTCGCTACTGGAAAACCTCGATCCGTTCGGTGCTGGTCGGCTGCTGGATGGGCGTCACGCCGGGCGGTGCGACACCGGCCTCCTTCATGGCCTACGGCCTGGCCCGTCGCGGCGCGAAGGACAAGGACTCGTTCGGCAAGGGCAACATCGAAGGTGTGGTGGCACCGGAAACCGCGGCGCACGCGGCCGGTACCTCGGCCCTGCTGCCGATGCTCACGCTGGGCATTCCGGGTTCGCCGACCGCCGCCGTGCTGCTGGGCGGTCTGCTGATCTGGGGCCTGCAGCCCGGTCCGCTGCTGTTCACCGAAAAGCCCGACTTCGTGTGGGGCCTGATCGCCTCGATGTATCTGGGCAACATCGTCGGCCTGATCGTCGTGCTGACGACGGTGCCGTGGTGGGCGGCCATCCTGCGCATCCCGTTCTCGGTCATCGGCCCGGTCATCATCGTCATCTGCGCCATCGGTGCCTACACGGTGCACAGTTCGATCTTCGACGTGGTGATGATGCTGGTGTTCGGCGTGTTCGGCTATCTGTTCAAGAAGCTGCGCTATCCGCTGGCGCCGCTGGTGCTCGCCCTGGTGCTGGGCGACATGGCCGAATCGAGCTTCCGCCAGTCGATGCTGCTGTCGCAGGGCAGTCTGTCGATCTTCTGGGCGAATCCGCTGGTCGGCGGCCTGATGGCGCTGTCCTTCGTGATGCTGCTGTGGCCCATCGTGCCGGCGCTTAAGCACTATCTGCGCAGCCGCGCGTGACCTGAAACCGCCGCGCCCGCCGCACGATGGCCGGGCGCGGCTGGCGGCGGCGCGACCGGTGTCCGGCGTGCCGCCGCGTCCTCGAGGGAGATGAAACAATGAAGATTGCAGTCGTTGGCGCGGGCGCCATCGGGGGGTATCTGGCCGTGAAGCTGTCGCGTGCCGGCAATGAAGTCACCTGCATCGCGCGTGGCCCCAACCTCGCCGCCATCCAGGCGAAGGGCATGTCACTGATGCTGGAAGACGGTACGGTCGAGCATGCGCCGGACATCCGCGGCGTGCAGAAGATGACGGACGCCGGCGTGCAGGACGTGATCCTGCTGACACTCAAGGCGCATCAGGTGAAGGACGTCGCGGCCGACATGCGCGCACTGTTCGGCCCGGACACGATGGTCGTGACGATGCAGAACGGCATTCCGTGGTGGTACTTCCACAAGCTGGCCGGCGACTACGAAGGCACGCCGGTCACTTCTGTGGACCCGGACGGCATCGTCGCCGCGAACATCGAAGTCGAGCGGGTCATCGGCAGCGTGGTGTATCCGGCGTCCGAACTGGTCGAGCCGGGCGTCATCAAGCTGATCGAAGGCAATCGCTTCACGCTGGGCGAGCTCGACGGCTCGCGTTCGCCGCGCATCGAGGCGCTGTCGCAGGCGATGATCGCCGCCGGCTTCAAGTCGCCGGTGTCGAAGGACATCCGCTCCGAAATGTGGGTGAAGCTGTGGGGCAATCTGAGCTTCAACCCGATTTCGGCACTGACGCACGCCACGCTGGAAGACATCTGCCGCTTCCCGCTGACCCGCGAACTGGCGGCCAACATGATGCGCGAGGCGCAGTCGGTCGGCGAAAAGCTCGGCGTGGAATTCAAGATCGCGCTCGACAAGCGCATCGCCGGGGCTGAAGCGGTCGGCGCGCACAAGACTTCGATGCTGCAGGACGTCGAAGCCGGCCGGCCGCTCGAATTCGAGGCGCTGGTCGGTTCGGTGCGCGAACTGGGGCGCATCACCGGCATCCCGACGCCGAACATCGACGCGGTCTATGCGCTGGTGTCGCTGCTGGCGCGCACGCTGTCGGACAAGCGCGGCAAGCTGGCCATCGCCGGTTGACCCGCTGCGCAGCCGTTGCCATCACAGGGCACCTGCGGGTGCCCTGTTTGTTTCTGCGCAACGCAGGTTTTGCGGTCGCACTGCGGCCTGTGTTCAGATAGCGGTTTTTGCAGCGCACCATGATGTCCGCACCATGACGTTCTTCCCCGATACCGAATTCGTGCTCGCCTGCCTGCTGCTGGGCACCGTCACCGGCTTCCTGGCCGGATTGCTGGGCATCGGCGGCGGCGCGCTGCTGGTGCCGATTCTGGTCAGCCTGTTCGAACGGCTGCACGTCACGCCCGACCACATCCTGCATCTGGCGCTCGGCACCTCGATGGCGGCCATCGTCGCGTCGGCCGCGATCAGCCTGCGCACCCACCATGCGCATGGCGCCGTCGACTGGCCGACCGTGCGCACGATGACCATCGGTGTGCTGATCGGCACCTTGCTGGGCACCTTCATCGCGCGCGAAGTGTCGACCCAGGTGCTGTCGCTGATCTTCGCGGTGTTCATCGGCTACGTCGCACTGACCATGCTGATCGGTTTCAAGCCGAAGCCCGCCCGTCAGTTGCCCGGAGCGGGCGGTTTGATCGCAGCCGGTGGCGGCATCGGCGTGGTGTCGGCGCTGGTTGCCATCGGCGGCGGCGCGCTGACGGTGCCCTTCCTGACCTGGTGCAACCGTGACATCCGCCAGGCCATCGGCACCTCGGCCGCGCTCGGCCTGCCGATCGCGCTGGGCGGCACGGCCGGCTACATCTTCAATGGCTGGGGCGTGCCGGACATGCCGCCGCAGGTGCTGGGCTATGTGCACCTGCCGGCGCTGGTCGCCATCGTCGCGGGCAGCCTGTTCACGACACCGCTCGGCGCGCGCGCCGCACACCGGCTGCCGGTGCCGCTGATCAAGCGTCTGTTTTCGCTGCTGCTGGTCGCGCTGGCCGTGCGCATGCTCTGGAAGCTGTGGAACGCCTGAACCGCGTCGTGGGTCATCGGCGATGCGTCGCCCGGGCCAGTCGCTCCACCAGCGCGTCCTGATCGGCGCTGCGGCCGGCGGCGCCCATCGCGGTGAAGCTCACCGTCAGCTCACCCACCTTCAGCATGCCCTGACGCAGCATGGAGAAGGGCTCGGGCGTGATGGAACCACCGGCGTCGAAGAAATAGCCGACGGGGCTGCCTGACGGCACCGGTTGCAGCGGTGCATCGGCCGCGCCGACGGTCTGCGCGGTGCGCGCCACGCGGGTGCGGATTTCATCCAGCGTCGACGGCGGCTTGCGGTCGGCCGCCTTCCACACTGCCGTCACCACCCACTGCGCCGTGCCGTCGGGCGCCGACACGGTCAGGGTCGGCGGCATGCGCACATCGTGCCGGCTTTCCTCGACGGTCCAGCTGTCCGGCACACTCAGTTCGAGCGCGCCCGCTTCGGCACAGGTGATGACCAGTGCGCGGTCGGCCGCTTCGGCGCAGGCGCCGGCGACCATCAGGGCTAGGCTGGCAGTGAATAACCGGATGCGCATGGTCGGTCCCGATCAGAGCAGAAACAGGGTGGCCAGCCCGAGAAAGATGAAGAAGCCGCCGGAGTCGGTGACCGCGGTGATCAGCACCGACCCGCCGACTGCCGGGTCACGACCCAGCCGTGCCATCACCATCGGCACCGACACGCCGATGAACGCGGCCAGCAGCAGGTTCAGCGTCATCGCCGCGCTCATCACGGCACCCAGCGCCCACGAATCGTACAGCCAGGCAGCGAGCAGGCCGAGCAGGCCGCCCCAGACGATGCCATTGATCAGTGCCACGCCCATCTCCTTGCGGTAGAGCCGGCGTGCCGCGTCGGGTGCGATCTGGCCGAGCGCGATCGCACGCACGATCATCGTGATGGTCTGGTTGCCCGAATTGCCGCCGATGCCGGCCACGATGGGCATCAGTGCCGCCAGCGCGACCAGTTTTTCGATCGAGCCTTCGAAGGCGCCGATGACGCGCGACGCGAAGAAGGCGGTGCCCAGATTGATGGCCAGCCAGGCCCAGCGGTTGCGCACCGAATCCATGATGGGCGCGAAGATGTCTTCTTCCTCGCGCAGGCCGGCCTGCGCCAGCAACTCTTCTTCCGACTGTTCGCGGATGAAGTCCATCACCTCGTTCACGGTCAGCCGGCCGATCAGCTGGTCGTGGTGATCGATCACCGGCGCCGACACGAGGTCGTAACGCTCGAACGCCTGGGCCGCCGATTCAGCGTCGTCGGACGCGTGCAGCACCAGCGGGTGTTCGCGCATCACGGCCGCCACCTCGACCTCGCCGTCGTTGATCAGCAGGGCGCTCAGCGACAGCACGCCGCGCAGCTTTTCTTCGCGGTCGACGACGAAGATCTGGTCGGTGTGGTCGGGCAGTTCATCGAAGCGGCGCAGATAGCGCAGCACCACTTCGAGGGTCACGTCCTCGCGCACGGTGACCATGTCGAAATCCATCAGCGCGCCGACCGAGTCGTCCGGGTAGGACATGGCGGACCGCAGCTGTTCGCGCTCTTCCACGTCGAGCGCGCTGAACACGTCCTGCATCACCTCGGTCGGCAGATCGGGCGCAAGATCGGCCAGTTCGTCGGCGTCCAGCTGTTCGACCGCGGCCACCAGTTCCTTCGGCTCCATCGCGTCGATCAGCGATTCGCGCACCGCGTCGGACACTTCGAGCAGGATTTCGCCGTCGCGGTCGGCGCGCACCAGATCCCACACCAGCAGCCGGTCTTCCGGCGGCAGCGCCTCGAGGATGTAGGCGATGTCGGCCGGGTGCATCGTGTCCAGCTTCTTCGTCAGCTCGCTGTGGTGCTGCTTGACGACCAGCGTTTCCACCAGATCGTGGCGCGGCATTTCCTGACGGTGCAGCAGGCTTTCGACGCGCTTCTGACGGTCGAGCAGCGACCTCACCTCTTTCAGGCGACGTTGCATTGCATCAAGCGGCAGGATTTCGTCGTGTTCGGCCACAGGGTGTCGTTCAGGCTGGGTGATCGGTGCAGCGGCTGGCAGGCGATTGTAGCCGCCGACCGTCCGCCGTCTCCGGGTTTTTGCCGCAATGCGACAACGCGCAGACCCCGGGCGGCGCTTATCCGCGATAATCGCGGTCCGAGTTCTTCCGTACCCGCTTCATGAATGTTCTTTTCGAAGAGGACGGCCACTTCCGCGCCGGCTCCGTGATGACCGACAGCGTGTCCTCGCTGCAGGTCGAACTGCCGAGCGGCAAGCGTTCAAAGGTGAAGGCCGCCAACGTGCTGCTGCGTTTCGCCAGCCCGGATCCGGCCGTCCTGCTGGCTTCGGCCGAGCTGCAGGCGGCCGACCTCGACGCCACTTTTCTGTGGGACGTGTGCGGCGACGACGAGTTTCCATTCGAGGAACTGGCGCGCGAGTATCACGGCGCCGCACCCACGGCCGAACAGGCCGCCGCCATCCTGCTGTGCCTGCACGCCGCGCCGGTGTATTTCCACCGCAAGGGCAAGGGCCGCTTCCGCAAGGCGCCGCCCGACATCCTGAAAGCCGCACTGGCCGGGCTGGAAAAGAAGCGCCTGCAGCAGGAGCAGGTCGATGGCTGGGTCGCCGAGCTGCTCGCCGGGCGCACGCCGCCCGACATCGCGGCCTGCAGCGCGCAGATCCTGTACAAGCCGGACCGCAACCGGCTCGAAACCAAGGCGGTCGAGGCCGCCGCGGCGTCGGCCGGCCTGTCGGTGGTCGGCCTGATGGCGAAGGCCGGCGCATTTGCGTCCAGCCACGAGTACCACCTCGGGCGCTTCCTGTTCGAATACTTTCCGCGCGGTACCGACTTTCCGACGCACGAGGTGCCGCCGGCCGGCGATCTGCCCGAGGCCGGCGTGCGCGCCTTCTCGATCGACGACGCGACCACGACCGAAATCGACGATGCCTTTTCGGTGCAGCCGAAGGCCGGCGGCGGCTGGCGCATCGGTATACATATTGCAGCGCCGTCGCTCGGCATCCAGCCAGGCACGCCACTGGGCGACATCGCGCGCAGCCGGCTGTCCACGGTGTACTTCCCCGGCCGCAAGATCACCATGCTGCCGGACGAGGCGGTGGACACCTACACGCTGCAGGCCGGCCGCAGCTGTCCGGCGCTGTCGCTCTATCTCGACGTCGAGACCGACCTGCGCGTCACGGCGAAGGAAAGCCGCATCGAACAGGTTGCCGTGGCCGCCAATCTGCGCCACCACGAGATCGAGCCGCTGTTCAACGAAGACACGATCACCGGCGGCGAACTGCCCGAATTCGAGTGGCGCGACGAACTGCTGCTGCTGTGGCGCCTGGCCGAAGTGCTGGAAGCCGGGCGCGGCAAGCCGTCGGCCAACGCGGGCCAGATGGATTTCAATTTCTACGTCGACTGGGCACAGACGACGGAAGACGGCGAAGGCCGCGTCGACATCCAGCGCCGCGCGCGCGGCAGCCCGCTCGACAAGCTGGTCGCCGAACTGATGATCGTCGCCAACAACACCTGGGGCAGCGATCTGCGCGATGCCGGCATTCCGGCGCTGTATCGCGCCCAGGGCGCAGGCAAGGTGCGCATGACCACGGTCGCCGCGCCGCACGAGGGGCTGGGCGTCGACTGCTACGCGTGGTCCACTTCGCCGCTGCGCCGCTATGTCGACCTGGTGAATCAGTGGCAGATGATTGCGCTGCTGCGCGGCGAGGAGCCGGTGTTTCCGCCGAAGTCCGAAGCGCTGCTGTCGGCGCTGCGCGATTTCGAACTGGCCTACGCGGCCTACGCCGACTTCCAGCGCGGCATGGAGCGTTACTGGTGCCTGCGCTGGCTGCGCCAGCAGGCGCGCGAAGGCCATACCGTGTGGCCGGCCATCGTGCTGCGCGAATCGCTGGTGCGGCTGGAGCATGTGCCGCTGGTGCTGCGTTCGCCCAGCCTGCCGGCGCGCGACCCGCGTTCGCGTGTCGAGGTCGAGATCGACCAGCTCAATCTGCTCGACAATGACGCGCGCGCCCGCTGGGTCGGCGATCTGGCCGCGCTGGCCGGTGCGGCACAGGTGTCCGAGGAAGAGCTGGCGGAAGAGATCGCCGAGGCGGAACTGCCGCCCGAGACGCCGGCGGCAGACGCGCCGGTGCCTGAGCTGCCGGTGGCCGCACCGGAGAGCGGCGAGGCGGATTGAGCGCGGTTTGACAGCGGGGGCTGCGCCCGTGCGCGGGCCCCCCGTTCCTGCCGCCGGCCTGCGTCAGGGTTTGCGCGCCCGCAGCTCGTTGCGTCGCCGTCCGGTCGGTCGTCCGCGCCAGATGCGCAGGAAGGACTTGAACTTCTGCCGCCGGGTCAGCGTGTCGTCCGACACAGCGTCGAAGAATTCCGACAGCGCACTCGATTTCTTCAGCGTGTAGAAGGCGAGCAGCAAGGTCGGTACGGTCACCACCAGCACGGCGCCGATCTTGCCGGCCAATGTGGCTGGCGGGCCGTCGAAGATGTTCATGCCGAGGAAGCCGGTGACGATGGTGCCGACCAGACCGAAGATGGTCACTACGGTGAGGCGCAGCAGCGTTTCGTTCTGGCGCCGGCTGTCGTCCGCTTCGAGGTAGTTGTCCATGTCCAGCACCTCGGCGCGCAGCTCGTTGTACAGCGCCTCGTTTCCGAGGTTGCGGGTCCACAGGTCGAACAGATCCTTGGCCATCGACTGCTTCGATACTTCGCCGAACCAGTAGCGGTGGTTGAAGCGCAGGAAGATTTCCATCGTCTGGCGGATGCCGCGCTTGAAGCGGCGGCGCGAATCGACGTCGTCGGCGTCGAGCAGGCTGACCGCGACCACCAGCCGGTCCATCAGCATCAGCAGCGACGCGCGGTGGAAGTGCGCGATCAGACCGATCAGGAAGTACTGGTGGCGGAACTCCGCCAGCAGGCCGTTCTGCGGGTCGGAATAGCCGGCCAGGCCGTGCTTGCCCACCATCACCATCGAGGGGCCGGTGCAGATGACGCGCGTGCTGGCGTTGTCGCTGCGTCGCGCCGGCACCCAGAAACGGTCGTAGCAGGCGGTGCGTTCGAACTCGTCCATCACCTGTTCCGAATACGGCAGCGGATGGCCGTCGTCCGGCTGGGTGGCTTGACCGAGGCGCACGAAATCCTCGCGGTTCAGCGCGAACGGATCGTCGAAGGACAGAAAGGTCATCTTCGGCAGCCGGTGGTATTCCAGCTGCCGGTAGCGGATGTCGCCGACTGCTTCCGAGTGGTGCAGCACCATGGGCTGCAGCAGATATTCCCAGTGGCGGCCGATGCATGAGGCGCGGTGCTCCCAGGCATGGCGCAGATAGCGTTCGCGGTCGGCATAGTCGGACTCGGCCAGCACCGCACCGTCGTGGCCGACCCACTGCACGGTGCGCATGCACTGCGCCGCGCGGCCGTCCGTGTCGCCGTTGCTCCACTTCGCCGGAAAGGCCCGCCCGAAGCGGAACAGCAGCTCCTGCACGCGGGCCAGCGGCAGGTTGTCGGCATGCACCTCCATCGCGAGGATGACCACATCCACGTCGTAGAAGAAGTACAGGTCGATGTGCTGTACCGCGAGGTCGAGCGTGCTGCCGTCTTCACAGCCGAGCCGCACCGCGGCCACATCGTTGCGCCGGAATACGCGGATCGGCGATTCGCCGTAGCCGGGCTGGGTCGAACTCGAGCGCCCCTGGCCATACAGGAAGCGCTGCACATGCGGCAGGAAGGTGACGAACTCGCGGTAGTGCCGCTCGTGGAAGTCGGCCGGCGAACCGGTGAATTCGTCGCGCTGTTCGCGCCAGGGATTGCCGTCGGTGATGGCGGCCAGGGCCTGCGGGTGGCGCTGCACCTGATCACCGCTGCGCAGCGGCATCAGCCGCAGCGGCCACATCAGGATCTGGCGGAAATGTCGGGCGACCGGCGGATCGGTGCGGCTCATGGGCGATTCAATGGCAACACACCCTAGCGCAGCAGCCGGCGCTGTTCGGCCGTCAGCATGCGCCGGTCCTTCAGTATCGTCAGTGGCAGGCCTTCGCGTGCCACCTGGCCGATGACCCGGCCGGCCAGCACGCTGTCGCAGTCCATGTGCGTGGTCGAAATGAAGAAGTCGGCGCTCACCCAGTCGCGGGTGATGACGAATTCCGGGCCGAGCCAGGCGTCGGCTTCGACCGGGTCGGCACACACCGCGACCCGCCAGGGCTCGCCCGGCCGGGTCGTGCCCTTCAGATGGTCGCGCAGCAGGCCGCTGGCTTCGCGCACGCCGTCCGACCAGTAATCGGCTTCCCAGCGCCCGGCGACCGCCGCTTCGAAGCCGCCGGCCAGCCGGTTGTAATTGACGTAGTGATACGGATGCAGCCGCGCCAGTGCAACCAGCGGATCGAGCGCCCCGATCAGGCACAGCGCGATGAAGGCAGCCGCCAGACTGCGCGAAGCGCGTGCGTGCCGCCACAGGGCGTACAAACCGGCGGCGGCCAGCACCGCCAGCGGCGGCAGCAGGAAGGTGAAGTGGCGGATGCCGTTGTACAGCGCCGGCCGGGTCGCGATGGCCAGCGCCAGCGGCAGCAGCGCCGCCAGAATGACCGTCAGCCAGGGCAGGTACTGTCGCCACGGGCGCTGCCGCGTGGCCAACAGCGCCACGCCGAGCGCGGCAGCGAGTCCGGCCAGCGCCAGTTCCGGTAGCCGCACCGCAAGATAGATCGGCAGGTAGCTGCGCGGCACCTCGGTGATCGCCATGACCTGGCCGTCGAGCACGGTCTGGATCGAGAAGGTGACATGCGAAAAGGTGGTCAGCGCCTTGATCAGATTGCCCGGCGCCTGCGCCGCCCACGGCCAGAACAGCGCGATCAGTGCCAGCGCGACCGGTACGGCGGGCAGCAGCGCACGCAACGAGCGACCCAGGTGCGCGAGGCGGGCGCGCCAGTCGCCGTCGACCAGCGCCATCGATGCGAGCATGCCGAGCCCGAGCACCATGACGCCGAACACCGCACCGACACGCAGCCCGAAGGCGCAGCCGATCGCCACGCCCAGCTTCAGCACCAGATTGCGTGGCGGCGCCGGCAGGCGCGCCACGATGAGCGTCGTGTACCAGGTCACCCACGCCATGCAGGCGGCGAACGGGATGTCTTTCGTGTGGGTGAACAGCGCGCCGCTCCACGCACCGGTGAGCATCAGCAGCGCCACCGCGATGCAGGCGGCGGTGTCGTTCAGCAGGTGCCGCGCCAGCCGATACACGGCGACCATGCCGGCAAAACCGAATGCAGCCGACAGCAGGTGGCGCATGTCCCACACATTCATCGGCAGCACGCGTTCGAGCGCGGCCGCGATCAGGTCGAACAGCCCGCCGTACAGATACAGGTCCTTGTAGTGGAAGGCCGACATGTCGGTCAGCCCGGACGCGTAGTAGTCGAGCAGCAGCCGGCCGTAGGTGTGCTGCACCCACTCGTCGTTGCTGATGCCGTGCTGGCCGAAGGTCAGTGCGATGTGCAACGCGATGAGTGCGAACAGGGCGAGTCCCGTGACATGTGCAGTCAGGCGCGGGAGGCTGCGTGTTGCAGGGTGAAACGTTGTAGCGGTCGGTGTCACAGGGTGCATGGAGCGGGCCGGTAAACGGGGGCAGAGGCATAACGCGCTGCCTGCGCGCGCGCTGACAGTGCAGTCGATGAATGGGTTGGAAAGCGGGGCGTCAAGGGTGAGTGGCCGGATGCCAGCTGTTCACGGTCGCAGCGGCCTGATCTGAATGCCGCTTGCCGCGAGCAGCGCCTGGAAGTCACTCCCCGCCAGCACGCGGTGTTCGATTGCCCGTGCGCGGCCGATCGGATCGCCCGGCACCGCCTGCGTGGCCGGATGGCACATCACCGCGTCGCCGTCATCGGCCATGGCGAACCAGCGCGCCAGCCGCGTGCGGTAGCCGGCGGCATCGCAGTCGAAGCCGTAGGCGCCCAGCAGGCGCGGCATGACGCGGAAACCTTCGGCGCGCGCGCGGCGCAGCAGCGCCGGCGCACCGAGCGCGGCAATGAAACGCGGCTTGAAGCCGTCGCCCGGGCGCGCGCCGCTGATGCGCAGCCAGGGCAGTCGGCTGCCATAGCGCGTCAGCAGCGCGTCGATCAGCGCGTCACGGATCTGCGGCAGCTGGTGTACATGCTGGTGACCATCGACGTAATCCGGTGCATGGCCCGTGGCGTCTTCGAACCGTGCGCACTGGGTGGCGATCTCGTCGCGCAGCGGCCTCTGATCGAGGCGGCGGCTCTGGCTCAGAACAATCAGCGGCCACAGGCTGCGTCGTGCCGGCGCGAATTCGGTGAAATCCAGGTGCAGGCCAAACCCGGCGGCGCTGCGGCGGGAGCCGATGCGCGCGGCTGCAGCCGGCCAGCCCGGCGCACGCGTCATGCAGGCTGCGCCGCTGAGGCGGCCGGCGTCGATGAGGTCGAGCACCGCCGCATCGACGGCCGGGTGGCAGCCATAGTCGTCGGCCGTCAGATAGACCGTCTTCATGCCGTGCGGTGCGCGAACGCCCAGTAGCGGCCCAGCACCCAGGTGCTGAGCGCGACGCACACCAGCACGATGGCCAGCGCGATCCACAACGGCAGCGGCGTGTAGCGCAGCAGCGCGGTCAGCATCAGCTGGTTGCCGACGAAGGCGGTGCACGACACCGCCAGCAGCCGCGGCAGCGCCTGCCGGTGACGGGCTTGCGTGCCGGCGAACGAAAAGCGCCGGTGGCCGAGGTAGCTGACCGGAAAGGCGCACACGAAGCCGATCAGGTTGGACCACGCCGGATCCATGGCGGTCGCGGCATCCGCCGCCAGCGTGACCAGATAGTGCACGCCCGCGGCGCAGCCGCCGACGATGAGGAACAGCAGCACGGAGGCGCGCATGTTCAGTCTTCGAGCCGGTCTGCGTGCACCACCGGCTCGCGCCGCACGAGTTCCGCCACGACATAGGGCGGCCGGCCCTTCACCTCTTCGTACACCCGCGCCAGGTATTCGCCGAGGATGCCGATGAACAGCAGCTGCACGCCGGAGAAGAACATGATGCTGACCACCACGGTCGGCCAGCCGGGGAGGTCGATGCCGAACACCAGCTTTTCGATCACTTCATACAGGCCGTAGGCAAAGGCCAGCGTCGACAACAGCAGCCCGGTCAGGCTGGCCATGCGCAGCGGCAGTACCGAAAAGCTGGTCAGGCCGGTCCACGCCAGCCGCATCAGGTTGAGCCGGTTGAAGGTGGTGACGCCGGCCGCGCGCGGCAGTGGCGTGTAGGGAATGCCGATCGAACGGAAGCCGACCCAGGCGTACATGCCCTTCATGAAGCGCTGGCGTTCCGGCAGCGCGAGCAGGGCATCGACGACGCAGCGGTCCATCAGCCGGAAGTCGCCGGCATTGGGCGGAATGTCGAGCCGGCCGCCCATGTTCATCAGACCATAGAAAACCCTGGAGCCGAGCCGGTTGAACAGGCCCTGTTCGCTGCGGTCGGCGCGCACCGCATAGACCATGTCGTAGCCGTCGCGCCAGCGCGCCAGCATGTCGCCCAGCAGTTCGGCCGAATGCTGGCCGTCGGCATCCATGCACACCACCACGTCGCCGCGCGCGTACTGCAGCCCGGCGGAAATCGCCGCCTCCTTGCCGAAATTGCGCGAAAAGCGCACCAGCGTGACCGGCAGGCGAACCGCGCACTCGCAGGCGATCCGTGCCGTCGCGTCGCGGCTGCCGTCATCGACCACCACCAGCTCGAAAACGGGCGTCAGCGCCGACAGGTGGCGGGCAATCATGTCGAGCGTGGCGGCCAGGGCGCCCGCTTCGTTGTAGGCGGGGATGACGATGCTGACGCAGGCGGGCGGGCCGATGCGTCGTGAGGAAGGCTGCAGACGGGTGCCGGCGGGGTCGGTCGGAATCATCGTGGGGTGCCCGCGCGGATGACAGCGCCGGGCCGGAATACGGCAAGCAGGGTTGGCAAGGTGAGCAGTGTACCGGCCTGCAGACCCTGTCGGGAGGCTTTACAGCACCGGTTGATAGTTAGTGTGCGCAGTTGTTTGCAATTGCAAGTGCATGAAAACAAACACCATCCCCGGATGTGGCACGGCGATTGCTCAATGTCTGCTGTCAGGCTCGAAGCGATGGACGTCGAGTCGCCACACAAAGATGACGCGGGCACGCTTCGGCGGTTCGCCCGCCACGATCGGGATATCTCAATGAAACTGTCAAAAATCGCTCTGGCACTCGCCCTCGCCGCTTCAGCCAGCCAGGCTTCCGCTGCCATCATCGCCTCGGATGGTTTTTCCTATGCCACCGGCGCACTCAACGGCGCCAACGGCGGTACCGGCTGGAATGGCGGCTGGAGTGCCACCGGTGCGGCGTCGGTCAGTGATCCGGCGGTCGATCTGGACGGCAATCGCGCCGCGTCCTTCACCGCGAACGCCGGCAACGCCGCGCACCGCGCCCTGTCATCGGCCTTCACCGGCGACAGCGTGTTCGTCAGCTTCTTCATTCAGGTGGCGACCGGTTCGGACATCGGCAACAACGACTTTCTGGGCCTGTGGCTGCAGAACGGCGCGGCCAACGAAGGTCTGAATCGTCCGACGCTCGGTCTGAAGGGCAATGAGGTGACCAACGATGCGTCGCGCAACGACCTGTTCGTGCGCACCACCGGCAGCAACGGCACTTTTCTGGCGTCCAGCAACGTGATGCTTGGTCAGACCTATCAGATCGTCGGCCATCTGTACCGCAACGCCGCCGGCAACTACACCAACTTCGACGCCTGGGTGAACCCGACCGCCGGAGACCTGGGCACGCCGGACGCCACCTTTGTCGGCAATTCGGGCATCAACCAGATCACGCGCGTCGGCATCCGCACCGCGAATCTGGATTCGGGCGACAACATCCTGATCGACCGCGTCGTGCTGGCGACCACCTTCCGTGAAGCGATCGGTCAGCCGATCCCGGAACCGGGCGCACTGGGTTTGCTGGGCCTCGGCCTGGCCGGTATGGCGTTCATGCGCCGCCGCATGGCCTGAGTCGTCGACGCACGGGTCCTGCGACCGTCTGCGTGACGTACTTTCGCCTTGGGGCAGCTTCGGCTGCCCCTTTTTCGTTGACGCCCCGCCGGCCGGGGTGCATGTCTGCTCAGGGCCTGTTCTTCAGCGCTTCGGCCGCGCGGGTCAGGTGCTGCATCAGCTTCGGCGCGACGTCCATCGGAATGCCGGTCTCCTCGATGGCATGCACCATGCAGCGCAGCCAGGACACGACTTCTTCCTGACCGATGGCGACGTGCGCGTGCATCTGCCGCAGGTTGGAATGTCCCATGCGTTCGGCGTAGTAGCGGGGGCCGCCGAGAAAGCCGCACAGGAACTCGAACTGCGCCTCGCGCAGGTGGGCCACGCCGAAACCGTGCTGGTGCAGCGCGTGTACCGGCGCCCCGTCCGGGTGGGTTTCGACGATGTCGTAGAAGGCATTGACCAGCCGGCGCAGCGGCGCTTCGCCACCGATCTGCTGGAACATGCTGGGCGGTCGGGTCGCGCCGCTGTTCATGGGGTCTCCTGGTTGAGGCTGCTTGTTGGGCATCGCTGCGCTCACCCCAACCTGTTGTTACCGCACTAGCCTGAAGCATCCGCTGCCCCGCCCACTCGCCGCAATACCCCGGTGGAGGTACCCGCCCAGCACCATCCTTTCGTAGGTTGGGGTGAGCGCAGCGATGCCCAACACGGACCTTCGCACGCCGCCGCATCCCGGCCGCAGCGGCGCACCACCCATCAGGCAGGCACCGCCTCTGAGGGGCCAACCAATTGCCCGGTGTCCATCGTCAGCACGCGGCCCATGCGCTCGAAGGCGCGCGGTCGGTGCGCGATCAGGATGACCGTGCGGCCGGGCGCGTGATCGCTCATCAGCGCGTCGATCACGCGCGCTTCGGTGTCGGCATCGAGCGCCGACGTGGCTTCGTCCAGCAGCAGCACGGGCGCGTCGCGCAGCACGGCACGCGCGAGGCCGACGCGCTGGCGCTGGCCACCGGACAAGCTGTGTCCTTTCTCCCCGACCGGACTGTCGAGACCGTCGGGCAGCAGCGCGATCACGTCGTCGAGCTGCGCGATGCGGCAGGCATTCAGCAGGTCGAGTTCGCTCACGTCTCGGCCCAGCGTCAGGTTGTCGCGCAGCGACAGGCTGAACAGTTCGGTTTCCTGCGGCACCACAGCGATCTGGTGCAGCAGCGCCTCGTGCCTGATGTCGGCCAGCGGCACCTCGTCGACCGCCAGCCGTCCCGATTCCGGCGGGTAGAGCGCGAGCAGCAGCTTGACCAGCGTGCTCTTGCCGGACCCCGAACGCCCGGCGATGCCGATGTGCTCGCCGCGCCGAATTGTGAAATCGAGCGGGCCGAGCACGCGCCGGCCGTCGTGCGCAAAGGTGAGCGCTTCGGCGTGCAGCACCTGCCAGTCGGCCGGCCAGTCCAGCGTGCCGTGCTGCGCGGTCTGCGGCGCGAACAGCGGCATCATGCGGCCGAGATTGGAAGTGCGTTCGATCATGGTCTGCACGCGGTCGGTCATGTCCATCGACGCTTCGCGCAGCGTATTGAAGTAGGCGGTGTAGGTGAGCACCAGCCCGACCGACAGTCCGCCTTCCATCACGCCCCAGGCGACGCCCAGTATGTAGAGCGACCAGGCCAGCGCGGTATGCAGCTGGAACAGCATCCACTTGGTGTTGGTCAGCCGCAGCCGGCGGTAGGCGAAGTCGCGCGCCGCCTGTTCGCGTGCGGCGACCCGCGCCGTCATGTCGGCACCGGCGTTCATCGCCTTCACCGACAGGATGTTGGCGGCGCTTTCGACGAAACTGCCGCTGGCGTTTTCCATCGACGCGTTGATCTGGTCCGACAGCTTCGCGATGCGCCGGTAGAAGTACCACTCGATGAAGCCGAGTACGCCGCAGTAATACAGGAAGAAGAACACCGTGGCCGGATGCAGCAGCATGCAGGCGATCAGCGCGCCGAAGAAGGCACCGGAGGCCGTGAGCAGCGCATTCACCAGATCGCTGGTCCAGTCGCGCACCGCGTCGGCGCCGGTCAGCACGCGCTGTGCCTTGTTGCCGGTGCTCTCCTTCTGGTGCCAGCCGAGCGAAAAGCCGAGCAGCCGCTCGAAGCCCCACACCTTGGCGCGCATGCGCGCATCGATCGACATGCGGCCGATCACCCGCTTGGTGGACAGCCGCACCAGCGCAACCACCGCATGGGCCACACCCAGCGTGGCGATCAGCGTGTACATCGGCGTCAGCGAATCGCCGCGCTGCCAGCCGATCAGGAAGTCGGCGACCTGACCGATCAGGAAGGGCGGCAGCATCGGGTAGAACTGCACCACGCCGAGCACGCAGATGAACAGCAGATAGCGTCGCCGGTCCGTGTCCAGAAAGAACCGGATGGCGCGCGGGACGTCGGTCAGGCGGAAGTGCGCGTCGGCGCGCAGGAGGCGGGAGTCGTTCACGATGACGGACCGGCGCGCCGGACGGCCGCGCCGGCTGACGCAGTCAGGCTCAGGCGGTCACTTCCTTCGACGTGATGGCATAGACGAAGCTCGTCGCATCGAGGCTGTCGGCGCGCCCCGCAGATGTTTCCAGCTGCGGATACATCAGGAAGGGAATGGCCGGCCCGGTCGCTTCCGGCAGCTTCAGGTCGTGCGCCACGTTGTAGGCCAGCCAGTTCATTTCCCACGAACCGAACAGTGCCTTGCGCGCGGCCACCACCACGTCGTCCTGCAGCGTCAGGCCGGGGCGCTCTTCCAGCACCACCTTGCGCACGTCGGCCGGATCGACCGGCACCCAGCCGAAACCGGCCAGCCACACTTCGGCGCGGCAGTGCTGCGCCTTCGTGATGTCACCCGCCTTGCCCAGACTTTTGTAGCCGAACTTCGAATCCGCCACGCGCACGCCGTACACGTCGCGCGCCGGCAGGCCGGCGGCGCGGGCCAGGCCGACGTACAGCGCATTCAGGTCGGCGCACTTGCCGCTCAGGTTGCCGCTCTCCAGCATGCTGCGGATGTCGCCCAGACCGCAGCCGCGCGTTTTCGGGTTGCGTTCGGTGTGGTCGCAGATCCACTCGTACAGCGCACGGGCGCGCTCGATGTCGTTGCCCGCACCCTGGGTGATCTTGAGCGCGGTGTCGCGCACGATGCCGTCGGTCGGCAGCAGTTCGGTGGCCTGCGTGTAGAGCTTGTGCGATTGCGCATCGAGCGGCGCGACGGCGCCCGGCCGGCTGAAATCGACCGCGCGGTCGCGTGTCGCGAAGCGGTTCACCAGTTCGATCACCGGCGCCTCCTGACCGGCGCGCCACTGCGCCACCAGCATCTTGGCGCCATACACGGTGTCTTCCGCGATGCCGGCGCGCGCGGCGTTGCCCTGCCAGTCGCTGGCCAGCGGCTTGATCCAGTCCGGGTTGTCGATCGACGGCAACGGAATCCACGCCGTGGCCACCTCGCCGCGCGTGACCGGCTTGACGACGGTGGTCACCTCGAAGGTGCGCCAGCCGGCGTCCGGCGACGGATTGAAGACGGGCTGTGCGGCAGAGCCCGTCCGCGGCAGCACGCCGGACAGGCCGGCCAGTGCGGAAGACTGGATGAAACGACGACGATCCATGATGACACTCCGATCCATTCGATAGCTATTTCAGCAGACCCCGCAGCCGCTCCAGCACTGCGTCGTCCTCCCATTCGATCACACCCTGCGCACGCGCCACGATGCGATGCTGCCGGTCCAGGATCACCGTACAGGGCAGCAGACGCGCCCCCCACAGCCGGCTCAGCCGCTGGTCGCGGTCATGCAGCACCGGCAGCGCAAGGCGGGCGCGCTGCATGAACAGCGCGGCGTCGGCTTCGCGGTCAGCCACCGCCACCGTCAGCACGACCAGCCCGGTGCCCGCCAGTTTCTCCGGCAGGCGCGCCAGCGCAGGCATTTCGTCGCGACACGGCTCGCACCACGACGCCCAGAAATTGATCACCAGCGGCTGGCCGGCATGGCGGGCGAGCTCCTGCGCCAGCCGCACATCGTCACCGACCGGGGCCGCCGTCGGTGGTTCGGTGACCCATCCGGCCACCGACCCGGCGGCTGACGCCGTGCCGCACAGGGCAAGCCAGAGCAGAAGGAGTGGCAGCGCGCCCGTTGCGGCGCTGCGAAGTGTCGCCCACATCGAAGTTTTCGTCTTCCCTTTTGTTCGACGGCCGGTTTTCGTTGCACGGGTGGACATCAAGTGGCTGTCATGGTTGCGTCACCGTGCCGTCATGGTGCTGCATTGGCCAGTCGCGACACTGCGCGCATGCGACCGGACGACGCCGACGACGAACTCGCCTTCACCGTGGAACGACTGCACGCGGCAGATGAACCGCTGCGCATCGCCGTGGTGACCGAAACCTATCCGCCGGAAATCAACGGTGTTGCGATGAGCCTCAAGCGCATGCTCGACGGCCTGCTGGCGCGCGGTCATCGCATCCAGCTGATCCGGCCGCGCCAGCACGCGGACGATACCGCGATGCAGTCGGGCGCGCTGCACGAAGTGCTTGCGCGCGGCATGCCCATTCCGCGCTACGGAACGCTGCGCGTCGGCCTGCCTGCCAAGCAGAAGCTGGCCCGGCTGTGGGCGGTCGAGCGGCCGGACCTGGTGCACCTGGTCACCGAAGGCCCGCTCGGCTGGTCCGCGATGGCGGGCGCACGCAAGTTGAAGCTGCCGGTGACCAGCGACTTTCGCACCAATTTCGACGCCTACAGCGCGCATTACGGCATCCGCTGGCTCAAGCGCCCGATTTCCGCCTACCTGCGCCGCTTCCACAACATGGGCCACGAAACCTTCGTGCCGACCCGTGCCATGCAGACTCAGCTGATCGACTGCGGTTACCGCAACGTCGAGGTGGTGGCGCGCGGCGTCGACACGCGGCTGTTTTCGCCGCAGCGGCGCAGCGCGGCACTGCGCACCGCCTGGGGCGTCGGCGAGCGCGACCCGGTGGTGGCCTTCGTCAGCCGGCTGGCGCCGGAAAAGAACCTCGACCTCGTGGCGCGCGCCTTCGAGGCGCTGCGCGCGCAGCGCCCGGACGCGCGCATGCTGTGGGTGGGCGACGGGCCGGCGCGCGAGTCGCTGGCGCGGCAGTATCCGCATCACCTGTTTGCCGGCATGCGCACCGGCGACGATCTGGCCACGCATTACGCCAGCGCGGACCTGTTCCTGTTCGGCAGCCTGACGGAAACCTTCGGCAACGTGCTGACCGAGGCGCTGGCGAGCGGACTGCCGGTGGTGAGCTATGCGCAGGCGGCTGCGGCCGAACTGGTGGTGCCGGAGCACAACGGACTGCTGGCCGCGCCGGGCGACGAAAACACCTTCATCGCGCAGGCGGTGCGCGCCGGGCTCGATGACGAGCTGCGCGCCGGCATGGCGGTGCATGCGCGCGCCAGCGTCGAGCAACTGGGCTGGGACAGCGTGGTGGACACCTTTGCCGCCCGGTTGCGCGCCACGGTGCACCATGCCGAGGCCCTGCGCAGCGCGCGCTCGCAACGCTGAAACGGTGACGGAAGCCCGTATACTCGCGATTTTCGCCACCGGTCTGCCTTCATGTCCGTCCTCATCTGCGGCTCCATCGCCTACGACACGATCATGGTGTTCCCCGATCGTTTCAAGCAGCACATCCTGCCCGACCAGATCCACATCCTGAACGTGGCTTTCCTGGTGCCCGACATGCGGCGCGAATTCGGGGGCTGTGCCGGCAACATCGCCTACAACCTGAAGCTGCTCGGCGGCGAGCCGCTGATCATGGCCACGGTCGGCCACGACGCCGGCCCCTACATGGATCGCCTCGCGTCGCTCGCCATTCCGGCCACCCATGTGCGACGGATCGACACCGCATTCACCGCGCAGGCCTTCATCACGACCGATCTCGACGACAACCAGATCACCGCCTTCCACCCGGGTGCGATGAACGTGTCGCACGAAAACAGGGTGTCCGACGCCAGCGGCGTCAAGCTGGGCATCATTGCGCCGGATGGTCGGGACGGCATGATTTCGCACGCGCGCCAGTTTGCCGACGCCGGCATCCCGTTCGTGTTCGATCCGGGTCAGGGGCTGCCGATGTTCGGCGGCGACGATCTGCTGAACTTCCTGGATCTTGCACGCTGGTGCACGGTCAATGACTATGAAGCCCGCCTGTTGTGCGAGCGCACCGGTTTGACCGAAGCGCAGATCGCGGAACGGGTCGAGGCGCTCATCGTGACGCGCGGCGCCGAAGGTTCGCGCGTCTACGCGGGCGGCTCGGTGACCGAAGTGGCCTGCGTGCCGGCCGACGCACTGGCCGACCCGACCGGTTGCGGCGATGCCTATCGCGGCGGCCTGCTGTACGGCCTGTCGCGCGGTGCCGACATCATCGCCTCGGCGCGTCTGGCGTCGGTCATGGGATCGATCAAGATCGCCAGCCGGGGCGGGCAGAACCACCTGCCGACGCGCGAAGACATCGCCGCGCGTCATCGTGCCGCCTTCGGCACGGCGCTGGCATTCTGAGCGTCCGGGTAACCTTCGGAGGCCGAAACATGCGCTCACCATTGGCCGGCTGACGTGCCGTGCGGCGCGCGGTAAAAGGTCAGCATGGCCGCGATGTCGCGGCCGCATACGGAGAAGCATCATGAATCGCATCGCACTGCCCGCCCTGTTGCTGGCCGGCATCGTTCTCGCAGGTTGCCAGTCCAGCCTGTCGGGAGACACCTATTCGCGCGAACAGGCGCGGCGCGAAATGTCGGTCCGACAGGGAACGGTCGAAGGCGTCCGGGCCATCACGATCGAGGGCACGAAGTCGAACATCGGCACCGCTGCGGGCGCAGCGGTGGGCGGCCTGGCCGGTGGTCAGGGATCCACTGCAGGCGCCATCGCCGGCGCCGTGGTCGGCGGTGTGGCCGGCGCCTTCATCGAGGAAGGTGCGACCCGCCGCAAGGGGCAGGAAATCACGATACGGCTCGACACCGGCAACGTGATTGCCGTGGTGCAGGAAGGCGACGAGAAGTTCGCGATCGGCGAGCGCGTCCGTCTGGTCGGCGCCAGCGGCAACACCCGGGTGACACGGGCGCAATGAGCCTGTGCGTGTGCGGCAGCGGTCAGGTCGCGGCCGACTGCTGCACACGTCATCACGCCGGCGAGCCGGCTCCGAGCCCCGAAGCCCTGATGCGCTCGCGCTACAGCGCCTATGTGCTCGGCCTGACCGATTACCTGCTCGCCACCTGGCATCCGACGACACGTCCGGCCGCATTGACGCCCGATGAGGCAGGCCTTAAGTGGCTGGGGCTGGACGTGCGGCGCTGCGCGATGCAGGACGCCGATCACGGCACGGTGGAATTCGTCGCCCGCAGCAAGCTCGGCGGACGCGCGCACCGGCTGCATGAAACAAGCCGCTTCGTCCGCGAGAACGGTCGCTGGTTCTATCTCGACGGCGATTTCGCCGTCGGTTCGCCGCGCTGAAGTCTCACCCGCCTGCGGCCGCTCAGTAATCGTCGGCGCCCGCGCTTTCCTCTTCTTCGTCCTCGTCGTAATCATCGACCGCCTCTTCGGCCACGCGGGCTTCGAGGAAGGCCTTGAAATCATCCGGGTCGGTGAATTCGTCGATGAACTCGGCAAGGATGCTGACGACGGTATCCGGGTCCCATTCGCACTCGTCGGCGGCGTCGTGAATCAGCTTTTCGGCACTCATTGCTTTCTCCCGAAGGACTGGACAGATGCGACCGGGGTCTGCTGACATCGAATGACCAACCGGAGGGGCGGAAACCCGCATATGCCGGGCTCCGCGGTGGTCTGCGATTCAATGTCGAAAGACTCCGACGCAGTGCTGGAAAGCCTAGCACAGGCCGATCCGCGCTTCATCGTGCAGCGCGTCGAACATCTTGCATGGCGTCGCCGCGTCAGACGCCCTGAACCTTGCCAACGGTGTCGGCGTTCTGCCCGAACAGCAGCTTGCTGGAGACTTCATCGACCACCGGTCTGTCGCTGATCTGCACGCCCCGCAGATACGCCCGCACGGTGGCCGCACGGTCGCGGATGGCTTCGTGCCAGCGCTTCAGATGCGGGAAGTCATCGAGATTCATCTGCTGGCGCTTGTGCGGCACGGTCCACGGGTAGCTTGCCATGTCGGCGATGCCGTACTGTCCGCCGGCGATGAAGTCGCGATCGGCCAGGTGTTTGTTCAGCACACCGTACAGGCGCGAGGTTTCGTCGACGTAGCGGCGGATCGCGTAGGCGATCGGTTCCGGCGCGTACTGCACGAAATGGTGATTCTGGCCGGCCATCGGGCCGAGCCCGCCGACCTGCCAGAACAGCCACTCCAGCGTCTGCACCCGCTGGCGCAGCCCGCCCGGCATGAACTGACCGGTCTTTTCGGCCAGATAGAGCAGGATGGCGCCGGATTCGAACACCGACAGCGGTGCGCCGCCATCCGCCGGCGCATGGTCGACGATGGCCGGCATGCGGTTGTTCGGCGAAATGGCGAGAAATTCCGGCCGGAACTGTTCCCCGGCGCCGATGTTCACCGGCACGATGCGGTATTCGATGCCGGATTCTTCGAGAAACATCAACACCTTGTAGCCGTTGGGTGTGGGCCAGAAATGAAGGTCGATCACGATGTGCTGCCCCGCTGTGGTCACGTCCATCGACCGTAACCGCTGCCCGCAGCGCGCGCCAGTCGCATCTCGCCCCGCATGTGGCGGATGCCTCGCGCACCCACCACGTACAATGGGCGGTCGTTGCCTTTCTCGTTTCCCCGCATGCTCCGTCACGCCATCATTCCGGTCACCCCGTTCGAACAGAACTGCACCCTGCTGTGGTGCGACGAAACCATGAAGGGCGCCGTGGTCGATCCGGGCGGCAACCTCGAACGCGTCCTGGCCGAGGTCGAGCGACAGGGCGTCACGCTGGAAAAGGTACTGGTGACGCACGGCCATCTCGATCACGCCGGCGCCACGCTGGATCTGTCCGAACAGTTCGACCTGCCGATCGAAGGCCCGCACCCGGACGACAAGTTCTGGATCGACGGCTTTCCGGTGCAGTCGCAGATGTTCGGCTTTCCGCCGTGCCGGCCCTTCGTGCCGACGCGCTGGCTGGCCGACGGCGACACCGTCACGGTCGGCAACGTGACGCTCGACGTCGTGCATTGCCCGGGCCACACGCCGGGTCATGTGGTGTTCGTCGACCGCGTCGGCCGGCTGGCCCAGGTCGGCGATGTGCTGTTCGCCGGGTCGATCGGCCGCACCGACTTTCCGCGCGGCAACCACGCCGACCTGATCCGCTCGATCCGCGAAAAACTGTTTCCGCTGGGTGACGACATCCGCTTCATTCCCGGCCACGGCCCGATGTCGACCTTCGGCGAAGAACGCCACTACAACCCACACGTTGGACAACGCTGACATGCAGCTCGAACGCATCCTGCAGAGCCAGGGTTTCGGCACCCGCCGTGAATGTCGCGCCCTGGTGCGCCTCGAACGCGTCACCGTGCGCGGCGAAATGGTCGACGACCCGTTCGTCGATGTGGACACGGCTGACCTCGACTACACCGTCGACGGCGAAGCCTGGCGCTATCACGAGCCGTCATACGTGATGCTGCACAAGCCGGCCGGCCACGAATGCTCGCAGAAGCCCAAGCACCATCCGGCGGTGTTTTCGCTGCTGCCGTCGCCGCTGGTGGTGCGCGCGATCCAGTGCGTCGGCCGGCTCGACGAAGACACCACCGGCCTGCTGTTGCTGACCGACGACGGCCAGCTGATCCACAAGCTCACGTCACCGAAGCACGGCGTGCTCAAGCGCTATGTCGCCACCGTGAAGCACCCGGTGGATGACGCGATGATCAAGGCGCTGGGCGGTGGCGTGGTACTGAACGACGCGCCCGACGTGTCGGTGGCCGCACATGCGGTCGAGCGGCTGGACGAGCACCGGATCGCCATCACCATCGGTGAGGGCAAGTACCACCAGGTCAAGCGCATGGTGGCCGCTGCCGGCAACCGGGTCGAGGCGCTGCATCGCGTGGCCGTCGGCCGGCTCGAACTGCCGGCCGATCTGGCGCCCGGCGAATGGCGCTGGTTCGATCCGGCCGAGGTGTGACGCCATGATCCATACCGATCCGCTGCAGGCAGCCGCCGAACGTCTGGTGTCGGCGGCGCCGGCCGACGTCAGGGAGGACGCGCTGGAACGCGCGCTGCGCCCGAAGCGGCTCGACGAATACATCGGTCAGGTCAAGATCCGCGAGCAACTCGACATTTTCGTCGCCGCGGCGCGTGCGCGGCGCGAGCCGCTCGATCACGTGCTGCTGTTCGGCCCGCCTGGTCTGGGCAAGACGACGCTGGCGCACATCGTCGCCGCCGAAATGGGCGTGAACCTGCGCCAGACCTCGGGCCCGGTGCTGGAACGCGCCGGCGACCTCGCGGCCATCCTCAGCAACCTCGAACCGAACGACGTGCTGTTCATCGACGAAATCCACCGCCTGAGCCCGGTGGTGGAGGAAATCCTCTACCCGGCGCTGGAGGATTTCCAGATCGACATCATGATCGGCGAGGGTCCGGCGGCGCGCTCGATCAAGCTCGATCTGCCGCCATTCACGCTGGTCGGCGCCACGACACGCGCCGGCATGCTGACGAATCCGCTGCGCGACCGCTTCGGCATCGTCGCCCGGCTCGAGTTCTACACCGCCGACGAACTGGCGCTGATCGTGCGCCGCTCGGCGCGCCTGCTCGACTGTCCGATGGATGACGACGGCAGCGTCGAGATCGCCCGCCGCTCGCGCGGCACGCCTCGCATCGCCAACCGCCTGCTGCGCCGTTGCCGCGACTACGCGCAGGTGAAGGCCGATGGCGCCATTTCGCGCGAAGTGGCCGATGCCGCGCTGACCATGCTCGACGTCGACAGCCTCGGTCTGGACATGATGGACCGCAAGCTGCTCGGTGCCGTGATCGACAAGTTCGATGGCGGTCCGGTCGGCGTGGACAACCTCGCCGCCGCGGTCGGTGAATCACGTGACACGATAGAGGACGTGATCGAGCCGTATCTGATCCAGCAGGGGTATCTGCAGCGCACGCCGCGCGGGCGCATCGTCACCGCGGCGATCTATCGTCACTTCGGCCTGGGCGCCCCCACACCGGCGATCGCCTCGCTGTGGGACGACGCGAAACCCGCCGGCTGAGCACTCAGTCGGCGGCGCGCAGCGCCGCCACGGCAGCGATCCGCGCCGCCTGCACTTCGCGCGCGATGGCGGGTCCGCTGTCCGGCGATCCCGTTCTGCCTTTGTCGGCCATCGCGCGTGCGATCGCGCCCGCGTCGACCGCCCGGAACGCCGTGGCAGCCCGGCGCACGATGACGGCCTGCGGATAACCGGCGGCGTCGAAGCCGGGCCGGCTGCGCTGGTCGGCTTCGCAGGCGAGCAGCATGTCGTCCAGCCGTTCCGGCTTGCGCATCACGTCCAGCCGCTCCAGCAGTTTCACCATGGTGTCCGCGCGCAGCTGGGCGGCACGGTGGATGTTGGTGTGCTCCTGGGCGACCAGCCGGCCGATGTCGGCGATGTCGGTCGGCACGCGCAGGCGCTCGGCCAGCGCGTGCGCGAGCTTCACGCTGCGCGCCTCGTGGGCGATGTGGCGTGGCCATTCTTCGCGCGGCGTCGTGCCCTTGCCCAGATCGTGCGCCACCAGCGCCCAGCGCGTCGCCAGGGACGCCTGGTGGCCGGCGGCCCAGTCCAGACACTGCAGCAGATGGATGCCGGTATCGATTTCCGGATGATGCTTTTCCGGCTGCGGCACGCCGAACAGCGCATCGACCTCGGGCAGCACGACGGCCAGTGCGCCGCAATCGCGCAGCACCTCGAGCATGCGTGAAGGTCGCGCTTCCATCAGGCCGCGCGACAGCTCCTGCCACACGCGCTCGGCCACCAGGGCGCCGGCTTCGCCCGCCTCCACCATGCCGCGCATCAGCGCCTGCGTTTCCGGCGCGACGGTGAAGTCGACGAAGCGGGCGGCGAAGCGGGCCAGCCGCAGGATGCGTACCGGGTCTTCGGAAAAGGCGGGGCCGACATGACGCAGCACGCGCGCCTCGATGTCGGCCTGACCGTTGCACGGATCGATCAGCGTGCCGTCATCGGCCCGCGCGATCGCATTGATCGTCAGGTCGCGCCGTTGCAGATCCTCTTCCAGCGTGACCGATGCGTCGGCGTGGAACACGAAGCCGCGGTAGCCGGGCGCGGTCTTGCGCTCGGTGCGCGCCAGCGCGTATTCCTCATGCGTGTCGGGATGCAGGAAGACCGGAAAGTCGCGGCCGACCGGCGTGTAGCCGGCGGCCCGCATGCCGTCCGGTGTGGCGCCCACCACCACCCAGTCACGGTCGCCGGCCGGCAGCTGCATCAGCTCGTCGCGAACCGAGCCGCCGACGCGGTAGATGCGCATGCTATCTGCGTGCCTTCGAGCGCGCGCGCTCGAAGCGGTCGGTTGGCGTGAAGTCGGCCAGGCAGCGTCCGATCTCGCTTTCCAGCAGCGCCGGCGTGAAGCCGAACGGCAGCGTGCAGCCCGCGTCGCAGACGTTGTCGACGCTCATCGAACGCAGATTGTCGCGCGACATCAGCGTCGGACCCGGTGCCAGTTCGAGCGCCAGCGCCTGCAGCGATGCCAGCGGCCCGGGCAGGCCGATGACGCACGGATCGCGGCCGATGGTGCGGCCGGTCAGCTGCACCAGTTCGCGCATCGTGTAGACCCTGGGTCCGCACAGCGGATACACCTGACCGATGCTGTCGTCGTTGTCGAGCGCATGCACGATGCAGCGCGCCACGTCGCGCACATCCACCGGCTGATAGCGCGTGTCCGCACCCGCCAGCGGCATCACCGGAAACAGTTTCAGCAGCCCCGCGAACAGGCGCAGGAAGCATTCGCCGTCGCCGAACACCAGCGAGGGCCGGAATATCGTCCATTCGAGTCCGCTGGCGCGCACGGCGTCTTCGCCGGCCGCCTTCGAACGCTGGTACTCCGACGGCGCATCGGCGGCCGCACCCAGTGCGCTGACCTGCACCATGCGCGGTACGCCAGCGGCCTTTGCTGCTGCGGCAAGGGCGCGTGGCAACGCCACGTGCGCGCGTTCGAAATCCGCGCCCCACGGGCTGCCGCTGCGCGAATGCAGGATGCCGACCAGATTCACCACGGCATCGGCGCCCTGCATCAGGCGGCTCAGCGTGGCGGCATCGTGCACATCCGCTTCGACCACATCGACCGTCGGCAACAGAATGAGATGCTTCGCGCGGTCGCGCCGGCGCGTCGGCACGATGACGCGGATGTTGCGCTCCGCAAGCAGGCGGGCGACGTGGCTGCCGATGAAACCGCTGCCGCCGATCAGGAGAACTGTGGAAAGGGACATCGAGATCACTCTGGTTGAACAACGGCGCTCATGCTACCAGCGTCGCCGTTGGGGGATGCGTGACCGGGATCAAGGCGTCGGCCGGCCGATACCGGGGCGCGATCCGGTGCCGGCGGACGCCTAGATCGGGTCATCCGGCAGCGCGCCCGGACCGGGCTGTATGGTGCCGAGGCGCTGCTTCAGTCCGGGGCTGTCCGGCAGTCCGAACACCAGGCTGTACAGCACCGCGTTGGCCATCACTTTCTTCACATAGTCGCGCGTTTCGTTGAACGGGATGGTTTCCGCGTAGATCGCGCCTTCGAGCGGCCTGGCGGCACGCCACTTCTTGGCCCGTCCGGGTCCGGCGTTGTAGCCGGCGCTGGCGAGCACCGGGTGATCGTCCAGGCTGTCCAGCACCAGGCGCATGTAGCTGGTGCCGAGCAGCAGGTTCGTGTCCGGGTCGGCGATCTGGGAGGGCTTGTAGCCGTTCAGCCCGATCTTCTTCGCCACCCACTGGCCGGTTGCCGGCATCACCTGCATCAGGCCCTGCGCGCCCGCCGAGGATTTGGCGCGCGTGACGAAGCGGCTTTCCTGTCGCATCAGCCCGTACACCCAGCTCAGATCGAGCGAGCGGGCGCGCACATGCGGTTCGACGTCGCTGCGCATCGGTGACAGATAGCGCAGCGAGTAGTCGTGCTCCAGCGTCGTGCGGTCGGCGCTGTTGATGGCGCGGTCCCACAGCTTGTGGCGCAGCGCGACGTGCGCCGCGGTGAGCAGGGCGCGGTCATCGGCATCGCGGATGGCCCAGTTCCATTCGCGTACCGCCTCGGTGCGCAGGTCGAGCTCGAACAGCTTGAGCGCGCGCGCGATCGCCGGCGTTGCCTCGACACGACGGATCTCATCGACGGACGGGGCGCTGGCCTGCGGCGGCAGGCGGTGCGGCTGGTCCAGCTCCTCGGCCGCCAGCAGGCCGTAGAAGTGCGGCTCGCCGGCGATGCGCCGCCACGCGGCGTGGGCCTGATCGACGTGTCCGGTCGCGCTGCGCGCCCGGCCGTCCCAGTAGATCCACTCAGGCTTTTCGGCCAGCGCCTGCGGCATGCGGCCGATGATGTCGCGCAGCAGTTTCCAGTTCGTCGCGCGCAGCGCGGCGCGCGCGCACCAGGCCAGGGCTTCTTCGCCCTGCAGCGCATCATCGGCCGACCGGCACCACTGCACGGCGCGCGTATCGTGCTGCTGCGCGCCCTGCCAGCCGAGCTGCTCGAAGGCGTAGCCCCGCTCCCCGGCGCTGAAGCGGTGGGCGATCACTTCGAGGCTGCGTTCGGCGCCGCGCACGTCGCTGCGCGCACGGCGCGCGATGGCCATCAGCGCCAGCTCGCGGCCGAGCCGGGTGATCGAGAAGTTGGCCGGCTGGCGATCGAGCCAGCGCGTCGGGTTGCCGACGATGTCGTCCAGCGCGCCGGACGGCGGCTGGGCGGATGCCGGCAGCAAGGCGAGCGTGCTGCGCGCCAGGCCGGGCCGGCGCAATTCCATGTGACGGCGTGCGCGCAGCCACACCTCGTCTTCGGTCAGGCGACCGGCGTCGAACAGCGCGGCAAACACGGGCACGCAGGCAGACGGCGGTTCGTCCATCGTCGCCCACAGCAGCTTGGCGTCGGCGAGCGCGGCCTGTTCGGCGGCATCAAGCCGGGCGCGCAGCGCGTGACAGCGCAGATCGGCTTCGGGTGCTGGCGAGCTTTGCGGCAGCAGTGCGTACTCGGCGCGATAGTCGCTCCACTGCTCGGCTTTCGCGAGCTGGCGCAGCCAGTCCGAACGCAGGCGCTGGGCGACGAGCGTGCCGGCGTGCTGTTCGAGGAAGGCGGCGACGCGGTCGGGCGAGGCGCGGTCGAGATCGAGGCGCAGCCGGTAGTAGTCGATGTAGGACGCCAGAACGTGCGACTGCAGCCCTGCCGCGTGGCGCTCGAACGCCTGCCGGTTGCCGGCGGAAAATGCGTCGCGTGCAGCGACGAAGGCCGCGTCACCGTTGGCCTGCGCCGCAGATGCGCAGAGCGCGAACATCAACAGGAGCGGGCGGCATGCGCGCTTGACCTGCGCACGGAGGTTGAATTGCATGGGCATCTGCTATCGTTTTCGCTTGCTGATACTCATGATACCGCCCGCACGTGAATGTTCCCGACGATCGCGCCCGACGGCGCGCACTTCGCCTGACGCTGGTTACCCGGCGTGAAGCCATGCCGGCGGCCACGCTGGCCCCATGGCATGCCGCCATCGCCGGCCACCTGGAGGCTTTGCTGGCGCAGCTCGCACCGGCCTCGATCGGCTTCACCTGGCCCTACCGCGGCGAATTCGATGCGCTGGCCGTCGTGCGCGACTGGCTGGCCGGCGATGCCGTGCGCTGGGCCGCACTGCCGGTGGTCGGGGAAAAAGGCCAGCCGATGACTTTCCGCCGCTGGACACCTGAAAGCCCGATGGCGACCGATCGTTACGGCATCCCCTATCCGGCGGAAGGCCCGTCGGTGGTGCCGGCGCTGCTGCTGATTCCGTGCAACGGTTTCGACGCGCGCGGGTTCAGGCTCGGTTACGGCGCCGGCCACTTCGACCGCACGCTGGCCGCGCTCACGCCCTCGCCGCGCGCCGTCGGCATCGCCATCGAGGACGGGCGACTCGACGATCTCGATCCGCAACCGCACGACATTCCGATGGACTGGATCGTCACCGAAGCGGGCGTGTCCGGCCCCCACCGCTGATCGAAAGGCGAAAAAAAGCCGGCGCAGGCGCCGGCTTCCGCGTCACCCGGGCCGCCTACTTTTCCAGCACGGCCTTCAGGTTTTCCAGACCGCTCTTGTAAACACCGGTGATGGCGCTCAGTGCGGCTTCGTCGTCCTCGCCCTTCGGCGGGTCATTGTTCATGTACTTGCGGTAAAAGGCGCCGCGCCATTCCACCACCGTGGTGCCGCCTTCGCCGGCCTTCACCGTCATGTTGGAGCTGTAGTTGGTGACCGGCAGCGCGCCGCCATCCTTGGCGCGATAGGAAAACTTCTTCGCGGCCGGGTCGATGGACTCCAGCGTTTCGATGACCTGACCACCACCCTTGAGATTCAAGGTGCGGACCGAACCGACTTCGCTGCGATTGGTGGCCGTGCTGCTTTCGACCGCGGGATGCCAGCCATGCAGCTTCGTGAAGTCGCCGACCTTGTCCCAGACGGCTTCCGGGCTGGCCTTGATCGTGATCGATTCGAAGGCCTTCTGGCGCGTCGGGCCGTGGGCGTGGGCGAAGGTGGCGGCAAGGGATGCGGCCAGCATGATGATGAACGCCGAAACTGCGCGCATGATGTCTCCTCGGTTGTCAAAAACGGTTGCTGCCAGGGCGCTGCAAAGGCCGCGACGATAGCCGCAAGCGCCGCAGCGATCAATGTACGGGCGGCGGGCGATGGATGAAGCGGCCGAAGCCGCGCGGGTTGCGGCCCAGCTCGATGGTGCCGCGCGCTGCACCGGTCTGCGCGTCGAACACGCCGACCAGATCGTCCATCCAGCTGACGACCAGCAGTGTATTGCCGGTCACCGCGACGCCCTCGGGATAAACGACCGAAGGCCAGGTCGCGATGACCTGACGTTGCGCGGTGTCGATGACCGACACGCTGTCGCCCTGCTGATTGGTCACATAGGCGCGCGCGCCGTCGTCCGAAAACGCGATGCCGTAAGGCCCCTTGCCGACCGGCAGCGTCGCGACGGTGCGCTGCTGTGCGATGTCCACCACCGACACGTCATTGCTCCACACGTTCAGCGCATACAGCGTGCGCCCGTCGGCCGACAGTTCCAGTGCGAACGGATGATTGCCGACCGCAATCGTCGACACCTGCTTCATCTGCGCGAGGTCGAGCACGCCGACAACGTTGTCGTCGCGATTGGCCACCCACGCGGTACGACTGTCGGGTGAGGCGACCAGTCCGGCCGGTGCGTTGCCGACCGCGATCTCGCCCAGCGCGGCGTGCGTGGCCGCGTCGAACACCAGCACGCGGTGCGAAAACCAGTCCGCCACCAGCAGTCGTCGGCCGTCCGGCGTCACGGTGATGCCGACCGGGCTCTTGCCGGCAGGGATGCTGCCGGTGACCTGACGTGTCGCCAGATCGATGACGGTGATGCTGGCACTGTCCGGGCTGCTGATGAAGGCCTTGCCCGCCGCCTCGCTGACCCACACGCCGGCTGGAGACTTGCCGGCCGGCAGCGCGGCGATCACGCGCGATGTGTCGACATCGACCACGCTGACGTCGTGCGAGCCCTGGTTCGTGATGTAGGCGAGCGGGCCGGCCAGTGCGGTGGCGCTGGTCAGTACGCCGGACAGCAGCGCCACCAGCCCTGCGAACAGCGAAGGTTTCATCCGAGGAAGAGCTTGTAGGCCGGGTTGTCGGTTTCGTCGCGGTAGGCGTAGCCGAGCGCGTCGAGGAAGGCCTGCAACGCGGCCCGATCGCCCGCCGGCACCTGCATGCCGACCAGCACACGACCATAGTCGGCGCCGTGATTGCGGTAATGGAACAGGCTGATGTTCCAGTCGCGGCTCATCGCTTCGAGGAACTTCATCAGCGCGCCCGGACGTTCCGGAAACTCGAAGCGGTATACCTGTTCCTGGCCGGCTTCCGGGCTGCGCCCGCCGACCATGTAGCGGACGTGCAGCTTGGCCAGTTCGTCGTCGGTCAGATCGAGCGCTGGATAGCCGTTCGCCACCAGATGGCGCACCAGCTCGGCTGCCTCGTCGCGCCCCGACACCTGCACGCCGACGAAGGCGTGCGCCTCTTTCGCGTCCTTGTAGCGGTAATTCAGTTCGGTGATGTTGCGCCGCCCGAACAGCGCCACCAGCTCGCGGTACGCACCGGGCCGCTCCGGCAGCGTGACCGCCAGCACCGCTTCGCGCGACTCGCCGATCTCGGCGCGTTCGGCGACGAAGCGCAGACGGTCGAAGTTCATGTTGGCGCCGGAGGCGATCGCCACCAGCGTCGCGCCCTTCACGTTGTTCTTCGCCGCCCAGGCCTTGGCGCCGGCCACCGCGAGCGCGCCGGCCGGTTCGAGAATCGAGCGGGTGTCCTCGAACACGTCCTTGATCGCCGCGCAGATGGCGTCGGTATCGACCAGCACCATTTCGTCGACATACTGTTGCGCCAGCCGGAAGGTTTCCTCGCCGACCAGCTTGACCGCCGCGCCGTCGGCGAACAGCCCGACGCTGTCGAGCTGGATGCGCCGGCCGGCCGCCAGCGACTGCGCCATCGCGTCGGCGTCCGACGCTTCGACGCCGATGATGCGGGTGTTCGGCCGCAGCCGCTTGATGTAGGCCGCGACGCCGGCCACCAGCCCGCCGCCGCCCACGCAGCAGAACACCGCGTCGATCGGTTTCGGATGCTGACGCAGGATTTCGACGCCTATCGTGCCCTGACCGGCGATCACGTCCGGATCGTCGAAGGGGTGCACGAAGGTCAGGCCCTGTTCTGCTTCGAGCGTGCGCGCATGGGCGTAGGCTTCGTCGTAGGATTCGCCCGCCAGCACCACCTCTCCGCCGCGTGCCGCGACCGCATCGACCTTGATGCGCGGTGTCGTCGTCGGCATGACGATGACCGCACGACATCCCAGCTTCGCCGCCGACAGCGCCACGCCCTGCGCGTGATTGCCGGCCGAGGCGCAGATGACGCCGCGCGCGCGCGCCTCGGGCGACATGTTGGCCAGCTTGTTGTAGGCGCCGCGCAGCTTGAACGAGAACACCGGCTGCATGTCCTCTCGCTTGAACAGCACGGTATTGCCGATGCGCCGCGACAGGTTCGGGGCGAGGTCGAGCGGCGTTTCGATCGCCACGTCGTACACTTGCGCGTTCAGGATCTTTTCGAGGTAGTCGATGTGCATGATGGGGATACAGCCTTGCGCGCGCCGTCGCGGGAATGGCCGGCGCACAAGGGCGCAAGCCTAGCAGCGCGCGCGCTCTGCCGGCAAATGCCGCGCGCGCGCGCCGCATCGCCATGATGGACTGGATGCCCGGCGCCGAAGCCAGTCTGGGCGGCCTGTTCATCGCCAGCTTCCTCGCGGCGACGGTACTGCCGGTCGGCTCCGAGCCGATGTTCATGGCGGTCGTCACGGCACATCCGGAACAGCGTGTTGCGGCCGTGCTGCTCGCCACGCTGGGCAATACGGCTGGCGGCATGGCGAGTTACTGGATGGGGCGGCTGATTCCCGGGCGGGCGCTGCCGGAACGGCTCGAATTCGTGCGCCGGCACGGCACGCCGGTGCTGCTGCTGTCGTGGACGCCGTTCGTCGGCGATGCGCTGTGCGTCGCAGCCGGCTGGCTGCGCCTGCCGCCCTGGCGCAGCGCGCTGATGATGGGGCTGGGCAAGGGCGCGCGCTACGTCGCCCTGGCCGCGCTGCTGGCATGATCCGATCCGGCCCGCACACCACCCAGCTGGCACGCCACCTTGCCATCGCGTGGGCGCTGCTGATCGCCTACGCCAGCCTGCACCCGCTCGGCGAGTTCCGCGCCGCCGGCGACCACCTGCTCGATTTCCTGACCGCGCCGTGGCCGCGCTACTGGACGCGCTTCGACGTGGTTGCCAATGCGCTGGGATACCTGCCGCTCGGCTTCCTGCTGGTGCCGGCTGCGGCGCCCGGGTTGCGGCGCACGCCGGCGCTGCTGCTGGCGATCGTGCTGGCGAGCGGGCTGTCGATCGGCCTGGAACTGCTGCAGCACTACCTGCCGAGCCGTGTGCCGTCGAATCTGGACGTGCTGTCGAACCTGCTCGGGGCCGCGATCGGCGCACTGATCGGCTGGCGCTGGGGCGGTGTGCTCAATGATGGCGGCGCGCTGGCCCGCTGGCGCACCCGGCGCATCGTGCGCGGCCACACCGGCGACATCGCGCTGGTGCTGCTGTGTCTGTGGTGGGTGGCGCAGATCGATCCCGACACGCCGCTGTTCGGTCTGGGTGACCTGCGCGACCTGTTCGGCCTGCCGCCGCCGGTCGATTTCACCGAACGCCGCTACCGCGCGGTCGAGATCGGCGCCTGCATCTGCGCCATGGTGGGCGTCGGCGTGATCGGCTGGCACAGCATGCGCGCCCGCAGCCTGTGGCTGCTGGCCAGCGGTTTCGTCATCGCGCTGGCCGTCAAGGCGGGGTCGGGTGCGGTGCTGGTACCCGGCGGCGGTGCCTGGCTGTGGGCCACGCCCGGTGCGCTGGTCGGACTCCTGGCCGGGGCGCTGGCGCTGGGCGTCGTGCTGTGGCTCCCGGCCACGCTGCGTTTCGCGCTGGCTGCCCTGGCGCTGCTGGCGGGTGTCGCGCTGGTGAATCTCGCGCCGGACAACCCTTACCCGTCGGCGGTGTCGGATGCATGGCGAGCCGGACACTTCTTCAACTTCAGCGGCCTGACGCGGCTGGCGTCGGCGCTGTGGCCGTATTTCGCCCTGCCGTACCTGATGGCGCTGCAGGCACGCGAAGGACGCAGCCGACATGCCGCCCACGATCACCGATAATCACGGTCTGACGATCGTCCACATACGACTCCTTACCTATCCGGAGGCCGGCCGATGAGCCACTTCAAGCACCATGTGTTTTTCTGCTGCAACCAGCGGCCCGAAGGTGAGCAGTGCTGCAACAGCCTGGGTGCCGCCGGGCTGCGCGACTACGCCAAGAAGCGCGTCAAGGCGCTCGGCCTGTCGGGCGAAGGCAAGGCACGCGTCAACATGGCGGGCTGCCTCGACCGCTGCAGCGAAGGACCGGTCATGGTCATCTACCCGGAAGCGGTCTGGTACACCTATGTCGATCAGGAAGACATCGACGAGATCATCGAAGAACATCTGGTCAATGACCGCGTGGTCGAGCGGCTGAAAGTCTGATGAGCGCACGCATACAGTCCGAACGCGGCGTGATCGCCGGCCCGGTCGGCGCAATCGAAACGCTGACCGAACTGCCGGACGGCGCGCCGCGTGCGATTGCGCTGGTCGGTCATCCGCATCCGCTGTACGGCGGCACGATGGACAACAAGGTCGTGCTGACGGTGGCGCGCGCGCTGCGCGAGCTGGGCTGCGTTGCGCTGCGCGCGCAGTTCCGCGGTGTCGGCAGGACCGAGGGCACGCACGATGAAGGGCGCGGCGAAACCGATGACCAGCTGGCGGTGATCGACCATGCACGGGCGCGCTTCGGCCCGCTGCCGGTCATCGTCGCCGGCTTTTCCTTCGGCGCCTACGTGACCACCCGGGTGGCCGATGCGCTGGCCGTGCGCGGAGAGCCGGTCGCCGGCATGGTGCTGGTCGGGCTGGCCGCCGGAACGGTCGAGGGCATCCGCCATTACGCACCGGGTCCGGTGCGCGAGGATGCGCTGGTGATTCATGGCGAGCGCGATCAGGTCGTGCCGCTGGCGCACGTGCTGGCCTGGGCCGCGCCGCAGAACCTGCCGGTCAGCGTGCTCGGCGAAGCGGACCACTTCTTCCACGGTCGGCTGCATGTGCTGCGCCTGCTGATCGAGCGCTGGTGGCGTGCCACCGCGCCAGCCGGACCATGAGCGACGCACGCATGCTGCTGGTGCTGACCACGCTGCCGGACGAAGCCACGGCCACGCGCATCGCGCGCGATCTGGTGGCGCGCGGTCTGGCCGCCTGTGTCAGCATCGGTGCGCCGGTCCGGTCCATCTACCGGTGGCAGGGCGCGGTCGAGGACGCGCAGGAAGTACCGCTGACCATCAAGACAGGCGCAGCCGCCTACGATGCGCTGGCGGCTGCATTGCGTGCCGCCCATCCTTACGAACTGCCCGAAATCATTGCCGTGCCGGTCGAGCGCGGCCTGGATGAATACCTGACCTGGGTCGGTGAGCACACCCGACCGGATGCCCCGAGTGCCTGATGCCAGTTCTTCCCACCAATGTTCCGCCCGTGAAGGGCTGCCGATGATTCCCTTGCTGCCCCGCGTGTTGCGCGCGCTGAGCCTTCTGCTGATCCTGTCGGTCGGCGTCCTGGCCCGGGCCGAGCCCGCGCTGTTGCCGCTTGAGCAGGCGTTCCGGCTGTCGGCCACGGTGGTCGATGCGACGACGGTCGAAGTGCGCTTCGACATCGCCGACGGCTACTACCTGTACCGCGACAAGCTGGGCTTCGCGGCGGAGCAGGCGGCGCTGGGTGTCGCCGACATCCCGCCCGGCAAGATGAAGAAGGACGAAATCTTCGGCGACGTCGAAGTGCATCGCGGCGTGCTGCCGATCCGCCTGCCGCTCACCGCCGCACAGGACACGCCGATCACGCTGACCGTGCGTTCGCAGGGCTGCGCCGACGCCGGTATCTGCTATCCGCCGTCCGAACAGATACTGGTGCTCGACCCGGCCAACCCCGGGGTGCGGGTGAATGCGGCCGGGTTCGACGAGCCAGCGGGTGCGTCGGTGCTCGACCGCCTGCGCGGGCTGGGCGGGCGCAGCGAGCCGGCGGCGGAACCGGCGGCAGCGCCTGCGCTGGCGCCACCGTCCCTTCCGTCTGCCGCACCGGCTGGCGACGAGTCGTCGATGGTCGCCGGCCTGATGCGCAGCGGCAATCTGTGGCTGATCGCGGTGAGCTTCCTCGGTTTCGGGCTGCTGCTGAGCTTCACGCCCTGCGTGCTGCCCATGGTGCCCATCCTGTCCGGCATCATCGTCGGCCACGGCGCGCACATTTCGCGCAGCCGCGCGTTTGCGCTGTCGGCGGCCTACGTGCTGGGCATGGCCGCGACCTACGCACTGGCCGGCGTGGCGGCGGGCCTGTCCGGCACCCTGCTGTCGGCTGCGCTGCAGAACGCCTGGGTGCTGGGCGGCTTTGCGCTGGTGTTCGTCGTGCTGTCGCTGTCGATGTTCGGCTTCTATGAGCTGCAACTGCCGACCGCGCTGCAGTCACGCCTGTCCGACACGGCCAACCACCAGCGCGGCTCGATCGGCGGCCTGCTGCTGATGGGCGCCGCGTCGGCGCTGATTGTCGGTCCCTGCGTGGCGGCACCGCTGGCGGGTGCGCTGCTGTACATCGCGCAGAGCGGCGACGCCGTGCTTGGCGGGCTTGCGCTGTTCGCCATGGCGCTCGGCATGGGCGTGCCGCTGATCGCGGTCGGTGTGGCATCGCGTTCGCTGCTGCCGCACACCGGGCCCTGGATGGAAGGCGTGAAACGCTTCTTCGGCGTGCTGCTGCTGGCCACCGCCATCTGGATCGCCTCGCCGGTACTGCCCGGCCTGGTGACCATGCTGGCGTGGGCGGCGCTGCTGATCGCCTCCAGCATCTATCTGCACGCACTCGATCCGCTGCCGGCGCACGCCAGCGGCTGGCACAAACTGTGGAAGGGCGTCGGTGTGATCGCGCTGCTGGCCGGTGCCAGCCTGCTGCTCGGCGCGGCGGCCGGTTCGCGCGACGTGCTGCAGCCGCTGGCCGTGCTGCGCGGCGGTGCGACCGCGGCGTCAGCGGCACCCGCCTTCCAGCCGGTCGGCAGCGCGGCCGAGCTGGATGCCCGTCTGGCCGGGGCCACGGCACCGGTCATGCTCGATTTCTACGCCGACTGGTGCGTCAGCTGCAAGGAGATGGAACGTTTCACCTTCAGCGACCCGCAGGTTGCCGCGCAGATGGCCGGCATGACGCTGCTGAAAGCGGATGTGACCGCCAATTCCGCCGAACACCAGGCGCTGCTGAAGCGATTCGGACTGTTCGGGCCGCCCGGCATCCTGTTTTTCGACCGTTCGGGACAGGAGATCGCCGGGACCCGGGTGGTCGGTTTCGTGCCGGCCGAGGCCTTCTCGTCGACGCTGAGCCGCGCGATCGCCGCCAGCGGCCCGCGCTGATCGCGTAAAATCCGTCTTCTTTCGCCGCTCACGTCCTCTCCCCATGTTTTCCGGCATCGTGGCCGCCATCGGCCGCATCACCCATATCGCCCCGCTTGAGCAGGGCGTCCGTCTGACCGTGGATACCGACGGCCTCGGGCTCGACGACGTCATCGTCGGCGATTCCATCGCCAATAACGGCGTCTGCCTGACCGTGGTCGGCATCGACGGCCGTCATGTGCTGTTCGACGTGTCGAAGGAAACGCTGGCCTGCACGGTCGGACTGGACGCGCCGGGCGAGGTCAATCTGGAAAAGGCGCTGCGCCTGTCGGACCGTCTGGGCGGCCACCTGGTCAGCGGTCACGTCGATGGCGTGGGGGTGGTGCGCCGCTTCGCCCGGATCGGCGAATCGCACGAACTGGTCATCGTCGCGCCGCGGCCGCTGGCGCGCTACATCGCGCGCAAGGGCTCGATCACCGTGCAGGGCGTCAGCCTGACGGTCAATCGCGTGGCCGATGTCGACGACGGCTGCGAGTTTTCGATCAACCTGATTCCGCACACCGTCGCCGTGACGACCTTGCGCGCGCTTGCCGCCGGCAGCCGCGTCAATCTGGAAATCGACCTTATCGCCCGCTACGCGGAACGCATGATGGTTGCGGGGGACCACGCATGAGCGCACTGGCACCGGTGCAGGACATCATCGCCGACATCAAGGCCGGCCGCATGGTCATCCTGGTCGATGAGGAAGATCGCGAAAACGAGGGCGATGTGGTGCTGGCGGCCGAATTCGTCACCCCGGAAGCGATCAATTTCATGGTCAAGCACTGTCGCGGCCTGGTCTGCCTGACGCTGACCGAAGAGCGCTGCCGCCAGCTCGGGCTGGAACAGATGGTGCGCCACAACCGCACGCCGCATGGCACGGCCTTCACCGCGTCGATCGAGGCGGCGACCGGCGTGACCACCGGCATTTCGGCGCATGACCGCGCGCGCACCATCCAGGTCGCCGTGGCACGCAACGCGAAACCCGACGACATCGTGATGCCGGGCCACATCTTCCCGCTGACCGCGCAGAAGGGCGGCGTGCTGATCCGCGCCGGCCACACCGAGGCCGGCTGCGATCTGGCCCATCTTGCCGGACTGGAGCCGGCGGCCGTGATCTGCGAAATCCTGAAGGACGACGGCACGATGGCCCGTCTGCCCGACCTGATCACCTTCGCCCAGGAACACGGCCTGAAGATCGGCGCCATCCGCGATCTGATCGCGTGGCGCGCGGCCACCGAGGCGCTGGTGCGCGAAGTGTCGCGGCGCGAGGTCAGTGGCGCCTGGGGCCGCTTCATGCTGCACGGCTTCGAGGACATGACGACAGGCGAAATCCATCTCGCCATGGTCAAGGGCGACATCGATCCCGACGCGGAAACGCTGGTGCGCGTGCATGAACCGATTTCGGTGCTCGATTTTCTCGACGGCGACAGCCCGCGCCACAGTTTCAGCATCGACCGCACGATGCAGATCATCAACGATGCGGGTTGCGGCGTGATCGTCATGTTGCGCCGGACCGAAACCGACGCCGATCTGCGCCGATTGCTCGATGATCCGGGCGCCGCACCGGCCGCACGCTGGGACGCCCGGACCTTCGGTGTCGGTGCGCAGATCCTGCGCTCGCTGAACGTGCGCAAGATGCGGCTGCTGGCGAACCCGCGCAAGATTCCGAGCATGGCCGGCTTCGACCTCGAACTGGCCGGCTACCTGACTGACTGACCGAACAAGCGAGAACCTCCATGCCGCGCTTCAATGACATCCCCGAAATCGCCGAAAATCTCGACGGCAAGGGCCTGCGCGTCGCCATTGCGATGGCCCGCTTCAATCCGGACATCGGCGGCGGTCTGCTGTCGGCCTGCTGCGCCGAACTGCGCACGCTGGGCGTGGCGCCGGCCGACACGCTGATCGTGAGCGTGCCGGGCGCGCTGGAACTTCCGCTGGTTCTTCAAAGGCTTGCGCTGTCCGGCAAGTACGACGCGCTGGTCGCGCTCGGCGCAGTCATCCGCGGCGAGACCTACCACTTCGAAATCGTGTCCAACGAAATGGCGCGCGGCGTGTCCGACGTGCAGCTCAAGACCGGCGTGCCGATTGCCAACGGCGTGCTGACCACCGAAGACGACGATCAGGCGCTTGCCCGCATGCACGAAAAGGGCGCCGACTGCGCCCGCGCCGCGGTCGAAATGGCCCGCCTGATCGCCACACTGACAGACTGATCCATGGACAACACCTCCGACACCGGCGACATCAAGGCTGCCGACGCACCGCGCAAATCGGGCCGCCGTCTGGCCCGTGAATTTGCGGTACAGGGCATTTACCAGTGGTTGCTGTCCGGCAACGACCTGCCGGCGATCGACGCGCACCTGAGCGAAGACGACGGCTTCACGAAGGTCGACCGCAAGTTGTTCCGCGCGCTGCTCAATGGCGCGCACGACAGGGCAGAGGCACTGCGCGTCCAGTTCGGCAGTCACCTCGACCGGCCGGTCGGCGAGCTGTCGCCGGTCGAGCACGCCATCCTGCTGGTGGCGACCTTCGAGCTGGCGCACCAGATCGACACGCCGTACCGCGTCGTGATCAACGAAGCGATCGAGCTGGCGAAGGATTTCGGTGGCTCGGATGGCCACAAGTTCATCAATGGCGTACTCGACAAGCTGGCGCCGCAACTGCGCGCGGTGGAAGTCGAGGCGGCACGCAACCGTCCGCGTCGGTAGTCGCCGTTCCGGTGAGTCCGGTGAGCCCGGAATTCGAGCTGATCCGCCGCCACTTTGTCCGGCCGATGCGTGGCGATGCGCTCGGTCCGGGCGATGACTGCGCGCTGGTCGCGCCGTCGCCCGGCTTCGAACTGGCCGTCACCAGCGACATGCTGGTCAGCGGCACCCACTTTCTTCCGGATACCGATCCGCGCCGACTCGGCTGGAAGACGCTGGCGGTCAACCTGTCCGATCTCGCCGCCATGGGGGCCACCCCGCGCTGGGTCACGCTGGCCCTGTCGCTGCCGCAGGTCGACGACGCATGGCTGGCCGCCCTGTCCGACGGATTCTTCGAGTGTGCATATATATATGGCGTCGACCTGATCGGTGGTGACACGACGCGCGGCCCGCTCACGCTGTGCGTGACCGCGTTCGGTGAGGTGGCGACCGGCAAGGCGCTGCGCCGCAGCGGTGCGCACGACGGTGACGACATCTGGGTGTCCGGTCAGCCGGGCCGGGCTGCGCTGGGGCTGGCCGACGTGCTCGGCCGCCTGCGGTTGCAGGACGCGCGTCGCGACGAGTGCATCGCAGCGCTGGAAAAGCCGCTGCCCCGTGTGGCTCTGGGCTGTGCCCTGCGGGGCGTTGCGAGCGCGGCCATCGACGTGTCCGACGGACTGCTGGCCGATCTGGGTCACGTGGCGGCGGCCAGCGGCCTGCATGCCGTGGTCGAGGACGCCGCCTTGCCCTGGCCCGCATTGCGCGCCGCCTGCGCCGATGAGACAACGGTTCGCCGCGCCTTGCTGGCCGGCGGCGACGACTACGAAGTGCTGTTCTGCGCGCCGCGCAGCGCGCACGATGCATTGCGCCAGCTGTCCGAATCCCTGTCGCTGCCGCTGACCCGCATCGGTACGATGGGCGCCGGCCGCGCCGGCGATGTCAGCCTGATCGACGCGCAGGGGTGCGAACTGCCAATCGCGCACCGCGGCTACGACCACTTTTCCTGAAGCGATGATCAAGACCTCCGTTCCGCCCGGCTTCGGCTTTCTGGCCCATCCGGCCCACATGCTGGCCTGCGGCTTCGGCAGCGGTCTGGTGCCGTTTGCGTCCGGCACCTGGGGCACGCTGGCGGCCTGGCCGCTGTATCTGCTGATCAAGCCGTCGTTTTCCGACGCCGCCTTCGGGGTTTTTCTGCTGATCGCGTTCATCATCGGATCGCTGGCCTGTCAGCGCACCGGCCGCGACCTTGGCGTGCCCGACCACGGCGCCATCGTGTGGGACGAAATCGTCGCCTTCTGGCTGGTGCTGTGGGTGACGCCGCCCGACTTCCTCTGGCAGCTTGCGGCCTTCTTCGCATTCCGCCTGTTCGACGTATTCAAGCCGCCGCCGGCGCGCTGGGTCGATATCCACATGAAGAACGGCTTCGGTGTCATGCTGGACGACCTGATTGCGGCGCTGTTCGCCATGGTGTCGCTGGCGCTGGGCAAGCTGCTGCTGGAGCGTTTTGCATGATGGACGACGAGCTTGATGCGCTGTCGGCCGCGGTGGGCGCGGCGTGTGTCGCGTCCGGACACGTCATCGTCAGCGCGGAGTCGTGCACCGGTGGCTGGGTGGCCGAAGTGCTGACCGCCACCGCCGGCAGTTCGGGCTGGTTCGACTGCGGTTTCGTGACCTATTCGAACGACGCGAAGCAGCGCCTGCTCGGCGTGCCGGTCGACCTGCTGGCCGCGCATGGCGCCGTCAGCGAGCCGGTCGCGCTGGCCATGGTGCGCGGCGCGCTGGCCCGCTCGGCGGCAACGATCGCGCTGTCGGTGACCGGCATCGCCGGCCCGGGCGGTGCAACACCCGGCAAGCCGGTCGGCACGGTGTGCTTCGGCTGGGCCGTGAAGGACGGTGCCGAGCGCACCGAAACGCGTCATTTCGACGGCGATCGCGAAACCGTGCGCCGACTATCCGTACGTCATACACTGACTGTGCTGCTGGCTTTGCAGGCAGTGCAGACCTGAAAGAACGTGGCAAGAACTGTGCCATAATCGACTGAAAGCAAACGAAAGGATTCCGCATGGACGACAGCAAGGCCAAGGCGCTCGCGGCAGCGCTGGCCCAGATAGAGAAGCAGTTCGGCAAGGGCTCGATCATGCGCATGAGCGACGGCCAGCTCGAGAACGACATCCAGGCCGTCTCGACCGGTTCGCTCGGACTGGACATCGCGCTCGGAATCGGTGGTCTGCCGCGCGGGCGCGTGGTCGAAATCTACGGTCCGGAATCGTCCGGCAAGACTACGCTGACGCTGCAGGTGATCGCCGAAATGCAGAAACTCGGCGGCACGGCGGCCTTCATCGATGCGGAACATGCGCTCGACGTGCAGTACGCCGGCAAGCTCGGCGTCAACGTCAGCGACCTGCTGATTTCCCAGCCGGACACCGGCGAGCAGGCGCTGGAAATCGTCGACATGCTGGTACGTTCCGGCGGCGTGGACGTGATCGTGATCGACTCGGTCGCCGCGTTGACGCCGAAGGCCGAAATCGAGGGCGAAATGGGTGATTCGCTGCCCGGCCTGCAGGCCCGCCTGATGAGTCAGGCGCTGCGCAAGCTGACGGCGAGCATCAAGCGCACCAACACGATGGTCATCTTCATCAACCAGATCCGGATGAAGATCGGCGTCATGTTCGGCAATCCGGAAACAACCACCGGCGGCAACGCGCTGAAGTTCTACGCCTCGGTCCGCCTCGACATCCGCCGCATCGGCGCGATCAAGAAGGGCGAAGAGGTGATCGGCTCGGAAACCCGCGTCAAGGTGGTGAAGAACAAGGTGGCGCCGCCATTCAAGCAGACCGAATTCGACATCCTGTACGGCGAGGGCATTTCGCGCGAAGGCGAAATCATCGAACTGGGTGTGCTGCACAAGTTCGTCGAGAAGTCGGGTGCCTGGTACTCCTACGGCACCGAACGCATCGGTCAGGGCAAGGACAACGTGCGCGAGTTCCTGCGTGCCAACCCCGCCATGGCGCGTGAGATCGAGAACAAGGTGCGCGTGGCCTGCGGCATGCCGGAAATGGGTGTCGTGGTCGCCGGACGGGAAGAGGCTGCGTGAGTGCAAGCCTGCGCGAGAAGGCCCTGCGCCTGCTCGCGCGGCGTGACCACAGTCGCGCCGAACTGGTGCGAAAGCTGTCCGGGGACGGCAATGAGGACGACATTGCAGCCTTGCTGACCCGGTTCGAGGAATGTGGCCTCGTTTCGGATGCGCGTTTTGCGGAACAATTCGTGTCATCGCGTTCGACGCGCTTCGGCGCGCGCCGTCTGCAGCACGAACTGAAACTGCGCGGCGTGCCGGAAGACGATGCCGGCGCGGCGCTGGCCGCACTGGAGCAGGATGAAACCGTCCGTGCGCGCGCCGTCTGGGCGCGCCGGTTCGATGCCGCACCGCAGGATGCGAAGGCCTGGGCACGGCAGGCCAGATTTCTTCAATCACGCGGTTTTTCCGCCGATAGCATACGCAAGGTACTGCGCGAACAACCCGACCAAGATGACTGAAAACCGGAGTGCCAGCCGGCTCAAGGTGGAGCGGCTGCGCAAGAAATACAAATCGCGCCCGGTCGTGAAGGATGTGTCCTTCGAGGTCGGCAGCGGCGAGGTGATCGGCCTGCTGGGACCGAACGGTGCCGGCAAGACGACCTGTTTCTACATGATCGTCGGGCTGGTCAGCGCCGACGGCGGCGAGATCCACCTCGATGGCGAACGGCTGACCCATCTGCCGATCCATCGGCGCGCGCACGAGGGCCTGTCCTATCTGCCGCAGGAGAACTCGGTGTTCCGCAAGCTGGATGTCGAGGAAAACATCCTCGCCATTCTCGAGCTGAACGAGAAGGACGCCCTGCAGCGCGCGAAGCGGCTGGACGAACTGCTGGACGAACTGGGCATCGCCCACCTGCGCAAGAGTGCAGCCGTGGCGCTGTCCGGCGGCGAGCGCCGCCGGGTCGAAATCGCCCGCGCGCTGGCCACGTCGCCGCGCTTCATCCTGCTCGACGAGCCATTCGCCGGTGTTGATCCGATCGCGGTGATCGACATCCAGAAAACCATCCGCTTCCTGAAGGAGCGCGGCATCGGCGTGCTGATCACCGACCACAATGTGCGGGAAACGCTGGGCATCTGTGACCGGGCTTACATCATCAACGAAGGCGAGGTGCTGGCGAGCGGCCGTCCGGACGAAATCGTGTATAACGAAAGTGTCAGGAAGGTCTATCTGGGCGAGCATTTCCGCCTGTAGCCCGCCGAAATTTGCACACCATGAAGCAGTCGCTGCAACTCAAACTTTCCCAGCATCTTGCGCTGACACCGCAACTGCAACAGTCGATCCGGCTATTGCAGCTGTCGACCATCGAATTCAATCAGGAAATCGAACGTTTCCTCGATGAGAACCCGATGCTCGAGCGCGACGAGCCCGATGCCACCGCCAGCTTCCAGCCGCCGCCCGAAAGTGTGACCGAGGTGCGCGACGCGCCGCAGGAAAGCACCCAGGCCAGCGCGGACGAACGCGCCCCGGAAGGCACGGGCAGCGCCGACATGGATGAATGGTCGGGTGAGGGCGGCAACTACGGCACGCGCAGCGGCGGCGACGATGACGATGGCGACTACCAGGATGTGCAGGCGGCCGGCACGTCGCTGAGGGATCACCTGTGCGGCCAGCTGGCCCTGTCGCAGATGAGCGAGCGCGACCGCTATCTGATCCGGCTGCTGATCGAGGCGCTCGACGATGACGGCTACCTGAACCAGGGGCTGGATGAACTGGTCGAGCTGCTGCCTGAAGAGGCCGATATCGACCTCGACGATCTGTCGATCGCGCTGCGCCAGCTGCAGAATTTCGACCCGCCCGGCGTGGCGGCGCGCGACCCGCGCGAATGCCTGCTGATGCAGCTCAATTTCCTCCCGACCGACGAAGTGTCGACGCTCGCACGCGTCATCATCGACCAGCACATCGATCTGCTCGCTGCGCGCGACTTCGCCAAGATCCGCCGCGCCGTGGGTTGCGATGAAGAACTGCTGCGTGCCGCGCAGAGCTTGATCCGTTCGCTCAACCCCCGTCCGGGTGCGCAGTTCGCGCCGATCGATGCGCGCTACATCGTGCCCGACGTGGTGGTGCGCAAGGTGCGCGGCCAATGGACTGCGCTGCTCAATCCGGATGCCATGCCGCGCCTGCGCATCAACCGCCTGTATGCGGAAATCCTGCAGGGCCAGCGCGGCAGCGGCCTGTCCGGTCAGCTGCAGGAGGCCAAGTGGCTGATCAAGAATGTGCAGCAGCGCTTCGACACCATCCTGCGCGTATCGCAGGCCATCGTCGAACGTCAGCGCCAGTTCTTCGAATTCGGCGAGGTTGCAATGCGGCCGCTCACGCTCCGCGAGATCGCAGAGACGCTGGAACTGCATGAATCGACCATTTCCCGCGTGACATCGCAGAAGTACATGGCGACGACGCGCGGCCTGTTCGAACTGAAATACTTCTTCGGCAGCCATGTGGCAACCGAAAGCGGCGGGGCCTGCTCAGCCACCGCAATCCGCGCACTCATCCGCCAGTTGGTGGGTGCCGAGGATGCCAAACGTCCGTTGTCGGACTCGCGCATCGCGGAAATACTGGGTCAGCAGGGCATCGTGGTTGCGCGGCGCACCATCGCCAAATACCGCGAATCGCTCAACATCCCGCCGGTCAGCGTGCGCAAGGCGATCTAGCGCGTTCCACGACGAACGATCCGGACCGTCACGCATATTCCGTCCCGCAACGACAGGAGGCAGCATGAACCTCACCATCACCGGCCATCATCTTGAAGTGACGCAGCCGATCCGCGACTACATCGAGTCCAAGCTCGAACGCGTGATCCGCCATTTCGACCACGTAACAAGCGTTTCCGTGATCCTGACGGTCGAAAAGCTGCGACAGAAGGCGGAAGTCACGCTGCACGTGCGTGGTCGCGACATCTTTGTGGAAGCCGAAAGTGAAGACATGTACGCCACGCTCGACAACCTGATGGACAAACTCGATCGTCAGGTGCTCAAACACAAGGAAAAATCGAACGAACACACGCGCGAGTCGGTCAAGCACCAAGCGGCAGAATGACACGATTGCCCCCTGTCACGAGCGTATAATCCGACGTCTTGTTGCAGTGCAATCAACTTTACGGCGCGATTCCCGATAACCCGGTGATCGCGCCTGCCGCGTGTTCGGAGTAGCCCCTGACATGACGCTCATCGCCAAACTGTTGCCCGTTTCGAATGTCTGCATCGGCCTTGAGGCGAGCAGCAAGAAACGTGTGTTCGAACAGGCCGGCCTGCTGTTCGAGAACCATCAGGGCATTGCCCGCAGTCAGGTGTTCGACAGCCTGTTCGCGCGGGAAAAGCTCGGTTCGACCGGCCTCGGTCAGGGTGTCGCCATCCCGCACGGCCGGATCAAGGGTCTGAAGGAAGCCATCGGCGGGTTCGTGCGCCTCGATACGCCGGTCGCCTTCGATGCGCCGGACGGTCGTCCGGTCAATCTGCTCTTCGTGTTGCTGGTGCCCGAACAGGCGACCGAACTGCATCTGCAGATACTGTCCGAGCTGGCGCAGATGTTTGCAGACAAATCATTCCGCGAACAGTTGATTCAGGCTGTCGACGCGTCCGCCATCCACACCCTTTTCACCACCTGGCAACCGGTGCATGCGGAAGCTCAGCGTCGCGCGGCTGTTTGAGGACAACCGCGACCGTCTCCGCCTGCAATGGCAGTGCGGTGACGGCAATACGCTGATCGTTGCGGACCAGATCGGTCTGTCGCCCGCCGACCTGGTCGGCCACCTGAACACCATCCATACCCGGCGCATCCAGGTCATCGGCGTGCCGGAAATCCTGTGGGTCGAAAGCGTCAGTCCGCGCAAGGTCGAGGACATCGTCGGCGCGCTGCTCGAAGCCCATCCGCCGGCCTTCATCGTCGCCGACGGTGCGCAGCCGCCGGCCACCATCCGCGCCGGCTGCGCAGAACACGGCATTCCCCTGATCACCACGCAACGCAGTGCCGCCTCGGTCATCGACCAGGTGCGCGCCTATCTTGCGCGCGAACTGGCCGATCAGACGACCTTGCACGGCGTATCGATGGATGTGCTGGGCATGGGGGTCCTGATCACCGGTGATTCGGGTGTCGGCAAGAGCGAACTTGCGCTCGAACTGATATCGCGCGGTCACGGACTGGTGGCCGACGATTGCGTGGAAATCTCGCGCATCGCACCGACCGTGCTCGAAGGGCGCTGCCCCGAACTGCTGAAGGATTTTCTCGAGGTCCGCGGGCTGGGCGTGCTCAACATCCGCACCGTGTTCGGCGAGACCGCCTGTCGGCGGAAAATGAAGCTGCAGCTGGTCGTGCACCTGCAGAAACAGGTGACCGGCCTGCCGGAAGCCACGCGCATGCCGCTCGACAACGAGGTGATGGACATCCTCGGCGTGAAGATACGCAAGGTCGTCATACCGGTGGCGGCCGGACGCAATCTGGCCGTGCTGGTCGAGGCGGCCGTGCGCGTCACGATCCTCCGTTTCCGCGGCATCGATTCGACGCTCGAGTTCGTCGAGCGCCAGCGCCGCGCGCTCGGTGGCGACGAGGGCTGAAACAGACCTTCCCTGATTGATGACATGCGAATATCATGCGGATCGACTGGTGCCTGCCAGTCGATCCGCATATCCATTCATTGTTGTCGTGAGGAGGTACATCATGTCCGCATACCGCTTGCCCCCGGCGCTGACCGTCCTGTCAGCCGCCCTGCTGCTTGTCTCGTCGACTGCCGCCATCGCAGGGCCGCAGCAGGAGAAGATGAAGGCCTGCAATGCCGAAGCGAAGGAAAAGGCCCTCAAGGGTGACGAACGCCGCAGCTTCATGAGCGGCTGCCTGTCGTCGGGCTCCGCCGCGAAACCGACGCTGACTGCAGACGAGGCCGGCGCGCTCAAGGAGCGCAAGAAGCAGTGCCGCACCGAAGCCACGGACAAGGCGCTCAAGGGCGAAGAACGAAAGTCCTTCATTGCGGAATGCGTCAAGGCCTGACATCCGTGCCGCCGGTGTCGCAACCACGGCACCGGCAGTTGTGGCTTATGCAACAACCCGCCGTGAATCGTGCTGCAAGGAGGGGCGGCGCCGCGATGTCCTTTTGCTATAGTCCGGCGGTGTTCGACTGTCGGGGTATGTCGTGCTGCGCGATCGCAATGGGAGCATCCGGCTGCTGTGTGGCGTGACGCTCCTTGCCGCCGCGTCGATGGCAGCGGCATTCAGTTTTTCCGAAGAAGCCGAGAAGGACGCGCGCGCCGACGAAGAACGCAACGCCGCCTCGCATACCGCGCTGTCGCTCCCGGCGGCCTGCCTTGATGAACTGAAGCGCAGGAAAATCATGATCGTCATGGGCGAGCGCACCGGCGAGGGCATCACCGCCAGCCAGGCCCGCTACAGCCCGCACTTCAATTCGATCAACAAGCGCCTGCTCAGGCAGGGCATCCGCACCTATTCCCAGCAGGAAATCACCGCCCACATCGCCCAGGCGGAGGTGGACGCCTACTTCCGCAACGATCCCGATGCAGCGCTGGCCGCCTCGAAAAAGATGGGCGCCCAGCTGATCCTGCGCGGCACGATCGCCTCGCGCTCGATGTTGAATCCGGTGGTCCGCATTCCCGAGGTCTACGTGACGATCGCCTTCGCGCTGATGAAGCCCGACGGTACGTTGCTGTCCGATGCCCAGGCATCGGCCGAGTCGTATTCGGGCAGCGACACGCTGGCCATGGCAGGAACGCTGGTGGAAGAAAAGGCCGACGGCGTGGTGAACACGCTGTTGGGCGGCTATTGCGCGAATGCGGCATCGAGCAGCGGGAAAAAACGAAAATAGGCAGTCCACACCGGGGCAAGGGCCTTCGGGCCCGAGCATCTCCAGCCGGCGCAGAACCGGCGGGCAATCGATCGGGATGACCAAATGAAAGGGATGTCATGACTATCAACCACGGGATGTTGCGCCACAGGATGGCACTCGCAGTCGCACTTGCCTGCATCGGGGCGCCGGCTTTCGCACAACCGACCTTCGAGAGCGCTTCGCCGACGGCCGGTACCAGCACGTCCGACAAGGCCAACGAAAGCGCCGACAAGGCGATGTACAAGGCTGTTGAGTACAGCAACAAGGACAAGAAGGGGCCGACCGTCATCGTCGTGCCGGGCGAGATCAAGAGCAATAACGCCACCTTCACGCAGAAGTTCGCGTCCAACAACATCGCCGATTTCGGCGAACTCGAACTGTCGCAGGCCAATTTCAAGGTGCTCGAGCGGTCCGATCTCGGTCCGCTGCTGGGGGAGTTCCAGCTGGCCTACTCGATGGGCGACCCCGACTCGGCGCGCAAGATGCTGCAGAAGGGCAAGCTGAAGACGACCAAGTACGTCGTGAAATTCGACATCCTGAAAGCGGAGCAGGTGGCCGCCGCGAAGGAAGGCATCAGCGGCCGGGCGATCGGCAACATCATCGGCATTCTCGGCGGCAGCCGCGGCAGCTACGCCGCCGGCGAAGCGGTCGGATCGGTTGAAACCGGTGCCGCTTCGGGCGTGTGGATCATCGGCATGCGCTACAAGATCATCGACGCCAACACCACCGAACAGCTGGCGCAGGGCTATACCGAAGAGAAGATGGAAGTCGGCGCCAAGGGCACCTCCATCCTCGGTGTGTCGAGCAGTCAGGAAGGCGGCATCACGCTGGACGGCATGGTGCAGCGGCTGGTGCAGAAGTCGGTCTGGGAAATTGACGCGAAGTACAAGTAAGCGACGCGAAGTACAAGTAAGAGACGCGAAGCAGACGCAAGCATCATGCTGCCGGAGCACAAACCGTGAGCCTTCCAGCCAGACTTGGCAAATACGACATCCTGCGCGAACTCGGCCAGGGTGCCATGGGCATCGTCTATGAAGGGCGCGACCCGGTCATCGATCGCCGGGTCGCCATCAAGACACTCAAGCGCGAGCAGCTGGAACGCAGCGAAGCCGACGAGGTGATCGCGCGCTTCAAGCGCGAGGCGCAGGCGGCCGGACGGCTCAACCATCCGAATGTCGTCGCCATCTACGAGTATGGCGAGGCCGACGACGGTACGGCCTTCATCGCTATGGAGTTCGTGCAGGGCCGCGAACTGAAGGATCTGTTCGAAGCCGACGAGCGCATCCCCCTGCCGATGGTCGGACAGCTCATGGGGCAGCTGCTCGACGCACTGGGGCACGCCCACCGCCACGGCGTCACCCACCGCGACATCAAGCCGGCGAACATCATCCTGCTGGCCGACAACACGGTGAAGGTGGCGGATTTCGGTGTCGCGCGGATCGAATCGTCGAATCTGACCCAGACCGGCACGGTCATCGGCACGCCGTCCTACATGTCGCCCGAGCAATTCATGGGGCAGACGGTCGATGGCCGCAGTGACCTGTTTTCCGCCGGTGTCGTGCTGTATCAGCTGCTGACCGGCGAGAAGCCCTTCACCGGCGCGCTGACCACCATCATGCACAAGGTGCTGAAGGAAGATCCGACCTGGCCTTCGGTGCTCAACGTTCACGTCAATGCCCGACTCGACGCCGTGGTGCGCAAGGCGCTCGCCAAACGTCCGGACGACCGCTTTCAGGATGCTGCGTCATTCCGCGCGGCACTCGATGCGGCGCTGGTGGCGTCCGCCGACGATGACGCCACCGTCGTAAATCTGTCGGATGACGATGACGCCACGCTCGTGACGCAGGCGGATGCGACGCTTGCCACGCCCACGCCCACGCCCGTCGATCGCGCGCCGGCCGTCGAATCGCCGCCCCGCGACCTCCCTGTCAATACGCCCGCGCGCCGCGGACCGCTGCCTGTCGCGATGGCGGCGGTCGCGCTGGTCGCCGTGAGCGCAGGGGTCTGGTTCGCACTGCAACCGGCCGCCGACGCACCGGCGCTGACCGCCGCCGTGGAAGTCGCCACGCCCGCGGCAGCGCCCGCTGCGCCGGTGCCGGCGCCGTCCGCGGCACCGGAACGCGCGCTCGATCCCGGCGTCACGGTGATCAGCGCAATCGGGCTGGCCGACCCGAGTGACCCGCGCTTCGCCAACGATCAGGCTGCGCTGGCGGGCGCACTGCGCGACGACGCGCGGCGCCAGATACTTGAAAAGGCGGTCGCCCTGTTCGTCGATCCGAAGTCGGTCAACAGCCATTACGCACTGCTGCAGGACAAGCTGCTGGGTCGCAGCGGTGATTTCATCCAGGCGGTGCTCGAAGAGGCGCCGCCCGAGCTGGGCAAGGACGGTCTGATGGCAGGCGCCGTGCGTGCTGCAGTCCGCGTGCGTCAGGTGCAGAAGTCGTTGAACCAGATGTCGGAAGACGAGCGGGTCGATTTCATCCGCAACAACGGCGATCCGAAGGTTTCGGTCGCCGTGTCATCGCGCTGGACCGACGGTGACCCGTCCGCCCCCGCGCAGCGTTCGCCGCTGGCCGAGAACATGTTGAAGCAGCATGTGCAGGGTTTCGGCTTCCGCACCTGGAACGACGATGCAGGCAGCTCGCAGGTGGCCGACTTCAGCATTGACGGCGAAGTGCGCTTCAAGCGACTGAGTGCGAGGCTGGCGGCGTCCGGACTGACCATAGAAAAGGTGGTGCTCACCTCGTGGACAGTCCGCTGCACCGACCGCAAGACCGGTGAGGAGGTCTATCTGAATACCGAGATTCCGGAAGGCGCCAGCTGGGCGTCGGAAGAAAAGGCGCTGGCCGACATCGGAAAGCGGGTTGGCGAGCAGTTCAGTCGCGACTTCTTCCTGAGCCACTTCCACTTCGCCGGCCGCAAGGTCAGGCTGGACATTGCCGGCCTGCCGAATCAGGACACCGCGCAGGCGCTGCTGCGAGAAATCGCGTCGATGCGGGCGGTGCTCGGCACCGAAGTGCTGCGAATGGACGCGGCGGGTGCCGCGCTGAATGCCGACATGTCGGGTGGACTGACCGAGACCAGTCAGAACGTGCAGGCCGGCATCCTGCTGCCCTTGTCGCGCAAGCTCGGCCGCAACTGCCTGCGCATCGTGTCGAGCAGCCCGGAGGCGGTGGCGCTGGAATTCGAGGCGGCGTGCCGGGAGCCATCGGTGCTCGCCCGGCTGGAAACCTTGCCACCGGCTGCGCTGATGGACGCTGCACCGGCACGGCGCGAAGCCGTGGTGCGCGATCCGGAGCTGCTGAAGCGGATCAGTATCTGACGCCGTCCGGCGGCATGCCGGTCAGCCCAGCACCTCGAACTGCATCAGGTCGATGCCCTGTTCCATCGCGCTGTGGCCGAAGCCGATGGTGCCGTGCCCGCGCAGAATCATTTCCTCACGCTTCAGGATGACTTCGTTTTCGCCCTCGATGCGCAGGAAGGTGCCGTTGGTGCTCTGGTCGATCAGCACGAACTTGTCGCGTCGGCGCTCGATGCGGGCATGATTGCGCGAGGCGCGCTGATCCTTGATGACGACCTCGTTGCCCATGTCCCGGCCGAGCGTGAGCGGGCCCTGAGTCGGGTCCAGCGTGCGCTCCATTTCGCGGTACTTCACGAACAGGCGTGCCATCACGTACAGCGGAGCGGTGCTCGACGCCTTCATTGTCAGGTCGGCACCTTCCTGCCACAGCACTTCGCACACGCGCACGTCTTCCGCCTTGCCCTTGACGGTCAGCGCATCGATTTCGCGCACCGCCGGGGCGAGCGACAGGGTCAGCGACGACAGCGTTTCGGCGGTCGTGATCACCTGACCGGCCTGTGCCAGACCGGCCATGCGGGCCGCCGTATTGACCGTGTCGCCGAATACGTCGTCGTTTTCCTCGATCGCCGGCCCGTAATGGAAGCCGACGCGGATCGCCAGCTTGACGCCCGATACCGGCGGCAGATCGGTGATGCGATGCTGCATTTCGCAGGCCGCCTGGATGCCTTCGTCGGCACTCGGAAACGTCGTCATGACCTCGTCACCGATGGTCTTGATGACCTTTCCGCCATGGCTGTCGATCACCCGCCGGATGCGGTTCAGGCAACGTTCGACCGCCCGCAGGGCTTCTGCATCCCCGAGCTTTTCGTACAGCCGGGTGCTGCCCGACACGTCGGCGAACAGCACGCAAAGAGATTTTTGTTGGGAGCTCATGGGTGGCCGGAGTGGCGAACGACTGTAAACGCATTTTACAAATGCGCGCCTGATCTGTCCGGCTTTTGGACAGCAATCATCCAAACGGCTGCCGCATGCGTCACAGATGTGCGCTGCGCCCGCCGTCCACCGCGATGATCTGACCGGTGATGTACGGCGCATCCTCGATCAGGAAGCGTACCGTACGCGCGATGTCCTGTGGGCAGCCTTCGCGTTTGAGCAGGGTGTGTTCGACGATGCGCGCACGTTCGGTTGCGTCGAACAGCGGGTCATCCGGCCATTGTATCGGTCCCGGCGCCACGCCATTCACCCGGACCTGCGGCGCCAGTTCGATCGCCAGCGCCCGCGTCAGCGTGGCCAGCGCGCCTTTCGACGCGCTGTACAGGGCGTATCCGGCGAGCGGACGTTCGGCGTGGATGTCGGCGATGTTGACGATGCAGCCGCCGCGCGCCCGCAGTTCCGGTGCGGCGGCCTGGGCCAGGAACAGCGGCGCCTTGAAGTTGCTGCCGACCAGGCTGTCCCAGTCCTGCGCGGTCACGCTGCCGATCGGTGTCGGAAAGAAGCTCGACGCATTGTTCACCAGCGCATCGAGCCGGCCCCACAGCGCGGTGGCCGCCGTCACCAGCGGCGGCAGGCCGTCGGTATCGAGCAGATCGGCCGCCAGCCCTGCGGCGCTGCCGGGGCGCAGCGCATTCAGCGATTCGACCAGCGCATGCGCTTCGCCGGTGGAGCGGTGATGGTGGATCACCACCCGCCAGCCGGCACCGTGCAAGGTACGCGCGGTCTGCGCGCCAACCCGCCGCGCCGCGCCGGTGATCAAGACTACCCGTTCGTGGTTCATGTCGTCCTGCCCGATTGTGCCGCGCCCGTCAGTTGCCGCATCATGCGCAGCCCGCCCGAATCTTTGTCCATATGTCCCTGCCTGTGCATCTGCCCCCTCCCGACGCCGATGCCCTCGACCACAGCGCCCGCCTGCAGGCGCTGATCCGGGCCGAAATCGCCGGCAGCGGCTGGATGCCGTTCAGCCGCTACATGGCGCTCGCGCTTTATGCGCCCGGCCTCGGCTATTACAGCGGTGCGCTGCAAAAGTTCGGCAGCGGCGGCGATTTCGTCACCGCGCCCGAACTGTCGCCGCTGTTCGGACGCTGTCTGGCGACCCAGCTGGCCGAATTGATGCAGGGATCGGCGCCGCACCTGCTGGAGGCGGGCGCCGGCAGCGGCCGGCTCGCCGCCGATCTGCTGCGCGAACTCGATCGCATCGGCTGCCCCCCCGAAAGTTACCGCATCCTCGAACTGTCGGCCGATCTGCGCGCGCGCCAGCGTGCGCTGATCGAGCGTGAAGTGCCGGCGCTGGCCGGTCGAGTGGACTGGCTGGATACGCTGCCGACGCGTTTCAGCGGCGTGGTGTTCGGCAATGAACTGCTCGATGCCCTGCCGGTCGAGCGCATCCGCACCACAGTCCGGGGCATCGAGGAAGCCGGTCTCGTGCTCGACGGCGACGGGCAGATCGCAGCGGGCTGGCGCGCCGCGCCGCCGGCGCTGGCCGACGCGGCGCGCGCGCTCGGTCTGCCGCCGGGCTACGAGACCGAACTGGGCCTGGCTGGACGTGCCTGGGTGGCCGAGTGGGCGCGGCGCATTGATCGCGGTGCGCTGCTGCTGATCGACTACGGCTTCCCGCAGGCCGAGTACTACCACCCCGACCGCAGCACCGGCACGCTGATGTGCCACTACCGCCACCATGCGCACGCCGAGCCGATGTGGATGCCGGGCCTGTGCGACATCACGGCCCATGTCGACTTCACCGCGGTGGCGCAGAGCGCATTCGATGCCGGACTGTCGCTCGCGGGCTACACCTCGCAAGCGAGCTTCCTGCTCAACTGTGGCCTGCCTGCGCTGCTGTCGGATGAACCGGAACCGCTGGCACGCGCGAAGCGCAACGCAGAAGTGAACCAGCTCACCTCGCCGGCCGAAATGGGCGAGCTGTTCAAGGTGATCTGCATGACGCGCGGCATGGCCGCACCGCTGACCGGCTTTGCCCGCGGCGACCGCAGCCATACGCTCTGATCAGGGGGGTGGCGGGGAGGCGGCGGACTCGTCCAGCCGCACCTCGAATTCCATCGATTCGACCTGCAGGCCGGCGGCGTCGAGCAGCGCCAGCCGATGGCGCCCCGGGCGCGGGCTCCACAGCGCCCGGCCTTCGACCGCCGGCAGGTGTTCGCCATTGATCATCCAGACCAGCCCCGGCAGCGGCGGACGGGCCTCGAACAGCAGGGTCTGGCGGCCGGCCGGCAGGCCCGCGCTGACCAGCTTCACGCCACTCGTCGGCAGCACGATGCGCGGTCGGCCGGCCACATCGCGCACGGCGGCATCGACGAAAGCCTGCTGGGTGCCGGGCAGGAAGTACTCGTCGCGGGACGCTTCGATCGCCGGCTCGAACTGCACGCGTACCCGCTCCACGCCCGGTGGCGCGGCCGGGCGTTCGGGCGGTGGGTCGAATGAAGATCCATCCAGCGCGTCGATCAGCGCCAGCCAGGTGCCGGCGACCGGGCGTGGTGCGCGCAGCGCCACCGTGTAGTGGCGCGTGAATCCGACCGACCACCACACCGAACGGTCGGCGGACCGGCCATTCATCACTGCCGCCCAGGGCCGTGGCGCCGCTTCGCCTTCGGTCGGACGCACCGTCAGCAGGTCGCCAACGATCCAGGCCACGGCCGGCGACCACAGTCGTTGCGCCGCAGACGCGGGGAGCACGTCGGCCGCAGTGACCGGTTCGAGCCGCCAGGCGCTCCACAGGCCGGCGCTGGCAAAGGTGCGGTAGGCGTTCGCCAGCTCGATCAGACTGGCGCGCGTACCGCCCTTCGATACGGCCGCCAGGCCGTGCGCCTGCAGGGTGGCGTCCAGCGCGTCGTCACCGATCAGCGCACGCACGCGCAGCGCGGGAGTGTCGGCGCCGAGGCCCAGCGCGCTGCGCACGCTGACCGCGCCGCGCGGCTCGCCATCGGACATGCCGGGCGGCAGGGGCAGCGTGACGAAGGCCGGGCTGTCGTCGAGCACGGAAGCCGCCGTCAGCCAGCGTTGCTCGATCGCCATGCCATACAGGAAGGGCTGCAATGCGCTGCCGGTGGGCTGGCGCTGCAGCACGGTGTCGGCAGTGTCCGGTCCGCCGCCCCAGACACGCACCTCACCGGTCAGGTTGTCGAGCACCACGACGGAGGTGTCGTCGCGCGTACCGCCCAGCGCCTGCAGGGCACGTCGCTGCAGGCGGGCGTCCAGTGTGGTCGGGCGTTGTTCGCCGGGTTCGCGCAGCAGCCGGCGCGCCAGCGCGGTGGCGTCCTGCCAGCGCGGCTCGATGCGGTAGCGCTGTGACAGCACGGCGTCGGCGCGTGTCCGGATGTCGCGGCAATCCGGCACCGGATCGAGTCGCTTCGCCACCGCGCAGGCACGCATCGCGACCTTGTCGGCCGATGCGTTCGGGCCGCGCAGCAGCGCGGCCAGCAGCACCGCCTCGACCGGATCGATCGCCTCAGGATCCTTGCCGAACAGACCGCGTGCGGCGGCGCCGATGCCGCGCAGTTCGCTGCGGAACGGTGCCAGATTGAAATACGCCTCGAGTATCTGCGCCTTGTTCCAGCGCCGCTCGATCTGGCGCGCCGCGGCTGCCTGATCCCACTTCTGGCCGACGCTGCGCCGCGTGCCCTGCAGGCGCAGCGCCGGGTCGATCAGGCCGGCCAGCTGCATGGTCAGGGTGGACGCACCGCGCGGCCGGCGGCCTTCCAGTGCGCGCCACAGGTTGTCCCAGGTGGCCCCGGCCAGCGCCTGCCAGTCCACGCCGTCGTGCTGCAGAAAGCGCTTGTCCTCGGCCACCAGCAGCGCGCGCACCAGCGGCTGCGACAGCGCGCGTGCGCTGACCCAGTCGAGTCGTCGTTCGTCGAAATCGACCCGCACTTCGGCCAGCGGCTCGCCGTGGCGGTCGAGCAGACGCGCCTCCGACGAACGCCAGGCGTCGCGCACTGCGTCGAAGTCGGGCGCCAGCGCATGCGCAGCGGTGCCGGCCAGCAGGCTGACGGCACACAGCACCGACCGCGCAACATCACGGGCTGACGCGGGCAGACTCAAGCCGCGCACAGCGCGCACTTGTCGCCCGACGCCTGACGTTCGACGGTGACGCGCGCCAGTTGCGGCAGCTGCGGCGCCAGCGCGCGCCAGATGAACTGGCACAGGTTTTCGAGCGTGGCCGGGCCGAGGCCGGCGACTTCATCCAGAAAGCGGTGGTCGAGCGCATCGCGCACGCCGGCCAGTGCCGCTCGCAGCAGCGCCAGATCGACCAGCATGCCGCTGACCGGGTCGGGCTCGCCGCGCAGCATCACTTCGGCATGGTAGGTGTGGCCGTGGATGCGCAGACTGCTGTCGGCGTCGACCTTGCGGCGCAGGGTGTGGGCGGCTTCGAAGTAGAAGCGCTGACTGAGTTCGACGACCATCTTTGAAAGGTGAAGGAAATCAGGATTGAAGGAAAACGCGGTGCATGGATTCACCACAGGACGCTGAGCACGCGGACGGCCGTGGCGACGGCGACGATCAGCGGATGCCCAGCGCCTTGTGCGTCTGGTGGCTCAACCGCCAGCGCGGATGGCGCATGCACCAGTCGACCGCCCAGCGGCGGTTGTCGGCAGCTGCCGCATTGTCCATCGGCTGCACCAGGAAGTGCCGGAAATCCCAGCTTTCCATCGCCGCGAGATCCAGCCCGGTCTGCGGTACGACCACCTTCAGTTCATGGCCATGGCGCAGCACCACGTCGTTGCCGGCTTTCGGGCTGACGCAGATCCAGTCGATGCCGTCGGGTGCGGCCAGCGTGCCATTGGTTTCGACGGCGATTTCGAAGTCGCGCGCATGGAGCGCGTCGATCAGTGCGCGGTCGAGCTGCAGCAGCGGCTCGCCGCCGGTCAGCACGACCAGACGCGGGCCGCCCGCGCCGGCCCAGCAGCCGGCGATCGTGTCGGCCAGCGTATCGGCCTGTGCGTGACGGCCGCCCAGCGTGCCGTCGGTGCCGACGAAATCGGTGTCGCAGAAGCGGCACTGCGCGCTGGCGCGGTCCGCCTCGCGGCCGCTCCAGAGATTGCAGCCGGCGAAGCGGCAGAACACCGCGGCCCGGCCGGCATTCAGCCCTTCGCCCTGCAGCGTGTAGAAGATTTCCTTGACCTGATACGTCACGGCGAGCGCAGTTACGGCGGGAAACGCGCTAGGGTAGGGGTTGCCGACCCCGAATTCAAGGTCGGACCCCTCATTCAACGAGACACGATGAACGAATCAGACACCGATGTGCCGCCCGAGCTTCGGCCCGAGTTTCAACCTTACTCGGGGCTCACCCCCGAAGCCGTGCTCGATGCACTCGAAGCCGCAGGCTACGCGGTCGACGGCCGCCTGCTGGCCCTGAACAGCTTCGAGAACCGTGTCTATCAGGTCGGCGTCGATGACGGCGCGCCGATGATCGTCAAGTTCTACCGCCCGGCGCGCTGGACCGACGTCGCCATCCTGGAAGAGCACGCCTTCTGCCTGGAGCTGGCGGCGCGCGAGATTCCGGTCGTCGCGCCGCTTGAATTGCCGTGCGGCAGCACGCTGATGACGCACGCCGGCTATCGCTTCGCCGTGTTTCCGCGCCGCGGTGGGCGGGCGCCCGAATTCGACCGCGCCGACACGCTGGAATGGATCGGCCGCTTCATGGGCCGCATCCATGCGCTCGGCGCGGTGCAGCCGTATGTCCATCGGCCGTCGCTCGACATCGCCAGCTTCGGCGAGGAGCCGGCGGCTTTCGTGCTCGACCACCACTTCGTGCCGCCGGAGTTGGAAGGCGTCTATCGCGGCATCACCGCACAGGCGCTCGATGGCGTGCGGGCCGCGTTTGACCGCGTCGGCGCCATCCGCCGCATCCGCACGCACGGCGATTGCCACATCGGCAACATGCTCTGGGTGGAGGGGCAGGGGCCGCATTTCGTCGATTTCGACGACAGCCGCATGGCGCCGGCTGTCCAGGACCTGTGGATGCTGCTGTCCGGCGAGCGGGCGGACCGCGCCGAACAGCTCGGCAAGGTGCTGGCCGGATACGAGGAGTTCTGTGAATTCGACCCGCGCGAACTGCAGCTGATCGAGGCGCTGCGTACCCTGCGGCTGATCCACCACAGCGGCTGGATCGCCCGCCGCTGGCAGGACCCGGCCTTCCCGACCGCCTTTCCGTGGTTCGATACGCCGCGCTACTGGGAGGCGCGCATTCTCGAACTGCGCGAACAGGTCGCCGCGATGGAAGAACCCGCACTGTGGCTCGAGCGGGGTGTGCGCTGAGCGATTTCGCGGGGGCGGTCCGGCGCGAGCGGTTCTGCGGGCGGCGAGCAGCGCTCGCCGAAACCCCCGCTCCGACAGACCTCCGCTCCCGTAAGCCGAGCGCCAGCAGCCGCTACTCCCCTACGCTGTTCGGCTGGCGCACAAGGAACGGCAGGTTCGCGGTCGCAGCCTTGCCCAGCCGATCGCGCACGGTGATGAACAGCCGGTAGGCGCCGGGTGCAGCCGGGGCGGTGAAACGTACGCTCTGCGCATCGGCTTGCTGCAGCGTGACATCGATGCGCGGCGGCGCGGTTTCGTGATCGCCGCCGGCGCGCAGGTCGGTCGCTTCTGCGCGCACTTCCCACACCGTGGCCAGGGGTGAGCCGTCGAAGGATGCGGCGTCCACGCCGGCCGACATCGTCTGTCCCGGCGAGAATTCGTCGGCCGCGATGCCGATGCCGCGGATCAGCGGTGCGGCCTGCGTCACCGGCCGGCCCCAGGCGGCGGACAGCGCGTCGGTCATGGCGGTCGCGCTGCCGTCGGCCAGCAGCAGGCCGTGCCAGGTGCCGGTCTGTTCCTGCTTCGCCCCCCACAGGAAAGGAAAGGCGCCCGCGACCTGTGGTTGGGCGGCCAGAAAGGCCAGCGCGTCGCGGAAGAAATCGGCCTTCTGGCTGCTGGTCAGTTCGACCGGTGCGCCCCAGGGCTTGCGCCCCGCCTGCCACTGGCCCAGCGGTCCCAGTTCGGTCACCACGACCGGCTTCACGATGCCCAGGCGGCGCAGCCGTTCGGGCAGCTGGAACACCGAGCCGCCGTACAGGTTGAGCCCGAGCAGATCCACTGATGCACAACAGCGGGCGAGCGGTGCGAGCCAGTCGTCGCTGTTGTCCGCGACCACCATCAGCGTCGGGTGGTCGGGGTCGAGCGACTTCACGATGCCGGCCAGCCGGTTCACCTCCTGCCAGATCGGCTTCGGATCGGCGACCCCGGTCTCCACTTCGTTGCCGATGCCCCAGGCCAGCAGTGCCGGATGGGTGCGGTACCGTGTGACGAAGCGGCGCACCGATTCCTCCTGCATGCGCACCGCCGCCGGGTCATCGAGCCGGAAGCCGTGGCGCGGATGACCGAGCCACAACCCCATGACCACCTTCATCCCCAGCCGGTGCGCCGCATCGAGCACCCAGACGTCGGATTCGCGATACACCCGCACCACTTTCGCGCCCGCTTGCGCGAGCTTTTCCAGCGTTGCGCGGTCGCCTTCGAAGGCGGCGCCCTGCCAGGCCGGCGCGCTCGCCCACGCCGGTGCGCCCGCACACACCAGCAGCGGCAGCAGCAGGCGGCGCGTCATGCGAAAGAGGGTATTCAAGGTCATGCCGGGCACCGGGAAGTCCTGATCAGCCCGCCACGAGGTGCAGCGGGCATCGGTGAGAGCCCGTGCCGCGCAGCGCGTTCCCGGGCGGCGCGGTCAGCTTTCGGTCAGCGTCATCAGGATGTCGGCGTACCAGGCGCAGTTCAGGCCGAGCGCCTCGTCGAGCTTGCGGTCGCGTGTGCCGACGTCGAGCCGGGCCGAATGCACGCCGAGCAGCTGCCAGGGCAGATCGCCCTTGGCGGCGCTGCCCGCCGGCGCGCGCATCACCACCGGTGCGCCGCTGGTGCCGCGATGGGTGCGTGCGTCCGTCAGAAAATAGCCTTCGCCCTGGAAGCGCAGGCCGAAGGACGACGCGATCACCGCGTGGCGCACCACCGGCATGTGGTGCAGCGTGTCGTGAAAGCCGAGCGGGAAACCGACCACCAGCAGCAGGCTGCCGACCTCGATCTGTCGCGCATCGACCTCCAGATGGGCCGGCGTGAAGGCGCGATAGACCGTCTTGGCGGGCAGCGCCGCGCGTTCGATCTCGATCACCGCGACGTCGATGTCGCCCGCCGTGTCCTGGCCCTGACGCCAGATGCTCTTGCCGCCGCGGTACAGCGGGATCGAAAAGCCGGTGGATTCGGCCAGATTGGCCGAGTCGGTGTGCAGCTCGATCTCGAGGCTGTCCGGGAAATGCTTGCTCGGTTCATCGACCACCACGTGGCGGCTGGTGACCAGGAAAAGGCGTTCGTCGCGTTCGAAGAAAAAGCCGCTCGCGTTGGTCAGCACGCGCGCGCCTTCGAGCGTGCATACGCGCGCAGCAGTCAGCAGTATGGGTTCGATCATCAAGGCAAGGTCCATTCAGTGGGCCGGGCGCCAGGAGGTTGCAGGGCGCGGGCAGGGTGCGATGAGACGCAGGAAACCTGAGGGACGGCGCGACATCGTCATTGGTGTTGCGCTGCCGTGAGACATCATTGTGCCTCTCATTGCGGGTGTGGCGTGTCGGCGATCCGCGAGAAAGCGCTGCAGACGGCATCGATTCAGGGCATAGTACGGGGCGGTGTAAGTCGGCCGGCGGCGAATGTCGCGCGCCCGTGACATCGCCCGTTGCATCCGCATTCCGTTCCCACCGGATTTTCACCCTCTGAAACCGGCGTCCCCGCAAGGGCCGTGTGTCGCTTCGGCGCTCGCGGCAGGGACGCCGCAGGACGCCAGCGCTCCGGGATTGTCCCGGGCTCCAGTCCGCAGAGCTCACCCGCCGGTCACCGTGCAGACGCTGCATCCTTTCGATGCGGCAAAGCGCGGACGATCCGCCTCAACCTGTCTGTTGGGCAAGTGTGCCTGCAGACCACCGCTGATCAGCGCGCCATCGATCCGGCAGACCCCGGCACCGGCGCGCGGTCGGCGTGCTCGCACCCAATTCAACCTGGAGATTCACCCATGGCCAAAGAAGAACTGATAGACATGAATGGCGTCGTGACCGAAGTGCTGCCGGATTCGCGCTTTCGCGTGACGCTGGAGAACGGCCACCAGATCATCGCCTACACCTCGGGCAAGATGCGCAAGCACCACATCCGCATCCTCGCCGGCGACAAGGTGTCGCTTGAACTGTCGCCGTACGACTTCAGCAAGGGCCGCATCACGTTCCGCGAAATCGAAGGCCGTGGCGGTCCCGCCGCCGCGCCGCGCCGCCGGGTGCATTGATCGGTCGGTGACGAGGCTGGCAGGCGGCCGGGTCCGGTTTCCGGAAAACCGGTCCCGGGGCGTCGCCCCTTGTGGGCGCGGAGTCCCCGCCGCGATACTCACTCTGCACGGCGACCATCGCGGCACTGATCGCGGCGGGGACGCCGCGCCCACAGGGCTGCCCTGCAGGGACTGCGCCGTCGGCAGTGCGCCCCTCTCATCGGGGCAAACCGCACCATATCGGCTGATCGCTCAGCGGCCGCGCATCTTGCGCTTGCGCTCGTGCAGTTCCTGCGCCTCCAGCGACAGTGTGGCGGTCGGGCGGGCGAGCAGTCGGGCGATGCCTATCGGGTCGCCGGTGAATTCGCACCAGCCGTAGGTACCGTCGTCGATGCGCACCAGCGCCTCGTCTATCGTGTGCAGGTGCTTGCGTTCGCGATCGCGCACGCGCAATTCCAGTGAATGGTCCTCTTCCAGCGACGCGCGGTCCGACGGATCCGGCGTGCGCTCGAATTCGTGCAGGTGCTGCGTCGTGTCGTGCGCCGACTGCAGCAGCGCGTCACGCTCGGCGCGCAGCCGCTGGCGGAAGAAGTCGAGCTGACCGGCCGACATGTATTCGCTGTCGGGCGCCGCCAGCAGTGCCGCCTCCGCTTCGGACAACTCGTCCGGGGAGAGCGGAAGGGTGGGGGCAATCGACATGGTCTGCCTCCTCGTTGTGGGGTCTGCATGAAAGGTGCGGCAGGCCGGTTCCGGCGCCGCCGCCGCGAAGCGCACAGGGCAACCGTCACGATACACGGCAAAGGCGAAGCTTGTGCGCTACGTATTTCGCGCGTGATGGTATGTTCGCCGCCATGTCCCGATACCTGCCCCGTGCGTGCGCCGACGCAGCGCCGCAGCGCCCAGACTACCGCCCCCGCCCGCCGCGTGCGCCCGGCTACCTGATCGCGCCGCCGCTGGATTTCGACCGTACCGGCAAGTTCTACATGGGGCGCGAAATTTCCGATGTGATGGGCTGGCGGGCCGCCGACTGGCTGGAGCGCCCGGAGCGGCTGGAGGAGGAGCGCACCGACCTGCTGGTCGAAGCGCTCGAACTGCAGCCCGGCATGGTGATTGCCGACATCGGCGCCGGCACCGGCTATCTTTCGCGGCTGATGTCGCCCGCCGTGAAGCCGCACGGGAAAATCATCGCCGTCGACGTGCAGGGGATGATGGTGAACAGGATCGGGCGGCTGGCGCGCGAGCACGGCTTCGACAACATCGAGGCCGTGCGCTGCCGGGAACATGACGCACAGCTGCCCGCTGCGGCGCTGGACATGGCGGTCATGCTCGACGTCTATCACGAGCTGTCCTTCCCGTTCGAAATGCTGGCCAGCATCGTGCGCGCCACGAAGCCGGGCGGCCGGATCGTGTTCGTCGAGTTCAAGGAAGAGGATCCGGACATCCCGATCAAGCCGCTGCACAAGATGAGCGAAGCGCGCGTGCGGCGCGAGGCCGCGGTGCACCGGCTGAAATGGGAACGCACGATCGACCACCTGCCCTGGCAGCACGTCGTCGTGTTCCGCCGGCCGGGATGATGCGGCTGCGGGAAGAGCGCCCGCAGGAGCGGTCCTTGCGGGATCACCGCTCCCGCAAAAGCGCCTGCAACCCCGGTGCCGCGTCCTGCGCACCCGTTCTGTATAGTCCGCCCACCATCGCTCCAGAACCTGCACCTTGCTGAAACTCCTTCACACCGCCGACTGGCAGATCGGCAAGCTGTACGGCCAGTTCGAGCCTGATGATGCGGCGCTGCTCGCCGAGGCGCGCTTCGCCGCGGTGGAGCGGCTGGCGCAGCTGGCCAGCGTGCAGGGCGTACACATGGTGCTGGTGGCGGGCGACGTGTTCGACGCGCAGGGCGTGGCCGAGCGGACGATCCACCGGCTGTTCAACTGCCTGCGCGGATACGCCGGGCCCTGGGTGATGATTCCGGGCAACCATGACGCCGCGCTGAGCGAATCGGTGTGGACGCGCGCCGCGCGACTGGGTGCGATCCCGCCCAACGTCACGGTGTGCCTTGCACCGGGCGCCGTGCACTTCGACGCCCAGCGCGTGGCCGTGCTGGCCGCACCGCTGACCCAGCGCATCACGCACAGCGACCTCACGTCCGCCTTCGCCGCCACGGACACCCCGCCCGGCTTTCACCGCATCGGCCTGGCGCATGGCAGCGTGCAGGGCATCCTCGCCGACGGCATCGATTCGTCGAATCCGATCGCCGCCGGGCGCGCCGCCGAGGCGCGGCTCGACTACCTTGCACTCGGCGACTGGCACGGCTGCCGGCAGGTCGATGCGCGCACCTGGTACAGCGGTACGCCGGAAACGGACCGCTTCCGCGCCAACGACTCCGGCCGGGCGCTGATCGTCGAGATCGCTTCGCCCGGTGCCGAACCGGTCGTGACGCCGGTGCTGACCGGACAGTACCGCTGGTTCAACGAAAGTGCGACCGTGCAGGTGGCCAGCGACATCGACGTGCTGCTCGCCCGGCTGGCCGCCTTCGGTCATGCGGATGTCGTGCAGCTCGCGCTCGATGGCGAAACCGATCTGGCCGGACATGCCCGTCTGCGCGATGCCCTCGCCCAGACGCAGGGGCGGGTGCGCAGCTTCACGGCCGATCTGTCGTCGCTGCGCATTGCGCCGACCGAAGATGACATCGACGCGCTGGCGGCCGACGGCTATCTCGGCGACGTGATCGACGAACTGCGCACCCTTCAGGGCAGCGGCGACGGCGAGGCCGAAACGGCGCGCGATGCGCTGGTGCTGCTCGCCAGCCTGCTGCGTGACCGGCGTACCTCGAGCGGAGGCGCCTCGTGAAGATCACGCGCATCCGCATCGAACAGTTCAGGCAGTTCCGCCAGCCGCTGCAGATCACCGGGCTGGACCCCGGCCTCAACCTGTTCACCGGTCCGAATGAAGCCGGCAAGAGCACCGTCGTCGCAGCCATCCGCGCTGCCTTCTTCGAGCGTCACCGTTCGGGCAGCGTCGATGACCTGCGTCCGTGGGGCGATGCCTCCGCATCGCCGACGGTCGAACTCGACTTCGAAACCGGCGGCATCGCCTGCCGTCTGAGCAAGAGCTTCCTCGTCCGCAAGCGCTGTACGCTGATCAGGGGTGCGCAGCAGTTCGATGGCGCCGACGCCGAAGACCGGCTGGCCGACCTGCTCGGCTTCCGCCACGCCGGTCGCGGCGCCAGTGCGGCCGAGCACTGGGGCATTCCAGGCCTGTTGTGGATACAGCAGGGCACGGCGCACGACATCCGCGACCCCGTTGCGCATGCCACCGATCACCTGCGCACCGCGCTGAATACTTCGCTCGGCGAAGTGGCCAGCAGCGGCGGCGACGCGGTGACCGACGAGGTCGAGGCGCTGCGCAATGAACTGCTGACGCCGGCGAACGCCACGCCGCGCGGTCCCTACAAGGACGCCATCGAAACCGAAGCCGGCCTTGCCGCAGAGATTGCCGCGCTGGACGCCGACATCGCCGCCTACCGCAACAAGGTCGACCGGCTCGCCGCGCTGCGCCGCGAACACGAGGCCGACGACGCGGAAAAGCCCTGGCTCGCGCTGCGCGCGCAGGAACAGGCGGCGCGCCGCAAGTTCGATGAGGCCCGGGCGCTGGGCGCGCGACTGAGCGAGGCACAGCAGCGCGCACGCGGCGTCGGCGACACGCTGGCGCTGCTGCACAGCCAGCTCGAACGCCATGCCGCCGAGCAGGGCGAGGTCGAACAGCGTGGTGCGGCACTGACCGCCGCAGAAGACAGGCTGGCCGCGGCACAAGGCACGGCGCAGCAGTGGCAGCGCCGCAGCAGCGAGGCGGCGGCGCGCCATGATGCCGCCCGGCATACGCTCAACCGCGCCCGCCAGCGCGACACCCGGCTCACGTTGTCACGCCAGCTCGACGAACTGACGCGCCGGCGCGACGCTGCCCGGACGTCCCTGCTGCAGGCCGAGACCGAAGCCGGCCGCCTGCGCAGCGCGCGCCAGCAGATGGCAGCCACCGAACTGCGCAGCGCCGATCTGGCCACCCTGCGCACCCAGCAGCAGGACATCCGCACGCTGCGCCTGCGGCAGGAGGCGGCCGCCACCCGCGTGCGTTTCACGCTCGACGATGGCCGGGTCATCCGGATCGGTGAAGAAAGCCTGACGGGTCAGGGCGAGCGCCTGCTGACCGACGCGACCGCGGTGACGCTGCCTGGCCTCGGCCGGCTCGACATCACCCCGGGCGGCGCCGATCTGGCCGATCTGGGCCGCCAGGAAGCCGCGTTGCGCGACCGTCACGCGGCGTTGCTGGCCCGCCTCGGCGTCGAGTCGCTCGATGCAGCCGAAGCACGCCTGCATATATATATGCAGCATCAGGCCGATGCGCAGACCGCCGAGGCCGCGCTCAAGGCGCGCGCACCGCAGGGTCTGGATGCGTTGCGCGGCGAACTGGCGATGCTTGAAGGCCGTCTGGCCGAGGCCGGGCAGTCGCTGTCGCGGCGGATCGGGGAGCCCGATGACGACGCGGCCCTGCCGTCGATCAACGAAGCGGAGTCGCAGGAGGAGGCCGCGCGCGCCTCGGCGGCGGATGCGGCGAAACAGCTGGCCGCAGCCGACATCGCCGCCGCCAACGCGCAGAGCGCGGTCGACGCCGCGCTGCGCGAATTGCGCAACGCGCAGGCGATTCTCGATGCGCCCGAGCGTGCCGCACGGCTGGCCGCCACACAGCGTGCGCTGAACGAAGCGCTCGCCGGACGGGCTGCTGCGGATGCCGACATCGATGCGCTGACCGCGCAGTGCCGTGATGCGCGTCCGGACATCCTCGAGCAGGACATCAGACGCTTCGGTGGCAGCGCCGAGCAGCTGGAGCGCACCGCCAGCCTGCGCCGCGACGAACTGACCCGGCTCGAAGTGGAACTGCAGGCCGCCGGCGCACAGGGTCTTGACGAGCGACGTGCCGAGCGCGCGCGCGACCATGCACGGGCCGTGCGCCGCACCACCGAACTGCGCCGCCGCGCCGCCGCGCTCGACCATCTGCTGACATCGCTGAAAAGGCATCGCAGCGCACTGACCCGCCGCCTGCAGGCACCGCTGCAGAAGCATCTCGACCGTTATCTGCAGCTGCTGTTTCCGCATGCCAACCTCGACATCGACGATCAGCTGGTGCCCGGTGCGCTGAAGCGCGCCGGCGCCGCCGGTGCGGAAAGCGGCCGTTTCGAGGAATTCAGCTTCGGCGCGCGCGAGCAGATGGGTGTCATCAGCCGGCTGGCCTATGCCGATCTGCTGCGCGAGGCCGGTCGCCCGACGCTGATCATTCTCGACGATGCGCTGGTGCACAGCGACGATGAACGGCTGTCGCGCATGAAGCGCGTGCTGTTCGACGCCGCCACCCGGCACCAGATCCTGCTGTTTACCTGCCACCCGGAGAACTGGCGCGACATGGGCGTGGCCGCCCGGTCGCTCGAGGCCCTGAAGGCGGTGTGATCCGGCGGGCCGGCGGGCGGCGCCGATGACGCGCTGCAACCCTTGCCGCGCCTGCATGCAGGCGCTTGCCAGAGCTTATGGGCACAATCCCGCGTGCGTTGTCCGGGGTCAATTCCCTGTCACGGCGGATGTCGGAACTTCGTTTTTTGCATCTGATCCCAAGGGCAGCTTACCCTTCGTTTTTGTGCAGTGCGATTCGCGCCTGCCGGGCCATTACCGGAAAGACCTGCCTCATGAACGCTTTCCAATCTTCGCGTGGCGATGAGCCGACGCTGGATCCGTTGCTGCCGCGGCTCTACAACGTGGTCTATTGCAGCCGCGCGGCGGATGGCGTGGGCGCAGCCGATGTCGAACGCATCATCGCGTCGTCGCGGCGGCGCAATCCGGCGGTCGGCATCACCGGCCTGCTGGTGTTCGGCAGCGGCGTGTTCTTCCAGTGGCTGGAAGGCCCGCGCGACAGCGTGACGGCGCTGATGGCGACGCTGAAGGCCGATGCCCGGCACGACACCATCGTCGAACTGAGCGCCAACGAAGAAGTGCGCGAGCGGCTGTTTCCCGAGTGGGACATGGAGTTCGTCGAAAGCGCCGATATCCGCGAAGTGCTGCTGGATGCGCTCGATGACGCCGAAGACCCGAAGAACGTCGCGGCGCTCGGCGCACTGCTGGAACACATCGACGCGAGCGAGTTGAACCTGCGTTGACACACCGGGCGGCAGGCTGTGCGGGTTGCCGTCAGACCCTCAGCCAGCCGTCAGACCCTTTCCGACCCGGTTCATGACGTGTTGCGTGGCCTGCTCCAGTATGCCGGGTGCCAGGTCGAGCTGACCGATGCAATTGCCGGTCATGACGCCGGCCAACCCATGCATCGACGACCAGATGTACAGCGCGTCGAGATCGACCAGCGCCTGCTGTTGCGGCGAGTCGCCATGCACGCGTCGCAGCACCCGGCGCAGGATGTCGAAGGCGTGCGCGGCGTCGCGCACCAGGTCGGGATGCGCGGCGGACGCCGGCCACGGCGTGCTGAACATCAGCCGGTATTCCAGCGGGTGGCGGTGCGCGTAATCGAGGTATTGCCGACCCAGCGCGCCGAGATCTTCCCCGGGATCGTCGAACTGCCCGCGCGCGTCGAGGTGGGCGGCGAAGCCTTCGAAGCAGCGCCGCATGACCTCGGCCAGCAGGTGGTCGCGGCTCGGATAGTGCTTGTACGGCGCCTGATGCGACACACCGAGCCGGCGCGCGACGTCGCGCAGGCTCAGCTGCTCGATGCCGTGCTCGGCAATGGCTTCGCGCGCCGCCACGATGCAGGCGTCGCGCAGGGCGATCGGCGCGTGTGCGGCGTCCTTCGTCTGGGGCATCCGGTCCGGGAGGCAAAATGATCCGGCGACAACGTTAACACGGCGGGCGTGCCGGGCATGCCCCGGCGCGCCGCGCGATGCGCTGGACTATCGTCCCACGGCGACATCGAGCACGGTCTCGCCGTCACCGTCCTGCACGACGAAGGCGGCCTCGTCGAAGCGGGGTGCGCGCAGCGTCGGACGCACGCCCTTCGAGACCCCCCACGCTTCGGTCGGCAGGCCGATGAGAGTGGTGTCGATCCGCCGGTTGCCGTTCAGGTCGTGCACAACCGACACCGCGTAGCGCCCGGGTGCGACGTCGGCGAAGCGGCAGGTGACGCCTTCAGCGGCCGCGGCTTGCCAGCGCGCGCGCGCCGACGTGTTGTCCATCGGAAAACCGGTGTCCCGTTCGAACAGTGCGCAGCCGATCTCGCCGTTCGCTGCGGTCACGCCGCTCACGCGCACCACGATTTCGGCGGCCGCTCCGTTCAGCGGCAGCGCGCACAGGGCCAGCCGCCATGCAAGGCGGGCGAATGGAGTGATCTGGACAGACATCGGGCACCTCCGGCAGCGGAATCGTGACGGCAGGGCAGCGGATCGGGCGCGCGGCGTCGCCGGATGTGTCCGAAGGCTGCCTCTGAGCATGGGTTGACACTGTCAACGCGATGCCGATAATGAGGGTTCGAGTAGACGGCGTCAACCGCAAGACGTCGATCATGTCACCCTGACCCTGATGCGAGGTTTCGCCATGTCACCTGTCCTGCCGCCGGGAAGCCGCCCTTTCACGCTGTCGCTGCGCACCCTGCTGATGGCGGCCGGCCTGTCCGCACTGGCGGGCGCGTGCGCGCTGTCGACGCCGTTTCCGCGCATCGACAGGGCAGTCGCCGGCGAGGCTGACGATGCCGTCGTGCTGGTGCTGACGCACATCGTCGTCGATGGCACCCGGCGCGATGAATTCGACCGCCAGACGCGCCGCGTCATCGACAGCATGGCGACACAGCCCGGCCTGATCGGCTATTCGGCGCGGCGCGGCGCGAAGTGTTCGGCAACGAGGCGTGGACGATGAGCGTATGGGCCAGCGACGCCGCGCGCGCCCGCTTCGTCCGCTCGGCCGTGCATCAGGAGGCCATCGCGAAAAGCGAGCCGGCGATCGTGACCGTCCGGCTGAAGCGCCTGAACATGGCCCGCAAGGATGTGCCGCGCGACTGGGCGGCGGCGCTGGAGCTGCTGGCGCAGCCAGGCAACGAGCGCCTCAATACGAAAGATTGAGTTTGTGGCGCTACGAAGCCGATTCGATCTGTTCCGACACCACCAGCCAGCGCTCTTCGTGGGTGTCGAGTTCGGCGTCGATCTTCTGCAGCCTCACGCCCAGTTCGCCGATTTCCTGCGGCGGCAGCGAGGTGGTGAGACGCGCTTCGATGCCGTGCTTCTGCTTCTGCAGATCGAGAATGGACTGTTCCAGCTTGCCCAGTTCGAGCTTCAGCGCCTTGAGGTTCACCGGCGCCTTCTTCACCGCCGGGGCGGGGGCGGCGGTGGGGGCGGGCGCTGCGGCAACCGCGGGCGCCTTCAGTGATTCCTTCAGGTCTTCGCGTGCGCGTTTCGCTTCATTGAGCAGATAACGCTGGTAATCGTCGAGATCGCCCTCGAACGGTTCGATGCCGCCGCGCGACACCAGCCAGAATTCGTCACAGACCGAGCGCAGCAGCGAACGGTCGTGGCTCACCAGCATCACCGTGCCTTCGAACTCATTCAGCGCCATCGCCAGTGCTTCACGGGTGGCGAGGTCGAGGTGGTTGGTCGGTTCGTCCATCAGCAGCAGGTTGGGGCGCTGCCACACCAGCATGCACAGCACCAGGCGCGCCTTTTCGCCGCCGCTCATCGTGCCGACCGCCTGCTTCACCATGTCGCCGCTGAAATTGAAGGTGCCGAGGAAGTTGCGCAGGTCCTGCTCGCGACCGCTCTGTCCGGCCGGCAGGCCTTCGCGCGCCATGCGCGTCATGTGTTCGAGCGGATTGTCCTGCGGCCGCAGCACATCCAGCTCCTGCTGCGCGAAATAGCCGACCGACAGGCCCTTGCCCTCGCTCACCATGCCGGTGGTGGCCTTGAGCGCGCGCGCGATGGTCTTGACCACGGTCGACTTGCCCTGGCCGTTGGCGCCGAGGATGCCGATGCGCTGGCCGGCCATCACGGTGCGGTTCACATTGCGCACGATGGTGGTCGGCGGCGTGCCCGGCGGCTCCTCTTCCGGTGGCGGATAGCCGAAGCTCGCGTTCTCCATCACCAGCATCGGGTTGGGCAGATTGGCCGGTTCCTTGAATTCGAAGGTGAAGTCGGCGCTGGCCAGCATCGGCGCCAGCCGTTCCATGCGGTCGAGCGCCTTGACGCGGCTCTGCGCCTGCTTGGCCTTGCTCGCCTTGGCCTTGAAGCGCGCGATGAACTTCTGCAGATGGGCGATCTTGTCCTGCTGCTTGGCGTAGGCGTTCTGCTGCAGTTCCATCTGCTGTGCCCGCATGTCTTCGAAGGTGCTGTAGTTGCCGCCGTAACGGGTCAGCTTCGCCGCGTCGATGTGCAGCGTGACATTGGTGATGGCGTCGAGAAACTCGCGGTCGTGGCTGATGACGACCAGCGTGCCTTCGTAGCGCGTCAGCCAGCTTTCCAGCCAGACCAGCGCGTCCAGATCCAGGTGATTGGTCGGTTCGTCGAGCAGCAGCAGGTCGGACGGACACATCAGCGCACGTGCCAGCTGCAGGCGCATGCGCCAGCCGCCGGAAAAGCTGTTCACCGGATTGTTCAGTTCGGTCGTCTTGAAACCCAGACCGAGGATCAGCGACTGGGCACGCGCCTGGGCGTCGTGCGCGCCGGCATCGTGCAGCGCCATGTAGGCATAGGCCATGCGCTCGCCGTCGTCGCCCGCCTCGGCGGCATGCACTTCCTGCTGCGCCGCGAGCAGCGCGGTGTCGCCCTCAATGACGAAGTCGGTCGCCGGCTGGTCGGTTTCGGGCATGTCCTGCGCGACCTGCGCCATGCGCCACTGCACCGGTACGTTGAATTCACCGGAATCTTCATGCAGCGTGCCGTTGAGCAACGCGAACAGCGTCGACTTGCCGGCGCCGTTGCGACCGACCAGACCGACCTTTTCGCCCGGGTTGATGGTGGCGGTGGCGCCGTCGAGCAGCACCTTGGCGCTGCGGCGCAGGGTGACGTTCCTGAGTGTGATCATGCGGGTGAAGCTCCAGCGGACGTCCCGCAACGACAGGCGGCAAGACCAGGGAAGGGGTGGCGGGGCGGAAAAGACGGGGCAGGCGACCGGCAATCAGGGCTGACGGGTCGACAAGGGGAGAAGTATCTTCGCCCGCACCGCCTGCCGTCAATCGGAACGCCAGTGGGCAGCGAATCCGGGATGATCAGGATCATGCGCGTTCCACTCGGGCATCAAGCGAATACAGCAGGAGTCTTCACACCCGTACACGCCCGAAGATCGATGAGGTGCGTACTGCCAGCGCGAGCGGCAGAATGAAGGAAGCCAGTCCGTTCCCGGCCGTCCGCGACTCGCCTCGGAGCATAGTCCGCGACGACTGGTCGGTCGATACCTTGCTTCAGATCTCGTTGACGTCGCCTGACAGCGGCGAGGTTTCCGTTCGGCAGGCATTCGATGCCAACGTGCATCTTGTGTTCGCAGTACGAGGAGCTCCGACACACAGGCGTGCCCGTTGATTCACTGGGCGTACTATCGAGTGTTGTCATGGATGTTTCGTGGAATCACCATCTTGGATCCGGACGGGCTGCACCGGATGGAATATCCGCGTTGTCGATTCCTCCTGGGTGGTGTTGATCTCGCGCAATGCCAAATGTCCTGTGCGCTGGTGGAAGGATTGCATTGCTCAAATCCCGTCCGGCGCGCATGCCCTGCAGACCGCTGGTTGAGTTCGTTCTGGTTCGGACGCGCCACATCGAGACGCCGATGATCGGAAACACGGTCGAACGGACCGTTTGCGCGAAGAGAACCTTATGAACATCCACCAACGATCACTGCGCACGGCCGCGACGCTTGCCTGGCTGGGCGTGCTGCTGTTCGCCAGATGCAATAAGCAAGCGCCCTTGTCGGTCACGCAATCGTTGTCTTTGCCTATTGCGATACCGTCGCATGCGACGCACTTGTCGATGTCCAAATGCGGATTGAACGGGTGCTGGTGATGGCACGCGGCGTCGACGGCGTGCATACATATCACGATGAACGGACGCTTCGCGCGCTGTGGTGGTCATGTGGAGCGCTCCGACTTCGGCTTTCCTGTCGGTCGGAGGGATGTTGAGTTCATCGCGCGGTAATCTGCGGCTTCAGGCTGCGGCTCAATGCCAGCTTGCGCACGATGGACGAGAACGAGCGCATCTGGCTCGCCTGATGCCGGCTGCCGCGCTTCCACAGGATGCCTGGCGTGCGGATCGGCGTCGGACTTTCCAGCAGCACACGCTTCAGCCCTGACTGCGGTGTCACTGCATTCGCAGCGACGACAGAACCGATCTGCGTACGCGCCACCAGACCCAGCATCGGCGCAATCGTGTTCATTTCGGCCACCACCTGTGGTTCGGCGCCGCAAGCGCGGAAGCACTCATCGAGCATGACGCGGGTGGTGAATTCCTTGGGCAGCAGCACCAGTTGCTGCCGATGCAGTTCGACCAGCCGCACCTTCTTGCGGTTGGCCAGCGGATGATCGTCGGCGACCACCAGCACCATTTCCTCGTTGTAAAGCGGCTCGAACCAGAGGTCGTCCGGCGCCGCCGGCCGATAGGCAATGCCCAGGTCCAGTTCGCCCGACTTCACCTTGGCGCTGATTTCGTCGGCCGACAGTTCCTCGACGATGACGCGTGCCGTCGGGTGGCGGGTAAGGAAGATGGCGACGCACTCCGGAATGAAACCGAGATTGAAAGTGTGCGTCGCCCCCACCCTTACCTCGCCGGCCAGGTCACCCGAGGTCTCCTTCAGCGCGCCGATGCCCTGGTCGACCGCGCCCAGCGCCTGGCCGGCGTATTCGAGGAACAGTTCGCCTGCGTCGGTGAGCAGCACCTTTTTGCCGATGCGCTCGAACAGCGTCTTGTCCAGTTCGTCCTCCAGCTGGCGGATCTGGTGCGACAGCGTCGACTGCGTGACATGAACCCGCTCGGCCGCCCGGGTGAAGTTGAGACATTCGGCGAGGGTTACGAAGTAGCGCAGATGTCTCAACTCCATGCTCGGGTACCTCGGACTCAACCATCGATGCTATAGATGATAACGATGAAAATTCATCATTTCTACATCTTGTAAGCCCTCTCTATCCTCCACTTAACAAAGCGTTACCGGCCTGCAACCTAGGCGGATGGCGCACAGGAACCGGAGGAGAAGAGATGACGCACCCCGTGGGCGCGGACCTGACACAGGCCGTGCTGGCCCGACTGGACAGCTGCAGCGACCCGCGCTTCAAGGCAGTGATGAGTGCGCTGGTGGTGCACCTGCACGCCTTCATGCGCGAGGTCGACCTGACGCCCGAGGAGTGGATGGCCAGCATCGAATTCCTGACCGCGACCGGACGGGCGTGCGACGCACAGCGTCAGGAATTTATCCTGCTGTCGGACACCCTCGGCGCGTCCATGCTCACGGTGGCACTGCAGCAGGCGCGTGACATCGGCAGTGGCCGGGGCGCGACCGAGGCGACCGAAGCGACGGTGCAGGGCCCCTACTACCTCGAGGGCGCACCCGATCGCCCCCTGGGCGCCGACATCGGCGAGGGCGTTGCAGGCGATCCGACCTTCTACGCCGGCCGCGTCACCGACACCGAAGGCAATCCGGTCGCCGGTGCGCTGCTCGACGTCTGGTCAGGCGACGGTGAAGGCGTGTATGACATGGCGGCCGGGGGACGGCGCGGCATGCCGGCGCGCGGCCGCTTCCGCACCGACGACCAGGGCCGCTACTGGTTCTGGTCCATCCGTCCAGGCCACTACCCGGTGCCGATGGACGGCCCGGTCGGCCGCATGCTCGAACGCATGGGTTGCCATCCGAACCGCCCCGGCCACATCCACATGAAGGTGTCGGCAACCGGTTTCGTGCCGGTGACCACCCATATCTTCGTCGCCGACAGCCTCTATCTCGATTCCGACGCCGTGTTCGGCGTGCGCGACAGTCTGATCGTCGACTTCGATGCGCACGGGCCGGGCGAAGCACCGGACGGCCGACTGCTCGACCGGCCTTACTGGTCCGCCCACTACGACTTCCGCCTCGCCCCGTTCGCGGGACAGGCGTCCGCCGCACTTCGGTGCGGCCTCACGAGGACAGAACAATGAAGATAGGCAAGGAAGTGATTCCGAGAACGGCGATCTCGACCTCGGACGAACATTCCATCACCGTGCGCGGTGCCGATCTGTGCACGGACCTGATCGGCCGCATCGGTTTCACCGAGTATTTCCATCTGCTGGTGACTGGCCGCCGCGCCACACCGGCAGCGACCGCCATCATCGACGCAACGCTGGTCGCCATCGCCGAGCATGGGCTGGTACCCAGCGTGCAGGCCAGCCGGATGACGCTGGCAGCGGCGCCCGACGCGCTGCAGGGCGCGATAGCGGCCGGCATCCTGGGTTGCGGCTCGGTCATCCTCGGCGCATCGGAAACCGCAGGTCGGCTGTTCCACGAAGTCGAGCAGCGCGCCGCCGGCGGCGACATCGACGCCGCGGCGCGCGAGGTGGTTCAGGGCTGGCGAGCGGCGAAGAAAGCCATTCCGGGGTACGGACATCCGCAGCACAAGGCGCGTGACCCGCGCGTCGATGCACTGTTCACGGTGGCGCGTGCACAAGCCATCGACCTGCGCTACGTGGCGATCGCCGAAGCGGTCGAGAGGGCGATTCCCGACGTCATCGGCAAGGACCTCAAGCTCAACGTATCGGCCGCCATTCCGGCGCTTCTGCTGGGCGTGGGCTTTCCGCTGGAAGCACTGAAGGGCGTGCCGATACTGGCGCGCACCGCCGGCCTGATCGCCCACCTTACGGAAGAGCTGCAGCGCTCAATCGGCTTCGCGCTGTCCTACCAGGCGACGCGCGAAGCGCAGTACGACGGCGAACCGGTACGCGATGGAGCAGCGGAATGAGCGGCGTGCTCGACGGCGTGCGTGTGATCGAACAGGGCACCTTCATCACCGGCCCGGCGGCCGGGATGATCCTGGGTGATCTGGGCGCGGACGTGATCAAGGTCGAACAGCCGGAATCGGGTGACCCCTTCCGGGCGTTCAAGGGCGGCCTCTACAGCCCGCACTTCCAGACCTACAACCGCAACAAGCGCAGCATCGCGCTGAACCCGAAGAACGCCGACGACCTCGCGGTGTTCGACGACCTCATCCGCAGCGCCGACGTCTATATCCAGAACTTCCGCCCGGGTGCAGCCGAACGTCTGGGGGCCGGCGAAGCGCGATTGCGGGCGCTGAACCCGCGGCTCATCTATTGCGCCATCAGTGGCTTCGGGCAGACCGGCCCGGCTGCACAACGGCCGAGTTACGACACGGTGGCCCAGGCTGCAAGCGGATATCTGAAGCTGATGGTGAACCCGGCGGATCCGCGCGTCGTGGGGCCGGCCGTCGCCGACGCGATGACCGGCTACTACGCGGCCTTCGGCATCCTCGGCGCGCTGTATGAGCGCGCACGCACCGGCGTCGGCCGCACGGTCGAGGTGTCGATGCTGGAGGCGATGTGCCACTTCAATCTCGACGCCTTCACCCACCTGCTGTCGGAAGGCGAAGTCATGGGACCGTTCAGCCGCCCCAGCGTCTCTCAGTCCTATGTCATGCGTTGCAGCGACGGCAAGTGGCTGGCGCTGCACATGTCCTCGCCGGAGAAGTTCTGGCAGGGGCTGGCCGACGCCATGGGCCGGCCGGACATCTTCAGCGACCCGCGCTTCTGCTCGCGCGAGGCGCGCATCAATCACTACGAAGAACTGATCGCGCTGATGCGAGAGATCTTCGCGACCGACACGCGTGCCGCCTGGTGCGTACGGCTGGCAGAGCGCGACGTGCCGCACGCGCCGATGTACGACACCGACGAAGTGCTGACCGACCCGCAGGTGCGCCACCTCGAACTCGAGATCAGCGCGCGCCATCCGCAGATGGGCCCGTTCCGGACCATCCGCTTCCCGGTGTCCTTCGACGGCCGGCGCGCCTTCGACGTGCAGCCGCCGCCGCTGCTCGACGAGCACGCCGACGACATCCGCAAGAGCTTGCAGCAGAACGACGACGGCCCGTCGCACAAGGGCAGCGACTGAAGGAAGGCAGACACACGACGCAAGGCCCAGCTCGTCCGGGGCCGTACATACCAAGAAGGAGGAGAAATGAACAAGAGAGATGCATCGCAGCCGGGCAGGAACAGGCGCTCATGCCGCAAGGCGCTGCCGCTGGCCATCGCCGCCATGGCTGGACTGGGTGGCGCTGCACCGGCCATGGCGTTCGAAATCGAGTCCGGCAATCCGGACGTGAAGATGCGCTGGGACAACACGGTGAAGTACTCGAACGCCTGGCGCCTCGAAGACCGCTCACGCACGCTGACCAGCGACATCAACCAGGACGACGGCAACCGCAATTTCGGCCGCGGCCTGATTTCCAATCGAATCGACCTGCTGTCCGAGTTCGACCTGAGCTACAAGAGCAGCTATGGCCTGCGGCTGAGCGGCGCCGGCTGGTACGACACGGTGTACCAGCGCTCGAACGACAACAACTCGCCGGCCACGATCAACCAGCTGTCGCGCCCGTCGGACGAGTTCGTCGACGCGACCCGCGACCTGCACGGCGGACGCGCGGAATGGCTGGATGCGTTCGTCTATGCCAACGGCGAGCGCGGCAACGTCCGCCTCGGCCGCCACTCCATCCTGTACGGCGAAACGCTGTTCTTCGGCGCCAACGGTATCGCCGCTGCGCAGTCGCCGACCGACATCGTGAAACTGCTGTCGGTGCCGAACTCGCAGTTCAAGGAAATCATCCTGCCGGTGAACCAGGTGTCGGGCCAGATCCAGCTGACCGACACGGTTTCGCTCGGCGCCTACTACCAGTTCGAGTTCCGCAAGAACCGCATTCCGGGTGTCGGCAGCTACTTCTCCGGCGCCGACGTGCTCGGCTCGGGTACGGAGCGCTTCCTGTTTGCACCGGGCGTCGGTGTGCCGCGTGTCGAAGACGGCAATGCGCCGGATTCCGGACAGGGCGGCGTGCAGCTGCGCTGGCGCCCGGAAGGCACGGACATCGAATTCGGTTTCTACGCCGTGCGTTATCACGACAAGAACTTCCAGGTCTATCTGCGGCCGGTGGCGGGCGAACTGCAGATGGTCTATCCGGAGGACGTGCGCGCCTATGGTGTGAGCTTCAGTACAGAGATCGCTGACTTCAATCTTGCAGGTGAGTTTTCAGTCCGCCGCAACACGCCGCTGGTCAGCGGGCCGGTGGTCGACATGAGCCCCACCGGTGTGGCCGACAACGACAGCAATGCGCTCTATGCAATCGGCAATTCCGCACACGCCAACCTGTCGGCCATCTTCTTCCTGAACCGGTCGAAGTTCTGGGACAACGCCTCGCTGGTGGGCGAAATCGCCTGGAACCGGCGTACCAGCATCACGAAGAACGCGGCAGAGCTGGATCCGAACACCTCGCGTGACGCCTGGGGTCTGCGCTTCGTGTTCGAACCGCAGTGGTTCCAAGCCGCACCCGGGCTCGATCTGTCGATGCCCATCGGCCTTGGCTACAACCCGAAGGGCAATTCGTCCGTGGTGCAACTGTTCAACGGCGGCGTCGAGCACGGCGGTGACCTGTCCATCGGCGTCAAGGGTGTCTATCAGCAGGTGTGGCGCGGCGGCATCAACTACACGCATTACATCGGCCGTGCCGGCAACGCACTGGGCACCGATGCCAACCTCACCTTCAAACAGAACTACGCGGACCGCGACTTCATCTCGGTTTCGCTGCAGCGCACTTTCTAAAAACACCGGAGACGGCACATGATTTCGATGAAAACCCTCGCGGCCGCGCTGGTGGCCGCATCGCTGGCGAGTACGGGCTGGGCGGCCGTGACCGCCGATGAAGCCGCAAAGCTCAAGTCGGAACTGACACCGCTGGGCGGCGAGAAGGCGGGCAACAAGGACGGCAGCATTCCTGCGTGGAACGGTGGCTACACCAAGGTTCCGGCCGGCTACAAGAGCGGCCAGCCGCGGCCCGATCCGTTCGCCGACGAGAAGCCGCTGTACACCGTGACGGCGGCCAATATGGCGCAGTACGCGGACAAGCTGGACGAAGGGCAGCAGTACCTGCTCAAAAAGTACCCGGACTACAAGATCAACGTCTACCCCACGCACCGGAGCGCGGCCGCGCCGCAATGGGTGTATGACGAAACGTTCAAGAACGCCACGCGCGCAAAGATGGATGGCGATTCGGTCATCGATGCATACGGCGGCATTCCTTTCCCGATTCCGAAAACCGGTGCGGAGCTGCTCTGGAATCACTCCTTGCGCGTGCGTTCGCAGGGCTATCGCCAGGCCTTCCGTACCTACACCATCGATACGAACGGCACTTCTTCGCTGGCCAGCGGCGCGGTGAACGAGGTGACGATTCCGTACTACACGAAAGGTCTGTCCCCGGAGCACATCAAGAACAACGGTGGCGCGTACTACCAGAACCTTCAGTCGGTCGAATCGCCTTCGATCCGCGCAGGGGAAATGCTTATGTACTACGACCAGCTGGACAACACGCGACCGGCCTGGCAGTACCTCGTCGGTCAGCGCCGTGTCCGTCGCGCGCCGACCATCTGCTGCGACACACCGAACTTCGTGGCCTCCGGTGTCGACTTCTTCGATCAGGTGTTCGTCTGGTTCGGCCCTGCGACCAACTATGACTGGAAGATCGCCGGCAAGAAGGAACTCATCATTCCCTACAACAACAACCGGCTCGTTGCATCGAAGCCGGAGGACGCGATGAGCAAGCACTTCGTGAATCCCGAGCTCGTCCGTTGGGAGGTTCACCGCGTCTGGGTGCTCGAAGGGACCGTCCGTCCCGGCAAGCGTGACGTGCGTCCGAAGCGCCGGCTCTACCTCGACGAGGACACGTACATCGCCGCGATCGGCAACACCTGGGATGCACAGGGAACCCTGTGGCACACCAGCTATGGTTTCCCGTGGATGCAGTACGAGATACCGGCTGTCGGCCAGGAAACCTACACGACGCTGGACCTTATCAAGGGCACGTACTCATACACGACGATGAGCGATCAGCACAACCAGATCCAGGTCATCGATCCACTTCCTCCCAGCTACTACACGCCGGAATCGCTGTCTCGCCGCGGAGTGCGGTGAGGCGAGCCGGCCATGCCCGCGACCGCTCGGCCCGTCTGCAGGAGGGGTACGGTCGCCGGGCGGCTGTGGAACAGGACAACAAGTGATGACCCGGGGAGTGCAACATGAGCAGCATTGAAGAATCCGTTCTGATCGTCGGGGCAGGACCGACCGGCCTGATCCTTGCGCATGAACTTTTGCGCCGAAACGTGCCGGTACGCCTGATCGAAAAGAGAAAGGGGCCTTCACACACGACGAGGGCGATGACGGTACACGCGCGCTCGATGGAAATGTTCGAGCACATGGGCATTGCGCACCGACTCGAGGAGGTCTGTCTCCAGTGCCCGGGCAACATCTATCACTTTCCCCATCTGCCGGAGAGCGAGCAGCCGCGCACCGACTACCGCGTGCTGCCGACGCGCTTCGCGTTCTACTACAAGATCAACCAGAACGACTTCGAACAGGTCCTGCGCGAGCACCTGTTCTCCCAGTACAGCCTGAAGCCGGAGTACAGGACGGAGCTGGTGGGGCTGAGCCAGGATGCAGGGTCGGTTGAAGCCCGGATCATGCGGCCGGACGGAACGGTCGATACCCGCCGGCATTCATGGGTTGTCGGTTGCGACGGCGTACGCAGCTTCGTACGCGGCGCCGCCGGCATCGATTTCCCCGGCGAAGAAGTGGCCGCAATGGCCATGATGGACGTCGAGCTCACCGACGTGAACTTTGACGACCACTGGATGAACTACTTCTTTGACGAGGAGTTGTTCATGAACTGCACCAAGCTGCCGGGCCGGTGCTGGCGCATCTACATGAGCGAGCCGACAGGTGCGCTGGTCCATGCCGATGATGCACGCGCCGCCTTTCAGACCGTGGCGGACCGGCTGGGCATCGGCATGAAGATCGGAGAGCCCGAGTGGGCGACGGCCTGGGCGATCCGGAACAACATCGCGGACCGCTATCGAAACGGTCGCATGCTCATCTGCGGTGATGCATCGCATGTGCACTCGCCTTCGGGTGGCCAGGGCATGAACGGGTGCATGCAGGACGCCTTCAACCTCGGCTGGAAGCTTGCGGCCGTCTTCAAGGGGCTGGCGGCCGACACCGTGCTCGACAGTTACGAGCGCGAGCGCAAACCGATCGGTGAGCAGATCACCGAAGGGGCGATGGCGACGCACGAAATCGTGATGGGTTTCGGCATCGCACCGGAGGAGCGCCTGCACTACACGCAGGAGCCAGGCTGGGAGGCCCGCACGATACAGCTCGTGTCCGGGCTGTCGCACAACTACCGCGACGTGGCGCTCGTGCCGCCGTTGATTCATGCCGTGGCAGGCCCGCGGGCAGGCGAGCGGGCACCCGACGCACTGCTGGTGCGCGAACCCCGGAAGCGCCTTTACGACGTGTTCAGACATCCGCGATTCACCCTGCTCGTGGTGCCGGGCGCTGATGTCGACAGCCATCTGTCCGCCGGGCGTGCCTTGCGCGACGAACTGGAGCGGCGCTATCCGTCCCAGGTCGTGGCCTGCCTGGTTCCGCAGGGGAACACACGGATGTCCGAGCATCCGGACCCCGACCGGGCGACCAAGGCGACGGCCTCGCCGGAAGGCCGTGGCGATGACACGGGATTCGATTTCGACCATCGGGTATGTGACGAAACGGGCGAAATCCTGGCGCGTTATGGCATCGGTCCCGAGGGCCGGCTCATCCTGGTTCGCCCGGACCTGTATGTCGGCATGAGCTGCGTGCCGGAGGAGGCGGCGGCCATGCTCGGCTACCTCGAACAGTGGTTCCGGCCAGTCAGCGGATGCGCGGCATGAGCACCGGTTCCGCACGGTACGCGTTCAGTGCGCGGGAGAGCACATGAAGGTTCTGGACATTCTGGTCAGACACAACATGACCCTTGACCGGTTGGCGGCGGCCGTCGACTTCTACTGCGGGCTGCTTGCCGCGCCGGTCGAGCTGGATCTGGATCTGCTGGACGGCCGGCTGCGCGTCGCGCAGGTCGGAAAAATGGTCCTGGTGGGCTATCACCCACAGATCGCGTCCGCGATCTCCATGGCAGGCGCCGTCTATCTGGTACGGGATATCGAATCCTTCCGGACAGCCCTGAGCGCACAGGGGTGCGAAACGCTCGAAGCGCTGACGGACGTGGTCACCGGCAAGGTGATGGTGATGAAGCATCCGGACGGCCTGGTGGTCGAGTATGTGGAGCATCTCGATGCCGTGCGGACCACCGGTTCAGGAGAGCGCCGATGAACGGAAGTTTTCTCCGCACGGCAGTGCGACGCGGCGCAGGCGGCTGCGCGCTGCTGGCGCTGATTGCCGGCGCGGGTGCGGCGATCCAGGCAACGGCGGGAAACGCGGCCGGTTCGCTCGATCCGCTTGATCCGCTGTCGCGAAAGGCCGCCGTGGTGCCGAACGCGCCGGCTTCCGTATTGATTGCCGCAACGCGTGCCGATCAGCGTGTGATCGTCGCCGGTGAGAACGGCATCGTTCTGTTCAGCGACGACGCCGCTGCGCACTGGCAGCAGGCTGCGGTGCCGGTGAGCGTCACGCTGACCGCAATGAGTTTCGCGGATGCGGAACGGGGCTGGGCTGTCGGCCACAGTGGTGTGGTGCTGGCCACCACCGATGGCGGCCGGACCTGGACGCGTCAGCTCGATGGTCGTGCCATCGCCGGCCTGCCGGAAGAAGCAGCCGCAGGCGCGGACGATGGCGATCCGCCACCGCTGCCCAATGCGGGCGATCCGCTGCTCGACGTGCTGTTCCTCGATGCGAACGAAGGTTTCGCCATCGGTGCGTTCGGACTGTTCCTGCACACCGCCGACGGCGGTGCGCACTGGACGCGGGCATCCGCACGTCTTCCCAATCCGGATGGCAACCACCTGTACGGCATCCGCCTGATCGGCGACCGCCTGTATGTGGTGGGCGAACGCGGCGCGGTATTCGTGTCGTCTGACCGCGGTGCGCACTTCGAGGCGCTGAAGACGCCGTATGAAGGCAGCTTCTTCGGCCTTACCGGCAATGCCGACGGCGCCGTCGTGGTGTTCGGTCTGCAGGGGCGGGCTTTCGTGTCGACCGATCACGGTGTGCACTGGAACGACGTGGGCGGCGACGGCAGCAGCGCCTGGACCGGTGGCGCCACGCTGGACGATGGTCGGATGGTGCTGGTCGGCCAGGCGGGCGACGTTCGGTTGCAGCAGGCGGCAGGCGGACGCTTTGACGGATGGACGGGCAAACAGCCGCCGCTGTCAGCGGTGGCGGCCGGCCCGGACGGGCGACTGGTGGCGGTGGGGCCGCGTGGCGTGCATGTGATCGAAATGGCTGCGGCCACACAGGGGAGTGAACAACCGTGATTCCGACGCCTCCGCAGGATGCGGTCGTCTTCGACGCGACCGGGCAAGGCTTCGATGCGCAGTCCGGCAGCTGGCCCGAGCGCCTGTTCTTCAACAACCGGCTGTTGGTGATCGCCCTGTGCGCACTGGCCACGCTGCTGCTCGGCTATCAGGCCACGCGCCTGCAGCTGGCAGCGAGTTTCGAGCGCATGCTGCCGACGGATCATCCGTATGTGCAGAACTTCCGCGCCCACGAGAAGCAGCTCGCCGGCTCCGGCAACGTGCTGCGCATCGTGGTGGCCACCGAAGGCGACAGCATTCTCGATCCGGCCTATATGGACACGCTGCGCCGGATCAACGACGAGGTCTATCTGCTGCCCGGTGTCGATCGCGCCTACATGAAGTCGCTGTACATGTCGGCGGTACGCTGGGTGGCGGTGACCGACCAGGGACTGGAAGGCGGGCCGGTCATGCCGGACGGATTCGACGGATCTCCGGACAAGCTGGCGGAGCTGCGCAGCAACATCGAGCGGTCAGGACAGATCGGTCAGCTTGTGGCGGCGGACTTCCGGTCCAGCGTGCTGCAGGTGCCGCTGATCGATCGTGACTTCAACAGCGGTAAGCCGCTGGATTACCAGGCGCTGAACGCGAAGCTGGAGGATCTGCGTGCGAAGTACGCATCCGACGGCATTCACATCCACATCACCGGCTTCGCCAAGGTGGCGGGCGACCTGATCGACGGCATGCGGCAGATCCTCGTGTTCTTCGCCGTCGCCATCGGCATCTGCAGCGCGGTGCTGTACGGCTACACCCGCTGCGTGCGCAGCACCGGACTGGTGATGGCCTGTTCGCTGGTGGCGGTGGTGTGGCTGCTCGGCCTGCTGCCACTGCTCGGCTTCGAACTGAACCCGTACTCGATACTGGTGCCCTTCCTGGTGTTCGCCATCGGCATGAGCCACGGCGCGCAGAAGATGAACGGCATCATGCAGGACATCGGTCGCGGGGCGCCGAAGTGGGTGGCCGCGCGGCTCACCTTCCGCCGGCTCTTCCTCGCCGGTCTGACCGCGCTGCTGGCCGACGCGGTGGGGTTCGCCGTGCTGATGATCATCCGCATCCCGGTCATCCAGGATCTGGCGCTGGCCGCCAGCCTGGGCGTAGCGGTGCTCATCTTCACCAACCTCGTGCTGCTGCCCGTGCTGCTGTCCTACACCGGCGTCAGTCCGGTTGCCGCAGCGCGCAGCCTGCGCGCCGAACAGGCCGGCGAGGACGGCAACAAACACGCGTTCTGGGCCTTCCTCGATCTGTTCACGCAACGTCGCTGGGCGACGCGGGCCGTCATCGGTGCGGCGGTGCTGGGCATCGCCGGATTCGTGGTGAGTCTGAACCTGAAGATCGGCGATCTCGATCCGGGGGCGCCGGAACTGCGCGCTGATTCACGCTACAACCTGGACAACGCCTACGTGATCGGCCACTACGCCGCCAGCAGCGACGTCTATACGGTCATGATCCCGACGCCCAAGGACAGCTGCTCGAAGTACGGCACGCTGCTGCGGGTGAACGAGCTGGAGTCGCGCCTGCGCGCGCTGCCGGGCGTCGAATCCACGGTGTCCTTCGTCGGCACCGCGAAGAGCGGCATGGTGGGTTTCGCCGAAGGCAATCCGAAGTGGTACGAACTGTCGCGCGACCAGGCCAGCATCAACTCGGTCACCCAGTACGCACCGCGCGAGACGCTGGACGCACAGTGCAGCTTCCTGACCATCCAGACCTTCCTGAAGGATCACAAGGCGGACACGCTGGAGGCGGTCGCGTCGGTCGTCGATGCCTTCGGCGCCGAGTACAACGGGCCCGACGCGCAGTTCCTGTCGGCCGCCGGCAATGCAGGCATCGAGGCGGCGACCAATATCGTCGTGCGTCAGGCCAACCGCGAAATGCTCGCGCTGGTGTACGTCGCCGTGGTGGTGCTGTGCTTCGTCACCTTCCGCTCCTGGCGCGCCGTGGTGTGCGCGGTGGTGCCGCTGGTACTCACCTCCATCCTGTGCGAGGCGCTGATGGTGTGGCTGGGCATCGGCGTCAAGGTGGCGACGCTGCCGGTGGTGGCGCTGGGCGTGGGCATCGGTGTCGATTACGCGCTGTATGTGCTCAGCGTGACGCTGGCCAATCTGAAGGCCGGCCGCACGCTGTCGCAGGCCTATTACGGCGCCCTGCTGTTCACCGGCAAGGTGGTGGTGCTGACCGGCGTCACGCTGGGCATCGCGGTCGCCACCTGGGCCTTCTCGCCGATCAAGTTCCAGGGTGACATGGGCATCCTGCTGGCCTTCATGTTCGTCTGGAACATGCTCGGCGCCCTCATCCTGCTGCCCGCACTCGCCTACTTCCTGCTGCGCCGCGACGTGCAGCAGGATGCCGTCTCGAAACCCGTCGCGGTCGAGCACGGCCTCGCCGCCTGAACCGGCCATCCCACATCAAGGAGGAGCACACCATGAGTCTTCAGAACTGGACCCCGAGCGACATCGACCTGGACCGCGCACGCGAGGTCGCCGCCGAGCGGCGCGCCGCCAACAAGGTGAAGATGCTGCACCACCACGCCTTCCGCTGCCGCAGCGCGGAAGAGACGCGCGCCTTTTACGAGGGCATTCTCGGCTTTCCGCTGGTCGCCGCCTGCATCGAGCCCATCGATCCGCTGACCAATGAGCCCAAGCCCTACATGCACCTGTACTTCGAACTGGCCGACGGCAGCGCTTTGGCATTTTTCGATTACCCGGCGCACTTCACGCCGGCGGACTTCCCTGAGGTGGACCAGTTCGGCCACCACATCGCGATGGAAGTGAGCGGCGGCCACGAAACCATAGACGGCTACAAGAAGAAGCTGCAGGACGCAGGCGTCGACGTACTTGAGATCGATCACGGCTACTGCCGCTCGATCTATTTCTACGACCCGAACGGCATGCGGGTCGAATTCGCCACCAATGTGACGGTGACCGAACGCTTCTTCGCCGACAAGTACCAGTCGGTCGATGCCGACATGGCGCAATGGAAGCAGATCCGTGCCCAGCACTTCGGCGAGGCCGCGAAGGCCTGAAGCGCCGACGGTGGATGACATGACGCAACACATTCCGCGTCCGGCCTTCCTGCGCCACGACTGCGTGTCCGAGGACGGCTGCCGTATCGCTTGGTGGTCGGCCGGCAATCCGGACGGGTTTCCGGTCGTGCTGCTGCACGGCTTCGCGCTCGACCACACGGTGTGGGCGCCGCTCTATGCGCAGGCGGCATTGCTCGAACGCTGCCGTCTGGTCATGCCTGATCTGCGCGGTCACGGCGCATCGGACCGCATGCCGACGGCGGCTCACTACACCTCCGGTGACGCCTGGGCAGCCGATTTGGACGCCGTCATCCGCGCCTCGGGCATGGTGCAGCCGACGGTGGTCGCCTGGTCCTTCGGTGGCCGCGGCGTGCTCGACTATGCGCGTCGCTACGGCACCGACGGGCTGCACGGCATCCAGTTCGTGGCGGCTGCCAGCCTCGCGCATTTCGCTTCGGCAGGGCCGGATCACGTCATTCTGGACGCGCTGTGCGCGGAGGACGAAGCCACCGTTGCCGACGCCACCGGGCGCTTCATCGGGGACGTGCTGGACGTACCGCGCGACAGCGCCGACTTTGCCGCACTGACCGCGGTCGCGGCGCGCTGTCCGGTCGAGCACCGGCGCTGGATGCGCCAGCGCGGGCTGGATTACGACGCGCTGATCGGCGGTCTCGACCTGCCGCTGATGTGGGTGAACGGCGCGCACGACGGCATCGTGCTGCCGTCGCGCGCCGACGTGTTCCGAGCACTGCTGCCCGATACCCGCACATCGATCCATGCCGGTGCACGCCACGCGCCCTTCCGCGACGACCCGGCGCGCTTCACCCACGAACTGCTGGAATTCATCACCGATCCGCCGCCCTGCCGGCGCGCCGCTCGCGCGGTCGCGCGGCATGGCTGAGCAAGGCCATACAGAACATCAGAGGAGACACCATGTACCCGCTACCCGAAGGCTGCTTCGCACCCCGCAACCAGTGGTATATCGCCGCCTGGGCCGACGAGATCAGGCGCGAGCCAATGGAGCGCTGGATCCTGAACGAGCCGATTGCCTTCTACCGCACCGAAGACGGCCGCGCGGTCGCGCTCGAAGGCCGCTGCCCGCACCGCCACTTCCCGCTCGGCAAGAGCCGGCTGGTCGGCGACAACATCGAATGCATGTACCACGGCATCACCTTCTCGCCGAAAGGTGACTGCGTGCGCATCCCGTCGCAGGGCATGGTGCCGGCCAGCTGCAAGGTGAAAGCCTACCCGCTGGTCGAACGCTGGAAGTGGCTGTGGATATGGATGGGCGATCCGGCGCTGGCCGACGAATCGCTGATTCCGGATCACCATGAGATCGGCCTGACCGATCCGGCATTCACAGTCGAATCCGGCACCTACCACGCGGTGCCCGGCCGCTACATGCTGATGCACGACAACCTGTTCGATCTGACCCACCTCGGCTTCCTGCACCAGACCAGCATCGGCGCGGGCGACTACAGCGTGGTGGAGGAAAAGCGGGACAACGGCGACAACTGGATCAGCAGCCAGCGCGAGTTCCTGAACATCCAGTGTCCGCCGCTGTATGCGCAGGTGTTCGGTTACCAGGGCAGGGTGGACCGTGCGTTCGGCATGAAGCTCTTCCTGCCCTCGCTGCATGCCGGCTACGACTTCCTGTCCAAGTCGAAGACCGACAGCGACGAGCCGGGTGCCGTGCTCGGCAAGGTGCGCGTCTATCACGCGATCACGCCGGCCACGAAGAATACCGCGCACTATTTCTTCGCTTACGGCCGCACCTTCAAGCAGGACGACGACGCCTTCGGCAAGGCCATGCTGGCCAGCTTCAATGCGGTGATCGAAGAGGACATGCTGGCCACCCGCGAGATCGAATCCATGCTCACCACGCTGGGCACGACGCCGCCAGAGGTGCTGCTGAAGGCGGACGCCACCTGCGTGCGTGGCAGACGACTGTTCGAAAGCCTCATCCGCAAGGAACAGGCGGTCTGATGGCGACCGTCGACACGCTGCAGGTGCGCATCGCGCGCCGTGAGACGGAGGCCGAAGGCATCGCCGGTTTTGAACTGGCGAGCGCCGACGGCACGGCCTTGCCCGCCTTCACCGCCGGTTCCCACATCGACGTGATGCTTGGCGACGGACTGATCCGCCAATACTCGCTGTGCGGCCATCCGGCCGAACGCAGCCGCTACCGGCTGGGCGTACTGCTCGACCCGGCTTCTCGTGGCGGATCGCGCGCGATGCACGCACTGGCCGAGGGGGCGACGCTCACCATCAGCACACCGCGCAACCATTTCGAACTGGCCGCCGACGCGCGCAGCCATCTGCTGCTGGCGGGCGGCATCGGCGTGACACCGCTGCTGTGCATGGCCGAACAGCTGGCGGCCGACGGCGCCGATTTCACGATGCACTACTGCACCCGCTCGCCGGCCCGCACCGCCTTCCGGAGCCGCCTGGCGAACGCCGCATGGGCCGGGCGGGTGAGCCTCCACCACGACGACGGCGACGCGGCGCAGGCCTTCGACATGAAGCAGGTGCTGGCACGGCCGGAGGCGGGCATCCATCTTTACGTATGCGGCCCCAAGGGCTTCATGGACGCGGTGCTGGCGACCGCGCGCGGGCAGGGCTGGCCGGAGGCGCAGATCCACTACGAGTTCTTCGCCGGCGCGCCTGTGCAGACCGACGCCGATACCGACTTCGAGGTGAAGCTGGCGAAGTCCGGCCGTGTGGTTCCGGTGCGCCGCGACCAGACCGTCGCCCAAGCGCTGGCCGCCGCCGGCGTGGAACTGCCGGTGTCGTGCGAACAGGGCGTGTGCGGCACCTGCCTGACGCGCGTCATCGACGGCACGCCGGACCACCGCGACATGTACATGACCCCGGCGGAACAGGCGAAGAACGATCAGTTCACGCCCTGCTGCTCGCGCTCGCGGGGCCCGCTGCTGGTGATCGATCTCTGAATGCCGGACACCATGATTCCTGACGAACTGCCCGCAGAACCTGCCGCCGAGCTGACGCCAGCACAGGTGTTTGCACTCTTTCCGCCGCACGGCGACACCCTGCCCTCGCTCCTTGCATCGCGCACTGCAGTCATGCCGGATGCCGAAGCCGTTCTTTTCCAGTCGCGCAGCTGGACTTACCGTCAGTTGCACGAAGCGGCCGAGGGAGTGGCCGCTGCGCTGGTCGCGCGGGGCGTCCGTGCTGGCGACCCGGTCGCACACGTGGCGCCGAACAGCGACGTCGCGGTCCTGCTCTTCCTGGCGCTGGCACGCGTCGGCGCCGTATTCGTTCCGCTCAATCCGGCGCTGACCGACGACGAGCTGCACTACCAGCTGCAGCACTCGCAGTCGGTCGCCGCCTATGCACCGCAGTCGCTGTGCGCGCGCGTCGAGCGGATCGCCGCGCGCTGTTCTCGCCCGGCACGCGTGGCGCCGCTGGAACCGTTCGGACTCGACGCGGCAAGCGCCGCCGCCGCGTTGGCAGGCATTACCGGCGAATCGCCTGCCAACGCGCCGACGCTGCCTTTGCCTTCGCCGGATGATCCGGCGGTGGTCATCTACACATCCGGCACCACCGGCTTCCCGAAGGGCGTGGTGCACAGTCAGCGCACGGTGGTGTGGTCGGCCGAGGTATTCGTCGGCCGGCTGAGGTTGCAACCGCGCGAGCGCATGCTCACGGTGTTCCCGCTGTTCCACGTCAACGCGCTGTTCTACTCCTTCGCCGGGGCGCTGGCCTGCGGTGGCACCTTCATCACCGCAGCGAAGTTCAGCGCTTCGACCTTCTGGCAGACCGCGGCCGATACCCGCGCCACGCAGCTCAACATCCTGGCCGCACTGGGCACGATACTGGGCTTGCGGCCGCGCGCGGAATTCAATCCGGCGCACCGCATCCGCAAGATCTACGGCGGTCCCATCAGTGCTGACATGTTCCGCCTGTTCCAGCAGGAGTTCGGCGTGCCGCTGCTGATCGAGGGCTACGGCATGTCGGAGATTCCATCGACCTGCAGCAACCCGTACGAAGGTCCGCACAAGATTGGCAGCATAGGCCGCGCCGGCGTGCATCCGCGCTTCGACGGACCGTTCGCGCAGCTGCGTGTGGTCGACGACGACGGCCGTGACGTCGCGGTCGGCGAAACCGGCGAGCTGCTGGTGCGGACGCCGACGCTTTTCGTCGCCTACCTGAACGACCCGCAGCAGACCGCCGACGCCTTCCGCGACGGCTGGTTCGCCACCGGTGATCTGGTGCGCATGGACGCCGACGGCTACTTCTACTTCGTCGCGCGCAAGAAGGACATCATCCGCAAGCGCGGCGAGAACATATCCGGCGCCGAGCTCGACGCCGTCCTGGGCCGACACCCGGATCTGGCTGAGGCCGCGACCATTGCGGTGCCGTCCGAACTGGGCGAGGACGACATCCTGGCGGTGCTGGTTGCGCGCGACGGCGCCGCACCGACGCACGAGGCGGTGATCGACTGGTGCCGCGCCCACATGGCGGCGATCAAGGTACCGCGTTACCTGGTGTTTGCCGATGCCCTGCCGAAGACGCCGACGCAGCGCGTGGCCAAGCATCTGCTGAAGAAGGACGCGGCGCTGATCGCCCGTGCCCGCGACATGGAAGCCGTCCCGGCGGCGATGCGCTGATGACGCCGCGCACGCTGTTCGACAAGCTGTGGAGCCGCCACGTCGTTGCCATGCGCGGCGAGAGCACGGCGCTGCTCTACGTCGACCGCCATCTGGTCTATGAGGTGACCAGCCCGCAGGCCTTCGAGGGTCTGCGGCTTGCCGGTCGCACGCCATGGCGTCGCGACACGGTACTGGCAACGGCCGACCACAATGTGCCGACCACTTCGCACACCGGCGAGATCCGCGACCCGCTGTCGCGCATGCAGGTCGAGCGGCTCGGACACAACTGTCGCGAATTTGGCATCACGTTGTTTCCGCTCGGCGACCGGCGGCAGGGTATCATCCACGTGATCGGGCCGGAACAGGGCGCCACGCTGCCCGGCATGACGGTGGTGGCCGGCGATTCGCACACCAGCACGCACGGCGCCTTCGCCGCGCTGGCCTTCGGCGTCGGCACGTCCGAGGTCGAACACGTGCTGGCCACGCAGTGCCTGCCGGTCGACCGCATGAAGACGCTGTACGTCGACGTCAGCGGCGCGCTGCCACGGGGCGTGACTGCAAAGGACCTGGTGCTCGATCTGATCCGCCGACTCGGGGTGGCGGGCGGCGCGGGCTGCGCCATCGAATTTGGCGGCGACACCGTGCGCGGACTGTCGATGGAAGGCCGGATGACCCTGTGCAATATGGCGATCGAGGCCGGTGCGCGCGTCGCGCTGGTGGCGGTCGACGCGGTGACGCTGGATTACCTCAAAGGCCGGCCGCTGGCACCTCGAGGCGCGCAGTGGGACGCCGCCTGCAAGTACTGGCGCACGCTGGTCAGCGACGATGGCGCGGTGTTCGACGCACGGCTGCAGATCGACGCCGGAGCGCTGCGCCCAATGGTGAGCTGGGGCACGTCGCCGGCGCAGACGGTACCGGTCGACGGCCATGTGCCTGACCCGCGCGACGAAGCCGACCCGGTGCGCCGCGCGCAGATGCAGCGCGCACTCGACTACATGGCGCTCGAACCGGGCACCGCGATCACCGACATCCGTCCCGACCGCGTGTTCATCGGTTCATGCACCAACGCGCGCATCGAGGATCTGCGCGCCGCCGCCGCCATCGCGCGCGGTGGCCGCGTCGCAGCGTCGATCAGTCAGGCGCTGGTGGTGCCCGGCTCCGGTCTGGTCAAGGCACAGGCGGAAGCGGAAGGACTTGATCGCGTCTTCATCGAGGCCGGCTTCGAGTGGCGCGAACCCGGCTGTTCGATGTGTCTGGGCATGAATGACGACAGCCTGAGGCTCGGCGAACGCTGCGCCTCGACCTCGAACCGCAATTTCGAAGGTCGCCAGGGTACCGGCGGCCGCACCCATCTTGTCAGCCCGGCGATGGCCGCCGCCGTTGCACTGGCCGGCCACTTCGTCGATATCGGCGCGGAGGCCTGACATGCAGCCTTTCACCGCACTCACCTCACACGTCGCCCCTCTGGACCGCGCCGACGTCGACACCGACGCGCTGATTCCGAAGCAGTTCATGAAGTCGATCGCGCGCACCGGCTTCGGCGACAACCTGTTCGACGCCTGGCGCTACCGCGACCCGGGCTATCCCGGCAAGCCGCAATCGGCGCGCGAGCCCGAACCGGATTTCGTGCTCAATCGGCCGTCCTGCAAATGCGCGCAGATCCTGCTCGCACGCGACAACTTCGGCTGCGGCTCCAGCCGCGAACACGCGCTGTGGGCACTTGCCGACTATGGCTTTCGCGTCATCGTGGCGCCGAGCTTCGCCGACATCTTCTTCAACAACTGCTTCAAGAACGGCGTGCTGCCCGTCGTGCTACCGACCCGACAGATCGACCGCCTGTTCGCCGACATCGGCGACGGACGCAAGGACTACCGGGTGACGGTCGATTTGGCGGAACAGACGCTGCGTCTGCCGGATGGCGAAGTGCTGGGTTTCGAGGTGGACGCCTATCGCAAGCACTGCCTGCTGCATGGTCTGGACGACATCGCATTGACGCTGCAGCAGGCGGACGACATTCGCGCCTACGAGCTGCGGCGGCGCACGCTCGAACCGTGGCTGTTTCCGGCATGAGCGCCCGGCGCATGCGGCTGCGCAATGCGCTCACCGGGACGCGATGCCTGAACTGCCCGTCGGTATTCGATCCGATGTCGGCACGACTGGCCGAGGCTGCCGGCTTCGGTATCGGCATTCTCGGCGGTTCAGCGGCCGCATTGACGCTGCTCGGTCTGCCCGACCTGAACCTGATCACGCTGACCGAACTGAGCGGGCTGACGCGCCGCATCGCCGACGCCAGCGACATCGCGCTGATCGTCGACGCCGACGGTGGCTACGGCAACGCACTCAACGTGATGCGCACGGTGGGCGAGCTGGAAGCGGCAGGTGCCGCTGGCCTGTCGATCGAGGATAGCTGGCTGCAGCAGGCTTACGGCCGGCACACCGACTCGCTGATACCGATAGAAGAGGCGGTCGGCAAGCTGCGCGCCGCGGTAACCGCGCGACGCGATCCGTCTTTCGTGCTGTTCGCGCGGACCTCGGCGCGCGCCTGCAGATTGGACGACGAACTGATCGAGCGCCTGACGCGTTACGCCGACACCGGTGTCGACGCGCTGTGCATCGTCGGCGCCGACAATGACGAACTGCTTGCGAAGATGTCCGCGCATATCCGCTTGCCGTGGATGTCGATTGGCTACGCCGGCTGCGATCTGGCAAGGCTCGACTCGCTGGCGAGTTGCGGCGCGCGCCTGCATCTCGATGGGCATCACGGCATGCTGGCGGCGCTGGACGCGATGCAGACCGCCTACCGCGCCCTGACCGGCGCCGCGCCGGCGACACCGCCGCTGTCGGCTGACGCATTGGTGCCGCATCTGAGCCGCCTCGCGCGACATCAGGAGGCAGAGCGTGACCTGAAGCCGGCGAACACCAGCAGCTGAACACCCTGCGTCCTCGTGCCGGCCACGCCCAAGTGCCCCGCTGACCCGGGCGCGGCCCGGTGTTTGATGGAGCGCCGCGTGCGCTCCATTTTTTTGTCTCAAGCGCCGTCGTCGATGAACTGCAGTCGCGCCAGCTGTGCGTACAGGCCGTTGCGCGCCAGGAGTTCGGCGTGAGTGCCGGATTCCACGGCATGTCCGTGGTCGAGCACGACGATGCGATCGGCGCGCTGTACGGTGGCCAGTCTGTGCGCGACGACCAGCGTGGTGCGGCTGGCCATCAGCGGCGCCAGCGCGGCCTGCACCATGCGCTCGCTTTCCGCGTCGAGCGCCGACGTGGCTTCGTCCAGCAGCAGGATGGGCCGGTCGGCCAGGATTGCGCGCGCGATGGCGATGCGCTGGCGCTGGCCGCCGGACAGGCGCACGCCGCGCTCGCCGAGCGGACTGTCATAGCCGCCCGGCATGGCGCGGATGAAGGCGTCGGCGAAGGCGGCCTCGCAGGCGGCCCGCACCTCGTCATCGCTTGCGTCAGGGCGTGCATAGCGTACGTTGTCGGCGACGCTGGCGGCGAAGATGACCGCCTCCTGGGGGACCAGTGCGATGCGCGCACGCAGGTCGGCCGGATCCGCTTCGGCAAGCGGCACGCCGTCGATGCTCACCGTGCCGGACTGCGGATCGTAGAAGCGCAGCAGGAGCTGGAACAATGTGGACTTGCCGGCCCCCGACGGCCCGACCAGCGCGACGGTTTCGCCGGCCCGCACATCGAGGCTGAAACCGTCGAGCGCCGGCGTGTCGGGCCGGCTCGGGTAGCAGAAGCGCACGTCGCGGAATGTGATGTCGCCGCGTGCCGGTGTCGGCAGCGCGCGCGGTGACGACGGCGCCGTGATGTCAGGCCGTGTGTCGAGCAGTTCGATCAGCCGCTCGGTGGCGCCCGCGGCCCGCTGCAGTTCGCCCCACACTTCCGACAGCGCCCCGACCGAACTGGCCACCATGGCGGCGTAGAACACGAAGGCCGACAGTTCGCCGGCGCTCAGCCGGCCCTCCAGCACATCGTGTCCGCCGACCCACAGGATGACGGCCACCGAGCCGAACACCAGCAGGATCACCATCACGACCATCAGCGCCGAATGGCGGTAGCGCTTCACGCCGGTGTCGAAACTGCGCTCGACCAGCGACGTGAAGTGCTCGCGGTCGGCGTCTTCGTGCCCGCAGGCCTGCACGATGCGGATGGCGTGCACGCTTTCATCGACATGTGTGCCGAGGTCGGCCACACGCGCCTGGCGCTCGCGCGACAGCGCACGTACCCGGCGACCGAACAGCACGATGGGTGCGACCACCAGCGGCACGCCGGCCAGCACCAGCAGGGTGAGCCGGCCGCTGGTCAGCGCCAGCATCACGAGTCCGCCGGTCAGCAGCAGGATGTTGCGCAGCGCGATCGACAGCGTAGATCCGACTACATTCTCGATCTGCGCCGTGTCGTTGGTCAGCCGCGAAATCACCTCGCCGGTGCGCCCGGCTTCGAAGAACGACGGCGGCAGCGTCAGCAGGTGCGTATAGACCCGGGTGCGCAGGTCGGCCGATACCCGCTCGCCGAGCCAGGACACGTTGTAGAAACGCAGCCAGGTCGCGCCCGCCAGCAGCACGACCAGCAGCAGCGAACCCCCGAGCGCACGGTCCAGCCAGGCGGCGTCACCGGCCGCAAAGCCCTGGTCGATCACGCTGCGCAGACCCTGTCCGAGCGCCAGCGCGGCGCTCGCCGCCAATACCAGACCGAGGGTGGCCAGCAGCAGCCGACCCCGGTGCGGTTTCACCATTTCGAACATCACCTGCCGCGCACGCTGTACATCCGTCACACTGCTGACTCCTTGTTGTGGCTGTTTTGTTGTATATTCCGGCCCCTATCCGAAGTGCGCGGGTGGCGAAATTGGTAGACGCGCTGTCTTGAGGGGGCAGTGCCGCAAGGCGTAAGAGTTCGAGTCTCTTTCCGCGCACCACACATTCAGTATCTCAAGCGCCTCACGACGCTTGTGTTTCACCCTCCGGTCGGCCCGGCCGGAAAATCCACGTCTTGGTCAGGCATGCCGGGCACCGGTTGCGATGTTGCAGCGCAAACCGTGTCGCGGCATCCCTTTGCTACCATCCGTCTCGCAATTCCGGGCCCGTCTCAATACAGAAAAAATTCCGGTCACGTAACCGGGACAGAATTCGGTCGGAGGAGGAGAAACTGATGGCGTTGGACAAGGTACTGCTGGGCCGCTTGTTGCAGCTGAACGAGCCGTGGACGGTACGCGATTTTCGCTTCGATCCGGATGCCCGCAAGCTGGACGCCTGGGTCGGCGTCGAGCCGCCGCGCGGCTGGTTCGCCCGCGTGCGGCGTCAGCCGGCTGAAGGGCCTGAGCGCATATGGCGCCACACTGACCTCGCGGGCTGGCGCTGCCATGTGCACGTGCAGGCGCCGGTCGGCGCCGATCTGAGCGCGTTGCCTTGGGCGGGTACGGTCGACATGCCATTTTCCCAGGCGCTTTCCAAACATGTTTTTGCACTGTTCAACGAAGGCGTGCCGCTGAACGGCATCTGCTCGATCACCGGCATTCCGCTGCAGGAACTGTGGAAGTTCAAGTATTCGCTCGATCAGGGCAAGACCGCCATGGCGGCGCCCTCGTCGCCGTCGGTCGATCTGGCGCCTGCCGGATCGGCGTCACCGGCCGCGCTGCCGGACGACATTCCCGATCTGACCGATCCGGTCTGGCTCAAGCTGATCGAAGGACAGGTCGATCTGGATATCCGTGCGCTGAGCCTGAAGCTGCTGATGACCCGCCTGCGCAGCCAGCTGGAAGTGATCACCGACGAAGAAGTGCGCATGCTCAAGCTGCGCGAGCTGCATCGTTACTTCGTCAAGAACGCGCGCATGCTCGGGCACGAACTGTCCCAGCTGCGCGCCAGCTGACGCCTGTCCCGCTTTCATGAACAGTCAGATCAGGCAGGAACTGAGCGGTCGCATGATGGGGCTGTCGGAGGCGACCGCCCTGATTCGCGGAGGCGGCTATTACAGCATCGCCGGCGACGAGCTGCTGCTGCGCGAGTTGCCGCGCGGGCACTGGATCGGCGGCACCATTCCGTATTTCATGGGGCAGGACGGTGGCGTCACCACGCGTGACCAGCTCTATGTCGCGCAGGTGCCGGTCAGCGGCGGCGTGCCGCTGATGCGCTTCTATGACCAGATCAGCCTGGAGCGGGTGTGCGCCGACGCACCGGAGAACGGCTTTTCGATCATCGTCATCCCCGCCTTCTCGGCCGTGCACTCCCTGTTCGCGCGCAACGCGCCGGGCTACGAGGACATGTACCTCAAGCCGTTGATCGGCTGGATCTCGGGCATTCACCTCGACGATCTCGGCCGCGCCAGTCCGCTCGCGGTCAATGGCGAAACGCTGGAATTCGAACCCGACCGCGCACTGGTGATGCATGTACCGCTGCCGGCCGACAAGTACGCGCACATCGACATCATCAATCTGTTCACGCCGGGTGAGGGTGACAGCATCCGCTTCCCGGCCAAGGGCTTTTCGGTCGGCGAGTGCCGCATCAATGGCGAGCCGGCCAATTTCGCGCGCTATGTCACATCCAACGCGATCGACACCCGCCTGCCACTGGTTGCCGACTACAGCGGCGCGATGATCAATGTCAGCATCAAGGCGGTCGATCTGGGCAAGGGAGTGGTCGATTTCTACGCGCCGGTGTTTGATGACGTCGAATACCGCTTTGCCGCGCCGGTGCCCGACTACGTCAGCGCCTTCCAGCAGGCGCTGCGCGCGCGCGACGGCGGTCAGGCCGGTCCGGTCGGCTTCAGTTGCAACTGCGTGCTGAACTACCTGTACAGCGAACTCGAAGGCAAGCGCGTGCCCTCGTTGCTCGGCCCGATGACCTACGGCGAAGTGGCCTATCAGCTGCTGAACCAGACGCTGGTCTATCTGACGATCGAAGGCTGAGCCGGCCTTCTGCTGGCGCCGGTTCCCCTGTTGGAGCAGCGGCGTGTGAGAACAGCGGCCTGTGGGAGCGGCGGCCTCGCCGCGATAGTGCCGCCACCATCGTTGTGCAGCGGGCGTATCGCGGCGAGGCCGCCGCGCCCACAGGGACAGCTCCCACAGGGACACCTCCCACAGGGCCCGCGCCCACCGGGACAGCA
>JAEUNO010000030.1 GCA_016791045.1 Methyloversatilis sp. | reverse complement strand
GTACGCCTTCGCCTCGCCACCGAACTTCGACGACAGAATCGTCGTGATCGCCGCCGTCAGCGTCGTCTTGCCATGATCAACGTGCCCAATCGTCCCCACGTTCACGTGCGGCTTGGTACGTTCAAACTTTCCCTTTGCCATTTTTGATCACCCTGATGACTGATTAGAGATCTGCGTCAAACCTCGACAGGCAACCGCGCCCTTACGCGGCATGCCGCACGCCAAATACCGTGGTGCCCATGGGCAGGATTGAACTGCCGACCTCTCCCTTACCAAGGGAGTGCTCTGCCACTGAGCTACATGGGCACGAAAACTTACCTGCAGACACTCATCGAGAACACTGCCCCGACAACCGCCCTATATATATGCACACTTCAACTCGTGGAGCGGGAGACGGGAATCGAACCCGCGTCATTAGCTTGGAAGGCTAGGGTTCTACCATTGAACTACTCCCGCCCGACCATTCCGAACATATTGACCCGCTGTGACCGGCCACCATGATCAGAACCTTCACTTACACGTTTTTCGAGGTCACCTCAATATAACCTTCAAATACAAAAGGTTATGGTGGAGGGGGAAGGATTCGAACCTTCGAAGGCAGAGCCGTCAGATTTACAGTCTGATCCCTTTGACCGCTCGGGAACCCCTCCGGCGACCAGCGAAACCCGCGATTATGGTGAGCGTTTCGTGCTCTGTCAAACACTGCTGCGAAAATTTCAGTCTGCGCCGTCGCGCAGCGCGCTGAAATCGAGCGCGCCGGCAGCCGATTGCGGGTCGGCCGGGGCGAAGCGAGGCAGCGTTCCCAGCAGCGGCGCGTCGAGCCGGCACGACAACGTTGCGATCGTTGCGTCCTGCTCCAGCATGCCTTCAGGCATGGCATTGGCCACCCAGCCCGCCAGACACAGTCCCTGCGCACGAATCGATTCGACCGTCAGCAATGCGTGGTTGATGCAGCCCAGCTTCAGCCCCACGACCAGAATGACGGGCGCGCCAATCGCAGTGGCCAGATCGGCGGTGGTGAAGTCATCGTTCAAAGGCACCTGGAAGCCGCCGACGCCTTCGACCACCACATGCTGCGCACGCATCGAAAGCGAGCGGAACGCATCAAGGATGACCGCCGACTCTATCATCCGTCCCTCGAGCCGCGCCGCGACATGCGGCGCCAACGGTGCTTCGAACAGGTAAGGGCTGGTCAATGCTTGCGGAAGGCGAGCGCCGCTGACAGCGGCCAGCGCGTCCGCATCCTCGTTGCGCATCGTCCCCTGCGCATCGCGCCACGCGCCGGACGCCACGGGCTTCATGCCGACCGCGTCGAGCCCGCGTGCGCGCAGCGCATGCACGAGTGCGCAGGCCACCAGGGTTTTGCCGATGCCGGTGTCGGTACCGGTCACGAAATGCGCGCGGGCCGCCATCATCCGGGGTCTCCTTGTTCAGGGTGATACGCGACCACCCAAGCCAGCTCGTAGGTCAGCGGAATGCCCAGCGGCGTCCGCTGAGCCTCGAATTCAGCGCACACGGATTGCCAGGCAGCGCGGCCCAGCGTCGCACGCCGGGGGTGCAGCGGCACGCGCGAAGCGCCGATGTCACGGTTCGACTGAAGCAGGCTGCGGACCTCGTCGAAGTATTCGACCTGCCGCGATCGCTCGACCTGATGTGCAACCAGCCCGGCTTCGCCCAGCGCTGCCACCACGGCCGCTTCATCAAGGAAGGGAAGCGTATGACGATGCCGATCGACCGTGGCAAAAGCCTTGTCGATTTCTTGCAGCGTCCCGTCGAGCACGGTGGCGAAACACATCGCAGCGCCCGGCCGCAGTACCCGGTGGCATTCGCGCAATGCCCGCGACAGGTCGCACCACTGAAGCATCAGGCTGGAAAAGATCAGATCGACGCTGCCGTCGCGCAGCGGCAGCGCATGCGCGTCGGCGCACACCCGCGCGTTGTCAGACATCGGCGCATGTGCGCCGAGCATGGCTGGCGAAAAATCGGCCGACAGCAGCAGCGCATCCGGATAGCGGCCACGCAGTCCGGCGGACGCGAATCCGGTGCCGCAGCCGACATCCAGCACGCACCCCGCCGCAATCGGCGGCAACATGTCGAGCAAACGGTCGCTGACCTGTCGCTGCAGACGTGCAGCCGCCGCGTAGCGATCGGCTGCACGCGAAAAACTGCGGCGAACGGCGGTATGTTCAGTCATCGGCAGCCACCCATTCGCACAGATCCGCGACACCGCCCTGCAGCCAGGGCAGATGCGCCGCGCCCGTTATGCGCACGCAGTGCGCCCCCGTCGCGGACGACATCCAGTCGCATGCCGCGACATCGACCACCCTGTCCTCCATGCCGTGAAGGCACAGCATGCGCGCAGGCACCTCCTGCACGGCCGCTCTCAGATCGACGTCGTGCAACCATTGCAGACCCTGGTCTAGCGTCTGCCGGCTCGGGAGCGGCGGTTGCTCGACCAGTCCGGCCATCGCGGCACGCACCTGGCGCGCATCGGCATCACCCATTGCAGACAGCGCGGCGAAACGCGTGCGGGCCTTCATCGGCGCATCGTCGAACGCATCGGCAAAGGCGTCGAAGCGCTCGGCGCTCATGCCGTATGGCCAGTCGGATGCCTGCATGAAACGCGGCGTCGCACCGATCAGCGCCAGCTTGCGCAGCGGCGCTCGGGTGGCCCAGGCCAGCGCGAGCAGGCCGCCGAGCGACCAGCCGACGACGACTTCGGCATCGGGTACGGTCGCCATCAACTGCCCGACACAGTCATCGAAGCCCGAGCACTCACGATCCGCATTCAGCCCGTAACCGGGCAGATCGGGCTGAGCGATACGCGCCTGTCGGCCGAGCGCCTCGGCAAGCGGTGCGATCAGGCGGCCGTCCCAGCCCCAGCCGTGCAGCACAGCAACGCGCGGTCCGCGGTCGCCGAAGGCCCGTGTGGACAGCGGCTCAGTCATACCCGGCCTCGATCAGCGCATGGCAGAGCGCATCGAGGTGCCCGGCCGTGTGTGCGGCACTCAACGAAATGCGCAGGCGTGCCGTGCCGCTCGGCACTGTGGGCGGGCGAATGGCCGGCACCCACAGACCATGCGCACGCAACTGCCCGGCAAGCGCCAGCACAGCGGCATTCGTGCCCACGTGCAGCGGCTGGATGGCGGTGTGCGAGGGCATCAAGGTCCAGCGCAAACCGGTCAACCCCCGCTGAAGCCGTTCGCGGTGTGCCGCCAGCGTCGCCCGCCTGTCATTGGCATTCTCGATCAGGCCGAGGCTGGCCAACAATGCGCAGGCCAGCGCCGGGGGGGCCGCCGTGGTGTAGCGATAGCTGCGACCGGTCTGCATCAGCCACTCGATCAGGTCCGCGTCTCCGGCGACGAAAGCGCCCGCCACGCCGGCCGCCTTGCCCAGCGTGCCGATATAGACAATGCGCTCCGAAGCCAGACCGCAGTGCGACAGCACGCCGCGGCCCTGCTCGCCCAGCACGCCGAAACCGTGCGCATCGTCCACCACCAGCACCGCGTCGTGCCGTTCGCACAGCGCCAGCAGCTCAGCCAGCGGTGCGATATCGCCATCCATGCTGAATACGCCATCGGTCACCACGACCTTGCGTCCCTGCGCCGCCTCCAGCATGCGCGCCACGGCTGCAAGATCGCCGTGCGGATAGCGCCGCACGGTTGCGCGCGACAGCAGCGCAGCATCCACCAGAGACGCGTGGTTCAGGCGGTCGGCGATCAGCGTGTCGCCGCGACCGGCCAGCGCCGGCAGCAGTGCCAGATTGGCCATGTAGCCGGTGGAAAAGAACAGCGCTCGCGCGAGCCCTGTGAAGGCGGCAAGCGCCTGCTCCAGCGCCTCGTGCGGCCGCTGATGACCGCTCACCAGATGCGATGCACCGGCGCCGGCGCCCCAGCGGGACGCACCTTCGCGCAGCGCCTCCACCACCTCGGGATGATTCGCCAGACCAAGATAATCGTTGCCGGCGAAGGCAATCAGGCGCCGCCCGTCGACGACGGCTTCCGGGCCGCAGGGTGCGTCGAGCACTACACGCGTGCGCGTCAGATCGTCGCGCGCCAACGCGGCCAGACGTGCGCGGAAGTCGAAGGCGCTCATGCGAGTGCGGCGTCCAGCGCCTGCAGCGCGCCGCGCGCGAGCAATGCGGTCTGCGCGTCGTCGAGCACGTAGGGCGGCATGAAATACAGGGTGTTGCCGATCGGCCGCAGCAGCAGTTCGCGCGCCAGCGCCTCGCGGTAGAAGCGGCGGCTGAAGTCGTCGTGTCCGGCGTCGATGTCGAGCGCCCAGATCATGCCGGCCTGGCGGAAATTTCGCGCTGCGGGGTGTGTCGCAAGCGGCGCCAGCGCATCGGTGAAGTGCTGTGCCCAGACACGGTTGCGCTGCAGGACGTCGAGCTTGTCGAACAGCTCGAGCGTGGCCAGCGCAGCGCGGCAGGCCAGCGGATTGCCGGTGTAGGAATGCGAATGCAGGAAGCCGCGCGCCATCGTGTCGTCGAGGAAGGCGTCGAACACCGCCGGCGCCGACAGCACCAGCGACAGCGGCAGCGTGCCGCCCGTGATGCCCTTGGACAGGCAGATGAAGTCCGGCCAACCGCCGCCATCGGCGTCAAGCGACTGTTCGCAGGCGAAGAAGGTGCCGGTGCGGCCGCAGCCGACTGCGATCTCGTCGGCGATCAGATGCACGGCGTAGCGATCGCACAGCCGGCGCGCGTCGCGCAGCCATGCGGCCTCGTGCATCGCCATGCCGCCGGCACACTGTACGCGCGGCTCGACGATCAGCGCGGCGATACGGCCGTGGTGAAGCGCAAGGTGGCCGTCCAGCGCCGACAGCGCCGCCGCGCCGCCCGCCGCCGGGCTGGGCAGCACATGCGCGCCGCGCACCATCGGCGCATAGGCATCGCGGAACAGCGCGACATCCGTCACCGCCAGCGCACCGACCGTTTCGCCGTGATAGCTGCCGGCGAAGCAGATGAATTCGTTCTTGTCGGCCTGCCCGGCATTGCGCCAGTAGTGCAAAGACATCTTCAGTGCGATTTCGGTCGCCGACGCGCCATCCGACGCGTAGAAGGCGTGGCCGAGCCGGCCGCCGGTCAGCGCAGAGAGGCGCTCCGACAAGGCCACGACCGGCTCGTGCGTGAAGCCGGCCAGCATGACGTGATCAAGCGTATCGAGCTGATCGCGCACCGCCTGCACGATCGCCGGATGGCTGTGGCCGAACAGATTGGTCCACCAGGAACTGATGCCGTCGAGGTAGCGGCGGCCATCGGGCGCATACAGCCACGCGCCCTGCGCGCGCGCAATGGCGAGCAGCGGCAGGGAACGGTCCGCGTGCCACTGCATCTGCGTGCACGGGTGCCAGACGGCTGAAAGGCTGCGGGATACGAGCGAGGGTTCTGGTGCGGACACGTGCGGATACCGGCTGCGCGCCGGCACAAGGGCATGGGCGATCACCGGCGCATCGAGGCCCACATTCTAACCGTCCGCCCGGTGTGTCGTCCGGGCGGACGGGTACATCACGCGTCGGCGAGCTTCGCCGCTGCGTCGCGCAGTGCGGTGCGCAGGCCTTCTTCCACCACCGGGTGATAGAAAGGCATTTCGAGTGCACGCTGCACCGTCATGCCCGATTGCATCGCCCAGGCCAGCAGATGGGCGAGGTGTTCCGCGTCCGGCCCGATCATTTCGCAGCCCAGCAGGCGTCCGGAGCCCTTTTCGGCATAGACGTGCAGCAGGCCCTTGTTGCGGAGCATGACGCGCGAGCGGCCCTGGTCCTCGAACGACACCTCGCCGGTGACGAAGCTGTCGGGCGCCAGATCCACGAAGCGGCGGCCGACCGTTGCCAGCTGCGGGTCTGAAAAAACCACGCCGATCGGCTCGCGCCGCAGACCCGACTGCACCTGCGGGAAGCGCGCCGCGTTCTCGCCGGCAATCCGGCCTTCGTCCGCGGCTTCGTGCAGCAGCGGCACATCGTTGTTCGCATCGCCGGCGATGAAGATGCCGGTGCTGCCGCACTGCATCGTCGTGCGGTCGAACTCCGGCACGCCATTGGAGCCAAGCGTCACCGACGTATTCTCGAGGCCGAGGTGCTTCACATTCGGCGCACGGCCGGTCGCGGCGATCACCCAGTCGAATTCCTTGACGGCCGACGAGCCATCGTCGAAGTCCTGCATGAGGCGTACGCCATCTCCGACGCGTTCGATCGAGCTGACGCGTGCGTCGGTGAACAACGGAAACTCTTCACCGAAGGTCTGCGTGGCGTAGGCCTTGAGGGCCGGATCCGAGAACGGGCCGACGAAATGGCCGCGGCCGAACACCTCGGTGCGTACGCCGAGCCTGTGCAGCGCCTGCCCGATTTCCAGCCCGATGACGCCCGGGCCGAAGACCGCCGCCGACGCTGGCAGGTCGTCCCAGTCGAACACATCGTCGTTCACGATCAGGCGGTCGCCCGCACCCTTGAGGACCGGAGGTATCGACGGCGACGAGCCGGTCGCGATCACCGCGCGGCCGAAGGTGACGACGGTGTGGTCATCGACCTGCAGGCTGTGGTCGTCAAGGAATTTCGCATGACCACGCAACTTGTGATCGGCCGGTATGTTGTCGACACCCTTCAGCACGAAGCCCACGAAGCGGTCGCGCTCACGCTTGACGCGCGCCATCACAGCCGCGCCGTCGACGTGCACCGTCCCTTCGAGGCGGATGCCGAAGGTGTCCCACTTCTCTGTCGCATGGGCCGCTTCGGCAGCGGCGATCAGCAGCTTGCTCGGCATGCAGCCGACGCGTGCGCAGGTCGTGCCGTACGGGCCGCCTTCGATGATCACGGCACGACGGCCGGCGGCGATGGCCGCACGATAGGCTGCAAGGCCGGCAGTGCCGGCACCGATGACGGCCACATCCACATTCATTTCATTCATGTCGTTCTCCCTGTAGCGCTCGATCAGGCCTGCACACCGTTCGATGTGCAGGCCTGATCGGACGACGGGTTGCCCCGTCATCCGGTCATATCAGGTCGGCGACCTTACTTGGCCGACCACTTTTCCAGCTCTTCCCAACCGCCGATATGCTGGCCGTTGATGAACACCTGCGGCACCGTCCTGGCACCGGCGATGGCGCCCAGTGCGCGGGAGCGCTCGGTGTGCGGCAGGTTGATTTCCGCGTAGTGGTAGCCGCGTTCGGTCAGCAGTGCCTTGGCCTTGGCGCAGAAGGCGCAACCTTCGCGCGTTAGGATCGCAACCTGATCCGGCTTCTTCGCGTTCGGATTGATGAAGTTGAGCATCGTGTCGGCGTCCGACACCTTGAACGGATCACCCGGCTCCTGCGGCTCGGAGAACACCTTCTGCACGACCCCATCCTTCACCAGCATCGAATAGCGCCAGCTGCGCTTGCCGAAGCCGATGTCCGACTTGTCGACCAGCATGCCCATGCCTTCGGTGAATTCGCCATTGCCGTCCGGCACCAGCGTCACATTGTCCGCTTCCTGGTCCTTGGCCCACTCGTTCATCACGAAGGTGTCGTTGACCGACATGCACACGATGCTGTCGACACCGTTTGCCTTGAAGGCCGGCGCAAGTTCGTTGTAGCGCGGCAGGTGGGTCGACGAGCAGGTCGGCGTGAAGGCACCGGGCAGCGAGAACACCACCACGGTCTTGCCCTTGAACAGATCATCGGTCGTGACATTGGTCCATTCGTTGTTCTGGCGTACGCGGAATGTGACGTTCGGGACGCGCTTGCCTTCTTGGTTGTGCTGGCTCATTGCTGTTCCTTTCAGAGGGATGAATCGTTATCCGGAGATGCGCCGGGTGTTGTGTGTACCGGTTCAGCGCATCGACGAAGTGCAGTGTGGGCGCATACACATCAATCGTCCAATGGATTAAACTTGTGGTGTTGATCGAATGTTTCGATAAAGATGTGACCACACAGCCGACGTCTTCCAGCAAAGGTCCGCGCCACATGTCTGCCCTGCCCTCACTTCGCCAGTTGCGCTATCTGATTGCAGTGTCCGAAAAGCTCAATTTCACGCAGGCAGCGGAATCCTGCTTCGTCACCCAGTCCACGCTGTCTGCCGGCATCAAGGAGCTGGAGGCCACGTTGGGCGCGCATCTGGTCGAGCGCGAACGCCATTCGGTGGTGATGACGCCGATCGGCATCGAAATCGTCGACCGTGCGCGCAGCCTGCTGTCCGAAGCCGAAGATCTGAGCGAATGGGCGCGCAGCGCCGCGGAGCCGATGAGCGGCCTGCTGCGGCTCGGCGTCATCCCGACCGTCGCGCCCTTCGTGCTGCCGACGGTACTGCCGGCGCTGCGCCAGCGCTATCCGTCGCTGCGGCTCGCGCTGCGCGAAGACCTGACCAGTCATCTGCTGACCCGCCTGACGGCCGGTCAGCTGGATTTCGCACTGATCGCGCTGCCCTACGACACGGGCAATCTGCAGGTGAAGCCGCTGTTCGATGAGGAACTGCGCCTGATCGCGCCGGCCGATCGTGAAGCGGACATGCCGCGCGAGATCTCCAGGATCGATCCGGATGAACTGCTGCTGCTCGAAGAAGGGCACTGCCTGCGCGGTCACACCCTGGGTGGCTGCGGTCTGCGGGAACCCAGGACCCGCGGAATGGAAGCCACCAGCGTGTTTACCCTGGCACAGATGGTCGAGGGCGGTCTGGGCCTCGCATTGCTGCCGGAAATGAGTTTGCGCTCGGACATCCTGTCGCATATGAAACTGGTGTCGCGACGCTTCTCCGAGCCCCGGCCCCGCCGTACCATCGCGCTGGTTGCCCGCAGTTCGAACGCACGGCAGGAATCATTCGAACGTATCGCCGAGCTGATCGCCGCACAGGCACCCTTGCACCTGTCAGACTCGGTCGACGGAAGCGGAACCGCCGGGCGGAGTCCGGGCTCCCAAGTGCACGAATACGAGAACCGAGAAAGGAAAGCATCATGAGCAGCATCAACATCGGCATTTCCGAAGAAAACCGTCGGGCCATCGCGGACGGCCTGTCGCGCCTGCTGGCGGATTCCTACACGCTGTACCTCACCACGCACAACTTCCACTGGAACGTCACCGGCCCCATGTTCAACACGCTGCACCTGATGTTCGAGGCGCAGTACACCGAACTGGCGCTGGCCGTCGACCTGGTGGCGGAACGCATCCGTGCGCTGGGCTACCCGGCACCGGGCACCTATTCGGCTTACGCAAAGCTCACGTCGATCAAGGAACCGGAAGGCGTGCCGTCCGCCACTGACATGATCCGCCAGCTGGTCGCCGGCCAAGAAGCCGTGACCCGCACCGCGCGCAGCATTTTCCCGGCGGTTGAAGAAGCGCACGACGAGCCGACCGCCGATCTGCTGACCCAGCGCATGCAGGTGCATGAGAAGAACGCCTGGATGCTGCGCAGTCTGCTCGAGAGCTGAGATCGGCGACTGAGGCCAAACCTCGCCCCGTCGCAAGCGGGTCAATGACCACACCGCTTCCGTCGTCACCCGGCCGGCGGGCGCGTGACGCTTGCCGCGCCCAGTACCACGAGGGCGCACGCGGCGGCGGCCAGCAGGATGTGCGACGGGAAATGTGCGCCACGCACGACCTGCACCACTCCGGCCAGCCCGCCCAGCGTCAGCACGGCGAACAGCGCACGCCGCCGCGCTGCGCCGCGCAGCACCGGCAGCACGGCCAGCCACATGAAGGCGCTCGCTGCATGGCCGCTGGGCAGGCAATTGCCCGGACCGGAATGCGCCGGTACCTCGTCGAACAAGCGGAAAAACTGCGCCTGGCCACCGAAATCGGCCAGATACCACGGACAGCTGTGCGCCGACTGCATGCGCAGCAGATTGACCGCGACCACCGCCGACAGCGAAGCACAGAGCACGAACGCCACGCGCGCGAAACGCCCGGGTTCGCGCGCGTGCAGCCGCAGCGCGAACCCGGCCGCGAGCAGCGCCAGCCATGCCGCCACCGACAGCCACTTGACGCCGTCGTGCAGCAGCACTGACCACAGCCAGTCGCGGCGCAGCGTGAACCCGCCGGCTGCGGCGTCGTGGAAGTGCGCCGAAAGCCACAGATCCGTGCCACTCCAGCGATTGCTCCATACCGCCAGCACGGCGCACACGAACGCGACCACCAGCAGATCGGCGTCGCGCGCCCTGAGCCACCGGCTCACCGGGCCTCGATGGCGTGCAGCCGCCCCTGCTTGAACGCGGAAGCAGCCGTCTGGTAGTAGGCGATCGCCTCGCGCGCACGCTGGGTATCCACCTCGGCTGGCGTCGATTCGAACGTGACCGGGTTGACCTTGTAGGCGCGCACGACACGTCGCGGCGACAGCACGGTGAGCAGGTCGCCGCGCAGATAGCCCAGATCCTGGTAGTTGGAAATGAAGGCGCGGTCGAGCGGCGCGTCCGCTTCGAAGAACGAGCGGCCGAAGAAATGATCGTCGCCGTTCTTGCCCATGATCTCGATCAGCGTCGGCGCAAGATCGATCTGACTTACCCTCTGTGCGTACTCGCCCGCCTGCAGCATGTCCGGTGCATAGAAGATCAGCGGGATGCGGTATTTGGCGACCGGCAGGCGCGTCCGGCCGGCCACGGACGCGCAGTGGTCGGCGACGAACACGAACAGCGTGTCGGCGAACCAGGGCTGCTTCTTCGCCTCGCGGATGAATTCGCCGATCGCCCAGTCCGTGTACTTGATGCCGCCGCGCCGCCCGCCCGGTGACGGAATGTCGATGCGACCGTCCGGATAGGTGTAGGGGCGATGGTTCGATGTGGTCATGATCTGCGCAAAGAACGGCTTGCCTGCGGCGGCCTTGTCATTCAGCGCCTTCAGGGCATTGGCGTACAGCACCTCGTCGGCCACCCCCCACACGTTCTCGAAAACGATGCTGTCCTTCGGAAAGTCGGTCCGGTCGACGATCAGGTAGTCGTTGCCGCGGAAATAGCTGTTCATGTTGTCGAAGTAGCCATAGCCGCCGTAGATGAACATCGGCACGACACCCTGCGGCTTCAGCAACTCGCCCAGCGTGGACAGATTGTTGTTGTGGGTGCGCCGCACGATGGCCTGCCCGGGTACCGGTGGCGTGCCCAGCGACAGCGCCTCGAGCCCGCGTACGGTGCGCGTGCCCGTGGCATACACTTCCTTGAAACGCAGCCCGTCGGCCGCAAGGCGGTCCAGTTCCGGCGTCAAGCCCTCGGTCGAGCCATAGGCCCCGACGAACTCCGCCGACATGCTTTCGATCGTCACCAGCACGACATTGCGCGGCCTGCGGCTGAACGGCACCTTGTCGTGCGGTGGATCGTCCATCGCACTCGGCCTGTCCGGCGACGACAGCGGCAGTCGTTCGACATGCAGGTCGAGCAGCACCTCGTCCGCTTCTTCCTGCGGCAAGGTGGCATACCAGCGCTCGTAATCGAGCTCGTTGCGGCGCATCGCGGCCGCAAATGCATACAACCCGTTGCCGGCCAGCTCGTCGGCATAGGCATTGCCGCTGCCTTCCATCTGTTCCAGCGCCGCGAGGTGCCAGGATGCCGCCGGCAGCGCCAGTGCGCCGGCCAGCATCGCCAGCCGCACGATCGGCCGGCGCGGCGCGCTGACGAACCCGACCACACGGCTCACCCCGAACACGATGAGTGCCGCGACAAGCGCGATGCCGCCGACGATCAGTCCGACCGGGTAGGACTGCATGATGTTGCCGATCACTTCCTGCGTGTAGATCAGGTAATCCACCGCGATGAAGTTGAAGCGGGTCGAAAACTCCTCCCAGAACACCACTTCGGACACTGCACCGAACAGCAGCAGGGCGGCCATCAGCCACAGCGCCCCCCAGCGCAGCCGGGCCATGAACCGGCTCGCCCGCAGACGGGCCGGCAGCAGTGCCGACAGCACGAGCAGCGGCGCCACCAGCCAGGCGAGCACGGCCACGTCGAACCACAGTCCGCGCACGAACACGTGCGGCGTGGCCGCACCGATGTCGGCCGGGCCGGCGATGCCCCAGAGCAGCAGACGCAGCAAGGTCCAGATGGTGACGGTCAGCAGGGACGCAACGAGCAGGAAGGGCAGTGCGCGCCGGTGCGGCGCAGGTCGTATCGATGTCATGAAGGGGCGGATACCGTGGCAGGACGCTCACCGAACCTTTTATACAGGATGGGGAGCAGCAGAAGTGTTAACGCCGTACAAGAAATGAGCCCGCCGATGACCACGATGGCGAGCGGCCGCTGGATCTCCGACCCGGGGCCGGTGGCGAACAGCAGCGGCACCAGACCGAGTGCGGCCATCGACGCGGTGAGCAGCACCGGGCGCAACCTGCGCTGGGCGCCATTGACCACCGCGTCGAGCATGCTCTGGCCGGCCGCCCGCAGCTGATTGAAGTAGCTCACCAGCACGACGCCGTTGAGCACCGCGATGCCGAGCAGCGCGATGAAGCCGACAGAGGCCGGCACCGACAGGTACTCGCCGGAAATGCCCAGCGCGAACACGCCGCCGATCATCGCGAACGGCACGTTGGCCATCACCAGTGCCGCCTGGCGCAACGAATCGAAGGTGCTGTAGAGGATGAGGAAAATCAGCACCAGTGCCAGCGGCACCACCAGGGCGAGCCGCTGCGCGGCGCGCTGCTGGTTCTCGAATTCGCCGCCCCAGGTGAGTCGGTAGCCGGTGGGCAGTTCGACCTTCTGCAGCACCCGGGCACGCGCATCCTCGACGAAGCCGACCAGGTCGCGACCGCCCACATTCGCGATCACGACCATATTGCGACTGCCCAGCTGACGGTTGATCTGCACCGGACCGCCCACGCGTTCGAAGCGCGCCAGCTGACCCAGTGCGATGCGGCCGCCACCCGGCAGTGCCACCGGCATCTGGGCCAGCTCTTCCGACGCGCCGGCGCTGCCGGTCGAGCGGATGATCAGCGGGTAGCGCCGGTCCAGTTTCTGGATCAACCCCACCCGCTCGCCCTCGATCTGCATGCGCAGGCTGGCCGCCAGCGCATCGACGTCGAGCCCTGCGCGCGCCAGCGCGTCGGTGTCCGGCAGCACGCGCAGGTACTGCACGCCCTCGTTGCGCACGAAGAACACGTCCTCGGCGCCCGGAATCGCACGCAGCACCTCGGCGATTTCGCCCGCCTTGTGGTTCAGCGTGTCGATGTCCGGCCCGAACAGCCGGATCGCCAGATCGCCGCGCACGCCGAGAATCATTTCCGACACGCGCATTTCGATCGGTTGGGTGAAGGCATAGGCCACGCCGGGGAAGTCGGCCAGCAGATCGCGGATGCGGTGGATGATGGCCGGCTTGTCGGCGCCCGGGGCAAGGCTGATGAAGGTGTCGGTCTGGTTCAGGCCCATCGGGTCGAGACCGATTTCGTCCGATCCGGCGCGTGCCACAATCTGCGTCGCCTCGGGCACGATGTCCTTCAGCGCCTTCTGAAAGCGGGTATCGATGTCGAGCGAGGCATCGAGACTGATCGACGGCAGCTTTTCCAGCTGCACGATGAGGCTGCCTTCGTCCATGGTCGGCATGAAGGTCTTGCCCAGCCCCACGTAGACGACGACGGCGGCGACGAACAGCAGGCCGGCAATGCCGCCGACGATGCGTGGTGCGGCCAGCGCACGCTGCAGCAGCGGCGCGTAAAGCTTCGACAGCGTGCGCGGCAGCCACGGGTCGGCGTGCGCGTTGTCGTAACTTTCGGCGTTCAGCATGATGCGCGCCAGCAGCGGAATGACGGTGAGCGACAGCAGCAGCGAGCCGGCCAGTGCGAACACGATGGTCAGTGCCACCGGCGCGAACAGCTTGCCCTCCAGTCCCTGCAGGCTCAGCAGCGGCACGAACACCAGCGCGATGATGACGATGCCGGCAGTGGTCGGCACCGCCACCTCGCGCACCGCCTCGAGCACCACGTCACGACGCGGCCGGTCCGCCGCGCCCGGTTCGTGCAGATGGGCGACCACGTTCTCGACCACCACCACCGCCGCATCGACCAGCAGGCCGATGGCGATCGCCAGCCCGCCCAGACTCATCAGATTGGCCGACAGGCCCGCGAAGTGCATCAGCAGGAAGGTCCACAGCGCGGACAACGGCAGCACCACCGCCACGGCCAGCGCCGCGCGCACATTGCCGAGGAACAGGAACAGCAGGATGAGCACCAGCACCACCGCCTCGATCAGCGCCCTGGTCACCGTGCCGACCGCACTCGATACCAGCTCGCCGCGGTCGTAGAACGGGATCACCTTCACGCCTGCCGGCAGGCTGGGCGCGATCTCGTCGAGCCGCGCCCGCACGCCGCGCACCACCTCCTGCGCATCGGCGCCGCGCAGGCCGAGCACCAGTCCCTGCACGGTTTCGCCCTCGCCGTTGTGCGTCACGCCGCCCATGCGGGTCAGCGCGCCGAGCCGCACCTCGGCCACGTCGGCGATGCGCACCTGCGCCTGAGGCGTCGCGTGCACCACCAGCCGGCCGATGTCGTCGAGCGATTCGAGCCGCCCCTGCACCCGCACCAGCAGGGTTTCCTCGCCTTCGTTGATGCGACCGGCGCCGTCATTGCGGTTGAAGCGCTCCAGCGTGGCACGCAGCTCGTCCAGCGTGATGCCGGTGGCTGCCATGCGCGCCGCGTCGGGTACCACCTCGTAGGCCGTGGCCAGCCCGCCCAGCACATTCACGTCCGCCACGCCGCGCACCGTGCGCAGCGCCGGGCGGATCACCCAGTCGAGCAGGCCGCGCCGTTCCGCCAGCGACAGGTCGCCTTCGACCGTGAACATGAACATTTCGCCCAGCGGCGTGGTGATCGGCGCCAGGCCGCCGGTCAGTCCGGGCGGCAGGTCACCCATGATGCCGGTCAGCCGCTCGCTGACCTGATTGCGCGCCCAGTAGATGTCGGTGCCGTCCTCGAAATCGATCGTGATGTCGGTCAGTCCGTACTTGCTGGTCGAGCGCAGCATGGTCTGCTTCGGCAGCCCGAGCATTTCGATCTCGACCGGCGTGGTCACCCGCGCTTCCATCTCTTCCGGCGTCATGCCGGCCAGCTTGACGATGATCTTGACCTGCGGGGCCGACACGTCGGGAAAGGCATCGATCGGCAGCTTGGTCAGGGACCAGGCACCGGCCGCCATCAGCAGCAGCGCGGCCAGTATCGTCAGCAGCGGTCGCGCGAGCGCGCCGCGCGTCAGGGCGTCCAGCATCATTCCGCTCCCTTGCCCAGCCACACCGCCTTCAGCGCGGCCACGCCGCTGACCGCGACCGCGGCCTTTGCGTCCAGTGCGCCGCTGACCGTGGCGCGGCCCGCGTCCTGCGACAGCGCCTGCACCTCGACTGCGCGGAAGCCTTGCGCGGTGCGCGAAAACACCCAGGTCCGGCCGTCGTGATGGGTGACCGCCGCAGCCGGCACGGTCCACGCGTCGGTCGCCGGCTGCGAGCGCCGCGCCTTCACCCACAGGCCCGGCCGCAGCGAAGACGGCGCAGGCGGCAATGCGGCACGGACGCGCACCGTCTGCGTCGTGTCGGCAGCGCCCCAGCCGATCTGCGTCACGCGCGCCTGCTCGCCCGACGGCTCCACCCGCAGGACATCGCCCTCGCGCACCTCCTGTGCCTGCGCCACCGTCAGGTTCAGTTCGAGCATCAGCTTGTGTGCGTCGGCCAGCCGCAGCAGCGCATCGGCCTCGTCGACACGCTGACCCGGCAGCACCATGCGTTCGAGCACGGTTGCCGCCGCTTCGGCACGCACCTGCACGCGACCGCTCGACGCGTCGGCGGCCGACACGCCCAGCAGGCGCAGTCGCGACTGCGCGGCGCCGTAGGCGGCATCGGCCTGCGCGGCCGCATTTTCGGATTCGCGCACCCGGCGCTCGGCGATCAGGCCTTCGGCATGCAGCGCCCGGTCACGCTCAAGATTGCTGCGCGCCAGCGCCGAGGCGGAACGCGCCTGGGCCAGCGCAGCGCCCTGTTCGGGCAGACCGGCGCTGCGCAGTTCCACCAGCACGGCATTCGCCGCAACCTGCTGGCCTTCGACCACGGGCACGCGCACCACCACGCCCCCGGCGGGAGCGGTCACCACCCATTCGGCGTCGGCCGACGCCACGACGCGCGCCGACCAGGGCGCCGCGCTGGCTTGCGCCGCCGGCACCGGTGCCGCATCGCGGATGCCCAGTCGTTCGATCTGTGTCGCACCGAGCACGATGTCAGCCGCATGGAGGGAGGACGTCAGCGCGAGCAGACAGGACACTACGAACACATGTTTCACGGCAGGATTCCCAGACTGTTGTTGTAGCGCGCCACGGCGCGCTCGTAGGCAATATCGGCCAGCGCGGCCGCACGGCGTGCGTTGGCGGCACGCGCCTCGACCAGCAGGCGCTCGGCGAGCGAACTTTCACCGAGCCGGTAGGCGCGACGGGCCAGTTCGACCTCCCGGTCGGCGACCGCCTTCTGCCCGGCGGCCAGTTGCAGCGCCTGTTCGCGGGCGTGCAGTTCATGTTCGGCTTCGTGCAGCACCAATGTGGCCATGCGCAGGGCCAGCGCAAGATCGTCCTCGGCGCGGGCCAGATCGAGCTGCAGCGGCGACAGGGTGGCTGCGCGATGCACCTCGCCGCCGAATGGAATCGACAGGGTGGCGCCCACGCTGTCCGTGACCGGGCTGTCGGGCGACTTTTCGGAGCGCATGCCGACCAGAATGCGCGGCGCACCGCTGCCCTGGGCCTGCACGCTGGCCAGCGCACTGCGCGCCCGTTCGAGTGCGGCCTGCGCCGTCAGCACCGGCGGATAGCCCGTCGCCGCGTCCGCCATTGGCGCGCGCGCAACCGGCTCGCGTGCCGTCGCCGGCAGCGCCGGCAAGCCGGTCAGCGTGGCCCAGCCGAACACGCTGTGCGCCAGTTCGACCTGCGCCTCGTAACGGGCGGCGTCCCGTTCGCGCCGGGCCGCTTCGGCCGACAGTATTTCGACCGGCGCCGCGTCCCCGGCGCGAACGCGTTTCGACACATCGTCTTCCAGCGCGCGATACAGCTCGACATCGGCATCGGCCAGCTTCACCTCGGTTTCCGCCTGCAGCACGCGCCACAGCGTTTCGCGCAGATCGCCCGCCACGCGCCAGCGGTGGATGCGCAGTTCCTCGTCGGACAGCAGGCGACCGGCGTCGGCCTCGCGGCGCAGCGCGTCGCGCTGGCCGGATCGCCACAAGGGCAGGTCCAGCCCGGCTTCCAGTTCGCGCACGCCGGCGGCGCGGCCGGGCAGGCGATCGGCCTGGTAGCGCATGTGCAGCGCCGGCGGTGCCGACAGCACGCTGCCGGCGCGCTCGGTCAGCACCCGCGATTCGGACAGCCTGGCCTGCGGCAGCTGGGTGCCGGGTGCCCGGCCGAGCGCGGCCGACAAGGCGCCGGACAGCGTGAGCGCGGCGTCACGCTCGACGGTCTGTTCATGCTCTTCGGCGTGCGAAGCCGCGGCGAGGGGCACGGATTGCGCAGACAGCGGTGGCGTCAGCCACAGCACGGACAGCAGGCAGCACAGCAGGGCGGGACGCATGGGCGCACGACGGACGGATGAAGACATGCCTCAGCTTGCACAGCGACGGATTGCCGGCAGGTGGACACAACATGAACATCCGTTCATGTTGCGGCAAGGTGATTCGACGCAGGCAGAATCACGGCTCGCGCACCCCGATCCGGGCAGTGCGCCCCGCTTCCGGAAAAGGTTCGACATGCACCTCCTCGTGGTCGAGGACGACCCCGAAATCGCCGGCTTCATCTGCCGCGGCCTGCGTGAGGCCGGGCACGTCGTCGACCACGCCGCCAATGGCCGCGACGGGCTGTTTCTGGCGACCGGCGAAGCGTTCGACGCCATCGTGCTCGACCGGCTGATGCCGCAGATGGACGGTCTGGCCATGCTGGCCGCATTGCGCGCCACGGGGTCGCGCGTGCCGGTGCTCATCCTCAGTGCGCTCAGCCATGTCGACGAACGCATCCGCGGCCTGCGGGCCGGGGGTGACGACTATCTGGTGAAGCCGTTCGCACTGTCGGAGCTGCAGGCGCGGCTCGACGTGATCACCCGGCGCGGCCTGATGCCGGCGATCGAAAGCGTGCTGCGGGTGGCCGATCTCGAACTCGACCGCATGACGCACATCGTGCGCCGCGCCGGCGAGGACATCACGCTCAAGCCGCAGGAGTACCGGGTACTCGAATTCCTGATGCGCCACGCCGGCCAGGTGGTCACCCGTACCATGCTGCTGGAGGGCGTGTGGGACTACCACTTCGACCCGCAGACGAATGTCATCGACGTGCACATTTCCCGCCTGCGCGCCAAGGTGGACCGCGCCGGCTGGCTGCCGCTGATCCATACGCTGCGCGGCGCCGGCTACTGCATGCGGGCGCCGGCATGAACGATCGTCGATCGCCGTGGGCCGGCAGCGCGCCGGGCGCACCCTTCGTTCAGGATGACGAGGGAATGCTCACGCTGCACTTCGACCGCGCCGCCGTGCAGAGCAGCATGGATCCGGCGCGACCGGTCGATCTGGTGCTCGACTATTCGCGCCTGATGATGGCCGCGCTGCTGTTCGTTCCGGCGCCCTCGCGCATCGGCATGATCGGCCTGGGCGGCGGATCGCTGGTCAAATACTGCCACCACCACCTGCCGGACGCCCGCATCGAGGTGGCCGAGATTTCGGCCGAGGTGATCGCGCTGCGCAGCCGCTTCCGCATTCCGCCGGACGACGAGCGGCTGCGCATCGATTGCGTTGACGGCGCGGACTGGATCGCGCGGCATGACGAAACCTTCGACCTGCTGCTGGTGGATGGCTTCGATATCGGCGGACAGGCGGGCGCGCTGTGCACGCAGCGCTTCTACGACGACTGCCATGCCGCCTTGACGCGGAACGGCCTGCTGGCGATCAACATGCATGCCGACGACGCGCTGCACGGCGCCTACATCGGCCGCGTGCGTGCGAGTTTCGCCAACTCGGTCAGTGTCGTCGCCACCGAAGACGGTGTGAATGAAATCGTGTTCGCCGCACGCGGCGACGCGTTCAGGCTGTCGGAAAAGCAGCTGTTCCAGCGCGCGGCGGCACTGCATGAGCGCCTGGGGCTGGACCTGCGTGCGCAGGCACACCCGCTGGTCGAAGGCCGGCGACGCGACTTTGCGCCCGCCGGGCGGGCGGCCGTGCGGCACGGCCTGAATGCCGATGACTGAGCCGACACCTCCGGTCGCGCCCCGCGCGACGCGCGGCCTGAGCACGACTGCGCGACTGGCGCTGGCCAACAGCGTTCTGCTGGCGACCGGCTTCGGCCTGATGCTGCTGCTGGTGACCTGGCTCGCCGGGCAGTACATGCTGGGTCACGTCGAAGAGAGCGTGGACGCCGAGCTGGACATCCTCAGCGCCGAGTACCGGGTCGACGGCGTGCGCGGCGTCAGCGGCCTGATCCGCCAGCGGCTGGACATGCGCTCGCCCAATCACGACCGCCTGTACCGGCTGGAAAGTGCAGACGGCGTCATGCTGATCGGCAACCTCGACGCGTGGCCGGCCGCGGCGACGCGCGATGGCGTACTGGTGCGGCTGCCCAGCCTGCGACATCCGGGCCTCACCGAGGTCGTCGCACGCTGGGCGCGTTTGCCGGACGGCAGCCGCCTGCTGGTCGGCTTCGACGAGTACGAGGTGGAACAGGTACGCCGCGACATCCGGCGCGCCGCGCTGGCCAGTTTCGGCGTCATGCTGATTGCGTCGCTGATCGGCGGCTTCCTGATCACCCGCGCCGCGCTGCGGCCGGTCGAAACGATGCGCCGCGCGGCCCAGCAGATCATGGACGGCGACCTGCGCCACCGCATTCCGGTGCGCGGCACGGCGGACGAGTTCGACCGCCTGTCGCAGACACTCAACGGCATGCTCGACCGCATCGACCGGCTGATCGCCTCGGTGCGCGGCGCCACCGACAACATCGCGCACGACCTGCGATCGCCGCTGACCCGCCACCGCGCGCGCATCGAAGCCGCGCTGGCGGTGCCACCGACCGGCGACGAGCTGCCGGCGTTGCTGGAACGCAATCTGGCCGACATCGATCAGGTGCTGTCGACCTTCCAGTCGCTGTTGCGCATCGCCAATGTCGAATCGGGCCTGCTGCGCAGCGAATTCCGCGCCCTCGATCTCGCGGCGCTGACGCGCGACGCCATCGACTTCATGGAGCCGATGGCGGACGAACGCGACCTTTCGCTGTCGGCCGAAGTGCCTGCACAGGCGTCGATGAGCGGCCACCGCGACCTGCTGTTCCAGGCCGTCATCAACCTGATCGACAACGCGATCAAGTTCAGCCCGGCCGGCGGTACCGTGACGATCAGCCTGCAACCGGCGCCGGACGGCTGGCGTCTCGAGGTCGTCGATCAGGGGCCGGGCATTCCGGACAGCGAGCGGGAGCGGGTGTTCGAGCGGCTTTACCGGCTTGAAGGTGCGCGCAATACACCCGGCCTCGGGCTCGGGCTCGGGCTCAGTCTGGTGCAGTCGGTGGCTCGCCTGCACGCCGGGCGGATCGAACTGGGTGCCGCGACGCCCGGGTTGCGCGCCACGCTGACTTTGCCAACCGGCACATAACGGGTACATCGGGGAGACATCCGGGGCCTGTCACGCAGTTGACACGAAGCGACAACGCAAAGACGATGCGATCAATGCGTGCGCGAATCTACCCTTGAAGTGTCGCGTGCGGATGGCCTCGGCGGATTGCGGCCATGGACGACAGCGCGCGCTGCGCCCTCGTCGCAACGGTTGATTTTGAGCTATGGAGTCACTTCAGTGCCGAAAACAAACAAGCCGAGCATCGCGCTCACATCCAAGCTGCTGCGACGCTACCGCGACGCCTCGATCGACAACGCCCGCGAACTGCTGTACGAGGCGGAACTGCTGCTCAAGCACAACCACTTTGCCCGCGCCTACTACTCTTCGGTCGCCGCGATCGAGGAGGTCGGCACCTCGGTGCAGGTGTTCGACGCGCTCGGCCGCAATGTGCGCGACCCGGACGTCGCGAACCGGGTCGTGCTCAACCTCGGCGACTACGCGCGCAAGGTGACGGCGGCCGTATTTCCATGGCTGCTGGTCGTGCCCGCCCGGCGCGACGAGGTGATGCCGTATATCAGCAAGATGATCAAGCGGCAGATTCCGAAGCTGGATGCCATCCATACCGAACTGGACGGCAAGGGGCCGCAGGGCCCGCAGATCAACACCCCGAACTATCGCGTCACGCTGACCGACGCCGAAATATGGCTGCGTCTGGCGAAGGACATCTACACGCACGCCGAAACCTATGTGCTGTTCGCGCCGACCAAGATCCGCACCAAGGCGGAGGACGAAGTGTTCGCGATGAAGTCGGCCGCGCTGGCCGCGGTGACCAGCAGCCCGGAATTCTGGGAGTACTACATTTCCTGCATGAAGACCGGCAACGCGACCTTCGAAGCGGCCGTGGCCGACTACGTGCGTGCGCAGACCGGCGGCGGTTCGGAAGTGCGCAACGGCTACGACGACGAGGAAGCCTGAACCGGCGCTTTCCCCGCGGCACCCCGCATCACGAGAAAAGCCACCTGCAGGCCTGCAGGTGGCTTTTTTTGGCCCCGTAACCGCGCGGACGGCACAGCGCTGTTGTGCCGCGCGCTGTTCAGCTCAACTTGATGACTTCCACCGGGTGTTCGTAGACGTCCTTGCGCTTGTCGTACAACGGGATGGTCGTCCCGTTCAGGCGGTTGCCCTGCAGGTCGTTCAGATCGACTTCGGCGACGATGATCTGTTCGATGTTCGGCGTACCTTCGGCCGCGATGCCGTCGCGAGCGAACGGAAAATCCGACGGCGTGATGATGCCGGCCTGACCATAGTGCATGCCGAGCCCCTCGACCGGCAGATTGCCCACCGTGCTGGTCTGCACGACGAACACCTGATTCTCGATCGCCCGCGCGTGGCAGCAGTAGCGCACGCGCAGGAAGCCTTGCCGGTCGTCGGTGCATGAGGGCACGAACAGGATGTCGGCGCCCGCCTCGCACACCATGCGCGACAGCTCCGGAAACTCGATGTCGTAGCAGATCAGGATGGCGATCTTGCCGAACGGCGTGTCGAACAGGCGCAGCTGGTCACCGGCGTCGGTGTCCCACTTCTCGCGTTCCCAGCGCGTGCGGTGGATCTTGTCCTGCTCGAACACCTGGCCGCCCGGCGTGAAGTAGTACGCCGTGTTGGTCAGCCGGCCGTCTTCGCGCACCGTCGGGTGGCTGCCGCCGATCAGATGCACATTCCACTGCGCGGCCAGTTCCAGCATCAGGTCGCGGTAGCGCTTGGTGTAGTCGTGCATGTTGCGCACGGCGGCATGCAGGTCGCCGGTGTCCATGAAGGACAGCAGCTGCGTCGTGAAGATTTCGGGCAGCAGCACGAACTGTGGCTTGTAGTCGCCGGCGGCCTTCATGATGAAGCGCACCTGGTTCTCGAAACCGGACCAGTCGTGAATGGGGCGCAGCAGGTACTGTACCGCGGCGATGCGGACGATCATGGCAGGATGTGCTCCGGAAAGTGGGTGGGGCGGGCCGGATCGTGGTCCGGGTTGAGCCAGACGATGACCGAGGCGTAACCCAGGGATTCGGTGTCTTCGGGCAGGTAGTCCGGCACCACGCCGCAGTAGCTGAAACCTTCCTTCAGCTGGAAGCTGAGCACCGGGTCGCACAGGTCGCCCCACACCACCTTGCGGGCATACAGCTCGGCCGTCATGTCCGCCGCGTGCCGGTGATAGCCGGGCAGGCGGCCGCAGGCAATGACGCGTTTCAGGTTCATCGCGCGGCACAGCATGCGCCGCCCCTCGTACAGCAGGTGGCCGACGCCAGCGCCGCGCAGATCCGGATCGACGAACACTTCCGCACCGTACAGCGTGCGGCCGTCCGGATTGTGGTGCTCGAAGGTGCCGGCACCGGTGATGTCCTGCCAGCTGTGCGCATCGCACCAGTCGTCCCACAGCACGACCAGCGCGCTGGCGCAGCCGACGATCGCGCCGTCGATCTCGGCGACGATCTGGCCCTGCGGAAAGACGTCGAGCTGTTCGCCCAGCTTGCGGCGACTCCACGGCGGAATGGTCGGATACACACGCGCCTGCAGGGCGATCAACGCGGGGATGTCAGCCGGCCGGGTATGGCGTATGCGTGGTGTGGTCACGCTGTTCTCCCGTCCAGTCGTACACCGGTCGGCGGACGCCGCCGGCATTCAACAATCAGGAGACAGTGTAGGCAGCGTCCCGCCGCCTGTATGTCGGACGGCGACTACCCGGTGGTCTGTGCCGCCCTGCCCGGCTTCACATCGAAGGCGATGCAGATGCGTTCTTCGTTCGATTCGAATGGAATCGTGCGGTGGAACAGCGAGGACGGGAACAGCACGATGTCGCCGGCGACCGGCAACAGGGTCTTGCGCGGAAAGTCGTCGTGCTCGCGCGGGTAGTCGTCGCCGTCGGTGCTGAATTCGATGCCGCCGGCCAGACTGCCGGCCGGCCGGTCGCGCGGAATCGCGAGATACACCACGCCGCTCAGCCAGCCGGTTTCGTGGATGTGCGACGTCAGATGGCCGCCCCGGCTCATCTTCACGTACCAGGCGCTGCTGAACACCGTATCGGGCGGGAAATCCTGCGCGAACACGCAGGTCTCGCCGGCCAGCCGCGCGCGGTAGCGCGCGACCTGTTCGCCGATCAACGCTGCCAGCCTCGCAAACGACGGCTCGCTGCGCCGGAACAGATTGCCCGCCGACTGGATGCCGTGATGCAGCCGGCCCTGCTTGCGCGCCTCGATCTCGGCGTGCGTCACGTCGCGCAGCAGGTCGGCCAGCAAGGCGTCGGACGCATCGGACAGCGCGTCGATGTGGCTGTGGAACACGAAATCAAGCGGCGCCGGGCAGAAGCCGTAGTCGTCGGCGACACCGAAGTTGGCGGCGTGGTGCGCCGACAAGGTCGCCAGCATCGGCGCGTTGTGGCGCACTGCGCGTCGCGGCGCCGCCAGGTGACGGTCTTCGGGCGGGCGCGCGCCGATCAGGTCCGCCAGGCGCGCGCGGAAAGCGTCGAAGCAGCGCGTCTTGTACAGGCAGTACAGCACCCGCTCCCGCCAATCGCGGATCTGTGCACGCTCGAAGTAGGGCATCGCCTCGGCCAGTTCGCCCATGTCGTAATGCAGCAGGCCGAGGTTGTAATTGGCTTCGCCATGCGCCGGGTCGATCGCCAGCGCGGCGCGGAAGGCGGCGATCGTGGCGGCCGAATCACCCTGGTCGCGCAGGATTTCACCGAGGTTGCTGTGCGCATCGGCATACCCGGGCGCCAGCGCCAGTGCCTGCCGGTAGCTGGCGGCCGCTTCGCCGAGCAGGCCCTGATCGCGCTGCGCCGTGCCCAGGCTGAACCAGGCCGTCGCCGTCGGCTGTATCGCGAGTGCCTTGCGATAGGCGGCGACCGCCTCGTCATGCCGGCCCTGCTTCTGCAGCGCCGCACCCAGATTGGCGTGCGCCTCGACGAAACCGGGCTCGACCGCGACGGCTTCGCGGTAGGCGGCCAGCGCGTCGTCGGTGCGCTGCAGACGTTCGCACACCGTACCGAGGTTGAACCAGGCGACCGCGAAACGGGGCTGCAGCTTCAGTGCGCGACGGTAGCTGGCGGCCGCGTCATCGGGCTGACCGAGCGCATCCTGCACCACGCCCATGTTGTACAGCAGCTCCGGAAAGTCCGGCTTCAGCGCAAAGGCGCGGCGATAGGTCGCCAGCGCCTGTTCGTTGCGGCCGCGCTGCTGCTGCACCAGACCAAGATTGCTCAGCAGTTCGGCCGAGCGCGGATCGGCCGCCACCGCCTCGCGAAACGCCTGTTCGGCATCGTCGAGCCGACCCAACCCGGCCAGCGCAGAACCGCGCACGCTGTGCAGCACGATGGCCGCCGGGTAACGCCTGAGCAACTGCTGCGCGGCGCTGGCCGCATCGGCGAGCCGGCCGCCGTTGTAGGCCGCGAACACCGGTTGCAGTTCGGCCGGCGACGGTTGGCGCGTCTGGGTGGGCTTGTTCTTCATCGTTCAGGTCTTCAGGTCAGGGCACGCCAGGAACCGACACTGCATATATATATGTCGTTCCGAATCAGGCCGGCAGTTCATCCAGTGCGCCATCGAGATGCGACACGTCGCCCCAGCGTTCGACGCGCCATCCGCCGTCGTCGTGGCTCACCCAGTTCAGCGCGCAGTTGGCGATGTCGAAATCGCGCGTGCAGACGAGCCCCAGCCCGCGCACCCGCCGGGCCACGATGTCGAGCACGCCGCCATGCGTCACCAGCAGCACCGTCTGGCCGGTGTGGCGCCTGCGCAGCGATTCGACGAAGGCCCACACCCGCGCGTCGAAGGCGGCCAGCGACTCGCCGCCGCGCCCCGGAAAGCCGGCCTCCGGTTCGCGCGCCTCGAAGCGCGCGAAGGCCTCCGGGTGCTGGCTGCGCGCCTCGGCATAGGTCAGGCGCTGGAAACCACCGTAGTGGCGCTCGCGCAGCGCCGGCTCCGGCATCACCGGCAGTCCGCGCGGCACCGCGATACGCCCGGCCGTCACCCAGGCGCGGCCGAGGTCCGAGCCGTAGATCGTGTCGATCCGCTCGCCCAGCAGCGCCTGCGCCGTGGCCTGCGCCTGCGCGAGCCCGGTATCGTTGAGCGGAATGTCGACCTGGCCCTGTATGCGGCGATCGACGTTCCATGTCGTTTCACCGTGCCGGACCAGACAGAAGCGCGTGCGTGCAGTCATGAGTGTTCCTTGTGCGAAGATGGATGTTACCTGCAGGAACGAAACGGGGGTTTCGGCGAGCACGGCTCGCCGCCCGTGGAGCCGGTCGGTCATCAAGGCCTGCCGTGGCCAGATTCCTGCGAGAAAATGGCGCAATGTTCGCTTTTCGTAGGAGCGGCCCCTGTCCGCGATACGCACGTTGAGCAAGCGATGTCGCGTGTCCGAAGACCGGATCGCCTGCGGGGGCGGAGCGGGGGTTTCGGCGAGCACGGCTCGCCGCCCGTGGAGCCGGTCGGCCATGCAGGGCCGACCGTGGGATGGCTCCTGCAAGAACCGCGACAGTACTGCCGTTCGTAGGAGCGGGCCCTGCCCGCGATCGGCACGTCGATCATGCAATGTCACGTCTGCATCGGGCCGGCAGCGGCGCGGCCGTCTCGGCCGGTTACCATCGCTCATCCGCCGCTCACCCGCCTTCCGATGCGCCCGCTGCTGCTGCTTGCCGACCTGATCGACCGCCTGAACGAGGCCTGCGGCCGCGTGCTGCCCTGGGCGGTGCTGGCGGCAGTGCTGCTCGCCGTGGGCAACGCGCTGGCGCGCAAGTTCGATGCCGGTTCCAACGCACTGCTCGAAGCGCAGTGGTATCTGGTGTCGGCCGTGTTCCTGCTCGGCGCCGGCCGCGTGCTCAAGCTCGACGAACACGTGCGCATCGACCTCATCACGTCACGGCTCGGTCCGCACGGCAGGCTGTGGGCCGACATCGCCGGCCTGCTGACCATGGTGCTGCCGGTGGCACTGCTGATGCTGTGGCTGTCCTGGCCCTGGTTCGTCGCCTCGTGGACCAGCCAGGAAGTGTCGGCCAGCGCCGGCGGCCTGCCGCTGTGGCCGGCGCGCCTGCTGGTGCCGGTGGGCTTTGCACTGCTCGCCGCCCAGGCCGTCGCGCTGCTGATCCGCCGCATCGCAGCATTGTCGGAGCGACCGGAATGAGCGCCTGGCTGGCCGCCAACCTCGCGCCGATCATGTTCGCGGCGATGGTGCTGTTCCTGCTGTCCGGCGTGCCGGTGGCGTTCGCGCTGGCCGCCTGCGGCATCGTGTTCGGGTTGATCGGCATCGAACTCGGGCTGCTGTCGGCCTCGCTGGTGCAGGCCATGCCCGACCGCGTGTGGGGCGTCATGAGCAACGACACCCTGCTCGCCATCCCCTTCTTCACCTTCATGGGCCTGGTGCTGGAACGCTCCGGCATGGCCGAAGACCTGCTCGACACGGTCGGCCGGCTGTTCGGCACGCTGCGCGGCGGGCTCGCGGTGGCGGTGGTGCTGGTCGGCGCGCTGCTCGCTGCGACAACCGGCGTGGTCGCCGCATCGGTCATTTCGATGGGCCTCATATCCCTGCCCATCATGCTGCGCGCCGGCTACGACGCGCGGCTGGCCAGCGGCGTCATCTGCGCCTCGGGCACGCTGGCGCAGATCATTCCGCCATCGCTCGTCCTCATCGTGCTGGCCGACCAGCTCGGCCGCCCGGTCGGCGACATGTATCGGGGCGCGCTGCTGCCCGGACTGGTGCTGACCGGCCTCTATCTGCTCTATGTGCTGGCCATCGCCTGGCTGCGCCCGCACAAGGCGCCCGCGCTGCCGGAAGCCGACGACCACAACGCGGTCGAGCGACGCGGCGTATGGGCGCTGTTCGTCGTGGCGGTGCTGGCCGGCATCGCCGCCAGCCAGTTGCCGGCGCTGCAGGCGCACACCGCCGACGCGCGCGCGCTGTTCGCGGTCACCGCCGGCGGCAGCGTCGCCTGGCTGATCGCCGTGGCTGACCGCCTGCTGCGCATGAACCTGCTGCCCGACCTGGCGCGCCGCGTGGCCTTCGTGCTGATGCCGCCGCTGGCACTCATCTTCCTCGTGCTCGGCACCATCTACCTCGGCCTCGCGACACCGACCGAAGGCGGCGCGATGGGCGCCACCGGCGCGCTGCTGATGGCCGCCGCACGCCGGCGCCTGAACCGCGACCTGCTGCAGCAGGCGCTCGACCGTACGGTCCGGCTGACCACCTTCGTGCTGTTCATCCTGATCGGTTCGCGCGTCTTTTCGCTCACCTTCTACGGCATCGACGGCCACCTGTGGGTCGAACACCTGCTGCTCGGCCTGCCCGGCGGCGAAACCGGCTTCCTGATCGTCGTCATGGCACTGGTGTTCGTGCTCGCCTTCTTCCTCGACTTCTTCGAACTGGCCTTCATCGTCGTGCCGCTGCTCGCCCCGGTGGCTGACAAGCTGGGCATCGATCTGGTGTGGTTCGGCGTGCTGCTGGCGGTGAACATGCAGACCTCATTCATGCACCCGCCGTTCGGCTTCGCGCTGTTCTACCTGCGCTCGGTCGCCCCGAAAACCCTGCCGACACGCGACATCTACTGGGGCGCCGTGCCCTTCGTCGGCATCCAGATCGTCATGGTCGCGCTGGTGCTGGCCGTGCCGCAACTGGTGACGGCGAATCTGGGTACCGTACAGCGCGCAGCCGGCGATTCGGTGACGACCGACGCCGACTACCGGCGCAGCTCGAGCGCGCCCCGCCTGCCGACCGGCCATCCCGACGCCGCACTGGAGGCTGCGATCGAGAAGGCCGAGGCTTTGGTGGAACCCATCGCGGACGAGGACGCTGGCGAATGATGCGCATACAACCTCCGCCTTGCTGTCCGGTGCCTGCTCAACTGCGCCACAGTTCAGGCTGATCCAGTTCCGGCGCCATGCGCAACAGGGCTTTTTGGCCCTGCAGCGCGCGTGTGGTCCAGCCCTGGCCGCGACCGAGGGCGTCACGCCACGCCGCATTGAAGACATCGGCCATGCCCTGGCTCAGGAAGTACTCGATCAGGCCGGCGGCCTGCAGCACATCCTTCTTCGCCTTGGTCTGTTCAGCGACCGGGCGCTCACCGTGCACGATCAACTTGTGCGCGGCAAATCGTTCAGGGGCTGGCACGTTGACGACACACGCACCGGCACGCGCAAACAGACAGCATTGCACCGGTGCTTCGAGCGAAAACTCCATGAATTTCAGCGGTTCGAGCGCCACATTCAAGTTCGGCACCAGCACAGGCTCACCGGTGCGCGTCATGCTCGTCAGAAAATCAAGGCGGAGTTCGAGATCGTCCGGGTTTCGATACTGCGCCCCGACCTTGCCATTGAGCTGGGTGATCGGCAGGAAGCCCATTTCCAGCGATTCGAGCGCGCCATGCACATCGATCTGGATATTGGCCGGCAAGGCGATCGACACGTTGGGGCCGGCATGGGCGAAATCCACGTCGAGCGTGGCTGCGCCATCCGCCCAGCGCACGCCCAGCATGTTCCCCAGGGCGATGAAGGCATGTGTTCCGATGAGTACGCCACCCGCCCTGAAGAATCCGTACTCGGCCAGACGACGCACCACCCGGAAGTGCTTCGGCGCCGCGGGTGTCGCGCCCGCCGCCAGCGCAACCAGAGCCGGGCTCGTCAACAGCCCGGCGGCCCGGGCACGTTCGTGCGATTCGACCAGCGAGCGGACCCGCTCCGAATCCGGACCGACATAAATCATCCGGCCCTGCTTGTCGATATCGCGATAACCGAAGTACCAATAGACGCGGCCCTTGATCGTGCGCCGGTGAAACGCGCCGGACAGCCCCGCCAGGGCGTTTCCCATCTCCAGTGTCTGAGTCTGGGAGAACAGCTCCGCGTAAGCGGTCTGGGCGGCGAGTGACAGTTCGACGTAGCGCATACGCAGAAATTACTATACAAAAACTTTTTCGTATAGTAACCGCCGAAGATCCTTGCTTCGGTCATCCTCCACTCAACACCAGCGTCCTCGGAGGCGTCAATGACCGCATCAAGGTCATCAAGCGAATAGCCTACGGATTCCGCGACTCCGCCTGCTCCTCCTTCCAGACCACGGCCGCCGACCCGACAGGACGCGACCAACGCGTCTTTTGCCATCCCTGCTCTGTCCATGACCCGAACAGGAAGCCCATCTTGCGGCTATTCCGGCCTTTGATGACCGTCGCTTGAGCGAATATCAAAATCGCCGGTTTCTTGCGCGGGTCGAACGCACAGCCCAAGCCGAGGTTTGGCACGTGAGGGCGCGGCGCTTTTTGTTCTTGAAAGGTGAAGCGATGAGAATTGATGCAAATGTCAGCCAACTCCATGCGAGCCAGCGCGCGCAGACCGCAGTCGCCGACCGTTCGGACGCCACCGCGTCCTTTTCGGCTGCGCTGGCGGCAAGCCAGACCAATCGCACCCAGCAGACGGATTTCACCCAGATGAGCCGCCAGGAGATGCGCGATTGGGTCAATTCCGAAATCCGCAGCGGTGCAATGTCACTCGACGACAGTCGCCCCTTCATGGCGATGACGATGAAAATCCCGGTCAGCGGCGGCCAGGGCGGCGAGTTGTCGGCCGGCAACGACGACACGCGATACGACTTCATGCAGAAGGTTCGTGACGGCATTCAGGGCGCGCTGTCGCGCAACGACGCAACGACCTTGCAGATGCTGGAGTCCGCCCTGCGGATCATGCATAAGTACCAAGGTTGTTGATCTCCACGTAAGACTGACCCGGGGTTTCATCTGAAACCGCCTCTCCTTTTTATGCGCGTAGTATGGCTAAACACGATATTGAGTCGATTCTGTTTCCGGTTGTTTGTCCTCTTGCGGTTTGGAGCGACGAGCGCAGCCCGCGTGCCGCTAGGCCGTGCTCGGCTTGAGGCGCCAGGAGTCGTTTCCAGTCTCGACGAATCGAAGGTCATTTTCCATCGCATCTGGCTAACGCGAAGCGCCACCCAATAACCCCCAACCCCGCCAGCAACAGAATAATCGTCGAAGGTTCAGGTACCGGCGCGGCAATCAGAGCCAGCGTGCCGTTCGATACCTCAAGTCGGTAACCCGCCTGCGTCAGATCACCGGATAGCGCGAGCCGGCCGGCTTCGGCGAATACGATGTCGTTGGCCTGGACCAACTCGATGCGTTGCGCGCGGTACGCGGGATCGAAGCCGGTCAGTGAAAGGTCGACCACCTGCGAAATCATCAGCGTGCCGGCGGCGAGCAGGGGCCCGGTGCGCAGGCCACCGGCGAAGTCGAAGTTCAGCGTGCCGCCGAGGTCGATCAGGCCGGTTACCGACAGGACATCACTGGTCAGCAACAGGCTGCCGCCTTCGGCGACCGAGATGTCGCCACCGAGGACGCCCGAGGCGACCAGCCGGGCGCCGGCCAGCACTTCGAAGCTGCCTTCGAGCGCACCGCCGAATACCAGTTCACCGGCGGCGACCACGGTGTGACCGGCGTAGTCGTAATCGCCCAGCAAGGTCAGCCGGCCGCTGCCCGCCTTGGTCAAGCCGCCCGGCCCGTCGATGCGGCCGATCTGCGTGATGTCGAAGCCGTTGCTGTCGAGCGTGCCGCCATCGTCGCCGAGCGCGATGTGTCGGCACAGTGTGAGATCGTCGAGCGCCTGCAACGTGCCACCGGCGATCAGCAGTCCGCCGCGTGCATCACCCAGCCGGGCATCGCTGTCGATGCGCAAGGTGTTGCTGATGGCGGTGCCACCGCTGTGTGCGTAGGTGCCAGCCAGCGTCAGCGCGCCGCTGCCGTAGCTGTACAGCACGCCCGCGCCGCGGACCGTGCCATGGTGCGTGTCGTCTTCGTCGATGTAGAAACCCACACCAGCGCCGTGGGCCACGTCGATGTCGCGGCCGAGCGTGCTGCTGCGACCGACCAGCACGCCTTGCTGAACCTCGACAAACGCCTGCGTGTTGGCGCCGCGCAGCCACAGCAGCCCTTCACCGGATTTCACGAAGCGGCCAGCGCCGGACAATTCGCCCGACCACGCAGCGGTGTCGGCGTTTGTCATGCGCAGCACGCCCTCGTTCTGCACGCGCTGGCTGGCGAGCCCGGGACTGACCGACAATTCGCCTGCAAAGACGCGCGTGGTACCCGTCCAGGCCGCGTCGCCAACGACCAGGAGGGTGCCGCTGCCGTCCTTTTCGAATGCACCGCTCCCTTCTATGCGACCACCGAAAACCCGGCGGCCCCCGGATTGATGGACGCGCAGCGCGTTGTCACCCAGCTTGACCGTGGCGCCGCCTCCAAGGTTCGACAGACCGGCCAGCGTGCGCGCGCCATCCGCCGCGCTGAGATCGAATACCGCGTCGTGCGCCAGATAGATATAGCTTGCGTCACCCGTGCTGCCGCGCCCCTGCAGCGCCAGCGTGCCGGCGCCCACATCCACCGTGCCGGTGAAGCGGCCGACCTGGCTCAGCGTGAATTCGCCGCCGCCCGACTTCGTGAGCGTGCCATCGCCGGAAAGGCTGTCGAAGAGGGTGAGCCGGTGATCGCCGAGATCGACGGCACTGTTGCCGGTGCTGTGCAGCGTGCGGGCCAGTTCGATATCCGACGACAGCTCCAGCCGGCCACCTGCCAGCCGCAGGACCTGCCCGGCTGCGCCCAGACTGGCATCGCGGCCGGCGATCAGTGTGCCGCGCACCAGGGTGCCGGCAGCCTGCGTGTTGTGCCCGGTCAGTTCGATGCGCGCATTGCTGCCCACCTCAAGCATGCCGGCGCCGGACAGCCGACCGGCGAAGGTGTCGCCCGCGGGTGACGGCCCGCTGATCAGCAATGTGCCGCTTCCCAGCCACACATCGCCGGCACCCGACAGACTGGCCGCTTCGGTCGTCGTCGTCAGGGCGGCAAGGTCCAGCGTGGCATCCAGCGCAACCAGGATGCGCGGGCGCTGACCGGGCGTGGCACCGGCCGCAAGCTTCAGTCGGCCTTCCGCCACGTGCAACTCGCCGCTGAAGGTCTGCGCACGGTTCAGCAGCAGTTCGCCGCTGCCGGCCTTGACCACCGTGCCGGCGCCCGACATGACGTGATCGAAGCGGTCGGCGTCCGACTGTTCGAACACCAGCCTCCCGCCCGAACGCACGGTCACATCGGTGCGCAGACTGGCAGCAGTTGCTGCCAACACGCCGAAACTCACCACCGGTGCCGCGTGCCAGACGTTGTCGGCGTGCGTCAGGCGCAGCGTGCCCGCACCCTGCTTGTACAGCGTCTGGTGAGTCGTGACCTGGCCGTGGATGCCGAAGGTGTTGCCCTGCGTGTCGATCCAGGCCGGCCCGGCCGGACGAGGCGTGAGGGGTGCGGGCGCTGGCACCGGCATCGGCGTGCCATCAGGACTGACTATCGGAAGGAAGGCGTAATCGGAGCCGTACTGCGAAGTGGTGTAACCGATGACGACATCGCGGAAGGTGTCGAAACTGGCACCGATGACCAGCCGCTCCGAACCCAGGTAGAGCGTTGCACCGGGTGCACCCAGATCGGCGTCGCTGAAGGCGGTCCACAAGTGGCCAGTCCACGCCTCGAAGTCGGGCCGGTCGTAGTCAAAGGCAGGCAGACAGCAGTTGTCCTGTAACAAGGTCCCGCCTGCCCCGTAAATGGGGTCGATGAGGTACACCTCATCTTTGAGCTTGCGCCAACCCTCATACGCGGCCGCCAGCGACGTCGGATCGACCGGGCCATCGTAAAGCCCTGCCGCCACCGGCAGGGGCGCCGCGAGGACCAGCGCCATCAGAACGCAGGGGTATTTTCCCGAAAACATGTCGAAGCCGTACGCATATTGAATGCGTACCAGTTTCGACCGGGTACGCTACCCGGGCGTGACAGTTGCATGACACCGGACCCGATGCGACATCCGGCCCGGCGGTGCCGATTCACCGGGCCGGCATCGCGCGCCTGCGAAGCTCCAGCGCAACAAGTCGGCCCGCCGCCCTATTCCGGCTGCGTGCCCACCGCGAGCGGGGCGCCGTCGTCGTGGCGGGCCAGCCAGTCGAGTGTGGTCTGGCTGTAGCGCACCAGGCCCTTGTATTCGGCCAGTTCGTTCGGCAGCGAGCCGAGCACGCGGTTCAGGCGCTTGGCCCAGCGCGGGTAGGTCGCCAGTTCTTCCATGCTGGCGAGGTAGCCGCGGATCGAGAACAGCATGCCGTTGCTGCGCGGCAGACGGAACAGGGTCTGCAGTTCCACCCGCAGATGCACCTTGGCGCCGACATTGTCCGGCGTGACGCTGGCGCGGTCCTGTCCCCATTCGGGATAGGTTTCGGGCGCGGTGTCGAGGCGCGGATTGATCGTCATGGTCCAGTTCAGGCGGCGCACCGGGCGGCCCTGCTGCAGCATCAGCAGGTACTTGAGTGCGCGCTCGAACACGCCCAGCTCATGCGCCAGCGGCACCGGGCCATGCCATTCCATGAAGCTCATGCCGACGTCGAAGGTAAGCGACCAGTCGGCCTGCGACGTGATCATGCCGGCGTCGGCGAACAGGTCGTTGTCGCGCTGATCCATGATGACGAAATCGCCCTGGGTCTGGCGCGTGATGTATTCGAACGGCGGGCACGGCAAGGTGGCGGCGTCGCCGAAGGTGAAGGACTGGTCGATGCCCAGCGGTTTGTTCACCCAGTGCCAGCGCTCGCCGTCCTTGTTCAGCACGAACAGATCAGGGTAGTCGCGCGCCATCGATTCCATCAGCAGTTCGAGCGTGTCCCACTCGGCGTCCATCATGTGCGGCAGCGACACGCAGCGGCCGGGGTCGCGCTCCAGCGTGATGGCGCGGTCGCGCATTTCGGCGATGTAGTGCTCGTCGATGTCGAACGCGTGCTCGTACACCGAGCCGGCCGGCCCGCCCGCGTGCGGCTCCATGTTGACCGAGTACATGTACTGGTCCTGATGGAAGGGAAAGGGGAAGCGGCGGATGGCGGCCGGCGAGTTGCGATAGGTGTAGTCGTCGCGGAAGGTTTCGTCCGGCTTGAAGGCTAGGGTCATGTCGTCGTCCTCACAGGTTCAGGGTCAGGCAGCCGCCCTTCAGGCGCGACACGCAGGGCATGATCTTCGTGCCCGACGCGCGCTCGTCGGCGCTCAGATACAGGTCGTGATGGATCAGCTCGCTGTCGGCGCCGAGCACCTCCAGTTCGCACTGGCCGCAGGCGCCGCCGCGACACAGATAGGGCGCGTCGACGCCCTGCTGTTCGATCGCTTCGAGCAGCGACAGGTCGCTCGGCACGCTGAAGCGGTGGCCGCTGAGCGCGAGCTTCACGTCGAACGGTTCGCCGCCGCTCGGCGCGAGGAACTGTTCGCTGTGCAGATGGCTGTCGGGCCAGCCCAGCGACTTGCCGGCATTCAGGCTGGCTGCGACCATGCCGGCCGGGCCGCAGATATAGAAGTGGGTGCCGAGCGGGCGGCCGGCCAGCAGCGAGCCGAATTCGATCTGTTCTCGGCGCGACTGCACGTAATGGTGGATGCGGCCGGGCGCCAGCGCTTCGAGTTCGTCGGCAAACACGCCGAACTCCGGCGCGCGGTAGGCGTAATGCACTTCGAAATCGGCGCCCAGGCGCGCCAGTTCGCGCGCCTGCGAAAGTATCGGCGTGATGCCGATGCCGCCGGCGACCAGGATGTGGCGCCGACCCGTGCGGTTCAGCGCGAACAGATTGACCGGTGCCGAAATGTCGAGACGCATGCCTTCGCGCGCCGCTTCGTGCAGCCAGCGCGAGCCGCCGCGCGACGTCTCCTGCAGGCGCACCGCGATGCGCCAGGTGTCACGCACCGACGGGTCGCCCAGCAGCGAATACGGGTTGCGGTGCAGGCGATCGCCCAGCGGCAGTGACAGCACGGTATGGCTGCCGCCGGAGAAGACCGGGAAATCGGCGCCGTCGCTGCGCCGCAGACTGAACTCCCGGATGCCGGGCGCCAGGTCGCGGATGCGACCGATTTCGACGTTCAGGGATGCGTGGCTCATGGGTAGATCACCTCCGCCGCCGGGATGTCGCCCGGCGCTTCGGCGTCGATCTGGAAGCCCATGTAGGCGCCCAGACGACGCGAAAAATGGTCGCGTACGAACAGCGCACGCCCACAGCCGCTGCACGGCACGATATGGGTGTGCACGCCGCGCGTGACGGTGCGGCAATGCACGCAGAACACCGGCCGGGCGCGCGTGCCCGCCTGCATCAGGCGCATTTCGTCGCGGCTCATGCCCAGGCCGTCAGCCAGGCGCGCCGCCTGCCAGATGGCGTCTTCCGGTCCGACCAGATACAGCCGGGTGCCCATCTGCGCGGCGCGCAGCGTGTCGCCCAGCGCTTTCAACGCAAGCTCCAGCGTCGCGGCGGCGATGGTGTGAACGCTGGCTGGCCGCTCGGCCAGCCAGCTGGTCATCGGCGCGCCATCGGCGTGCTGGAGGATGAGCGTGATCGGGCCGGCGGGCGGTTGCGCCCACAGTCGGCTCGCCAGCGCCGCCTCATCGGCTGCGACGAACAGCACGTGATGGGTGCCGGTGCGGTCCCATTCGAGCGCGGTGTAGACCGGCTGGCTTTTGATGGCAGGGGTGGACATGCGGCGTCTCGTGGCAAGGGGAGGGAGCGGTCCGGCCCGCGGCCTAAGGAGCACGCAGCGGGTCGGCGGCGTTGAGCGATCAGCGCTTCCTGTCGGGATGGGTGCGCTGGCGCAGCGGATCGTAGAACGGCGTCGGCACCACCAGCGCCGCCAGATTGCCGGCCTCGCTGCGGATCGTCAGACGGGTGCCGATCGACGACTTCGCCGGCTTGAGATGCACCATGGCCAGCGACTGCATCAGCAGGCGGCTGTAAGAAGCCGACGTGACCACGCCGACTTCGGTGTCGCCGTCATAGACCTTCGCACCGGCTTCGACCGCTGCGTGGTGCAGCACCGTCATGCCGGCCTGCTTCACGCGCTCGCGCCCCTTCAGGTGCAGCACCGCAGCCTTGCCGATGTAGTCGCCCGCCTTGTCAAGGTCGACCGCCCAGTCCATGTTCACTTCCCACGGCGTGGTATCGCCTTCCGGCATTTCGAACGGGAAGAACAGCAACGCGCCTTCGACGCGCGTCAGATCGAGCGCGGTCCACGAACACGGGACAACACCCTTCGGCTTGCCCGCTTCAAGAATCGTGTCCCACAGGAACACGGCGTCGGCCGCGCTGCAGTACACCTCGTAGCCGCGCTCGCCGGAGTAGCCGCCACGCCCCAGCGTCACCTTCTTGCCGAACAGCGTGGTTTCGACGTGGTTGAAGTACGGCAGCTCAGCCAGGTCGGCCGGCGTGTGCGCCTTCAGCACGTCGAGCGAAACCGGGCCCTGCAGCGACAGGATGTGCACGTCCTGATCGGAGGTGATGGTCACACTCCTGCCGGCAGCCAGTGCGGCCAGCGTCTTCGGCGTGGCGCCGCTGCCGTGCGAAATGCGGAACCGGTCGGCAGCGTCGCGGATGATCATGATGTCGTCGACCAGTGCGCCGGCTTCGTTCACTTCGCCGCCGAGACGGGCCGTGCCCGGCTTCAGCTTCGTGACGTCGATGGCGACCAGGCGGTCGATGACGGCTTCGGCGTCCTGCCCGGTCACGTTGACGATGTTCAGCGCCGACACGTCGTACAGCCCGGCGCGCGTGCGCGTGGCGACGACTTCGTCGTGCGGACAGCTGCTGTAGCTCCACGGGATGGGCATGAAGTTCCACGTATCGCCGTCGAGCTTGGAGCCGAGCTGGCGGTGCCGCTCGTTCAGAATCGAATTCCTCTGCATTTCCCGGTGTCTCCCTGTCTGACATGTCGCCGCGCAACGCGGTCGATCCGGGATTGATTCTGTTGTCCGGGTGGGTGCGGGACAATTCTCACGAGGGGTTACCTACTTGGAGGTAGAAGCAGCCCTTGCCCGAACGAAGCACGTCGAGCCCCCCCCTGCACCGCACGGCCAAAGAAAACGGGGACGCAGGCACGATGCCCGCATCCCCGTTGTCCCTGCAGCTCCCTGAACCAGCTCAGGTCAAGCAGCGCGACCCACTCTCCACCGCGCCCCTTGCATCTTGCATCTTGCATCTTGAATCTTGAATCTGTCGTCACGCCCGAACGCGCGCCTTCTCCGGGTCGTAGTGCGAGAAACGCACCTGCTTCGCCTGGATGCGTTTCTGGTGGCCGTCGAGCTTGCCGATCTCGACCGTGGCGCCCGGTTCGGCAGCCGACACGTCCAGCCGCGCCAAGGCGATCGTCTTGCCGAGGATGGGCGAACGGGTCGTGCTGGTGATCTGGCCGATCTGTGCGCGACCGCTGTAGATCGGGTCGCCGTGCGCCACCAGCTCGCTGCCATCGATGTCCAGACCGACCATGACGCGCGCCGGGTGGGCCTTGCGGCGTTCCAGTGCGGCCTTGCCGACGTAGTCGTCCTCCTTGTCGGCCGCCACGGCGAAGCCGATGCCGGCTTCGAACGGATCGGTCTGGTCGCAGAAGTCGTACTCGGCGAACATCAGCCCGGCTTCGATGCGCAGCATGTCGAGCGCAGCCAGACCCATCGGCGCGATGCCGTGGGGCTCGCCGGCGCGGGCCACCGCGTCCCACACCTGCACGGCGTGCTTGGGATGGCACCACACCTCGTAGCCCAGTTCGCCGGTGTAGCCGCTGCGCGACACGACGACCGGGCAGCCGTCGATCTTGCCGACCGAGAAGCGGAACCACTTCAGTTCGTCCATCGAAGCGTTGGTCGGCGGCGTGACCACGATGTCGCGCAGGATGTCGCGCGACTTCGGTCCCTGCACCGACAGGTTGTGCAACTGGTCGGTGGATGAACGCACCCAGGCGCGCAGGCCGTGCTGCGCCGCCAGTTCGCGCAGCCACACGCCGCACCAGTCGTCGCCGCACACCAGGCGGAAGTTGTTCTGCGCCAGGCGGAACACGGTGCAGTCGTCGATCATGCCGCCGTGCTCATGGCACAGCGCGGCATAGACGATCTGACCGACCGCCAGCTTGCGGATGTTGCGCGTGGTGGCCCGCTGCAGCAGCGCTTCGGCGTCCGGGCCGGTGATTTCGAACTTGCGCAGCGCCGACAGATCGATCATCGCGGCGCGCTCGCGACAGGCCCAGTACTCGTCGATCGGGCCGTTGGCAGCGAACGAAGTCTGCAGCCAGAAGCCGCGGTACTCGACCATGTTGCGGGTGAGCGCGGAGGTGCGGGCGTGGAAGCCGGATTCGCGCGTCAGTCTGGGGGTGGCGTCGGGCGTCATGCGGTGTGCGATCCCTTTGGAAAAGTTGTTCGAGGCGTCATACACCCGCACGTGGATGTCGGTCGGATACCAACCATTGGCCGGATCGATGTCATCGGGGCAGGACGACGAGGCGCAGACCAGATCGGTCAGTGCGCGCATCAGCACGTAATCGCCAGCACGCGACCACGGCTCGTCGAGACCGATGCTGTCGTCGTGATTGACGAGGGTGTTGTAGAAGAAGTTGATCGCCGGCCAGCCGGCCCGGCGAGCGATACCCAGCGGTTCGAGCGCGTTGTTGAAGTTGTCGCTGCAGTTGGCGTGACCGGGGTAGCCCATGTCGTCGTAGTACTTGGCGCTGCAGGCGAGCATGAAGGTATCGTGCCGGCCGACCGTATCGCGCACCACTTCGACCAGTGCCACCTGGCGCTCGTCGTAGTACTTCGACAGCAGGCCCGGACCGGGATTCGCGGTGCCGGTCAGCGTGCGCGTGGTGGTCGGGTCGAGGTCGTATTCCTGACCGCGCGCCAGCGCGGCCGCGTCGAAGGCGAGGAAGTCGGAGCACTGCCGGCCATCGACGTCGATCACCTGGATGTAGTCGCCGGCCTTCACGCGGTAGGCGTGCGCCGTGCCGGCCGCGACACGCAGGTCGAGCACCGGTTCGGCCAGCGGCGGCGGCGCCTGACCGCTGAGCGGCTCGGCGCGGAGGATGTCGGCGATCAGTTCGGTCGGCGCGTCCTGCGCGTCGGGTGCCATGTCGGTACCCGGCGCGTGCAGCAGGCAGCGCAGGGCACCCGGTGCGGTGAAATCGCACCGCGCGCCGGGCAGGCTGTCGGCGCCGAACAGGCGGGCGCGCAGCAGGCGCCAGCCGGCGGGCGCGCCGTGCATCAGCGCAGCAGCCGGTGTGCCGGCGGCACCGACCGCGTCGAGCGCCACGCCCGGCAGCATGGCGGCCGCGAGTCCGGCCGGTCCGGCAAGGTAGAAGTCGCCGGGCTGCAGGCCTTCGGGATCGATCAACGAGACCCGGTCGCCGGCTGCCAGGTCGAACGCGACCGTGGCACCGCCGGGTGCGACATGACGGACATGCGCCGGACACGAACGGGCGGCGATCGACGGGTTGAAAGAAGGTTCGACTATCGTGTTCATCAGATGCGGTCACCCGCAGTCCGGCGCCGTGCTGCAGGGGCGCGACGGACCGCAACGGGGTTCATCGGATGCGGGCTCATCTGCGTTGATGCCGCCCGCACGCTGCAGCAGGTCAGGCGTGTTCCTGGTCGGCCGGTTCGTTCAGGTAGGCCTCGAGCGAATCGTCGAGCGCGTCGAGCCATGACGTGTGGTGCGGCGTCGCCATGGTGCCGGTCATCAGGGAAGCGTAGCACTTGTTCCGGTAGCCCATGATGTCCTCGTACTTGTCGTTCTTCCACTCGAGGAAGGTCTTGTTGACCGCGGCGATGTCGAAGCTCGGGTAGTCGGTCGCGTCGATCAGCTGGCCGATGTACTTGCCCTGGAGTTCGAACATTTCCTGCGCGGTTTCCAGCGTCAGCTCCTCCTCGCGCCAGGCCATGTCTTCGGCGTGCATGGCTTCCGGCGACGGCAGCAGAATGCGGCCGAGGATGACGTCGCGTGCGTACCAGGCCTGGGCGTCGAACATGTTGAAGCTGTACCACTGGTCCTGCATGCCGAGATAGATCAGCGCCGGGTTCTCTTCCCAGAACACGCCCTTGTAGAGGTTCAGCGGCCACAGGCGGTTGTCGGTCTTCAGGCGCAGCTCTTCCGGCAGGAAGGGGAAGTGGTGCTTGTAGCCGGTGCACAGGATGACTGCGTCGATGTGCTTGCTGCTGCCGTCGGCGAAATGGGCCATGTGGCCGTCGACACGCAGCAGCTGCGGCTTTTCGTCCCAGTTGTCGGGCCACTTGTAGCCCATCGGGTTGGTGCGGTAACAGCTGGTGATGGAGCGTGCACCGTACTTGTAGCACTGCGAGCCGATGTCCTCCGCCGAGTAGCTGGCGCCGACGATGAGCACGTCCTTGCCCTTGAATTCGAGTGCATCGCGGAAGTCGTGGGCATGCAGCACGCGACCGCCGAAGGTTTCGAAACCCGGAAAGTACGGCACGTTGGGCGTCGAGAAATGGCCGCTGGCCACCACCACGAAATCGAAGGTTTCCGAGTAGGTGAGGTCCTGCTCGTAGTTGTGCACGGTGACCGTGAACAGCCGGGTCGCGTCGTCCCAGGTCACGTTGCGCACCGAGGTGTTGAAGCGGATGTGCTTGCGCACGCCGGCCTTCTCGACTCGACCCTTGATGTAGTCCCACAGCACTTCGCGCGGCGGGTAGGAACCCATCGGACGGCCGAAGTGTTCGTCGAAGGTGTAGTCGGCGAACTCCAGACATTCCTTCGGGCCGTTCGACCACAGATAGCGGTACATGCTGCCGTGCACCGGCTCGCCGTGCTCGTCCAGCCCGGTACGCCAGGTGTAGTTCCACATGCCACCCCAGTCCGACTGCTTCTCGAAACACACCAGTTCGGGAATGTCTGCGCCCTTGGCCGCAGCAGACTGGAAGGCACGCAGCTGGGCCAGCCCGCTGGGGCCGGCACCGATGATCGCAACACGCTTTTTCATGCTGTGGATTCCTCTTGTCAGTTCCGTTCGGGATACGGCTGCGACGCCGCCGCATCCGCCGGGTCGCCCGCCGGACGTCCGGCTTCGCGCCGACCGTCAGGTGCGGCGAATGATGCGAAGCGCGACCGGTGCGGACAATTCTCAAGAGGAGTTACCCATAAGGGGGTAGGCGCCGGCACACATCGCCATTGAGCGTGCCGCGGAGGCGAATGGGTGCGCCAACCCGGCTGACGTCACGAGATCAAGGCGCGTATCGCGGACCGGGTCCGCTCCTGCGGCAGGCGAGCAGCGTCGCGAATCTCTTGCTGCCGTCGCGCCTTACCCATTAGTGGGTAATCCCTTGTGAGAATTGTTCGCACGGCAGCGACGTTTCAATAATCGGTCCCACATCACGACCTCCGGGCGCACTGGCGCGGCCGGTGCGTCACCCCGCAGCACCCTCATTCCCGAGCATCAATGCACGGCCTCCGGATTCGACGCCGGCTGTCGTGACGCAGAACAGGCGGACGACGTTGGGCCCGTCATCCGTCGTACAGATCGCCCGACAACCGTGGATCACAGGAGAGCGCCATGCATGAACGTTTTCGTCACAAGACCCTGAGCGCGCTGCTGCTGGGCCTGCTCGTCGCACCGCTCGCGGCACAGGCGGAAGAGGCGCCGGCGCCGTCCTACACGATCAGCGCCAACGTGGGCGTGTTCTCGCAGTACATCTTCCGCGGCATCAGCTATACGCAGGAAAAGCCGGCCGTGCAGGGCGGCTTCGATCTCGCGCACGAGAGCGGGCTCTACCTCGGTGTGTGGGGGACCAATGTCAGCGATCTGGCGCTGTCGAATGCGACCGGCGAGATCGACGTGTATGGCGGCTATGCGAAGACGGTGGGCGACTTCCTGTTCGATGTCGGCTTCCTGCAGTTCATCTTCCCGGGCGGCAAGTACGATCCGTCCGGTGAAAGCCTGAACACGCTGGAACTGAATGCCGCGGTGACCTGGAAGTTCATCCAGCTGAAGTATTCCTACGCCGTCACCGACTACTTCGGCTTCAGCGAAAAGGCGTTCGGCGCCGACTCGGACGGCTCCGACTATCTGGAAGCGAACGCGAACTATGAGTTCATGCCGGGCTGGATCGCCAACCTGCACGTCGGTCATCAGAAGGTGAAGAACTACGACGACTACGACTTCACCGACTGGAAGGTCGGCATCACGAAGAACTTCGACGGGGGCTGGCAGGCCGCCGTGGCCTATGTCGACACCAATGCCGACAAGAACTTCTACACCATCTGCGACAACGTCGGCGGCGCGGCAACGCGCTGCAAGGACACCGGCGACAGCAAGTGGCTGCTGTACGTCAAGCGCACATTCTGATGACCGAAGGGCTGCCGCGATGCAGCCCTTTTCGCTAAAGGGGATATGACATGAGCAGCAATGCGGATGTGATCGGAGCTGCACCGGTACGATCGGCCAGCCGTGCCGAAAGTGCTTCACTGCACCGGAAGATCGACTGGACCGGTGCGTTCTGGGTGGCCAGCGGCGTGCCGGCGCTGGTGCTGTTTTCGATCGGCGCCATCGCGGCAACGGTAGGCAAGCCATCGTGGATGATATGGGCGCTGTCGATCGGCTTCGGCTTCATCCAGGCCTTCACCTATGCCGAAATCGCCGGCCTGTTTCCGCACAAGTCAGGCGGTGCGTCGGTGTACGGTGCAGTGGCCTGGGTGCGTTACAGCAAGATCATTGCGCCGGTATCGGTGTGGTGCAACTGGTTCGCCTGGTCGCCGGTGCTGGCCATCGGTTCCGGGCTGGCGGCGGGCTACATTCTTGGCGCGCTGTTCCCGGCCGATGCGGCGATCAACACCTGGCAGCTGACGCTGGTCGATCTCGGATTCATCAAGTCCGGGCTCGAACTGCGCATCAACGCGACCTTCCTGGTCGGTGTCGTGCTGCTGCTGGCGGTGTTCGGCATCCAGCACGGCGGCATCCTGCGCTCTGCGCGCACGACCATGGTGCTCGGCATCACGGCGCTGATCCCGCTGATGCTGATCGCGCTGGTGCCGCTGTTGTCCGGCGACATGCCGTCCACCCATTTCTCGCCGATGGTGCCCATCGCGTGGGAAAACGGTCTGGTGGTCGATGGATCATGGAACATGGCGGGCATCACGCTGATGGCCGGCGGCCTGTTCATCGCCGCGTGGTCGACCTACGGCTTCGAGACCGCGGTCTGTTACACCCGCGAGTTCAAGGACCCGAAGAAGGACACCTTCAAGGCGATCCTGTTCTCCGGTCTGCTGTGCATCGTCGTGTTCACGCTGGTGCCGCTGGCCTTCCAGGGTCACCTCGGTCTGGGTGAGGTCGTGACGCCGCCGGTGGTCGAGGCGGATGGTACGGTGTCCTCGCCGGCGGTCTACAGCGGCATGCTCGCGCCCGACGTGTACAGCGGCATGGGCGTGGCCAGTGTGATGTCGCACATGGTGGGCGGCGGCGAAGTGGTGGCGAACGTGCTGGTGGTCATGCTGGTGCTGGCGGTGCTGCTGTCGATCATGACGTCGATGGCGGGTTCTTCGCGCACGCTGTACCAGGCGTCGGTCGATGGCTGGCTGCCGCGCTACCTGTCGCACGTCAATGAACATGGCGCGCCGACGCGTGCGATGTGGACCGACCTCGGGTTCAACCTGATCCTGCTGATGCTGTCGGACTACGTGTTCGTGCTGGCCTGCTCGAACGTCGGCTACATCATCTTCAACTTCCTGAACCTGAACTCCGGCTGGATCCATCGCATCGACCGCCCGGACTGGGAGCGTCCGTTCAAGGCACCGAACATCATCCTGGGCATCGGCGTGGTACTTGCGTTCGTCAATCTCGCGCTGATGGGTCTGGGTGCCGACATCTACGGCGCCGGCACGCTGACGGCCGGTCTGGTGTTCGCGTCGCTGATCATCCCGGTATTCCTGTATCGCCATTACGTGCAGGACAAGGGGCAGTTCCCGGATGCGATGATCGAGGACATGCACCTGAACGACCAGCTGCCGTCAGGCGGCAAGCGCGCCGGGATGCTGCCCTACGTGACGCTGGCCGCCGGTGTCGTGGTGGTCGTGGTGTCGCACAGCCTGGCCGTGTATTGAGCAGACGCGCACCGTCGGTGCAGCACCGCCGGCAGACGGCAGCCTCCCGGGGCTGTCGTCTGCCGGTTCTCCTTTCAGGGTCAGGCTGGCGCGAGACGGCGCCGCACCCCTCAGTCGTGGGCGGCGGCGCGCCGGAACTGCGGGTTCTGCAGCGCCCACACGGCCGCCTCGAGGCGGCTTTTCATGTTGAGCTTGCTGAGCACGTGCTTGATATGCACCTTCACCGTCGCATCGGAAATGCCGAGCACACGTGCAATTTCCTTGTTGCTGCGCCCGTCCGACAGCAGGCCGAGAATTTCGCGCTCGCGTTCGGTGAGATCGGTGTGGGTTGCCGCGGGCGGCGCGTTCAACGCATGGGCGAGCAGGCCGGCGACACTGCCGTCGAGCACCATCGTGCCGGCCACCGACTGCTTGATGCGCTGGCACAGCTCTTCCGGTTCCATGTCCTTCAGCAGATAACCGTCAGCGCCGGCCTTCATCGCATCCAGCACGTCGCGTTCATCGTCGGACACGGTCAGCATGACGCAGCGGCCGCGCACGCCTGCTGCCTTGAGCCGGCGCAGTGTTTCGATGCCATTCACCGACTTCATGTTGAGGTCGATCAGGATCAGGTCGGGGTCGGTTTCGGCGGCCAGCGCGAGACCGCTCACACCGTCGCTGGCTTCGCCGGCCAGTTCGAGTTCGTCATCGGCACGCACCAGCTGGGCCACGCCCTTGCGGAACAGCGGATGATCGTCGATCAGCAGTATGCGTATGCTCATGTCGTCACTTCGGAAAGATTGTCGGCCGGCAGCTTCTGCGGCGCAAAGGCGAGCTGCACCCGGGTGCCGCCGCCCGGCCGGTGGACCACCGAAACCTCGCCACCGAGCGAGCTGGCGCGCTCGCGCATGATGGACAGGCCGTAATGGTTCTTTTCTGCGTAGGGATTGGTCAGGCCGCGACCGTCATCATCCACGATGGCGGTGAGCAGATGGCCGGGACCGTAATGCATGCTGATCCAGATATGGTAGGCCCGTGCGTGACGCACCGTGTTCGACACCGCTTCGCGGATCACCTGCATGACATGGAACTCCTCGTTCACGCCGAGCTGGCAGCGACCCAGATCGTGCACGAAACTGATGTCGAGGCCGCTGCGCTGCGCGAACTCGTCGACCGTCGCCTGCACCGACGACAGCAGCCCGCCGGGGCCCATGCGCACGCGGAACGCTGCGATCAGGTCGCGCACCTCGCGGTAGGCGGCCGACAGCCCCTCGCGCAGTTCGCGCGCCGCCTGCGCCACATCGGCCGGGTGCTTTTCGCGGTCGAGACCGCGCTGCAGCCGGGCCACCTGGATCTTCATGTAGGCCAGCGACTGCGCCAGCGAATCGTGCAGTTCGCCGGCGATCGCCGTGCGTTCCTCCATCAATGCCACCCGCCTTTCCTCCTGGCTGCGGCTGACGCCGGACAGCGCAAGCGCGGCGAGATGGGCGAAACTTTCGGCCAGCTTGACCTGCGGGTCATCGACCCGCGCATGCTCGGGAAATTCGGCCACCAGCGTGCCGAGCGCCAGATCGCCGCGGCATACCGGCAGCACCAGCGAACAGGTCGGCCCGGTTGCACCCGGCGGCACGACACGCGCGGTGATTTCGCGCGCCGCCGGCTGGCCGGCCAGCTGCGCAAGGATGGCCGGCTCGCCATGGGTCGCCAGTACGGCGTCAGCGCCCAGGGCCTGCCGCGCGACGGTACCCAGACTGAGCGCGACGGTGCGCGCACCGAGCGCCGATTCGAGTTGGGCAAGGCCGCCCAGCAGGCTGAACGCCGACACTTCGCTGTTGGTGAAGGTGCGCGCCACCTGATGCAGCGTCTGCAATTCCAGCGCCTTGCGCCGCAACTGTTCGGCCGTGACCTGCTGGCGCCAGCGCACTTCCGCCTCGAGCCCGGCCTGGCGCGCCGTCAGTTCTGCCAGACTTTCGACCAGCCGTTCGATCTCGTCGCGCCCGCGCGCGCGGCTGCTTTCGGGCATCAGGCTCAGTGCGGCCTCGCTGCGGCAGACGAGCAGGCGATACGCCCGGTGCGCGATCAGCGCGCAACCGACGACGATCGCGAGCACGCACAGCCCCTGCAGCAGCAGCATGACGGCCACCCGTTCGAGCAACGCACGCTCGACACCGGCCACCACCTCGCACAGCGCGGCCTCGGCCGCCGTCGGCGCGGCACACAGTGCGACCATGCGGCCGAATACCTGCGAAAACTGCCGCTCCGTTTCGACACTGCCCCAGAAGGCCAGCGCCGCGCACAGCGCGCAGCCGGCCAGCATGGCCGTCAATCCGGTATACAGCGGGTAGCGCCTGCCGGCGCCTGAAAGGAAACGAATCACGATGGCCCTGTATCTGTTTTCCGCGTGGACGCTCGCCCTGATGTTTGCTGCCGTGGTCGGTACCTGGCACGGCGGCAGCGCGGCCTACGGCCTGCCTGCCGCGGTCGGACTGGGCGGACTGCTGCTGGTGCTGGTGTTGCGGCGACAGACATGGTCCGATGCGCCACTGCGCCGGCGCCCCGATGCCACTGCACAACAGACGCAATGGGCGGGTGAACTGTGCCACAACATTTCATCGCCCTCGGTCACGATAGAAGGACCGACCATCAGTTTCGCCAACCAGGCTTTTCTGGCGCTGCTCGACTACCGCGGCCGTGCCGACGAAGTGGTCGGGCTGCCATTCACCAATCTGCTGCATCCGGTCGATCATGCCCGCTTCGCTTCGCTGTACGCGATCGCTGCCGGCAGCACCCCGACGGCCGCCGACAGCATGCTGCGCATGGTCAGTGCGACCGGTCTGCCGGTGAAGCTGCACGCCAGCGTTTCGCCGCTGCCGGCGGTGCCCGGAAGCCTGCTGATCCAGTTCAGCCCGGATGCGGCGGCCGTGCCGGCGCGCGACGACAGCGAGCATGACATGCCGGTGGTGCTGGACCAGATCGATCTGGTGCTGTTCAAGACCGATACCGAAGGCCGCATTGCCTATCTGAATCGCGCCTGGGAGCGGCTGACCGGCCGCAGCGTCGCCGACTGCCGCGGGCGCCTGCTGAGCGCGGCCGTGCACCCGGAGGAGCGCGACGGGGTGGAAAAGTCGCTGCGGTCGGTGGCCAGTGGCCAGTGGCCAGCTCGACCAGCTGGTCAGCGAAGTGCGTCTGGTGGCCGCCAGCGGCAATGTGTTCTGGGTCATGCTGCGCGCACAGTCATGCACCCTGCCCGACGGCGATCTGGCCGGCGTCGTCGGCACGCTGACCGAAGTCACGCGGCGCCGCCGCAGCGAAGAGCTCGGCTCCAGCCGGCGCTACCTGAACACGCTGCTCGCCGACGTGCCGGGCATGGTGTATCGCGGCCGCAACGATCCGGACTGGACCATGGAATTCGTCAGCGACGGCTGCGTCGACCTGACCGGATACGAGCCCTGGGAACTGGTCGACAACCGCCGCGTGGCCTTCGGCAGCCTGATCCACCCGGAAGACCGCGAATTCGTCTGGTCGCAGGTGCAGGCCAATCTGGCGCAGCACAAGCCGTATCAGATTTCCTACCGCATCGCCGACGTCAACGGCGTCTATCTGTGGGTATGGGAACAGGGGCGCGGCGTGTTCTCTTCGCAGGGCGAACTGCTGGTGATCGAAGGTTTCATCACCGACGTCAGCGAGCGGCGCGGCGCCGAGGAGCGCGCCCGCCGCCGCATGTGGTTCGAAGCGCGCACCGGCATGACCAGCCGGCCCATCTTCGATGCGCTGCTGGCGTGGACGCTGCACCAGTTCCAGGTCAGTGGCGCGCCGTTCGCACTGCTGTGGGTCGATGTGTTCGGCATGGAAGATCTCGTGCCACATTACAGCCAGGAAGTGTCCGAACAGGTGCTGGCCGAGGTGGCGCGCCGCTTCCGTCCGGTCAGCTATCCGGGTGCCGCGGTGAGCTATCTGGAAAAGCATCAGTTCGCGGTGCTGCTGACCGACTTCCGGGCCGGTCAGGCCGCGCGCGAACTGGCTGGCTCCAACGAACTGATTCCGGCGGTATCGAAACTCGCGGCGCGCCTGATGCAGGAACTGACCGCGACGCTGCGCGTGGGCGACAGCGAGGTCGTGATCGCCGCAGCGGCCGGCATCGCGCTGGGCGACGCGCGCTACATCGGCATCGAATCGATGTTCGAAGCGGCAAGACGCGCCGCGACCCAGGCGGTCGAGCTGGGTTCCGGGCACTGCGAGTTCGCCGACGAATAAGGACGTACGGTCGGTCGGATACGCCGGGCAGATGCCCACGCACGCCAAGGCGTAGTACACGGCGCGGGTTCAACGTTCGCCGAGCAGCGCATGCACCGCCGCGGCGCATGCTTGCGGCGCTTCCATCGGTACCAGATGGCCGGTGTCCAGCTCGCGCCAGCCCTCACCCCAGAAGGCACGGTTGGCGTCGCGGCCGGCGAGGCGCAGTTCTTCCGACTGACTGCCGGCGACGAAACCGATGGGCGTGCCGCGCCGGCGCAGCGTGCGCACGGCACGCAGGGCCGCTCGGTGCGCCAGCGTGGCGTAGATGTCGCGCTCGGCTTCGCGTGCAATGGTCAGCGTGACCCCGCCATCCGGGTGATCGGTCAGTGCGGCGGCCAGGAAATCGTCGAGCACGCCGGGCGCCCAGCGCTGCACGAAAGGTTTGTCGGCCAGGTGTCGCCGGGCGTCTTCGCGCGATGTCCAATGCATGCGCCGGCGGGCCGCAATCGGCGCCGGACCCACCTTGCGCGACAGGCCGCTGGCATGTGATGCCGTCAGCACTGCCCCGCGCCAGCCGCCGACCAGCGGCGCATCGATCAGAACGACCTGCATCACGCGCGTCGGCCGGCGTGCGGCAGCCATGGCGGCCAGATAGCCCCCCATCGAATGCCCCACCAGCGCGAGCGGTTCATCCGGCAGCGCGTCGACCCGGGCCAGCACCTGCGTCAGCAGGTTTCGCCAGCCACGGCCGGGGCCGTGTGCGGCGGCGATCACGTCGATCGCCCCGACCGGGTGGTGGCGCGCCAGTGCAGCGAGAAACTGGCGGTACACGCCGGCCGGGTAGCCATTGGCGTGCAGGAACAGGACAGGTTGGGCGGGCGGCATGGCGCGAAGAAGAATACGCCGCGCACCCGGCTGGCGTGTTGCGACAACCGGTTGCGCGCAATGCTTTTGAGTCAGGTCAATGCGACAAGCGCGTCAGAGGCGCACACTGGTCGCAATCACTCACTACCGGAAGGAAGCAATCATGAACAGGATCTGGGCCGCTCTGGCACTTTCCGCGTTGTCCTGTACGACCGCATGGGCCGACGCCGCGTCGGGCCATGCCGGTTCGGCGCATCCGGCCGACGCGCTGAAGGACAAGGCACCGGCCAACGTCGGCAGCAAGCCTGCGCTGCCGCCCGGCGTCACGCCGTCGACACGCAAGGTGCACGCCGGGCAGGAGCACCCGGTGATCGAAGGTCACGACCATGTACCGCAGAGCGCCACCGAACAGAAGCTGGCGATGCCGATCGGCGTTCAGCCGTCGCAGCGCAAGGTGCATGCCGGGCAGGAGCATCCGGTGATCGAAGGCCACGACCACGTGCAGCCGAGTGCCACCGAACTGAAGCCGGCGCTGCCGCCGGGCGTGAAGCGCTGACGCGGCACAAAAGTGCTCAGTCTGCGCTGCGGCGTTCGGCGTCGATCAGTTCGCCGCGCCGTGCCGGCGACACATCCAGCTGCGCCAGCACGTGATCGCCCAGCTGGAGCGCCGCTTCCAGCGCCTCCGGAATGACTTCGCTGGCGCCGGCTGCGCGCAGTTCGGCAGCATGTGCGCCATCTCGCGCGCGCGCGATCAGCGGCAGCGCCGGGAATTCAGCGTGCAGGCTGCGCACCACGTGCCGCGCCGCAGCAGGATCATCCATCGTGACCACCAGCGCGCGGGCCCGACCGGCGCCCAGATGATGAAGCAGTGACGGGCTGCCGGCGTCGCCGACGACGACCGGCCGGCCTTCGGAATGGTGGCGCGTCGCTGCGGCGACATGTCGTTCGATGGCGACCCACGGCAGACCGGCGCGGTCCAGCACACGCGCCACCCGCTGCCCGACCCGGCCGAAGCCGGCAATGATGACCACATCCTCCTGCGCGGGCAGGCTCCGCGCGGGCGCACCTTCGCCCGCCGTGTCCGCAGCGCGATCGAAGCGTCGGTGCAGCGCACGACCGGCCTTTGCCGCAAGCGGCGTCATGAACATGCTCAGCGTGGCCACCAGCAACATGAAATTGCCGGTACGGGCATCCAGCAGACCGGCGCCGAGCGCGATGCCGATGACGATGAGCGCGAATTCACCGGCCTGACCGAGCAACAGCGCCGCCTCGGCCGCGTCACCGCGAGCCAGGCCGAACAGGCGGAACAGCGTGAACAGCACGGCGCTTTTCAGCGCGTACAGGCCGATCACCGAGCCCACCAGCCACAGCGCGTCGGCGGCCACGGTCACCAGATCGAGACTCATGCCGACCGACACGAAGAACAGCCCCATCAGCAAGCCCTTGAACGGTTCGATGGCCTGCAGCGCGGCGTGGCGGTATTCGGTTTCGGACAGCATCAGCCCCGCCAGGAAGGCGCCGAGCGCCATCGACAGCCCGGCACTGCCGGTCAGCGCCGCGACGCCGAGCGCGGCGAGCAGCGTCAGCGCCATGAAGCTGTCGGCCTGCGTGGTGACCGACACGCGGCGGAACAGCGGCGTCAGCACGAGCCGACCGAGCAGCAGGATGAGCGCCACCGCCAGCGCCGCTTTGACCAGCGCGGTCAACAAAAGCCACGCGAAGCCGCTCACCGTTCCGCCTGCGCCATCGTCGGCCATCAGGCCGAGCAGGATGAGCAGCGGAACGAAGGCAACATCCTGCAGCAGCAGCACGGCAAAACTCGTGCGACCGACCGTCGAACGCGTCTGACCGGCTTCTTCGAGCAGCTGCATCACCACCGCGGTCGATGACATCGCGAGGCCGAGGCCGAGCACCAGCGCCGTTTCGTAGCCGTGCCCGAAGGCCAGCGCGATGCCGCCGATCAGCGCGCCGGTGCCGAGCCACTGCGCGCTGCCCACGCCCAGCACCCAGCGCCGCAGCGACCACAGCTGGCGTGCCGACAGTTCGAGACCGATGACGAACAGCATGAACATGACGCCCAGCTCGGCCAGACCGCGCACCCCCTCGCCGTCGGCGATGGTGAGCGCCCCCAGCCAGGGCTGGTCAGCGGCCAGCCGGCCCAGACCATGCGGACCGACCAGGGCACCCGCGCACAGGAACGCTACGACCTGGCTGACCCTGGCGCGCGCCAGCAGCGGCATCACCAGACCGGCGATGGCGAGAAACAGCAGCAGCGGCTGCAGGTGAGGCAATCCGGCGTGGGCGTCCATTCGTCAAGGGTGCATCAGACGCGGCCGGGCCGTATTGACGCAGGTCGTTCAGTCAGAGGGCGCGTACACGTTGCTGAGCGTGCCGACGCCGGTGACCGTCACTTCGACGGTGCTGCCCGGTTTCATCGGCAGTACGCCGACCGACGTACCACAGCAGATCACGTCGCCCGGCAGCAGCGTCATGTCGCGCGAAATCATCGCCACCAGCTTCACCGGCGGAATGATCATGTCGGACACCGGATAGCGCTGACGCTCGCGCCCGCCGACCGTGGTGACCACTTCGGCATCGGCCGGCAGCGCATCGGTTTCGATGACCGGGCCGAAGCAGCCGAAGCCGTCGAAGCTTTTGGCGCGCGTCCATTGCGCGAACGACGGGTCCTTGTCCACCAGTTCCAGCGCGCTCACGTCATTGACGCAGGTGTAGCCGAAGATGGCGTCGGCCGCCTGCGCCTCGTCCAGGTTGCGGGCGACCTTGCCGATGACCACGCCCAGTTCGCCCTCGTAGAACACGCGCCCGTCGAAGGCCAGCGGTTTCGGGATCGGCTGGCCGTGCCAGTTCAGCGCAGTCGGAGAACGCACGAGGAACAGCGGCTCGGACGGCACGCTGCCACCGGCCTTCTGCACGGCCGCGTGGAAGTTGTTCACGATGATGATCATCTTCGACGGCACGCACGGCATCAGCCATTCGACGCCGGCAAGCGGCACGGTTTCGCCGGTCGCGCGAGGCGCGCCGAACAGATCGCCGTCGAGCAGTTCAACCGAGTCGCCGGCAATGCGGCCCAGCCGTTCGGCGCCCTGATGGCGCACACGCAGGTATTTCATTGTTGCTTCCTGAAGTCGGACGAAAAATCAGCGGAAAGAAATCAGGGGCGCAGGCGCGCCGCCACATCGACCAGACGCATTGCCGTGCGGTCCAGCATCTGCTGCAGGCGCTCGTCGGCCAGACGGCCTTCGGACGTGAAGGCCGAGGACGCCCCGCCGACGGCCACCTGTTCGGACAGCACCAGCGCGCCGACCGACTGCAGCACGGCCCGCAGATGCACCAGACCGCGCAGGCCGCCCAGCGCGCCCGGTGAGGCGGCGGCAAGTGCGGCCACCTTGCCGGCGTACGGCACCGTACCGGCTTCGTCGCCGGCCGGGCGGGAAATCCAGTCCAGCGTGTTCTTCAGCACCGCGCTGAAAGAACCGTTGTACTCCGGCGACGCGATGAACAGGCCGTGGTGCGACTTGAACAGTTCCTTCAGCGGACGCACCCCCAGCGGCAGGCCGGCCGACGCTTCGAGGTCGCCGTCGTACAGCGGCAGCGGATGGTCGCGCAGGTCCATGAAGGTGGCTTCACCGCCCGCCTCTTCGACGGCACGGGCCGCCGCCAGCGCGAGCTTGCGGTTGAACGACGCCTCGCGTGTGCTCCCGGCGAAGCACAGGATGCGTGCCTTCATGCCTTCTTCCTCGGAACTGTTGCGCACGACGGCCAGACTTTTGCTGTTCGGGTTGTTCATGGGGAATCCAGCCAGTCGATGATGGGCTGCCACTGTTCGCGGTCGGTCTGAGCGCGCGAGCGGGACAGGTCGAAAATGCTCATGCCGTGCGCGGCCGTCTGCACGTACAGCTGCGAATTGCGCAGATAGCCCAGCACCGGCAGATCGAGCCCGGCGCAGAAACGTTCCAGCTCCTGCGCGGCGCGCGTGCGCGTGTCGACCCGCATGCCGACGATGCCGATGCGCACGCGCGCCGAGCTGATGCGTTTGTGTTGCGCAAGCTCGTTCAGGAATTCGCCGGTGGCAAGGATATCGAAGATCGACGGCTGCACCGGCACCAGTATGCGATCGACGCTGCGCAGCATGGTTTCGAGCCGCTTGCCGCGCAGACCGGCGGGTGTGTCGATGACCACGTGGGTGGTGCCGCGCGGCGGTCGGGCCGGCAGGTCGGGTTCGATGTCCCAGCCGGAAATGGGCGCCAGCAGCGGCGAACGCAGTGCCAGCCAGTGACGCGCCGACTGCTGGCGGTCGATGTCGCCCAGCATGACCCGGGCCCCCTGGGTGGCGTAGTGCGCCGCGACGTTGGTCGACAGCGTGCTCTTGCCGGCACCGCCCTTGGGATTTGCAACCAGTACGCTATACATGCAGCAATCTCGGAAAAATGCGCTCGGGAAAGTACGCTCAGGAGAGCACTATTTCGCGCGCGAACTGGCCGCCGGGCTGTGAATGCAGGGTCCAGAACGCGTCGGCGACACGGGCCGAATCGAGCAGGCTGCCTTCGCGCAGCACGCCGGCAATCGTGACAATCGCCGCATGCACGCCGGCCGGCGACAGCTCCTGATGCAGGCTGAACACCAGATTGCGCAGTGCCGCCTTCTGCACCGACAGCGAGGCCGCCGCCGCGACCGGTTCCATCGCCAGCCCGCCGCCGGTGAACAGGATGCTGCCCTGGCCGGTCGCGCGCATCGCCGGCAGCACGGCGCGCGCCGCGATCAGGGCGCCCAGCACGCCGATCCGCAGATCGGCCGCGAGCGCCTCCGGGTCGAGCACGGAGGGTGCGCTTTCGCGCGGCACCGCGGCGTTGAACACCAGCACCTCGGGCGGCGGCATTGCGTGGCGCATGCTTTCGATGGCACACAGGATGGATTCATCGCTGCCGGCGTCCGCCACGAAGCCCTGCGCCGTCACGCCGCGCGCGGCGAGTTCGTGTTCATAGCGCTCGAGCTTGCCGGCATTGCGCGAAATCATCGCCACGCAATAGCCTTCGGCACCGAAGCGCCGTGCCACCGCAGCACCGACTCCGGTTCCCATGCCGACAATGGCGCACACCTTGGATCCCATATCGTTTTTCTCCCGGCCAGCGCTGCTGTGATGGCTGTTTGGTATCGCTGTTACCTGTCACGGCCGTGCTGCTGGCCTCCTGCTGCTGTTGCCCGCGGCATGTGCGGGTCGCGTCTATTTGTCTTTCGCTGCAGCACGCGCGGCAACCAGCGCGCTGCGACGTTCCTCATCGGCCTGCGCGATGGCCTGTTTCTGCGCGTCGCTCAGCGGCTGGCCACGCTGCTGTTCAATGGCCGCCACCACGCGCGCGGCCGGGTCGGTGATGCGGCCTTCCGCCGGCATCGCCGAGCGCACCTGCGCATCGGGCAGCCGGGTGATGTCGACGATGCGACGCACGAACTGATCTTCGATCCTGCGCGTTTCCGCCTTCAGAAAGGCCGTCTGGGCAGGCGTCTGCGCGATGGCGGGTGAAAGCATGCAACAGCAGGCCAGCAGCGACAACAGAAACTTCATCGGGAATGCTCCGCAAGGTCCATCGGTAATCGGCGTGCCATGCCGGGCACGGTGTGTTCCGCCCACGCCCTCGCCACATCTCACTCCGGCGCAAGCAGAAGGGAACCTGTAGTGCGGCGCGCCGCGAGCGCTTCATGCGCACGTGCACAGTCCTTCAACGCATGACGCTGCCCGATGGCGACACGCACGGTGCCATCGGCCACCCGGGCGAACACCTCGTCGGCGGCGAACAGCAGGTCGGCGCGCTGCGCAACGTAATGAAACAAGGTCGGCCGGGTCAGGAACAACGAGCCCTTCTGCGCCAGCATGGCCGGTTCGAAAGCCGCGACCGGTCCGGACGCGTTGCCGAAGCTGACCATCATGCCGAGCGGGGCGAGACAGTCCAGCGAGGCCATGAAAGTGTCGCGGCCGATGCCGTCGTACACGACCCGCACGCCCTTGCCGCCCGTGAGCGCGCGCACCCGCGCCGGCAGGTCAGCCGCTGCCACATCGGTCAGGACGTGGGCGCAACCGTGGGCACGAGCCAGTTCAGCCTTGGCCGGCGTACTGACCGTGCCGATGACCGTCGCGCCGAGCGCCTGCGCCCACTGGCTGGCAATCAGACCGACGCCACCGGCCGCAGCGTGCAGCAGTACGCTGTCACCCGGCTCGATGCGGCAGGTCCGACGCAGCAGATAGTGCGCAGTCAGCCCCTTGAGCATCAAGGCCGCGGCGGTGTCGAAATCGATCGCGTCGGGCAGGCGTACCAACCGATCGGCCGGCAGGTTGCGCACCGAGGCGTAGGCACCGGGCGGGCCGCCGGCATAGGCCACGCGATCGCCGGGTGCGATGTCGGTCACGCCCTCGCCAACCGCCTCGACTACGCCGGCAGCTTCCAGCCCCAGCCCGCCGGGCAGCGGCATGGGATAGAGCCCGGTACGGTAGTAGATGTCGATGAAATTGACGCCGATCGCATGCTGACGCACCCGCGCCTCGCCCGCCGCGGGGTCGCACGGCTCGACCGCCTCGTACTGCAACACCTCGGGGCCACCGTTACGGTGCATGCGTACAGCGAAATCGGTCATCGGGAGGGCAGGTTCCTGAACATGAGCACGGATTCTACCGGCCAAGTTCATGGTGCACTGCACCGTCGGTTTTGGCAGAATGCAGGCTCGAGTCCACCGGAGTCCGTCATGCGTCGTGTCGTGTTCAACCAGAAGGGTGGCGTCGGCAAATCCACGATCACCTGCAATCTGGCCGCCATCAGTGCCACGCGCGGCCAACGCACACTGGTGATCGATCTCGATACGCAGTGCAATTCGAGCCATTACCTGCTCGGCGATGCCGCCGACAAGGTGGAGCTGGGTGCGGCCGACTTCTTCGACCAGATCCTCAATTTCAAGCTCACGCCACGCGACACGGCCGAATTCATCAGCGATACCGGGCTCCCGGGTCTGTCCGTGATGAGTGCCAGCCCCCAACTCGCCGAACTCGAGAACAAGCTGGAGTCGCGCTACAAGATCTACAAGCTGCGCGAAGCGCTGGAAGCACTCGACGACTTCGACAACATCTATATCGACACGCCGCCGGCGCTCAATTTCTACTCGCGCTGTGCGCTGATCGCTGCCGAGTCGGTGCTGATCCCGTTCGACTGCGACGATTTCTCGCGCAAGGCCCTGTACACGCTGATCGAGAACATCGAGGAAATCCGCGGCGACCACAACGAAGGACTGAAGCTCGAAGGCATCGTGGTGAACCAGTTCCAGGCGCGCTCCAGCCTGCCGGTGCGCGTGGTGCAGGAATTGCGCGACGAAGGCCTGCCGGTGCTCGAAGCCACGCTGTCGTCATCGGTCAAGGTGAAGGAATCGCACGAAGCGGCGCAGCCGCTGATCCATTTCGCCCCCAGCCACAAGGTCACCCAGGAATTCGTCGCGCTGTACGAACTGCTCGAAAGCCGCTGATCGCCGGAGTCGCAGTGGTCACGATGATCGCGTCCGATGCGCCACAGCGGCTGCGGAGGCGGTGGCGGCGGTAACCGAGCGGCCGAACTCGCAGCCGCTTCGCCCTGTCTGAGTCGCCATGCTTCGCCGTCTTCTTTTCCTCCTGTTATGTCTGGGCACCGTGTCCGCCAGCGCGGCCGGCAGCTATCGTGCGGTGGTCGGTCTGGACAGCGGCTGGCCGCGTCGCTGCGGCAGTGCGGTGTCGATACAGGGCTGGGACATCCAGATCCTGCGCGAACGGGTCGGTGACGACGTCGCGGCGCGGGTGGAAGTCCGGCCCCCTCCCGGCGGCGGTGCGCTGCCGGTGCTGGCCCGGCTTGAAATCGGCCAGTTCAGACCTGCCGTGCTGCTGGTACCGAACGAAGGACTGCTCACGCTGCCCGGCTTCGAAGCCGATGCGCGGCTGGACTGGGCGACGCTGATGCGCAACTTCATGTTCTTCGGCGGCACGCTGGTGCTCGGACAGGTCGGCGGCGACATCGAAATCCCGTTCACCGGACCGGCTCCGCGCGATGTCACGGCGCAATACCTGAATTGCTCCGGCGATCTGGCGGCGCCATTGCGCGGCGGCAGCTAGGACCTCAGCCTGTCGAGCAGCGCCAGCCGTACCGCCTCGACCACTGCCGGTTCCAGCGGCCCGCCGCGCAGGCGGTCGCTCAATTCAAGCTGTACGCCCTGCCCGCTCGATCCGCGGTTGCACACATTCGCGGCATCGCGACCGGGGTAACGATGACCCGACACCTGTGCGCGCACGCCGCGTACGAACAGCCGGTCGGCGATCGCGCAGGCCAGGAGGCCGTCGCGCCCGCCGAGCAGCGCCCGCTCGCCGGTATCGGCCACGCCATGTACCGCCAGCACCGTGTGGCAGCCCGCGATCAGCGCCAGCGCGCGCGGCTCGTCGAAATGCCGGCTGGTCAGATGCAGGGTTTCGAAATTGAGTGACGGCAGGCAGCCTTCGAACAGATACAGGTCAAGATCCTCGCCGGCGATTGCGCGCGCGACTTCGGACGTCCCGCGTTCGATGCGCCCGCCGTGCGGCGCGATCACCGCGATGCCGCTGCCACGTCGCAGCACCGTCACGCGATAGTCCTCACCTTCGATCTGGTGACGCGCCAGTTCGATGTAAGCCGCATAGCGGTCCGTTCGCATCTCATCTCCTCCCGTGCATCAATATGCCCGGCAAATGAACACGGGAAAGTGTGTGTCGGGATACTTTACAAGCCACGACTCGTCACGCGCTTCACATCTCGAAGGAATCAGATCTTTCGTACGCAAAGTACTGAAAAGAAAAACTTTGGCGTCGTAGCGCACGAATTGGGCATGCATATTGCTGTTCGCCTCGAAGATGGCTGACCCGCCATCCATCACAAAGACTTTTTCATGACCCGTCACTTTTCCGGAGTAACCATGAAGATCAGAAAAATATCGCTGTCGGTCGCACTGGCCGGATCTGCGCTGTTCGGGAGCACGCAGTCGAGCGCTGCACCCGTCGACCTCGCGCTTTCACTTGTCATCGACGTTTCCGGCAGCATCGTCCTCTCGGAATACAACCTGCAGATGGACGGGTATGCCAACGCCTTCCGTGATCCAACGATCCAGTCGAATCTGCTGGGCGGCGCGAACGGAAAGTCTGCTGTCAATGTTGTGTTCTTCAGCAGCAACTTCTTCACCACGACCTTTGACACCTTCCGCATCCTCTCGTCGACAGCGGAAATCAATGCGTTTGCGGACGCGCTCGATACCTTTGCGCGCCCGGGCGCCGGCGGTACCGCCGTACATACCGGCACGAACCGTGCGCTCGATCTGCTGTTGCTCGAACTCGCGACGGGCGGCTCGCTCGAAGGCACGACCAATGTCGTGATCGACGTATCGGGCGACGGCACGAGCGGTACGGCAGCCAGCCAGGCTGCGCGCACCCGTGCCGAAGAAGCGGACATCGTGATCAATGGTCTGCCGATCGGCACCACCGGAGTCGCCAACTTCTACCGCGACAACGTCATCACGGACGACGGGTTCTTCACCAGAGCGTCCAGCTTCGATGATTTCAGTGCGGCCGTAGCGGAGAAACTGCGCATCGAATCAGGAACGATTCCTCCCGACCCGTCAAATGGCGTTCCGGAACCCGGAACACTCGCGCTGCTGGGCATCGGACTGGGCGCATCGCTGCTTTCGCGGCGTCGCTACAGCTGACGCAGGCAAGATCGATACCGGCGCGTCATCCTGTCTGGCGATTCCGGTCGGCGAAACTGCGCGACCGGCTCATTGCTTCGCAGGGAGGCTTTCGAGGGGCTGCGTGTTGAACAGCTTCTCGATTCGCGCCATCGCCGGGTGCGCGCGGCCGGAGCGGCGCAGCTCGGCGAAGTCGTCGCGCAGGATGCGACGGAACTCGTCCTCGCCGCGCAGCGTGAGGTTGGCGGCATAGACCTCGCGTGCATTGCCGATCTGGCCATTCAGCAACAGCGCATGCGCGCGGTTGATCTGCGCCGCCTTGTATTCAGCGGCCTCCTTCGGTACCTGATCGGCCGCGCGCAGCACATCATCGTAGCGGCCGAGGTTCAGGCAGGCCCAGGAATAGGCCACCCACACGCCATTGTCCTTGTAACCGGACTCGATGGACCGTTCGAGCCATTGCGCCGCCTTTGCATAGTCGGTCTGCGCACCGCCGCCGCTGTACAGCTGGGCCAGATGGACGAACGCCGGGGCATAGCCGGCTTCGGCCGAGCGGTTGGCCCAGGCCAGCGCGACATCGGCCGCAACCGGATTGGTGGTGTCAGCTTCGAGGTGGCGCGCCAGCAGCAGCATGGCTTCGGCATCGCCGGCGTCGGCCGCGAGCAGATACCAGCGACGCGCTTCGGCGTCATCGCGTTCGACACCGAGGCCGCTGGCATACAGCTGACCGACCACCGCCTGGGCGCGCGGCAGCCCGCCCTGCGCCGCCTGCAGGGCGAAGCGCGCCGACGCAATGTCGTCCTTGTCGAGACAGGTGCCGAAGAAATGCCAGTCGGACAATTGCAGCAGGGCCTCGGCGCTGCCTGCGTCCGCGGCGGTGCGCGCCTCGGTCAGGGCCGCTTCGCATTCGCCCCGCAGATGCGCGGTGCGCCACTGATCGCTGGCCGCGACCTGCCCGACCGCACCGGACAGCAGCGCCAGGAACAGGAGGGCGACGCGCCGGGTCATGTCAGACGGCGCTCAACTTGGCCACGGCCAGCGCCAGCCACTTGACGCCTTCGCGACCGAAATTGACCTGTACCCGGGCGTCCGAGCCGGACCCTTCCGCACTGACGATGACGCCACTGCCGAACTTCGCATGGCTGACCTGCTGGCCGATGCGAAAACCGGTGTCGTTGCTCGACGGCGACTTGCGGCCGCTGCCGAAGGTCCGCGGGTTGCTGCTGGCGGGCGGCGGCGGCACCGCCGCGTTGCCGAAGCTGCCGAAGCCACGCGCCGTGGCCGGCGGCGTCAGCCATTTCATTAGTTCCGCCGGAATCTCGTCGAAGAAGCGGCTGCGCAGGTTGTAGCGGGTCTGGCCGTGCAGCATGCGCGACTGGGCGAACGACAGATAGAGCCGCTTGCGCGCGCGGGTGATGGCGACGTACATCAGCCGCCTTTCCTCTTCCAGACCTTCGCGCTCGAGGATGGAGTTTTCGTGCGGGAACAGACCTTCCTCCAGTCCGCCGAGGAACACCGCATCGAATTCCAGACCCTTGGCCGAATGCACCGTCATCAGCTGCACCGCCGACTGACCGGCGTCCGCCTGGTGTTCGCCGGCTTCCAGCGAAGCGTGCGACAGGAAGGCGGCGAGCGGATCAGGCGGTGCGGCTTCGTCTTCGGCCGCCACCTGCGCATAGCCTTCTTCGGAGATGAAGTTGCTCGCCGCGTTGATGATTTCATCGAGGTTGGCGATGCGTTCCTGACCTTCCTTCTCGGTCTTGTAGTGGGCGCGCAGGCCGGACAGTTCCAGCACCTGTTCGACCATTTCGGGCAGTGTCAGCCCTTCGCACGCGAAGCGCAGCTGATCGACCAGATCGATGAAATGGCCGACGGACTGCGCCGCCTTGCCGGTCAGCAGGTTCAGCGCGCCGTACAGGCTGGACTCGGACGCCTTCGCGGCGTCCTGCAGCTGTTCGAGCGAGCGGGCGCCGATGCCGCGGGTCGGGAAATTCACCACCCGGGTGAAGGCGGTATCGTCGTGCGGATTGGCGATCAGTCGCATGTAGGCCAGCGCGTGCTTCACTTCCTGCCGCTCGAAGAAACGCAGGCCGCCGTAGACCCGGTAGGGAATCGAGGCTGAAAACAGCGCGTGCTCGAGCACGCGCGACTGCGCATTGCTGCGATAGAGCAGCGCGATGTCGGAGCGCGCCGCGCCGTCGTTGATCAGCGCCTTGATTTCCTCGACCACCCAGCGCGCTTCCTCGATGTCGTTGAACGCCTCGTACACGCGCAGCGGCTCGCCGCTGCCCGCTTCGGTCCACAGGTTCTTGCCCAGCCGGCCGGTGTTCTGCTTGATGACGGCATTGGCCGCATCGAGGATGTTGCCGTGCGAGCGGTAGTTCTGTTCCAGCCGGATGACGTTGTCGACGCGGAACTCGCGCTCGAAGTCGCGCATGTTGCCGACCTCGGCGCCGCGGAAGCGGTAGATGCTCTGGTCGTCGTCGCCGACCGCCATCACCGCTGCCTGATGTTCGGTGCCCAGCCCGGCCAGCAGTTTGAGCCAGCGATACTGCAGCACGTTGGTGTCCTGGAACTCGTCGACCAGCAGGTGGCGGAAGCGCCGCTGATAGTGCGCGCGGATCGGTTCGTTGCGCGTCAGCAGTTCGTAACAGCGCAGCAGCAGTTCGGCGAAATCGACCACGCCTTCTCGCTGGCACTGTGCCTCGTAGGCCTGATACAGCTCGACGCGCCGGCGCGCGAAGTCGTCGAAGGCTTCGACTTCGTGCGGCCGCAGGCCCTGTTCCTTGGCCGAATTGATGAAGTAGCTCAGCTCGCGCGGCGGAAACTTCTCGTCGTCGATGTTCAGCGCCTTCAGCAGGCGCTTGATGGCCGACAGCTGGTCCGCCGAATCGAGAATCTGGAACAGTTGCGGCAGGCCGGCTTCCTTCCAGTGCGCGCGCAGCATCCGGTTGCACAACCCGTGGAAGGTACCGATCCACAGCCCGCGCGTGTTCATCGGCAGCATGGCGGTCAGCCGCGCCAGCATTTCCTTGGCCGCCTTGTTGGTGAAGGTGACCGCCAGGATGCCGTGCGGCGACACCTGACCGGTGGAAATCAGCCAGGCAAGCCGGGTGGTCAGCACGCGCGTCTTGCCGGAGCCGGCACCGGCGAGGATGAGTGCCGATTGCGAGGGCAGCGTGACCGCCTGGAACTGCGGTTCATTCAGACCGGCGAGGAGCGGATTTGCGTTCATCCGGCCGATTCTAACCGCGCAGCCCGCCACTGCAGCGGTGGGCGACGACCGGCCCGCACCCGGCCCGGCGCCCGCTTTCGATGTCATCACGAGGGGAACCGACACGACATGAGGGTGTCGGGAAAGATGACTTCACTGCAAGGGAGAACACAAGAATGGCCGAATGGACACAATGGACCACCTGGTTCTACGGCTGGGCGATGGAACGCCTGCCGCTGCTGCTCGACCTGTCGATACGGCTCGGCTTCATCCTGCTGCTGGCGTGGGGGCTGCGCCTGGCGGCGCGGCGCGCGATCAATCTCGTGTACGCCGCGCTGAAGAACCGCACCGATTGCAGCGAAGACGTCAAGCGCATCGACACGCTGGTGCGGGTCGCACGCTATGCCGCGTCGGTGGTGGTGTTCGTCATCGCCGGCGGTCTGGTGCTCAGTGTGCTCGGCGTGTCGGTCGCACCGCTGCTCGCCACCGCAGGTGTGGCCGGCATCGCCATCGGTTTCGGGGCGCAAAGTCTGGTGAAGGACCTGTTCGCCGGCTTCTTCGTGCTGCTCGAGAACCAGATCCGGGTCGGCGACGTGGTGAGCATCGCCGGCCACGATGGCGCAGTCGAAGAAGTGACCTTGCGCTACGTGCGACTGCGCGACTACGAAGGCAACGTGCATTTCGTGCCGAACGGTGAAATCACCACCGTCACCAGCCGCTCGCGCGAATTCGCCCACGCCGTGTTCGACGTCGGCGTGCACTACCGCGAGCGGGTGGATGACATTCTTGAAGTGATGAAGGAGGTCGCCGCCGGTCTGCGCGAGGATGAACGGCTCGGACCGAAGATACTGGGCGATCTGGACATCGCCGGCGTCCAGTCGTGGGACGAATCCACCGTGACGCTGCGCGCCCGGCTGAAGGTGGTGGCGCTGGCGCAGTGGGAGGTGAAGCGCGAATTCCTGCGCCGGCTGAAGACCGAATTCGATGCGCGGGGCCACGAAATCCCGTATCCGCAGGTCACGCTGTCGCTCGCGCGCGAGACCGAAAAGGCGCTGATCGAGCAGATGAGCAGCCGGCTGGCGCCGCGCAAGCTGTCCTCTGCCTGAGGTCCGCACAGCCTATAATCGCGGGTTTGCACCCCTAACCTCGCTGCAAACCCGCGCCATGCAACAGAAACAGACCTCCGCCTACACGCCGTCCGCCGTCGAGGCCGTCGCCCGGCAGCACTGGGACACGACGCACGCCTTCAGGGCGGTCGAAGACGCGAGCCGCCCGAAGTACTACTGCCTGTCGATGTTCCCCTACCCGTCGGGCAAGCTGCACATGGGCCATGTGCGCAACTACACCATCGGCGACGTGCTGACCCGCTTCCACCGCATGCGCGGCTACAACGTGCTGCAGCCCATGGGCTGGGACGCCTTCGGTCTGCCGGCCGAGAACGCGGCGATCAAGAACGCGGTGCCGCCGGCGAAGTGGACGTACGACAACATCGCCTACATGAAGCAGCAGCTGCAGTCGCTGGGCTTCGCCATCGACTGGAGCCGCGAACTGGCCACCTGCCAGCCTTCGTACTACAAGTGGAACCAGTGGCTGTTCCTGCGCATGCTGGAAAAGGGCATCGCCTACAAGAAGACCCAGGTGGTGAACTGGGACCCGGTCGACCAGACCGTGCTGGCCAACGAACAGGTGATCGACGGCCGCGGCTGGCGCACCGGTGCGCCGGTCGAAAAGCGCGAAATTCCCGGTTACTACCTCGGCATCACGCAGTACGCCGACGAACTGCTGAACGATCTCGACACGCTTGAGGGCTGGCCCGAACGCGTGAAGACCATGCAGGCGAACTGGATCGGCAAGAGCACCGGTGTGCGCTTTGCCTTCACGCACGACATCCGCGACGACAGTGGCGCGCTGATCGACGACGGCAGGCTGTGGGTGTTCACCACCCGCGCCGACACCATCATGGGCGTCACCTTCTGCGCCGTGGCCGCCGAGCATCCGCTGGCCACGCATGCCGCGCGCCACAACCCCGAACTGGCTGCCTTCATCGAAAAGTGCAAGCACGGCTCGGTGATGGAAGCCGACATGGCGACCATGGACAAGGAAGGCCGGCCGACCGGACTGACCGTCGTGCATCCGCTGACCGGCGAAGCCGTGCCGCTGTGGGTGGGCAACTACGTGCTGATGAGCTACGGCGACGGCGCGGTGATGGCGGTGCCGGCGCACGACGAGCGCGATTTCGGTTTTGCGAAGAAATACGACCTGCCGATCCGGCAGGTGATTTCGCTCGGCGACAAGGTGTTCTCGACCGACGCATGGGCCGAGTGGTACGCCTCGAAAGACGGCGTATGCACCGCGAGCGACCGGTACGACGGCCTGGGTTACCAAGCGGCGGTCGACGCGGTGGCGGCCGATCTCGCCGAAAAAGGGGGCGAAAAGAAGATCCAGTGGCGACTGCGCGACTGGGGCGTGTCGCGCCAGCGCTACTGGGGCTGCCCGATACCCATCATCCACTGCGCGCACTGCGGCGACGTGCCGGTGCCGGACGAGCAGTTGCCGGTCGTGTTGCCGGAAGACTGCATTCCGGATGGCTCGGGCAACCCGCTGCTCAAGCGCGACGACTTCATCAATGTCGCCTGTCCGAAATGCGGTGCCGCCGCCAAGCGCGAAACCGACACGATGGACACCTTCGTCGATTCGAGCTGGTATTACGCGCGCTACTGCTCGGCCGGCAACGACGGCGCGATGGTCGATGAGCGTGCCAATTACTGGATGCCGGTCGACCAGTACATCGGCGGCATCGAGCACGCCATCCTGCACCTCCTGTATTCGCGTTTCTGGTGCAAGGTGATGCGCGACATGGGACTGACCACGGTGACCGAACCGTTCGGCCGCCTGCTGACCCAGGGCATGGTGCTGAACCACATCTATTCGCGCCGCACCGACAAGGGCGGCATCGAATACTACGCGCCGGAAGAGGTGACGCCGCTGCGCGACGACGCCGGCCGCATCACCGGTGCCACGCTGATCGCCGATGGCCAGCCGGTCGATTTCCAGGGCATGGGCACGATGTCCAAGTCCAAGCGCAATGGCGTCGATCCGCAATCCATCATCGACGAATTCGGCGCCGACACGGCACGCTTCTTCATGATGTTCGCCAGCCCGCCGGAACAGACGCTGGAATGGAACGACGCCGGCGTCGAGGGCGCGCACCGCTTCCTGAAGCGGGTATGGACCTTCGCACAGGGCTTCGACGCCGAGCTGCGTGCGCAGGTGCCGGCCCGCCCCACGCTCGACGGCGCGAAGCTGCCCGCTGCGCTGGCCGATCTGCGGCGCGAGCTGCATCTGGTACTCAAGCAGGCCAGCTACGATCTGGGCAAGCAGCAGTTCAACACCGTCGCGTCGGGCGCGATGAAAATGCTCAATGCGCTCGAGAAGGCGCCGCGCGACGGCGCGCTTGCGGCAGAAGTGATCGGCGAAGGCCTGTCGATGCTGCTGCGCGTGCTGTCGCCGATCTGTCCGCACATCACGCACGTGCTGTGGCGCGACTGCGGCTTCGGCGACGACATCCTGAACGCGCCCTGGCCGGAGCCGGCCGAATCGGCGCTGGCGCAGGACGAAGTCGAGCTGGTGCTGCAGGTCAATGGCAAGCTGCGCGGCAGCCTGCGCGTCGCGGCAGACGCATCGAAGGACGCCATCGAGGCGCAGGCCCTGGCCAGCGAAGCAGCGCAGAAATTCATGGAAGGCAAGCCGGCAAGAAAAGTGGTCGTGGTGCCGGGCCGCCTGATCAATATCGTGTGCTGACGCGGGAGAAACGTTTGACTGCCCCTGACTCCAAGGTCCGCCGAGGCCTGATCGCCGCCGCCGGCAGCGCGCTGCTGCTCGGCGCCTGCGGCTTCCAGCTGCGCGGCGTGCGCGACCTGCCGTTCGCAACCGTGTTCATCAATGCCAGCCCCTACGCGGAAATGACCGCACAGATCCGGCGCGCCATCAACGCCCAGAGCACGACCCGCGTCACCGATGAAATGAAGGACGCCGAAGCCGTCATCGACATCACCGAAAACCGGATCGAAAAGGTCATCCTGAGCCTGAACTCTGCCGGCCGGGTGCGTGAATACCAGTTGCGGCAGCGCTTCGGTTTCAAGGTCCGGAGCCCGAAGGGAGAGGAAATCGCGCCGGTGTCGACGATCGAAGTGCGACGCGACCTGACCTTCAACGACGTCGAAGTGCTGGCCAAGCAGGAAGAAGAGCTGCTGCTGTACACCGAAATGCAGGCTGATGTGGTGCAGCAGCTGCTTCGCCGTCTTCAGGCCATCAAGAAGCGGCCTGTCTGACCCGCATGCAGCTGCGCGCCGAACAGCTCGACAGCCACCTGAAGGGCACGCTCGCGCCGCTTTACGTGCTGCACGGCGACGAACCGCTGCTGGTCATCGAAGCGGCGGATTCGATCCGCACCGCGGCGCGCGCGCGCGGCTTCACCGAGCGCGAAGTGCTGGTCGTGACGCAGTACTTCAAATGGTCGGCGCTGGCCGAAGCGGCCGGCAACATGTCGCTGTTCGGGGGTGACAAGCTGATCGACCTGCGCCTTCCCACCGGCAAGCCGGGGCGCGACGGCGGCGACGTGCTGACGCGCTTTGCGGCCAGCCCGCCCGCCGGCACGGTCACGTTGATCACGCTGCCGCAGATGGACTGGAAGGCGCAGAAGAGCGCCTGGTTTGGCGCACTGTCTGCGACCGGCGTCGTGATGGAGCTGAACGCACCGCCGCTCGACCGCCTGCCGGACTGGCTGGCCGCGCGCCTGGCTCGACAGCAGCAGAGCGCGGATCGGGACGCGCTCGAGTTCATGGCGACCCATGTCGAAGGCAATCTGCTGGCTGCCAATCAGGAAGTGATGAAGCTCGGACTGCTGCATCCACCGGGCAGGCTCACACTGGAACAGGTGCGCAACGCGGTGATGGACGTCGCGCGCTACGACGTGGAAGACCTGCGTCAGGCACTGCTGGCCGGGGATGCAGCACGGGCCAGCCGGCTGCTCGACGGCCTGCGCGCCGAAGGCGTGGCTGCGCCGCTGGTGCTGTGGATCATCGTGGCCGAGCTGCGCACGCTGGCCATCGCGCGGGCCGAAATGGACGCCGGCCGCAGCGCCGACGAAGCCCTCGCGACCGCGCGCATCTTCGGCGCCCGACAGTCGCCTTACCGACGCGCACTCGCGCGGCTGTCGTCCGGTGCCACGCGTACGGCGCTGATGCAGGCGGCCCGGCTCGACCGCATGATCAAGGGGGTTGCACGCGGCGATGTGTGGGATGAGTTCCTGCAGATCGCGCTCAGGGTGTGCGCGCGCTGAGCGTTGCCACGCATGCGGGCGGCGGTATGCGGGAGACGGATTGTTGCCGGGCTTCGCTCCGCCCCCTCCTCCGCCATAAACCGGTGGCACACCGCCGCGCTTTCTGCTTTCATCCGCCTTTACCCGCAGTCACCGTTACAGGGCACGCCAGGACACAAGATGGACATCAAGGACTACATGAATACGCTGGGCCGTCAGGCCCGGGCCGCGTCACGCGTCGTCGCGCAGGCGTCGACCGCGGTGAAGAACGATGCGCTGATGCGTATCGCCGCACTGCTGCGTGAGCGCGCACCGCAGCTGCTCGAAGCGAATGCGGCCGACGTAGCCGCCGCGCGCGACAACGGTCTCGACGCGGCAATGATCGACCGCCTGACGCTGACCGCCAAGGGTGTGGAAGCGATGGCGACCGGTCTGGAACAGGTGGCTGCGCTGCCTGATCCGGTCGGCGAAATGACCGATTTCAAGCGCCGGCCGAGCGGCATCACGGTTGGCCGGATGCGCGTGCCGCTGGGCGTGATCGGCATCATCTACGAAGCGCGGCCGAACGTGACGGCCGATGCGGCCGCGCTGTGCCTCAAGAGCGGCAACGCCGCCATCCTGCGCGGCGGCTCGGAAGCGGCACGCTGCAATCAGGCGGTCGCCGCCTGCGTACGTGAAGGTCTGGTCGCGGCGGGCCTGCCTGACAGCGCAGTGCAGGTGGTCGATACCACCGACCGTGCAGCCGTGGGTGAGCTGATCACCATGCCGCAGTTCGTCGACGTGATCGTGCCGCGCGGCGGCAAGGGCCTGATCGAGCGCATTTCTCGCGATGCCAAGGTGCCGGTGATCAAGCATCTGGACGGCAACTGCCATGTCTATATCGACGAATTCGCCGATGACGACAAGGCGGTGCGCATCGCCGACAACGCGAAAACCCACCGCTACGGCACCTGCAACACGATGGAAACGCTGCTTGTGCATGTCGCGGCCGCACCGCGCGTACTGGGTCGACTGGCCGACATCTATCTCGGCAAGGGCGTGGAACTGCGCGGCTGCGAACGTTCGCGCGCATTGGTGCCGGCGATGACGGCCGCCACCGACGAAGACTGGGCGACCGAATACCTCGCGCCCATCCTCGCGGTGCGCATCGTCGATTCGCTCGATGACGCGATCGATCACATCAACCGCTGGGGCTCGCAGCACACCGACGCCATCGTCACCGAAAACCACACGCGGGCCATGCGCTTCATCCGCGAGGTCGATTCCGCGTCGGTGATGATCAACGCATCGACCCGCTTCGCCGATGGCTTCGAATACGGGCTGGGTGCGGAGATCGGCATCTCGACCGACAAGATCCACGCGCGCGGCCCGGTCGGCCTCGACGGCTTGACCAGCCAGAAGTGGGTGGTGCTGGGCGACGGCGAGATACGCAGTTGATGAAGCCCGGGCGGAACGGGTGGCACCCGCGTCCGGCACCTTGCCTCCTGAACCTCGAACCTTGTCCCTGACGACCGGTGTCCGATAGCTTCCTGTCCGCCAGCATCCTGCTTCTGTTGCTGTTCGATCCGTTCGGCAATGCGCCGGTGATGACGGTGCTGATGAAGGACGTCCCGTTGGAACGTCGCAGACGGGTCATCCTGCGCGAGTGCTGCGCGGCCTGGCTGGCGCTGGTGGTGTTCATGTATGCCGGCGAATCGGTCATGCGCGTGCTGCAGCTGTCGGAAACTTCGCTCGGCATCGCCGGCGGCGTGCTGCTGTTCCTGATCGCGCTGCGCATGATCTTTCATCAGCCGGACGGCGTGTTCGGCGAGTGGTCGGGTGGCGAGCCGTTCATCGTGCCGCTGGCGATTCCGCTGATCGCCGGACCGTCGGCGATGGCCATGGTGATGTTGCTGGTATCGCGCGAGCCGGAACGCTTCTACACGTGGCTGGGCGCGATGAGCGCCGCCATGGCCGTCACCACGGTCGTGCTGCTGGCCGCCGGACCGCTGATCCGCCGGCTCGGCGAACGCGGCACGGCTGCGCTGGAGCGTCTGATGGGACTGCTGCTGTGCGCGATCTCGATCGAAATGCTGCTGGCCGGCATCCGCAACTTCATCGACACCCTTTGAGACATCCTTTGACTCAGACCATCGCGTCGATGACCCGCTGCGCCATGCCGCGCGCGATCTCGGTCTCACCGATGACGGTGTGCGTCGCGCCGTGCTTTTCCAGGTGCGCCAGTTCGGCGTCCGTGTAGGCACGCGCAATCACCTCGATGTCCGGATTGATGCGCCGGGCGTGCTCGATGATCTGACCGGCTTCCAGCGCATCCGGAATGGCGACCAGCAGGAAACGCGCGCTCTCGATGCGCGCCGCTTCCATCATGCCGGGTGCCGCACCATTGCCGTACAGCGCAGGGATGCCGTCACCGTTCAGTGCTTCGACCACTTCCGCATGGTCCTCGATGACGACCACCTTGCGCCCGCTTTCCAGCAGCGCCATCACGATGCGGTGACCGACCTTGCCGAAGCCGACCAGCACGACATGACCTTCGATTTCGGTCGCGGCCGCAGGATCCGGCGCGACCGCGCTCGCCGTGCCTTCGCGCGCTTCCAGCCAGGGCTTGAGCCGGTCGAGCGCAACGAACAGCAGCGGATTGAGCAGGATGGAAATGATGGCGCCGCCCAGTATCAGGTCGCGCCCGGTTTCAGGCAGCAGCCCGAGCGACAGACCCAGCGTGGCGAGAATGAAAGAGAACTCGCCGATCTGGGCCAGGCTGGCCGACACCGTCAGCGCGGTGCTCAGCGGATGGCCGAAGGCACGCACGATGGCCGCCGCCGCGATCGATTTGCCGATGACGATGATGAATACGGTGGCGAGCACCAGCAGCGGCTCGCGCACGACGATGGACGGATCGAACAGCATGCCGACCGACACGAAGAACAGCACGGCAAACGCGTCGCGCAGCGGCAGCGACTCTTCCGCCGCACGGTGCGACAGTTCGGATTCGCTGAGGATCATGCCGGCAAAGAACGCGCCCAGCGCGAAAGACACGCCGAACACATAGGCCGAGCCGAGCGCGAAGCCAAGCGCGATGGCCAGCACGCCGAGGCGGAACAGTTCGCGCGAGCCGGTATCGGCGATGCGTTCCAGCGTCCAGGGGATCACCCGGCGCCCGACCACCAGCATGACGACGACGAAAGCGGCCACCTTGCCCAGCGTGATGGCCAGCGTCTTCAGCAGCGCATCGCCGCTCAGCGCCTCTCCCTGGCCACCGAGCAGACCGCTGAAGGCGGGGATCAGCACCAGCGCCAGCACCATGGCGATGTCTTCGACGATGAGCCAGCCAATGGCGATGCGCCCGCGGCGGGTGGTTTCGAGCCGCCGTTCCTGCAGCGCCGTCAGCAGCACGACCGTGCTGGCGACCGACAGCGCGAGACCGAACACGATGCCGGCCCCGACGGTCCAGTCCATCGCCCAGGCCAGTGCCATGCCGAGCAGCGTGGCGATGCCGATCTGCGCGATCGCCCCCGGAATGGCGATGCCCTTCACCGACATCAGGTCCTTCAGCGAAAAATGCAGGCCGACGCCGAACATCAGCAGGATGACGCCGATTTCGGCCAGTTCCTGCGCCAGCGCGACATCGGCGACAAAGCCGGGCGTGAACGGACCGACCGCGATGCCGGCGACGAGGTAGCCGACCAGCGGCGGCATGCGGAAGCGGTGTGCCAGCGAGCCGAAGATGAACGCCAGTACCAGACCTCCGACGATGGTCGTGATCAGCGGGGTGTGATGGGGCATGGTGCGTGGTGTCCGTTTTTTTTAATGCCGACGGAGCATGACCGCGCAGCACGGAGATCGTTCGCGCTGCGTCGGAACAGAACGCCAAAAGCCGGGGGTCGGCGACCCGGAAGTGCCGGGCCGCCGAAAGGGCGACTGCCGCGCGCCGTCAGTTGCCCAGGTTCGAACCGCCCCTGGCGAACACCGCGGCGCCCGTCACCTTGTCGATGCCGTTGATGGCACTGTCGAAGGAGTACACCACCCCTGCCCGCTCGGCTGCGGGGCCGGCAAAGAAACCATGGAAGCTGCCGTTGGGCGTGCTGCCGCAGCCGCTGCAGTTGTCGAAGGAGCCGGAGATGGCCGCCGTACCCGAATTGATCGATCCCGTTCCGGAGACGTTGAACGTGACCGCACTGACGGTGACCCCGAGATCCAGATCAGCCGTGTAATTAGTGAAATCGGCCAGCAGCGTGCCGCTGACCGCGCCGCCCGGTGCGCCTCCGGAAGCGGTCGGCGTCGTTGCGCCACTCAGGCTGTAGGTTGCACTGATGCCGCCGAGCGCCGCCAGATCCGGCGTGGCACGGCCGGTGACGTAATGCAGGTCGACGATGTCATCGCCATCGCACGAGAAGCCGGCGCACGACGCGCTGGCCCAGCGGCCCCAGCCGATGATGCCGTCCTGTGCCGACTGCACGACGGTGCCCGCCGTCAGCAGACCGCCATCGCCACTGTCGGCTGACTTGAGCGCACTGCCTTCGAACGCCGTGGTGACATCGCTCAGCGTGACCAGGCCGCCATAGCCGCCGTACTGTTCGGTGTATTGCCCATACACGTAGTAACCATCGCCCGACTGCAGGTCACCCTGCGGGTCCAGTCCGTCCAGCGTGACCAGGTCACCGTCGTCATCGCGTTCCTCGCCGACGAGGAAGACTTCATCGCGCACCGGTGGTTCGACGCCACCCGACGCGTTCGACGGCGGCGGGGGCGGAAGGTCCGTCTTCACCTCGATGATGACGGGCATCGAGTTCTGGTCGGCCACGTAGGCGCTCTGGCCATCCTCGACCGTGAGGCATCCGGCGCCGTTGCAGACATCGACGGCGCCATCGCCGGTCGTGACATTGATGCTGTTGCCGTAGGCCACGGAAAACTCGGTACCTCGGATGCCGATGGTGGCGACCGACGTGGTGAGCTTGTAATTGCTGCGATTCGCCTTGCCGACCAGCCCTGTGATGGTGCGCAGACCGCCCTTGAGCAGGTTGAAGAAGCCGCGGTCTTCGTCCGGTTTGCCGGCGAATGCGTACTGGTCGATGCGGAACTGTGTCTGCGGCTGCAGTGACACCAGTGCCCCGTCGGTAAAGCGCATCTGGGCACGTCCGCTGCCGGTGTCGATGGTGTCGCCACTGCCCACCTGAGCGCCGCGCGTCAGCGGACGACTGCGTCCGTCGGCCGCGACCGCACGGACTTCGCCGGCGGTGAACTCGACGCGCGCCGCGCTGTCTGCATGGACGGTGAGCGGAAACGCGGCCGCCATGGCGAGCGCCAGCGGGACTGGCCTGAAAATCCGGGTCATGGCGATCTCCTAGAACGTACGGCGCACGGCGAACTGCGCAACGCCGCGGCGATAATCATTGACGCTGAAACTGGAATCGTTGCGCATCAGCGTGACGGACGGCGTCAACAACCAGCGCTCGGTCAGCGCATAGGTTGCGCCGAGCGACAGCGTGGTCAAGGTATCGTCGCGCACGCGCAGGAACAAGGGGTCGGCATTCTCGTAATCACGCGCTTCATGAGCGAGCGCACCGAACAGCAGCCAGCGTGGGTCGAGCGTGTGCTGGGCGCCGACACGGAAGCCGATGACATCATTGCCCGCGATATTGACGCCGGAAGGCAGATCGTTGCGACCGGTTTCACTGCCCAGGTAGAAACTGCCGAACATCATCGTCTTGCCACCCTGCAGCACATGGGCGTGACCGACGCCGTAGATGTTCCGGTTGACGTCTCGCACGTCGTTGCTGCCGTCGTAGCGCAGACGCACGTGCTGCATGAATGCGGTCGTCTGGTTGCGCGCGTCGTGCGTGTGCTGCCACTGCAGGCTGAGTCCGGTGTAGTCGCGCAACTTGTCGTTGTCCACCTCGAAGATGCCGCCTTGCAACGCCGCAGTGACGCGGTTGGCCCCACGTGTCCAGGCAACGCCGGCATTGCCATCGACCGCGGTCGTGTCGAAGCGCGATTCACCGCCGTTGAATCGACCTGCACCGGACGCACCACCCACCACCGCCCACTCTTGGCTGACCGGAATTCGCGCATTGAAGCCGCCGGCGAGTGACGAGAACCACGCGTCGCGGCTGCGGCTGTCGCCGGTCAGCGTAAAGTCGCCGATCAGTCCGGGAATCGCGATCGAGCCGGCTGACGTGGCGCTGTTGACGTTGGTATCGCGCCCGACCGCTGCCTCGACGAAGCCGGAAAAGGAAGATCTGGGCGCGGTCGGCGCACGATCGATCGCCGACAGCAGACGATCGAGCGAGCGTGCGACCTCCGGCGGCACATTCTGTCCGCGCACCGCCTGCAACTCGCGTTTTGCGCTCGCCGATTCGCCGAGCGCGAGATAGGCGCGACCGATTTCGGCGCGTGCACGCGCGTTGTCCGGCTGCAGCGCCAGCACCCGTTCGAGTGCGAATACCGCCAGCGTATGACGACCGGTTTCGACCGCAGCAATGCCGAGCAGCAGATCGAATTGCGGGTCGCCGGCACGTTCGCTTTCCTGTGGCGCCAGCAGGGCATAAGCCGCCGCATGACGCCCGGCTTCGATGTGCGCTGCCGCCTGTTCGTTGACCGACTGCGCATGCGCCTGGCTACCCAACCACAGCACGACGGCCGGAAGGTACAGCCATCGTCGCAGACCTGAAGCGGACGTCGGACGGATACGCCACGCTGACCTCGTCGTTGTTCTCATGTGCTCTCCCGGCCGCCGAAACATGCGGCAACTGAATATTCAGGCCCTCGATCTTTGCATCTCAAGACATGAAAAACAATAGGTTGCGATTGTTTTTTAAGGCTCTTTCATCAATAAATCTGTCATCTTTGCCACTTCGACGTTGCCATCGGCCGACTGCGCGCGATAATCGGGTGCCCGCCAAAACGGAGTTCCGCATGCCGTCACGCGTCCTCGCGCTGGTCGTTGTCCTGTTTTGCGTTGCGGTTCCACTGCATGCCGCAGAGCCCGCGATACAGCGTTTCGAACCCGTCACCCGCGTCGCCGATGCGCCACTGAAGCTCAATGGCGAAGGCATTCGCAGCCTTTATTCGCTCAAGGCGTACGCCATCGGGCTCTATCTGGGCGCACCCGCCGACAGTCTCGACAGCGCCATGGCAGTGCCGGGCGCCAAACGGATCGAAATCGTGTCGATGGTCGATGTACCGGCCGAGCACTTCAACAAGCCGCTGATCCGCGGCATCAAGAAAAACCTGCCACGCGACGAGTACGAAGCCATGCAGCCGCGCATCAAGGCTTTTTCGGAACAGGTGCTGGCGATCGGGGCGGTGAAGTCGGGCAGCCGGCTGGCGCTGGACTGGATACCCGGTCGAGGCACGCGCATTGTGGTTGATGGTCAGCCCTCGAGCACCATGATCGAAGGCGAAGACTTCTTTCGCAGCCTGCTCGCGGTCTGGATCGGCCCGGTACCCACGCAGGACGATCTGAAGGTCCAGTTGCTGGCCGGCCGTTCCGTTCCATGAGCACGTCGGACGGCGACTGGGACGTCATCGTTGACGCACCCGGCTTCGCACTCGGCGTTCGGCTGGCGGACGACATGGTTGCCAGCATCGAATTTCTCCCTGCCGGGTTGAAGCGCAGTGCGCGCTGTGCCCTTGGCCGCGAGGTCACTACCCAGCTCACGGCCTATCTGCGGGATCCGCTGACCCCGTTCGACCTGCCACTCGTCGCCACGGGCACGCCGCATCAACGCGCGGTCTGGCAGGTGATGCGGGCGATCTCACCGGGGAGTACCTTGACCTACGGCGACGTCGCAGCGCAGCTCGGCAGTTCACCACGCGCGGTGGGCGGCGCCTGCGGCGCCAACCCCTTTCCGGTCGTGATTCCCTGCCACCGCATCGTTGCGGCCGGCGGCAGGCTGGGTGGCTTCGCGCATTCGACGACCGGATTCCTGCCCGGCATAAAGCGCTGGCTGCTGGCACATGAGGCCGCCGCGGGCGGCTTCAGGCTGTCGGCGAACGGCCCCGCTCTATCGTCACACCGACCTGACGTACGTCCTTCATGATGCCGGTCTTGGCGATCGATATCTTCACCCATGACGCCTTGAAATCTTCGAGCATCATGTGGATGACGAATTCGCCCAGCGTTTCCAGCAGGTTGAAGTGGCGCTGCCCCAGTTCTGCGCGGATGCGATTGACCACTTCGGCGTAGTCGATGGTGTCGTTGATGTCATCGTTTTCCGCTGCGGCATCCGGCACGCCGAAGGTCATGCTGATTTCCAGCTGTTGCGTATGTGCCTTTTCGCGGGCGTAGATGCCGACCGAAGCGGTCACCTTCATGCCTTCTATGAATATGCAGTCCATGACTCGCGTGCTGCCCGTGTGGAACTAGAATGAACGGATTCTACGTCGGGCCCGTCGCATATCGTGAATACCGCTTCAAGCATCGCCCTCGCTCTCGTCATCGGCTACGCATTCGGTTGCATCCCCTTCGCCGTCATCACCAGCAGAATTTTCGGACTCGCCGATCCGCGAACCTACGGCTCGGGGAACCCCGGCGCCACCAACGTACTGCGCTCCGGCAACAGGAAAGCGGCGATCCTCACCCTGCTTGGTGACGCGCTGAAGGGCTGCGTTGCAGTATGGGTGGTGCGCGCACTGGGCATGGGCGACACGACAGCCCTGCTGGCGGGCGTCGCGGCGTTCGTCGGCCATGTATTCCCGGCCACGCTGGGTTTTCGCGGCGGCAAGGGCGTCGCGACCGCGGCCGGCGTCATGCTGGTTGCCGTACCCCCGGCTGGGGTCATCGCACTTGGAATCTGGGTAGGCGTTGCGGCCATCACACGCTACTCCTCGCTCGCCGCGCTGCTCGCCGCGTGCAGCGCCCCGATCACCGGCCTGCTCTATACCGGCTCGGCCGTGGTGTGCGGTGCATTCGCAGCGATGGCCGGGCTGCTGATCTGGCGCCACGCCGAAAACATCCGCCGTCTGATGAATGGCAGCGAAAGCCGGATAGGACGCAAGAAAACCGCAGCCGGCTGATCCGATACGATCAGATCGTATCGAGCGCCCACCGCGGCCGAACCGCGATTTCGCCGCCGGTCGACGCGTTGGCCAGGCCGGCCGCCAGCCGCAACGCACCTGCGAAGGCAATCATCGCGCCATTGTCCGTGCACAGTTCAATTTCCGGGTAGAAAACGCGGCCACGGCGTTGCGCGAGTTCGACATCCAGCCGGCTGCGCAGGCGCCGGTTTGCACCGACACCTCCGGCCACGACCAGCTGGGTCAGGCGGGTGTGGCGCAGAGCGGCAAGACATTTTGCGACCAGCACATCGACCACCGCCTCCTGGAACTCAGCCGCGAGGTCTGCCCGGGCAGCGTCCTCGACGCCCCTGTTGACCCGATTCAGTACCGCGGTCTTCAGGCCGGAAAAACTGAAATCGAGATCGCCGCTGCCCAGCATCGGGCGCGGCAGCTTCAGACGGCCCGCCACGCCACGCTCTGCCAGTGCAGCGAGCGCCGGGCCACCCGGGTAGGGCAGGCCAAGCAGCTTGGCGGTCTTGTCGAACGCCTCGCCTGCCGCATCGTCCAGCGTTTCGCCAAGCAACTCATACGCACCGACGCCGGTCACCCGCATCAGCTGCGTATGGCCGCCCGACACGAGCAGCGCCACGAACGGAAATGCCGGCGGGTCGGCCGACAGCAGTGGCGACAGCAGATGTCCTTCAAGATGATGGATGGAGATCGCGGGCCGGCCCAGCGACAACGCAAGCGACTCCGCGAACGCGGCACCCACCAGCAACGCCCCGGCCAGACCCGGTCCGGCCGTGTAGGCGACCGCATCGATGTCGCCTGCGGAGATACCTGCGTCCGCCAGTACCTGACGGTACAGTGGCACGATGCGCCGCACGTGGTCGCGTGATGCCAGCTCGGGCACCACGCCACCGTAGGCCTGATGCAGGTCGATCTGCGAATGCACGGCGTGCGCCGCAAGCCCGCGCACGTCGTGGAAGAGCGCCAGACCGGTTTCGTCGCACGACGATTCGATGCCAAGTATCCACATAGCCCACATTGTACGGGCCGCAACGTCGGTCAGGCTTGGCACAACTCCGACTAGGCGATATACTCACCGGCTTTCCGTTATGCGTTCGCTTTCATTCAGAAAAGCGGGCGCGCCATTGAGGGCTGTTGCATGCCGGGTATTCGCGTCAAGGAAAACGAGCCGTTCGAAGTGGCAATCCGTCGCTTCAAGCGCACCATCGAAAAAGCAGGCACGCTGACCGAACTGCGCTCACGCGAGTTCTACGAGAAGCCCACCGCCGAGCGCAAGCGCAAGCTGGCTGCCGCGGTCAAGCGCCATCACAAGCGGCTGCGCAGCCAGACCCTGCCGCCGAAGCTGTACTGATCGCCGGGCCCTGCAAGGCTGCAGGGCTTGAATCGAAAAGCCGGATGCGCTCCACAGCGCCTTCGGCTTTTTGTGTTTCTTGCGCCCCTTCAACTGTTTCCGCTGTGAGCACTCGACCATGAGCCTGAAGGACCAGATCACCGAAGACATGAAATCGGCGATGCGCGCCAAGGACAGTGCGCGTCTGGGCACGATTCGCCTGCTGCTTGCGGCGATCAAGCAGAAGGAAGTCGATGAACGCATCGCGCTCGACGACGCACAAGTCACCGCGGTCATCGACAAGATGCTCAAGCAGCGGCGCGACTCGATCAGCCAGTTCGAAAGCGCAGGTCGGCAGGATCTGGTCGACGCGGAAAAGGCGGAACTCGAAATCCTGACTGCCTACATGCCGCAGCAAATGGGTGCAGACGAAGTTCGTGCAGTCATCGCCGAGGTGATCGCGGCTGTCGGAGCAACCGGTCCGGCCGACATGGGCAAGGTCATGGGTCCGCTGAAGGCGAAGCTGGCCGGCAAGACCGACATGGCCGCGGCGTCGGCACTCGTGAAGGCCGCACTCGGCGGCGCTGGCGGCTGACCGGGCGCGGGCATGATCCCGCAGTCCTTCATTCAGGAACTGCTTAACCGGGTCGACATCGTCGATGTGGTGGAGCGCCATGTGCCGCTGAAGAAGGCCGGCGCCAACTACCAGGCCTGCTGCCCGTTCCACAGCGAGAAGTCGCCCTCCTTCACGGTCAGTCCGACCAAGCAGTTCTATCACTGCTTCGGCTGTGGCGCCCACGGCAGCGCCATCGGTTTCCTGATGGAATACTCCGGCCTGCCGTATCCGGAGGCGATAGAGGAACTGGCTCGCCAGGCCGGCATGACCGTGCCGCGCGAGGACTTCACGCCGGAAATGGCACAGCGCCGCCAGCAGGCCGCTTCGCTGACCGAACTGATGGCGCGTGCCGCGAATCACTACAAGCAGCAGCTCAAGAAGACACCACGCGCCATCGAGTACCTGAAGGGACGAGGTCTGTCCGGCGAGATTGCGGCACGTTTCGGCATCGGTTATGCGCCCGATGGCTGGCAAGGGCTGCGCGACGCATTTGACGACTACGAGGCGCCCGGGCTGAACGAATGCGGTCTGGTCATCGACGCCGAGGCGTCCGACGGCCAGGAAAAAGGTCGGCGCTATGACCGCTTCCGCGACCGCATCATGTTTCCCATCTTCGACGCCCGCAACAACGTGATCGGCTTCGGCGGCCGCGTGCTCGACAAGGGCGAGCCGAAGTACCTGAATTCCCCCGAAACTCCCCTGTTCTCCAAGGGCCGCGAGTTGTACGGCCTGACGCAGGCGCGCACGGCGATCCGTGATGACGGCTTCGTGCTGGTGGTCGAAGGCTACATGGATGTGGTGGCGCTGGCGCAGTTCGGCGTCGGCAATGCGGTCGCCACGCTCGGTACCGCCACCACGGCCGACCATATCCACAAGCTTTTCCGCCAGACAGATCGAATCGTGTTCTGCTTCGATGGTGATCGCGCCGGTCGCAAGGCGGCCTGGCGCGCGCTCGAATCCGCGCTGACCGAACTCGCCGACGGTCGATCCGCGTCCTTTCTTTTCCTGCCGCCGGAACACGACCCGGACAGCTTCGTGCGCGAACAGGGCGCGGACCGCTTTCGCCAGCTCGCGCTGTCTGCACAGCCACTGAGCGAATACCTGCTGCACGAACTGGGGGCGCGCTGTGACACGCGCAGCGCCGAAGGACGCGCACAGCTGGTGACGGAGGCAAAGCCGCTGGTCACGCAGGTGCCTGCCGGCGCGCTGCGTACCCAGCTGCTGCATCTGCTTGCGCCGGCGGTCGGGCTGTCCGCGGCCGAACTGGCCGAGGCGTGCGGGCTGCGCATGCCTCGCCGCGGCAGCTATCCAGCGCGCGCGCCGGCCGCAGCGCCGCGCACAGCGCCGTCTTCACCCGCCCGCAAGCTGCTGTGCATCGTGATGCAGCGTCCGGAACTGAGCCTGCGGCTGGGCCATCTGGAATTCGTGGAGGACGACAGCTGGCTGCAGGCGGTGCAGGCCGTGGCCGACTGCCTGGAACATGGCGACATCGAATCGCCGAACGCCGCCGCGCTGATGGAATATTTCCGGGACAGCCCGCACGGGACGCTGATGACCGAGGCTGCGGCCAGCTCGCTGGAGGATGTAGCGGATGTAGGTGCGCTGCCGCATATGTTCGACGACACCATCCTGCATCTGAGACGTGCCGGAATATCGAATTCGATCAAGCGCTTGACTGAATTGAGCCGGCAGTCCGGATTGACCCCCGCACAGCAGGAAGAACTGCACCGCCTGTTGAAGGAGAAGGCCGGCACTTGAAACAGGCCGTCGCGCACCCTAAAACACGTATAATGACGGGTTCCCTAATTGAACGTTCGACCGGCGGTGCCGATGCCCTCCCGGGCACTTCCGAACTCGTCGAGCGCAACGTACTCGAACCGTAGAAAGTTGGCCGGTTGCCTTTGCGGCATTCCGGGCCGCCGCATCGAGGGATGTCACGTCGATGCCGGCGGGCGATGTTCCGATAGTCGGGATATCGTCGGTAACACGCAGATCTGAGGAATTACATGGTCGCCAAGGACAAGTCGAAGGATACACGCAAGCAGGTAGCGGTCGAGGAAACACCTGTTGCAGCCCCCAACCCGACTGAAGCAGCCGCATCGAAGCCCGCCGCAGCACGCGCTGCAAAGCCCGCAAAGGCCGCCACGGCTGCCAGTAAAGCGAAGGAACTGAAGGCTGCCAAGGCAGCCGGCGCCGTCGCAAACGCACTGCCGATGGACGCCGACCAACGCCGCCTGCGCCTGAAGACGCTGATCGCGCTCGGCAAGGAGCGTGGCTACCTGACCTACGCCGAGATCAACGACCATCTGCCGGACGACATCGTCGATGCCGAGCAGATCGAGTCGATCATTTCGACCTTCAACGACATGGGCATCCGTGTCTTCGACGAAGCGCCTGCATCGGAAGACCTGCTGATGGGCGAGAACGCCCCGGCCGTGGTCGATGCATCGGAAGTCGAGGAAGAAGCCGAACAGGCCCTGTCCACGGTGGAATCGGAGTTCGGTCGCACGACCGACCCGGTGCGCATGTACATGCGTGAAATGGGAACGGTCGAACTGCTGACCCGCGAGGGCGAGATCGAAATCGCCAAGCGTATCGAAGACGGTCTGCGCCACATGATCCAGGCCATCTCCGCCTGCCCGACGACGATTGCCGAAATCCTCGACATGGCCGACAAGGTGGCGCGCGAGGAAATGCGCATCGACGAACTGATCGACGGCCTCATCGATCCGAATGCGGTCGAGGAAGAAGCTGCAGCGGCGCCGGAACCGGCCGTCGACGAGGACAGCGAAGAGGACGACGAGGAAGAAGAAGACGAAGCCGGCGCGATGAGCGCCTCGCTGATCCAGCTCAAGGCCGACGCACTCGAACGATTCGAGAACATCCGCGCCTTCTACACGAAGATGCAGGCCACTCTGGACAAGAAGGGCTCGCAGGACAAGATCTACCTGAAGCTGCAGAAGCAGCTGTCCGACGAACTGATGAACATCCGCTTCACCGCCCGCATGATCGAAAAGTTGTGCGATTCGGTGCGCGGCATGGTCGAGTCGGCACGCAAGCACGAGCGCAAGATCCTCGAACTGTGTGTGGACAAGGGCAATATGCCGCGTTCGCACTTCATCAAGGTGTTCCCCGGCAACGAGGTGAACATCGACTGGCTGAAGGGTGAAATCACTGCCGCCAAGTCGAATGGCGCGCAGTTGCTGCGCGCCGCGCCGGCCATCATCGAGGAACAGGGCAAGCTGATCGACATCCAGGACCGCATCGGTCTGCCGTTGAAGGAACTGAAGGACATCAACAAGCAGATGTCCACCGGCGAAGCCAAGATGCGTCGCGCCAAGCGCGAAATGACGGAAGCCAACCTGCGCCTGGTCATTTCGATCGCAAAGAAATATACCAATCGCGGCCTGCAGTTCCTCGACCTGATCCAGGAAGGCAACATCGGCCTGATGAAGGCGGTGGACAAGTTCGAATACCGCCGCGGCTACAAATTCTCGACCTATGCGACCTGGTGGATCCGCCAGGCGATCACGCGTTCCATCGCCGATCAGGCGCGCACCATCCGCATTCCGGTGCACATGATCGAAACGATCAACAAGATGAACCGCATTTCGCGCCAGATCCTGCAGGAAACCGGTGCCGAGCCGGATCCCGCGACACTGGCCATCCGCATGGAAATGCCGGAAGAGAAGATCCGCAAGATCCTGAAGATCAGCAAGGAGCCGATCTCGATGGAAACGCCGATCGGCGATGACGACGATTCCCATCTGGGCGACTTCATCGAGGACACGGCGACGCTGGCACCGACCGACGCTGCGCTGTTCGCGAGCCTGCGCGACATCACGAAGGAAGTGCTGGACAGCCTGACGCCGCGTGAAGCCAAGGTGCTGCGCATGCGCTTCGGCATCGAAATGAATACCGACCATACTCTGGAAGAGGTCGGCAAACAGTTCGACGTGACGCGCGAGCGCATCCGTCAGATCGAAGCCAAGGCGCTGCGCAAGCTGCGTCATCCGTCGCGTTCGGAGAAGCTGCGCAGCTTCCTCGACACGGAGACCTGATTTCGGGTGCATCCTCACCCGGAGTCTTGATCGACAACAGGGAGGATGCACCGTGAAAACGATAGCCCAGGTACTAGAAGGAAAAGCCGCCCGGATCGCAACGATGGAGGCGGATCGCACGGTGCTTGACGCACTGCGCCTTCTTGCGGAGCACGGCATAGGCGCCGTGCTGGTGACCGATGCCGGCAGGCTTGCCGGCATTTTTTCGGAACGCGATTACGCCCGCCGCGTAGTCCTCGAAGGAAAAAGCTCTTCGACGACGCTGCTGCGCGAAGTGATGACGAGCAAGCTCATCCACGTGACGCCGGTCAATACGGTGGACGACGCGATGCAGCTGATGACCGACAAGCGCATCCGTCACCTGCCGGTACTGGACGAAGCCGGTACGCTGGTCGGCGTTGTGTCCATCGGCGACATGGTCAAGGAAACCATCGCTTACCAGCAGTTCCTCATCCGGCAACTCGAAAGCTATATCACCAGCTGAACCAGCGGCACCGTCATTTCGTCGGCGTGCGTACCGCCGTGGACGCCAACAAGACGGTGCCTCCGCTCGCCTGGCATCTTGTCGCGCAGCGTCCAGTCATCACCCATTTCCAGCGTGAAGTCGCCGACGCGCGACAGCAGCTTCGGATGGGGCGCACCGGGCCCGAAACGCCCGGCCGCCTGCAGATCGGCCGAGCGCCACACGGTACAGGCGTGATCGAGCGCTTGCGCCGCGCGCTCGAAGTCGCGCTCGCGCCCCGGCTTGACGTGACAGAACACCGCCCGTCGTTCGCCGGACAGCGGAGCGGCGAGACAATCGGCGAGCGGCGGCAAGTCCTCCATGTCGATCAAGCGCTGCGGCGGACCATCGATGAAACCGTGATCGGCCGTCACCAGCAGCAATGTGTCACCTCGTGGCTGCGCCTGCACCCAGTGGCTCAGCGCAGCGTCGGCTGCGCGCAGCAGGGCACCCGCCTCGTCAGACGTCGCGCCGCGCTGATGGGCGCAATGATCGAAATCCGGCCAGTAGGCATAGACGTAGGACGGTGGAGACGGCGCCCGCAGCGCGCAGTCGATCTGGTCCAGCATGTCCGGAAAACCATTGTGGCCGATGCGCCGCGCGCCGGCGCTGTGCCGCCGGTTGAATGGCGAATCGACGATGTCGGCCGGCGAAACGACACAGCTGTCGCCGGGCAGCGAACCGAACATCGACCCTGTGCGGCATACCCGCGCCAATATTTCGTCAGGCGTCAGCCTCAGCGCAGAAACGTCGTGCGAACCGCGTGGCGTGACCGGCAGGATGGCCAGTACCCGCCCATCGAGACCCGGTTCGTCGAATCGTACGTGCCAGCCCGTCAGTCCGTGCACCGCAGGCGCGCGCGCGGTCATGAAGGTCGTGATCGCCGCCGCCGTGGTGGACGGAAAAACCGATGTCAGTGCGTGCGTACCGTTGCGCCGCAGAAAGCTGTCGTCCGGCAGCAGCTCAAGCTGCTTCATGCCGACGCCGTCGAGCACCAGCAGCACGACAGTGCGTGCGTCGCGCCAGCCGGACGTCACGACGTCGCGCAAACCCTGCCCGGCAGTCATGCCACCCCGCGCGCGTGCCACGCTGTCCATCAGGTCGACGATCGACCCGCCTTCGAAATTCGGCCACATGCCGCGCTGCATCCTCCACAAGGCGCGCCGTCTGGACGTCCGGTTGTCCGAACCCCAGGGCGCTTTGATATAGTACGCGCCCTTGCCGGGCCTCTAGCTCATGCTTGGTTAGAGCAGCGGACTCATAATCCGTTGGTGCCGAGTTCGACTCTCGGGGGGCCCACCAGACACAAAAGCCCCGGCCTCGCGCGGCTGGGGCTTTTCCATTTCGGGCGACACGGAGAAAATCCCTTTCACGCCGAGTCGCCAGGGCGTTCGTTTGCAACGGCCAGCGCATTGTCGACCCGCCTCACGCCGGCGACTGACAGGGCGGTCTGCAGTACGCGGGCGAGTTGCGCCGCATCGCGCACGGTACCGGACAGGGTCACATCACCGGCGTGCGAAGACACTGCAACATCAATGCCGTCAAGCGCACGGTCGGCCCGAAAGGCGACCTGGATGGCGTTCTGCAGGGAGTGATCGACGTCATCGGTGGCCGGCTCGCGTGCCTGCAAGCGCGCGGCACCCACGAGACCGGCAGCCTGGGTCGGCGAGCAGATCGAATAGGCGATGGCCGTGGTGGTCAATACGGTGACGATGCGCTGTCGGGTGATCATGAGGTCTCCTCCTTGTAGTCGGGTCGTGTAGCTGGAACGCCTGCCTGATCCTCAAGCAGATGTCGCGCCAACACGTTTTTCCTTTTTTAATCAGTTTATTGCCGCTGCGGGTTCCGACCGCGGCGTCGCCTTGAGGCGACACCGCAGCGGTCAGCCTTGGCGTCCAAGTGCCGCATCCGCCGCGTCGTTGCGGAACAGGACCGGATCGAGTCCGCAGCGCTGCAGCAGCCGGTAGAACTCGGTGCGGTTGCGCCCGGCAATGCGCGCCGCATCGCTCACGTTGCCGGCCGTGAGTTTGAGCAACTGCACCAGATAGTTGCGTTCGAAACGCTGTTTGGCTTCTGCATAGCCAAGCGCTTCCATCGGCTTCACACGCAGCGCACGGTCGACCAGCGCGCGCGGTACAAGTGCCGTGGTGGCCAGTGCGCACGCCTGTTCGACCACGTTCTGCAGCTGGCGCACATTGCCGGCCCAGCTCGCGGTCGCCAGCGCTTCGAGCGCGTCGGGTGCGAAGCCGGTCAGGTGCTTGCCATACTTCTTCGCCAGCGTGCGCAGGAAGTGATCCGCCAACAGCGGAATGTCTTCGCGCCGCTCGTCCAGCGACGGCAGCACGAGGCTCACCACGTTGATGCGGTAGTACAGGTCTTCGCGGAACTGGCCCTGATCGAGCGCAGCGTCGAGATCGCAATGGGTGGCCGACACGATGCGCACGTCGATCGGCTCAGCCTGCGTCGCACCCACCGGGCGCACCGCGCGTTCCTGCAGCACGCGCAGCAGCTTCACCTGCAGCGCCAGCGGCATGTCACCGATCTCGTCGAGAAACAGCGTACCGCCGTGCGCCGCACGGAACAGGCCGGTATGGCGCACAGTCGCGCCGGTGAAGGCGCCCCGCTCGTGACCGAACAATTCGGATTCGAGCAGCGCTTCGGGAATCGCACCGCAGTTGATCGCAATGAAGGGCTCTGCCGCGCGCGGGCTGGCGCGATGGATGGCACGCGCCAGCAACTCCTTGCCGGTGCCGCTCTGGCCGCGGATCAGTACGCTGGCGTCGGACGCCGCGATCAGTCGCGCTTCATCGAGCAGCGTGTTCATGCGTGCACTGTGGCTGATCAGGTCAGCGCGCCAGGCTTCGTCGATGGCGGCGCTTGCGCCGGGCGGTGTCGCATGCTCGAGTGCGCGCGAAATCTGCGCCAGCAGCACCGCACTGTCGAAAGGCTTGGTCAGATAGCCGGAGACGCCCTGCGAAGTCGCTTCGACCGCGTCCGGAATCGTGCCGTGTGCGGTCAGCAGGATGACCGGCAGCGCAGGATGTTGATGCCGGATGTCGCCGAACAGCGACAGGCCATCGCGGTCCGGCAGACGCACATCGCACACCACGAGACTGAAGCGTTCGACCGCCAGCCGCAACAAAGCTGCCTCGGCTGTTTCGGCGGTGCTGACCGCATAGCCGCTGGCCTTGAGCCGCATCGACAGCAATCGCAACAGACCCGTATCGTCGTCGACAAGGAGCAGCCGGTGCGCGCCGCTCATCGTGCCAGCGCCCGCTTGGGTGTGCGGGACGGCGGCGTGCGTTCGATGTCGGCCAGCGCATCGATCTTGCGCTGCAGCTCGTCGGTGCGCAGCTGGCTGTCCTTCAACTGCTGATTCGTGCGCTCGGCCAGCTGGACGAGCCGCTGTCGCTCATTGATCTGGTCGAGCAACGTGCGTGCATACGGATGCTGCGCGCGCGACGCATCGTCCGTCGCCGCCAGCAGGGTTTCGAGCAGCGCCTTTGCGCGTGCGACGTTGCCGGTGCGCGGGTGTGCGGCCTGCATGGCCTGCTGCAGCGGCGACGGCTCGACCGGCTGAACGATCACGACCGGCGGTATGGGCATCGGGGCAGGTACTTCCGTGGTGGGTGACGATCGTGTCGCCGCACAGCCGCTCAACAGCGCGGCGAGCATCAGCAGATACGCGAATGGAAACGCGGGACCGCGGGCGATGTCAGACGACTTGAGGTGCATGGGGCAGTTCTATCCTGAAATGGGCGCCGCGTTCGGCCGGCATCACGAAGGCCGTGCCGCCGTGGGCAGCGATGAATTCGCGCACGATGGCCAGACCGAGGCCGTTGCCCTTGTCCGGTCGCGGAGCGCGGCGGCTGCCGCGGAAAAACGGTTCGAAGATGCGATCGACTTCGTCCGGCGCAACGCCCGGCCCTTCGTCGATGCAGTCGATGCGGGCGGTCTGGTCATCGGCGCTCAATTCAAGCCGGACCGTTCCGCCGTGCGGGCTGAATGCAATGCCGTTGCTGACCAGATTGCTCAACGCGATGCGCAGCTTGGCGGCGTCGCCGCGCACCGGAGGCGCGTAACCCGACACGTTGATCTGGACGTCCTTCACCTTGGCCTGCAGCTTGAGGTCGGCGGTGACATCGCGCACCAGCGCGCGCAGCGCGGTCGGCCGCAGATCGAGGTGCTGCGCGTCGAATTGCGTCGCGTTGTAGCCGATCAGCTGCTCGATGCGTTCCTGCAGCGCGCGCGCATTGGTATCGAGAATGCGGCTCACCTCGAGCTGTTCCGCATTGAGGCCGCCGAGCACACCGTCCTGCATCAACGCGATGCCCTCACGCAATGACGCGAGTGGCGTCTTCAGTTCGTGCGAAACATGGCGCAGCACCCGGTTGCGGTGCGCCTCGAGTTCGGCCATGCGCTGACGCAGCCATTCCAGCCGATCACCCAGCTGGCGCAGGTCGGCGGGTCCGCCGACCACCACCGGCGCGGCAAAGCTGCCTTCGCCCAGTCGCGTGATTGCGCGTTCCACGTGCTTCAGAGGTCGCAAAATCCACCAGCCGATGGCCAGCGCAAGCAGAACGGCAAGCACAACGGCGGCCAGCACCTGCAGGGCGAGCCGGTCGCGACTGCGCTCCAGCGTGTCGAGCAGCGTGGTGTTGCGCTGGTCGATGTGGCTGCGGACTGCGGCCGCCAGCCTGTCGTTCAGGCCGGCCAGACCGGACTCCGCTTCGACCGCATCCGTCGGGGGCGGCGGCACATCGAGTCCGGCGGCGAGTCGGGCCGCACTTTCGCGCCATTGCGTCGTGGCGACCGCAGCGGGCAATTCGGCCTCGATGTCGACCAGCGCGGTCTGCGCCTGTTCGTAGGCTTCATCAAAGCGTTCGCGCAGCGCCGGTGCCTGCAGCACTGCGTACTGGCGCGCACTGCGCTCCATATCGGCGCTGCGTTCGTCGATCTGCTGCATGGCAGCCGACAGCTTGAGCGCGCTGGCGCCCGCCTGCCGGCTGGCGAGCGCGAAATCCTGAAGCATCACCCAGCCACTGCCTGCCGCTGCGCCGAGCGTGCCGGCGATCAGCAGCACGGTGATGAGAAGGGTGCTGCGGAAGGAAAGATGCGGCATGCGTGGACGGAGTGGGGCCAAGATGGAGCCGCGAGTCTAGGGAGGGCGCAAAGACCGTGCGGTAAGCCGTCGTAAGCAAATGCAAAATAAAGTAAATGACGAATACGTGGCCCGGGATCCCGTTCGCCGGCGGCGTGTCGTGCAGCGGCGACAGTCGACGCGGGATTTCGGACGTCCGCTTGCGCGATACCCGTTCAACCCATTGAAATAATTATTCAATTTTTACCGGCACGAGCATTGCTGAGTACTGTCGGGCACCGCTTCGATGACCCGATCACTCAAGGAGAACGCATGTTCAACAGCAAACCCGGTCCGTATCCGAAACCCGCCGAAAACCAGACTGGCCGTACCTTGCGGCCGGGCGGACAAGCATCCCTGTCCGGTGGCTTGTCGGCCACGCAGCCAGGCAGCGCACCGCCCGTGTCGCTGCCTGGCGACACACCGGCTGCACTCACCGCCACGCCCGCCGCGCGTGAAGCAGCCAGTGCGGGTTCGACCGAGCAAGGCAGCCGCCTCATCGTCGGACCGGACGTGAAGCTCAAGGGCGCGGAAATTCTCGACTGCGACACGCTGGTGGTGGAAGGCCGCGTCGAGGCGACGATGGACAGCCGGGTCATCCGAATCGCCGAACATGGCGCGTACTCCGGCACGGTGGGCATCGACATCGCGGAAATCCACGGTCATTTCGATGGCGAACTGACCGCGCGACAGCGGCTCATCGTCCATGCGACCGGCCGGGTCAGCGGCAAGATCCGCTATGGCTCGATCCTGATCGAGGAAGGCGGGGAGATATCGGGCGACGTGAAATCGCTGACCGCCGCCGGCAAGGACGTTTCGCGGCCGGCAAAGGAACTGCCGGCGGACGAGCGCCGGGTGCTGAGCGCGCTCGCCGGCTGAATCGACAGGCCGGACGGGCCGGAGATCAGGGCGTGGCCGCAGCGGCCTCGCCCTGCTCCACCGTCGCTTCGGCCCATCCGCCGCCAAGCGCGACATACAGGTTCACCACTTCGGCCAGTTGCGACTGGCGTGCCCGCACCAGCGCAAGCGATGCGTCATTCGCGCTGCGCTGCGCATCGAGTACTTCGAGGTAACGCGAATAGCCCGCGTCGTAGCGCTTCTGCGCAAGCTCCAGGCTGCGTGCCGCGGCGTCGAACTGCGCCTGCAGCGCGACCACGCTCTGCGCGTACTGCTCACCCGCCACCAGCGCATCGCGCACATCGGTGAAGGCACTGCGCACGGCCGACACATAGCTCGCCAGCGCCTGCTTCTGCTGCGCACTGGCCTGATCGACGCGCGCGCTGCGCCGGCCGGCATCGAACAACGGCAGATCCAGCCCGACGCCCAGCGACCAGATATTGGCCGGTCCGCTGAACAGATCGGACAGTTCGCGACTTTGCGAGCCGTAGTTGCCGGTCAGTGAAATCGACGGGTACAGCGCAGCCTTCGCCACACCGATCTGCGCGCTGGCTGCAGCCAGATCGGCTTCGGCCTGACGGATGTCCGGCCGCGCGTCGAGCAGCGACGACGGCAGGCCGGCCGGTGGCTGCAACGGCAGCGGCAGCGCGCGCAGGTCGCCCGGGGCGATCGCCAGATCGAGCTGGCCGCTGAGCAGACCGAGCTGGTTTTCGGCAATCGCTCGACTGCGCCTCAGATCGGCGATCTGCGCCTCGATGGCCGCCACCGCGCCCAGCGCCTGCTGCAGTTCGAGATCGTTGGTCAGGCCACGTTCGACGCGCGCACGCAGGATGGTGGCGTTGTCGCGCCGTGTCGCCAGCGTGTCGCGCGACAGCGCGAGCTGGGCGTCCAGCGCGCGCAGATTCAGATAGCTGCCGACCAGCTGGCTTACCAGCGTCAGCTCCACCGTGTCCTTCGCGTAGCGGGTACCGAGCGCCTGCGCGCGTGCCGCCTCACTGGCGCGGCGCAGCTTGCCCCAGAAGTCGATCTCGAACGAAGTCGAGATCGAGGTCTGGAAGTTGTTGCGGTACAGCGGCGCCCCGGCCGGAATCGGCGTCGCCACGCCGCTGATGCGTGAGCGGCTCGCGGCCGCCCCCACGCCGACGTCCGGAAACAGCGCCGCACCGACCTCGCGCAGCACGGCGTCCGCCTGTTCGATCCGCGCGACAGCACGCTGCACGTCGCTGTTGTCGGTCAGCGCGCGATCGACCAGCGCGTTCAGCGTGTCGTCGTTGAACAGCCTCCACCAGCCGCGCGCCACCGCAACCTGGGGCTGACCGTCGGCCGACGCAGCAAAGCGCGCGGGCAGCGGCAGTTCAGGTCTCACATAATCCGGGCCCATCATGCAGCCGGACAGAAGGACCGCGGCGAGCGCAGTCAGGGCCGGCGATCGGAATGCAGTCTTCATTGCGCCGCCTCCGGGGTTTCCGTGTTGCGCGTTGCCGCCTTGCGGCCGCTCAGCCAGCTGTAGAACAGCGGAATGAAGATGGTCGCGACAAAGGTTGCGGCCAGCATGCCGCCGAACACGCCGGTACCCATCGAACGGCGGGCCGACGCACCGGCGCCGGTGGCGATCACCAGCGGCACGACCCCGAGAATGAAGGCGAGCGCGGTCATGCAGATCGGGCGGAAGCGCAGCCGCGCCGCCTCGAGCGACGCCTCGAGGGCGCTCATGCCCTCGGCCTGCTTCTGCGCGGCGAACTCGACGATCAGGATGGCGTTCTTCGCGGCCAGCCCGACCAGCACCACCAGACCGATCTGGAAGTAGATGTCGTTCGGCATGCCGCGCACCCACACCGCCAGCAGCGCACCCAGGATGGCGAAAGGAATCGCAAGGATGACCGCCAGCGGCAGCGACCAGCGTTCGTATTGCGCAGCGAGGATCAGGAACACCATGATGATGCCGAAAGCCATGGCAATGACCGAGGTCAGGCCGGTGCGTTTTTCCTGATACGCCTGACCGGTCCATTCCAGCGCGTAGCCGGCCGGCAGGATGTCGCGCGCCACTTCCTCCACGATCTGTATGGCTTCGCCCGAACTGCGGCCCGGTGCCGAATTGCCGAGGATCTTGGCGGCAATGAAGCCATTGAAGCGCTCGACCATCTCCGGACCGACGACGGACTTCACGGTGATCACCGCCGACAGCGGAATCATTGCGCCGGTGGTCGCCCGCACATACGGTTTGCCCAGATCTTCCGGCTTCATGCGGTAGGCCGCATCCGCGCCAAGCTGCACCTTGTAGGTCTTGCCCGAGCGATTGAAGTCATTCACGTACAGGGTGCCCATCGTCGCCTGCAGCGTCGAATACAGCGCGTCGATCGGAATGCCGAGCGCGATCGCCTTCGCCTCATCCACCTCGACGCTCAGTTGCGGCGAGGACACGCGGAAGAAGCTGTTCATGCCGGTCAGTTCGGAGCGCGCCTTCAGCGCGTCGAGCAACTGCGTGGTGATGGCGGCGAGCTTGCGCGGGTCGGCCTCCTCGCGCGCCTGCACATACGCTTCGAAGCCGCCCGCCGTACCCAGACCCTGGATCGGCGGCGGATTGAAGATCAGCCCCATGCCATCGCTCAGCTTCATGCCTGCCGCGGCAATCTTCTTCTGCAGGTCGTCTGCGGTTTCGGTGCGCTGGTCCCAGGGGCGCAGCACGACGAACATCATGGCGACGCTCGACCGGTTGTTGCCGGTGATGAAATCGATGCCGCGCACCATGAACAGGTTTTCCACCGCCGGCTCGTCGTTGATCACCTTGCGCAGCTTTTCGAACGACTGTTCGGTGCGCTCGGCCGAAGCGCCATCCGGCAAGGTCACGAAACCGAACAGATAGCCCTGATCTTCCGACGGTACGAAGGCGCCCGGCACAACGCGGAACATGAAGCCGGCGCCGGCGAACAGCAGGCCGACCACCAGCGCGCTGATCAGTCCGTGACGCAGCGTCAGCGCCACCGTGCCGGTGTAGACCTTCGTCAGCCAGTCGAAGCCGCGGTTGAACGGCCGGAACATCTTCGATTCACCGTCGTGCGGCTTGAGCATCAGCGCGCACAGCGCGGGCGTCAATGTCAGCGCGACGATGCCGGAAATGGTGACCGACACCGCCACCGTGGCGGCGAACTGCTGGTACAGCTTGCCGGCGATGCCGCCGAGGAAGGCAACCGGCACGAACACCGCGACCAGCACCAGCACCATGGCGACCAGCGCGCCGGACACCTCGCGCATCGCTTCCAGTGCCGCATCCTTCGGCGTGCGGCCGAACTCGCGCATCTGCCGTTCGACGTTTTCCAGCACCACGATGGCATCGTCCACGACGATGCCGATCGACAGCACCATGGCGAACAGCGTCAGGGTATTGATCGAAAAACCGAATATCCACAGTCCGGCGAAGGTGCCGACCAGCGACACCGGCACCGCGATCAGCGGGATCAGCGTGGCACGCCAGTTCTGCAGGAATACGAACACCACGAGCACGACCAGTACGGTGGCTTCGAGCAGCGTCGTTGCCACCGCCTTGATAGATTCGCGGATGAAGCGCGTGGTGTCATTCGGAATGATGAATTCGAGCCCGTCCGGCAAGCGCAGCGACAGTTCGTCCAGCTTGGCGCGCACCAGATTCGCCGCCTCCAGCGCATTGGCGCCAGACTGCAGGTAGATGCCCATGCCGGACACCGGCGTGCCATTCACCTTGGTCGTGCGGTCATAGTTCTCCGCGCCCAGCTCGATGCGCGCGACGTCCTTCAGCCGTACCACGCCGCCCGGGCCATCGGCACGCAGCAGGATGTTCTCGAATTCCTCGATGCTCAGCAGACGACCCTTGGCGCTGACCGTGTAAGTGAGCTGCTGACCGTTGAGCACGGGTTCCTGGCCGATGCGACCGGCGGCGTTCTGCGCGTTCTGCACGCGAATCGCCGCCGCCACGTCGGAGGTGGCGATGCCCAGCCGCGCCATCACGTCCGGCTTGAGCCACACGCGCATCGCGTACGGCGCGTCGAAGGCGATCGCGTCGCCGACGCCACGCAGCCGGCGCAGTTCGTCGAGCACGTTCACCGCAACGTAATTGGTCAGGAACAGGGTATCGCGCTGCCCGTCGGTCGACTTGAGCGCAGCGATCATCAGCAGGTTGTTCGAGCGCTTGCGCACCACCAGACCGTTGCGCCGCACGTCTTCCGGCAGTCGCGATTCGGCCACTGAAATGCGGTTGTTCACCGCGATCAGCGCGGTGTCGGGGTCGGTGCCGACTTCGAAGGTGAGCGTGATGCTGACCGTGCCGTTCGAGGTCGACGTCGAGTTGAAGTACAGCAGGCCTTCGACGCCGGACAGCTGTTCCTCGATCGGTGCCGCAACCGTGCGCGACAGCGTTTCGGCATTGGCGCCCGGATAGGTCGCGGTGACGATGACCGTCGGCGGCGAGATTTCCGGGTATTGCGCGACCGGCAGCGAAAGCGACGCCACCAGACCGGCAATCATGATCACGATGGAAATGACGCCCGAGAAGATCGGGCGGGTGATGAAGAAGCGGGCCATGGCTGCGCTCCGTCAGGTCTTGGGTTGCGCGTCGGCCGGTCCGGCACCCGGCATTCGCGGGGCAACCGGCGCGCCCGGGCGCAGCTTGATCAGGTTGTCGACGATGACGCGCTCGCCGGGCTTCAGTCCGTCCGTGACCACCCAGTTCTTGCCCTGCCAGTCGCCCAGCTTGACCGGGCGCGGCTCCACCTTGTCGTCGGCCCCCACCAGCATCAGCACCGGGCCGTTCTCGGTCTGGGTGACCGCCGCCTGCGGCACTAGAAACACATTGTCCTGCTCGCCGACGATCACCCGGGCGCGCACGAACTGGCCGGGCAGGATGCGGGCGTCCGCGTTGGCGAACTCGGCGCGCATTTCCATCGTGCCGAGCAGTGCGTCGATCCGGCTGGCTGAAAAGTTGATCTGCCCGCGCTGCGGGTAAATGCTGCCATCGGGCAGTTGCAGTTCGACGTCACGCAGGTTGCGTGCGGCGGCGCGGCCGCCCGGCAGCTTCTGCAGGTCGCCATCGGACAGGCTGAAGCGGATCCAGATCGGATTGATCTGCGAAATCGAGGTCAGCAGGCTGTCGCTGCCGGCATTGACCAGCGACCCTTCGGAACGCTGCGCACGACCCGACATGCCGGACACCGGCGCGGTCACATTCGTGTAGGAGAGGTTCAGTTCCGCCTGGCGCACTGCCGCTTCGGCCGATTTCATCGCCGCCTTCGACACCGCACTGGCCGACTTCGTATCGTCGAATTCCTTCTGGCTGATCGCCCGCTCGGCCACCAGACCCTGCAGACGCTGCAGCTCGCGCGCCGTCTGTTCGTCCAGTGCCTGCGCTTCGGCCAGCTGGGCGCGGGCCTGGGCGAGTGCAATCTCGAACGGCGCCCGCTCGATGCGGAACAGCGGCTGGCCGGCTTTCACGGCTTCGCCTTCGCCATACAGGCGCTTCTCGATGATGCCGGTCACGCGCGCCCTGACTTCTACCTCGCGCGCGCCTTCTGCCTGCGCAACCGATTCGATCAGCAGCGGCGCGCGCGTGCTCTCCGCCACCACGACGGACACCGGCAGCGGTTTGGGTGGCGCAGCGGCATTGGGCTGGTCACCTGAACATGCGCTCAGGACAGTCGCCGCAATCAGCAGCGGGACGATCGACAGGGAAAAACGCAGGGCGGCGGGAGAACGATGCAGGGGCGCCGGGGACAGGGCGACGGACGGGATTGCGGGGCGGACGGGCATCAATGCTCTCCAGATCTCGGCCTGCAATTATATACACGCACGAATGTTTGTAAATTACACGGACCTTGCTGCCCCGCCGAACCGCCCGCAAAGGTCAGGCCTGCGGGCTGACGGAGTTGCCGTCGGCGGCACCGGAGGTCGACAGATCTGCCGGCACGACGTTCTCACCCAGCCCCTGGATGCGACGACGCACCATGTGGATGTGCGCGCGCAACTGGTAGTGATAGTCGGCGTGCGACAGTGGCACGCCGATGCGCGCGACCGCTATCTCGATGCGGTCGAGGTCGTGCAGCCATTCGGCGCGCGAGCGCTTCGTGTCTTCCTGCAGCGCCTGGCGCTCCAGATCCTTCAACTCGCCGTACCAGCGATACAGCTTGCTGCGCACGCGCCAGACGTAGAGCTGCGGCAGGATGCGGAACAGCGGCACGGCCAGGGCAAGCAGCGGCACCAGCAGCACGATCATGCGGTCGAGCAGGTTGGCGATGGAAAACGGCAGGTAGCGCTGCAGGAAAGGCGGGCCGACTTCGTAGAAACGCGCCGCACGCGGGTGCAGCTCGAAGTCGCCGCCGTCGGACTGCGGAAACTCGCCCGGATGCTGAAAAACGGTGGCTTCGGCATGCGCCGGCTTCATGGCGCCCAGCATCAGGTCGATCAGCGCCGGATGCGTGTCCTCGCGCGCCACGACATAGGCACGGGTCGCGACCATCAAAATGTCGCGCGACGGAATGTCGCGCACGAAGTCGATCGCCCCACGCGGCAGCGTCAATTCATTCAGGTGGGGAAAACGACGCGCGTAAGCCGGCGCCTGCGCCATGCTCATCAGCGAGATACCGTCGGCGTACAGCAGCGACCATACGCTGGCCGAATTGACCGCACCGACTACGATCAGCGCATCGATCTTGCGAGACAGCAGTGCCGCCACGCCGGCTGTTCCGCCAAGCGGCTTCAGCAGTTTCACGTCACCGACAAGCGCATGCGCCTCCAGCAGTTGCAGCGCCAGATGGCGTGTGCCGCTGCCTTCGGCGCCGACGCCGATGCGCAGACCCTTCAGTTGATCCAGCCGGTCCAGCCCCGGCCGGCCTCGATAGAACACCCAGACCGGCTCGTAATAGGCGGCCCCGAGCGACAGCAGGCCCGGGGGATGGTCTTCGGCGCTGCCGCCCTGGACGAACGCGAAATCGACCGACTGTTCCGTGTCCATCAAGCGCTGCAGGTTTTCGATCGATCCGGCGCTCTGCCGGACATCGACGCGCACGCCAAACGGCTCGATCAGCGGCTTGTAGCGCGCACAGTAGGTTTCATAGGCCGAGCCTTCGGCGCCGCACGACACCGTCGTGAAATCGGGGGGTGCCGGCTTGATGTAACGGGCGGCGAACCAGAAGCCGGCACCGACGATGAGCAGTGCGGGCAGGACCAGCACGAACATGTCGCGAAAGGACAGCTGACGCAGCCAGTTGCGCAGCGCGGACGCGCGCAGGGTGTAGGGCGCGGGAGGCGGAGTCATGCGGGTCGGATCACGGAGAAAGGTGCGGCGGGCTCAAGTGTGCGACGGGCGCACCCGTTAATCGGACACGTAGGAACATATTGAATGTATGGGCGAGCCGCAAGCTGCCGCGAAAGACACTGACCAAGATTAGAGGTTCGTCCCATGGATGTAGTGGTGATCGACGATGCCCAGGTGAACCTGGTGCTGATGGCCGCGCTGCTGGGCAAGCTGCCCGACTGCACGGCAACCTGTTTCCTGTCGCCCGCCGAGGCGCTCGAACACTGCATGCGCGAAGATCCCGATCTGGTGATAGTCGATTACATGATGCCTGACATGGATGGCATCGAGTTCATCCGGCGCTTCCGCAGTCACCCGGCCCGCTCGCAGACACCGCTGCTCATGGTCACCGCCGACCATGAGCGCGAAGTGCGCTACCGGGCGCTCGAATCGGGTGCCAACGATTTCCTGAACAAGCCGCTGGACCGCATCGAATTCACCTCGCGGGTGAAGAACATGCTGTTCCTGCGACGCAGCCAGGTCGCGCTGGCCAACCACGCGCGCACGCTGGCCGACGAGGTGCGCCGCGCCACCGCCGAAATCTACGGGCGCGAGCGCGAAACGCTGAACAAGCTGGCGCGGGCGGCCGAGTTCCGCGATCCGGAAACCGGCGCCCACATCCTGCGCATGGCGCACTACTCTGCACTGATCGCGCGCGCCATGGGGCTGGACTCCGACATGGAGGAATCACTGCTGATTGCCGCACCGATGCACGACGTCGGCAAGCTCGGCACGCCTGACCACATCCTGCTCAAGCCGGGTCGGCTCGATCCGGACGAACTGGTGATCATGCGCAGGCACGCATCGATCGGCCATGAAATCCTGAAGGATTCGGCATCACCCTACATGCAGCTCGCCGCAACGATCGCCCTGACCCATCACGAGAAATTCGACGGCACCGGTTATCCGAACGGACTGGCCGGCGAGGACATTCCGCTGATCGGCCGCATCGTGGCCGTGGCCGACGTGTTCGACGCGCTGACCTCCCCGCGTCCGTACAAGCCCGCCTGGGACCTCGACAAGGCGAGAGCCTTCCTGATCGAGGGCCGGAACAGCCACTTCGACGCCGTCTGCGTGGACGCGCTGCTTGGCCAGTGGGATGAGGTACTGGGCATTCGCGCCCGCTTTCAGGACGAAAACTGAGCCATGGATGACGCACTGACTCCAGGTGGCGGGCGTCTGCTGCAGCGCATCGCGGGGCTGTTTGCACTGGTGTTCTGCATCAGCGTCGTCGGCAATGCGCTCTACACCGCACACGAACAGTCGCAACAGACACTGCAGCAAGTGCACCGCAATGCGCTGGCCGAAACACGCGTGATCGGCGAAAGGATCCAGCAGTCCACCCGTCTCGACCGGGGCAACCTCCTGCAGCGGCTGCCCGGCGACACCCGCCTGCAAGGCGCGGCTCTGATCAGCAAGGACGGCGCCACGCTGGCGGCATTCCGGCATGACGCCGGACCGGGCTGGGTGCACACCGCTCCGATCCTGTTCGAAGCGCCACCGGCGACACCGCAGCCCGAAGTCCGCACCCTGTCGGTGAGCGGAAGCCGCACCGGCGGCGGCAGTCAGACGCGCGTCGTCAGCTGGGTCCCGCTGGCCGGCGAAAGCGGCCTGCGCTGGCTGCGTACCGAAACGGACAACGCCGAAGCACGCGAGGTGTGGCAGCACATTCTGGCTGACAGCCTGCTGCATGGCCTGATCGCCATGCTGATCGGCATCGTCGCCCTGCACGTTCTGCTGCGCCGCCCGCTGGCCGCACTGCAGCGGTGCACCGACTTTGCCGAGCGACTCGACCGTGCGACCGGCGAAACGCTGCCGGCAGGCACCGGTTCGCTCGAAACCGACCGCTTGGCGCAGGCACTGAACTGGGCATCGCTGAGCCTGTACGACCAGCGCAGCGCGCTGGCCGAAAGCGAGGCACACACCGGCGCCATCATGAGTGCCGCGATCGACGCGGTGATCACCTTCGACACCTTCGGCAACGTCATCGAGTACAACCCGGCGGCCGAGCGCATGCTCGGCTGGACGCTGACCGAGGCGAGGCAACGGCCGGTGATCGAACTGCTGGTCACGCGCAGTCAGCGCGAACGCGACGAAACGGATCTGGTGAACTGGCTGGGCCGGCGCTTCGACGCCGTCATCGGTCATCACCTGCAGCTTGATCTGTGCCGCAAGGACGGCAGCCTCTTCCCGGCCGAACTGGCGATCACCGCGTCACAGATGAAGGGGCGCACGCTGTTCACGGCCTTCGTGTCGGACATCAGCGAACGCAAGGCGATACAGGAACAGATCATGCACGCGCGCGACGCCGCCGAAGCGGCCAACCGCGCCAAAAGCGACTTCCTCGCAAACATGAGCCACGAAATCCGCACGCCGATGAACGCCATCATGGGCATGACGGAACTGGCGCTCGACACCGACCTGACCGCCGAACAGCGCGAATACCTCGGCCTGGTGAAACAGTCCTCCGACGCGTTGCTGACACTGATCGATGACATCCTCGACTTTTCCAAGATCGAAGCCGGCCACCTGGACTTCGAACAGATTCCGTTCAGCCTGCGTGACGTCATCGGTGGCGTCGTGCGCACCCTGCGGCCGAAACCGGGCAAGCCGGTGCAGTTGCGCTGCCACATCGATCCTGCTGTGGCGGACGCGGTGCTGGGTGACCCGATGCGGCTGCGTCAGGTACTGACCAACCTGCTGTCGAACGCACTGAAGTTCACCGAACGCGGCCAGGTGGACGTCTCCGTCACGCTGGACGAGCTGACGCCGGAGAGTCAGGGCTTGCGCTTTGCCGTTCGCGACACCGGGATCGGCATTCCGCTCGACAAGCAGACCCTGATCTTCGACGCCTTCTCGCAGGCGGATACCTCGACCACGCGCAAGTTCGGCGGCACCGGCCTCGGACTGGCCATATGTACGCGCCTCGTGCAGCGCATGGACGGCACGATAGGCGTCACAAGCACACCGGGCGAAGGCTCGACCTTCCATTTCACCGCCCGCTTTCCGCGCGCCCTCGGCAGTGAACTTGCACAACTCGATACCCGCTCGCTCGACAACATGTCGGTGCTGGTCATTGAGCCGGACGCCGCTGCGCGCGAGGATCTGGCGGCCAGCCTTGCGCACTGGCATGTCGTACCGAAGCTGTGCGCCGATCTCGACGCCGGCATCGGCGCCATCGTGTCGGCAGAGACCGAGGCGCGCTGCTTCCAGGCACTGCTGATCGACCTGGAGATTGCCCGTCGCGACGATTGGGCGCTGGTGCATACGCTGGGCGGCGAATACAGCCCGGAGCTACCCATCATCGTGCTGCATGACGGCGCAGCGCCCGAAGCGCAGACCGTGCCGGCCGGCGTGAACAGCCTGATCTCGCGGCCGGTTCAGGCGGCGCAGCTGCTTGATGCACTGATGGCCGTACCCGGCATGCGTCCCGACACACCGGCCGGCATGCCGTCCGATCCAACTGGCGCGCTGCGCGACAATCGCCCGCTGAACATCCTGCTGGCCGAAGACAACCCGATCAATCAGACGCTCGCGCTGCGTCTGCTGGAACGGCTCGGCCATCACGTCGAACTGGCCGCCAACGGTATCGAAGCCGTGGCACTGGCCGCACAGCGACGCTTCGATGTGATCCTGATGGATGTGCAGATGCCGCAGATGGGCGGCTTCGAAGCAACGCGGCACATCCGCGCCCAGGACGGCCAGCGGCACACGCCCATCGTCGCGATGACCGCTCACGCAATGGCCGGCGACCGCGAAAAATGCATCGAAGCCGGCATGGACGGCTACGTATCGAAGCCGGTACAGGTACCGGCCCTGCTGCGCGCGCTGGACGAAGCACTCGGTCCATCCGCAGCATCATCTTTCGGCGGCCCGCCGGATGCGTCCGCGGCCGAATCACGGTTCGACCGCCTGTTCATGCTCGGCAACCTCGGCGGCGACGAGGCTCTGATGCACGACATCATCACGCTGTTCCTGCGCGACTACCGCAGCACCCTGGACGCGCTGGTACAGGCATTCGCCGGCGGCACGCGTGAAGAACTGGCGACGCATGCGCATACAGTGAAGGGCATCGTGCGCAACTTCGGCGCCACCCGGGCGAGCGGCATTGCCGCTCAACTGGAACGCGGGGGCAGCGGCACGCCGTCAGAAGACCCGCAGTGTGCCGCGTGGGTGGAACAGCTGGTCGACGAAACCGAAGCACTGGCGGCCGAACTGCGCGCCGCACAGCAGGCGGCGCGCAAGGTCGCGTGAACGAAGTCTGGCTTCAGCAGGCGCCCGACGTGCCGCGCTGGATGAACTCGATCTTGTAGCCGTCCGGGTCCTCGACGAAGGCGATCACGGTCGTGCCGTGCTTCATCGGACCGGCCTCGCGCACCACGCGACCCCCCAGTGCCCGGACCTGATCACAGGTGGCATAGGCGTCATCGACCTCCAGCGCGATGTGGCCGTAGGCGTTGCCCATCTCGTAGGCGTCGGTGTCCCAGTTATGGGTCAGTTCCAGCACGGCGCCTTCGGATTCGTCCTGGTACCCGATGAAGGCAAGCGTGAACTTTCCGTCCGGATAGTCCTGCCGGCGCAGCAGCCGCATGCCGAGCACCTTGGTGTAGAACTCGATCGAGCGGTCGAGCTGGCCGACGCGCAGCATGGTGTGCAGGATTCTCATGATGTGACCTCGCAGTTTGGACGGTTCAGTGGGCAACGATGCGACCCGGATGCTGGGTGCGCAGTTCGCGTCGCGCGGCTTCGAAGCCGGGCAGGATCAGCGCCACGGTATCCCAGAAGGCGCGCGAGTGATTCAGTTCCTTCAGATGCGCCAGCTCGTGTGCGATCACGTAGTCGATCATCGCCGGCGAGAAGTGGATGAGGCGCCAGTTCAGACGGATCACGCCCTGCGCAGTACACGTGCCCCACAGCGTGTTGGCCGAACTGAGCATGACGCGGGAGGGCGACACACCGATGCGCGCACCCAGTTCGGTCGCACGTTGCGTGAAGCGCGTCAGCGCTTCACGCTGCAGGAAGGCACATACCGCGTCGCGCACGCGGTCGTGGTCGGCATCGGCCGGCAGAGGCAGGCGCAGCATGTCGTCGTCGATCATCGGCCGGGCGCAGGTATCGCCGAGCCGCAGCGTCACATGACCGCCCAGCCAGGGCAGTCGGGCACCATCGCGCCAGTCGGTGCGCACCGGCGCGCGGCGCGCGCGCACTTCGCCCAGTTTGGTGAAGATCCAGCGCTGCTTCTCGCGCAGCGCCTCCTCGATCTGCGGCAGCGTCACCCAGTGCGGCGCGGTCACGCGCAGCCCGGATTCGCCGATCGAAAATCCGATCGAGCGGCGACGAGAACGACGCAGCGCGTACTCGACGATCTGCTGCCCAAGCACGATATGACGCCCGCGCAGCGGCGGCGGCGCGGCATGTTCCGGCGTATCGAGGGCCAACTCAAGCTGCTGCGGACAGGTGTTCGGCTTCATAGTGATGCGGAAAAAGTCGACGCATTTCACTTTCGATCCAGACCTGAGCGTGCCCGTTGATCTGTTCGGTCGTCAAGCCCTGTGTCGCGATCGGGGGGCCGATGCTCACGACGATCTCGCCCGGATACTTCAGAAAGGCATTGCGCTTCCAGTAGTCGCCCGCATTGTGCGCGATCGGCACCACGGGCGCACCGGTCACCTGCGCAAGCCGCGCGCCGCCGACCTTGTAGCGTCGTGTCTGCCCGGGTGGCATGCGTGTGCCTTCCGGAAAAACGGTCACCCAGAATCCCTGTTCGAGCAGGGTGCGGCCCTGCTCCTCGACCTGCGCCAGCGCGTCCTTGCCGGCCGAGCGGTCGATCGCGATCATCGGCATGCAGCCCAGCCCCCAGCCGAAGAAGGGAATGCGCAGCAACTCCTTCTTGAACACGAAGGCGACGCGCGGCAGGATCACCTGCAGGCTCAACGTCTCCCACGCCGATTGGTGCTTGCACAGCACGACCGCACTGTGGGAGGGCAGATTCTCGCGGCCGATGACGCGGTAGTTCAGGCCCACGATGACGCGCAGCGCGAACATCGTGAGGCGCGTCCAGGCGCCGATGATGCGGTAGCGAACACGCGGCGGCAGCGGTCGCACCAGGATGGCGATCAGCGAGAACGGTGGCGTGATGACGGCGAGGAACAGGAAGAACAGGACGGAGCGAACGAAGGTCATCAGTCGGCAGTCACCGTGAGTGCGCGCACCATGGCGGCCAGATTGTCATAGATCCGGGCGCCGCGCGGCAGCGCCGGATCGGCTTCGGTCCTGGTGCCCTTGCCGGTGCGCACCAGCACCGGTTGCGCGCCGGCCGCATCGGCAGCCTGCAGGTCGCGCAGGCTGTCACCGACCACCGGCACGTCGGCCAGATCAACGTTGAAGCGACTGGCGATCTCCAGCAGCATGCCCGGCTTGGGCTTGCGGCAGGCGCACTTGGAATCGGCCGCATGCGGACAGAAGAAGATGGCGTCGATGCGCCCGCCGCTCTGGGCGAGCGAGCGGTGCATCTTGTCGTGGATCGCGGCCAGTGTGTCCATGTCGAACAAACCGCGACCGACGCCCGACTGGTTGGTCGCCACCACGACGCGCCAGCCGAACTGGTTCAGCAGCGCGATCGCTTCGAGCGAACCTTCTATCGGTCGCCACTCCTGCGGCGACTTGATGAACTGGTCGGAGTCGTAGTTGATGACGCCGTCGCGGTCGAGGATGATCAGCTTCATCCGTCAGTCTTTCAGTTCGAGCCGCGAAATGTCCGCCACGGCGTTCATCGCCGCGGCCAGCTGACCGAGCAGCGCAAGCCGGTTGGCACGCACGGCCACATCGTCATCGTTCACCATGACGTCGTCGAAAAAACGATCAACCGGTGCACGCAGCATCGCCAGCGCGCTCAGTGCGCCAGCGTAGTTGCCACGTTCTACATGCTGATGCGCCATCATGTTCGCCGTGCTCAGCGCATGGTTCAGTTCGACCTCGGCATCTACCGCGAACAGCGCCGGATCGATGATGTCGCCGACCTCGCCCGCCTTCTTCAGGATGTTCACGATGCGCTTGTTGGCCGCTGCGAGCGACTGCGCCTCGGCCAGTTCGGAGAACGCAACCACGGCGGCAAGCTTGGCTGGCACCAGATCGATGCGCGTGGGCTTGAGCGCCAGTACGGCATCGATTGCGCGCGCGTCGTGGCCGCCATCCCTGAGCAGGTTGCGCAGTCGCTCCTGCATGAAATCGAGCAGCTGCGCGGCGAACCCGGTGGTTTCGCCGGCACCGATCTGGCCGGCGCGGAAGCCGCCGGCAGCGACCTGCACCAGCTGACCGAGATCGAGCGGCAGCGATGCTTCCATCAGGATGCGCAGCACGCCCAGTGCGGCGCGACGCAGCGCGAACGGATCCTTGTCGCCGGTCGGAATCTGGCCGATGCCGAAGAAGCCGACCAGCGCATCGATCTTGTCGGCCAGCGATACCGCGCAGGCGACGTCGCCCTGCGGCAGCGCATCGCCGGCAAACCGCGGGCGATAGTGCTGTTCGACCGCCGCCGACACCGCGTCGGTTTCGCCGTCATGCTGCGCGTAATAGCGTCCCATGACGCCCTGCAGCTCGGGAAACTCGCCCACCATGTCGGTCATCAGGTCAGCCTTAGCCAGCAGTGCGGCGCGCGCTGTTGCCATCACGTCGGCATCGAGCAGATGTGCGATTTCCGTCGCCAGCCGCTGGATGCGCATGACACGGTCGAACTGGCTGCCGAGGCGGTTGTGATAGACCACCGACTCCATCTTCGTGATGCGTCCGGCCAGCGGCGTCTTCTTGTCCTGCTCGAAGAAGAAGCGCGCATCGGACAGGCGGGCGCGCACCACGCGCTCGTTGCCCGATACGATGTTGTGCGCATCGGCCACCTGCATGTTGGACACGACGAGAAAGCGGTTGAGTAGCTTTCCCGAGGCGTCGAGCAGCGGGAAGTACTTCTGGTTCGCCTTCATCGTCAGGATGAGGCATTCCTGCGGAACCGCCAGGAACTCCGGTTCGAACTGGGCGACGTAGACGACCGGATACTCGACCAGCGCCGTCACTTCGTCGATCAGCGCCGCGTCATCGACGTGATGCACGCCCTCACCCAGCGCAGCGCAGGCCTGGGCCAGCTTCTGCGTGATGAGCGCGCGGCGCGCCTCGAACGACGCCATGACCGAACCGCGCTCATACAGCGTGCGGGCATACTCGTCAGCGCCCGCCAGCGTCACCTCGCCCTCGCCCATGAAGCGGTGGCCGCGCGTGCTGCGGCCGGACGCGTGACCGAAAGCCTGGCCCGGCACGATGCGGTCGCCATGCAGCATGACGAGTCCGTGCACCGGACGGACGAACTGGAAGTCGCAGTCGGACCAGCGCATCAGCTTCGGAATCGGCAGCTTCTTCAACGCGTCGAGCACGATGCCGGCGAGCACGTCATCGAGCGCAGCGCCTGGCACTGTCATCGCGTGGAACAACGTTTCGCTCTTGCCATCCATCCGGCGCGTGAACTGCGGCAGCGCCTCGGCCGGGATGTTCTTCGCCTGCAGCTTCTTCAGCAATGCCGGTGTCGGCCGGCCATCGGCGTCGAGCGCGACGGCCACCGGCATCAGCTTTTCGTCGACCACGGCGTCGGGCGCGCGGTCGGTCACGTTCTGCAATGTGAGTGCCAGCCTGCGCGGACTGGCGTAGCGGTCCATGCGCGCATCGGCGGCGACCAACTTGCGCTCGACCAGCGCCTTGAACACGCCGTCGGCGAACACTTCGCCCAGTCGCGACAGCGCTTTCGGCGGCAACTCTTCGGTCAGCAGTTCGACCAGTAATGTGGCGTGCATAATCAGTCCAGAATCAGCCGCCATGACCGGCGGCGTCGAAGCAATCGGTGATCAGGCGGCGCGCAGCGCTTCGATGCGGCTGCACTCTTCCTCGCCCAGCAGCGCGCGCAGGCGCGGGCTCGTCAGGTCGGCCATCGGAAAGCCGCGCTGCTCGCGCGACGCGTAGTAGGCCTGCGCCACCAGTCGCGCCAGCGCACGCACGCGACCGATGTAGGCGGCACGCTCGGTGACCGAAATCGCGCCGCGCGCATCGAGCAGGTTGAAGCTGTGCGACGCCTTCATGACCATTTCGTAACCGGGCAGCGGCAGACCGATCTCGATCAGGCGCTTCGCTTCCGACTCATAGTCGCCGAATTGCCTGAACAGCCATTCGACATTCGAGTGCTCGAAGTTGTAGGTCGACTGTTCGACCTCGTTCTGATGATAGACGTCGCCGTAGCGGATGCCCGGCGCCCACACCAGGTCATACACGTTCTCGACGCCCTGCAGATACATCGCCAGGCGCTCGGCGCCGTAGGTGATTTCACCGAGCACCGGCTTGCAGGCAATCGAACCGACCTCCTGGAAGTAGGTGAACTGCGTCACCTCCATGCCGTCCAGCCACACTTCCCAGCCCAGCCCCCAGGCGCCGAGCGTCGGCGATTCCCAGTCGTCCTCGACGAAGCGGATGTCGTGCTGCGACGGGTCCAGACCCAGTGCACGCAGGCTGTCGATGTACAGCTCCTGGATGTTCGGTGGCGACGGCTTCAGCGCGACCTGGAACTGGTAATAGTGCTGCAGCCGGTTCGGGTTCTCGCCATAGCGCCCGTCCTTCGGGCGGCGCGATGGCTGCACGTAGGCGGCGCGCCAGGGCTCGGGGCCGATGGCGCGCAGGAAGGTCGCGGTGTGGAAGGTGCCGGCACCGACCTCGATGTCATAGGGCTGCAGCAGGGCGCAGTTCTGGTCACCCCAGAAGCGGGACAGACGCAGCAGGACTTCCTGGAATGTGGGTGCGGCGGACATGGGCACTGAACGAATCGGAAAGCGCGGATTCTACCGGCTCGCCTTGCGCCGCACCATCGCCGCTCCGATCAGCAGCAGCGCGCAGATCACCACCGGCGCATTGCCCCAGCGCATGAAGGGCGTCAGGCCCTGATTCCCGGACAGTTCGACGCGCAGCCCGGCGCGCTGGAACGGCGGCAGCGCGGCGATGATGCGACCGTCGGCGCCGATCGCTGCCGTCATGCCGGTATTGGTGGCGCGCAGCATGGGTCGGCCCATTTCGAGCGCGCGCAGTTGCGCGATCTGCAGATGCTGCGGCTGTGCCAGCGAATCGCCGAACCAGGCGGTGTTCGACACATTGACCAGCAGCGTCGCATCGCGCGCGGCGGCGATCAGTTCCTCGCCGAACACGTCCTCGTAGCAGATGTTCACTGCCACCTTTTCGCCCGCCAGATCGAGCGGCGGCTGCACTGCCGCGCCGCGGCCGAAGTCGGACATCGGGATGGACAGCAGAGACAGCGTCCATGCGAACAGCGGCGGCGTGAATTCGCCGAACGCCACCAGATGCGACTTGCTGTAGCGCGCATCGTCGCGACCCAGTGCGACCGCGCTGTTGAAGTAGCGGGCGGTTCCATCGCCATCGCGACCGATGGTGATCGCGCCCATCAGCACATCGCGGCCGGTGCGCTGCACTTCGGCCAGCCAGGCCGGATCGATTTCGTCGTACGGCACCGGGATCGCGGTTTCCGGCAGCACGACCAGATCGGCCGGCCAGGTACGCGCGAGCTCCAGATAGGTCTGCATCGAATCGGGCAGCCGTTCCGGCACCCACTTCAGGCTTTGCGGCACATTGCCCTGCAGCAGGCTCACGGTCAGCGTGCGGTCGGTGGGTTCGGTCCAGCGAACGGCGCCGAGCAGCGCGCCACCGGCCAGCAGCGCCACCAGCCACACAACGGCCGGCCGCCAGGTCACCCGCTGCAGCGCCGCCGCCGCGAGCAGGGCGGCAATCAATGCGGCGACCCAGCCTGCGCCGTGCACGCCGAACACGGGCACATACCCTGCAAGCGGGCTGGGCGGTGCGTGCGCGTAGCCGCTGGCCAGCCACGGGAACCCGGTCAGCAGCGTGCCGCGCAGCCATTCGGTCAGCGCCCACAGACCGGCAAACAGCGGCGCGTACAGTACGCGACCGGGGCGCAGCCAGCACTGTGCTGCGCAGGCCGCCGCCGGGAAGAAGGACAGGTAGACGCAGAACAGGAAGGTGGCGAGCAGTGAAATGACCATCGGCATGCCGCCGAAATCGTGCAGGCTGACATGTACCCAGGACACACCGCCGAGGAACCAGCCCAGGCCGAACAGGAAACCGGTCAGCGCCGCGGCACGCGGGGCGCAGCGGTCGGTCAGCCACAGCAGCGTGGCCAGCGACAGCAGCGGGAGCGGGAAAAGGCCGAGCGGCGCGAATCCGGCAACCGCCAGCAGACCGGCCGCACCGGCTGCGGCCAGCCTGACCGCCGGCTTCATTCGACCAGCGCTGCGTCGATCGGCGTGGCCGGCTTGATGCGATCCACCATCAGCGTATGCACGCGACGACTGTCGGCGCGCAGCACGGTGAAGCGCAGATCCTGCAGCTGGATGACTTCGCCACGTTTGGGCAGACGGCCGAGCTGGTGGATGACCAGCCCGCCGACCGTATCGAAGGCGTCGTCTTCGAACTCGGTCGCGAAAACCTCGTTGAAATCCTCGATCTCGGTCGCCGCCTTGACGCGATAGCGCCCGGCCTGGTCGATCCGGATGTTGTCGGCCGACTCGTCGAAGTCGTACTCGTCCTCGATGTCGCCGACGATCTGTTCCAGCACGTCCTCGATGGTCACCAGACCCGCCACGCCGCCGTATTCGTCGACCACGATGGCCATGTGGTTGCGGCTGGCGCGGAACTCGCGCAGCAGCACGTTGAGCCGTTTCGATTCCGGGATGAACACGGCCGGGCGCAGCATGTCGCGCAGGCTGTCGTCGTGGCCGGCCACCAGACGCAGCAGATCCTTCGCGAGCAGGATGCCGAGGACGTCATCGCGGTTGTCGCCGATGACCGGGAAACGCGAGTGCGCGGTGCGCAGCGCGGTGTCGACGATCTTTTCCAGCGGGTCTTCGATGTCGACGCAATCCATCTGGGCGCGCGGAATCATCACGTCGCGCACCGGCATGTCGGACACCTGGAGCGCGCCTTCGATGATGGACAGGGCATCCGCGTCAAGCAGATTGCGTTCGAAGGCGGAGTGCAGCAGCGCCAGCAACTGGTCCCGGTCTTCCGGTTCGCGCATCAGAAGATGGCTCAGCCGTTCGAGGAAACCCGGGCGATGCGGGGCGGAAGGACTACTGTCCATGCGGGGAGAGAAGAACGAACACGGCCCAAGTGTAACCCGAGCCGCGTGCAGGTTTCGAGTCAGGCGTGCGTCGCAGGCCGCGAGCGCGCCCGCGCAGGCCCGGTTTCAGCGGCTGTCGGCGTACGGATCGGGCAGACCCAGCCCGGCCAGGATGCGCCGCTCTTCCGCCTCCATCGCCTCGGCGTCGGCGTCCGACGTTTCGTGGTCCCGGCCCTGCAGATGCAGCGTGCCATGCACGATCAGGTGGGCCGCATGCTGCGCGAACGGCTTGTGCTGTGCGGTCGCCTCGGTCGCAAGAACCGGCTGGCAGACGACGAGATCGCCCGCCAGATGCGCACCCTGTTCGTACGGGAACGACAGCACATTGGTCGCGTAGTCACGGCCGCGGTAGTCGACATTGAGCGCACGGCCTTCATCGGCGTCGACGAAGCGCACCGTGATATCGGCGCGCACCACGACCTCCGGGTCGAGTGCGGCACGCACCCAGCGCAGCACATCGGTGCGCAGCGGACAGCCTTCCCGCGCGCAGGCGTACTGCACCGACAGATTCAGCCGCATCAGCCGCGCGGTCCCCTGCGCATGGCTTCTTCGGCCTCGCGCTGCGCGTCGAACCGTTCGTAGGCGGACACGATGCGCGCCACCAGCGGATGGCGCACGACATCCTCGGCGAGGAATTCGGTCGTCGCGATGCCGCGCACGTCGTGCAGCACCTTGCGCGCTTCGCCCAGCCCGCTCTTGTGGCCGCGCGGCAGATCGACCTGCGTCAGGTCGCCGGTGATGACCGCCTTGGAGCCGATGCCCATGCGGGTCAGGAACATCTTCATCTGTTCCGGCGTGGTGTTCTGCGCCTCGTCGAGAATGATGAAGGCGTTGTTCAGCGTGCGGCCGCGCATGTAGGCCAGCGGTGCGATCTCGATCACCTGCCGCTCGAAGGCGCGCGCCACGCGCTCGAAACCCATCAGCTCGTACAGCGCGTCGTACAGCGGCCGCAGATACGGATCGACCTTCTGTGCCAGATCGCCGGGCAGGAAACCGAGCCGCTCGCCGGCCTCGACCGCAGGGCGGGTCAGCACGATGCGCGCGACCGTTTCGCGTTCCAGCGCATCGACCGCGCTGGCCACCGCCAGATAGGTCTTGCCGGTGCCGGCCGGACCGATGCCGAACGTGATGTCGTGTTCCTGGATCTGCTTCAGGTACTGCGCCTGACGCGGCGTGCGGCTGTGCAGATTGCTCTTGCGCGTCAGCAGCGTGGGCGCTCCGGGTTCCGGCAGCCCGCGATTCGACAGTTCGATCAGCCCGAGCTGGATGGCATCGACACTCAGGTGGTCCTTGGCGACGCTGTAGAAGTGGCGCAGCGCAACGACCGCCCGCTGCGACTGCACCGGATCGCCGCTGACGCGGAAATTTTCGCCGCGACGCGCGATCTCGACGTCGTAGGCGGTTTCCAGCTGGCGCAGGTTCTCGTCCAGCACGCCGCACAGATTGGCGAGCCGCGTGTTGTCCAGCGGTTCGAGCAGCAACTCGAGCGGTTTGGTTTTCAAGCGCCGACCGCCTCTCGCGTCAGTACCGTGCCACGCAGGCTGTGCGGCAGCGCGGATTCGATGCGCACGTCAATGAAATGTCCGATGAGCCGGGCCGGGCCGCTGAAATTCACGACGCGGTTGTTGTCGGTGCGGCCTGCCAGTTCGCGCGCGTCCTTGCGCGACTCCCCCTCGACCAGGATGCGCTGCACGGTGCCGACCATGGCCTGGCTGATCGCCTGCGTGTGTTCCTCGATGCGCTTCTGCAGTCGCGCCAGTCGCGCCTGCTTCACCTCGGCCGGTGTGTCGTCCGCCATGTCGGCGGCCGGCGTGCCGGGCCGTGCGCTGTAGACGAAGCTGAAGCTGTTGTCGAAACCGACGTCGTCGATCAGCTTCATCGTCTTTTCGAAGTCGTCGTCGGTTTCGCCCGGGAAGCCGATGATGAAGTCGGAGCTGAGCGACAGGTCGGGACGCGCTGCGCGCAGCCTGCGCACCACCGCCTTGTATTCGAGCGCCGTGTAGCCGCGCTTCATCGCCGCGAGGATGCGGTCCGAACCGCTCTGCACCGGCAGGTGCAGCTGCGACACCAGCTTGGGCAGGCGCGCGTAGGCGTCGATCACCCGCTGCGTCATTTCGCGCGGGTGCGAGGTGGTGTAGCGGATGCGCTCGATGCCGGGCAAGTCATGCACGCATTCGAGCAGGAAGGCGAAGTCGCCGATGTCGTCCGAGCCGCGACTGATCGGCGCACGCCAGGCATTCACGTTCTGGCCGAGCAAGGTCACTTCCTTCACGCCCTGGCCGACCAGGGTCGCCACCTCGGTCAGGATTTCGTCCAGCGGACGCGATACTTCCTCGCCGCGCGTGTAGGGCACGACGCAGAAGGTGCAGTACTTCGAGCAGCCTTCCATGATGGATACGAACGCCGTGGCGCCTTCGACGCGCGCCGGCGGCATGTGGTCGAACTTCTCGATCTCGGGAAAACTGATATCCACCTGCGGCCGCCCGCTCTCGCGGCGTTTCGCAATCAGGTCGGGCAGTCGGTGCAGGGTCTGCGGGCCGAACACGAAGTCGACATAGGGCGCGCGTTCGACGATGGCCGCACCTTCCTGACTGGCGACACAACCGCCGACGCCGATCAGCAGGCGCGGGTTGTCCTTCTTCAGATGCTTGACCCGACCCAGATCATGAAACACCTTCTCCTGCGCCTTTTCGCGCACCGAGCAGGTGTTGAACAGGATCACGTCGGCCTCTTCCGGCCGATCGGTCGGCGTCAGGCCTTCGGACTCGCCGAGGACGTCGGCCATCTTGTCCGAGTCGTACTCGTTCATCTGGCAGCCAAAGGTCTTGATGTAAATCTTGCGGCTCATCGGTGTGAATTCATCCGGAACGTCATGCTTGATTACTGTTTGGGGGCCGGCAGGTCGATCTCGTCCGGCGACAGGATCCACACGCGGTACAGGTCGCCATTGGCGTCGAGCTGATAACGCACGACCTGTTCGGACGTGATCATGACCGGCAGCATGATGCGATTGTCGGTCGAGCGGATGTGCGCACCGGGCGCCAGCCGGAATACGTACTTGCCCATTTCGACCAGACCGTCCTGCGGCGGCTGCATCTTCGCCTTGATCGCGTCCGGCGGAATCGCCCGCAACTGGGCCCATGCAATGACCGGACAGCACATCAGCAGGAACAGGGCAGTCGGAATGCGCATCGGCGGCTTGACAGGGCGGTGACTGATGACCGGATTGTAGCGTGCGCCCCTGCGCAACCCCAAAGCGAGCCGTCGCAGTCAGCGCAAAAGTGACCCGTTACATATTGCGACGCAATGAACCCTTTCGACCATTAGCACTCAATGACGAGGAGTGCTAATCTTGCGCACAAGGGAGGAATGCACCATGACCCATGCTTTGATTGTTCCGAATCTGCCGGTGGCGGGCGCCCTCGGCAACATCGACAGCTACATCCAGGCTGCGAATCGCGTACCGCTGCTCACCGAAGAGCAGGAGCAGGCGCTGGCGCGGCGTTTCCGCGACGAGGAAGACCTCGAATCCGCGCGCGCGCTCGTGATGTCGCACCTGCGCCTGGTGATCGCCATCGCGCGCGGCTACCTGGGCTACGGCCTGCCGCACGCCGACCTGATCCAGGAAGGCAATATCGGCCTGATGAAGGCCGTGAAGCGCTTCGATCCGGATCGCGGCGTACGCCTGGTTTCGTTCGCGATCCACTGGATCAAGGCGGAGATCCACGAGTACATCCTGCGCAACTGGCGCCTCGTGAAAGTGGCGACGACCAAGGCACAACGCAAGTTGTTCTTCAACCTGCGCAGCCTGAAGCACAGCAGCAACACGCTGAACCCGGCCGAAGTCCGCGAGGTGGCGAAAACGCTCGGCGTCAAGCCGGAAGAAGTGGTCGAGATGGAAACCCGCCTGACCGGGCAGGACATCGCGCTGGAAGGCAATACCGACGACGACGACCGTGACGGCGCACGCATGGCACCGATCAGCTGGCTCACCGACAGCGCTGCCGAGCCGCTCGAAGTGATGGAAGCAGCGCAGGACGTACGCCTGCGCGAAGAAGGCCTGCATTCGGCGCTGGCTGCACTCGACGACCGCAGCCGCACCATCGTGCAGCGCCGCTGGCTGGCACAGGAAGGCGAATCCGCCACGCTGCATGAACTGGCCGACGAATACGGCGTGTCTGCCGAACGCATCCGCCAGATCGAAGTGAAGGCCATGCAGAAGATGAAGGCCTCGATGCACCGTGCGCTGGGCGTTGCTGCCTGACCTGCAGGGCGGCCGGGCACATTGGCCGGACAACAAAAAAGCGACCTTCGGGTCGCTTTTTTGTTGTCAGCCTGCAGCAAGCAGGGTTTTCAGGTCCTGCGCAATATTGGCTGCGGTCTCGCCGTGGCGGATGAACAGACGCAACCGGCCCTGCGCATCATGGACATAGGTTCCGGCGGAATGATCCATCGTGTACTGGCCTTCCGTGTTGCCGGCGACCTTCTGGTAGAAGATCTTGTATTCCTTGGCTGTGGCGGCAGTCGCCGCGGCGTCGCCGCGCAGGCCGACGAAGGATGGGTCGAACCTGGGCACATAACCGGCGAGGAGCTCTGCCGTATCGCGCTCCGGATCGATCGTGATGAACAGGACCTGCACCCTGGCGGCGTCCGGTCCGAGCAGATCGAGCGCCTGCTTCATCGTCGTCAGGCTGGTCGGGCAGACATCAGGGCAATGCGTGAAACCGAAGAACAGCGTGACCAGCTTGCCCTTGTAATCGGCCAGGGTACGCGGCTGACCGGTGTGGTCGGTCAGCGTGAAGCCCCGGCCGTATTCGGCGCCGGTCACGTCGATGCTGCGATAACTCGGGCCGGACGGTCCGCAGCCAGCAAGCGCGACGGCAAACAGCGCGGTCGCGAAGAGGCGGCGATTCATAGCGGGATGTAGTGGTCGACCAGCAGCGCTGCAAACAGCAGGGACAGATGCCAGAGTGAAAAACGGAACGTGCGCTTGGCAAGATCGTCGGAGTAATCGCGCATCAGGCGCCAGGCATAGGCAATGAAAATGCCACCCAGTACGACTGCCGCCGCGAGATAGATCCAGCCGCTCATGCGCGAGGCGAACGGCAGCAAGGTGACCGCGAACAGGATCAGGGTGTACAGAAACACCTGCAGCCGGGTGTACTCGGCACCATGGGTCACCGGCAGCATCGGCAGGCCGGCCTTGGCGTACTCCTGCGTGCGGTAGAGCGCCAGCGCCCAGAAGTGGGGCGGCGTCCATGCGAAGATGATCAGAAACAGCAGCAGTGCGTCGGACGACACTTCACCGGTCACCGCCGCCCAGCCCAGCACCGGCGGCATCGCGCCCGAGGCGCCGCCGATCACGATGTTCTGCGGCGTCGCCGGCTTGAGCACGACGGTGTAGATGATGGCGTAGCCGATGAAGGTCGCCAGCGTGAGCCACATGGTCAGCGGATTGACCCAGTGGTACAGCATGGTCAGGCCGACGCCGCCGACCACCCCCGAGAACACCAGCGTCTCGAGCGAATTGACCTCGCCGCGTGGCAACGGACGGGCCCGCGTGCGCGCCATCACGGCGTCGATCTTCTGTTCCACGAGACAGTTGATCGCGGCTGCGGCACCCGCGACCAATCCGATCCCCACGGTGGCAGCCAGCACGATACCCATCGGCGGCAGGCCCTGCGGCACCGCGAGGAACATGCCGATCACCGCGCAGAAAACGATCAACTGAACGACGCGCGGCTTGGTCAGCTGCAGGTAATTGGCCAGCCTCAGCGACAGGGGCGGTAGATCAAGCCGCATGGCTTTCATGGAAGACTCCGGGATAGCGTTGCTGCGCAGTCGCGCGAAGGCGGTAGTTTATCAGCACCATCACGATCACCAGCGCCGCAGCGCCGCCGTTGTGTGCCGCAGCCAACGGCAGAGGCAGACTGAACCAGACATTTGCCAGGCCGAGCAGCACCTGCAGCACCAGAATCACGAGCAGTGCTGTCGAAAGCGCTGCATGGCCGGCTCTGCGCAGCCCAACCGCCAGGGACACCAGAACGAGCGTCGCGATAACGGCACCGACCCGGTGCATCCAGTGAATTGCCGTCAAGGCTTCGATGGTCAGCGTCTCGCCATCGGCACCGACGCCCAGCTCACGGATGACGTGGAAGCCGTTGGCGACATCCATCTCCGGAACCCAGGCGCCCCGGCAGGTCGGCAGGTCGGAACAGGCAAGCGCAGCATAATTCGTGCTGACCCAGCCTCCCAGGGTGATCTGCGCAGCGAGTACCACGAAGGCCAGCATGGCGAACAGGCGCAGCGCCGGACTGACGGTGATGCGGGAGGGCGTGAGCGTGCGCGCGTAAAGACAGACCAGCAGCGCGAGCACCGTCAGGCCGCCGATCAGATGGCCGGTGACGATGGCCGGCTTGAGCAGCATGGTGACCGTCCACTTGCCGAACATTGCCTGCAGGCCGACAACGCCTATCAGGGCTGTCGCCAGCCAGGGCGACGCCGCAGGATCGCGCCGGTTGCGCCAGGCAAGTGCGGCGATGCCGACGATGCACAAGCCAACGATGCCCGCAAAGTACCGGTGGATCATTTCCTTCCATGCCTTGGCAAAGGTCACCGGGCCGTGCGGGTCGGCCTCCTGCGCAGCGGTGATGTGGTCGGATGCCTGGGTCACGGTGGCGTGTCCGTAACAGCCCGGCCAATCCGGACAACCCAGTCCGGCGTCGGACAGTCGCACGTAGGCGCCAAGCACGATCAGCGCGAAAGTCATCGCCAGGGTGGCGAGCAGCAGTTTGCGGTAGGTATTCATCAGCCGAGCCTCGAGTACTTCATCAGTCGTTGGAAATCCTTGATCATCTTCTTCGGGTCCGGCTCGTCCGGGTAGCGCATCATCAATTGCCCGAGCGGATCGATCAGATAGATCGCCCTGGCATGCGCAGGCTCCCGGGTTAACGCGGCCAGCGTCGCCGAGCCTTCCGCACGCACGATATGCATGCCGTCGATCGCCTCGACCAGTCTGGGCTGCGGTGCTGTCGCGTCATTGAGCAGCCACACCCGTTCGATGCGGTCCTGATGCTCGCCCTGCGCCTTGCGTACCTGCCGGATGAAATACAGCGATTGCTCGCAGCGCGCATCGCATGCGCCGCTTTCGGCGAGCACCAGGGTCCAGCGGCCCTTGAGACTGGAAAAATCGAACGGCTTGCCGGCGATCGACGTCAGCACCTCTTTCGGCAAGGGCTGCGGGGACAACAGCTGCCCGTAGTTCACGGTGCTGTCGGGTCGCCACAGATAATAAAGTGCATACGAGGCGATCAGGGGCAGCGTGCACACCAGACCGATTACAACCAGCGTCTTCTTGCCGTTCAAGACTTCTCTCCTGTTTTCTTCATGGCGGCGAACAGTCCGGACAACGCAGTGACGAGCGCGAATGCGTACCACTGACCGGCGTAAGCGATGTGCTTGTCGATGCCGAACTCCGGCTTGAACGGGTCGCGTGCCAGACCATCATCGGGACCGGCCTGCTGCGCGAGGATGAAAGGTGCCAGTTCCAGCGAGCTGGCGCGCGCGACGCGATCGACCGTCACGTTCTGCCACACCTTGCCGTCGACCGAGTCAGCCGACAATTCGACGAATCTGGAGTCGGCACGCAGGATGACACCCTGAATACGCTGCACGCCGGGTGCGGTCGGGACTGCCGGCAGGTCTTCACGCAAGCGGCCACTGCGCACCCAGCCACGATCGACCAGGACACAACGCGCCGGCGTCTGGCATAGCGGCATGAACACCCCATAACCGACCTGGCCGTTGCGTACCCGGTTGTCCGCGTAAATCAACTGATCGGCCTTCCACACGCCTTCGACCGTGGCGCTCGAATACTCGGGCGGCGCGACCGGCCCCCAGCGCGTGACATCGAGTGCGGGGGCCGCCTGGGCACGTTCATACGCGGCGAGAAGACCCTGCTTGTAGTGCGCGCGGGCGGTCTGCCATTGTGCGGCGCCGATCGTGACCGCAATGACCAGCGCGCAGATCAGCGCAGGCCAGAAACGGATCACGAAAGTGCGGCGGGCGAAGGTGAACTGGGTCATTGCGGTCAGACGTCCGGGATACACTGGACATCTTGAAAAGGGAATCGTTTGATGCGCTATCTCGTTATCGTCGTGTTGCTGTTCATCATTGCCAGCCTGGGGTCGGCACTTTTCTTCCTGTTCCGCGATTCAGGAAACTCGAGCCGGATGATGCGCGCGCTGGCGCTGCGCGTCGGACTGTCGATCGCCCTGTTCGTCGCACTGACGCTGAGTTACCGCTTCGGGCTCATCGACGGAAAACTCTGAGCCGAGGCTTCATGCCGCGGGCGGCCTTCGCTGCAGCCAGTGCATCCCGCACCTCAGCACCGGATCGGATCCACGAAAAAAAGCGCCGCACGATGTGCGGCGCCGAGTATTTATTTTTTAAGGGCTCTTGTTTGATACCGGCCCACTCTCCTCCTCGCTAATTCCGTTCCGTCAGATCCAGTAGACCACCACGAAAAGCAACAGCCAGACGACGTCTACAAAGTGCCAGTACCAGGCAACCGCTTCGAAGCCGAAATGGTTTTGCGACGTGAAATGTCCGGCAAAGACGCGGCACAGTATCACGATCAGCATCGTTGCACCAATCGTCACGTGAAAGCCGTGAAAACCGGTCAGCAGGTAGAACAGCGATCCGAACACGCCGGTCGTCAGCTTGACGTTCAGGTCTGAGTAGGCATGCGTGTATTCATAGACCTGGAAACCCAGGAACACGACGCCAAGCAGAATGGTCAGGAACAGACCGAGCTTCAGCTGTCCGCGGTTGTCGTGCAGCAGGCCGTGATGCGCCCAGGTCAGCGTGGCACCGGACGTCAGCAGCAGGAAGGTGTTGAGTGCCGGGATGCCCCAGGCGCCCATCGGGGTGAACGGGCCGCCGTCGTAGGCAGGGCCGGCGTTCGGCCACGCGTTCGTCGCCTCCGGCCACAGCAGGGCCTGATGTTCGAGCGACGCGAGATCCGGAATGGACAGCACGCGCGCGTAGAAGAGCGCGCCGAAGAAGGCCGCAAAGAACATCACTTCCGAAAAAATGAACCAGCCCATGCTCCAGCGGAACGACATGCCGACACGCTTGTTGTACAGCCCGCCTTCCGACTCGTGGGCAACCTTGCGGAACCAGATGAACATCATGTACAGCAGCGTGAGGATGCCGGCACCCAGAACGTAAGGGCCACCCTGGATCGCGTTCATCGTCAGCACTGAACCCAGTGCAAACAACAGCAGCGCGACCGAACCGGTGATCGGATAGGTCGATGGCGACGGTACGAAGTAATACGGTGCTTGGTGAGGCGTATTCGAACTCATTTTGTAATTTTCCTTCCCGTTATTCTTTCAAGCAATACTGATCAGAACTCTCACAACCACCAGCAACGTGATCACGAACAACGCGGCGGCCACTACGCCCGTGATGATAACTTGCACCGGCGTCAGAGACGCCGCTGCTTCGTCATGATTGCGCTTTCCCCGCACACCTGCGAATGCGGACAACACGGTCACGACATTGCGGAACACACTGGCCATGTTCAACCTCCTGCGCCAGTACTGGCGTCGCGTGCAGGCACCGAAGCCGTTGCACCGGGAACCTCGAAGAAGGTGTACGACAGGGTGATGGTATTGATGTCCTTCGGCAGCGACGGCGACACCAGGAAGGCCACCGGCATCCGCCGCACCTCACCGGCCGAAAGCGTCTGCTGCTTGAAGCAGAAACACTCCATCTTCTGGAAGTACTGCATCGCAGCCGACGGCGTGTAGCTCGGGATGGCCTGTCCGGTCACCGCGTTCTGACGTGTGTTCGACACCTCGTACTCGATCGTCACGACTTCACCCGGGTGCACCACCATGGAACCCGTCACCGGTTTGAAATTCCACGGCAACTTGTGCAGGTTGGCGTCGAACTCGACCGTCACGCTGCGCGAACGGTCGACCTGGGTGTTCAGAGGCAGGCTGTTGTCCTGCTTGTTCAGGTTGTTGACGTCCAGCACCTGACAGAGCTTTTCGTAGAACGGCACCAGCGCGTAGCCGAAGCCGAACATCAGAAAGGCGGACACGATCAACCGCACCAGCGTCGAGCGGTTGCGTCTTTCGGACACCGTTCCGCCCTGTTCCGGATGTGTCATTGGCCGGACAACCCGTAACGAACCACAAACGCCACGAACACGGCAACCGCAGTCCCCGCCAGCCACACCGCAGTACGTACGTTGCGGCGGCGGAGCTCGTCATCACTTGAGGTCACAGCGGCGCTCACTTGAAGACCGGAGGCGTTTCGAAGGTGTGATGCGGCGCCGGCGACGGCACCGTCCACTCAAGGCCTTCGGCACCATCCCACGGCTTGGCAGAGGCCTTCTCGCCACCCTTGATGCACTTCAGCACGACAACCAGGAACACCAGCTGCGACAGACCGAAGCCGAAGGCACCGATCGACGAGATCATGTTGAACTCGGCAAACTGCAGCGAGTAGTCCGGGATGCGGCGCGGCATGCCTGCGAGGCCGAGGAAATGCTGGACGAAGAAGGTCATGTTGAAGAACACGATGGACAGCCAGAAGTGCAGCTTGCCCAGCTTTTCGTCGTACATGTGACCCGTCCACTTCGGCAGCCAGTAGTAGGCGCCGGCGTAGGCGGAGAACAGCGCGCCTGCGACCATCACGTAGTGGAAGTGCGCCACGACGTAGTAGCTGTCGTGCAGCTGGATATCCACCGCCGTCATCGACAGCACCAGTCCGGAGAAGCCGCCCAGCGTGAAGAGGAACAGGAAACCGATCGAGAACAGCATCGGCGTCTCGAAGCTCAGCGAACCGCGCCACATGGTGGCCACCCAGTTGAACACCTTCACGCCGGTCGGAATGGCGATCAGCATCGTGGCGAACATGAAGTACAGCTGACCGGCAACCGGCATGCCCACCGTATACATATGGTGCGCCCACACGATGAAGGACAGGATGGCGATCGACGAGGTCGCATAGACCATCGAGGCGTAACCGAAAAGCGGCTTGCGCGAAAAGGCGGGAATCACCTGCGACACGACACCGAAGGCCGGGATCGCAATGATGTAGACCTCGGGATGGCCGAAGAACCAGAAGATGTGCTGGTACAGCACCGGGTCACCGCCACCGGCCGCATTGAAGAAGCTGGTGCCGAAGTGACGGTCGGTCAGGATCATCGTGACCGCACCGGCCAGAACCGGCATCACCGCGATGACCAGATAGGCGGTGATCAGCCAGGTCCAGCAGAACAGCGGCATCTTCATCAACGTCATGCCCGGCGCACGCATGTTCAGCAGCGTCGTCACGATGTTGATCGAGCCCATGATCGACGAAATGCCGAGAATGTGGACCGCGAAGATCGCCATGTCCATGCCGATGCCCATCTGCACGGTCAGCGGCGGATAGAGCGTCCAGCCCGAAGCGGCGGCACCACCCGGCACGAGCAGCGACGAGGTGAGCAGGATGGCAGCCGGCGGCAGCAGCCAGAAGGACCAGTTGTTCATGCGTGCGAACGCCATGTCGGATGCGCCGATCATCAGCGGAATCATCCAGTTCGCGAAGCCGACAAAGGCCGGCATGATCGCGCCGAACACCATGATGAGACCGTGCAGCGTCGTCATCTGGTTGAAGCGGTCGGGATCAACCACCTGCAGGCCGGGCTGGAACAGTTCGGCGCGGATGACGAGCGCCATGACGCCGCCGACAAGGAACATCGCGAAACTGAACCACAGGTACATCGAGCCGATGTCCTTGTGATTCGTCGTGGTGACCCAGCGCATGATGCCGCTGGGCTGATGGTGGTCGTGATCGTGTGCGTGGTCGGCACCGCCCGGAATCGCAGCCATGTTGATCTCCTGAAAATCTAGAATGTTGACTGAAGGTTCGGAGACGGCCGCTTACTCGCGCGCCACCTTGATGTCCGACGGCTGAACGACTTCACCGGTGGCGTTGCCCCAGCTGTTCCGGGTGTACGTGATCACGGCTGCCAGTTCGGTATCGCTCAGGTGCTTGAAGGCCGCCATCGCCGTGCCCGACTTGCCGTTCAACAGGATGTCGATCTGACCGTCCTGCGGGCCGAGCACCACCTTGGATCCGACAAGCGGCGGGAAGGCAGGCGGCAAGCCCTGACCATTCGCCTGATGACAGGCGGCGCAGTTGGCAGCAAACACCTTCTCGCCACGCGGGGTCAGCTCTTCGACGAGGTACATCTTGTTCGGATCATCCGCGGCCGCAGCCATTGCCTTGAGCTTGCCGTCGACCCATGCCGCGTACTCTTCCTCGGTCACGATCTTGACGACGATGGGCATGTAGCCATGTTCCTTGCCGCACAGCTCGGCGCATTGCCCGCGATAGGTACCCGTCTTTTCGGCGCGGAACCACGTATCGCGGATGAAGCCCGGCACCGCGTCCTGCTTCACCGCGAGTGCAGGCACCCACCAGGCGTGAATGACGTCATTCGCGGTCGTGAGGATGCGGATCTTCTTGCCGACAGGAACGACAAGCTCGTTGTCGACCTCGAGCAGGTAGTTCTCGCCCTTGGCGACTTCGTTGCGTACCTGCGGCTGCGGGGTGGACAACGTGCTGACGAAGCTGATGCCTTCGCCCGTGCCCTTCAGATAGTCATAGCCCCACTTCCACTGATACCCCGTTGCCTTGATCGTGATGTCCGCATTGGTGGTGTCGCGCATCGCGAGAATGGTTTTCGTCGCGGGCCAGGCCATGCCGAGCAGGATGAAGACCGGAACGATGGTCCAGAGAATTTCAACCGTCGTGCTTTCGTGGAAGGTAGCCGCCTTGTAACCCGCTGACTTGCGGTGCACGAACACCGACCAGAACATCACACCGAAGACGGCGACGAAAATGACGCCACAGACGATGGTCATCAGCAGGTGCAGGTCGTAGACGTCTCGACCGAGCGCCGTGATCGGCTCCTGCAGATTCAGTTTCATTTCCGCCTGGGAAATACCCGAAAGCAGAAACAAACCCATCGCCGCCCAAGCCCGACGGGCAATGGGCAAGCCACCTCTTGATAGCGCCATAATGCAACCCCAGATTTATGTTGTGATTGGTTCTGTGAAACGGTGAATCCAGACAACGGCTAAACAACAAACAGCAAAAAGCAGCTAAAAACGCCTTTCCCGCAATCTTCCTGCCAGATCGCGTGCGAGCTTCGCGCGCCCCTTTTCATCGAGGTAGCGACCGACCGTCACTTGTCTGTCGCGACACCGTACAACGACTTCCGAACTGAATCCGACCTTCCGCGTTTCAACTTTTGCCCATGCCGGTGCGAACTCGTATCGGCTCACACGCGTTTTTTCGCAAACCTCGACAAGCAACCGCTCATCGTCGAGATGAATGCGTTCAAAGTCACCTACCCTGCGTCCATACGCAATGAATGCAAGTCCGAGCGCGCTGATCTCCAGCCCGGCAAATGGAAACACCCACCAGACACCGACCGCTGCCCACGCAGCCGCGATCGCCATCGACAGCGCACAGGTGACCAGAAAAAAATTCAGGAGGGCGCGCGGCGACATCGAGCAATTGCGGCGGGCTTCAATGCTGAACTCGCTGGATTGGCTGAGTACTGCAGACAAGTGGACTGCCTCGGAAGTGGAGCTCCCCTGATACGACCACTGCGGGCCGCTTGGCAATCGATAAGCTAGCACACGCCCCCTCGCTTATCAATATCGTAACGGAGCAAAACCCAAGGCGCCGCCATCACGGACGTGACGGATCAAGTCGATTCAGCAACTTGCGGTGGACGCCGCCGAAGCCGCCATTGCTCATCACGAGCACATGGTCGCCGGGACGCACCGCACCCAACAGCTGGTCGAGCAGCGTATCGACCGTCGGCGCAACACGGGCCCGCTGCCCCAGCGGAGCCAGTGCAGCGGCAGCGTCCCAGCCCAGCGTATCGCCACCGAGGCAGAAGGTCAGGTCGGCAGATTCGAGTGCAGCGGGCAGGCGCGCCTTCATCACGCCGAGCTTCATCGTGTTCGAACGCGGCTCGATGACGGCAAGGATACGCGCCTTACCCACCTCGGTGCGCAGGGCGCGGATCGTTTCCTCGATGGCGGTAGGGTGGTGCGCAAAGTCGTCATAGACGGTCACGCCTGCCACTTCGCCAATCCGCTCCAGCCGCCGACGGATGCCCCGGAAGGTGGCCAGCGATTCGAGTGCATGCTCCGGGCGCGCGCCGGCATGGCGCGCCGCGAGCATGGCCGCCAGCGCGTTGTTCGCGTTGTGCATGCCGGGCATCTCAAGCCGACCCGCAACGTCCTCACCGGCCGGGCCGCGCACGTGCAGCGCCTGCCCGGCCCCCGTCACCTGCCAGCCAGACGGCGCATTGAACCACTCGACTTCGCTCCAGACGCCGCGCGCCAGCACGCGGTGCAAGGATTCTTCGGCGCCATTGGCAATGATGCGGGCGCTGGCAGGCATTGTGCGCACGAGGTGGTGGAACTGGGTCTCGATGGCAGCCAGATCACCGAAGATGTCGGCGTGATCGAACTCGAGATTGTTCAGGATGGCGGTGCGCGGCCGGTAGTGGACGAATTTCGACCGCTTGTCGCAGAACGCGGTGTCGTACTCGTCGGCCTCGATCACGAAGAACGGCGCGTCGCCCAGCCGCGCCGACACTCCGAAATTCAGTGGCACGCCGCCGATCAGGAAACCGGGCTTCAGTCCGGCATCCTCGAGCATCCACGCCAGCATCGAAGTCGTCGTCGTCTTGCCGTGCGTGCCGGCGACCGCGAGCACCCAGCGCCCGGCCAGCACGTGCTCCGCCAGCCACTGGGGACCCGACACATACGGCAATCCGCGATCCAGCACGGCTTCCAGCAGCGGATTGCCGCGTGACACAGCATTGCCGACGACGAACAGGTCAGGTTCGAGATCGATCTGCGCCGGATCGTAGCCCTCGATCACGTTGATACCCAGTTGTTCAAGCTGTGTGCTCATCGGCGGATAGACACCGGCATCGCAGCCGCTGACCTGATGTCCGGCCTCGCGCGCCAGCGCGGCAACACCGCCCATGAAGGTGCCGCAGATGCCGAGGATGTGAATGTGCATGGCTGGGTGATGTGACAGAATGGCCGCAGATTCTATCAACCCGGGCCCGTGCCCACCCTCTGCAGCATCCGCCATGCGCCCCAGCAACATGAGACGGCAGATCGCAAGCACTGCCGCGCGACTGATCGCCGAAGAAGGCATCCGCGACTACGGGCTCGCCAAACGCAAGGCAGCGCGTCAGCTCGGCATCGGTCCGAACGAGGAACTGCCGACCAACCTCGAGATCGAGGAGGCGGTACGCACCTACCAGTCACTGTATCTGGCCGACGAACAGCCGGAACAGTTGCGCATGCTGCGCAGCGCCGCCGTGACGCTGATGGCGGAGCTCGCCCGCTTCAGCCCCTACGCCACCGGCGGCGTGGTCGACGGAACTGCCGGTCGCTTCACGGCGATCGAACTGCAGGTATTCGCCGACAGCGCAAAGGAAGTCGAACTGTTCCTGCTCAACAACGGTGTCGATTTCGATTCACGCGACCCGCGCCGGCCCGACCGGAACAGCCCGGAAACCACGCTGCTGTTCGATTGGGATGACCTGCCGGTGGAACTGGCGGTCTTCCCGGCCGGTCTGGAGCGGTCCCGGGGGCGCGAGCGGCTGCGTGCCGAGTCGCTGCGTGCCCTGCTGGACAACGAGGAGATCGAGGAATGAATATCTGGCTGCGACGTGCCCTGATCGCCGCCACCGTGCTCGCCGCCGGCGCCGCGGGGGTGTGGAGCGCCCTGTCGCGCCAACCGACGCTCGAGGCAGCCCCCGCAGCCATCGGCGCCAACCGTCTCGACGCGCTCCGGCTGGCCGACGCCAGCGGCACCGAAATGCCGTTCTCGGCCTGGCGCGGCAAACTGCTGGTGGTGAATTTCTGGGCCACCTGGTGCCCGCCGTGCCGGGAGGAGATGCCCGGTTTTTCGCGCATCGCCGGTCGACTGCGCGATCGCGGCGTGCAATTCGTCGGCATCAGCATCGACAGCGCAGACAACGTGCGCCAATACCTGCAGGAAGAGACGATCGACTACCCGCTGCTGATCGGCGGCTCTGACGCGATACAGATTTCTTCGGAACTGGGCAACACCGCGCAGGGCATGCCATTCACGGTGATTTTCGCACCCGACGGCAGCGTGGTCGAACGCAAGCTGGGCACCTACAAGGAATCCGAACTGGAAGCCATCCTGCTGGCAAGGTTGCGCTGAGCGCACTGTCCCCGGCTGGACAAATTGCAGCCAAGTCCGGCAAACTTGCCGCCATGCAGCCTACAACTCGCCGCAAGGCGTCAAAAACTGCCGTGCAGCCGGACAGTGTCGGAAAGCCTGCCGCGACGCGTCGCATACTTGTCCTGCACGGGCCCAACCTGAATCTGCTGGGCTCGCGGGAACCGGACATCTACGGTCATCTGACACTGGCCGACATCGATGCCCGGCTGAAAGTGACTGCGCTGGAACGGGGCGTGGTCATCGAATGCTTCCAGAGCAACCACGAAGGCGAACTGGTCACGCGCATCCAGCACGCGCGGACCGAACACATCGACTTCATCCTCATCAACCCGGCCGCCTACACCCACACCAGCGTGGCCATTCGCGACGCCCTCGCGTCGGTCAGCATCCCGTTCGTCGAGGTTCACCTGTCGAACGTCCATGCGCGGGAAGCGTTCAGGCACCACTCCTACCTGTCGGACATCGCCGTCGGCGTCATCTGCGGACTCGGTGCCTACGGTTACGAAGCCGCTCTGGAGTTCGCGCTCCGCCGGCTCGACACCACACAATAATTAAACATGCACACACACCGCGCCACGTACGTGGGCGGTTCTTGCGGGGAAAATCATGGATTTGCGCAAACTCAAGAAGCTGATCGATCTGGTGCAGGAATCGGGGATTTCGGAACTCGAAGTCACCGAAGGCGAAGAGAAGGTGCGCATTGCAAAGCACCTGCCACCCACCATGCAGACCACCTACGTATCGAGCCAGCCTGCGCCGCAGCAAGCGGCACCTGTCGCTGCCGTTGCCGCCCTGCCGGTCGTGCCGGCCGAGGCGGCCCAGCCTGAGGGTCATGTGGTCAAGTCGCCGATGGTCGGCAGCTTCTACCGTTCGTCTTCGCCCGGCGGCAAATCATTTGTCGATATCGGTCAGACCGTCGTGGTCGGCGAGACGCTGTGCATCATCGAAGCGATGAAGCTCATGAACGAGATCGAGTCGGACGCAGCCGGCGTCGTGAAGGCGATACTGGTCGAGAACGGCCAGCCGGTCGAATACGGCCAGCCGCTGTTCATCATCGGCTGAGCGCGGACCCGAAACGATGTTTGAAAAAATACTGATCGCAAACCGCGGTGACCAGCTGCCCTCGGGCAGCGCAGCGACGAAGTCAAATCGCGCGACGGCCAGGGGCCGTCAGGGCGGTTTCGCCGCGGAGGTTACCCATGTTTGAAAAGATACTGATCGCAAACCGCGGCGAAATCGCCCTGCGCATCCTGCGTGCCTGCCGCGAGCTGGGCATCCGCACGGTGGCGGTGCATTCCGAAGCGGACACCGAAGCGAAATACGTCAAGCTTGCCGACGAATCGGTATGCATCGGCCCGGCACCGTCCAGCCAGTCCTACCTGAACATCCCGGCCATCATTTCGGCGGCCGAGGTGACCGATTCGGAAGCCATTCATCCGGGCTACGGCTTCCTGTCCGAAAACGCCGACTTTGCCGAACGGGTCGAGCGCAGCGGTTTCGTATTCATCGGCCCGCGCCCGGAAACCATCACGCTGATGGGTGACAAGGTATCGGCCAAGGATGCGATGAAGGAAGCGGGCGTGCCGGTCGTGCCCGGCTCGGAAGGCGCGCTCGGCGATGACCCGAAGGAAATCATCCGCATCGCGCGTGGCATCGGCTATCCGGTGATCATCAAGGCCGCCGGCGGCGGCGGCGGACGCGGCATGCGTACCGTACATACCGAAGCAGCCCTGCTCAACGCGGTGCAGATGACGCGGACCGAAGCCGGGGCAGCGTTCAACAACCCCTCCGTGTACATGGAGAAGTTTCTCGAAAACCCCCGCCACATCGAAATCCAGGTGCTGGCAGACGCCCACCGCAACGCGGTCTATCTGGGCGAGCGCGACTGTTCCATGCAGCGGCGGCATCAGAAGATCATCGAGGAAGCACCGGCGCCCGGCATTCCGGCCCGCATCATCGCGCGCGTCGGCGAACGCTGCGCCGAAGCCTGCCGGCGCATCAACTACCGCGGCGCCGGCACCTTCGAGTTCCTGTTCGAGAACGGCGAGTTCTATTTCATCGAGATGAACACGCGCGTGCAGGTCGAGCACCCGGTGACCGAGATGGTCACCGGCATCGACATCGTGCAGATGCAGATCCGCATCGCCGCCAACGAGAAGCTGCCGTTCACGCAGCGTCAGATCCAGATGCGCGGCCACGCGATCGAGTGCCGCATCAACGCCGAGGACCCGTACAAGTTCGTGCCGTCCCCCGGGCGCATCGCCATGTGGCACCCGCCCGGCGGCCCCGGCGTGCGCGTCGACTCGCACGCCGACACCCACAACTTCGTGCCGCCGCACTACGACTCGATGATCGGCAAGGTCATCGTGCACGGCGACACCCGCGAGCAGGCCCTGGCGCGCATGCGCACCGCGCTGTCGGAGATGGTCATCGAGGGCATCTCGACGAACATCGCGCTGCACCGCGAGCTGATGGTCGACGCCAAGTTCATCGAAGGCGGCACCAGCATCCACTACCTGGAAGGCTGGCTCAATCAGCACAAGCGCTAGCGCCATGTTCGAGCTGGTGCTGCGCGCGCCGCAAGCGCTGGTCGAACCTGTCTGCGACACGCTGATCGACGAGCTGGCGGCGCTGTCGGTGTCGGTCGAGGACGCCGATGCCGGCAGCGACGTCGAGCAGGCCCTGGCGCGCATGCGCACCGCGCTG
>JAEUNO010000024.1 GCA_016791045.1 Methyloversatilis sp. | reverse complement strand
GATGTCGCATGCGGAGTCGCCACGATCGACAGCTCGATCGCCTGCGGGGCAGGCGCCTACGAAAACATCACGTGGCGAACGAGCGCGTCAGCTCGACCAGCGCATCGACACGCGCCCGCGCGGCGCCGGACTCGACTGCCTCGCGGGCACGCTCCACGCCGTCGCGCAGGCTGTCCGCCACGCCCGCCACATGGAGGCTGGCACCGGCGTTGAGCAGCACGATGTCGCGCGCCGGGGCGAAACTTCCGTCCAGTGCGGCCAGCAGCATGTCGCGCGACGCCTGCACATCGGCCACGCGCAGCGTGTCGAGCGCATGCACCGGCAGACCGACGTCCGACGGATGCACCGTGTATTCGCGCACCTCGCCGTCGCGCAGCTCGCCCACGAAGGTGTCGCCGCTGATCGAAAGCTCATCCAGCCCGTCCCGACCATGCACCACCAGCACGTTGCGCGAGCCCAGTTCCTTGAGCACCCGCGCCAGAATGCCGACCAGGTCGGCGTGGAACACACCCATCACCTGATTGGCCGCACCGGCCGGATTGGTCAGCGGGCCGAGGATATTGAACATCGTGCGCACGCCCAGTTCCCGGCGCACCGGTGCGGCGTGCTTCATCGCGCTGTGGTGGTTGGGCGCGAACATGAAACCCACGCCAGCCTGCTCGATGCAGGTCGCGACCTGTGCAGGCGTGAGGTTCAGCGTCATGCCGAGCGCTTCCAGCACGTCGGCCGACCCGCTCTGCGACGAACTGGCCCGACCGCCGTGCTTGGCCACGCGCGCGCCAGCGGCAGCGGCAACGAACATCGCCGCAGTGGATATATTGAAGGTGTGCGCGCCATCGCCACCGGTACCGCAGGTGTCGACCAGGGTCTGGGTGTCATCCACCGGCACCTTCACCGACAGTTCGCGCATCACCCGTGCGGCCGCGGCGATCTCGCCCACGGTTTCCTTCTTCACGCGCAAACCGATCAGGATGGCGGCGATCAGGGTCGGCGACACTTCGCCGGTCATGATCTGGCGCATCAGTGCGGTCATTTCGTCGCGGAAGATTTCGCGGTGCTCGATCACGCGCTCGAGCGCCTGTTTCGGCGTGAAGCTCATGCGCCAGCCCTCCACTCGTCGAGGAAGTTCTTCAGCATCCGGTGGCCGTGCTCCGTCAGGATGGATTCGGGATGGAACTGCACGCCCTCGACCGCCAGCGTCCTGTGCCGCATGCCCATGATTTCGCCGTCGTCGGTCCATGCGGTCACTTCCAGGCACTCGGGCAGCGTGTCGCGCGCCACCGCCAGCGAGTGGTAGCGGATCGCGGTGAAGGGGTTGGGCAGGCCGCGGAACATGCCCTTGTCGGCATGATGGATGGCGGCGGTCTTGCCGTGCATCACCACCTTGGCGTGCACCACGTCGCCGCCGAACGCCGCGCCGATGCTCTGATGGCCGAGACACACGCCCAGTATCGGGTACCTGCCGGCGAAGGCATTGATCAGCGGCACCGACACGCCCGCCTCCTTCGGCGAACACGGCCCGGGCGACACCACGATGTGGTCCGGCTTCAGCGCGTCGATCTGCTCGAGCGTGATTTCGTCGTTGCGGAACACCCGCACGTCCTCCCCCAGCTCGCCGAAGTACTGCACGAGGTTGTAGGTGAAGGAGTCGTAATTGTCGATCATCAATAGCATGTCAGTTCCCCCGCCCGTCCGGGCCCGGCACCAGCCCCGCTTCCGCCAGTTCGGCCGCGCGCAGCACGGCGCGTGCCTTGTTCAGCGTTTCCTGCCACTCGCCTTCCGGCGTCGAATCCATCACGACGCCGCCGCCGGCCTGGGCGTGCAGCTGACCGTCCTTGATGACGGCGGTGCGCAGCGCGATGGCCACATCCATGCCGCCATTGAAGCCCAGGTAGCCGACCGCGCCGGAATAGATGCCGCGCTTGACCGGCTCCAGTTCGTCGATGATTTCCATCGCCCGCACCTTGGGCGCACCGCTGACCGTGCCGGCCGGGAAGGTGGCGCGCAGCACGTCCATCGCGGTCAGGCCGGGCTTGAGCACGCCTTCGACATTGCTGACGATGTGCATCACGTGCGAATACTTCTCGACCACCATGCGGTCGGTCACCTCGACCGAGCCGATGGCGGCGACCCGGCCGAGGTCGTTGCGACCGAGGTCGACCAGCATGATGTGTTCGGCGCGTTCCTTCTCGTCCGACAGCAGGTCTTCGGCCAGCGCACGGTCTTCGTCCGGCGTGGCGCCGCGCTTGCGGGTGCCGGCGATCGGCCGCACGGTCACCTTGTCGCCTTCGAGACGGGCCAGGATTTCCGGGCTGGCGCCGACGATGTGCGTGTCGCCGAGGTTGAAGAAATACATGTAGGGCGACGGATTCAGCGCGCGCAGCGCGCGATAGACCGCCATCGGCGTCGTCGCCAGCGGCTTGCTCATGCGCTGCGACGGCACGACCTGCATGATGTCGCCGTCGAAGATGTAGCGCTTGGCGGTGTCGACCGCCGCACAGTAGGCGTCGTGGCCGAAGCCGGACACCGCGGCCACCGACACGCCGCGCGGCGTGTCCGGTTCGCGCAGCGGCGACTTCAGCCGCGCCGACAGCGCTTCGAGCCGCAGATGCGCGTTCATCAGCGCGTCCGGCTGCGCCGGGTCGGCATAGACGATGAAGGTGAGCCGGCCGGACAGGTTGTCGAACACCGCCAGTTCGTCGGACAGCAGCAGGTGGATGTCCGGCACGCCGAGCGGATCGGCCTTGTTCCAGCCGGCTTCGAGCCGGTGCTCGACATAGCGCACCACGTCGTAGCCGAAGTAGCCGACCAGCCCGCCGGAGAAGCGCGGCAGGCCCGGCAGATCGGGCACCCGGTAGCGGTTGATGAAGTCCTGCACGAAGCCGAGCGGGTCGGCCGACTCGCAGTGCTCGATCTCGACCTCGTCACGCAGCACGCGGATGTCGTTGCGACGCACGACGATGCGCGTCTGCGCCGGCAGGCCGAGAATGGAGTAGCGGCCCCAGCGCTCGCCGCCCTGCACCGATTCGAGCAGATAGGAGTACGGCGCGTCGGCCAGCTTGAGATAGGCGGACAGCGGCGTGTCGAGGTCGGCCAGCGCCTGGCGCGCGACCGGAATGCGGTTGTAGCCGGCGCGTACGAGCGCCTCGAATTGATCGTGATTCATGGACAGACCGGAAAACGGGGGTTGAACGGGCGCCGCGGTGTCACCGCATGCGCCGGACCGGAAGCGGACTCAGGCGGCTCGCCACAGGTACCCGTGCAGGGGCGCGGGCGCGCAGCTGCGGGCGGGTATCTCCTTGGAAGTCAGGCTGTCCATTGGGTGTCGGTTCGTTGTGGTTCGATCGGCTCAGTGACCGGTCGAAAGCATGACGCGGTCGAGCAGGTCGGGCAGCGACGATAGTAGCCCATCGCAATCTTTTGCGTCCAGCACGCGCCCTTCGCTGTAGCCCCATGGCACGCCGAACACCGGTACGCCGGCCGCGCGGGCGCAATCGATGTCGTTGTACGAGTCACCTATATGTAACAGAGTTGCCGGTGCGCAGCCCAGTTGCGCGGCCGCATGCAGCAACGGCGCCGGGTCGGGCTTCTTCTGCGGCAGCGTGTCGCCGCTGACCACGCAGTCGAAGTACCGGCGCATCTTCATCAGTTCGAGCAGCGGTTCGGTGAAGTCGGCCGCCTTGTTGGTGACGCAGGCGAGCCGGAAACCGGCCGCCTGCAGTGCCGCCAGCGTGGCGTGCGCGCCCGGGTAGGCGGTCGAATGCTTGCCGTTGCGTGCGCGGTAACCGCGCTTGAACACCTCGATCGCCCGCGCCAGCAGCGCGGCGTCCTGCGCGCGCTCGCCCAGGCAGCGCTCGACCAGATTCGGAATGCCGCGGCCGACGAACACGCGCACCTCGTCTTCGCGCCTTGGCGGCAGGCCGAGTTCGAGCGCCATGTCGCGCGCCGCGGCGGCGAGGTCGGGTACGGTGTCGAGCAGCGTGCCGTCCAGGTCGAAGCTGATGGCGGCCACTGCGCGCCGTGCGCTCATGCCGCGACGGTAGCGAGCTGGGCGCGCAGCGCGCCGATCACGCTGTCGTAGCGGTTCGGGTCGGTGTCGAGCCCGGCGCCGAACACGGCCGAACCGGCGACGAAGGTGTCGGCGCCGGCGCGCGCGATGTCGGCGATGTTGTCCACCTTCACGCCGCCGTCGATTTCCAGCCGGATGCGCCGGCCGGTCCGCGCTTCGTACTCGTCGAGCTTCGCGCGCGCGGCGCGCAGCTTGTTCAGCGTTTCCGGAATGAAGCTCTGGCCGCCGAAGCCCGGGTTCACCGACATCAGCAGCACGAGGTCGAGCCGGTCCATCACGTGGTCGAGGTGATGCAGCGGCGTGGCCGGGTTGAACACCAGACCGGCCCGGCAACCGTGATCGCGGATCAGCGCCAGCGAGCGGTCGATGTGCTCGGACGCCTCCGGATGGAAGGTGATCACGTTGGCGCCCGCCTTCGCGAAGTCCGGAATGATGCGGTCGACCGGCTTCACCATCAGATGCACATCGATCACCGCGTCGGTATGCGGTCTCAGCGCCTGGCACACCAGCGGACCGATGGTCAGGTTGGGCACATAGTGGTTGTCCATCACGTCGAAGTGGATCCAGTCGGCGCCGGAATCGATGACATTGCGCACCTCCTGCCCGAGCGTGGCGAAATCGGCCGACAGCAGGCTGGGCGCGATCAGGAAATCGGCGGCGGATGAAGGACGTGCGGACGAGTGGCTCACGGGCGTGCTCCGGATGGCGGGAGCACAATTGTATCGGCTCCCGTGCCGTGCCCTGCTCATTGGCTCGCGCTTTGCCCGTGTGTCACGACGGCTGCTGCTTGCCGCTCCGGTTTACTTCGGTTAAAAAGCTGCCATGGCCGAAGCTAAAAAACATGAAATCACGGTGTCGGTGCAGACACGCTACGTCGAAGAACAGTCCGACCCCGACGAGTCGCGCTTCGTCTTCGCCTACACGGTCACAATCACCAATACGGGCTCCGTGCCGGCGCAGCTGATCAGCCGTCACTGGGTCATCCGCGACGCGGCCGATTCCGAACAGGAAGTGCGCGGCCTCGGCGTCGTCGGCCAGCAACCGCTGCTCAAGCCGGACGAAAAGTTCGAGTACACCAGCGGCTGCGCGCTGACCACGCCGGTCGGCACCATGGGCGGCACCTACCAGATGGTGGCCGAAGACGGCACGCAGTTCGAAGCCGTCATTCCGGAATTCACGCTCGCCATGCCGCGCGTGCTGCACTGAGGTCCGGGACGGCGCGGTGTCCCTCGACGCGTCCTACACCCGTCTCGCCCCGCTGTACGACGCGGTCGTCGACCTCGCTTCGCGCGGTGCGCGGCGCGCCAGCCTCGACGCCCTGCCGCGCTCGCCATCCGACATCCTGCTGTGCGGCATCGGCACCGGCCTCGACCTGCCCGGCCTGCCGCCCGACCACCGCTACACCGGCCTCGACTTCAACAGCGCCATGCTGGCGCGCAGCCTGCCGCGCGCCGAAGGGCTCGATTACAGGCCGGTGCGAGGCGATGCGATGCGTCTGCCGTTCCGCGACGCGAGCTTCGACTGCATCGTGCTGCACCTCATCGTCGCCGTCGTACCCGATGGTGCCGCCTGCCTGCGCGAAGCCGCCCGCGTGCTGAAACCGGGTGGCGCGGCCCTGCTGCTCGACAAATTCCTGCCTGCCGGTCGACCGGCGCCCTTGCGCCGCCTGCTGTCGCCCATCGCCGGCCGCATCGCCACCCGGCTCGACCTGGTCCTCGAAGACGCGCTGAAAGACCTGCCGTTCGGCGTGGTCAGCAACGAACCCGCCGCTTTCGGCGGCTGGTTCAGGCGGGTACGCCTGCTTCGGACATAGGCCCGGAATCGCGAGCGGAGCTCGCTCCTGCAAGAACGTGCCTCGGCCGTGGGGGTGCCCCCGCGGGTCGCGATCGGTGCCTCGGCTGTAGGAGCGACCCCCGGTCGCGATGGGTGCGGTGATCGTGTGCCGGCGCGTGTTCGGAGGGTGGAATCGCGAGCGGGGCTCGCTCCTACAAGAACGTGCCTCGGCCGTGGCCCCCCCGGGTCCCGATCGGTGCCTCGGCTGTAGGAGCGACCCCCGGTCGCGATCGGCGCGTTGATCATGCGCAGGCGCGTGGTCGGAGGGTGGAATCGCGAGCGGGGCTCGCTCCTACAAGAGCGTGCCCCCGTGTAGGAGCGCCCCCCGGTCGCGATCGGCGCGTTGATCGTGCGCAGGCGCGTGTTCAGAGGGTGGAATCGCGAGCGGGGCTCGCTCCTACAAGAACGTGCCTCGGCCGTGGCCCCCCCCCCGGGTCCCGATCGGTGCCTCGGCAGTTGGTGCGACCCCCGGGCGCGATGGGGGCGGTGAGCGTGCGCCGGCGCGTGTTCAGAGGGTGGAATCGCGAGCGGGGCTCGCTCCTACAAGAACGCCCCCCCTGTAGGAGCGACCCCCGGTCGCGATTGGCGCGTCGACGGTGCGCCGGCGCGTGTTCAGAAGGTGGAATCGCGAGCGGAGCTCGCTCACCGCGCCTCGACCGTGGGGGCGCCCCCGGGTCGCGATCGGTGCGGATTCCCGGCGGATCATTCCAGCCATTGCGCGACCAAGGGCCGGCCGAGCGGGCTGGTGACGAACAGGAAGATGAGCACGTTCAGTGCCACGGTGACCCAGAAGCCGCGCCGGAACGAGGCCTTGACTGACTTGTGGCGCAGGAACTGCTGTGCCAGCAGGCCGCCGGGCCAGCCGCCTACCAGCGCCAGCAGATGCAGCCGCGCTTCGGGCACGCGCATGCCGTTGTTCGCAGCCTGCGCCTTGTCGACCGCATACAGCCCGAAGGTGACGACGCTCAGCCCGAGATAGAGCAGGAACCAGCCGGCCGGTACCTGCCACAGCCAGGCTGCGACCAGCATGACCACGAGAAAGGCCGGAATGACGAACAGCGTGGCGCCGCCCCACTGCGCCGGGTGATCGTCGCGAACCTGACCGCGCGCGCGCGCGGTCTTCAGCGGCACGCCGTCGAGCAGCACCTGCTTGGCACAGCGCCGCCCCGCGCGGTCGGTACCGACGGCAAAGCTGACGCGGTCGCCCGCCGACGGCCGGCGACCTTCGGCGTTCACTTCGCTGATGTGGGCGAACAGTTCATCGCCACCGTCGTCCGGCACGATGAAGCCGAAACCCTTGTCATCCTTCCATGTCCTGATGCGTCCTGCGCTGCGCATGTCGTCTCCCTGAAACACGGGGGCGGAAGATAGCACCGCTTCAGCCGCCGCGCCCGGCCTGTTCGACGATGTGGTCGGGCCATTCGAAGGCATCGCAGCGCGGGCAGTCGAGCAGCGCGCCGAGATGGGCCGCGCGCCCTTCTTCCGTCATCACCCAGGCGCGGTTGATGAAGGGCGGATGGTGGCGCACATGCTGGCGATGCCCGCAGGCCAGCTGGGCGACCCAGTCACCTTCGTCGTCGATCAGGTAACCGGTGATCGGCTGCTTCATCCGGCCGGCGCCGGGCGGCGCGGGCGCACGGCCGTGATCCACGGTTCGAAGCGGCGGCCCCACGCGACATCCATTTCGAAGGCGGCACGCCCGCTGTCGAGCGCCGTCCGGTCGACGCCCTCCATCGCGCCGCGCAGCGCGTGCGGCACGCTGATGCGGGCGACCGACGGCTCGCCGATGTGGCCACCGAAAGTGGTCTTCTGATCGATCACCGTCACCGATGGCGTCACCGTCGCGGCGACGATGGCGTGGCTGCGCAGCTCAGGGTAGCGCTGGCGCAGCGCGGCAGCGTCCAGCCCGGCGTCGACGGCGAACAGGCGCGACGCCTTGTCCTGTTCGTACGTCAGCGCCTCCTGCGCCGATTTCAGCGCGTCGGCGTCCTGCTTGTCGGCGCTGCCGCGGGCGAGTGCGCGGTCCAGGCTGCGCTGCGCCCGCGCCAGGGCCGCCTGCCAGGACGCACCCGCCAGTTCGAGCACGACGTACACCTCGCGGCTGGCGCGGTAGGCATCGCGCTCGTCCTTCAGGTCGAAGCCCAGTTCGCGCAGCTTGTCGGCATCCAGCCAGTCGGGACCACTGCCGTAACGCATGTCGAATCCGGAATCGGCGTCGTTGTCATTGCGCATCGGCGCGCGCCACAGCAGCGCCACGTCGACACCGCCGCGCTCGCCGTCGAGCCCGAAGGCATACGGCAGATTGAGCTCGCGCTGCGTGAGCGTGAGCGCGCTGTCCGGCACGCCTGAACGGTTCCACGCCACGCCCGCCAGCACGAAGGCATTCACCGCAACGATCAGCGCCACGCCACCCGCCAGCAGGATTTTCTGTGCACGCCTCATCGCGCGCCCTCCGCCGGCACGACGGCGCGCAGCCGCTTCAGCACCAGGATGACCAGCAGCGCCACCAGCCCGAGCACGAGGAAGAACAGGAACTTGGGCATCACCGCCCACCACCAGTCGAACAGCTTGGTGTAGAGGAAAATGACGAAGAACACGACCGCGGTGTTCATGACTTCCGGCCAGCCGCGGCGCGCGCCAAGCCAGGTCAGCAGGCCGCCGGCGACGAAGCCACCCAGCTGATAGAGGCCTTCGACCACGTCGGCATCGAACGGCAGATAGCTCGCGCGGCCCCAGTTCGACAGCACGAGCATGGGCAGGAAGAGCGCCAGCAGCGCGACCAGCCGCCAGGTCGCATCGAAGCCGGGATGCCGCCGGTGATCGACGAAGAACGGCACCCAGAACATGAGCAGTGCCGCCGGGAAGAAGTGTTCCGGCCGCTCACCTACGCTGAGCCAGTACATGCCCGACCAGCTGCCGACGCGCGCGGCGATGAAACCGGTGATGCAGATCAGCCCGGCCACCAGCAAGAGGCGCAGTTCGCAGGTGTAGGCGAGCAGCAGCGCAAAGGCCGCCCAGGGCAGCAGCGCCTTGTCCGACGGGGTGATGTTGAAGCTCGAACCGAGCAGGCCCAGATTCAGCACGAAGCAGGCGAAGGCCACCAGCGCCGCCAGCTTGGTGAAGTAGCCGGAGGCGTCGCGCCCGTGCAGCCAGGCAGTCAGCCCCAGCGTGCCGAGCGAGGCGCCGGCCAGCACGATCACCTGCACCGTTTCGGAGAACAGCGGCCAGTACTGGCGGAACAGGAAGAACACGCTGGCCGCCAGCGCCAGCGCGCCGAGGAAGGAGGCGATGCGCAGGCCGAGCGTGAGCTGGCGCGCGCGCTGTGTGGTGTCGACGTCCGGACGCGCCGCGAGGCGCGTCAGCAGCCCGTCGTGGTGCGCCCGGATCGCGGCCGCATCGGCGGCCGCCAGCCCGTCGGCCGCGAGCCGCGCCTGTTCGCGGCGAAAAGCATGGATGTCGTCGGCGCGCTGCTGAGCATCAGTGCGGGACAGGCTGTCGTCCATCGCCTCGTTTCCGGATGTCATCGCCGCATCATGCCACGGCCGCACCGGCCTGCCGACGGCCAGCGCAACGCGGGCCGGTCAGGCACAATCGGGCGATGGATCAAGCCCCCGTCCCGCTGCTGCGCGGCAGCCTGCGCGCCCTCAAGATCATCCTGCTGACCTTCACCGGCATCGGCCGCACGCGCATGATCAACCGCACCACCGAAGGCCTCGGCCCGCAGCACTTTCTGCTCGGCGGCCTGTTCGCCGCCATCGCAGTGAATGTCGTGCTGATCGGCCTCGTCATGTGGGCGACCCGCTGAAAAGTGCTGCAGGCGATCCGGACGACGAATACGAAGGCGCATGATCGACGTGGGGATCGCGACCGGGGGTCGCTCCTACAGGTGCGTCGCGGTTTCGCTGCAGGAGCGAGCCCCGCTCGCGATTCCACCCTCCGAATACATGATTGCGCAAGATCAACGCGCCGATCGCGACCGGGGGTCGCTCCTACGGGGGCGTCGCGGTTTCGCTGTAGGAGCGAGCCCCGCTCGCGATTCCGTCCTCCGAATACATGATGGCGCAAGATCAACGCGCCGATCGCGACCGGGGGTCGCTCCTACAAGGGCATCGCGGTTTCCCTGTAGGAGCGAGCCCTGCTCGCGATTCCACCCTCCGACTACGTGATGTCACTTGATCAACGCGCCTATCGCGACCGGGGGTCGCTCCTACAAGGGCATCGCGGTTCCCTGCAGGAGCGAGCCCTGCTCGCGATTCCGTCCTCCGAATACATGATGGCGCAAGATCAACGCGCCGATCGCGACCGGGGGTCGCTCCTACAGGTGCGTCGCGGTCTTCTTGTAGGAGCGAGCCATGCTCGCGATTCCGTCCTCCGAATACATGACGGCGCTTGATCAACGCGCCGATCGCGACCGGGGGTCGCTCCTACAAGGGCATCGCGGTTTCCTGCAGGAGCGAGCCCTGCTCGCGATTCCATCCTCCGAATACATGACGGCGCTTGGTCAACGCGCCGATCGCGACCGGGGGTCGCTCCTACAGGTGCGTCGCGGTCTTCTTGTAGGAGCGAGCCCCGCTCGCGATTCCACCCTCCGACGACGTGATGTCGCGGGATCGACGCGCTGATCGCGAACCGGGTTGCTCCTTGGCGGACGGGGGCGGCTGCGTGGCGCTCAGGTCGCGTCCTTGACGCCCAGCCGCCACAACCTCGTCACTTCCTGCGAGCGCGCCGCATGCAGCGGGTCGGACTCGTCGCTCGCCTTGGGATGGCGCGGGCGAGCGTCGAGGTGGCCGAGCACCTTCAGACCCGCGTCGTCGATCCAGCCCTGCAGTTCGTCGGCAGTGCGCAGGCCGAGGTGTTCGGCAAAGTCCGACAGGATGAGCCAGCCTTCGCCGTCCGGCCCCAGATGTTCTGCCAGCCCCGACAGGAAGCCGCGCAGCATGCGGCTGTCCGGGTCGTACACCGCGTGTTCCAGCGGCGAGGCCGGGCGCGCCGGCAGCCAGGGCGGGTTGCAGACGATGAGCGGCGCGCGGCCGTCGGGGAACAGGTCGGCCGCGCGCACGTCGATCTGCGCGCCCAGCCCGAGGCGGGCGACGTTGTCGCGCGCGCAGGCCAGCGCCCGCTCGTCACTATCGGTGGCAACCACCTTCGCCACGCCGCGCTTCGCCAGCAGAGCGGCCAGCACGCCGGTCCCGGTGCCGATGTCGAAGGCGCGCGACGCCTTCTTCAGCACCGCCGGCAGCGGCGCCTTCGCCACCAGATCGACATATTCGCCGCGCACCGGCGAAAACACGCCGTAGTGCGGATGGATGCGCGCTTCGAGCGCCGGCACCTCGACGCCGTTGCGTCGCCACTCGTAGGCGCTGATCACGCCCAGCAACTCGCGCAGCGAACACACATAGCCTTCGCGCGCCTCGCCGTGCGCCTGCGTGCACGCTTCCACCACATCGGGCGCGCGGCGCAGCGGAATGACGTGGCCGGCGTCGAACGGAATCAGCAGCATGCCCAGCGTGCGGGCCCGCTGAGATTGCGCCAGTCGGTGCTGGTTGAACGCGTCGCGCATCGTGGCCGCCGGCTTGCGCGGCTTGCGGTCCACCCGCCGCACCAGCGCCTGCAGCAGTTGCCGCGCGTTCTGGAAATCGCTGCGCCACAACAGCGCCGTGCCCTCGCTCGCGAGGCGGAAGGCACTGTCGGCGCTCAGCGTGTCGTCGGCCACCACCACGCGCTTCGGCGGCGGCAGGCCGGCTTCGGATTGCCAGCGCAGGCTTTTCTCTGTGTCGCCTTCGGTGAAAACAAGTCGTGAATCAGTCAAGGTTCGGTCACCGGATGAATCTTCATTGCATATATATATGCGAAAGCGCCAGGCAGCCGCCAGCGCTCAAGCGGGCGCAGCAGGGGCGCGCGTCCAGTTCTCCACCACCAGCCCGGGGTAATCGGCGAAGTCCGCTTCATTGTTCGTGACCAGAACAGCGTCGACGCTCACCGCATGGGCGGCAATCATCCGGTCGAGCGCATCGCGGCGGCGGTCGCGCACCGCGGCAGCGAGTGCGCCGTAACGCTCTGCGGCTGCCTCGTCGAAAGCGAGCACAGGCACGCGCTGCGTGAAGCGTCGCAACCCCGCCGCGGCCTGTTCACGGTCAGCGCCCTGACAGCGCTCGACGCCGTGCCACAACTCCGCGTAGGTGACCACCGAAATCGCAATGTCGCCCGCTCTCGCCTGCTGGAATCGGGCCACCACCTGCGGCGGTTGTCGCGCCATCAGGTAGATGCAGATATTCGTATCGAGCATCCAGACCAAAACTCAGTCCTTTGCAGAAGGCTCGGCAAGGTCCCATTCGCGCTCGCGCTGCTCATGAAACTCGCGCCCTTCGGCCATGAAGCTCTTCGGAAAGGACGCGAAAATCTCAGGCAGATCGGCCAGCGACGGTCTTTGTGCGGGCCGCAGCACCAGAGTGTTGCCCACCCGCTCGATCTCGACCTCTTCCGACACCCCGGCGATCGCCAGTTCCTTCGGAATGCGCACGGCGAGCGAGTTGCCACTTTTGAAGATACGGGTTCGCATGATGAGCAAGAGACTGGAACGATGTACATACAGGATATACATCGACGAACGGCCGTGCAACGCGGGGGCGACAAGGCCAGACAGGTAGAACATCAGCGCTATTGACGAGCGCGCACCCGACACCACACGTCTCCGCGCGCTGCAACTGCGCCAAGCCGGTGCTGATTGAACGCGTCGCGCAGCATCGCCGCCGGCTTGCCATCCACCCGCCGCGCCATCGCCTGCAACAACTACTACGCGTTCTGGAAATCGCCGCGGTTAATCGTTAAATAGTGTGGCCGCCAGCCAACCGCCCGTCGTCATGACAAAAGGAACACTAAAGTCCACTGACATACCCCCACCCCTTGCACGCAAGCGGGTCTCAAGAGGAGGCCACAGAGTTTGCTCTACTTTGCGCACTCGACGCCACGGCAGGACCGATCAGATTGGCAACCGCTCCCTAAACACCTGCGAAACGTCGGGGCTCTGGCACGAGAGTTTGCAGCGGCATTCGGAGCCGACCAGATTGCAGAGGTGGCAGGCCTTCTCCATGACCTCGGGAAATACACTGAAGACTTCCAGCGTCGCATTGCCGGTGAATCGCTGCGCGTAGATCACGCCACCTGGGGCGCCATCGTCGCACGGCAACGGTACGGCGAACTGGCTCACCTCATCACCTACGCAATCGCCGGTCACCACGCGGGCCTTGCCAACGGAATCGAGAGCGGCGAGCGAACCTCGCTCAAGGAGCGCATGCGCGGAGACACGCTGCCTCCGCTGTCTCCGGACTGGAAACAGGACATTCAACTGCCTGCCAGTCTGGGGGAACTCCCTTTCAAGCGAGGGGGCACGAGCGAGCCGAGCTTTCAAGCGGCGTTTCTGGTTCGAATGCTGTTTTCCTGTCTGGTCGACGCCGACTATCTCGACACCGAGTCCTTTTACGACAAGCAGGCGCAGCCGGGAGAACCGGCCGACCGGAGCCAGCTGCGTGCCCTGCCCAGACCGACCCTGTCGGCATTACGAGACCGCCTGGACGCCCATCTGTCCTCCTTTTCGGTGGATACCGAAGTCAATCAGGTGCGCGCACGCATCCTTTCGCATGTACGTGGCAAAGCGGCGTGCGACCCGGGCCTGTTTTCGTTGACCGTACCCACCGGTGGCGGAAAGACACTCGCATCGCTCGCCTTCGCAATGGACCACGCACTACACCATGGTCTGCGGCGCGTGATCTTCGTCATCCCGTTCACGAGCATCGTCGAACAGAACGCTGCCGTATTCCGGCGCGCGCTGGGTGAACTGGGCGATGCCACCGTGCTCGAGCACCACAGCGCCTTCGTCGTGCCCGAGCCCTCGCGTGCCGATGCGGAACGCTATCAGTCGCAGGCAAAGCTCAAGCTGGCGATGGAGAACTGGGACGCACCCATCATCGTCACGACCGCAGTGCAGTTCTTCGAAAGTCTGTTTGCCGCGCGGCCGTCGCAGTGCCGCAAGCTGCATAACATCGCAGGCAGCGTGGTCATCCTCGACGAAGCCCAGACGCTGCCGCTGAAGCTGCTGCGCCCGGCCGTCGCGGCGATAGACGAGTTGGCGCGCAACTATCGCAGCAGCGTAGTGCTCTGCACCGCGACTCAACCCGCCCTGAAAGCGCCGGAATTCAACGGTGGGCTGGAACAGGTGCGGGAACTCGCACCGGAGCCAAGTACGCTGTTCCAAGAGCTCGAACGTGTGCGTGTCCGTCATGTGGGCGAACTTGCGGATGAAGCGCTGGCCGCACAGATGCGTGCCCACGATCAGGTGCTGTGCATCGTAAATAACCGTCGCCATGCCCGCGCGGTATTCAAGGACATGGCAGACCTGCCCGGTGCCCGCCACCTGACGACACTGATGTGCGCCCGACACCGCAGCCAGGTACTGGCAAATGTTCGGGAAGACCTCAGGTCGGGACTCCCATGCCGTCTTGTGTCGACCAGTCTGATCGAGGCCGGCGTGGATGTGGATTTCCCGCTGGTATTGCGCGCCGAAGCCGGTCTCGACTCCATCGCCCAGGCGGCGGGACGATGCAACCGGGAAGGACTCAGAGATGCTGCCGCCAGCGAAGTGCGGGTTTTCTCCAACGCAAATGCCGACTGGGCACCACCGCCGGAACTCAAGCAGTTCGCGCAAGCCGCAGCCACGGTACTGCGACGCCATGCGGACGACCCGCTCTGCCCTGCAGCCATCGAAGCCTATTTCCGCGAACTCTACTGGCAGAAGGGTGAATCAGCGCTGGACGGCGGCGATCTGATGGGCCTGCTGCAGCGCAGCCGGCTCGACAGCCTGCCGCTTGAAACCCTGGCAACCCGTTTCCGCATGATCGACTCGTTACAGATGCCGGTCATCGTGCCTTACGACGACACCGCACGCGAAGCCCTGCGGGACCTGCGCTTCGCCGAAAGGAGTGGAAGCATCGCTCGCCGCTTGCAGCCCTATCTGGTGCAGCTGCCGCGTCAGGGCTTCGAGGCGCTGCGCAAGTCGGGAGCCATTCAGCCCGTCGCTGCAGATCGCTGGGGTGAGCAGTTCATGGCGATGACGGTGATGGATCTCTACGACGAACGCTACGGATTGAACTGGGACGATCCCACATTCTTGGAGGCAGGAAGCACCATTTGGTAGTTCATTGAGCTGTTCGTAGAACGGCGATGATTTATATGAGGTTGACTCAAGCTGGATGCAAGGCTACTCTCGTCCGCGAAAAAAGCGAAGGCCCCGGTGTCTGCCAACACCGAGGCCTTCTGATAGCAACTCGCTTCGTGCGGAAAGCTAGCGCCTTGAGCTAGCAGGGAGGGCCGAGATATGGCTGGAACCCATATGACCTCATTAGACCAGCGCTCGACGCCTGCTCCGTTTTGCCAAGGCGGAGCAGGCCAACTGTAACGCAGTAGTGTGCTGTTGCGCCGGTCTCGTCTCGTTGAGGCGTGTGGATTGAAATATTGAACTGTTGGCAGATGGCGTTTGATGGGAGGACGCCTCTAGCAGATGCATCTTGCTAGGGGCGTCCAAATGCCAGTAGTTGTTACGTCCCCGCCATGTTTTTGCGGATACATCACGCCTATTCGGACGGGAGGGCAATGTGAGTTTTGGAATACGTCTCATGGTCTGGGGCGAGCGGGCCTGCTTCACGCGCCCCGAGATGAAGGTCGAGCGTGTGAGCTATGACGTGATCACGCCCTCGGCCGCGCGCGGCATTCTGGAGGCCATCCACTGGAAGCCGGCGATCCGTTGGCACATCGACCGCATCCATGTGCTGAAGCCGGTGCGCTTCGAGTCGATACGCCGCAACGAGGTCGGCGGAAAACTGTCGCCGGCCAGCGTGGTCAAGGCGATGAAAGCAGCCAGCACCGCCAGCCTTGCCACCTATGTGGATGAAGATCGCCAGCAGCGCGCGGCCACAGTGCTGCGCGACGTGCGCTATCTGATCGAAGCCCATTTCGAACTGACCGGGCGAGCCGGGCCGGACGACTCGATCGGCAAGCACCTTGATATCTTCAACCGCCGTGCCAGAAAGGGGCAGTGCTTCCATGCACCCTGCCTCGGTGTACGCGAGTTCCCCGCCCATTTCGAATTGCTGGAGGACGACACGCCAGCACCACCGCCGGAAAACGGAGTGGAGCCGGACAAGGACCTCGGCTGGATGCTGCACGACATCGATTTCTCCGACGGCATGACGCCCCGCTTCTTCCGCGCCCACATGCGCCATGGGGTGATCGAGGTACCGCCCTGGCAGGCTGCGGAGGTGAAGACATGATCCTGCAGGCGCTTGTTCGCTATTACCAACGCATGGTCGAGCAGGAGGCCAAGGGTATTGCAGGCTATGGCTACAGCCCCGAGAAGATCAGCTACGAGATCGTGCTGGCGCCGGACGGTACAGTGCTGGCGGTCAATGACATCCGCGACACCACGGGCAAGAAGCCTCAGCCGCGTGTGCTGGATGTGCCTCAGCCGGAGAAGCGCACTGTCGGCATCAAGTCCAATTTTCTCTGGGACAAAACCAGCTACGTGCTTGGCGTCAGCGCCACCAGCAAGCGCACCGACAAGGAGCACGAGGCCTTCAAGGCGTTCCATGAAGAAGCGCTGGCCGGCACGCAGGATGAGGGGCTGCAAGCCCTGCTGGCCTTTCTGCGGCTCTGGTCGCCGGATCAGTTCCAGGCACCGCTGTTCTCCGACGACATGCTGGACGCCAACGTGGTTTTTCGTATGGATGACGAGCATCGCCGACTGCATGAGCGAGAAGCGGCACGGGCGCTGCGTGCCCGACTGCTGGGGAACGATGGCGCAGGGGAGGGCGCCGGACCGACACCGACGGCAGGCGCATTCTGTCTGGTGAGCGGAGAACCTGCGCCCATCGCCCGTCTGCATCCGGCGATCAAGGGCGTGAACGGCGCGCAAAGTTCCGGTGCTTCACTGGTGTCATTCAATCTCGATGCTTTCACGTCCTACGGCAAGAGTCAGGGCGACAACGCGCCCATATCCGAACAGGCCGCCTTCGCCTACACCTCAGTACTGAACTACTTGCTGCGGCGCGCCCCCGAAAACCGCAAGCGCCTGCAGGTGGGCGACACCTCGGTAGTGTTCTGGGCGGAGGCCACGGGCAGCGAAGCCGACGCGCAGGCAGCGGAAGGCTTCCTCGCCAGTCTGCTTGTACCCGCTGACGACGATAGCGAAGCCGAGCGACTGCGCACGGTGCTGGATGGCTTGAGCAAGGGAAGACCGCTGGCGGAGCTGGCCCCCGGTCTCGCGCCCGGAACCCGCATGTATGTGCTGGGCCTGGCCCCGAATGCTTCACGTCTCTCGGTGCGCTACTGGCAGGCGGATACGCTGGAGGTATTCGCGAAACGACTGGCCGAGCATGCACAGGACCTGCGCATCGAGCCGCTGCCCTGGCGCGTCGAGCCCACGGTCTATCGCCTTCTTCTTGCGACGGTGCCGAACCGTGAGGGCTCGATGCCCAAGGCCGACGACGCCTTCGACAACCTGATCGGCGAAACCATGCGCGCCATTCTCAGTGGAGGCCTTTACCCGCGCAGCCTGCTTGCCAACACGGTGATGCGCATCCGAAGCGACGGCAATCTTTCCGGCATGCGTGCCGCGATCTGCAAGGGTGTCCTGACGCGCGAGCGTCGCCGGGGCATCCACACTTCCGACGAGGAGATTCCTGTGAGTCTAGACAAGCAATCCACCCTGCCCGGCTATCAGCTCGGGCGCCTGTTCGCGGTGCTGGAATATGTGCAGCGCTGTGCGCTGGGTGGTCAGGTCAACGCCACCATCCGGGACCGCTATTACGGCGCGGCTTCGGCAACCCCGGCCGCCATCTTCCCGGTGCTGCTGCGCAATACCCAGAATCACCTCGGCAAGCTGCGCAAGGAGCGCCCGGGGCAGGCGGTAACGCTGGAGAGGGAAATCCGCGACATCGTCGAAGGCCTGCCCGACCGCTTTCCGCGCAGCCTGAAAATCGAAGGCCAGGGCAGCTTCGCCATCGGTTACTACCACCAGTCCCACACGCATTTCACAAAGCGCGACGCCGCCGGCGACGCAGTCGAAAACACCGAAACCGAGACCGAAGGAGCCCTCTGATGACGGCCATCGCCCACCGCTACGAATTCGTCTATCTGTTCGATGTCACCAACGGCAATCCGAATGGCGATCCGGATGCCGGCAACCTGCCGCGACTGGATCCTGAAACCAACCACGGTCTCGTCACCGACGTGGCACTGAAGCGCAAGATCCGCAACTTCGTCACCCTCGACAAGGAAGGCAGCCCGGGTTACGCGATTTACATGCAGGAAAAAGCCGTGCTCAACAACCAGCACAAAAGGGCTTACGAGGCCCTGGAGATCAAACCGGAAGACAAGAAGCTGCCCAAAGACGAAGCCAAGGCGCGCGCGATCACGGCCTGGATGTGCGCCAACTTCTTCGATGTCCGTGCCTTCGGGGCGGTGATGACCACGGGCATCAATGCCGGTCAGGTACGCGGCCCGGTCCAGCTCGGCTTCGCCACCTCGGTTGAGCCGGTGCTGCCGCTGGAAATCTCCATCACGCGCATGGCAGTCACCACCGAGAAGGAAGCGGAGGCGCAGAGCGGTGACAACCGCACGATGGGCCGCAAGCACATCCTGCCCTATGGCCTGTACCGCGCCCACGGCTTCGTCTCCGCCAAGCTGGCCGAACGAACCGGCTTCTCCGATGCCGACCTGCAACTGCTCTGGCAGGCACTCATCAACATGTTCGAGCACGACCGCTCTGCCGCCCGCGGTGAAATGTCGGCCCGCAAGCTCATCGTTTTCGAACATGAAAGTGCCATGGGCAACGCACCAGCTCACAGGCTTTTCGAAGCCGTTGACGTAGCCCGGGTTACGGACGACGCAGATGGTCCGGCGCGCAGCTTCGCTAACTATCAGGTTACGGTGAATGCAGAGGCCCTGCCCCACGGTGTAACCGTGCGCGAGTATCTCTGAGCAGAGACGGGGGAAGAACATGGACGACGATCTCATCCCCCTGTCAGCTCTGCAGCACTATCTCTATTGCCCGCGTCAGTGCGCGCTTATTCATCTGGAGCAGCAGTGGGCAGAGAACCGCCAGACGGCCGAAGGACGCTTGCTGCACGACAAGGCCGACACACCTGCGGTGGAACTGCGGCACGGCGTGCGCACGGTCACGGCCATGCCCTTGTCCAGCAGGGACCTGGGTATCAGCGGGGTGGCGGACGTGGTGGAGTTCCACGTCGAACCAACCGGCGAACGGCCGTATCCGGTGGAGTACAAACGCGGGCGCCCCAAGGCTCACCGCGCGGATGAAGTTCAACTCTGTGCTCAGGCCCTGTGTCTCGAAACGATGTTCGGGACGACAGTGATGGAGGGGGCCTTGTTCTACGGCCAGCCACGTCGGCGGGAAAGCGTGGTGTTCGACGAAGCGCTGCGCTCGCTTACACGAGAAACGATAGATGCCACCCGTGCCATGTTCATTTCCGGCCGTACGCCGCTCGCCAGTTATGAGGCCAGGCGCTGTGACAGCTGTTCCCTGCTCGATCTCTGTCAGCCGCGATTGCAGCGGAGAGCCGGCCATGTGGATGCCTGGCTGAAACGCCAGCTGCAGAACGAGGACTGAAGCGCATGCGCCGCCAGCTCAACACCCTGTACGTCACTACCGAAGGCGCCTGGCTCAAGAAGGACGGCGCCAACATCGTGATGGAGGTCGAGGGCGAGGAACGCGCCCGACTGCCGTCCCACATGCTGGAGAGCATGGTGTGCATGGGACGGGTGATGGTGTCGCCTCCGCTTCTCGGCTATTGCGCCGAACAAGGGATCTCCGTCAGCTTTTTGTCGCCCAACGGCAGGTTCCTGGCCCGCATGGAGGGGCCGGTGTCAGGCAACGTATTGCTGCGGCGTGAGCAGTATCGACGCACCGACGATCCGTCCCGCTGTGCCCTTGTGGTCCGCAATCTGCTGATCGGCAAGGTACATAATCAGCGTGCGGTCCTAGGCCGAGCGCTGCGCGACCATGGCGAAGGCATGCCCGCAACCGATGTCACCGCCTTGACGCACGCCCGTGAGCGCCTGCGCCGTATCTCTGCCCGTCTGCTGCAGGAAGATGACATCGATGTGCTCCGCGGCCTTGAGGGAGAGGCGGCGCAAGCCTATTTCGGTGTTTTCGACCATCTGATCCGCGCACCGGAATCCGCCTTGCGCTTCAAGGGACGGAGTCGCCGTCCTCCACTGGACGCCGCGAATGCCCTGCTCTCGTTCCTCTACACGCTGCTGACGCACGACTGCCGTTCTGCGTTGGAGAGCGTGGGGCTCGATCCAGCTGTTGGCTTCCTCCATCGAGATCGCCCTGGCCGGCCCAGTCTTGCGCTGGATCTTCTCGAAGAGTTCCGCCCCGTCATGGCTGATCGCCTGGCGCTTTCGTTGATCAACAGGCGTCAGCTTGGCGAACGTGACTTCATCGAGCTGGACAACGGTGCTGTTTCTCTCAAAGAGGCCTCCCGCAAAACCGTCCTGACGGCCTATCAGGAACGCAAGCGTGAGGACATGCGCCATGCCTTTCTTGATGAGAAGCTGGCCGTTGGCCTGTTTCCCGCCGTACAGGCGCGACTGCTCGCCCGCCATCTACGCGGCGACCTGGAAGCCTATCCACCTTTCCTGTGGAAGTGAGGCGGCGCGATGATGGTATTGGTGAGCTACGACGTAAGCACCCGGGAGCCTGCCGGAGCGCGGCGACTTCGACGTGTCGCCAAGGCCTGTCGCGACTCCGGTCAGCGTGTTCAGTTCTCGGTATTTGAGATCGAAGTCGATCCCGCGCAGTGGACCGTATTCAAGCATCGGCTGACGGAGCTCATCGACCCAACGCAGGACAGTCTGCGCTTTTACTATCTCGGCAAGAACTGGAAAACCAAGGTCGAGCACATCGGCGCCAAGGCCGCACTTGACCTGAACGGCCCACTGGTTTTCTGAATATCTCTGCGAACCACAAGCTGCCGGTTAAAGCCCGGAGGTTCGCAATTTTCTATCCGACTGATTCAGCTCCTTTTTTCTACCGCTACCTCGTTATCCACGGCATTTGGCGATGTTCGTCAGCGCGGTTCGCGAGATCCAGCAATATTTCTCTTTCCCTGCTTGGTGTTACCGTGCCGCGGTCGCGCCCTTCACGGGCGCGTGGATTGAAACTTCTCCGACACCTTGGACAGCGCGCCCGCGATGCCGGTCGCGCCCTTCACGGGCGCGTGGATTGAAACAATGCGTCTTGGTCCATGGTGTCACCAGATGTTCCGTCGCGCCCTTCACGGGCGCGTGGATTGAAACATCGATCAGCGGCGACGACAGGTCGCCATTCAGGGCGTCGCGCCCTTCACGGGCGCGTGGATTGAAACGTCGTTTGAATCGACCAGCGAGCCCGCAGCACTCGTCGCGCCCTTCACGGGCGCGTGGATTGAAACCTGAATCGACAAGCCGGCCTCCGCGGCGCGAATCGTCGCGCCCTTCACGGGCGCGTGGATTGAAACGCGGAATGGGAAGTGGGGCATTCCGACGTGACCTTGTCGCGCCCTTCACGGGCGCGTGGATTGAAACCCAGCTTGAACGGCAGGGGCGGCAGGTCGCGCGGGTCGCGCCCTTCACGGGCGCGTGGATTGAAACACAGATGCACAGGCCAGCACGCTGGCCGACTACAGTCGCGCCCTTCACGGGCGCGTGGATTGAAACTACTAGTGTTCAGTCCGCACCCGGACCGTATGGCGGTCGCGCCCTTCACGGGCGCGTGGATTGAAACATGTCCTTGTTCCCGTTGATCTTTTCGCATCGGCGTCGCGCCCTTCACGGGCGCGTGGATTGAAACCCGTTGATCTTTTCGCATCGGCGCGCGATGCGCTGAGTCGCGCCCTTCACGGGCGCGTGGATTGAAACAGCGCGTTCAGCTGCGCGCCCGAACCTTCGACGATCACGTCGCGCCCTTCACGGGCGCGTGGATTGAAACGACGATCACCTTGCCGTTCGCCTTGACCTTGATTTCGTCGCGCCCTTCACGGGCGCGTGGATTGAAACGTCATGACCATGACAGTGGGCGGAAACGCGCGTCAGGTCGCGCCCTTCACGGGCGCGTGGATTGAAACTGATCCATCTGCAGCGAGGCGCGCGTGAAACCGTGGTCGCGCCCTTCACGGGCGCGTGGATTGAAACTTTCCTTCGTCGCCGGGTATCGCGGTAGACCTTGTGTCGCGCCCTTCACGGGCGCGTGGATTGAAACATGCAAGCGCTGAATCGTGACGGCCTGCGCGCGCTGGTCGCGCCCTTCACGGGCGCGTGGATTGAAACTCCAGCGCCATCAGTTTCTCGGGCGCCGGTGCAGATGTCGCGCCCTTCACGGGCGCGTGGATTGAAACGCGATGCCCTACATGCTGACCGACGCGCTCGGGCAGGTCGCGCCCTTCACGGGCGCGTGGATTGAAACGTGACCGAGCGCGGCATTGTGAATGCGCTCGGAAGTCGCGCCCTTCACGGGCGCGTGGATTGAAACTCTCTCTCGGAGTCGGCGCCTTCACGTACGGCACTGTCGCGCCCTTCACGGGCGCGTGGATTGAAACTTCTCGATCGCGCTCGCCACCGGCGGCGACGGCTGGTCGCGCCCTTCACGGGCGCGTGGATTGAAACATGGGGGCGGGTCCGCCAGTTCGAGCGTGGCGCGTCGCGCCCTTCACGGGCGCGTGGATTGAAACCAGGCGCTGCGGCAACGTGGCGTCCGACTGGGGTCGCGCCCTTCACGGGCGCGTGGATTGAAACACGGTCGCGCAGCGGCAGGCGCTTCTGCAGCGGGTCGCGCCCTTCACGGGCGCGTGGATTGAAACGATCTCAGAAAGAGTGCTCTGCGCGCAACCGATAGGTCGCGCCCTTCACGGGCGCGTGGATTGAAACACCAACTCCGCGTAGTAATCGAACGGCTGGCCGTGTCGCGCCCTTCACGGGCGCGTGGATTGAAACAGGATCGGCCGCAGATACGCGCGAGCCGCAGGATTGTCGCGCCCTTCACGGGCGCGTGGATTGAAACGCGATGAGCTGGTTCGATGTGGGGATTGCCGGCCTTGTCGCGCCCTTCACGGGCGCGTGGATTGAAACGCGTGTGCGAGCGCTTCGACGTTGTTGTTTTCATCGTCGCGCCCTTCACGGGCGCGTGGATTGAAACACGCCCGCACCCCCAGAAGCGCCGACAGCACCGGGTCGTCGCGCCCTTCACGGGCGCGTGGATTGAAACTTTTCAGGCAAGTCCGGCGCCCACAAGCACAGGTGTCGCGCCCTTCACGGGCGCGTGGATTGAAACATCAACATGGAATCAATCCGGCGGTGCGCCTCATCGTCGCGCCCTTCACGGGCGCGTGGATTGAAACATTTTTTGCCCATCACGAAAAAGAGCGCGACCGCCGTCGCGCCCTTCACGGGCGCGTGGATTGAAACAAGCCCTGAAGGTATGTCAAGCCCTTCACGCTACCAGTCGCGCCCTTCACGGGCGCGTGGATTGAAACGAGCATTACGCAAGCATGGTGCCGGGCCAGTGGCGTCGCGCCCTTCACGGGCGCGTGGATTGAAACCTCGACCGCGCCTACATGCCGCCGAAAGGGCGCGACGTCGCGCCCTTCACGGGCGCGTGGAT
>JAEUNO010000023.1 GCA_016791045.1 Methyloversatilis sp. | reverse complement strand
CCCGTCGCGCCCTTCACGGGCGCGTGGATTGAAACTTCAGCTTGGAAATTGCCATGTCATCGGCCCCCGGGTCGCGCCCGTCACGGGCGCGTGGATTGAAACCTTGCCGGATCCCTCGCACGTCGGGGACGCCGCGTCGCGCCCTTCACGGGCGCGTGGATTGAAACACCGATGCGGAAGCCAGCACCTACTTCGGTGCCGGGTCGCGCCCTTCACGGGCGCGTGGATTGAAACAACGCTGGTCGCGACTGGCAGACGGTCCGCGGCGCGTCGCGCCCTTCACGGACGCGTGGATTGAAACTCGCGCGCGCAGCGGGTTTCGGCGCGGGGGGTGTGGTCGCGCCCTTCACGGGCGCGTGGATTGAAACGAGCACGCCTGCGGCATCAACCTGGTGACGCGCTAGTCGCGCCCCTCGCAAAGCTCATCCGAGTCGGATGGAGATTGAAACAACCACGACGTCAAACAGCGCTGCCTACCGAAGTCTCGCCCCTATAACCAAAGCCTTACTCGAAGGACACGCACACGCGATACCAGAGGCGGACGGCGCCGCAACAAACCACGTAGGGCGCTCTCCACAGCAGTTCGAAAATTGCGCCATAAACCTTGATTACCCACCGTACAACGCCCGGTGCAATAACTTAGCCCCAGCGAAAGAAGCCGGAAATGCAGCGGAACGAAGTCCTTCATCGGTCGAATCGGAGTGCGGATCGTCATTTCGACGCCATGAGATCGACTGTACGCCGGCCGGACCAAGGTCATCGCGTTGTCATCCAACGCTCGCTTGCGCTCAGGATTCCCGCATAGATATGCTCCCGGTGTCCGTGGCGACCGCTGGAAATCAGACGGCGAGCCAGCGACTTAGACCCCGCCCTAGCCGCGGGACGGTGATGGTGGACAGCCGGCCACCCGCCTCGGACATCTACCTTGATGCGTTTCTCGATCGGATGGATGCGCGAGGATTGCGCTCGATGCCGCTTGTCTGCCGACACAAGGACGGGGCAGTGAGGCGCGAAGGGGGTCTGTTCGGCTCCCGTGGCCGGTGTCTCTTTTCAACTAGCATTGCCAAGTCAGAGCCGTCGGCATGTGCGGGGCATGATATCGCGAGCGCCGGCGCACAATGGCGTTCCATCTTCCACGGAGTCGGCCATCGAAAAGGGCGAGCCATGAAATCGTTCTCAGCCCGCAACCTGAAGAGAAGCGCCGACAGACTGATCCGCCACGCCGAAGCCGGCCGCCTGTCGGTGGTGACGAAGGACGGCGCACCGATCTTTGTGGCCGTTCCGTTCGACCGGGGCCTGATGACCGACGAAGCGATGACTTCGCTTGCGATGCGCCTATTCGATCAGGAATGCATCTCCTTGGGCACGGCGGCCTGGATAGCAGGACTTTCTGTCGGGGAGATGACGGACACGCTCGGGCGTCACGGCATCGCCGTGATCCGGACCGGCGCTGACGAACTTCAGCGCTCGCTGGCGGACTTCGGCGAGACGAAGCCCGGCTGAGTGACGCGAGCGTCGGCGCGATACGGAGCATCCGATGCGCACGGCACCGGATGCTTCATTTGCTTTGCACTGCCCCGCCCTTCAGCGACGGCGACGCGCGGCTGCGCCGAGCAGACCCAGGCCGGCCAGCATCATGGCCCAGCTTTCGGGTTCGGGCACCGCGGCGGTGAGGGTCAGGGTGACCGGGCCGGTGGCGTTGGCGATGTCGAGCACGAAATCGGTCTGGCTGCCGTCGAGGAACCAGTCGCCGAGCGTGGCTTCGACGTATTCCGGGCCGCTGAAGCTGATGCGTGCGGTGTCGAAGCTGCCGGTGACGGTGGCGACCGAGCCGAAGGTGGCGCCGGCGCTGCCCAGGGTGTTGAACAGGCCGCCGGAAATCGTCAGCGTGAGGCTTTCGAAGCCGAAACCGATGTAGTTGCGGACGATGGCGTTGAAGTCGAGCATCGGCAGGTCGCTCTCGTCGCGCGTCAGCGTGAGCGTGACCGGCAGCGTGTTGATCAGGCCGAAGTCGATGGACAGCATGTCCGGCGTGCTGAAGCTCGTGTCAACGGTGTTGCCGTTGGCGGCGACGATGTCGAGCGTGTAGGCGTGGGCGGCCGGGGCGAGTGCGAAGGCGCACAGCGCGGCGGCGAGGGTGTGGCGGATGTTCATGTGATGGCTCCCGGATCGATGCTCAAAGATTGCCCTTGGCCCACGGGCCGGTGATGGCCACGGTGATGCCCGGTGTCTGGATGTTCGCGAACAGCACGCGGCCGGTCGGATCGAAGCAGGCGCCGCAGAATTCGAAGCCGCGATAGTCCGCGGCGGCGGCGAACTTGCCTGCGCTCGCGATCTGGTCGGCCGACAGCGTCACGTTGTTCTTGCAGAAGATGTAGGCCTCGCCGGCCGGATTCAGGCCGAGCAGACGCGAGCCGGTGCCGTAGACGTCGGTCGAGCCGCCGCCGTCTTCGCACAGCAGCACGCCGCCGCGCGGGCTGACTGTGACGTTGTCCGGGTTGTTGCCGACGGTCTGGTTGCCGCTGACGAAGATGGCGCGCAGGCGCATGGTGGCCAGCGTCAGTTCCCACACCGCGCCTTCGCCCCGGCCGACGCGCGAGCTGCCGTCGGTGCCGGCAGCGGTGTCGACGATGAACATCCGGCCGGCCGAGTACCAGATGCCTTCGCCGCGACTCATGCGGGCGCCGCCCTGGCTGATGGCCTGGTAGGTCGGGCCGGCCATGAAGGCGAGGCTGACACCACCGGGCTGGCCGGCGACCGGCACCGGATCGGCGTCGGGGTTGGCGATATCGACCCACTCCAGTTCGTATTCGTCGCCGATGTCCGGGTTCAGCAGGCCCTGGTCGTTGGCCTGGGCCAGCGTGGCCGGTACCGCCTTGCGCACGATGGTCTTGATGCGCGCCGCCTGCAGCGTGCCGCCGTTGTGCAGGCTGCCCGGTTCGCCCGAGGTGTCGGCCGGCCGGTAGCGGAAGAAGGCCGATACGTTGCGGTTGTCTTCCGTCTCATAGACGAAGCCGGTGGTCGGGTCGACCGCCACGGCCTCATGCACGAAGCGGCCCATGCCGATGATGGGGTCGGCGATCGAGTCGCCGGCGTCGGCATCGACTTCGAACACATAGCCGTGCTTCTTGCCGCCGATGCCGGAGAAGTCGTAGATGGTTTCTTCGCAGGTGAGCCAGGTGCCCCAGGGCGTCGGGCCGCCGGCGCAGTTGCCCAGCGTGCCGCCGATCGAGCCGGTGGCGCCGGCCCAGTTGGCGTCGCGGAACAGCAGGTTCGTGGTGCCGCCGGCCGGGTAGCCGACGAAGGGTGCCGGTGCGGCGGCCGACGGGTCGGTCACGATGCCGCCGGCGCCGATGCGGATGGGCAGGCTGCCGTATAGGACAGTGATGATGCCGTTGACCGGCTGGGTGGCGTAGCTGCGCGGCGCCTGGATGGTCTCGGCCTGGGTGGCGACCAGACCGCGCTCGTGGTTGCGCACCAGCACGAGTTCAGTGCTGCGGCCGACGCGGCGCGACGTGACCACGGCCATGCCGTCGTGATTGCCCGGCGTCGGGTTGCCGTCGCTCATGCTGTCGCCGGTCCAGCCGTAGCTGCGGTAGCTGAAGCCCGGCGGCAGTTGCAGCAGCGGCAGGCCGGTGGTCGCGTCCCTGACCGGCGCCAGTGCACCGTAGGGCGACAGGGCGGACACCGTCTGCTTGCCGGTGGCGGCCAGCGCGTTCTGCGCATACAGCGCGCCCATCAGGCCGGTGAAGCGGGTGGCGGCCAGCGCGCCGGAGCTCTGCAGCAGACGGCGACGGCCGGGCGAGGTACAGGACGAAGACATTCGGAACTCCGGAAACGATGGCGATTCGTCCATCATCGGTCCAGCGGATGTCGACGACGTGACGGCCTGTGCGCGGCGGCGTGGTCCGAACGGGCTATCGGACACAGGCGCAGCGCAGGCGCGCGACGGTGTCGATCAATGCACCGAGCGGTCCCCGCCACCGCAGCACTTCTCGAACTCCTTGCCGCTGCCGCACGGGCAGACGTCGTCGCGGCCGACCTTGGGCTCGCGGCGCACAAAGGGTTCTTCGCCGGGCGCATCGTCATCGTCGAAAGCGCCTTCGTCGCCGCTGCCGGGCGGGACGGTGCGCGCCTGCAGCCAGATTTCATGAATGGCGACCAGCATCGGCTGGACCAGCTTCATCCACACCTCGGTTTCACCGTCCTCGCGGATCATCGCGCGACCTTCGTCGGTCCCCAGGCGCATCAGGGGTGCGAACAGTGCGGGCTCCTCGTCCCAGAGCGCAGCCCATTCGGCTTCGCAGAACGCGGTGCCGGCCAGGAAGCCTTCACACCATTCCGGGGCACCTCGCCGCTCGGGCTGCCGGAAGATGGGCTGGAAGGCGCCCGGGTCGTTCAGGAAGGTGTCGACGATGCCATTCATGAAACGCATGAGCAGCGAGGTGATGCGCGCGGCCTGTCCGGCGTCGGCGAAGTCGGGTGCCACGGCTGCGTCGTAGCGGTCCCATACCCGGGGCAGCCATTCGCCGGGCATGACCATGCGCGGTCCGATGACGAGGGCGGTCAGGAAGCCTTCCAGCATCGGCAATTCCATCGCCCGGTATTCGAACTGCGGCGACGCGAGAAAATCTTCAAGCGTATCGAGTTCCGGTGGCGACAGCGGCCGGCTCAGCGCGTCCATCCAGCTCAGCTGCGGTAGTCCGCGTTGATCTTCACGTAGTCGTAGCTGAAGTCGCAGGTCCAGCAGGTGGCACGAGCAGTGCCCCGGCCCAGCGCCACGCGGATGGTGATTTCGGCCGGCGCCATGGCCGAGGCGCCCTGCTCTTCGCGGTAGGCGGGGTTGCGGCCACCGTCTTTCGCGACCAGGAAGTCGCCGATCCACAGACTCACCTTCGAGGTATCGAGGTCTTCCAGCGGCGGATGGTTCTGCGCCGCGTTGCCGACGGCAGCGAGGATGCGGCCGAGATTGGGGTCGGACGCGAAGAAGGCGGTTTTCACCAGCGGCGAGTGGGCGATGGCATAGCCGACTGCCTTGCACTCCGCGACGTCGCGACCGCCCTCGATGTCGATGGTGATGAATTTGGTCGCGCCTTCGCCGTCGCGCACGATGGCCTGGGCGAGCTCTGCGGCGAGCGAGGTCACGGCCTCGGCCAGCGCGGCGCCGGCGTCGCTGTCGAGTGCGGTGATCTCGGCGTTACCGGCCGTGCCGGAGGCGATCAGCATGAAGGAATCGTTGGTCGAGGTGTCGCCGTCGACCGTGATGCAGTTGAACGAGCGGTCGGCGGCGTGCTTCACCATGGCTTCGAGCGCAGCCTGCGACACGGCGGCGTCGGTGGCCATGAAACCCAGCATGGTGGCCATATTGGGTTTGATCATGCCGGCGCCCTTGCTGATGCCGCTGAGCGTGACGGTGCGGCCGTCGATCTGCACGGTGCGCGACGCCACCTTGGCGACCGTGTCGGTGGTCATGATGGCGTGCGCGGCAGCGTGCCAGTTGCCTTCGTCGAGATCGGCCATGCAGGCGGGCAGACCGCGCTCGATGCGGTCGACCGGCAGCGGCTCCATGATGACGCCGGTGGAAAACGGCAGCACCTGCTCCGGTGCCACGCCGAGCACGCGCGCCACGGCAATGCAGGTGGCGTGCGCGGCGACCAGGCCGGGTTCGCCGGTGCCGGCGTTGGCGATGCCGGTGTTGATGACCAGCGCGCGGATGTCGCTGCGCGACAGGTGGTCGCGGCACACCTGCACCGGCGCGGCGCAGAAGCGGTTCACCGTGAATACGCCGGCCACGCGGGCGCCCGGCACCAGCGATATCAGGCACAGGTCGCGCCGGTTGGCCTTGCGGATGCCGGCCTGGGCGATGCCCAATCGCACGCCGGCGACCGGCAGGATGGATTCGGCAGGCGGCGTCTGGTAATTCACGGGCATGGCGGGGTCTCGCAGGGGGTAAAGCCGCGAGTTTACATGCAGGCCGGTGCCGACCGTCGATTCGTGTGGCACACCGCCGCACTGCACGCCCGTCACACGAATTCACCTGCTCTGTAACCGGCGCGCAATCCTGGCCCTGCACGGAGTGCCGGAAAGCAGCCTCCCGCGCGCTTTCGGTGGGTCTGCCGCCTGCGTGCAAAGCCATGCTGCGTGCGGCCGGCGACGCGCCATGATCCGAACGGACCAGTTCACCTTCACGGCACTGCAAAGCGCCCTCCCCAGCCTTCCGCGTGTTGCCGGCATCGACCGGACCGACCACACAGGGGAGATGAACCATGAACGCTGATTTCGCACGTCTGAGCCTCGCGCTCGCGCTGACCGCCGCCTTCGCCGCACCGACCGCGCACGCCGCACAGAACACGCTGGCCGGCTGGGCCGTGATGCCGGCCAATACCTTCTCCGACGGCCCGACCTCGGGCCAGTTTGCCGGCGCCGGCGCCGGTGGCAACCCGCTGCCGCTGATCGACCGGCAACCGGTACAGGGCTTTTCCGGCGTGCTGACCGGTGCCAATGGCAGCTTCCGCGTCATCTCGGACAACGGCTTCGGCACCCAGGGCAATTCGGGTGACACCTTGCTGCGCAGCTACGCGGTGAATGTCGACTTCCGCACCGCACAGGGCGGCAGCGGCAGCGTGTCCGCCGCCGACTGGAATTCCGGCGCGTCGCTGCCGGCCTTCGACGCAGCCAGCCGCATCACGCTGAGCGACCCGAAGAACCTGCTGAGCATCAAGATCCAGGCCGACTACACGAACTACTACAACAACGCCGCCAACCCGCTGGTGGATGCGTCGATCAAGTCCGGCCGCCTGCTCACCGGCGCCGATCTGGACATCGAATCGGTGCGTCAGGACAAGAACGGCAACCTGTGGTTCGGTGACGAATTCGGCCCCTACCTGGTCAAGACCGATGCCAGCGGCGTGGTGCAGCGTCGCGAAATCGCGCTGCCCGGCGTGTTCGCGCCGCAGCATGAGGCGGTGCTGAACGGTTCGGTGGCGAGCAATCTCGGCAGCTCGGGCGGCTTCGAGGGCATGGCCATCAACGCCAGCGGCGACCGGCTCTACACGCTGCTCGAGCGCACGGTTGCCGGCGATCCCGCCAGAAGCCTGCGCATCAATGAGTTCAACATCGACAGCGAAAGCTATACCGGCCTCGACTACCTGTATCAACTCGAAGCGCAGGGCACGGCCATCGGCGACATGACCGCCATCGACGATCACCGCTTCCTGGTGATCGAGCGCAACGGCGGCACCGCCACCAGCGGCACACCGTTCAAGAAGATCTTCATCGCCGACACCACCGGTGTCGCCGACGGCGGCTTCGTCACCAAGACCGAACTGGTCGACCTGATGAACATCGCCGACCCGGACGACCTGAATGGCGACGGCCTCACCACCTTCACCTTCCCCTACGTGACCATCGAGGACGTGCTCATCCTCGACGCCAACACGCTGCTGGTGATCAACGACAACAACTACCCCGGCACCGGCGGTCGCGACTTCGGCTCCGACCACACCGAGTTCCTGAAGATCAGCCTCGCCAACCCGGTGCCGGAGCCCGAAACCTACGCAATGCTGCTGGCCGGTCTCGGCCTGATCGGCGCGGCCGTGCGCCGTCGCACGCGCTGAGCGCCACGCGGTCCGCGGGCAATCGTGCCTGCGGACCGGCGCCCGACGGAACCACCCTGCGAATCACCCGACAACGCTCCCGACACCGAGGTCTGCACCATGAAACACACCGCACTGTTTGCCGCACTCGCCGCCACGCTGGGCGCCGCCCCGCTGCTGGCGCCGTCCGATGCGCTGGCCGCATCGCCCTACAACACGCTCAGCGGCAATGCGCCGCTGGTGATCGGCCACCGGGGCGCCTCCGGTTACCGCCCGGAGCACACCCTCGAGGCCTACACGCTGGCCATCGAACAGGGCGCCAACTACATCGAGCCCGACCTCGTCATGACGAAGGACGGCGTGCTGATCGCCCGCCACGAGCCGATGCTGGCGCGCGTCAATCTCGATGCCAGCGGCAACATCGTGTTCGGCGCCGATGGCAAGCCGGTGCTCAACCGCACCGATACCAGCACCAATGTGTGGGAGCTGGAAAAGTACAGCGATCGCCTGACCGTCAAGACGCTCGACGGCACCAAGGTGGGTGGCTGGTGGGCGGAAGATTTCACCGCGGCCGAAATCCGCACCGACATCCGTACCCAGGAGCGCCTGCGCGACCTGCGCACCGGCAACAACGCCTACAACAACCAGTTCGTCATTCCGACACTGCAGGAAGTGATCGACCTGGCCAAGGCGAAGAGCGTCGAAACCGGCCGCACCATCGGCATCTACCCGGAAACCAAGCACCCGACCTACTTCAAGAACTTCAGCGACGCCAACGGCCTGCAGCGCATGGAAGACACGCTGGTTGCGACGCTGCACGCCAACTACGGCAACACCGCCAGCGCGCCGGTGTATATCCAGTCGTTCGAAGTGTCGAACCTGCAGTACGTCAATACGCTGACCGACATCAGGATCGCGCAGCTGCTCAATGGCGGCGGCCGGCCCTATGACTTCACGGTCGCGGGCGACCTGCGCACCTATGCGCAACTGGCCGAGCTTGACGCCGACGGCCTGCTGTTCATCGAGGGGTACGCCGATGGCGTCGGCGCCAACACCAATCTGCTGATTCCGCTGGTGGGCGGCGTGCTCGGCACACCGACCAGCCTGATCGCCGACGCGCACAGCCTCGGCCTCGAGGTGCATGCCTGGACCTTCCGCGCGGAAAACGTGTTCCTGCCGAACGAGTTCGATTCCAGCAGCGACCCGGCCGCCTTCGGCGACATGAAGGGCCAGATCCTCGCCTTCACCGCACTCGGGCTGGACGGGTTCTTCACCGATCACCCGGACATCGGCGTCGCCGCCGTGGCGTCGATTCCCGAGCCGGAAACCTACGCCATGCTGCTGGCCGGCCTCGCGCTGACCGGTTTCATGGCACGCCGCCGCAAGGCCGGCTGAGCCCCGGGGCGCGCCGCACCCGGCGCGCCTCTCAGGAAGCCCCCCGCATCTCCCGGAGAGACATTCATGAAAAATCTGGCTTCGCTTCGTCCCGCCCTGCTGTGTGTCGCACTGCTGTCCGCCTTCAACGCACCGGCGGCCCTCGCCTGGAACACCCTCGACGGCGCCGCCCCCATCGTCATCGGCCACCGTGGCGCCTCCGGCTACCTGCCGGAGCACACGCTGGCGTCGTATGCGCTCGCCATCGACCAGGGTGCGCACTTCATCGAACCGGATCTGGTGCTGACGAAGGATGGTCACCTGATCGCCCGCCACGAGCCGATACTCGACGGCACGACCAATGTGTCCAGCGTGTTCGATGCCAGCCGCAAGTCCACGCGACTGCTTGACGGCGTGTCGACCACCGCCTACTTCGCCGACACCTTCACGCTGGCCGAAATCAAGACGCTGCGCGCCATCCAGCCGCGCGCCGACCGCGACCAGAGCTTCAACGGCCTGTACGAAATCCCGACGCTGGACGAAGTGATCACGCTGGCGCAGTCGAAGGGCGTGGGCATCTACCCGGAACTGAAGCATTCGGTCTACATGAATGCGCAGGCCGCGAACAACGGCTTCGCCGCGAATTACTTCGAGGACAAGCTGGTCAGCACGCTGCACGCCGCCTATGGCAACTCGGCCGCCGCACCGGTGTTCATCCAGTCGTTCGAGGTATCGAACCTGCAGTATCTGAACGGCAAGACCGACATCCGTCTGGTGCAGTTGATGGATGCCTGGGACGTGAATGCCGATGGCAGCATGGACCTGACGGTACCGCCGTATGACCGCCCGTTCGACTTCGCCGAAGCGGGTGACCCGCGCACCTTCGGTGACCTGCTGACCGCAGCCGGCCTCGACTTCATCGCCGGCTACGCCGACGGCATCGGCCCGTGGAAGCCCTATCTGCTGAAGACGGTGGCCGATGGCGTCGAACGCACCGGCGACGGCGTCATCGACGCGCGCGACCGCCTGGTCGAAGGCAGCACCGGCATCGTCGAAGCCGCCCACGAACGCGGTCTGCTGGTGCACACCTGGACTTTCCGCGACGACTCGATCGGCTACCAGCTCGGCTATGGCACGCCGGAAGAGGAGTACGCCGCGTTCTACGCCCTGGGCGTGGATGGCGTGTTTTCGGATCACCCGGACACCGCCCTCGCCGCACTGGCCGCAGTGCCGGAACCCGAAACGTACGCGATGCTGCTGGCCGGCCTCGGCCTGATCGGCGCTGCTGCGCGCCGTCGCGCCTGATCACCCGGAGACCACGAAATGAAGAAGACCTTGCTGGTGGCCCTGCTCGCCACCTTTGCCGGCCACACGCTGGCGGCCGATTTCTCGCTGCGCGTCATCGGCGAGCAGCGCATCGCGACCGGCACGCTGTTCGAAGGCGTCGAATTCGGCGGCATTTCCGGGCTCGACCGCGCCGCCGACGGCCGCTACTGGGCGATTTCCGATGACCGCGGCGGCGAGCGCGGCACGCCGCGCTTCTACAACCTGTCGCTCGATTACGACGCCGCCGGCTTCAACGGTGTCACCGTGAACAGCCAGACCTTCATGCAGCGGCCGGACGGCTCGACCTTTCCGTCGAACGCGCGCACGGTCGATCCGGAAGGCATCCGGGTGGCGCCGAACGGCAATCTGTACTGGTCGTCGGAAGGCAACTGGAGCGGCAACGCAGCCAGCCGCTACCAGCCCTTCGTGCGCGAAATGACGACCTCGGGCGTCTTCGTGCGCGAATTCGCCACGCCGGCGATGTTCAACTACGTCGACAACGCCACCACCGGCGGGCGCAGCAACAAGCTGTTCGAGGCGCTGACGGTGTCGCCCGGCGGCACGATCTGGACCGCCAATGAAGACGCGCTGGTGCAGGACGGCCCGCTCACGTCGATCAACAACGGCAGCGTGGTGCGCGTGACCGCGCTCGATCCGGTCAGCGGCGCGGCCGGTGCGCAATATGTATACGCACTGCCGCAGATTCCGGTCGATGCCGTTCCCGGTGCGCCGTTCGGTCCGGATAACGGCCTGCCGGAACTGCTGGCGCTTTCGGACACGCAGTTCATCGCGGTGGAACGCGCGTTCGCCTTCGGCGTGGGCAACACCATCCGCCTCACGCTCGCCGAAATCATGCCGGACACCACCGACGTGAGCAGCTTCGACAGTCTGGTCGGCGCCACCTACACGCCGATGCGCCGCGAGCTGCTGCTCGAAATGCCGATCAGCTTCGACGGCATCACGCTCGACAACATCGAAGCGATCAGCTGGGGCCACACGCTGGCCAACGGCAACCGCACGCTGGTGCTGGCGGCCGACAATAACTTCAGCGGCACCCAGGTCACCCAGTTCATCGCGCTTGAAGTGTCCGCCGTACCCGAACCCACCCGCATCGTGCAGTTCCTCGCCGGCCTCGGCCTGATGACGCTCACGCTGCGCCTGCGCCGCCGCTGAAACGCCCCCTCTGAAAGGACACACCGACATGAAACATGCCCTCACCCCGATTGCCCTTGCGCTGCTGGTCATGGCCGGCGCGGCGCAGGCGGAAACCGTCCGCTTTGCCACCTTCAATGCTTCGCTGAACCGCGATGCGGCCGGCCAGCTGCTGTCCGATCTCGCCAACCCGGGTGCGATCGGCGTCACCACCACAGTCGCCAACCGCATCCAGCAGGCGCGCAACGTGGCCGAAATCGCCCAGCGCGTGCAGGCCGACGTGCTGCTGGTGAATGAATTCGACTTCGACCTGAATGGCACGCCGACCGCCAGCAGCGTGCCGATGGGCCTCGGCTACTCAAGCGAGGGCGCGCGGCTGTTCCAGCAGAACTTCCTGTCGGTCGGTCAGGGCAATGCCGTGCGCGGCCTGACCAGCGGCATCGACTACGCCTTCCGCTACACACCGAACACCAACACCGGTCTGGCGTCGGGCTTCGACCTGAACAACAACGGTGTGATCGCTGGCGGCGACGATGCTTTCGGCTTCGGCAATTTCGGCGGCCAGTTCGGCTTCACGATCTACTCGAAGTACGAAATCGTCGGCGTGCGCAGCTTCCAGACCTTCCTGTGGAAGGACATGCCGGGCAATCTGCTGACCAATGACCCGACCGCCAGCAATCTCGCCGATTTCTATTCGCCGGCCGAAATCGACGCGCTGCGCCTGTCGTCGAAGAACCATGTCGATGTGACGGTGCGCATCAACGGTCAGGACGTGCATTTCCTGACCGCCCACCCGACACCGCCGACCTTCGACGGCGCGGAAGATCGCAACGGCAAGCGCAACCACGACGAAATCCGCTTCTGGGCCGACTACATCGCCGGCGCCGGCTACATCTATGACGATCAGGGCAACACCGGCGGTCTGGCGGCGGGTGCGAAATTCGTCATTGCCGGCGACTACAACGCCGACCCGCTGGATGGTGACAGCTTCAAGGGCACGGTAGCGGGCACGCAATACAACGCGATCGGCCAGCTGCTGGACAATCCGCTGGTCAATACCTCGGTCACACCGTCGGCGCCGGGTGGTGTCGATGCAGCCACCCACCCGAGCAACAACGGCAGCGCCAATCAGAGCCACATCGGCGATCCGGCGCAGGACACCGCCGATTTCAGCGATTCGGCGCCCGGCAATCTGCGGGTGGATTACGTACTGCCCTCGGCCAACCTGCAGATCGAAGGCGCCGGCATATTCTGGCCGGCCGACCCTGACCGCAGCGCGCCGAACACGACCGGCGACGAATACGATCTGGTCGGCAATTTCCGCGACCAGAACCTGTACGCGAACTACCCGAGTTCGGATCACAAGGCCGTATGGGTGGACGTGACGGTGGTGCCCGAGCCCGAAACATACGCGATGCTGCTGGCTGGTCTGGGCCTGATCGCGGGGGTGGCACGGCGCCGGAAGTAAGGGGCGCTGACCGGGCGTTCCCCGGTCAGGCCTTGCGCGACGACGCTTCCAGGGCGATGCCGGCCAGCTGGGCGAAGGTTGCGAGTGCGTCCGGCGTGCCGGGCCGCATCGGCGGGCGCTCCGCGGCGCGATCGATGTACAGCACGCCCACGACGTGGCCGTGCGCGTTGATCGGCACCAGCACCTGGTGTCGCTGGCCCAATGCCGACCGCAGGCGCGTGATGGACGGCAATCCCGGGGCGGGCACGTGTGACGCCTCGACGTCGATGACGCGTCCGTGATCGACCAGTTCGGTCAGCGCATCGCGCGCAGCGCCGGCCAGCAGGAAATTGAAGTGACGCATGAGTTGCTGCGCGCCGCGGCCATGCGTGGCCCGGGCCGCGAGCTGTGAGCGGTTGGCGGTGACCAGCGCAAGCACGGCGCGGTCGGCGCCCAGCGAGCGGCCGGCGCCTTCGAGCGCCAGGTCGAGCACCGCGCCGGACGCCGAGTGCGCTGCAATCAGCGCCACCATGCGACGCGAAATGTCGAACTGCAGCGCCGGATCGGGGTCGGCCAGAATGGCTGGCGCGCCGGTTTCATCCTCTTCGTCCGGACGCGCCGGCACCGGAATGCGCGCCGCGGCCTCTTCGCAACCATAGAATCCTGCAAGGCAGGCCGCTTCGCGCGCGTGCGCGGCGACCACCGGCGCGACGGCTGCCACGTCCTGCCGCAGCAGCTTGGCGTAGTCGCGCACCGATTCACGCGCCTTTTCGCTTTGCCAGCCGGCTTCGGCGGCGCTGGCCAGCCGGTAGCTGGCGATCACCAGCGCTTCGCGACTGTCAGACCGCGCGGTGTCCGTACAGGCGTTCGCCACCAGTCCGGGCAGCGTCCATTCGCGCGCCAGCAACTGGGTCAGCGAACGCAGCCGGAAGCCGAGCACCTCGCTTTCGACCTTTTCCGGCACGGCAGCGGGCTTGCGCAGCGCGCGATCCAGCTGCTGCCCCGCTTCCCCGGAGAAGCACCAGAAGGCCAGCTCGCCGATGCGCGACAGCAGCGTCGCGATGAACACCTCTTCCGGCGAGGCATCGCCACGCACCGTGGCGGCATGCTTGGCATGGACGGCCGCGTGAAAGCAGCGCGCCATTTCGGCGCTGACCCGGTCACGCACGCCACCTGCCAGGAAGGCGTCGATCAGTGCGACCGATATGGCGATGTTGCGCACGGTGTCGAAACCGAGCAGTACGATCGCACGCGAAATGGTGTTGATTCTGCTGCCTTCTCCGTGGAAAAACACGGAGTTCGCCATGCGGAGCACGCGCGCCGTCATGCCGGCATCGCGCAGGATGATGCGCCCGAGCGCCGACGTCGGACTGGCGTCGTTCTCCGCGACCTCGCCGATGGCGGCCAGCGTCGCGCTGAAGATGGGCATGTCCTGATTGCGCAGCTTGTCCACCCAGACCTCGAGTGGATCGGTGGCAACGGGTGTGGCGCTCATGTGCGTATCCATTGCGGAAAAGTAGGGAACTATTCCCGCTAACGGCGCGCAGCCGTGCTTTCTTGAGCGAAGCTGAAGCCCGGCGCAGATCGCAGCCGGGCAGACAACAGTTAGCGGACCAGCAGCACCGGCCGTTTCGAGTGATGCAGCACACCGCTGGCGATCGAGCCCAGCGCGAAGCTGGCCAGTGCGCCGTGACCGCGCCGGCCCATGACGATCATTTCGCAGTCGTGCTGTTCGGCGTAGCGGGCGATGGTTTCCGCCGGCGGACCGACGTGCAGGTGCAGGATGGGTTCGACCTTGGCATTGCGCAGTGTTTCCAGCGCGATGCGGGTCGCGTCCTCGCCTTCTTCGCGGTAGTAGTCGTTCAGCGCCTCGCGGCTCACGTGCTGTTGCAACAGGCCGCTGGGCACCGGCGCATGAACGAACAGCAGGTGGATTTCGGGCACGCTGGTGAAATGGGCGGACAGGCGCAGCACTTCGGTGGCGGCGCGAACGCCGTGTTCGGAACCATCGACGGCAAGCAGGATACGCATGGTGAAATCAGTCTGGTTGCAGGGACACTCAAGTATGGCAGATGAGGCCGTTCCACAGCCCGTCGCCGAGGGTGGACGCGCGCGCCAGCCCGACCAGGCCGAAGCCCAGCACCAGCAGGCCGGCCACCCGGCGCAGCGCCGGATTGCGGGTGAGCGCGCGCAGCCGGGTCAGCAGCATGCCGGCCAGCAGCAGGTTGGGCAGCGTGCCCAGTCCGAAAGCCAGCATGATCAGCGCACCGCTGGCCGGCGAGCCGGACAGCAGAGCCAATCCGAGCATGCTGTAGACCATGCCGCACGGCAGAAATCCCCACAGCAGGCCGACGCCCAGCGCCTGCGCCGGCGTGCGCGCCGGCAGAAAGCGCCCGGCGATCGGCTGGATGCGTGCCCACAGCGGCCGGCCGAGCGCCTCGATGGGCGCGAGCACCCGCGTGTAGCCCGTGAGGTACAGGCCGAGCGCGATCATCATCACGTTGGCCAGCACATACAGCACCGTCTGCAGCGGCAGGGCACTGCCGGCCAGCAGGCCGACGCCGCCGATGCCGCCCGCGACCGCACCGGCGAACGCATAGCTGGCGATGCGGCCGGTGCTGTAGGCAAGGTGCAGCGAAAAGGCAGGCAACTGCGCGCGCCAGCCGGGCTGGCGCACCTGCGGCACGCCGGCGGAAATCGCCGACACGATGCCGCCGCACATGCCGGCGCAGTGCACGCCGCCGAGCAGGCCGACCAGAAACACCGCGGCAAGTCCGAGACTCATGGGAAATCAATCATTCCTGAAGGGGTACGTGGCGCGATCGTGCGCCGAGCCTCGTGCGCATGCAAGGCGATGCGTCGCAGCGATCTGCCGGCGCACGCCGCTCGCCGACGTGCCGGGCCGACGTGATGCGCCAGAACCCTAGACGACCTTCGAATACCGCACCGTCTCCGAATCGAGGCGCAGATAGCGGTCGAACACCATGCAGACGGCGCGCACCAGCAGGCGGCCGCGCGGCGTGATGCCGATCCAGTCCGGCTCGATGGTCAGCAGGCCGGCATCGGCCAGTTCCTGCAGCTCGGCCAGCTCCGGGGCGAAATACTGCTTGAAATCAATTGCGTAACTGCTTTCTATCGCTTCGATGGACAGTTCGAAGTGGCACATCAATGCGCCGATCACGGCGCTGCGCACGCTGTCGTCGGCCGTCATGTCCAGACCGCGCATGACCGGCAGTTCGCCGTCGTCGATCGATTTGGCCCAGCTTTCGAGCGTGCGGTGGTTCTGCGCAAAACTGGCGCCGACGCGGGAAATGGCCGACACGCCAAGCCCGATCAGGTCGCAGCCGGCGTGCGTGGAATAGCCCTGGAAGTTGCGCTGCAGCCGGCCATGGCGCTGCGCCTGCGCCAGTTCGTCGTCGGGGCGGGCAAAGTGGTCCATGCCGACATGCACGAAACCGGCTTCGTGCAGCCGGTCGATCGCCAGCTTCAGCAGCTGCGGGCGCACGCTGACGTCAGGCAGCATGCTTTCGTCGATGCGACGCTGCGGCATGAACTGTTTCGGCAGATGCGCATAGTGATAGATGGCAACGCGATCCGGTGCCAGCCGGATCAAGGTGGCCAGGGTGGCGTCGAAGCTGTCCAGCGTCTGCCCCGGCAGACCGTAGATCAGGTCGACCCCGGATGACACGAAGCCATTGGCGCGCGCCGCACGCAGCACGACTTCGGTCTCTTCCACGCTCTGCACGCGGTTCACCGCGCGCTGCACCACCGGGTCGAAGTCCTGCACACCGATGCTGATGCGGTTGAAGCCGAGCGAACCCAGATGCGCCACACGGGCGGCGCTGACGCCGCGCGGATCCATTTCGATCGAGCACTGCGCCGTTTCGGCGATGCGGAAGTGGCTGCGCAGGCCTTCGAACAGCCGGGTCATCTGTGCATCGTTCAGGAAGGTGGGTGTGCCGCCGCCCAGATGAAGCTGTGCCACTTCGCGGCTGCCCTTGACCAGTGCGGCCTTCATCGCCAGTTCGCGCAGCAGCGTATCGACGTAACTGTCGGCGCGCGCGTGGTCCTTGGTGATGATCTTGTTACAGGCGCAGTAGTAGCAGATCGTGTCGCAGAACGGGATGTGAATGTAGATCGACAGCGGCCCGGCGGCCGCATTGCGCGCCTCGAGTCGCGCCGCGTGCGCCCGGGCGTCGTGCGAAAAGTTGAAGCGGTCAGCCGTCGGATACGAGGTGTAGCGCGGGCCGGGCACATCAAAACGCCGCATCAACTGCGGGTCGAACACGAGTTCTTTTGCGACATTCATGATTTATTGGCACACTTTGTGGTGCGTCCATCATGCAAGCGCGCCCCCCACCGCGCATTGATCGACGTCAATAATGAGCAGCGTCCCGATACCCATCACGTCACACGGTCTTCAGGTGGCCTGTTCGGCCTGCAATCTGCGCGAGCTGTGCATGCCGGTCGGCCTGTCGGATCAGGAAATAGAACGCGTCGACGAACTGGTCGGCGCGCGCCGCAAGGTGGCGCGTGGCATGCCGCTCTACCTGGCAGGCGAACCCTTCCAGTCGCTGTTCGCCATCCGCACCGGTTTCTTCAAGACCGAAGTCGTGTCGGAAGACGGCCGCGAACAGGTGACCGGCTTCCAGATGGCGGGCGAACTGATGGGGCTCGATGGCATCGGTACCGGTCAGCACAACTGCGACGCCCGCGCGCTGGAAGACAGCGAGGTGTGCGTCATCCCGTTCAACCGCCTGTCGGAACTGTCGCGCGAGATCGACACCTTGCAGCACCACTTCCACAAGGTGATGAGCCGGGAAATCGTGCGCGACCAGAGCGTGATGATGCTGCTCGGCACGATGCGCGCCGAAGAACGTCTGGCCGCCTTCCTGGTGAATCTGTCGCAGCGTTTCGTGTCGCGCGGCTATTCGGCGACCGAATTCAACCTGCGCATGACGCGCGAGGAAATCGGCTCCTATCTCGGCCTCAAGCTCGAAACCGTCAGCCGCGGCCTGTCGCGCCTGCAGGACGAAGGGCTGCTGTCGGTCAGCAACAAGAACATCCGCATCCACAAGCTGGACGACCTGAAGAAGGCGATGAGCCCAAGGTGTTGAGATTCAAGGTTCAAGATGCAAGATGAAAGGTAAGGCGCCTGCGGGCGCCTTTTTTTTCATTTCACGGAGGTTCAAGGTGCGGACTGCGGCGCTCGTCCGGTTTTCCTTGCATCTTGAATCCTGCATCTTGCGTCCCGGTGCTTGGCGAGCTGGCGTGTGGCGTAGATGCCGGTGTCGCGCATCGCGGTGGCGTCGATGTCGCCTTCAAGGTTCAAGATGCAATATGAAAGGTAAGGCGCCTGCGGGCGCCTTTTTTCATTTCACGCAGGTTCAAGGTGCGGACTGCGGCGCTCGTCCGGTTTTCCTTGCATCTTGAATCTTGCATCTTGCGTCCCGGTGCTGGAGACCTTCACCCGCTCACGCGGGTGAAGGTCTCCAGCACCGCATCCGCCGCGTCGGCGCGACAGCAATCGATGCGCTGATCGATCGGCATCGAGCGCAGCCAGGTGATCTGGCGCTTGGCGAGCTGGCGCGTGGCGTAGATGCCGGTGTCGCGCATTGCGGCGGCGTCGATGTCGCCTTCGAGGTGGTGCCAGACCTGCCGGTAGCCGACGCAGCGCATCGACGGCATGCCGGCGTCGAGCACGTACTTTTTGCGCAGCCGTCGCACTTCGTCCACCAGGCCCTGCGCCAGCATGGCGTCGAAGCGCGCCTCGATGCGCCGGTGCAGCCAGGCACGATCCGAAGGTTCGAGCGACAGCACGGTCATCGGCGGCAGCGGCGCATCGATCTCGCGTCGCGCGTAGCTCTCGGCCAGCGGCCGGCCGGTCAGCGTGACGATTTCCAGCGCGCGCTGGATGCGCTGCGCGTCGGTCGGCTTGAGACGGGCGGCGGCGTCCGGGTCGCGTGCGGCGAGTTCGGCGTGCAGCGCCGACCAGCCTTGGGCGGCGGCACGGCGGTCGATGTCGGCGCGCAGATCGGCGTCGGCGTCCGGCAGATCGGACAGGCCGTCGCGCAGCGCCTTGATGTACAGCATGGTGCCGCCAGCCAGCAGCGGAATGTTGCCACGGCCCTGGATGGCGGCGATCAGCGTGCGTGCGTCGGCGGCAAAGCGCGCGGCCGAATACGCCTCCTGCGGCGACACGATGTCGATCAGATGGTGCGGGCACAGCGCCCGCTCTTCCGCCGTCGGCTTTGCGGTGCCGATGTCCATGTCGCGGAACACCAGCGCCGAATCGACGCTGACCAGTTCGACCGGCAGGGCGCGCGCGATGCGGGCGACCGCCGCGGTCTTGCCGCTGGCGGTCGGACCGAGCAGCACCAGCACCGGCGAGGCGGACACGGGCGGCACGATCAGCGGCCGCGCATGAACAGGCGGTCCAGTTCGCCCATGGTGAGCTGCACCCAGGTCGGACGGCCGTGATTGCACTGGTCGGCGCGCTCGCAGGCTTCCATGTCGCGCAGCAGCGCATTCATTTCCGGCAGCGCCAGCAGTCGGTTGGCGCGCACCGCGCCATGGCAGGCCATCGTCGCGAGCAGTTCGTTGCGCCGGCGCTCGACCACCTGGCTGGCCGGCGCCTCGCGCAGCTCTTCCAGCAGCGCGCGCAACAGCGCTGCGGTATCGGCGCGCGCCAGCAGCGCCGGTACGGCACGCACCATCAATTCGTTCGGCCCGGCCTGGCCGATGTCGAAGCCGAGCCTGTCCAGCACGTCGGCGTATTCGAAGGCGGTCGCCACCTCGCGCGCGCTCATCGACAGCACGGCCGGAATCAGCAGCCGCTGTACCGCGGGCGCGCCCTCGAGCACCTTCTTCAAGTGTTCGTAGAGGATGCGCTCATGCGCCGCGTGCATGTCGACCAGCACCAGGCCGGCGCTGTTCTGGGCCAGCACATACACGCCCTGCAACTGGGCGAGGGCAAAGCCGAGCGGCGGACCGGACTCGGCCGGCAGGACCGCCAGGCCCGCAGCCACCGCGTTCGGCGCGTGGACGGGACTGTCGGATCGAACGAAATCGAAGTAGCGCGCCAGCGGTTGCTCGACGCCCCGCCCCTGCTGCATCGGCCAGCCGGATTGCGAGGGCGGCGGCGAGAAGGCATCCGGAACACCCGCCTGCACGGTGACCGGTTCGGCCGTCTGTGTTGACAGCGCCAGCGCGCGCTCGACCGCATGGAATACGAACTGGTGGATGCCGCGCGCCTCGCGAAAGCGCACTTCGGTCTTGGCCGGATGCACGTTCACATCGACCGCGCGCGGATCGAGTTCGATGAACACGACGTACGCCGGATGGCGCGCACCGTGCAGCACGTCGGCGTAGGCCTCGCGCAGCGCGTGCGCGAGCAGGCGGTCGCGCACGAAACGGCCATTGACGAAGCAGTACTGGGCGTCGCGTCCGGCGCGCGAAAACGCCGGCTGGGCGACGAAGCCCGATATCCGGAGCGAGCCGGCATCCGCCTCGACCGGGCGCGCGTGCTGCATGAATTCGTCGCCGAGCAGCGCACGCACGCGGCTTGCCATGTCGGCCGCCGGCAGGCGCTGCGTGACGCGACCGTTGTGCTGCAACTGGAAGGCGACCTGCGGCACCGACAGCGCGATGCGCCGGAACACGTCGTCGCAGTGGCCGTATTCGGTCTGTTCGGTGCGCAGGAATTTGCGCCGGGCCGGGGTGTTGTAATAGAGGTCCGCGACGTCGACCACGGTGCCGGCATCGAGTGCGGCCGGTTCCGGCGCGCTGCCGGCATCGATCCGCCAGGCGTGCGGCGAACCGGTCTGCCGGCTGGTAATGACCACCCGCGCCACACTGGCGATCGATGCCAGCGCCTCGCCGCGAAAACCCATGGTGGCGACCGCTTCGAGATCATCGAGCGAGGCGATCTTGGACGTGGCGTGCCGGGCCAGCGCCAGCGGCAGGTCGTCCGGCGGCATGCCGCAGCCGTCGTCCGCCACCCGCAGGCGCTTCACGCCACCGGCTTCGAGCTGCACGCGGATGTCGCGGCTGCCGGCGTCGAGACTGTTTTCCAGCAGTTCCTTCAGCACCGACGCGGGACGCTCGACCACCTCGCCGGCGGCAATCTGGCTGATCAGGAGGTCGGGCAGCAGCTGGATCGAAGGCATGCGCAGGCAGAAAACAGGGGCGGGCGTCGATTTTACGGGCCGTCACAGGCATCCGCTATCATCCGGGCTCGAATTCAGCGCAACGCACCATGGAACTGCTCACCACCTTCATCGACATCATGCTGCACCTGGACAAGCATCTGGCCATGCTGGTCGCCCAGTACGGTGCCTGGGTCTACGCCATCCTGTTCCTGATCGTGTTCTGCGAAACCGGTCTGGTGGTGACGCCCTTCCTGCCCGGCGATTCGCTGCTGTTCGTCGCCGGCGCGATCGCCGCTGCCGGCGGCATGCACATCGGTCTGCTGATCGTGCTGCTCATCATCGCAGCCGTGCTGGGCGACGCGGTGAATTACGCGGTGGGCGCGTGGTGCGGCCCGCGGGTGTTCAAGTGGGAAAATTCGCGTTTCTTCAACCGCACGGCGTTCGACCGCACGCATGCGTTCTACGAAAAGCACGGCGGCAAGACCATCATCATTGCGCGCTTCATGCCGCTGATCCGCACCTTTGCGCCCTTCGTGGCCGGTGTGGCGCAGATGAGCTACCCGCGCTTCGCGATGTTCAACATCACGGGCGCCATCATCTGGGTGGTGTCGCTGGCGCTGGCCGGTTACTGGTTCGGCAACCTGCCCTGGGTGAAGGAAAACCTGACGCTGGTGATTCTGGCAATCATCGCGCTATCGCTCGCACCCCTGGCAGTCGCATGGGTGCGCGCAAAGTTCGGACCGGCTTCGGGAAATCCAGTCTGATGCGCGGCCAGCACGCTTCAAGCGCGAAACTGTAGCGTTCGGCACCCGCCACGATGACCACCACCCCGGCGCGCTGCACATCGGCCAGCAGACGCTCGGCGCGCAGGCTGGCCACCCCGCCGCCGATCCGGCCGAAGGCGCCCTCGGCGCCGTCCCCCAGATGAAGATAGAGCAGAGCAGCCTGCCGGCGCGCCTGCTGCAGCGACGGCCGCCATTGTTCGGCGCTGATCGGCTCGTCGTTGGCCGCCTCGAGTTCGACGCGCATCAGCGGCTGGTCGCGCAGCCGGGCGAGCGCCATCGCCAGCGCATCGCACTGGACGTCGCGCCCGCCGCACAGCAGCACGCCGCCGTGGTCGGCCCGCATCAGGGTGCGCAGCAACTGGCCGAAGCGACGGCTGCCTGCCTTGACGCCGGGAGCGCGCACGCGCTCGAGTTGTTCCATCTTCATGGCTGATTTGCGGAGGTTCTGGGTCTTGCCGGCGCGCGCACCGCGGGTGCGTCGCGCGCCCAAACCGGACCCGGGTTGTCGTACGCTGTCGGTCATGAACGCTATGACAGCTTGCAAGGCGATTGTGCGCGTGCTGTGTTGCGCCGCGATAGCCAACTGGATCACGGGCTGCGGCGGCACGGGTCAGAAACCCGCGCCAGTGGCTGATTCCATGCATCCTAAACAGATTGTTAAAAGTGATATCGACCGGGTACTCGAAGCGCATCACCGGGAAATATTCGCCAGTCTGGAACGGCTGGCCGACAAGCTGTACCGGCGCAATCCGCGCGAATGGCGGCGCGCCGGGTTGAACAGTCGTGAAGAAGCGCTGGCCCGCCTGTTCAACGCAGACCGCGGCTGGCAGCTGGCGGAATTCGACGGCAAGCGCGACATCGAGGTGATGCGGCTGGCCTTTTCCGCCGATTTCGCGGGCGACCGGGTGGCGGCGCTGATCGTCGGCATGGGCGGCATGATCCAGACGGCCTGGGCCGACCGGACCGAACTGTTCATCATGGATGAACTCGATCCTCAGGCACTGTCCAACTGCGCGCGCAATGTCGAGATTTCGGCGTGGAAGCTGGCGCAGTCGCGCGATGCCACCGGCGAGTTGCTGCTGCTGTCGAACGAGATCGGCACCGACGGCGTGCGCAACCTCAGCTTCGAGCGCGAAATGGGCAAGATGATCGGCTGGCTCGACATGAGTTCGCAGATCGTGGCCGACAAGAACCGGCGCGTGGTGACACGCATCCTGCAATCGCTGGCCACGGCGGTGTTCCTGCCGGTCAGATAGCAGGCAGCCGGCCGGGCGGCGATAATCCGCCCCTGACCCCCTCCTTCCGACAGCCCCGAATGACATCCGTCGTCATCCTCATTTCCGGACGCGGCAGCAATATGCGGTCCATCGTCGACGCCGGCCTGCCGGCGGACATCCGCGCCGTGATCAGCAACCGGCCGGACGCCGCCGGCCTCGCGTACGCACGCGATCGCGGCATCACGACCGAGGTGGTCGATCACACCGCCTATCCCGACCGCGCCGCCTTCGACGCCGCGCTCGCCGCCTGCATCGATCGCCATGCCCCGGAGCTGGTCGTGCTCGCCGGCTTCATGCGCATCCTCACGCCCGGCTTCGTCGAGCACTATCGCGGCCGCATGATCAACATCCATCCGTCGCTGCTGCCGGCCTTCACCGGGCTGCACACGCACCGGCGCGCCATCGAGGCGGGTTGCCGGGTGGCCGGTGCCACGGTGCATTTCGTGACCGGCGAACTCGACGGCGGTCCGATCATCGCGCAGGCCGCGGTGCCGGTGCTGGCCGGCGATACCGAAACCACGCTGGCCGCGCGCGTGCTGGTGCAGGAGCATCTGCTGTACCCGCAGGTGGTGCGCTGGTTCGTCGACGGCCGGCTCGCACTGCGTGACGGCCGTGCCGTGCTGCGCGGTGACGCCGCGCCGGACAGCGCTGCGCTGTGCGTTCCGAGTGCGGATGTCTGAACCGCTGAACCGATCCCGGCTGCTTTTCGCACTGGCCGTTTCGGTGCTGCTGCACCTTCTGCTGGCCGGCGGGCTGCGCAGCTTCGATCACGAGCGCCTGCCGGACGAGCGCACGACCATACGCGCGGCGCTGATTGCGCCACCCGCCCCGCCGCCCCCGGCGGCAGCGCCCGTACCTTCGCCGGTCGCCGAGGTGGCGCCCGCCCCGGCGCAGGCGCCGAAGCGCCCGCCGAGGCCGCGCAGCCCGAAATCTGAACCGGTGGCGCTGCCCGAACCCGAACCTGAGGCGCCCCCGCAATCTGCGCCAAGCGACGATCCGGTCACGGCTGAAGCGGACAGTACGGATGCCATGGGCGATCGCGAACTGCTGGACCGGGCGATTGCCGAAGGTGCGTTGCCCGAGCGCGACGAAACCGCCAGCCTGACACCGCAGCGCGCGCTGGTCAGCGAGGCGAAACTGGAGTTCGACGTGTTCCGCGGCGAACTGGCGATCGGTGAAACCCGCTATCACTGGGTGCACGATGGCCGCGACTACCGGATGGATCAGGTCACCGAAACGACCGGTCTGGCCGGCCTGCTCAAGCCGCTGCGCGTCGAACAGCGCAGCACCGGCGAAGTGACGTCCGACGGTCTGAAGCCGCTGCGCTATGCGTCGCGGGCGACACAGGGCAAGGCGACCGAGGAGGAGGTGGTGTTCGACTGGGACGGCAATCGGGTTATGCTGCGCGCCGGCACCAAGCAGTCGGACCATGCACTGACGGCCGGCGCGCAGGACATGTTGAGCCTGTGGCTGGAAATCATCTGGCGCGCACAGGTCGGCGGCGACTTCGATTTCACGCTGGCCACCGGCAAGCGCTACACGCCGCGCTGGTTTGTGCCCGATCCGGCGCTCGGCAGCCTCGACACCGCCGTCGGACGCCAGCTGGTCAGGCGGCTGCAGGCGCGCGCTCAGCCGGGAGACAACCAGATCGAAGTCTGGCTGGCGCCGAATCTGCGCTGGCTGCCGGTGCTGATCCGCTTCACCGATCGCAAGGGCGATGTGTACGACCAGCGCGTGCGCCTGATCGAGTATGAAAACCTGAGCCTGCGCGCCGGCACTGCCGGTGCCTCAGCCGGAACGCCGGCGCCCTTCGGCGACCCGGTCGATCCGCCACCCCGATACGAGCCGGCGGACGAACCCGCCAACCCCTACCTGCGATGAAACCGACCGAAAAACTGATAGACAGCACCGCCGACGTCCTGAGCCGGATGCTGCGTTTCGAACACACCGCCGACAGCGTGCTGTCGGCCCACTTCCGCGATCAGCGCGCGCTGCAGTCGCGCGAGCGCGCCTTCGTCGCGGAACACGCCTACCTGGTGCTGCGCCGTCTGCGCTGGCTGCGCGCGGTGGCGGGCGAAAACGCCGGTGCGCGCAAGCTGCTCATCACCGCGCTGGCGCGCATCGAAGGTCTCGGACACAAGTTTCTCGCTCCACTGATTTCGCGCAACGAGGCGCAATGGCTGGAAACGCTGGCACCGACCGCCGACACCGAGCTGTCGCTGGGCGAACGGACCGACCTGCCGGACTGGGTGATCGAGCGCCTGCTGACGCAGATGGACGAAGCATCGCTGCTGTCGCTGGCGCGCGCGCTGAATACACAGGCACCGCTCGACCTGCGCGTGAACCTGATGAAAAGCGACATCGACGCGGTCACCGCAACGCTCACCAACAATGGCCTGACCGTGACGCCCGGTCGCTTTTCGCCGTGGGCGCTGCGTCTGGGCGAGCGTCCGTCGCTGACCAAGAATCCGCTGTACGAGAAGGGCATCATCGAGGTGCAGGACGAAGGCAGTCAGCTGCTGGCGCTGCTGCTCGCGCCCAAGCGCGGCGAAATGGTGGTCGATTTCTGCGCCGGCGCCGGTGGCAAGACGCTGGCCCTGGGCGCGATGATGCGGTCGACCGGGCGGCTGTACGCGTTCGACGTATCGGAGAAGCGGCTGATCAAGATGCGCCCGCGGGTCGCGCGCTCCGGCCTGTCGAACATCCATCCGGTGCTGATCGACAGCGAGAACGACATCAAGGTGAAGCGGCTGGCCGGCAAGATCGACCGCGTGCTGGTCGATGCGCCCTGCTCCGGTCTGGGCACGCTGCGCCGCAATCCGGATCTGAAGTGGCGCCAGACGCCGATCGCGGTCGAGGAACTGGTGGTCAAGCAGGGCGCCATTCTGGCCGGCGCGGCGCGGCTGGTGAAACCGGGCGGCCGTCTGGTCTACGCGACCTGCAGCCTGCTCGACGCGGAAAACCGCGGCGTGATCGACACCTTCCTGGCCAGTCACCCGGATTTCGTGCGTCTGCCGGCAAACGAAATCCTCGCCGCCGGCCGGGTCGATCTCGATACCGGCATCGATCTCGAACTGCGCCCCGACGTCCATGGCACCGACGGCTTCTACGCCGCGGTGATGGAACGGCGCGGCGCAGCCAGTGCAGCCACCCAACCGGAGACGGTCGATGAAGCGTGATCTGCGTGCCCCCATCCTGACCTGCGCGCTGCTGGCCGTGGGCCTGCTGGCTGGCGGTGCCGTGCAGGCGGGCCCTGCGCTGCCGGCCGAAGGCAGGGTCGAAGTCGGTTTCGCACCGTGGGACGACGTCGAGCGGCTGGTCATGGACCAGATCGATGGCGCGAAACAGGCGGTGTACGTGCAGGCCTACATGCTGACCAGCCGGCAGATCGCCAAGACGCTGATCGCGGCGCACGAGCGCGGCCTCAAGGTCGAAGTGATCGCCGACCGCGAAAAGGTGCTGAAGGACGAATACAGCGCGCTGCCCCGGGTCGCCGGTCACGGCGTGCCGCTGTGGCTGGATGGTGCCTACAGCGCGGCACACAGCAAGGTGATGATCATCGACCCGGACGGCAAGGATCCGGTGGTGGTGACCGGCTCCTACAACTTCAGCGTGGCGGGCAAGTCGAAGAACGCCGAGAACGTGCTGGTGCTGAGCGGCCAGCGCGCGCTGGCCGCTCTATATATGCAGAACTGGAAGCGCCATCGCGCGCAGTCGGTCAGTTTTGCAGATGCGGTGCAGGAAACCCTGCGTGGTGAAGCCGTCACCCCCTGATCCACATGAACAACCTGTCTTTCGACGCATTGATGGCGGTGCTGGCGCTCGACAGCACGCGACTGGAATTGGGCGTCATCGCCGCCTGTCTCGTACTGGCGGGCCTGTTTGCGCGGCACGTGATCCGGCGCCAGCGTGCCGAGGCACTGACCAACGGCAACGAGGTATTGAGCAACGCGGCACGGCTGGGCCGCGCCGGCCTGCAGCGGCTGATGTTCCCGCTGGCCGGCATCCTGCTGCTCGCGCTGGCGCGGGGCGCATTCGCCCTGCTGCACCAGACGCCGGTGCTGATGCATCTGGTGATCGCCATGCTGGTGGCGATGGGCGTCATCCGGCTCATCGTGTATGCGCTGCGCCAGGTATTCGCGCCGGCCGGCTGGCTGAGCACCTTCGAGGTGTTGATCGTGCTGGCCATCTGGTCGGCCTGGGTGATGCACGCGCTGGAAATCCTGCCCGAAGTCATCGACTGGCTGGACAGCCAGAAGATCACGCTGGGCAAGCAGAAGCTGACGATGTGGACGCTGCTCCAGGGAGGTGCCTGGGTGCTGATGACGCTGATCGCGTCGGTCTGGCTGTCCGGATCGGTCGAGCGCAAGCTGATGCGGGCGCCGATCGACAGCAATCTGCGCATCGTGCTGGCGCGGGTGGCGAAGGTCGCGCTGGTACTGCTCGGGCTGATCATCACGCTGCCGCTGGTCGGCATCGACCTGACCGCGCTGTCGGTGTTCGGCGGTGCGCTGGGCGTGGGTCTGGGCTTCGGTCTGCAGAAGATCATGGCCAACTATGTGTCGGGCTTCATCCTGCTGCTCGACCGCTCGATCCGCATCGGCGACCTGATTTCGGTCGGCGCCGACCGCGGCCAGGTCACCCAGATCACCACCCGCTACACGGTCGTGCGCAGCCTGTCGGGGGTCGAATCCATCATCCCGAACGAGCTGCTGATCAGTTCGGTGGTGCAGAACGAAGGCCTGTCGGACCGGCAGGTGCGCATCGGCATCGCGGTGCAGGTCAGTTACAGCGACGACGTACCGGCCGCGCTGGCCATCCTGCAGGACGCCGCGCTGACCCAGGAGCGGGTGTTGAAATCGCCCGCTCCGGCGGCCTTTCTCCACTCCTTCGGCGACTCGGGCATCAACCTCGAGCTGGGCATCTGGATCGCCGACCCGGAAGGGGGGGCGCTCGGACTGCGCTCGGCCATCCAGCTCGAAATACTCGAACGTTTCCGTGCCGCGGGTATTGAAATACCGTTCCCGCAGCGCGAACTGAGGATCATGCGCGACCGGAACCCTTCGGCCCCGCCGGGCGATGTCACAAACACTTGACGCGGCGCAAATTGACCGCGGGCCCGGCTCGCGTAGAATCCAAGGCTTGACCTTTGCTTTACCGAGAAAGACCTGAATGTTAAATGGCTTGATTGATCTGCCCTGGTGGGGTTACATCGTTGTCGCGGCGGCGTTTACCCACCTCACGATCGCGGGCGTCACGATCTACCTGCACCGCCACCAGGCGCACCGTGCGCTCGAAATGCACCCGCTGCCCAGCCATATCTTCCGTTTCTGGCTGTGGATGACGACCGGCATGGTGACGAAGGAGTGGGCGGCCATCCACCGCAAGCACCACGCCAAGTGCGAAACCCCCGAAGATCCGCACAGCCCGGTGGTTCTGGGCATCAAGAAGGTGCTGACCGAAGGTGCCGAGCTGTACCGCCTCGAGGCGAAGAACAAGGAAACCATGGCGCGCTACGGCCAGGGTACGCCGGACGACTGGATCGAGCGCAACCTGTACAGCAAGCACTCCGGGCTGGGCATCCGCCTGATGCTGATCACCAACGTGATCCTGTTCGGCCCGCTCGGCCTGACGATCTGGGCCGTGCAGATGGCGTGGATCCCGATCTGGGCGGCTGGCGTCGTGAATGGTCTCGGCCACTACTGGGGCTACCGCAATTACGACTGCACCGACGCGGCGACCAACATTTCGCCGTGGGGCATCCTGATCGGCGGAGAAGAGCTGCACAACAACCACCACGCCTTCGCCACGTCAGCCAAGCTGTCGTCGAAGTGGTATGAGTTCGATATCGGCTGGATGTACATCCGCATCCTCGAAATCATGGGGTTGGCCAAGGCCAAGAAAACCATTCCGCAGCCGCGCTTCCAGGCCCGCGATGTGGTGGACACCCAGACGCTCGAAGCGATCATCACGCATCGCTACGACGTGATGACCCGCTACATGAAGTCGCTGCGTTCGATCTACGCCGAAGAGGTTGAAAAGCTGCGTACGTCGCATGTGGCGCTGGCCGACGGCGACCGCTATCAGCGCTTCAAGCGCTGGCTCAGCCGCAGCGAGAACGCGCAGCCGGCAAGCGACGACGCCGAAATGGCATCGGTTCTGGCACACAGCAGCCGACTGGAAACGGTGCACACGATGCGCCAGGAGCTGATTGCGCTGTGGGCGCGTTCCACCGCATCGAGCGAACAGCTGCTGAAGCAGTTGCAGGACTGGTGCGCGCGCGCAGAGTCCAGCGGTATCAAGCAGTTGCAGGATTTTTCGAGGCGCCTGAAGACCTACGCGGTCTGACGTACTTGCCGCGTGGGTGAAAGCCGGAGGTGCTTGACTGCACGTCCGGCTTTTTCTTTGCGGTACCGGGTTGCGGTACTCGACCCGCGCGTGCGACGGAATGCAACGGCCCGCAGAGGCCGTGCATTCAAACCGGCCGGATGCCGTGGCGGCAGCCGGTCAAACAATACACAGAGGAGTCATCCAGGATGTTTCGCCACATACTCGTGCCGGTCGACGGTTCAGACCTTTCAAAGGCAACAGTGACGCATGCCATCTGCTTTGCCAGGGATGTATCGGGCCACGTCACCTTCCTTTACGTGATGAAGGATTACCCGGTATCGCTGCTGCACAGCGAGGCGGACGAGGAAAGCATCGATCCGATCGCGCCGAACGACTTCACCGACGCGATGCGCACGCACGCCGACCGCATCCTGCAATCAGCGCGCGCCGAAGCGGAAGCGGCCGGTGTTTCGGTCGACAGCATTGCCGTGACGCAGGACGAACCGCACAAGGCGATCATCGAGGTCGGTCTGTCGCGCAAGGCCGACGTGATCTTCATGGGGTCGCACAGCCGGCGCGGTCTGGCCAGCCTGCTGCTGGGCAGCGTCACGCAGAAGGTGCTGTCGAATTCGAAGATACCGGTGCTGGTCTACCGCTGAGCACGGCGGAGGCGGGCGGCGACGCCCGCCTCATGCAGCACGCGGTCAGCGCGCCGGCAGCTTTTCCGCCAGCCAGGCCGTCAGCAGGCTGGAAGCGCCGGCGACTGCCCAGAATCCGAAGAATCCGATCGAGTAGGTGGCAACCGGCGAAAACCCGACCGGCTCGCCCAGCAGGTACAGTTCCTGCGGGTTGATGACGCTGAAGAACACCAGTTCGGCAACGGCCGCGACCAGAAACGACGGCCAGGACACCAGCGCGAACAGCCGCGCTGCGCCGCCCGGCGTGCGGTGAGTGTCGTGCGGATCTTCGTCGTTGATCGCCTCAGCCACGGCTTTTCTCCGCGTCAAGCACCAGTGAGTCCTGACGACGCCAGTCGCGCACGTCATCTTCGATCACCAGCTTCCAGTGGGTCGGTGCCAGATCCTGCACCACACCCGAATACACACCCGCGACGCCGTCGAGCAGCAGTTCGCGATCGAGTTCGCTGCGCGTGGGGTGCGCAAGAAAAATGCGCAAGCGGCCGGGCAGCCTGGCCGGATCGGTCATCGACAGCTGGATGTCCAGCCGCGTCGTTCCGTCAGTGCGGCCTTCACCCCCGGGGCGCGCGGCGATCGCCACCTTCACACCAAGTTCGTCGGCGCGCCGCTCGCGTTCCAGCGTGCGGTTGATCGTCAGGCCCTGCTTGTAATAGTCGTCGGCGACCAGCGCGGTATTGCCGGTGGCCGCCAGCCACGTCGTGATGGCGCCGGCCACGATGACGGTGACCGGCCCGAGCATCAGCAGCCAGGGCCAGCGATGGCGATACCAAGGCAGCGGCAGTGTCGAATTGTCGGACATGGTTACCTCGGTTGCAGGAAGGACGACTTTTCATGCACCCGGACATCCGGTGCATCGACCGCCTGCAGATTGAAATATACGGTATGCGAACCCGGTGCCAGCGACTCGGCATCTACCTGCACGCGCAGCGCCACATCGCGCGATCCGGCCGCCTCGACTTCGATCTCGCGCAGGCCTGGCACAGTGGCGCCCGGCAGGCCTTCGACCTCGAGCACAAAGCGACGCGCCGACTCCGACGTGTTCATCACGCGCAACTGGTACACGTTCTCGATCTTGCCGCCTTCGACCTCGCGCGCCAGCGATGCACGGTCGCGCATCACGTTCATCTTGACCGGTGTGCGGGTCAGCAGCGCCCACGCGAAGCCGGACACGATGAACAGCAGCAGGCTGGTATACAGGATGACCCGCGGACGAAGGATGTGCGCCAGCACTTCCCTCCAGCCTTCATGCGCCGGCTTGCCGGCCAGCTGGGCGCGCTCGGTCGAGTAGGCGATGAGCCCGCGCGGCCGTCCGACCTTGTCCATCACCTGATCACAGGCGTCGATGCACAGCGCGCAGCCGATGCATTCGTACTGCAGGCCGTTGCGGATGTCGATGCCGGTCGGACAGACCTGCACGCACCAGTCGCAATCGACGCAGTCGCCGACCGGCTGGCCCTCCTTCGCCTTCTTCTTGTTGCCGCGCGGCTCGCCGCGGTTCGCGTCGTAGCTGACGATGAGCGTGTCAGGGTCGAACATGACGCCCTGGAAGCGCGCATACGGACACATGTACTTGCAGACCTGCTCGCGCATGTGGCCGGCGAACAGATAGGTGAAGGCGGCGTAGAACAGCATCCAGAAGCCTTCCCACGGGCCCAGTCCCAAGCTGCCGACTTCGGCGGCCAGTTCCTGGATCGGCGAGAAGAAGCCGACGAAGGTGAAGCCGGTCCACAATGCCAGCGCGGCCCAGATGGCGTGCTTGGCGAACCGGCGGCCGAACTTCGACAGGCTCATCGACGCGGCATCCAGCTTCAGCCGCGCCGACCGGTCGCCTTCCACGTGACGCTCGATCCACATGAAGATTTCGGTATAGACCGACTGCGGACAGGCGTAGCCGCACCACACTCGACCTGCCACGGCGGTGACCAGGAACAGCCCGAGCGCGCTGATGATCAGCAGCAGCGTCAGATAAACCACGTCCTGCGGCCACAGCACCAGCCCGAAGATGTAGAACTTGCGTTCCACCAGATCGAAAAGCACCGCCTGACGTCCGTTCCACGGCAGCCAGGGCAGGCCGTAGAACACCAGCTGGGTGATCCACACCATGGCCCAGCGCAGCGAATTGAAGCGCCCCTTGATGCTGCGCGGCTGAATCTTCTTGCGCGCGGCATACAGATCGGCGTCGTCAGCCGGCACTTCGGTGATCGGAATCACCCGCGCCGGCCGACCCGCGGTGGCAGGTCGCGGTTCCATCACTGTGTGCTGCTGTCGGCCGTCACCGCCTTGGCGGTGTTATTGGACAGGCCCCACACATAGGCGGTCAGCAGGTGGATCTTGTGTTCGCCGAGCAATTCGCCGTGCGCCGGCATGTGACCGTTGCGGCCTCGTGCGACGCTCTGCGCGACGATGGCTTCGGTGCTGCCGTACAGCCACACGCCGTCGGTCAGGTTGGGCGCACCCATGGCCTGATTGCCGCGCGCTTCGGCACCGTGGCAGGCCGCACAGTTGGTGGCAAACACCGGCTTGCCGCGTTGTACACGCATGTTGTCGGCGGTCAGGCCCGACAGCGAGCGCACGTAATGCACCACGTCACGCTGCGCTTCCGAATCGAGCACGGCGGAGAAAGCCGGCATCATGGCGTTGCGGCCGTTGACCAGCGTCGCCTTGATGGCTTCCGGATCACCGCCGTACAGCCAGTCGCTGTCGACCAGATTCGGGAAGCCGCGCGAACCGCGCGCGTCGGTGCCGTGGCACTGCGCGCAGTTGTTCAGGTACAGGCGCTCGCCCATGGCGCGCGCTTCCGGGTCGGCCGCCACCTGCTTGGCGTCCATCTTCGAATAGCGCTCGAACAGCGGCGCAACCTTCGCGTCGGCCACGCTGACCTCGCGCTGGTAGGCATTGACCGAGGTCCATTCCAGCTTGCCGCCGAAACGGCCCAGGCCCGGATATGCGATCAGATAGACGATGGCGAAGACGATGGTGATCCAGAACAGCCACACCCACCAGCGCGGCAGCGGGTTGTTCCACTCGGCCAGTGTTTCGTCCCACTGGTGGCCGTGCAGCTCGACCGTACCGGTCTGCCGCGAACCGCGGTTGGACAGGACGATGAAGGCACAGAACATCAGACTGGCGATGACGAGCACCACCACGTAGACGTTCCAGAAATCGTTGATGAAGTCGCTCACTTTGTTTCTCCGCTGTCCAGGTGCACGCGATCGTCGTCCGCGAACGGCAGCATCGCCGCCTCGTGATGGGCACGCTGTGCGCCCGGCCGCCAGGCCATGATGACGATGACGATGAAGCAGGCGAATCCGGCAACCGTCACGGCCGCCCGCAGGGTGTTGATGTCGTAGTCCATGATGGAATCCTTCAGTTGACGCGCTTGATCGCGGTTCCCAGACCCTGCAGGTAGGCGATCAGCGCCTCCATTTCGGTCTTGCCCTTCAGCGATTCGGCGGCTCCCGCCATCTGTTCCTCGGTGTAAGGCACACCGACGCGGGCGAGTGCGCGCATGTTCTGCTCGATGGTCGATGCCTTGACCGGGCGCTCCAGGAAGGCGAAGGCCGGCATGTTCGACTCGGGCACCACGTCGCGCGGGTTGATCAGATGCACGCGGTGCCACTCGTCCGAGTAGCGGCCGCCGACGCGAGCCAGATCCGGGCCGGTGCGCTTGGAACCCCACTGGAACGGCCGGTCATAGACGAATTCACCGGCCACCGAATAGTGGCCATAGCGTTCGGTCTCGGCGCGGAACGGGCGGATCATCTGCGAGTGGCAGTTGTAGCAACCTTCCCGCACGTAGATGTCGCGGCCGGCCAGTTGCAGCGGCTCATAGGGCTTCACGCCTTCGACCGGCTCGGTCGTCGAGTGCTGGAAAAACAGCGGCACGATTTCGACCAGACCGCCGATGGCGATCACCAGCACGGTGAGTATCGCCATCAGGCCAACGTTGCGTTCAATCAGTTCGTGTTTGGATGCAGCCATGATGATTCTCCGGTGATCAGGCGTGCGCGGCGGCAGGCGCTATGACAGGGGCGTTGTAGGCCTTCTGGCCGGCGATGGTTTTCCACACGTTCCAGGCCATGACGAACATGCCTGCCAGGAAGAGCGCGCCGCCGAGGAAGCGGATGAACCAGAACGGATAGGTCGCCTTCACGCTTTCGACGAAGGTGTAGGTCAGCGTGCCGTCGTCGTTGATGGCGCGCCACATCAGGCCCTGCATGACACCCGCGATCCACATTGCGGCGATGTAGAGGACCACGCCCAGGGTCGACATCCAGAAGTGGATGCTGATGGCCGGCACCGAGTACATCTTTTCCTGGCCGAACAGGCGCGGGATCAGGTAGTAGATCGAACCGATCGAAATCATTGCCACCCAGCCGAGTGCGCCCGAATGCACGTGGCCGATGGTCCAGTCCGTGTAGTGCGACAGCGCATTGACCGTCTTGATCGACATCATCGGACCTTCGAAGGTCGACATGCCGTAGAAGGACAGCGAGGTGATCAGGAACTTCAGGATCGGATCGGTGCGCAGTTTGTGCCAGGCACCCGACAGCGTCATGATGCCGTTGATCATGCCGCCCCAGCTCGGTGCCAGCAGGATCAGCGAGAACACCATGCCGAGCGATTGCGTCCAGTCGGGCAGCGCGGTGTAGTGCAGGTGGTGCGGACCCGCCCACATGTAGGTGAAGATCAGCGCCCAGAAGTGCACCACCGACAGGCGGTAGGAATACACCGGGCGCTCGGCCTGCTTGGGCACGAAGTAATACATCATGCCGAGGAAGCCGGCGGTCAGGAAGAAGCCGACCGCGTTGTGGCCGTACCACCACTGGATCATCGCGTCCTGCACGCCGGCATAGGCCGAGTAGGACTTCCAGAAACTGGCCGGGATGGCTGCGCTGTTGACCAGGTGCAGCATCGCCACCGCGAGGATGAAGGCGCCGTAGAACCAGTTGGCGACATAGATGTGCGGCGTCTTGCGCTTCACGATGGTGCCGAAGAACACGATCGCGTAGGACACCCACACCAGCGTGATCAGGATGTCGATCGGCCACTCGAGCTCGGCATATTCCTTGCCCTGCGTGTAGCCCAGCGGCAAGGTGATGGCGGCCAGCACGATGACCGCCTGCCAGCCCCAGAACACGAAGCCGGCCAGCCAGGGTGCGAACAGCCGGGTGTGACAGGTGCGCTGCACGACGAACAGCGAAGTCGCCATCAACGCGCAGCCGCCGAACGCGAAGATCACCGCGTTCGTATGCAGGGGCCGCAGACGCCCGAAGTGAAACCACTCGCCGAAGTTCAGTTCGGGCCATACCAGCTGGGCGGCGATGATCACGCCGACCAGCATGCCCACGATGCCCCAGACCACGGTCATCAGCGAGAATTGCCGCACCACCCGGTAGTCGTAGGTCTCACCGACCCCGCCCATTGCCGCTGTTTTCATTTTTGACTGCTCCACATTGAAATTCCGCTTCGCGCCCGCCACCCCGCACGAGCCCGCATGATCCGGAACGAAGGGTATGTGCAGGGGCTCGCGGCGATCTTGACCCACGTCAAGCGCCACCGATTTTACTGCAGCGCAACAAACTGGCGCAGATCGCCTGCCGTGGCGCGATCCGGGCCATCCCTGAGCCCACGAAGCGTCGTGGCATGGCCGTCATGCGCGACGCGAGATCGATCACCCGCATCAGGATTGCATTCAGAACCACGATTGAAATCGATCGAATTGATTTACCTTGAATGTCGAATCGGTCTATCATTCAATTTCATTAATCAATGGAGAAGCATCGATGTCCGGTCAAAGTTACGACGAACTGATGGCGAAAATTTCGGATCTTCAACAGCAGGCCGAAGTGGTGCGTCGAGCGGAACTCGAATCAGTCATTGCCGATGTCAAGGCCAAGATCAAGAAGTACAATCTTTCTGCCGCCGACGTCGGTTTGTCCGGTTCTGCGGCAAAGCGGGCAGCGCGCCCGGCTGCCGGTGCAAAGGTGAAGATTGCTCCCGGCAAGTACCGCAATCCGGAAAACGGTGAAATCAAGGAAGTCGGCGCTGCCGGCCGCAAGCCGGGCTGGCTCGCCAGCATGACGGCCGACCAGTTGAACGCCGCACGCGTGAATTGAACGGTTGAACGGTTTCAAGCACGACAAATGAAAAAGGCACCTCGCGGTGCCTTTTTCATTTGATGCCCGTCGTTTTCAGGACGGCGTCTTCTGCATTTCTTCCTTGAGCGCGCGGCGCAATATCTTGCCGACATTCGTTTTCGGCAGTTCGTCGCGAAACTCGACCTGGCGGGGAATCTTGTACGCGGTCAATTGTATCCGGCAGTGCGCAATGATCTGTTCCGTCGTGAGCGCCATGTCCTTGCGCACGACGTACGCCTTGACGACCTCGCCCGAATGCTCGTCCGCAACCCCGATCACGCAGCATTCAAGCACGCCTTCGCAATCGACGATGACTTCTTCCACCTCATTCGGATAGACATTGAATCCGGATACGAGAATCATGTCCTTCTTGCGATCGACAATTTTCACGAAGCCGTTTTCATCGACCATTGCCACGTCGCCGGTCCGCAGATATCCATCCGGCGTCATGACTTTTTCGGTTTCTTCCGGTCGCCGGTAATAACCCTTCATCACCTGCGGACCACGCACGCACAATTCGCCCGCCTCGCCCACTGGCAATTCGACGCCGTCGTCATTCCTGATCGAAACTTCGGTCGATGGCACAGGCAGTCCGATGGCACCGCTGAATTCCGCCTGGTCAGGCGGATTGATGCATACCGCAGGCGATGTCTCGGTCAATCCATAGGCTTCGATCAGCGGCCGTCCGGTCACCTTCTTCCAGCGTTCGGCAACGGCCCGCTGGACGGCCATGCCGCCCCCCAGCGAAACCCTCAGCGCTGAAAAGTCGACCTTCGCGAAATCGGCGTTGTTGAGCAGCGCATTGAACAGCGTATTGACACCCGTGATCGCCGTGAAACGGTGTTTCGACAGTTCCTTGACGAAGGCCGGAATGTCGCGCGGATTGGTGATCAGCACATTCCTTGCGCCGAGTTTCAGAAATACCAGGCAATTCGCTGTCAGCGCGAAGATATGATAGAGGGGCAGCGCGGTGATGACGATCTGCGGGCCGGTCAGAAAGGGCCTGATCCATGCATCGGCCTGCAGCATGTTGGCGACGATGTTGCGATGGGTGAGCATCGCGCCCTTGGCGACACCTGTCGTGCCCCCGGTGTATTGCAGGAAGGCGATATCTTCATGCACCACATTAACCGGATTGAGCGCATGGCCGCGGCTGAGCTTGAGCGCATCGTTGAAGCGCACGGCACCCGGGAGATCGAACAGCGGCACCATCTTCTTCACGTGACGCACGACGAAATTCACCAGCCAGCCCTTGGGCGCCGGCAGCATGTCGCCCAGCGCGGTCACCACGACATGACGCACAGGCGTGCGGGCCAGCACCTGCTGCAGCGTCGAGGCGAAATTCTCGAGCACGACGATGACTTCGGCGCCGCTGTCGACCAGCTGGTGTTCGAGTTCGCGCGGCGTGTAGAGCGGGTTGCAATTCACCACCGTGTAGCCGGCGCGCAGCGCGCCGAACATGGCCACCGGATACTGCAGCACGTTGGGCATCATCAGCGCCACCCGAGAACCGGGTGCCAGACCGAGCACGGACTGCAGATAGGCGGCGAACGCCGCACTCAGCCTCTCGGTTTCGGCGAAACTGATCGCCTTGCCCATGCAGACATAGGCGTCACGATCAGCAAACTCGCGGCAACTGCGCTCGAACACATCGCCGATCGACCTGAACTCCGATGGATCGATTTCGGCCGGCACACCCGCCGGATAGCTTTTCAGCCATACCTTGTCCATAGCCCTCCCCCCGTGTTCGGCCCGCATCGCCCGGCGTCTGCGCGCGTCCGGCGGACGGTCGTCCGTCGTGTGGTCTAGCCGGACGCGTCGTCCATCGGCCAGTCGCGGATATAGCTCTTCAGCATGCGGTTTTCGAAACTCTGCTCTTCCAGCATGGCACGCGCCACATCGTGAAAGGACAGCACACCCATCAGCGTGTCGCCTTCCATGATCGGCAGGTAGCGGCAGTGCCGCTCCAGCATCAGGCGACGCAATTCGTCGACTTCCATGTCGGGATGGGCGGTTGCCGGATCACGCTGCATCACGTCGGCGACCGTGAGCGTCTGCCAGCCGCCGCCGGACTTTCGCAGGGCGCGCAGCACTTCGCGGAAGCTCAGCATGCCAACCATCAGGCCATGTTCCATGACCACCAGCGAACCGACGTCCAGATCGGCCATCGTGGCGACCGCATTACCCAGCGACTGCGCCGGGACGACGGTGTACAGCACCGTTCCCTTGATGCGCAGGATTTCATGTACTTGCATGACGGCCATCCCTTCTTGCTGCGCATGCGCGAAACGCACACCGCGGTTGAATATCGCAGATGGTAGTCAAAACAGCCAGCCGCGCAAAGTTCCGGGGCGTGCTCAGAAGCGCACGTCGAGCGCGCCGTCCGGCCGGATCAGCGCGGCGTGCACCACCTTGCCGGGCCGGATCGCGGCCACCGCCTCGGCGTAGCCCGCAAGCTGAGCCGTGTAGGACTCGGCAAAACGGTCACCCTGTCCGCTCTTGTAATCCAGTATCCAGATGTCGTCCTCGAACTCGACCAGACGATCGATCCGGCCCGGTCTGCCATCGGGCAGCATGAATTCGAGTTCGTTCGCCGACCAGCGATGCTGCGCCGGATCGAAGAAGCGCTGCAGCGCGTCACTTGCCACGAGGCGGCGCGCGATCCCTTCAAGATCGCGCCACTGCACGGCATCGAGGCCGATTGGCCGCGCGGGCGACGGCTCGCCGCCCGTCAGCGCCTCCAGCCAGCTGTGCAGTCCCACACCCCACAGCTGGACGGGATCGAGCGCGACCGGCGGACGTCGTTCGCCGATGGCGGGCGTCACGGACGCATCGGCCATGACGACCGGTACGACCGGGTCGTCGGGTGCGTGGTCCACGCAGTCGGCAAGCGCGCCCTGTTCGAGCCGCATGCCGCCGCCGTCGGTGGCGACTGCATCGGCGCAGCCGCCCAGTGCAGCGGTAACCCGGTCTAGCCAGCTGCCGGCGCTGCTGCCCCTGGCAGGGCTGACACCACTGACATACAGCACTTGTCGTGCGCGGGTCAGCGCGACGTACAGCAGGTTCGCGTCCTCGCGCGCCGCAGCGCGCGCTTCGGCCTCGATGAAGGCGGCGCGGGCATGACCCTGATTGTCCTTCTTCTGCAGCAAGGAAAGGTGACCGGGCGCCGCCTCACCGGGAGGCCAGGCCAGCAGCACGCGCGCGCCGCTGTCGGTACGCGACCGCGCCACCGCGTCGGCCAGCCAGACGATGGGCGCTTCCAGTCCCTTGGCCGCGTGGATGGTGAGCACGCGCACCCTGCCGCGCGAGGGGTCTTCACCGAGGATGAGGCCTTCGTCAGGCGCTTCGTCGTCTTCGTTGCGCAGGCGTGTCAGCTCGTCGATGAAGCGCGGCAGGCTGGGGTAGCGGCCGCTGTCGACCTTGAGCGCCAGTTCGATGAAGGCTTCGAGATTGGCGCGCACGCCCGGCCAGGCCATCGCGTCGACGCTGGCGGCGTAACGCGGCATCAGCGCGCCCTGGTCGAATACGCGATCCAGCAGATCATGCACCGGCAGGCGGGTCGCCGCGTCGAGCCAGCCCTCCAGCAGCGCAGCCGCGCGTGCATGCGCCGGATCGCTGTCGGCGCGTCGCGCGCGCAGCGTCGGCCACAGTCTTTCGGCGCCGTCGCCGGTCAGATCGAGCAGCTGCGCGTCGGCAAACGCGAACAGCGGACTGCGCAACACATGGGCGAGCGACAGCGCATCGGCCGGTGCCGCGAGAAAGCGCAGCAGCGCGAGCAGGTCGGACGCTTCGAGCGTATCGAGCAGGCGGCCGCGGCTGGCACCGAAGTAGGGGATGCCGTGGGCGCGCAGAGCCGCCTCGTAGACCGCCAGTCCGGTACGCCGGCGCAGCAGGATCATCATGTCGCCGTAGCGCGCCGCACGGGTGGCACCGGTGTGCGCATCGCGCACCGCAAGCCGTCCGACCATGTTCTTCAGCCTCGTGCACAGTGCATCGGCCTCGCGCTTGCGGCGGCTGTCCTCGATCGCCAGCCTCGGCTGGCGCAGCGGATTGCGCAGACCGCCTGCGACGGTCTGGCTGTCGGCGGCTGCAGGCTCGGCGGCCGCCTCGTGGCCGAACGCCGGCAGCACTTCGACCCGGCCGGGCAGATCCGTCCGGGTCGTGCTGTGCGGTGCAAAGCCCTCGAACACGTCCATGTCGCCGAACACGGCGTTGACCACGCTCACCACGGCCGGGCTGCTGCGCCGGGTTTCGTTGCGCTGCAGGCGGAGGGCGCCGAAGCGCTGTTCGAACACCGTGGCCGCATGGGTGAAGATGCGCGGATCAGCGCGCCGGAAGCGGTAGATCGACTGTTTCGGATCGCCGACCACGAACACCACCGGCTGCACCTGACCCGGCGCGTAGGCGTCGAGCCAGTGCATCAGCACCTGCCACTGCAGCGGATTGGTGTCCTGGAATTCGTCCAGCAGCAGGTGACGGTAGCGCGCGTCCAGACGCGCCTGCACGAAGGGGCCGGTCTGCGCGTCCGACAGCAGGCGCGCGGCATGCCATTCGAGATCACCGAAGTCGAGCACGCCCGCGTTCTGCTTGATGCGGTCGTAGGCGTCGAGCAGCGCCGCGGCGACCTGCAGCCCCTGTTCGTTGAGCGCCCAGGCGGCAAGATCGGCCTGCGCGTTCAGGCACTGCACCAGACGCGCCACAACCTGCTCGTTGAGCGCAAGCGCACTGTCGGCCACACCGAGCTTTTCAAGCGCTTTGCCCGGCTTGAAGCTCGCCGGCTCGCCATCCTGCTTGAGCAGCTGGGCGCGCAGGCCGCCAAAGTAGGCGTGAGCGTCGACCTGCGCACACGCCTGTTCGATCGCCGTCGCCTTGCGCTGCTGCGCCTCCGTGCCCTGACCCAGCAGCCGCGCGAGATCGAGGCAGCGACGACGCAGCAGTTCGTCGCCGGCCAGCACGTCGACCGGTACTTCGGCGTCGGCCCCGAAAAACTGCCGCAGGTGGGCGAGCGCTCCGGCCAGCCCGCCATGCGCCGCCAGCCAGGCTTCCCACTCGGCGCGGCGATCGACCAGCGCACCGGCCAGCGTCTTCGTGCCCGCCACCCCGCACTGGCCAAGCAGGCTGCGCAGCGCGAGCGCCAGTTCGCCCTGCGGCGCGCGCCCGGCGCGGCGCATCAGCGCGGCCCAGGCCTGATCGCGCAACTGCGCAGTGCGCTCCGACAGCTGCAGGCCGCGCAGACCGCTGCTCAGCGGCGCGGCGCCGAGCAGTGAAGAAAACCAGCCGTGGAAGGTGTTCACCGTCAGCCCGGGTCGCGCGTCGGCAACCTGCTCGAACAGCCCCCGTGCCCGCGCGATCAGCGTCGGGTCGCGCTGCGTATCAAGCCCGCGCTCGGCGAGAAAGGCGCTCACCCGCTCGTCGTCGGCCACGGCCAGTTCCGCCAGCCAGTGCTGCAGACGTTCCTCGATTTCGCGCGCCGCCTTGCGCGTGTAGGTGATGGCGAGAATGTCGCCCGGCTGCGCACCGGCCAGCAGCAGGCGGATCAATCGCGACACCAGCGTCCAGGTCTTGCCGCTGCCGGCGCACGCCTCGACCACAACGCTGCGTGCCGGGTCGAGCGCGCGCAGATCGTCGTCGCGACTCATGACAGCCAGTCCTTGCGGCACAGGCCGCGCATGTCGCAATGCCGGCAGGCCGCCTCGTCGCCGTGTGCCGGCAGGCCGGAGCCGTCGCGCAGCGCCGGAAACAGTTCGGACACCAGCGCCTGCAGCGCCCGCGCGGCAGCCGGCGGATCGTCCTGAAGGAACGCGACCGGCGCCTCCTCTTCCAGCGCCAGATAGGCCGCCTGGCTCACTGCCCCGCCTTCGAGCAGCGTGTAGAACGCCAGTTGCACGTCATCGGCCTGCAGCGTCTTGCGTACGCGTTCGGCACTGCGCAGCTTGTAGTCGAGCAGCGCGACGTCGCCCTCTGCATTGCGGTCGATGCGGTCGATGCGGCCTTCGAGCGACAGCGCAGCACCATCCGGCAACTGGAGCACCTGCGCGCGCCTCGCCTCACCGCTGTCGAACAGCCAGCCGTCGGTTTCGCGCTGCACGGCCCACGCGATGTAGGCGTCGGCGCGATCGCGCAGGCGATCGGCCCACGCATGCTCCTGGAAGTTGCGCGCAATGGCGCCATCGAAGGCGGCGGCAATCTGCGCGCGCAGGGCGTCGGCCAGTGCCAGCGGCGCGGCATCTCCCAGTCGCGGGTGAGCGACATGAAAGTCGTGGAGTACGCGATGCACCAGCTCACCGACGCTGCCCTTGCCCATGGCATCCTCGACCTCGTCGCCGGCACCCAGGCCAAGTACGTGGCGGGCGTAGTAGCGGTAGGGACAGGCGATCAGATCGGCCAGAGCGCTCGCCGTGAGCCGCGACGGGACGCGCCCCGGGTCGAGCACCGGCGTGCTGGATACCGCCAGGGCAGGCAGCGCCGGCAGATCGGCGAGCGCAGGCGCAGCGCGTATCGCCGACGGCAGACCCGCACGCTGCAGCACCAGATCGAGGCGCTGCAGATCCACGCCGGGGAGGTTCGCTTCACCGTTGCGCTGCGTCTGCCAGCTGAACACGGTTTCGTCGCTGCAGGCGATCAGGCCGGCCAGATCGTCGCGCAGCTGCCGGGCGGCGACCTGCGAATCCGGCAGCCCGAGTTCGCGTCGCAGCCCTTCGTGACCGAGCGCGCCGCGCAGGCGCGCCGGCGCAAGGTGCCGGCTGTCGGCGCCGATCACATACACGGCGTCGAAACGGCGCAGGCGGGTCGCCGTCAGTGGCGTCAGGACCACCGGGCTGTCGATGGCGCTGTCGCGGAACAGCGCCTGCTCGAACTCGCCGTTGAGCCACTTGCGCCAGTCGGCGAAGGACAGGTCGAGTGCCACGCCGCTGCTGTCGGCACGCAACTGCTCCAGCAGGTTGACCACCTGCGCACCCGCCGCATCCAGCGCCAGCGCAGCGCGTGCGCCCAATGCATCGAGCGCTGCCAGCAGGCGTTCGATCCGGAAACTGGCCGGTGCGTTGTGGGTGGGCATGAGTGCAAAGGCCTGCGACAGCGCGTCGATCAGCCGGCCGGCCGGCCGGCCGGCAAACTCGCGGCCGGCATCGGTGAGCAAGGCGTGCAGGCCATCGACATGGTTGCGCCTGACCACCCAGTCGTCGATGACCGCAATCGCCTGCGCGTGCGCATCGCGATCGAGCGTGCCGGCCACATGCGGCGAACGCAGCAGATCGAGCAGATCGCGGTGATAGCCGTCTGACGCAAGGCACTGCAGCAGCGCGTCGACCGTGGCCGCCGCGCGCGTGGTCGACAGCTTCCAGCCGGTTTCATCGGCCAGCAGAACCTGCCGGCGTTCGAGCAGCGCGCGGGCGCGCCGCGCCGCTTCGCGATCGAGCGCCACCAGCGCGATGTTGCGGCGGCCTTCAGACAGCCAGCCGGCGATGCAGGACGCGGCACATTGCGCTTCCTGCTCGAGCGACTGCGCACCGATCAGGCGCACGCGGCTGGCCAGTGCGAGCGCGTCATCCCGCGATGGGGCGGGCGTCGGAACGGTTACCGAAAAAAGTGCCGAGCCGGACGGCCAGGCGACTTGCAGCACGCGGGCCACCGATGTATCGGCCAGCGCGCGCGTCGCCTGCACATGGAGCACCGGCACGCGCGCGGCATGCAATTCAAGCCATGCGGGCGGTGGCTCTTCCACCGCAGAAAGATGGATGAGCGGACGGCGTGCCGCGCCGGCGGCGCGCATCAACGCCTGCGTGACGGCACGCGCGTGACCGGGCGTTCCGGTGCAGTCGCTGTGCCATACCGCATGCACCAGACGCGCTTCGAGCGACAGCGCGGCGCTGTCGGTCAAGCCGTGGGCGCGTTCGAAGCCCTGCTGCAGGGCGTCTTCATCCGGCAGCGCCGGCACTGCGGCCAGCGCGTCGGCCAGTTCGAGCAGTTCCTGCGCCGCCGACCACGGATCGGCGTCGCCCAGCCAGGCCTGCTGGCGCAGTTGCGCCACCAGACGCAGCAGACGGCGGGGGTGGGGATCGACCGGTGCGTCGCCCATCCAGCGCGCCGCCAGCAATGACGGCGTGAGCATGCGCGGCATGAACAGCGGGTGCCCGGCTTCGGCCACCAGCGCGCCGCGCAGCGCCGACGCATGCGCCATGACCGGAATCAGCAGGTCGCAGTCGGCGAGCGCATCGCCATGGCGATCGATCAGCAGGCGCGCGAGCCGGGCAAACAGCGCGCCATCGGCCGGCAGGTGCAGGGTTTCGAAGCCCGCCGCGTTCATGCACGAGGACGCGACATGCGACGGCCGGCGGGCGGCGGCGCGCTCAGCGTTCCAGCATGCCGAGCTTGTCCTTCACCTTGACCCATTCGTCGGCGTCGGCCGGCGCTTCCTTGCGCTCGATGATGGCAGGCCATTCCGCGGACAGTTCGGCGTTCAGCTTGATGAAATGGATCTGGTCGGACGGCACGTCGTCCTCGGCGAAAATGGCTTCGGCCGGACATTCGGCGACGCACAGCGTGCAGTCGATGCACTCGTCGGGGTCGATCACCAGGAAATTCGGGCCTTCGCGAAAGCAATCGACCGGGCACACATCGACGCAGTCGGTGTACTTGCACTTGATACAGGATTCGGTGACGACGTAAGTCATGATTTCTCCGTGCGGTGGTCGCATTGCCCGACAGCAGGCGAACCACGGGGTGGTTTGATCGGAATCTCGGGACGATGACAGTCCGGAAAACGGCGTGGATTTTATCACTGCGGCCCGTGGCAAAGCCGTTCCGTGCGTCGTGCAGCGGAGGCATGCCGACATGAATTTTTGTCGGACGTACCTCCATCACTCTGCGCAACTCGGTGTTTTTTGTATTAGCATCATGGAAACAGCGCGAAAACAGCGTAACAAACGCGATCGCGCAGGTGTGCGGTCAGCGCGCTGCCAGAGTGATTTGCCCCGTGCCTGCCGCGGTGGCTCGCAACCCCCGCACACACCTGCTCAAGAATTCCCGGCCTGCGCAGTGCGCGTCAGGCATCCAGCCCGGCAAACAACAGCGCCCAGCCCACATCCGGTTTTCGACGGTATATCCGACCGATATACCTCTATCCAAAAAACGATCCGGCATTCCAGGTCTCTCCCAAGTCAAGCCCCGCGAGGAAACGATGAGCGAACACATCCACCACGTCACCGATGCCAGCTTCGAAGCCGAAGTGGTCAAAGCCGATCTGCCCGTGCTGGTCGACTACTGGGCCGAATGGTGCGGTCCGTGCAAGATGATTGCCCCCATCCTCGACGAGGTGGCGCGTGACTACGCCGGCAAGCTGCGCGTGGCCAAGGTGAATATCGACGAGAACCAGGACACCCCGGCGCGCTTCGGCATCCGCGGCATTCCGACGCTGATGCTGTTCAAGGACGGCAATGTCGAAGCCACGAAGGTCGGCGCCCTGTCGAAGTCGCAACTGACCGCATTCCTGGACAGCCACCTCTGATCTTTTTTCCACGGCGACGGGTGCTGCGCGCACCCCGCCCGCCGGAGCCGGTTCCTGGCTCCGCCTCCCCACCCCCGCACGCCGCACAGACCCCGTCACCATGCATCTTTCCGAACTGAAAGCACTTCACGTCAGCCAGCTGCTCGAAATGGCCCAGTCCTTCGAGATCGAAGGCGCGAACCGGCTGCGAAAACAGGAACTGGTCTTCGCCATCCTGCGCAACCGAGCGAAAAAGGGCGAAAGCATTTTCGGTGATGGCGCGCTTGAAGTGCTGCCGGACGGCTTCGGCTTCCTGCGCTCGCCGGAAGCAAGCTACCTGGCCGGCACTGACGACATCTACGTATCGCCGAGCCAGATCCGGCGCTTCAACCTGCACACCGGCGACACCATCGAAGGCGAAATCAGGACGCCGAAGGACGGCGAACGCTACTTCGCGCTGGTCAAGGTCGATCGCGTCAACAGCGAGCCGCCGGAAGCGACCAAGCACAAGATCCTGTTCGAAAACCTGACGCCGCTGCACCCGACCGAAACCCTGGTGCTCGAACGCGACATGCGCGGCGAAGAAAACACGACCTCGCGCGTGATCGACATGATCGCGCCGATCGGCAAGGGTCAGCGCGGCCTGCTGGTCGCGCCGCCGAAAACCGGCAAGACGGTGATGATGCAGCACATCGCACACGCCATCACCGCGAACCATCCGGAAGCCATGCTCATCGTGCTGCTGATCGACGAGCGGCCGGAAGAAGTGACCGAAATGCAGCGTTCGGTGAAGGGTGAAGTGGTTGCTTCGACCTTCGACGAACCGGCCACCCGCCACGTGCAGGTGGCCGAAATGGTGATCGAGAAGGCCAAGCGCCTGGTCGAGCACAAGAAGGACGTGATCATCCTGCTCGATTCCATCACCCGTCTGGCGCGCGCCTACAACACCGTGCAGCCGGCGTCGGGCAAGGTGCTGACCGGCGGTGTGGACGCCAATGCGCTGCAGAAGCCGAAGCGTTTCTTCGGCGCCGCTCGCAATGTCGAGGAAGGCGGCAGCCTGACCATCATCGCCACCGCGCTGATCGAAACCGGCAGCCGCATGGACGACGTGATCTACGAAGAATTCAAGGGCACCGGCAACATGGAAATCCATCTTGACCGGCGCATGGCGGAAAAGCGCGTCTATCCGGCAATCAACGTGAACCGCTCGGGCACGCGCCGCGAAGAGTTGCTGCTGAAGCCCGAAATCCTGCAGAAGATCTGGATCCTGCGCAAACTGCTGTACAACATGGACGATCTGGAAGCGATCGAATTCCTGCTCGACAAGATCAAGGCCACGAAGAGCAACGGCGAGTTCTTCGACGCCATGCGTCGTGGTTAAGACAGGGGTTTTGTAGGAGCGAGCCGTGCTCGCGATTCCTCCCTCCGAACAAGCGGCCGGGCGCACGATCGACGTGCGGATCGCGACCGCGGGTCGCTCCTACAGGGGTGGCACGTTCTTGTAGGAGCGAGCCCTGCTCTCGATTCCTCCCACTGAACACGTGCCGGCGCACGATCGACGCGCCAATCGCGACCGGGGGTCGCTCCTACAGCGGACGCACCTTCAGTGATGATCGAGCCCATCTCGCGATTCCCACCCCCTGAACACGCGCCGGCGCA
>JAEUNO010000022.1 GCA_016791045.1 Methyloversatilis sp. | reverse complement strand
TAGCGCTGTGGAACCACCCCTTCCCATCCCGAACAGGACCGTGAAACGCAGCCGCGCCAATGATAGTGAGTACTACGCTCGCGAAAGTAGGTCAGTGCCAGGCTACCCTACGCTTCAACACCAAACGCCCGATCACACAACAATGTGATCGGGCGTTCGTGTTTCTACTCACTCCCGCCCCAATCCTCAATATAACAATAACGATAGCGGTGCCTTGACAAAAAAAGCAAGGTGGATCGTGGAATGAGCTGGCTTGTGTCCTTCGCCGGACTTCGGTTGCCTATAGCAGGACATCAGGTAGTCCCTGTGCTATCCTTTAAGGCTATCCAAAGCTTCAATGCGGGCAGCTTTTTGCCTGTTTTTCTCAATCGATTCAAGGATATTGGCTGATGGCCCAGAGCACCCCTACGGCAAACTCACTCGAGCGGACAATCAATATGTCGGTTGTTGCCGCCGACGTTGAAAGGGATGTTGCCGCTCGACTCGTCAAGATGGCACGCACCATAAAGATGCCGGGTTTCCGTCCTGGCAAGGTTCCGATGAAGTTGGTTCAGCAACAGTTTGCTGCTCAAGCTCGCTCGGAAGCCTTCACCGAAGCCGTTCAGATGCAGTTCGGCAACGTAGTACGTGAGCAAAAGCTTCGTGTAGCAGGCACTCCGAAAATTGAGCCACTTGACGCGGCCGAGCCCGGCCAGGTTGCGTTCAGTGCAACTTTTCAGGTGTATCCGGACATTGAGCTCGCAGACTTGTCCGATGCTGTTCTTGAACAGGCGGTACTTCCGGTCGGCGATGCTGAGGTTGAGAAAACGATTGAGGTGCTTCGCAAGCAGCGCGTAACTTTTTTTGCGGCTGACAAGAAAGCTGCCAAAGAGGATCGCTTGACCATCGATTTTCGCGGGACACAAGAAGGGGAAACATTTGACGGCGGGGCAGCGGAAGACTTTCCATTAGTGCTTGGTGCCGGATCGCTGTTGCCAGAGTTTGAAGCGAATCTTGAAGGCATGGCGCTCGGTGAGTCCAAGACGTTCCCGCTTACATTTCCCGACGACTACCAAGCTAAAGATCTGGCCGGTAAGACCGTTCAGTTTGAAGTGAAGATCAAAGCTGTAGAAGCGCCTCGGCTCCCGGAGATCGATGAGGAATTCGCGAAGTCACTAGGCGTTCCGTCGGGGGATGTGTCCCTGCTGAAGGCTGATGTTCGGACAAACTTGGAGCGCGAGGTCAAGAAGCGCCTTCACGCCCGAGTCAAAAACGAGGTCATGAATTTGTTGCTTGAAAAGCACACCTTCGATGTTCCGACCGCACTCTGTGACCAGGAATCGCATCGTCTCGCTGAGGAAGCGCTGTCAAACCTTGCTTCTAGGGGTATGAATGTAAAAGACATTCCTGTCGAGCCGACGTGGTTTCTCGCGCAGGCTGAACGACGGGTGCGTTTGGGCTTGCTGGTCGCGGAAGCGGTCAAGAAGCACGAGCTTTACGCGAAGCCCGAGCAGATCCGCGCAGTTGTGGAAGAGCAGGCACAAAGTTACGAGGATCCGGCCGATGTCGTTCGTTGGTACTACAGCGATACGCAACGCCTTGCCCAAGTTGAAGCGATGGTAGTCGAAGACAACGTGGTGGACTGGGTGCTGGCAAACGTCAAGGTGACGCCCAAGACGGTGGAGTTTGATGAGTTGATGGCTTCGAACTGACCCACCTCACTTCACAATTTATCGGCGGGCCAGAGCACGAACCGGTAACCAGATAAACTTGAAGCAGGCAGACCTGCTTCAACAAGGAGTGAAACGAATGATGTCGGAAACCGTAGGCTTGGGTCTCGTGCCCATGGTCATCGAACAGAGTGGTCGTGGCGAGCGGGCGTATGACATCTACTCGCGCCTGCTGCGCGAGCGCGTGATTTTCTTGGTGGGCCCGGTAAATGACTCGACTGCGAACGTCATCGTTGCGCAATTGCTGTTCCTCGAATCTGAAAATCCGGACAAGGACATCTTCTTTTACATCAATTCACCCGGAGGTTCGGTCACCGCTGGGCTTTCGATCTACGACACCATGCAGTTCATAAAGCCTGCGGTGTCGACGTTGTGCATTGGACAGGCCGCCAGCATGGGTGCGTTTCTGTTGTCGGCCGGTGAAAAGGGCAAGCGGTTCTGTTTGCCAAACTCGCGCGTGATGATTCACCAGCCGATGGGTGGTTTTCAGGGGCAGGCATCGGACATCGAAATACATGCTCGTGAGATCCTGACATTGCGATCGAAGCTGAATGCGATCATGGCGCATCACACAGGGCAGCCCATTGAAACAATTGAGCGTGACACCGATCGCGACAACTTTCTGTCCGCCGAGCAGGCCCGTGACTACGGCATTATCGACAAGGTACTGACGACCCGCGCCGAAGGCACGACGTGATCCTTCACGCTGCGCAGTGACTTTGAAGTCTGGAGTAAAGCCATGACCGAAAAAAAATCGGGGTCCGAAAAATTGCTGTACTGCTCGTTCTGCGGAAAGAGCCAGCACGAAGTCAAGAAACTCATCGCAGGCCCATCGGTGTTCATCTGCGATGAGTGCATCGATCTGTGCAACGACATCATCCGTGACGAGATCAGCAGCGAACAATCGGGCAAAGGCGCGCGTAGCGACTTGCCGTCGCCGAAGGAGATCTGCGAAATACTCGACCAGTATGTGATTGGTCAGTCCCCGGCAAAGCGAATCCTTGCCGTTGCGGTGTACAACCACTACAAGCGTCTGCGCCACATGTCGCGCAAGGACGAAGTCGAACTATCGAAGAGCAATATCCTGCTTGTTGGTCCGACGGGTTCGGGTAAGACGCTACTTGCGCAAACGCTTGCTCGCCTTCTGAATGTGCCTTTCGTGATGGCGGATGCCACGACACTCACGGAGGCCGGCTATGTTGGTGAGGATGTCGAGAACATCATCCAGAAGTTGCTGCAGAAGTGCGACTACGAAGTCGAACGCGCGCAGCAGGGCATCGTGTATATCGATGAGATCGACAAGATATCCCGCAAGTCCGACAACCCTTCGATCACCCGCGATGTATCTGGCGAGGGGGTTCAGCAGGCGTTGCTCAAGCTTATTGAAGGAACGGTTGCCAGTGTGCCTCCGCAGGGCGGGCGCAAGCATCCCAACCAGGACTTCGTCCAGGTGGATACGACCAATATATTGTTCATCTGTGGCGGTGCTTTCGACGGTCTTGAGAAAGTGATCCGCAACCGTACCGAGCAGTTTGGTATCGGTTTTGGAGCCGAAGTGAAAAGTCGCGATAACCGGAATTCAGGTGAAGCGCTCCGCGACGTAGAGCCAGAGGATCTGATCAAGTTCGGCCTGATTCCGGAGTTCGTCGGTCGTCTCCCGGTTGTCGCGACGCTGCAGGAACTCGATGAAGAGGCGCTCATTCAGATACTGGTCGAGCCCAAGAACGCGTTGATCAAGCAGTATCAGAAGCTTTTCCAGATGGAAGGGGTCGAACTGGAAATCCGCCCGGCGGCGCTGCAGGCCATTGCGGGCAAAGCGCTGAAGCGGAAAACGGGCGCACGCGGGCTGCGAAGCATCATTGAGTCAGCGCTGCTGGACACGATGTACGAACTGCCGGGGATAGATAACGTCACCAAAGTTGTCATTGATGAAGGTGTGATCGAAGGCGAAAGCAAGCCCATCATGCTGTTTGCAGATCAACCCAAAGTGTCAGGATCGAACTGACGCCCGCGAAGCGGATGTCGCGTAACGCGGGTGCGCCTTCCAGGTGGCTTGATTCGGGCATCGCCGCCCCAATCTGCCTGACACTGTCGCGTTAAGGAATATCAATGTCCAGCCTTCAAACCGTCCCGGAACAACTGGAGCTTCCGCTCCTGCCGTTGAGGGACGTTGTTGTTTTCCCCCACATGGTCATCCCGCTTTTCGTGGGTCGTCCGAAGTCGATCAAGGCTCTGGAATCGGCGATGGAATCCGGAAAGAGCATCTTGCTCGTTGCCCAGAAGTCAGCGGCAAAGGATGAGCCCAGTCCGGATGATCTCTACCGCATTGGCTGCGTTGCCAATATCCTGCAGATGTTGAAGCTGCCTGACGGCACGGTGAAGGTGCTTGTCGAAGGCACCCAGCGCGCTACGGTCGAAGACATCGTCGACATCAAGACCTTGTTCATGGCGAACGTCACTACCGTTCCGGCCGTCGAGCAGACCTCACACGAGATTGAGGCAATGCGGCGTGCGCTGATCGGCCAGTTCGACCAGTATGTGAAGTTGAACAAGAAGATCCCGCCGGAAATCCTGACGTCACTGTCGAGTATCGAAGAAGCGGGTCGTCTGGCCGATACGGTCGCAGCACATCTCCCGCTCAAGCTTGAACAGAAGCAAGACATTCTGGAGCTGTTCGGCACCGCGGAGCGAATCGAGCGTTTGCTGTCGCAGCTGGAAACGGAACTCGACATCCTGCAGGTCGAGAAGCGTATCCGTGGACGTGTAAAGCGGCAAATGGAGAAGAGCCAGCGCGAGTACTACCTGAATGAACAGGTCAAGGCTATTCAGAAGGAGCTGGGCGAAGGCGAGGACGGAGCCGATCTCGAAGAAATCGAGAAGAAGATCAAGGCAGCCGGCATGACAAAGGAAGCCATCGCCAAGGCGCAGTCCGAATTGAAGAAGTTGAAGCTGATGTCGCCGATGTCGGCCGAGGCGACCGTCGTGCGTAACTTCATTGAGACGCTTGTGGGCCTCCCCTGGCGCAAGAAGTCACGTATTTTCAAGGACCTCGCTGAGGCCGAGAAGGTACTTGATCGGGATCACTACGGCTTGGAGAAGGTCAAGGAGCGTATCCTCGAGTATCTGGCTGTGCAGCAGCGCGTCGACAAACTCAAGGCGCCCATCCTGTGCCTGGTCGGCCCCCCGGGCGTCGGCAAGACATCGCTCGGCCAGTCGATTGCCAAGGCGACCAACCGCAAGTTCGTTCGCATGGCGCTCGGTGGTGTTCGGGACGAGGCGGAAATCCGTGGGCACCGCCGGACCTACATAGGATCGATGCCGGGCAAGATCCTTCAGAACATGACGAAGGTGGCCGTCAAGAATCCCCTTTTCCTGCTCGATGAAGTCGACAAGATGGGGCAGGATTTTCGGGGTGATCCGTCGTCCGCCTTGCTGGAAGTGCTTGATCCGGAACAAAACTCGACGTTCGTCGACCATTACGTCGAGGTTGAGTACGACCTTTCCGATGTGATGTTTGTCGCCACTGCCAACACGTTGAACATTCCTGCGCCACTGCTTGATCGGATGGAAGTGATCCGCCTTTCGGGCTACACGGAGGATGAAAAGGTCAATATCAGCCAACGCTATCTCGTTCCGAAGCAGATCAAGAACAATGGTCTGAAGAAGGAAGAGATTTCGATCACTGAAGATGCCCTGCGCGACATCGTCCGCTACTACACGCGGGAAGCCGGAGTGCGCGCACTCGAGCGTGAAGTGTCGAAGATCTGCCGCAAGGTGGTCAAAGGCCTGGTGCTGAAGAAGCGCTCGTCGAAGATCATCATCAATGCGAAAAACCTGGACAAGTTCCTTGGCGTCCGTCGCTATACCTTCGGCATCGCGGAAAAGGACAATCAGGTTGGTCAGGTTACGGGCCTGGCGTGGACGGAAGTCGGCGGTGAATTGCTGACGATCGAGGTCGCGACGATGCCGGGCAAGGGTGTCGTGCAGCGCACGGGTTCGCTTGGTGACGTGATGAAGGAATCGGTGGAGACTGCGCGCTCCGTCGTCCGCTCTCGCGCGCGTCGTTTGGGGATCAAGGACGAGGTGTTCGAAAAGGTCGACCTTCACGTACACTTTCCCGAAGGCGCGACGCCAAAGGACGGTCCGTCCGCAGGCATCGCCATCACGACCGCGCTGGTGTCCGCACTGAGCGGAATTCCAGTGCGTGCCGATGTGGCGATGACAGGTGAAATCACGCTGCGTGGTGAGGTGCTCGGCATTGGCGGCCTGAAGGAAAAGCTGCTTGCCGCAGTCCGCGGTGGTATCCGTACTGCATTGATTCCACATGAGAATGTGAAGGATCTTGCGGATATGCCCGACACGCTAAAGAACTCGATCGAGATCGTGTCGGTCAGGTGGATCGACGAGGTGCTTGAGCGTGCGCTGGAGCGCAAGCCGGATGCGTTGCCGGACGCCGATCCTGCCGCGACAATTGCCAAGGTCGAAGACGCCGCAGTCGCCGCCGCGGCCGTCATTACACACTGACTGTCCGAGTCAGCACAGCCCGCGACTGACCTCTTGTGAGGTATCATCGCGGGCTGTTTTTCGCAGTGCCCGAAGCTCGCGCAGGAATCGGCGGGTGCTTAGCTCAGTTGGTAGAGCGTCGCCCTTACAAGGCGAATGTCGGCGGTTCGAGCCCGTCAGCACCCACCAGAACGGAGTGGTAGTTCAGTTGGTTAGAATACCGGCCTGTCACGCCGGGGGTCGCGGGTTCGAGTCCCGTCCACTCCGCCAAAACTGACAGCGGGCGAACCTGGGTTCGCCTTTTTCATTTTTCGCGCCTGCTGTACGCAGGCCCCGCGAAAGGTCTTTATGTTTGATGCGGTTCGCAACAACAAGCGCGTCGTCCAGGTTGTCCTGTTGCTGATGATCCTGCCGTTCGCGTTCTTCGGCGTCGAATCCTATGTAAACAGCGACGTGCAGCGTGAAGATGCCGCGGTCGTCGGCAGTGCGAAGATTGCACAGGAGGAATTCACGGCGGCCTTGCGCGACCAGCAGGACCGGTTGCGCGAAATGATGGGCGAGGAATTCGACCCGAAGATCATGGAACGCGCAGAGGTGCGCCGTCAGGCGCTGGACGGCCTGGTCAGCCAGCGCTTGCTGATCCAGGAAGCGCAGCGCACAAATCTGACCGTACCGGATACACGCATGAGCCAGATCATTGCGGCGATCCCCGGTTTTCAGGTTGATGGCAAGTTTTCCGAGGCGCGTTTTGACCAGGTGGCGCAGTCGCAGGGGTACAGCCGAGACGGGCTGCTGGCCCGCATCCGTCAGGATCTGCTGATCCGCCAGCTTTATGCCGGAATCGCCGGCAGTTCGTTCGTTCCGGCATCCCTCGCCAAGCGCTGGGCGCAGATGCAGCAGGAGCAGCGCGAAGTCAGCGAAGCGGTCATCACGCCGTTCGAATTCATCGAGCAGATTGCCATCACGCCGGAGCAGGTGCGCAAATACTACGACGACAATCTGAAGCAGTTCGAGGTACCGGAGCAGGTCAAGGTGGAATACCTGACGCTGAGCGAAGCCGCGCTTGCCGCAACGATGGACGTGAGCGAAGAAGACATCCGGAAGACTTACGAAGCGGATCAGTCGCGCTACATGCAGGGTGAAGAACGAAAGGCCAGTCACATCCTGCTGACCATAGACGCATCGGCCAGCCCGGATGAGCGTGCCGCGGTCCGCACCAAGGCCGAAGCGCTGCTCAAGACGTTGCGCGCCGATCCGTCAAAGTTCGCCGAACTGGCCAGGGAGAACTCGCAGGATCCCGGCTCGAAGGACGCTGGTGGCGATCTGGGCTATTTCGGACGGGGAACGATGGTCAAGCCGTTCGAAGATGCCGTGTTCGCACTTAAGCCGGGCCAGATCAGCGGTGTCATCGAGTCTGATTTCGGTGTGCATATCATCCAGCTGACGGAAGTCCGCGGCGGGCAAGGCAAGACGCTGGCCGAGGCGCGGGCGGAAATTGCCGACGAACTGAAGAAGCAGTCGGCGCGCCGTAAATTTGCAGAACTGGCCGAGGTATTCAGCAACACCGTATATGAGCAGGCGGATTCGCTGGCCCCGGCCGCCGAGAAGCTGGGCCTTCAGGTCAAAACCAGCCCGCTGATTCCAAAGGGCTTCCTGATGCCTGCGCCGTTCGACAATGAAAAGCTGCGCGACGCGATTTTCTCCGAAGACGCGGTGAAGAACCGCCGCAACACGCAGGCGATCGAAACCGCATCCAATACATTGGTATCCGCACGTGTCATCGAACAGTTGCCAGCATCCGTGAAGCCCTTCGAAAGTGTGCAGGCGGATATCGAAAAGCAGCTTGGTCTTGCGGCGGGGGAGAAGATGGCGCGCGAACGTGGCGAGGCGGCCATCGCCAAGTTGAAGGCGGGCGAAAATGCTGCGCTGAGCTGGTCGCCGCCGCAGGATGTGTCGCGCGCTCAGGCACAGGGCCCGGCTGCGGAGATGGTGCGCGCCATATTCAATGCGCCCGCCAACGCCCTGCCGGCCTATCTTGGCTTCCCGATGGGTAACGGAGGCTATGCGGTGTTCCGTATCAGCGCGGTGAAGCAGCCGAAGGAAGCACTGGACCCGCAGCGCATCGAAGCGATCAAGGCCCAACTTGACCAGACCGTTTCGCAGGATGACTTTGCCGCCTATCTGGGTTCGCTGCGTCAGCGTTATCCTGTCACCATCAACAGCAAGGCGCTTGAAGCGGCGAAACAGCAGTAGCCACGGCATACGCGCTCCAATGAAAAAGCCGCCTGGAAGGCGGCTTTTTCATTGGAGCGCGTCATTTCGTCGGAGCAGCGTCAGCTTGCCGGATCCGGCACGGGCGCATTGCGCAGACCGACCAGAAAGGTATCGACGAGCCATGGCGCGGACTTCTGCAGGTCGAAATCGCGCCGTTCGATCCAGCTGCGCATCAGACCGCCGATGAATGCATGCATCGCCTCCGCCGTTTCGCGCGGCGGGAGGTGAAGCGGCAACTGCCCGATGCGCACCGCGGCGCCGAAGACGACTTCCAGCATATCGAGGCAACGGCTGTGTGTTTCGAGTTCGCGGGTGCGCAGGCGATCGAAGTCCGGCCCGCCATCCAGCTTGCAGAACTTGATCTCAAATACTGCCTGGACACGCTCGCAGTCAGTCAGCATGCGCAGCACACGGATAGCGTCATTACGCAGGAAGCCGAGCGGATCAGTGCCCGGGTCGGCCGCGAGGTCGCCCAGCATGGCCTGCATCGGTGTTGTTACGCGTTCGCAAACTGCTTCGAAAATGTCTGCCTTGTTTTCGAAGTGCCAATACACGGCGCCGCGCGTATGGCCCGCACTTTTTGCGATGTCGTCCAGCGTGGTGCCGGCAACCCCTTTTTCGCGAAAGCAGCGTTCCGCGGCATCAAGCAGCTGCAGCCTCGTTGCTTCAGCTTCTTCTTTGGTGCGTCGAACCATATGAGGCAATCTTTTTACAAACAAGCTTGAATGTATATAAGTACTCGTGACACGTCAAACCTGCATGTGGCGACCGTGCATCAGACAGGCTCAAGCGGTTTCGACAGCCTCGCTTCGGGGGTCGGCTATCATGAACCCACGACAACATCGTTACTACAACACAGGAGGCACGACATGGGATTGCTGAATTTCCTGAAAGATGCGGGTGAAAAGCTTTTTGGTTCAGGTGAAGCCAAGGCTGCAACCGAGCAGGTCAAGGCGGCGCCTACACCGGAGAACCGTGCAAAGCTCGACCGTGCCGCCGGCGACGCCATCAAGACGTACATCGAAAAGATGGGCTTGTCGGCCACCGCGCTCAATGTTTCGTTCGACGGCAGTACGTCGACATGCACGGTTTCCGGCACCTGCGCGGATCAGGCGACCCGCGAACGCATCGTGCTCTCGGCCGGCAACGTGGCCGGTGTCTCGTCGGTGCAGGACCAGCTCAATGTGCTCAATCTCGAACCGGAAGCGCAGTATCACGATGTGAAGTCGGGCGACAACCTGTCGAAGATCGCCAAGACCTACTATGGCGATGCCAACAAGTACCCCCTGATCTTCGAAGCCAACCGTCCGATGTTGTCGCATCCGGACAAGATCTACCCTGGACAGAAGTTGCGCATTCCGCCCAAGCCCTGACCTTTCGAACTGCTGCAAGGCAAAAAAAAGCCCGAACCTCGGTTCGGGCTTTCAAGATTGGTGGGCAGTACTGGGATCGAACCAGTGACCCCCGCCGTGTGAAGGCGGTGCTCTACCGCTGAGCTAACTGCCCTGCATTCGTGACAGGGCGCGAATACTAGCGGTTAAGCGAAGTGCCGTCAAATGGCTGGGGTGCTGGCGGTACAATCGCGCGCTCATCTTTCACAGGCATTGCCATGACTCAAGTTGTCCGCACGCGATTTGCGCCGAGTCCTACCGGGTACCTCCACATCGGCGGCGCGCGCACGGCGCTGTTTTCCTGGGCGTATGCCCGTCATCACGGTGGCCAGTTCGTGCTCCGCATCGAAGATACCGATGTGGCGCGTTCCACGCCCGAGGCGGTGCAAGCGATCATCGACGGCATGAAGTGGCTCGATCTGGGACATGACGAGGGGCCGTTCTTCCAGATGCAGCGCATGGATCGCTACAAGGAAGTCATTGCGCAACTGCTGGAGCAGGGCCATGCCTACCGCTGTTACACCTCGCAGGAAGAACTCGACGCGCTGCGCGAACAGCAGCGAGCCAGCAACGAGAAGCCGCGCTACGACGGCCGCTGGCGCCCGGGGCCTGGCCGGACGTTGCCCGAGCCGCCAGCAGGCGTCGAGCCGGTGATCCGCTTCTGCAATCCGCTCACCGGCGTGGTGGCGTGGGACGATCAGGTCAAGGGCCGCATAGTGATCTCCAATGATGAGCTGGACGACCTGATCATCGCGCGCGCGGACGGTACGCCCACCTACAATTTCTGTGTCTGCGTCGACGACTGGGACATGGGCATCACCCACGTCATCCGGGGCGACGATCATGTCAACAACACGCCGCGCCAGATCAACATCCTGCGCGCGCTGGGCGCCGCCGTGCCGCAGTACGCCCACCTGTCGATGATCCTCGGCGACGATGGCCAGAAGCTGTCGAAACGGCACGGTGCGGTCAGCGTGATGCAGTACGACGAAGACGGCTATCTGCCCGAAGCGGTCATCAATTACCTGGCGCGGCTGGGCTGGAGCCATGGCGATGACGAGATCTTCTCGCGCGAACAGTTTGTCGGATGGTTCGACCTCGACCACATCACGCCGTCGGCGGCGCAGTTCAATACCGAAAAGCTGCGCTGGCTGAATGCGCACTATCTGAAGCTGTCCGACAATGGCCGGCTTGCGGCCGATGTGGCGAGCCGCCTTGCACGTCGTGGTGTCGACCCGGAGACCGGACCGCAGCTCGAGCCATTGATCGCGCTGTACAAGGAGCGCGCCGCCACCCTGGTCGAACTGACCGATGCACTCGAAGCCTTCTACATAGACCTTCACGTGTCGCCCGACATGCTGGCGCAGCACCTGACGGATCCGGCGCGCGACGCGCTGCGCAAGCTGGCCGCACGTCTTGAAAGTGCGCCATGGGACAAGGTGGCGCTTTCGTCAGCGATCAAGGAAACCTGCGCCGAGTGCGGCATGAAGATGCCACAGGTGGCGATCCCACTTCGTGTGGCGCTGATCGGTCAGCCGCAGACGCCGTCGATCGATGCCGTGCTGGAAGCGTTTGGTCGAGAGCGCGTGCTGGCCCGTCTGGCGCGCGCGTGCTGAATCAACGCGGCCCGGACTTGTCGGACCGAAGCATGCCCAAGTCCGTCATCCTGACCTGCACCGCGCGCACCGCATGCCTTTCTGTGGCGTGTGCGACATCGCGTGTCGCGGTGCCGTGTCGCATGCCTGCGCGACCGGGTTGATCCAGATGCCGGACCTTGCCCGATCGGTCACTTGAAAAGCGGCCGCTTCAGGTCCGACAGGCTGGCCGGGCCGCAAGGCAGCTTGAGAATGCCGCGGAGCGGCGCCGATGTAATCGTCCGTTTCAGGGTTTCCGCGTCGATCGGTCCCTGCGCAATACCAGTCCGATGGCCCACTGTTGCGCCTGCTGTTCCGGGCATACACTCGTCGACACGTGAGCTTTCCGCCGTGGCGCCGCCCCGGCTCCCCGCATGAACCGGATATTCATCAGCTACCGCAGTGCCGACGGCACCAAGGACGCCAGCCGGCTGGCTGACGACCTGGGCGACGCTTTCGGTGCCGGGCAGGTCTTCCTCGACCGGCATGACCTGAGAGGTGGCGGCAGCTGGCGTGAAGCGATCGACAACGCCATCGGCAAGCGGCCGGTCGTGCTGCTGCTGATCACGCCAGCCTTCTTCGGCGCACGCCACGACGATGGTCGCCTCAGAATCGAGGATACGGACGATCCGGTACGAGGCGAAATCCTGTCGGCGATCGCTGCCGGCGCGACCCTGATGCCGCTGCGCGTCGATGGCACGCCTATGCCGGCTGCCGACAGCCTGCCCGAGCCCTTGCGTACCGTTACCGACTGGCACGCATTGCCGCTGCGCACGGACGACTGGTCGGCCCTCGATCTGCCGCGCATCGTCGCTGACATCGAACGGCTCGGTGTGCCGCGTTCGGCAGAAATGCCCGTCGCCAGCCCCGCAGGGAAACGTCGTCTGATCCTGAGTTCCGGCATTGCGCTCACCGCCGTTGCAGGGGCCGGCGTGCTGCTGCGTTCCGCCCGTCCGCCCGCCGCCGTGCCGGCAACTGCGCCCGCTGCGCCGAATAAGCTGGATGGCGACTGGCTTCTTGTTTCCGCCGACGGACAGCGCACACCGGCGCACCTTCGCCAGCGCGGCGAGGCCGTCGAATTGCGATCCGAGCCGGTGCGCATCGACAGTCGGCCGGAGTGGGCAACGTACATCGCATCGCTGGCGGCTGACGGCACGCCGCTGTCGCACGTGCGCTACACCGCGCGCGGCGAGCTTTTCGGCAATGAACTCGACATGGCGCTGATGCTGATCAGTGGCGACGGCAGCTTCGAAGTGGCCGGTGGCAATCTGCATGTGCGGATGTCGGCCGATGCGCGAACGCTTGAAGGCAAGGTGTCGCTGAATACGGGTGATGAAGAAGTGGTGCGTCTCGAGCGCACACGCTGACGCGCGAACGGCAAACAAAAAAAGGGCACCCCTGAGGTGCCCGGAAAACATCCTCACGGAGAGAGAGGAAGAGGAATCCTGAAACGTCCGGCTAGTCGGCCTGGACAAGGTTGCCGTTCTGTAGCTTCACCTTGTCGCCGACATGCCAGCTCGGTGCGGTGTCCAGCGTGACCGTGCGATAGTCACCGTTGTTCATGCGCACCCCGACTTCGTGCCGAGTCGTCTTGCGCTGCGTCTTTTCGATCTGATGGCCGGCATAGGCGCCGCCCGCAATACCGATGATCGTCGCCACGGTGCGTCCGCTGCCTTTGCCGACATTGTTGCCGAGCAGGCCACCCACCACACCACCGGCCGCGGCGCCCAGTCCGCTCGGATCGGCGGCTGCCTGGACTTCGCGAATCGACTCCACGATACCGCAGTCTATGCACAGCGAGGCGGGAGCTGCCCGGTAATCGTTCTCAATACGGTATGAATCAGTGCGCGACGCGTCTATCGGTTGTTCGATGTCACGCGGCGGCGCCGCAGTGACGTCGATGCCCGGATCGTAGGTGCGGTCTGCCACGCGTATCGGACGTGCGTCGGCGTACTGCAGCGGCTCGGTCTTCTTCGGCGGTACCGCCTTCGCAACCGGCCTGTCAGCGGCCGCCGGCCTGACCGGTGCCTGTGTGACGACAGGCGCTTCCGCGATCGGGGCAATGGGTGTCACCGCCGTCGCAGCCAGTGGATCGATGCTGGCCGCGGCAACGACCTCGGCCGTTGCCGGCGCAGGCGAGCGTTCGAGCATCCCGGTCATCGACGCGATGCCGACCGCACTGAAGGCGGTGATCGAAAGCGCAGCCAGCCACAGTGCCGGATGCAGCGAGCGGGCGGAAGCAGTGCGGGCGCGTGTGTTCATCGTGTTCTCCTGTGGGTGCAACGCATGAACGCCAGTAACGCATGCCCGAGTAAATGAAAGCGACCCCTCTTTGTAAGGATCCATTTCCGGAGTGAATGTGGCGCCAGCGCGCCGCCTGAGCGCGCCTGCGGGAGTCCCCGGTCAGGCGATGCCGTTTCAGTCGCGCCAATAGCCGGGGAAAACCCCGCTTCTTTCCGGGGTTCGGAAAGGCACCGGTGCGCTGAAATACTGCCATGGCTTCCTCTCTCTCGCTCCGGCAGGCAATCGGCACCCCGAACATCCAGCAACTGGCTGCGCCGATATTGATCATCCTCATCCTGTCGATGATGGTGCTGCCGCTGCCCACCTTCGTGCTGGACGTGTTCTTCACCTTCAACATCGCGCTGTCCGTGATGGTGATGCTGGTCGCGCTCTACACGACGCGCGCACTCGATTTTTCGGTTTTCCCGACGGTCCTGCTGGTGACCACGCTGCTTCGGCTGTCGCTGAACGTTGCCTCCACCCGCGTCGTCCTGCTCGAAGGGCACACCGGACCCGATGCTGCGGGCAAGGTGATCGAAGCGTTCGGGCACTTCCTGGTCGGCGGAAACTACGCGGTCGGCATCGTCGTGTTCATCATCCTGACCGTCATCAATTTCGTGGTCGTGACCAAGGGCGCCGGGCGGATCGCCGAGGTCGGCGCGCGTTTCACGCTGGACGCGATGCCCGGCAAGCAGATGGCGATCGACGCCGACCTCAACGCCGGCCTGATCGGTGAGGATGAAGCGCGTCGCCGGCGCAAGGAAATCGCCGACGAAGCGGATTTCTACGGCTCGATGGACGGCGCGTCGAAGTTCGTCCGTGGCGACGCGGTCGCCGGCATCATGATTCTGCTGATCAATGTGATCGGCGGCCTGCTGATCGGCGTCATGGAGCACGACATGAGCGCCGGCGAAGCCGCCAAGGCCTACGTGCTGCTGACCATCGGCGACGGCCTGGTGGCGCAGATCCCGGCTCTGATCATTTCGATCGCTGCCGGTCTGGTGGTGTCGCGCGTCGGCAGTGGCGAGGACGTCGGCGGTCAGGTCATCGGCCAGTTGTTCGGCGATCCGCGCGTACTGGCCATTTCTGCCGGCATCCTCGGCCTGATGGGCATGATCCCCGGCATGCCCAACTTCGTGTTCCTGCTGCTGGCGTCGGTGCTGGGGTACATGGCCTGGCGCGGCGTGAATGCGCAGGCACAGCCGAAGGCGAAGGAGGTCGCAGAGAAGGCCGCCGCAGCACAGGCGGCCGAGGGCGCCAATGTGGTGATGCCCGAGTCGCAGGAAGCGGCCTGGAGCGACGTGGTGCCGGTCGATACGCTGGGCCTCGAAGTCGGTTACCGCCTGATCCCGCTGGTCGATCGCGGTCAGGATGGCGAACTGCTCAAGCGCATCCGCGGCCTGCGCAAGAAGTTCGCCGCCGAAATCGGCTTCCTGACCGCGCCGGTGCACATCCGCGACAACCTCGAACTCAAGCCCAATGGCTATCGCATCACGCTCAAAGGCGTCGATGTCGGCAGCGGCGAGGCCTATCCGGGCAGCCTGATGGCAATCAACCCGGGCCGGGTGGCCGGTGCGTTGCCTGGCCGTGAAGCGAAGGATCCGGCGTTCGGCCTGCCGGCCGTGTGGATCGAGCAAGGTCTGCGGGAACAGGCGCATGCGCTGGGCTATACCGTCGTCGATGCCGCCACCGTCGTGGCCACACACCTGAATCACCTCATCCTGAGCCACGCCGCTGAACTGCTCGGCCGGCAGGAAGTGCAGGCGCTGCTCGACCACGTCGGCAAGGATCAACCGCGGCTGATCGAGGATCTGGTGCCCAAGGCGCTGCCGCTCGGCACTGTGCAGCGTGTGCTGCAGAGCCTGCTGGAAGAGGGCGTGGCCATCCGCGACATGCGTTCCATCATCGAAACGCTGGCCGACTACGCACCGCGCACGCAGGACACGCTTGAACTGACCTCCCGCGTCCGCGTGGCGCTGGGCCGCGCCATCGTGCAGCAGCTGTTCCCGGGCAACGCCGACGTGCAGGTCATGGTGCTCGACCCGGGCCTCGAACGCCTGCTCGGTCAGGCGCTGGGCGCCGGCGGCGACGGCTCGGTCATCGAACCGGGTCTGGCCGACACGCTGATGCACGAAGTTGCGCGCAGCGCGCAGCAGCAGGAAGAAATGGGTCTGCCCGCCGTGCTGCTGGTTCCGGCGCCACTGCGCTGGCTGCTGTCGCGCTTCCTGCGTCGCGCTGTACCGAGCCTGAAAGTTGTTGCCAATTCCGAAGTTCCTGAAACACGCACCATCAAAGTGACCTCTGTCATCGGAGTCAAATCATGACGCCTCGCAAATATCTCGCAGCCAGTGCGCGCGACGCACTTCGTCGCATCAAGGAAGAGCTCGGCCCGGACGCCATCGTGCTGTCCAACCGACCGGTCGAAGGCGGGGTGGAAATCCTTGCGCTGCCGGCCAATGCACTCGACGCGATGACGGCGACGGCCAGAAAGCCGGCGCAGAAGGCGGAACCGGTCGCCGTGGTGCCGCAAGCCGATGACGAGGACTTCCAGCTCACCCTGTCGAGCAGCGTCGCTGCACGCAGCGCCGCGCCAAGCGCGGCCCGGGTGGCTGCAGCGAGCACCGAGGTGCGCGCACCGAAGCCCTGGCAGCCGTACAAGCCCCGTCCGGCCACGCCGAGCGAGCTGCGCGACATGGCCTATGGCCGCGATATTCCGGCCGCCAACACCCGCATGGAACAGATGCGGCCCGACGCTGTGGCGTCAGATCCGGCCCAGCTCGGCGCCCACGCCGAAGTCGCGCAGCGTCGTCCGGTCCCCGAGGTCGTTCCGGCGCCGCAACGTGCCACCGTGCCGGTGGCCGACCGGGCGCCTGAAATCGACGGCGCTCTGCGCGCCGAACTGGGCAGCATCCGCCGCATGCTCGAGCAGCAGCTGGCCGGCTTCGCGTGGGGAGAAATGTCCCGTACCTCGCCGCTGAACGCAACGCTCGCCGCCGAAATGCTGGAGTCCGGCTTCAGCGCGACCACCACCTACCGCCTGCTCGACCAGCTGGGCGCCTCCGACTCTCTGGCCGCTGCGCGCAACGAACTGCGCACGCTGATCGGTCGCGACCTGATCACGCTCAATTCCGACGCCGACATCATCGACCGCGGCGGTGTGTATGCGCTGGTCGGCCCGACCGGTGTCGGCAAGACCACGACCACCGCCAAGCTGGCCGCGCGTTGCGTCGTGCGGCACGGTGCCGACAAGGTGGCGCTGCTGACCACCGACGGCTACCGGATCGGCGCCCACGAGCAGCTGCGCATCTATGGCCGCATTCTCGGCGTGCCGGTGCATGCGGTGCGCGATGCCTCCGACCTGCGCCGCATGCTGGTCGAACTGCGCGACAAGCACATGGTGCTGATCGACACCGTCGGCATGAGTCAGCGCGACCAGGCGGTGACCGAGCAGATTGCCATGCTGTCATCCAGCGGTGATGTACGCCGCCTGCTGCTGCTCAATGCGGTGGCCCGCGCGGATGCGCTCGACGACGTGGTGCGCGCCTATTCGGCGCCGAATGGCGGGGCCGATCTGGCGGGCGCCATCATCAGCAAGGTCGATGAGTCGGTCACGCTCGGGCCGGTGCTCGACGTGCTGATGCGCCACCAGCTGCCCCTCTTCTATGTCGCCAACGGCCAGCGCGTACCGGAAGACCTGCACCTTCCCAATCGCGCCTATCTGCTGCATCGCGCACTGCGCGCGGCCGGTGAGGATTCGCCGCAGCACCTGTCGGTGCAGGACGCCGGACTGGTCATGGCATCGTCGCGTCGCGCCGCACGCAGCGAGGTGAGCCGTGGCTGATCCGATGAAGGACCAGGCCGCCGGTCTGCGCGCAATGTTCCGCCGCTACCCGACCCAGCGCATCAGCGTGGCGGGCGCCATGGCGGGCGTCGGTGCAACCTCGGTGGCGCTCGGCGCCGCAATCGAAGCCGCACGCAGCGGCCTGCGCGTCACTGTCATCGACGAACATCAGGGACTGGGTTCGGCAACCGCCCGGCTGGGGCTGACTTCCCGACTCGACCTGTTGCAGGCGATCAACCGCGATGCGCCGCTGGGGTCGGTACCGCTGCTCTCGCAGCACGGCGTGTCGGTGGTGCCGGCGGCGCGTCTTGCGCAGAACTCGCGGCAGCTGAACCGCCTGCAACTCGAGGCGCTGGATGAGGCACTGATCGAACTGACGCGCGAAACCGAGTTGCTGATCATCGACTGCGCGCTCGAAGAATCGCAATTGTCGGCGCTGGCGCGTCGCGCCGATCGTCTGGCGGTGGTGACTGCCGCGTCCGGCGTCAGCGTCACCGCTGCGTACGCGCTGATCAAGCGTCATCTGACCGGCAATGCGCCGCTGTCGGCCGGGGCGGTGCGCCCGGTTCATGTCGGTGTCAGCCGCGCGCGCTCGGTGTCGGACGCCCGCCAGGCGTTCGCCAGCCTGAATGGCGTGGTGAGCGAACACCTCGGCAGCGCGCTGCACTGGCTGGGTTGCCTGCCCGCCGGCTATCAGCGGCCGAATTTTGTGGTGGCGGGTGACGATGCCCTCAAGATCGGACGCGATCTTGCCGAAAAGCTCTTCGTGACCCGCGAGACGGAAAAACCCGGTATGTTGATGCCGCACAACGACACCCAGTCCGGCGATCCGGCCGGACTGCCAGATGGGCTTTCGGCACGCGTAGCCTGATCGCGCAGCCGGCCGAAGCAGAGGACGACCTATGTATACCGCATCCGGAACACTGGACCGCGACCAGCTCGCCAAGCACTATGCGCCGCTGGTCAAGCGCATCGCCTACCACCTGATGGCCAAGTTGCCGGCCAGCGTGCAGGTCGAAGACATCATCCAGAACGGCATGCTCGGGCTGCTTGATGCGATGAACCGCTATGAAGAAGGTCTCGGTGCGCAGTTCGAGACCTATGCCGTGCAACGCATACGCGGTGCCATGCTCGACGGCCTGCGCGAGAACGACTGGCTGCCGCGCAGCCTGCGGCGTGACATGCGCCGCATCGAAACCGCGATCACCACGCTGGAGCAGGCCAAGGGTCGCCAGCCGACCGAAGGCGAACTGGCCGAATCGCTCGGCATGCCGCTGGGCGAGTACCAGAAGATGCTGCAGGAAGCGCGTGGCTACCAGCTCGTCTATTTCGAAGATTTCACCAACGGTGACGACGACGATTACCTGGATCGTCACAGCGTCGGCACCGAAGATCTCGATCCGCTCGCCCGGCTGCTCGACAAGAACATGCGCGACGTTCTTGTCCGCGCCATCGGTGACCTGCCGGATCGCGAAAAGACCGTGATGGGCCTGTACTACGAAGAAGACCTGAACCTGCGCGAGATCGGCGAAATTCTCGGGGTTTCGGAATCGCGCGTGTGCCAGCTGCACAGTCAGGCCATCGCGCGCCTGCGCAGCCGCATCTCGGCGCGCGCCTGAGCGCGCGCCGGCCCGATATTCCCATGCGTGTCGATCGTCTCAGCATCGTCGGCCTGGCTCTGGGCTTCGCCGCCATCATGGCGGGCCAGGTGCTCGAAGGCGGCAGCCTGTCGTCGCTGTTCCAGCCGGCCGCGCTGGTCATCGTGCTCGGGGGCACGCTGGGCGCGACCATGCTGCAGACCCGCTTTCCCATCTTCATGCGCGGCATGCGCATGGGCGGCTGGGCTTTTTCGGCGCCGGCAGCGGTACCCGACGACATGATCCGCAAACTGGTCGGCTGGGCCACGCTGTCGCGACGAGAAGGCATTCTGGTGCTGGAAAAGCACATCGGCAGCGAGCCGGACCCGTTCTTTCGGAAGGGCGTGCAGCTGCTGGTCGATGGCGCCGATTCGGAACGCCTGCGCGAGGTCATGGAGGTCGAGATCACCACCTACGAAACCACGCTGCGCCAGGCGGCCCGCGTATGGGATGCCGCTGCTGGCTACGCGCCGACGATAGGCATTCTGGGCGCGGTTCTGGGCCTGATTCACGTGATGGAAAACCTGGGCGATCCGGCGCGGCTCGGCGCCGGTATCGCCACCGCCTTCGTGGCGACGATCTACGGGGTGGGCAGCGCGAACCTGATCTTCCTGCCGATCGGGCGCAAACTGCAGATGCATGTCACCCAGCTGATCAGCCTGCGCGAAATGTTCGTCGACGGTCTGGCCGGCATCGCCAACGGCGACAATCCGCGCATCATCGAAAGCCGATTGCTCGGCTACGTCGCATCGGTACCCGGTTGAGTGGGCAGGCGGACCGTGAGGAAGCGTCGCTATGTGCCGGATTCGGACGAGAACCACGACCGGTGGCTCATTTCGTATGCCGATCTGGTGACCTTGCTGTTTGCCTTCTTCGTCGTGATGTACGCAATTTCGCAGGTCAATGACGGCAAATACCGCACGCTGAGCCAGTCGCTGAACAGCGCCTTCGCAGCGCGCGAAGGCGTGCGGCTGATCGAACTGCCGGCGACCGACCAGAGTGCCCGCATGCAGGTCGAGATCGACGAGCTGCGTGCCCATCGCGCCGCGCAGAAGGCGCAGGAGCGGCGAGAGCGGGCGGACAAGGCGGCAAAGGACATCCAGCAGGCGCTGTCCGCACTCACCCGTGACGGGCAGGCCAGCGTCACCCAGGGCGCATTGGGCATCACGGTGGATCTCGACTCGAAATTCCTGTTCGGCCCGGGTGAAAGCGTGCTCGAGCCCGCTGCACGGGACATCATCGGCGCCGTTGCGCGCGTACTGCTCTACACCGACTTTCCGCTGGTGATCGAGGGCCACACCGACAATGTCCCGGCCGGCGGCAGGCTGGGCTCGAACTGGGAACTGTCGGCGGTTCGCGCGGGCGCAGTGACGCGCGTATTCGCCGACGAGGGCATCCTGGCAACCCGGCTTACCGCGGCGGGTCTGGCCGATCAGCGCCCGGTGGCCGACAACACGACGGAAGAAGGGCGGGCGAAGAACCGCCGGGTGTCGATCCGCATCGAAACCTACTCTACCGAGCGTGTCATCGTGCCGGGTCAGCCGCCATCCGGCCCGGCCGACGTACCGGAAGGCAGTCTGGGATCAAGCTTCCCGAAGCTGTAGCCGGTCGCGCAGACGCCAGAAAGCCCGCCGGCAGACGCCGCGGGCTCCGTCGGTACCACCGGAAAGTTCAGGCGCTGCCGAGTGAGCGGCTGGTCGTTCGCGCCATCGACTGGCCGTCCGGCCCGTAGGTCGATGCCTGTTCCGATGCGGACATCAGCACCGCCAGCGCCTGCTGGCTGGACTTCATCTGCGCCCGGATGAGCACGCCATTCGCCTGGTTCAGGTCGTGCGCTTCCCTGGCAAGCGCAACGAGTTCCTTGAAGGGCTGCCTGCAGGCGGCCCAGTCGGGCGCGCTCTGGAACAGTGCTTCGATGTCGTCGCGCCCCGATTTGCTGCCGGCGCGCACAAGCAACGCCGTGCGTGCATCGCCCAGTTGCGCCAGGCGTCCGTACGCTTCGGATTTGCGCGCCGCGAGCACGGCGAGCGTATCGACTTCGCCCGCTTCAAGGGCGCGGCGCTCGGCGTGCAAATGTCCGAGGGCGGTGCGCAAGGTCACCGTTTCCTCGGTCATCAGTGCGGCCAACCTGGCTGCGGTCTGAGCCGCCGGCTCGGTTGCGGCCATCAGGCTGCCGGACGTGTGTTCAGCATCTGACGCACACTTTCGATCAGGCTGTCGGCCACGCGGTCCGCATTGACCTTGAAACGGCCGTCGGCGATGGCCTGCTTGATCTCGTCGACGCGTGCGCTGTCGACCACCGGCACATTGGCCACTGACGCTTCAAGTTCGCGCAGTCGCGAGGACGTGCCTGAAATGTCGACCTGCGCGCCGGGTGCGGCGGCAGATGAAGTTGCAGTCGTCGAACTGTTCGCCGAGCTGCTCTTTGTAGCCGAAGTTGCCGTCGGTGCAAGCGGTTTTCCAGTTCCGTCGATTTTCACGATGAACCCTTTCATAAGACGTTCGACTCGTATTACGACGGCACCCGTACAAAACTTTAGGACTTTTTGTAGGGAGCCGTCCTACACGGCGGCAGGCTCATGAATATACCAAGCAGAGGGGCCGGTGGCGACCGACCTGCTGGTGTCAGGTGAATTGACTCAATAGACAACCTCCACCAGACCGCCCGGGCGGGCGACGCCGCTGACGACCTGGCCGCGCCCGGTGCGCACCTGCACCATCTGGCCCTGCTGGGCGCTGGCCAGTGCGCGACCGTCGTGACTGATCGCAAATCCGTTGCCGCGCGCGAACAGTTTCACCTGCTGACCCTGCTGGACCGCGACCGGGGCGCGCAGCCAGTCTGCGCGCAGCGGCTGGCCCGCGCCGATGGCGGCATTGACCGTCTGGCCGATCACCTGCTGCGGGTCACTGACCATATTGGGTGGCAGTTCGGTCAGCTCGCCGCGCATGAAGCCGAAATCGCCGTCCGCAATGATCTGGCCGCGACCGAGCGCGCGCGCAGCGACCAGATAGTCGCCGCTGACCTTGACCCGCGCCGGCACGTAGATCGTCCAGCTGGCGCCGGCGACGCAGCGCACGCCGACCTGCACGCGACCCCAGGCGCGACTGCCTGTCGGCAGGAATACCTCGTGCGCGGCGCAGCTTTCCAGCGCCAGTCGCGCGTCAACCTGCCCCACCTCGAAACTGGCCTGGCCCGGCAGCCCGGCCGTCTGCTGCTGCAGGAAGTCGCCCACCGCGCGCCGCAGCTGTTCGCTGGCCGGCGCCACGGGTGGCGCGGCCAGAGCGGCGCTGCACAGCGCGATACATGAGGGGATCAGCAGACGACGGATCATGGCGGGCTCCTTGGCAAGGTTTCCATTGCACCACCCGAGCCTGCGTTGCGAAGACGCAAATAGGGCTGAAAGCACCGCCTTGTTCCGGTTTGTCGACCGGTGGTTGCCGCAAACCGGGCTTGCCGGCCCGCAAACCCTTTCCGGGATTGGGTTTGCGGTGAATCAAGGAGCCCGGAAGCGGCAAGGTTTGCCGCTTCCGGGCGGCAGATAGCCTTGAAAGGCGGGGCTGCAACCGTCCTTTTTTGCCGATCCAGACCGGCAATCGGGCCATAGAGTGGCTGGCACGATAGCTGCAATGGGATACCCATCATGCCGAACCCTCTCGACAAACTGCTCGACCTTCCGCAAGCCGCCCTCGGCGTGCGGGCGACCCGCCAGCAAACGCTGGCCGCCAACATCGCGAACGCCGATACACCGCACTACAAGGCGCGCGACGTCGATTTTCGCGGCGCGCTGGAAGCCGCGATGGGCGGTCGCCTCGGCGGCCCGGTCGAGCTTGCGCGCACGTCGGCGCGGCACATCGAAGCCAAGGGTGACGCGTCGATGGACGCTTCGCTGAAGTACCGCACCGAAACGCAGTCCAGCCTCGACGGCAACACGGTGGACATGGACGTCGAGCGTGCCGCCTTCGCCGAGAACACCGTGCAGTACGAGGCGCTGCTCACCTTCATCAACGGTCGCCTGCGCACGATGCAGAACGCCATACAAGGCCAGTAAGGAGACCGATCATGGGAAACATGTTCAACGTTTTCGGCATTGCAGGGTCGGCGCTCACCGCTCAGTCGGTGCGCCTGAACACGGTGTCCAGCAACCTGGCCAATGCTGATTCGGTGACCTCGGCCAATGGCCAGCCCTATCGCGCCAAGCAGGTGGTGTTCGAAGTGCGTCCGATCAGCGAAGGCGGCGAGGCCAACGGTGTGCGCGTGACGCAGATCGTCGAAAGCGCCGCGCCGCTGCGCACCACTTACGACCCGACGAATCCGGCGGCGAACAAGGAGGGCTATGTACAGATGCCCAACGTCAATGTGGTGGAAGAGATGGTGAACATGATTTCCGCCTCCCGCTCGTATCAGACCAACGCGGAAATGATGAATACCGCGAAGCAGCTGATGCTCAAGACTCTCTCCATCGGACAGTAAGGGAATCGTCATGGCAGTCAATTCGACCGGCAACACCTCGGCGGCAGACATCTACAGCTCGCTGAACACGACGCAGACCAAGGCGACTTCGGAAATCGACGCGGCGCAGAACCGCTTCCTGATGCTGCTCACGACACAGCTCAAGATGCAGGATCCGCTCAATCCGATGGACAACGCGCAGGTCACCTCCCAGCTGGCCCAGATCAGTACGGTGGATGGCATCAGCAAGCTCAACAGCACGCTGGAAAAGCTCACCAGCAGTTCCGCCGATTCGCAGTATCTGCAGGCCGCGGCGCTGGTCGGCCGGGCGGTGCTGGTCGAAGGGTCGTCGCTGGAACTGGTGAACGGCAAGTCGATGGGCGGCATCGAGCTGACGTCGCCGGCCGATCGCGTCACGGTATCGGTCAAGGGTGCCAATGGCGTGCTGGTGAAGGAAATCAATCTGGACGCACGCGATGCCGGCATCACGCAGTTCGTCTGGGACGGCACCGACATGGCTGGCACGGCAGTTGCTGAGGATGGCAAGTACTCCTTCACTGTGAGCGCCATCCAGGGCACGCAGAAGCTGGTCACCACGCCGCTCGAACTTGCCGTGGTGCAGAGCGTGGAGCGCAGCGGCGGCCAGACCCGCCTGAATGTAGGCCAGCAGTCGCTGGTCTCGATGAACGACATCAAGCAGATCTACTGATCGGGAGTTGAATCATGGCCTTCCAGCAAGGACTTTCCGGACTGAACATTGCGTCCAAGGCACTCGATGCCATCAGCAACAACGTGGCGAATTCGACCACTGTCGGCTTCAAGCAATCCGCCGCCCAGTTCTCTGACCTGTATGCCTCGACCCTCGGTGGTGGCGGGAAATCGCAGATCGGCATCGGCGCCACGGTCAATGGCGTTGCCCAGCAGTTCAGTCAGGGCAACATCACCGTGACGAGCAATCCGCTCGACCTTGCGATCAACGGCGACGGCTTCTTCCGCATGAGCGACAACGGTTCCGTGCTTTACACACGCAACGGTCAGTTCTCCGTGGACAAGAACGGCTACATCGTGAATGCCACGGGCTACCGCCTGACGGGTTACGGCGTCGATGCCGACGACAACATCGTCGTGACGGCGCCGATCGACCTGCGCATCGACACCGCATTGAGTGGCGGCGAGCCGCGTTCCACCGTGGAAGCCGACCTGGCGGTCAACCTCGACTCGCGCCTGTCCGCGCCGGTCAATCCGGTGTTTTCGCCGACCGACACCACCAGCTTCTCTTACTCGACTTCGCTGACGTCGTATGACTCGCTGGGGAATTCGCACATCATGTCGCTGTACTTCGTGAAGACCGCGACGCCGAACCAGTGGAACATGCACACCTCGCTCGACGGTGGCGCGCCGACCGCAGCCACGGCGGTCACCTTCAATTCCAATGGCGGTCTGGTCGGCCCGACAACGCTGCCTCAGTCTTTCGCCATCACCACCGGTGCAACCAGTCCGCTGGCGTTCGATCTCGACCTCACAGGTTCGACCCAGTTCGGCTCCGCCTTCAGCGTAAACGCGGTGGCGCAGGACGGATTCGCCTCCGGCCGACTGTCCGGTATCAGCGTGTCGCCGGAAGGCGTGCTGCAGGGGCGCTACACCAACGGCCAGTCGCGCAATCTGGGCCAGGTCGTCATGGCGACGTTCCAGAATCCGGATGGCATGACACAACTGGGCAGCAACGCCTGGGCCGAAACTTCCTTCTCCGGCCCACCGGCTGTCGGCACGCCGGGGACCGGCAACCGTGGTGGCCTGCAGCCGGCGGCTGTGGAAGACTCCAATGTCGACCTGACGGCCGAACTGGTGAACATGATCACCCAGCAGCGCGCCTATCAGGCCAATGCGCAGTCGATCAAGACGCAGGACCAGATCATGCAGACCCTGGTCAACCTGCGCTGACCGCCACTGAGGACACACCATGGACCGCATGATCTATACAGCGATGAGCGGCGCCAAATGGACGCTGGAGCGTCAGGCGTCGGTCGCGCAGAATCTCGCGAACGCGTCGAGTACCGGCTATCGCGCCGAAGAGCACCGGCTGCGCGCCGTGCCGGTGCAGACCGAAGCGTTCGCGTCGCGCGCCTTCGTGGTGGATGCCAGTGTCAAGAACGATTTCACGCCCGGCCCGCTGCAGCAGACCGGTGGCGCCTACGACGTCGCCATCAAGGGCAGTGGCTGGTTCGCCCTGGCCATGCCTGACGGCACCGAGGCCTACACACGCAACGGCCATCTGCAGATCAGCCCGACCGGGGTGCTGCAGAATCACAACGGTATCCCGGTGCAGGGTGAGACCGGCCCGATCACCGTGCCGCCGGATACCGAGGTCACCATCGGCGCCGACGGCACCCTGTCCGCCGTACAGCGCACCGGCGGCGTCAATCAGGTCAATCAGATCGGCCGGCTCAAGCTGGTCGATCCGCCCGAGAACACGATCAAGCGCGGCGATGACGGCCTGTTCCGCGTCACCACGCCGGGCCCGGTGCCGCAGGCACAGAACGTGCGTGTCGCTGCGGGCTTTCTCGAAGGCAGCAATGTGAACGTGGTGGACCAGGTGGTGGCGATGATTTCGCTGTCGCGCCAGTTCGAAATGCAGACGCGCATGCTCACCACTGCAGAGCGCGATGATCAGGCGGCGACCCAGCTGCTGTCCAACCGATAACCGGAGAACCCGACCATGATCCGCTCGCTGTGGATAGCCCGCACCGGCATGGATGCACATCAGACCCAGCTCGATGTCATCACCAACAACCTTGCCAACGTCAGCACCAACGGTTTCAAGCGCGCGCGCGCCGTGTTCGAGGATTTGCTTTACCAGACGATGCGCCAGCCCGGCGCGCTCAACACGCAGCAGAACACCATTCCTTCCGGTCTGCAGATCGGCACCGGCGTACGCCCGGTGGCCACCCAGCGCATCCAGACCCAGGGCAATCTGCAGCAGACCAGCAATTCGCTCGACGTGGCGGTGCAGGGCGAGGGCTTCTTCCAGATCCAGATGCCGGACGGCACGCTGGCTTACACCCGTGACGGCTCCTTCCAGAAGGACGCGCAGGGCGTGATGGTCACGTCGAGCGGATTTCCGGTGCAGCCGCAGGTCACGATTCCTCCGGATACGGTGTCGCTGACCATCGGTCGTGACGGTGTGGTCAGCGCACTGCAGGCCGGCCAGGCCGCGCCGACCCAGATCGGTCAGCTGCAACTTGCCACCTTCGTCAATACCGGCGGTCTGCAGAGCGTCGGCGAAAACCTCTATGTCGAAACCGCATCGAGCGGCACGCCGACGCCCAACACACCGGGCACCAACGGTGCGGGCCTGCTGAATCAGGGCTTCGTCGAGACATCGAACGTGAACGTGGTCGAGGAACTGGTGCAGATGATCCAGACCCAGCGGGCATACGAAATCAATTCGCGCGCCATCCAGACCTCGGACGAAATGCTCGCCCGGCTGACCCAGCTCTGATCGGTCGTGCAATGACCCGTGGAGAACCCGTCATGAACAACGAACGCATCCAGCAGATCGCCCGCGCCGCCGGTTTCGTCACCGTGCTGGTGGTGGCGATCATGCTGGCCGGCTGTGTCAACACGCCGCCCACCGCTGTGCTTCAGCCGATGACCGCGCGGCCGGCGCCGAAGCCCGATTTCGTGCAGAACGCCGGTGCCATTTTCCAGCCGACCGGCGGCGCGCGACCGCTGTTCGAGGATCGCCGCGCGCGCTACGTCGGCGATACGCTGGTCATCAACATCAGCGAACGTACCCAGGCGGCCAAGAAATCGGCCAGTACGGCAGACCGCACGCAGGATATCGAAATGGGCGTGCCGACCATCGCGGGCCTGCCGGGCAAGAGCCTGCAGGGCGCCACGGTAGCCGCCAACAGCGCAAACGCTTTCTCCGGCAAGGGTGCTTCGTCGGCCGACAACAACTTCACCGGCACCATCACGGTTACGGTGATCGAAGTGCTGCCGAACGGCAACCTGGTGGTGTCCGGCGAGAAGCAGGTTGCGATCAATCAGGGCAACGAGTTCATCCGCTTCTCTGGTGTCGTGAATGCGACCCAGATTTCCGGTGCGAATACGGTGCAATCAACGCAGGTGGCCGATGCGCGCATCGAGTACCGGGCCAATGGCTATATCGACGAAGCGCAGGTCATGGGCTGGCTGGCGCGCTTCTTCCTCACCTTCATGCCACTGTAAAGCAATCTGCGTGATGCGGGATTTGCCGTCTTTTCCGGTGATTGAAAGCGGCATATGCGCCGTATAAAGAGCTGTCACGCTGCCCAGGAAGCAACGCCCGGAGGGCGAACTGTCATGAAACGGATAACGATTTTTCTGCTGCTTGCACTGCTTTCGGTTGCGCCTGCGCACGCCGAGCGGATCAAGGACCTCGCGACGCTGGCCGGCGTTCGCAACAACCAGCTGATCGGCTATGGCCTGGTCGTGGGTCTGGATGGTTCGGGTGACCAGACCACCCAGACCCCGTTCACCGTGCAGAGCGTGATCAACATGCTGGGCAATCTGGGCGTGACGCTGCCGCCGGGCCAGAACCTTCAGCTGAAGAACGTGGCGGCCGTGATGGTCACCGCCAATCTGCCACCCTTTGCGCGGCAGGGACAGGCGCTGGACATCACCGTTTCGTCGATGGGCAACGCAAAGAGTCTGCGCGGCGGCACATTGGTGATGACACCGCTGAAGGGTGCCGATGGTCAGGTGTACGGCATGGCCCAGGGCAATGTGGTGGTCGGCGGCGTGGGCGCTTCCGCGGGTGGCGCTTCGGTCACCGTCAATCACTTGTCGGTCGGTCGCATCGCTGGCGGGGCAACGGTCGAACGCGCGGTGCCGACCACTGTCGGCGAGGGTGGGTTTGTCGAACTGGAAACCAACACGACCGATTTCGGCACGGCCCAGCGCATGGTCGACGCCATCAACAAGGCCATGCTGCCCGGCACGGCCGTGGCTGCCGATGCCCGGCGCATCCGCGTACGCGCACCGCTCGATCCGGGCGAACGCGTGGCTTTCATGAGCCAGCTGGAAAACATCGATGTGACGCCGGCGCAGCAGGCGGCCAAGGTGGTCGTCAATTCGCGCACGGGTTCGGTGGTGATGAATCAGGCGGTGACGCTGGACACCTGCGCGGTCGCGCACGGCAACCTGACGGTCACGGTCACCGCCGAGCCGGTGATCAGCCAGCCCGGTCCGCTGTCCGGCGGCCAGACGGTGGTGGCCGAACGCAACCAGATCGACATCCAGCAGGAGGGCAGCGCACTGATCAATGTGAAGAAGGGCGCGAACCTGTCGGAGGTGGTGCGGGCGCTGAATGCGCTGGGCGCCAACCCGCAGGACCTGATCATCATCCTGCAGGCGATGAAGGCGGCCGGGGCGCTGCGCGCCGAACTGGAAGTGATCTGATGGAGAACAGCGGTCTCACCTCGCTGGCGGCCGATGTGCGCGGGCTGGACGTGCTGCGCCGCGCGTCGCGCGACAACTCGCCGGAGGCATTGAAGGCGGCGGCCAAGCAGTTCGAAGCCATGTTCCTGCAGGTGGTGATCAAGTCGATGCGCGAGGCGTCGCCTGGCGACGAACTGTTCGGCGGGCAGGAAAGCAAGATGTACCAGGACATGCTCGACCAGCAGTGGGCCCAGGTCATGAGCGAGGGCGGAGGCACCGGGTTGGCCAAGGTTCTTGAGCGGCAGCTGTCCGCAAATGCCCGCAGCGCCGACACGTCGATGCCGATCGATCTCAAGCCGCTGTCCGACGCGGCGCAGTTTTCCGGTATTGCAATGATGCCGCCAGCGGCAATCTCTGCCGTGCGCAGGCAGACATTGCAGGGCAGTGCGGCAACACCTGTCGATTCTTCAGTGCAGTCGGTGCTGGCCGGCCTGGCCGCGGAGCAGCCGCCGGTCAGCAGTCCGAATGTTCCGGCACATGCACGGGCCTTCGTCGAACGCGTGTGGCCGGCGGCGCTGTCGGCCAGTCGCGCGACCGGCATTCCGGCCCAGTTCCTGGTTGCCCAGGCTGCACTGGAAACCGGCTGGGGACGCGCCGAGCTGTCGGCGGCCGATGGTGCGGCCAGCCACAACCTGTTCAACATCAAGGCAGGCAGCAACTGGCAGGGCCCGACCGTGAAGGTTTCGGCGAGTGAATTCGTGGATGGCCGCTGGACCCGCGAGGACAGCGCCTTCCGCCGCTACGGCTCCTACGAGGAAAGCTTTGCCGACTACGCGAAGTTGCTCCTCGACCAGCCGCGCTATGCGCGCGTGGTCGGCGCGCAGGACGCCGGCAGCTTCGCGCGCGGCCTGCAGCAGTCGGGCTACGCGACCGACCCGATGTACGGCGCCAAGCTGGAACGCATCATCAACGGCCCGCTGCTGCGTTCGGCGCTGACCGAATGAGTCATTGAACGAGGTCGGGAAATCGGGGCGGTGCATCAAGGAAGCAATTCGAGGCAGCGCCGCCGGATGAGATCGGCCTGACCGTCTGCGCCCGCTTCGCGCAATGCGTGGACGCACACATCGATGGCCTCGTGCAGTGACGCTTCGTCGGTCACCGCACGCAACGCGGGCTTGATCCGTGCCGTATCGCCGCGCAGGGCGCGCTCCATGGCGTCCATCAGATAGAGGCGCGCGATGGCGAGCGAGCGCCGCGTTGGCTTGCCGCCGTCAGTACCTCGACCGTCAAGCGCGACCAATCCGAATTCGAGCAGTGTGGCGGCCGCGGCAAGCAGACGCGGGCCCTCCGCAGCGGGTCGGCCGAGGGCGGCAAACAGGGCGGCAAAGTCCTGCCGCCCATCCACCACTATCAGCAGTACGCGCGCCAACGGATCCAGCCGGTCACTGCGCCGGACCAATTCGGCGCGTCCGGCCATTGTCTTGAAAGGCACGTCGGTACTGCGTATGCGGTCGGTTGTCCCGGTCATTCGACGCATTGTTGCAGGCCAGTGTGACGGAAATACAAAAGCTGGCAAAGGTTTTGCTTAGATGAGTCGTAAGCACTCTGAACGAGACGACACATCATGGGAACGCAGCTCTACAACATCGGGATCACCGGACTGAACGCCGCAAAGGCGGGGCTGATCACCGCCGGTCACAACATTTCGAACGCGGCCACGCCCGGCTTCACCCGGCAGCAGGTCGTGCTCGGCACCAACGATCCGCAACTGACCGGCAGCGGCTTCCTCGGGCAGGGCGCACGGATCGAAACGGTGCGCCGCATCTACAGCCAGTTCCTGACCGCCCAGGTGATGGAAGCCAAGACCCAGAGCGCGGAATACGGCGCCTACGCCGACCAGATCGCTGCGCTCGACAATCTGCTGGCCGACCCTGAGGCTGGCTTGTCGCCTGCCATGTCCGACTTCTTCGACGCCCTGCAGAGCGTGTCGGCGTCGCCGACTTCGCTGGCGTCACGCCAGTCGGCGATTTCCGCAGCCCAGTCCATGACCGCCCGCTTCAATGCGCTCGATACGCGGCTTGAACAGATACGCACCGGCCTCAACGGCGAAATCACCGGTTCGGTCGAACTGATCAACCAGCTGGTGACCCAGATAGCCCAGTACAACGAACAGATTGCCGTCGCGGAATCCACGACCGGCCCGACCCGCCTCGCCAACGACATGCTGGATGCGCGCGAGCGACTGATCACCGAACTGAACGAGCTGGCGCGCGTGACGCAGCTGCAGCAGAGCGACGGTTCGATCAACCTGTTCATCGGCAATGGTCAGCCGCTGGTGGTCGGTGGCAGCAGCTTCACGCTCGCGGCGAGCACTTCGCTGGAAGACGCCAGCCGCATCGAAGTGAGCTACACCGCGCCGGGTGGTGCGGTGCTGCGTCTGCAGGAAGACACGATCAACGGCGGCAAGCTGGGCGGCTTGCTCGCCTTTCGCCGCGAAACGCTGGACGGCGCTCAGAACGCGCTCGGCCGCATCGCCATCGGCATGGCCGAACAGTTCAATGCGCAGCACGCGCTGGGTCAGGATCTCAATGGGGCGCTCGGCACCAATGTGTTCAACGTGCTGGTGGGCAGCGCGTTGCCCGCCAGCACCAACAGCACGGTGGCGGCCGCGCAGGTCAATGTCGCGATCAGCGATTCGTCGCAGCTGACCACCAGTGATTACCGGCTGGCCTTTGATGGCGCCACGTACACGCTCACACGCATGTCCGACAACCAGAGCTGGTCGGCGGCGACCCTGGGCGGATTGCCACCGCCGGGCAGTCCGCAGGGCTTCACGCTCGACTCGGGCGCGACCACGCTGGCTCCCGGCGACAGCTTCCTGATCCAGCCGACGCGCAACGGCGGCTCGGACATCCGTACCGTCATCACGGATCCGCGCATGCTGGCGCTGGCGATGCCGGTCAGCACCTCGGCGGCGCTGGCCAATACCGGCAATGGCAGCATCAGCGCCGGTACGGTGACCTCGACCACCGGCCTGCCGCTGGGCGGCCCGATCACGCTCACCTTCGATGCCACCACGAACGTATTCAACGTGACGGGTGGCCCCGGCGGCACGATTGCCTACAACCCGGCGACCGAGTCGGCCGGCAAGAGCTTCACCTTCGTCGGCCAGGGTGGATTCACCTTCCAGATGTCCGGACTGCCGCGCAATGGTGACACCTTCACCATCGCACCGAACAGCAGTGGCCAGGGCGACAACCGCAATCTGCTCGCACTGGGTGCGCTGCAGAACGCCGGCACGCTGGCCGCCGGATCGACCGGATTCCAGGGCGCCTATGCGCAGATGGTGGCATCGATCGGCGCCCAGGCGCGCGAGGTGCAGGTGAACCAGACGGCGCAGAAGGTGCTGCTGTCGCGCGTGGAAGAGTCACAGCAATCGCTCTCCGGCGTGAATCTCGATGAAGAGGCGGCCAACCTGCTGCGCTACCAGCAGGCCTATCAGGCCGCCGGAAAGATGATCGAACTGGCCAGCCGACTGTTCGACACCCTGCTGCAGATCGGCCGCTGAGGAGAATCACATGCGCATATCCACCAACACCATCTACGAAACCGGCACCGCCGGGCTGGTTCGCCAGAGCAGCGAGCTGTTCCGGACACAGCAGCAGATGTCCACCGGCAAGCGTGTGCTCGCGCCGTCGGACGATCCGGTTGCATCGGCCACCGCGCTGGAAATAGACCAGACCAAGGCCATGAACGACCAGCACGCCGTGAACCGGCGCGATGCGACCAGTGCGCTGGGCTTTGCCGAATCCCAGATTTCCACCGCCGGCGACCTGATCGCCTCGATCCGCGAACGTCTGATCCAGGCCGGCAACGGCGCACTCAGCGACAGCGACCTGAAATCGATCGCCACCGACATCCGCGGCAGCTTCGCCGGGCTGATGGGGGTTGCCAACTCGCGCGATGCCTTCGGCGACTTCCTGTTCTCGGGCTATCGCAGCGATACGCAACCGTTCGCCGGCAGCATCGAGGCGGGCGTCACCTACGCTGGCGACGACGGTCAGCGCGAGTCGCAGGTCGGCTCCGCCCGGCGCATTGCAGTCAGCGATTCCGGCAGTACGGTGTTCATGCGCATGCGCACCGGCAACGGTGATTTCACGATGAGCCCGGGTGCCGGCAACACAGGCAGCGCAGTCAGTGATCTGGGCAGCGTGACCAGCGGTGTCGACTGGAACGCCGCGACCAACGGAGGCAGCTTCAACATCGTGTTCGATGTGACCAACAACGTCACCACCTACGACATCATCGACAACACGTCGGGCAATTCGATGCTGACCGGCGCCGCGCCGGGTGCCGCGCCTTACCCGCGGACCTATGTCGAAGGCGACACGATCACGCTGGCTTCGCAGGGCGCCGAACCGGCGTTCGACCTCGGTGCGCGCTTCTCGATCACCGGCTCGCCGGCGACCGGCGACAGCTTTTCGCTTGATCGCAGCGCGACGCAAAGCGTGTTCGAAACCATCTCCGACGTCGTGATGGCGCTGGAAGGCGGCACCAACGGCAATCCGGTGGCCATCGCCGCGCTGAACAACACGCTGTCCGCCACGATAGGCAATATCGATCAGGCACAGGAAGCCCTGCTCACCGTGCGCTCGCGCATCGGCGCGCGCGCGGCCGAACTGGATGCGCTGAATTCACTCGGTGCCGATGTCGATCTGCAGTTCCAGGCGCAGCTTGCCGACCTGCGCGAGCTGAACTACACCGAGGCGATCAGCCGCCTGACGCAGCAACAGACCTATCTGCAGGCGGCGCAGCAGTCCTTTCTTAAAGTGTCGGGGCTGTCGCTGTTCAACTTCATCTGAGGCGCGCCATGAATTCACGGATGCTCGCGTTGATCGCCCCCTGCCTGCTGGCTGCATGTACGTCGCTTGATCGCACGCTGCCGAATTCAGGTTCGGTCATTCCGAATACAAAGCTGCAGCTGACGCCCGGCTATGCCACCACGCCGGAAAAGCTGATCTATTTCGCCGGCGCCGCCTACGTGGCCTATCTGGTACTCGACCCGATGGCGCCGAACTGGGCCATCGACGAGGCCAAACTGTCCGAAGACACCTACTACCTGGGCATGAAGAAGGTGCGCATGCGTTCCGGTGGCGAGGGCGAAGCGCGCATGGTGTTCCGGCGTCGTGCCGAACAACTCGCCCGCTCGGGCGGTTTCGCGGGATACGAAATCGTCAGCTACAGCGAAGGCATCCAGTCCGACCTGATCGCGCAGCGGGTGGGCGAGGGCACCATCCAGCTCCGGCACGGCACGCGCTAGGGTCTGTTCGCAACATCACGCGTGCAGCCGGCGCATTGCAGGGCGAGGCGGCGCGACGCGTCCAGCCGGGGGCAACGTGACGCACGACTCAAACGAGCACAGCCCCTGGCCTGCGACGCCCCGGGCAGCTCGGGTAGACTTCGCCCGATGCCTCTTCCCTACTGGCGGCTGTCCGCCTATTACTTCTTCTATTTCGCCTTCGTAGGCGCCTTTTCGCCCTACTTCGGCCTTTACCTCTCTTCCATCCATTTCTCCGCGGCCGACATCGCCATCGTCATGTCGCTGATGCAGGTCATGCGGATTCTTGCGCCCAGTCTGTGGGGCTGGCTGGCCGACCGCATCGGTGCCCGGGTGCCCATCGTGCGTGCGGCAGGGCTGGCCAGTCTTGCCGGTTTCCTGATCTTCTTCACCACCGACCAGTTCATCGGCGTCTTCGTCGCCATGGCGCTGATGTCCTTCTTCTGGAGTGCGTCGCTGCCGCTGGTCGAGGCGCTCACGCTGGAACACCTGAAATCCAGCGTGTCGCGCTACGGCGCCATCCGGGTCTGGGGATCGGTCGGCTTCGTCGTCACGGTGCTGCTGCTGGGCGACGTACTCGAACGCACCGGTCTGGATGCCGTGCTGTGGGCCTGCAGTCTGTTGCTGGCCGGCATCTTCCTGTTCGCGATGTGCGTGCCGGAGGCGCCGGCGCACGCCGGCGCAGTGGCGGCCACGCAGTCGCTGCGTGCCATCCTGCGCAGCCGTCCGGTTGCAGGGCTGTTCGGCGCGGCCTTCTTCATGAGCTGTGCGCATGGCGCGCTGTATGTCTTCTATTCGATCCATCTCGACGAACACGGTTACAGCAAGCGGGTGATCGGCGGGCTGTGGACGCTGGGCGTGCTGGCCGAGATCGGCGTTTTCCTGTGCATGCCGTGGCTGCTCCGCCGCTTCACGCTGCGCGCGTTGTTGCTGGTGGCGCTGATGGCGGCGGTGCTCCGCTTCGCGGTCATCGGCTGGGCGGTCGCTGCACCGCTCTGGCTGATCGGCGCGCAACTGCTGCATGGCCTGACCTTCGGCGCCTTTCATGCCGGTTCGGTGGCGGCGCTGAACCAGTGGTTCGACGCGCGCCAGCAGGCGCGGGCGCAGGCGTTGTACGGCAGCGTGTCCTTCGGCGCCGGCGGCATGGTGGGCGGTTTGCTGGCCGGCTGGATGTGGGCGCCGCTCGGCGGCGCCTGGGCGTTCTCGGTCAGTGCCCTCTTCGCGGTTGCCGGCTACGCCTTGCTGCACTGGATGTGGCGCCCGGAAAGCGCGCCCGGGCACGGCTGAGCGCCCGCCGGCCGGTTATAATCTCCGGTTTGGCTGATCAGCGGGAATCGTTTCAATGGCGCAAACGCTTTACGACAAATTGTGGTCCGGCCATGTCGTGCATACCGAAGACGACGGCACGACGCTGCTCTACATCGACCGCCACCTGGTGCATGAAGTCACCAGCCCGCAGGCCTACGAGGGTCTGCGTCTGGCCGGTCGCAAGCCCTGGCGCACGGGTTCCATCGTGGCGACCGCCGATCACAATGTGCCGACCGACGGCTCGGATCTGGCGGTGGCCGACCCGACCTCGCGTGCTCAGGTCGAAACGCTGGACGACAACATCCGCACCTACGGCGCGCTGGCCTATTTTCCCTACCGCGACAAGCGGCAGGGCATCGTGCACGTGATCGGACCGGAAAACGGCGTGACCCTGCCCGGCATGACCGTGGTGTGCGGCGACTCGCATACCTCGACGCACGGCGCATTCGCCTGTCTGGCGCAGGGCATCGGCACGTCGGAAGTCGAACACGTGCTGGCCACGCAGTGCCTGCTGCAGAAGAAATCGAAGTCGATGTTGGTCCGGGTCGAAGGCGAACTGGGCCGCGGCGTCAGTGCCAAGGACATCGCGCTGTACGTGATCGGCCAGATCGGCACCGCCGGCGGAACCGGCTTCGCGATCGAATTCGGCGGCTCGGCCATCCGCGCGCTGTCGATGGAAGGGCGCATGACCCTGTGCAATATGGCGATCGAGGCCGGTGCGCGGGCCGGCATGGTCGCCGTCGATCAGACCACGATCGACTACCTGCGCGGCCGGCCGTTTGCGCCGCGCGACGAACAGTGGGACCGGGCGGTCGAGTACTGGCGCACGCTGAAATCCGACGACGGCGCACAGCACGACCGCGTGGTCGACATCGATGCCCGGCGGATCACGCCCCAGGTCACCTGGGGCACGTCACCCGAAATGGTGACCGACATCCGTGGCCAGGTGCCGGCGCCCGAGGATTTTGCTGATCCGGTGCAGCGCGAAGGCGTGGCGCGCGCGCTGCAGTACATGGGGCTGACCCCGCGTACCCCGATCGATCAGATCCGGATCGACAAGGTGTTCATCGGTTCCTGTACCAATTCGCGTATCGAGGACCTGCGCGCGGCCGCCAAGGTCGTGCAGGGGCGGCACATTGCCGACAACGTCAAGCTGGCCATGGTGGTGCCGGGCTCCGGCCTGGTCCGGGCGCAGGCCGAAGCCGAAGGGCTGGACAAGGTGTTCAAGGCGGCCGGCTTCGAGTGGCGCGAGCCGGGTTGTTCGATGTGTCTGGGCATGAATGCCGACCGGCTCGACCCGGGCGAGCGCTGCGCCTCGACCTCGAACCGCAATTTCGAAGGTCGTCAGGGTGCCGGCGGACGCACCCATCTGGTCAGTCCGCAGATGGCGGCGGCGGCGGCGATTGCCGGCCGCTTCGCCGATGTGCGCGATGTCGTTTGAAAATCCGGGAGAGTGGGCATGAAGCTGATCGTAGTGTGCATGAGCGCCATGGCGCTGCTGCTGGCGGGTTGCAACACCGTCGAAGGGCTGGGCAAGGACATCAAGAAGGGTGGCGAAGCCATCGAGAAGTCGGCGAAATAGCCACTGCCAGCGCAAAGTCAGAGAAAGAACCAGGCCAATCACGCAATGAACCCTTTCACCACACTTGACGGACTGGTCGCGCCGCTGGATCGCGCGAACGTCGACACCGACGCCATCATTCCGAAGCAGTACCTGAAGTCGATCAAGCGTTCGGGCTTCGGCCCGACGCTGTTCGACGAATGGCGCTATCTCGATGTCGGCCAGCCGGGGCAGGACCATTCGAAGCGGCCGCTCAATCCCGACTTCGTGCTGAACCAGCCGCGCTTCCAGGGCGCCAGCATCCTGCTGGTGCGCGAGAACTTCGGTTGCGGCTCGTCGCGCGAACACGCGCCCTGGGCGATCGAGGATTTCGGCTTCCGCGCCATCCTCGGCACCACGTTCGCCGACATCTTCTTCAACAACTGCTTCAAGAACGGCCTGCTGCCGATCCGTCTGCCGCAGACCGAACTGGAACAATTGTTCCTGCAGTGCGCCGGCACACCGGGCTACCGGCTGCGCATCGATCTGGAAAGCCAGACCGTGATCCGGCCGGACGGCCACGTCATCCGCTTCGACGTCGAAGCCTTCCGCAAGTACTGCCTGCTGAACGGCTTCGACGACATCGGCCTGACCTTGCGTCAGGCGGACAAGATCCGCGAATTCGAAGCGCGTCGTCGCATCGAACAACCCTGGCTGTTTGCCTGAACTCTGGAGCGTCCATTGAAAGTCTGCGTTATTCCCGGTGACGGCATCGGCATCGAAATCACGGCCGAGGCGCTGCGCGTGCTCGAAGCGCTGCGCAGCGACGGGCTGAAGATCGAATTCGAACAGGCGCTGCTCGGCGGCTGCGCGGTGGACGCCACCGGCAAGCCCTACCCGGAAGCGACCTCGAAGCTGGCGCGCGAAGCCGACGCCATCCTGCTCGGCGCGGTCGGCGGTCCGAAGTGGGACACGCTGCCGCGCGAACAGCGCCCCGAGCGCGGTTTGCTGGGCATCCGCGCCGAACTGGGCGTGTTCGCCAACCTGCGCCCGGCCATCCTGTATCCGGAGCTGGCGAACGCCTCGTCGCTGAAACCCGAGGTGGTGTCCGGACTGGACATCCTGATCGTGCGCGAACTGACCGGCGACATCTATTTCGGCCAGCCGCGCGGCATCGAGGAGCGCGACACGCAATGGGGCCGTCAGCGTGTCGGCTGGAACACGATGATCTACGCTGAAGAGGAAATCCGCCGCATCGGGCGCGTCGCCTTCGAAGCGGCGCGCAAGCGCGGCGGCAAGCTCTGTTCGGTCGACAAGATGAACGTGCTCGAATGCACCCAGCTGTGGCGCGAGGTCATCACGGCCATGGCCGCCGATTATCCGGATGTCGAGCTGTCGCACATGCTGGTCGACAACGCCGCGATGCAGTTGGTGAAGGCGCCGAAGCAGTTCGACGTGATCGTCACCGGCAACATGTTCGGCGACATCCTGTCGGACGAGGCGTCGATGCTGACCGGTTCCATCGGCATGCTGCCTTCGGCCTCGCTGGACGCGAACAACAAGGGGCTGTACGAGCCCAGCCACGGCTCGGCGCCGGACATCGCCGGCAAGGGCGTGGCCAATCCGCTGGCAACCATCCTGTCGGCGGCGATGCTGCTGCGCTACAGCGGCGAGGACGAGGCGAACGCGGTGCGCATCGAAAATGCGGTGCGCAAGGTGCTGGCCCAGGGCTTCCGCACCGGTGACATCTACGAAGCCGGCACGCAGCGCGTGGGTACGAAGGAAATGGGCGACGCGGTCATCGCGGCGCTGTAACGCTCAGAGGGCAAGACAATGTTGAAGCTGGGTATGGTGGGGTGGCGCGGCATGGTGGGTTCGGTGCTCATGCAGCGCATGCGCGAGGAGGGTGATTTTTCGCTGGTCGAGCCGGTGTTCTTCACCACGTCCAGCGTCGGTGCGGCCGGTCCGGACGTCGGGCAGGGCACTGCGCCGCTGCTCGATGCCGCCGACGTCGGCCAGCTGGCGAAGATGGACATCATCATCACCTGCCAGGGCGGCGACTACACGAACGAGGTGTTTCCGAAGCTGCGTGCCACCGGCTGGAAGGGCTACTGGATCGACGCCGCGTCGGCGCTGCGCATGAAGGACGACGCCATCATCATCCTCGATCCGGTCAACATGGACGTGATCAAGGCCGGCCTGGCCGGCGGCGTGAAGAACTACATCGGCGGCAACTGCACGGTCAGCCTGATGCTGATGGGCGTCGGCGCGCTGTTCTCGGCCGGTCTGGTCGAGTGGATGAGCGCCATGACCTATCAGGCGGCGTCGGGTGCGGGCGCGCAGAACATGCGCGAACTGCTGTCGCAGATGGGTACCTTGCACGGCGTTGCCGCGCCGATGCTGAAGGACAGTTCGTCGGCCATCCTCGACATCGATCGCGCGGTCACCGAAAGCCTGCGCAGCGCCGATTTCCCGAAGGCGAATTTCGGCGCGCCGCTGGCGGGTTCATTGATCCCGTACATCGACAAGGAACTCGAAAGCGGCCAGAGCAAGGAAGAGTGGAAGGGCCAGGCTGAGACCAACAAGATCCTCGGTCGCAGCGGATCGGCGATCACCCCGATCGACGGCATCTGCGTTCGCGTCGGTGCGATGCGCTGCCATTCTCAGGCGCTCACTATCAAGTTGCGCCGCGATGTGCCGTTGGACGAGATCGAAAGCATGATCCGCGAAGCGAATGCCTGGGTGAAGTTCGTACCCAATCATCGAGAGGACAGCATGCGCGACCTGACGCCGGCCGCGGTCAGCGGTTCGCTGACCATTCCGGTCGGTCGCGTACGCAAACTCAATATGGGGCCGGAGTATCTCGGTGCATTCACGTGCGGCGACCAGTTGCTGTGGGGCGCCGCCGAACCGCTACGCCGCATGCTGCGCATCCTGATCGAAGCCTGACCTCGCATCGACACCTCGCAACAGCGTGCGCGGCGTGTCGTAACAGACAGTATCGCAACATAAAGCGACTGTTTAGCTTGCAGTGCTAAGACCATGATGTTATTTTGAGATTTGGGTTTTAGCGCGCGAGGAAAACGCGGTGCGTCATAGCGATAAAAAACATTCGATCCGCCTGTTGACCGCGTTGCTGTCAGCGCTCCCGCTGACAGCCGGCGCAGCCGGTCTGGGCAAACTTACTGTCCAGTCCGCGATCGGACAGACCCTCCGTGCCGAAGTCGAGTTGTCCGCCAGCGCGGACGAACTGGCTTCGATGACCGCAAGGCTCGCGCCGCCAAGCGCCTTCAAGCAGGCCGGCGTCGAATACGCCACCAGTCTGAGCGGCGTCAAGGTCGCAGTGGAAAAGCGCGGTGCGCGCCCGGTGCTGGTCGTGACCAGCGAGCGGGTGGTCAACGAGCCTTATCTTGATGTCCTGATCGAGCTCAACTGGTCGTCCGGCAAGCTCGTTCGCGAATACACCTTTCTGCTCGATCCGGCGGACATGCCGCGACAGGCGCCGGTCGACCCGGTTGTCGTCAGGAGTGCAGAGCCCCGTGCAGTGACCAGGGCGCCGGTCGCGCCGACGCGCGCACCCGCCGACAACGCCTATGAGGTGAAACGCGGCGATACGCTGAGCCGTATCGCAGGCGAGTACGTTCCGGCCGGCGTCAGCCTGGACCAGATGCTCGTGGCACTGGTCCAGGCGAATCCCGAAGCCTTCGACAACGGCAACATGAATCGCCTGCGTGCCGGGCGCATTCTCGCCATTCCTGATCAGTCCGCTGCGCAAGCCGTGTCGCCGCAGGAAGCGCGCAAGATCGTGATGGCCCAGACCAGCGACTTCGCGGCCTATCGCGCTCGACTGGCGGGTGCCGTGGCCGATTCGACATCGGCGGCAGACACCGGCAGTCGTGCCGCCTCCGGCAAGATCGAGGCGCGGGTCGACGATCGCGCACCGTCTGCAGCGGCGGCATCCGACCAAGTCAGGGTGTCGAAGTCGGCTGCGGAAAGCGACCGCAAGATCAGTGCCCTTGAAGAAGAGGTGGTTGCCAAGGAACGCGCGCTCAAGGACGCCAACAGCCGTCTGGCCGATCTCGAACGAAACGTGCGGGAGCTGCAGAAGCTGGTCGAACTGAAGAACACCCCGATGGCACAGGCTCAGCAGCAGGCGGCAGCACCGCCGGTTCCGACGCCTGCGCCGGCGTCCGCTCCGGCCCCAGCGCCGGCTCCGGCGCCTGTGGTTGCGCCGGCCGAAAAGCCGGTGCCGGATCTCGCAGCCGATGCGGCCAAACCCGAGGACAAGGAAGTGCCGGATCTGGTGGCTCTCGCAGACGAGAAGCCGGCAGAGAAGCCGGTCGAGCCGCCGGTGGCGGTCGAGCCACCCACGGTGGAACCTGCGCCGCCGGTCGCCGCACCGGTTCCGGCGCCGGAACCCGAACCCGCCGTGGAAGCTGAACAGCCAGGATTGTTCTCGGATCCCAAGACGCTGGGCGGGCTGGGGGCCGTGTTGCTGCTCGTCCTGGGTTATCTCGGGTACCGCAAGTCGAAGGCCCGCCAGACAACTCAGGACGCAACGCCTTCGACCACGGCGGGCCTTGAAGCAGCGCCTGCCGCGTCGTCGGTGATCGGCGCAACGGGCGGCGGCCAGAGCGTCGATACCAGCGCCAGTTCGATCCAGACCGATTTCAGCCAGTCCTCGCTGTCGTCGATCGACGCTGACGAAGGTGTTGATCCGGTGGCGGAAGCAGACGTCTACATGGCGTACGGGCGCGATGCGCAGGCGGAGGAAATCCTGCTCGAAGCGCTGAAGACCGAGCCGAGCCGTCACGCCATTCATCTGAAGCTGCTCGAGATCTACGCTCAGCGGAAATCGGTCAAGCCGTTCGAAACGATGGCGACCGAGCTGTATGCGCAGACCGGCGGTCGCGGCGCGGACTGGGAAAAGGCTGCCTTGCTGGGCCGCTCGGTTGATCCGACCAATCCGCTGTATGGCGGCGGTGCCGATGCACCGGATGACGGTTTTGACGAACAGGCGTCGATGGCGGCGACCGTCGTCGTGTCGGGCGCCGACAAGATGCGCGATACCTGGACCTTGCCTGGCGACATCGGCCAGCTCGCATCGGGCAGCGAACCCACCATTGCGCTGGATCTGAACAAGATCGACCAGGGGGCCCCCGAAGCGCCTGCAGCGAAGGTTGATGCGGAGCTTGATTTCGATCTCGATCTGCAGTCTTCGGAGCCGGTGGCGGAGGCACCCGCCGTTGGCGTCGCCACGACGATGACCAAGCCGGGAGAAGAGTCGGACGCGGATTCTTCGCTGGATTTCGATCTTGGGCTCGACTTCACGTCCGACGAACCGAAGAAGGACGTCAGCACGGTCGTTCTTGAAAAGAACGTCGCCGATACCGCGGAAGCGCTTGCCCAGTCGTCGCAGGGATTCGATCTGGATCTGTCACTGCCGGCAGCGGGCGATGCCAATCCGGATGCCGCGGCCAGCGGCGCCGTGGTCGATCTGGAACGCACGGACGTGGGTAATCTGATCGACTTCAATTTCGACGCATCGGACGCGCCGGCGCAGGCGACGGCCGAACCGGTGATCGACCTGTCGGATATCAATCTCGATCTGGGTACCGATCCGTCCACGCTCGAAACCGACATTGTCGGCGACCCGCTCCATGCACTGGAAACGGATGTCGTCGGTGATGCGGTGCAGGCGTTCGACGAACCACCGCCGCAGGCGCTGCCTGACCTGAGCGAGTCGTCGGTATCCACCGTGATCAATCCGGAAGACATGCTCGCGACCGAAGAGCCGCCGCAAACGGCCGCCGAAGAAGCGGAGACCAAGCTTGAACTGGCGCGCGCCTATGAAGAGATGGGCGACAAGGAAGGTGCGCGCGAACTGCTGCAGGAAGTGGTGCGTGAAGGCACGGCGGATCAGCAGTCGCAGGCGAGCGAAATGCTCGCGAAACTTGCCTGAACGGGGCATTGCAGCGGATGGATCGGCCTTCGCGCCGATCCGCTCCCTGCGGCACGCACATCCGCGCGCCGGCTGAAGACTCCACGCTGTCCCGTATGTCCCGGCCTCGCCGGGCGCTATGCTTGACGCAAATTTCCTGCGTCACCCCCATGTACGCCACCGACACTGAACCTGCCGCACCCCGCCTGCATGCGGCGACATTGCTCGCGCTCTGGCTGGTCTGGCTGCTTGCCGGACAGGTGGCGGGCTCGCCATGGCACGAGCTGTGGTCGGCCCTATCCATCACGTGCGCCCTTCTTTTGGCGGCACGACCTTTCCTCCGCCTGCTGCGCCGCCTGCGCTGGCTGCTGCTTGCCATCCTGTTCACCTTTGCGCTCGCTACGCCCGGGCGTCTGCTGATACCTGATTTCCCGGCGGGGCCGAGTGTCGAAGGTCTGCTGGCCGCCCTGTCGGCCATGAGCAAGCTCACCGGGATGGCCGCTGCCGTTGCCGTGCTGCTGGACCGGATGACGCCGGCCCGGCTGACCGGAGCCATCCACCGGTTGGTTCATCCCTTGTCGGCGGATCATCCGTCGTCGGGAAGCTTCGCCTTGCGCCTGCAACTGGTGCTGCACGAAATCGACCATCAGGTGCCCGGGCGCAGCTGGCGTTCATGGCTGGAGGACGGCGACAGTGCAACGTCTGTCCCGGTTGAAATGTGTGCGCCGCTGGCCAAGATGGATCGTGTCGTACTGGCCGCTGCCGTGCTCGCCCTCTGGTACTGGGCCTGACATGCGCCTCGCACTGGGTGTCGAATACGACGGATCGGCCTTTCGTGGCTGGCAGTCGCAGGCAGCCGGCCCGACGGTGCAGGACACGCTGGAAGCCGCCCTGTCCTCCATCGCAGCGCATCCGGTTCGCGTGCAGGCCTCCGGCCGTACCGATACCGGCGTCCATGCGACAGCGCAGGTGGTGCATTTCGACACGTCGGCGCATCGCCCGGATACGGCATGGGTGCGCGGCTGCAATGCGCTGTTGCCCCCGTCAGTTGCGGTGCGCTGGGCCGCGCCGGTCGCGAGCGATTTCAACGCGCGCTTTTCGGCGCATTCCCGCAGCTACCGCTACTGCCTCTACAACCATCCTGTGCGTCCGGCACTGGCAGCCACGCTTGCCGGCTGGTTCCATCGTCCGCTCGACGAGTTCCGCATGCAGGCAGCTGGCGCGGATCTGGTCGGCACGCATGACTTTTCCGCCTTCCGGTCGTCGGAATGCCAGGCGCACAGTCCCGTACGCACCTTGTCTGCGCTGTCGCTGGCGCGCCGCGGCGACTGGCTGCTGCTCGACCTGACCGCCAATGCCTTTCTGCATCACATGGTGCGAAACATTGTCGGCGCGCTGGTCGAAGTGGGGTGCGGCCGGCGTGATCCGCCATGGGTGAGCGAACTGCTGGCAGGACGGGACCGGCGCCTGGGGGCGCCGACTTTTTCTGCCAGTGGCCTCTATCTGGTCGGTGTGGGCTACGATGCGGAGTGGCGTTTGCCGGAAGCCCAGCGAGGATTGCGCCTTCCGCCCATCGGGCCGGCGTGACACCCGGCTGAAGCCGCGACGATCAACCTCGAGGACGCATGGTGCGCAAGACCCGTATCAAGGTGTGTGGCTTCACGCGCGAAACCGACCTCGAAGCTTCACTGGCGCTCGGTATCGACGCCGTCGGATTCGTGCTTTATCCGCCCAGCCCGCGTGCGGTGACCGTCGAACGGACCGCGGCGCTGGCGTCGCGGGTGCCGCCGTTCGTGGCGCGGGTCGGGCTGTTCGTCAATGAAGACGCCGGGCTGATCGGCGAGGCCGCGCGCGGAGCGCGCCTCGATTGCCTGCAGTTTCATGGCGACGAGACGCCGGACGACTGCGAACGTTTCGGCCTGCCCTACATCAAAGCAGTCCGGGTGAGGCCGGGGCTGGATTTGCTAGAATACGCGGTCAGGTTTCGCGCAGCGCGTGCGCTGCTGCTGGACGCCTACTCCGATGCCTGGGGAGGCTCCGGCAAAAGCTTCGATTGGTCGCTGATCCCGCCCGACCTTCCACTGCCGGTCATTCTGTCCGGCGGCCTGGACCCGGAGACTGTGGCAGATGCGGTTCGGCGTGTGGCGCCGGCCGCGGTCGATGTGAGCAGCGGAGTGGAATCCGCCAAAGGAATCAAGGACGTGGCCAGGGTGGCTGCGTTCATATCAGGAGTGGAAAATGGGGAAGCTCGACCTGCCGGCTGAGGTATCTGCCTCCGCCTACAACCTGCCGGACACGACCGGACATTTTGGCCCGTACGGCGGCACATTCGTCGCCGAAACCCTGATTGCCGCGCTCGATGAGCTGCGGGATACCTACGAATCACTGAAGGACGAACCGGCGTTCCGCGCTGAATTCGAGTACGAACTGAAGCACTACGTCGGTCGCCCGAGCCCGATCTTCCACGCCCGTCGCCTGTCCGAAGCGGCGGGTGGCGCGCAGATCTACCTCAAGCGTGAAGACCTGAACCACACCGGCGCCCACAAGATCAACAACGTGATCGGCCAGGCCATGGTGGCCAAGCACATGGGCAAGCCGCGTGTGATCGCTGAAACCGGTGCCGGCCAGCACGGCGTGGCCACCGCGACGATCGCCGCCCGGCTCGGCATGGAATGCGTCGTCTACATGGGCAGCGAGGATGTGAAGCGCCAGGCCGCCAACGTCTATCGCATGAAGTTGCTGGGCGCGACGGTGGTTCCCGTCGAATGCGGCTCGAAGACCCTGAAGGACGCGCTGAACGAAGCGATGCGCGACTGGGTGACCAACGTCGCCAACACCTTCTACATCATCGGTACCGTGGCCGGCCCGCATCCCTACCCGATGATGGTGCGCGACTTCCAGTCGGTCATCGGCGAAGAGTGCAAGTGGCAGATGCCGGAAATGATCGGCCGTCAGCCGGACGCGGTGATCGCCTGTGTCGGTGGCGGATCGAATGCGATGGGCATCTTCTATCCCTACATTCCCTATCCGGACGTGCGCCTGATCGGCGTCGAGGCAGCGGGACACGGTATTTCGACCGGCATGCATTCGGCGTCGCTGTGTGCCGGGCGTCCGGGCGTGCTGCATGGCAATCGCACCTATCTGCTGCAGGACGAGAACGGCCAGATCATCGAGACGCATTCGGTGTCGGCCGGTCTCGACTACCCGGGCGTCGGCCCGGAACACGCCTGGCTGAAGGACTGTGGCCGCGCCGAGTACGTGGCGATCGACGACGAGGAAGCGCTCGCCGCCTTCCACAAGACCTGCCGCATGGAAGGCATCATTCCGGCGCTCGAATCGTCCCATGCCGTCGCCTACGCCATGAAGATGGCGGCGGGCATGTCGAAGGACGCGGTGCTGCTGGTCAACCTGTCCGGCCGCGGCGACAAGGACATGCATACCGTGGCCGAGAAGTCCGGCATCAAGTTCTGACCTGCTTTTCCACCATCCTGTTGTCGGCCGGGTGGCGGAAGCCGCCCGGCGACGGTTTCCGAAAATGTCCCGAATCACTCAAACACTGTCCGCGCTGGACGCCGCCGGTCGCAAGGCGCTGATTCCATTCGTCACCGCGGGCGACCCCGACCTGTCGGTCACGGTGCCCCTGATGCACACGCTGGTCGAGGCGGGCGCCGACATCATCGAACTCGGGGTGCCTTTTTCCGACCCGATGGCCGATGGTCCGACGATACAGCGCGCCTCCGAGCGGGCGTTGCTCAAGAAGGTGTCCCTGCGCCAGGTGATCGCGGCGGTGGCCGAGTTCCGCACCCGCAACACGACGACGCCGGTGGTGCTGATGGGCTATGCCAACCCGATCGAGGCCATGGGTGTCGACGCGTTCGCCGACGCGGCGTCGTCCGCCGGTGCAGATGGTGTGCTGGTCGTGGATTACCCGCCGGAAGAATCGCGCGAATTCGCCAGGGTGGTACGCGCGGCCGGTCTGGACGTCATCTTCCTGCTGGCGCCGACCTCGACTGACGCGCGGATCCGCGCCGTCGGCGAAATCGGCAGCGGCTACATCTATTACGTGTCGCTGAAAGGCGTGACCGGCGCCGGCCACATCGACATCGATGCCGTATCGAAGCGCATTCCGCTGATCCGCGACATGGTCGGCCTGCCGGTCGGCGTCGGTTTCGGCGTACGTGACGGCGCCTCGGCGAAGGCGCTGGCTTCCGTGGCGGACGCGGTCGTCATCGGCAGCCGCATCATCGAGGAAATCGAGAACAGTCCGGCAGACGAGATACTGCCGCGCGTGAAGACGCTGCTGAGCGGCATCCGCGCGGCGATGGACAGCGTCGAGGTGGCGGCATGAGCTGGCTGCAGAAACTTCTGCCGCCGAAGATCAACCGCAGCGAGGCCGCCGGACGCAAGTCGGTTCCGGAAGGCCTGTGGTCGAAGTGCCCGGCCTGCGAAGCCGTGCTCTACACCGCCGATCTGGCGGCCAATACCGGCGTCTGCCCGAAGTGCAATCACCACTCGCGGGTGCGCGCCCGCGTGCGGCTGGATGCCTTGCTCGACCGTGAAGGCCGCTTCGAGATCGGTGCCGAGGTCATGCCGGTCGATCCGCTGAAGTTCCGCGACAGCAAGCGCTACGCCGACCGTCTGAACGCGGCCGCCGACGAAACCGGCGAAGGTGACGCACTCATCGTGCTGCAGGGCGCGATCCGGACCGTGCCGGTGGTGGTCGCCTGTTTCGAGTTCGAATTTCTGGGCGGATCAATGGGTTCGGTCGTTGGCGAACGCTTCGTGCGCGGCGTGCGCGTCGCGGTCGAACAGCGCCTTCCCTTCGTCTGCATTGCGGCGAGTGGCGGCGCGCGCATGCAGGAGGGCCTCTTTTCCCTGATGCAGATGGCCAAGACCACCGCTGCCCTGACCCAGCTGGCCCAGCACAAGCTGCCCTTCATTTCGGTGCTGACCGACCCGACCATGGGCGGGGTGTCCGCCAGCTTCGCCTTCATGGGCGACATCGTCATCGCCGAACCGGGCGCGCTGATCGGCTTCGCCGGCCCGCGCGTGATCGAGCAGACCGTGCGCGAAAAGCTGCCTGAAGGCTTCCAGCGCGCCGAATTCCTGGTCGAGAAGGGCGCTGTCGACATGATTGTCGATCGCCGCGAAATGCCCGACCGCATCGCCGGCCTGCTGTCCGCGCTGCAACGCATGCCGGCATTGACGTGCTGAACCGGACCGCTCCGCGACCGCTGCGTCGCATGACCACCGTGCCCGGCCCGTCGATCACATGCCGCTGACGCTGACCGAGTGGCTGCAGCACCTTGAAAGCCTGCATCCGAAGGTGATCCAGCTCGGGCTGGACCGCGTGCTCAGCGTCAAGGCGGCGCTCGGCATCACGCAGACCATCCCGCTGTTCATCGTCGGCGGCACCAACGGCAAGGGCTCGACCTGTGCGATGCTCGAACGCATCCTGCGCTGCGCCGGATATCGTGTCGGCACCTACACGTCGCCGCATCTGCTGGCCTACAACGAACGCGTCCGGATCAACGGCGAGCCGGCCAGCGATGACGCCCTGTGCGCCGGATTTGCCGAGGTCGAACAGGCGCGCGGCGACACCGCGCTGACCTATTTCGAGTTCGGCACCCTGGGGGCGTGGCAGGTGTTCGAGCGCGCCGACCTCGATGTGATCGTGATGGAAGTGGGGCTGGGCGGCCGTCTTGATGCGGTGAACGCGTTCGATGCCGATTGCGCCATCGTCACCAGCGTCGATCTCGACCACATGGAATATCTCGGTGACACGCGGGAGCTGATCGGCCGCGAGAAGGCCGGCATCTTCCGTGCGGGGCGTCCTGCCATCGTCGGTGATCCGATGCCGCCTGCCACGGTGATCGAGTACGCGCAGGCCATCGGCGCAGTACTGAAGGTGTCCGGCCGCGATTTCGGCTTTGCCGGTGACCGGCAGCAGTGGGGGTACTGGCGGCGCGAGCCGGAACGACTGGTCAAGCGTGGCGGGCTGGGCTATCCGGCGCTGCGCGGTGCCAACCAGCTGCTCAATGCATCGGCGGTGATCACCGCGCTGGACGCCATGTCCGACCAGGTTCCGGTATCCGTCGGCGACATCCGGCTCGGGCTGGCGACGGTCGAACTGCCCGGCCGCTTCCAGGTGATGCCCGGCCGTCCGTCGGTCATCTTCGACGTCGCGCACAACCCGCATGCCGCCTCGGTGCTGAACGAAAACCTGTCGAGCATGGGGTTCTACCCGGAAACCTGGGCCGTGCTGGGCATGTTGCGCGACAAGGACATCGCCGGCGTGCTTGACCGGCTCAAGGGGCGCATCGACCACTGGATGCTGTGCGACCTCGGCGGCCCGCGCGGTACGCTGGCCGGCGACATCGCCGAAATGATTGCCGGACAGGGTATTCCGGGCAGCGTGTCGACCTTTGCCAGCCCGGTCGACGCATGGCAGGCCACCCGGGAACGGGTGGGTGCAGATGATAGAATCGTTGTGTTCGGATCCTTCCTCACCGTCGCCGAAGTCATGCGCGAATACGCGCGCTCGCCCCTGCCTTCAAAAGGCTGAACCCACCCGCAGGATGCGCCCGACGTGGCTTCTACCGCACCCGATCTCCAGACTGAATTGCGCAAGCGCGCCCGCCGGCGCCTGCTCGGCGCCATCGCGCTCGCGCTGACCGCGGCCATTGTGCTGCCGGTCGTGATGGACCATGAGCCGCGCGCCCCGGCGCAGGACATCGCAGTGCGCATTCCGCCGCGTGACAGTCTGCCGGCGCTCGCCCAGCCGGTGCGCCCCGAGCCGGCGGATACCGACGTGATGATTCCGCCCGCGCCGCCGGATACCGAATCCACCGCACCGGCGACGACCGGGTCAGCCCCCGTCGCACCGCCCGCACCAGCTGCGCCCGTTCCTGCGCCCATTCCCGCGCCGCCACCGAAGGCCGAGCCGCCCAAACCGGCGTCCGCGCCCGCTGCAGCGAGCGAAGCGTCGCGTGTGGCGGCCCTGCTCGATGGCAAGTCGGGGTCCTTCGCTCTGCAGCTGGGCGTGTTCAGCGACGCCGCGAATGTGGCCAAACTCCGGGCGCGCGCGAAGGAACTGGGCTTCCCCACCTTCACCGAGCCGGTGAAGCTGGAGAACGGCCAGTCCCGGACGCGCGTCAAGGTCGGCCCGTTCCCGACGCGCGCTGCAGCCGAAGCCGCGCAGCGCAAGCTTGAAGGTGCCGGCATGCGTTCCATGGTGGCGCCGGCTGCATGACCGTGCTGGACTACATCCTGATCGCCATCGTGGCGGTGTCCACGGCAATCGGGTTGATGCGCGGTCTGGTCAGCGAAGTGATTGCCCTGGCGGCGTGGGTGCTCGCCTTCATTGTCGCCCGACAGTTCGGTGGCGACGTCGCCACGCTGCTGCCGGCCGGCCTGCAGGATCCGGGCTTGCGCATGGTCAGCGGTTTCGCGCTCGCCTTCGTCGCGGTGCTGCTGTTGTGCGGCGTACTGCGCTGGGTTCTGCGCTCGCTGATCAAGGCCACCGGACTCGATTTTCCCGATCGGGTGCTCGGGGGCTTGTTTGGGCTGGCTCGGGCCGCATTTATACTGCTTCTAATCGTGGTCGGTGCAGCGTTCACGCCCGCCCCCGAACAACCGTGGTGGCGCGCGGCGGCGCTGACGCCGCCGCTGGAAACCGCAGCAATCGCCCTGCGCCCGTGGCTGCCGGATGCAGTGGCAAAGAAGATTCGATTTAAGGCCTGACCATCATGTGCGGAATACTCGGCGTCGTTGCCACCTCTCCCGTCAATCAGCTCCTGTACGACGGACTGCTCGTGCTGCAGCACCGTGGCCAGGACGCGGCCGGCATCGCCACCGCGCAGGGCCAGAAATTCCACATGCACAAGAGTTCCGGGCTGGTGCGCGACGTGTTCCGCACGCGCAACATGCGTACCCTGCTCGGTGACTGGGGCATCGCGCACGTGCGCTACCCGACTGCCGGATCGGCCTACAACGCGGCCGAGGCGCAACCCTTCTACGTCAATTCGCCGTTCGGCATCGTGCTGGCGCACAACGGCAACCTGACGAATTCCGAAGAGCTGAAGGTCGACATGTTCCGCACCGACCTGCGGCACATCAACACCACATCCGATTCCGAAGTGCTGCTGAACGTACTGGCGCACGAAATGATGCAGTCGCTGCGCGAGCGGCCGACCTTCGATGAGCAGACGGTGTTCCGCGCCGTGGCCGGCGTGCATCGCCGCTGCCGCGGGGCCTACGCCGTGGTCGCGATGATTGCCGGTTTCGGCCTGCTGGCGTTCCGCGACCCCTACGGCATCCGCCCCCTGGTCATCGGCACGCATGAGACCGAACAGGGCACCGAATGGCTGGTCGCCTCGGAAAGCGTTGCGCTCGATACCCTGGGCTTCACGCTGCTGCGCGACATCGCGCCGGGTGAAGCCGTGCTGATCTCGCCGGAAGGCACGATGCAGTCGCTGCAATGCGCCGCGCACCCGACGCAGGCGCCCTGTCTGTTCGAATACGTCTATCTGGCGCGCCCCGACTCGCTGATGGATGGCGTGTCGGTGTACGAATCACGGGTGAAGATGGGTGAATTCCTCGCCCAGAAGATCCAGCGCGACCACGGCGGGCTGCAGATCGACGCCGTCATCCCGATCCCGGATTCCAGCCGCCCGTCGGCGATGGAACTGGCCCGCGTGCTCGACGTGCCTTACCGCGAGGGGTTCGTGAAGAACCGCTACATCGGCCGCACCTTCATCATGCCGGGCCAGGCGGTACGCCGGAAATCGGTGCGCCAGAAGCTGAATGCGATCACGCAGGAGTTCCGCGGCAAGAACGTGCTGCTGGTCGACGACTCGATCGTGCGCGGCACGACCAGCCAGGAAATCGTCGCGATGGCGCGCGAAGCCGGCGCGCTGAAGGTGTACTTCGCGTCGGCTGCGCCACCGGTGCGTTTCGCCAACGTGTACGGGATCGACATGCCGACCCGCGACGAACTGATCGCGGCCAACCGCTCGGACGAGGAAATCCGCGTCGCCATCGGGGCCGACGAACTGATCTACCAGACGCTGGACATGCTCAAGGCCTCGATCACCGCCTGCAACCCGTCGATCGAACAGTTCGAAACGTCCTGCTTCGACGGCTGCTACGTCACTGGCGACGTGACCGCCGCCTATCTCGATGGCGTCGAGAACCAGCGCAAGGGCGCGCCACGGCAGACCGAGGACGACAGCGGCCAGCTCGACCTGAATCTGGTCACGTCGGAAGAGAACGCCTGAGCGTGACTCCGGTTCATGCGCTTTCCCGACATCCGGCTTGACCTGCCCGGCGCACCGGCAGTAATGTCCGGATACGCGCCGATTTGAATCCAGCTTGCGGGCGCGCGGGTCGAAGTCTCGTCGAGGCAGCGACCCGGACAAATACGGCTAAAGCGGCGAAACGAATGCATTCCCGAACCCGTTTTGCCCTGTCGGCAAAGCGGGTTTTTCGTTTGGGGCCCGTGTTTTCGCTTGTCCGTCTTCTGCATTTTCGATACCTGGTTGCCGGCACTCGCGTCGGCTGGAGCACAGCATGAGCAGTCCTGAACATCCGTCGTCCGCCCGGGCGGCATTCGATCCGGATCAGTACGATCCGGAAACACTGGCCGTACGCGCCGGCATCGAGCGCAGCCAGTTCGGCGAACACAGCGAAGCGCTGTACCTGACGTCGAGCTTCGTGTTCAACAACGCCGCCGAGGCGGCGGCGCGCTTTTCCGGGGTCACGCCGGGCAACGTGTATGCGCGCTTCACCAATCCGACCGTCACGATGATGCAGGACCGCCTCGCCGCGCTGGAGGGCGCCGAGGCGTGCGTGGCCACCAGTTCCGGCATGTCGGCCATCCTGTCGATGGTGATGGCGCTGCTCAAGAGCGGCGACCACATCATCGCCTCGCGCAGCATTTTCGGCTCGACCCAGCAGTTGTTCGCCAACTACTTCGAGAAGTTCGGCATTTCGACCACGCTGGTGGATGCGACGGACATCGCGGCCTACCGTGCGGCCGTGCGGCCGACCACCCGTCTGTTCTTCATCGAAACGCCGTCGAACCCGTTGACCGAGGTGATCGATATCGCAGCGGTCGCAGGGGTGGCACACGACGCCGGCGCGCTGCTGGCGGTCGACAACTGCTTCTGTTCGCCGGCGCTCCAGAAGCCGCTCGAACTCGGGGCTGACATCATCATCCACTCGGCCACCAAGTATCTGGACGGGCAGGGCCGCGTACTGGGAGGTGCGGTGTGCGGCCGCAAGGCGGAGATGGACGAGGTGCTGCGCTTCCTGCGCACCGCCGGCCCCACGCTGTCGCCGTTCAACGCCTGGATCATTCTGAAGGGGCTGGAAACGCTGTCCATCCGCATGGAGGCGCAGTCGGCCCGGGCGCTCGAACTGGCGCGCTGGCTCGAAAAGCAGGCCTGGGTCGACCGGGTGTTCTATCCGGGCCTCGAATCGCATCCGCAGCACGCCATCGCGATGCGCCAGCAGAGTTCCGGCGCCGCCGTGGTGGCGTTCGAGGTGAAGGGCGGGCGCGACGAGGCGTGGAAGCTGATCGACTCGACCCGCATGCTGTCGATCACGGCCAACCTGGGTGACACCAAAACGACGATCACGCATCCGGCAACGACGACGCACGGGCGCATTTCGCAGGAGGCGCGCGACGCGTCGGGCATCCGTGACAGCCTGATCCGGCTCGCGATCGGGCTTGAGTCGGTCGCCGACATGCAGCGCGACCTGTCGCGCTGGCTGGCGGTCTAGGGGCTGCCGGTGCCGCGTCACATCGCACTCGTCCCCGCTGCAGGCAGCGGCAGCCGTTTCGGGGCGCACCTGCCGAAGCAGTATCTGCCGCTGGCCGGCAAACCGCTGATCCACCATGCGCTGGCCACCCTGTGTGCACATCCGCGCATCGACCGCGTGGTCGTCGTGCTGTCGCCGGACGACCTGTACTGGCGCGACCACGACTGGTCGGCGCTCGGGCCGAAACTGATGCCCGTTCATTGCGGCGGTGCCAGCCGGGCGGTGTCGGTGCGCAACGGCCTGTTCGAACTGACCGGCTGGGCGCGGCCGGACGACTGGGTGCTGGTGCACGACGCCGCGCGGCCCTGTCTGAGCGGTGCGCTGCTCGATACGCTGATCACCGGACTGGCCGACGATGCGGTCGGCGGCCTGCTCGCCGTGCCGGTCGCGGACACGCTCAAGCGCGCCGATGACCAGGGCCGGGTGGCATCCACCGTGCCGCGTGCGGCCATGTGGCAGGCACAGACACCGCAGATGTTCCGGCTTGCGCTGCTGCACGACGCACTGGACCGCGGCACGGATGTCACCGACGAGGCTTCGGCGATCGAGGCGGCGGGGCTGGCGCCGAAACTGGTTGCATCGAGCGCGGGCAACCTGAAGGTGACCTGGCCGGAAGACATGAAGCTGGCCGAACTGATCCTGCGCACCCGGGAGGCATCGCCATGAATCCCCTGATACCTGCCGCGCCGTTGCCATTCCGCATCGGTCAGGGCTTCGACGTCCATCGACTCGTCGAGGGCCGGAAATGCATCATCGGCGGCGTCGACATTCCGCATGACAAGGGCCTGCTCGGTCATTCCGACGCGGATGTGCTGCTGCACGCGATCACCGATGCCTTGCTCGGAGCGGCCGGCCTCGGCGACATCGGGCGGCTGTTCCCGGACACCGATCCGGCCTACTCAGGCGCCGACAGTCGCGTACTGCTGCGCGAGGCGGTCAGGCGGGTGCGCCTGACCGGCTGGGTGATCGGCAACATCGACGCGACGGTGATCTGCGAACAGCCGAAGATCACGCCGCATGCGGCACAGATGGCAGCGCACATCGCGGCGGACTGCGGCATCACGCCGGGCGCCGTGAATGTGAAAGGCAAGACTTCGGAAAAGCTCGGCTACACGGGGCGCGGCGAGGGCATCGCCGCGCAGGCTGTGGCCCTGCTGATTGCGCCACCGCCACCTGCCATGGGTTGAACCTGAAAAGCCCGACGGGTCGCTTGCCATGGTGCCGCGTGCCTCGCGCATCATGGGGCCGCTGGGTGTCGCGCCCTTTCTCGAGCTGAGACCGCTTCGACGTCGCAGTCACGGCCGGCAGGGCGCCCGGCGGCGCCGCGCGTTCGTGCCTGGCGCCATCCCGACGCGTCCTCGCGCCTTGCCGGGCTCACCCTGTCAAGCCTGTCCGCCACGCCGATCATCCAGGGCTTGCAGTTCGAATGCGCCCCCCGAAATGAAAAACGCCGCCGGCGTGGGTTGCGCCGGCGGCGAATGAAGCAGGAAACCTGTCAGCCTGTCTTGTCGAGCAGCGGTCGCAACCACTTTGCGACGCCGCGTCGCCTCAGTACCTCGCGTTGTTCCGGTGTGAGCCGGATGGTGACAGGTACCGTCGGATCAACGGGTTTTCGGCCGGCACCGACACGGGTGCCGCCGTGCGGTGACCGCGACATCACTTCCGATCGAAGGTCGGAGACTTCTCCGGAACGACATGGGTGAGATCACCTTCGCCGATGAGGTAGTGATCGGTGCGTTTTGCCGAACGATTGTCGACCACCCCGAAGGTCTTGTTGCTGTGGTGGTTGTACATCGTCGACATCTGTGCCGCCTTGCCGCTGTTGAAAAGTGCCTTTGCCTGATCCAGTGTGAGCATTGTCATAACCAACCTCCATTGAGATGTTCGCGACGTGAGCCTTGATTAGAAACTGAGTGCAACCTTTGACGACTGATGCTTCCAGTTACGCCGTCAGCGCTGTATCGCGCGCGGCTTTTCTTGTGTCCCTTGGGCCCCGCTACCTGCTCTCCTTGGGTTGAGTCAGCCCGCGATATGCGAACTGCCAGCTTCAAAGTAAGACATCAATCAAGACGTTTCAAGGAATTTTTGAATCTGTTTTCTCACGTCAAAACAATGTGTTGAAGAGTTTTTCTTCTGCGGCGCAGCATCCGGGGCAGGCGCCTCGTCCGCAGTGCCCGGTGCACCGTCCGCAAAGGCGCGCGGGTATTGCACATCAGGGGATTCTTTGTTGCCAGCAAAAGATTAGCGCCGTAATTTATCGCGAACGCGTTGATACGCGTGGATCTGCCTCGATTTTGCCGGGGGCGCAGAGGGCTGCTGCGTCGCGTCATCAACGCGCGGTTCCGCGACCGGTCGCAGGGCGCTTGTCGACGTGTTGATCGGTCGGTCGGAGCGGACTCAGCGGCCGCCGCTGACGTCCAGCAATGCGCCGGTGGTGTAGGACGCGTCGTCCGACAGCAACCACAGGATGGCGCGTGCCACTTCGACCGGTTCGCCGCCGCGCTGCAGCGGCACCGATGATTTCACCCGGTTGACCCGGTCCGGTTCGCCGCCGGCGGCGTGGATGTCCGTCCGGATCACGCCGGGCCGGACGGCATTCACGCGGATGCCATCGGCCGCCACCTCCTTCGCCAGACCGATCGTGAAGGTGTCGATGGCGCCCTTCGACGCGGCGTAGTCGACGTATTCATCGGGCGAGCCCAGCCTGGACGCTGCCGACGACACATTCACGATGGCGCCACCCGCGCCGCCATGCCGGCGCGACATGCGGCGCACCGCTTCCCGCGCGCACAGCATGCTGCCGATCACATTGGTTGCGAAGATGCGGCCCAGTCGCGCCGCACTCATGTCTTCGACCCGGCTCTGCGCTTCAAGCATGCCGGCATTGTTCACCAGCGCCGACAGGCGGCCGAAGGCGCTGTCGACGTCACGGAACAGTCGCTCGACGTCCGCCTCGATGCCGACGTCTGCCGCCAGTGCGAGCGCCGTGCCGCCGGCCCGGGTGATATCGCGGACCAGTGCTTCGGCTGCATCGCGCCGGCGCAGGTAGCTGATCACCACGGCATCCCCCTGCGCGGCGGCCAGACGCGCAGTCGCCGCGCCGATGCCGCGACTGCCGCCGGTGATGACGATGATTCGGTTCATGTCGATTACATTCGCGACGATCAATGCCGCATGTCCGTAAGGACAAGCCGGCATCAGACCTTAGCGCGATTGCCGCCATCCGGCCAGCGCGGCCGTGGTGACCGGCCCCGGTCGGCGAGAACTGCACGGGCGGATCCCCCGCCTCAGGCGTTGCGACGACGCGCCTCGACAGGAACGTCCGCGAGTCCGGCGCCCGTTATCCAGCAGGTCGCTGGCTCCGGAATGGCCGGCACCCCCTGTCGGAACGGCCACTTCAGCGACACCGATGCCACTGACGCCGACGTGGTTCGGCGGCGTGCTGTTGGCATCGATGCGGAACAGCATGCTGCGCACGCCGGGGGCCTGATCCGGCCGTGCGAACCGCGCATCGCCGTTGCGTCACGCAGGATCAGATCAAACGGGGTAACGGCGTGGAAGGCGTGGTTTGCGATATGGTTGGAGCGTTGATTCCACAGGTGCATATCGCCGATGTCATGAAGGTCATCCCGGTTGGCTGAAAGAAGATGCTTCCGGTGCGCACGCACGGCATTCCGTGAGTGCGCGAAGCAACCGCACCTTCATGCCGGATCCGGGCGTTCGGCGTTCAGCCTCCTGCGAGCAATGGTTGGTGCGTTGCTCGCACAAACCGGAGCCACTGCCGCGTGATGCAATGCAAAGCGTGCCGACAACCCGGCCGGCGGGTATGTGACGGTCAGTGACCCAGCACTTCCTCCGCCACCGGCACCGTCATGCGGGCACCCGGCGTGCGCAGGAACTGGCCCCAGTCGACGATGGCGAACCGGCCGTCGGCGTGTTCGACGATGGCGGTGCAGCTGTCCACCCAGTCACCGCAGTTCATGTAGACGAGCCCGTCGAGGGTGCGCTGGGCGACCGCATGGATGTGACCGCAGATGACGCCATCGACGCCCCGGCTGCGCGCTTCGTGCATGACCGAATCCTCGAAATCGTAGATGAAGCTGACTGCGCTCTTCACCTTGCGTTTGGCATAGCCCGCCAGTGACCAGTAGCCGGCAATGCCGAGCCGGCGGCGCACGCGCGACATCCATGCATTGATCCGTACGAGCGCGTTGTAGGCCACGTCGCCGAGCAGGGCGACCCAGCGGTGATGGCGCGTCACCTGATCGAAGTCGTCGCCATGCACGAGCCAGTAGCGCTTGCCGTCCGCCGCGACATGGATGTGATCGAGCCGGACCGCAATGTCGCCGAACACCGTGCCGGCATACTCGCGCAGCGCCTCGTCGTGATTGCCCGGGATGAAGACGACCTGCGTGCCCTTGCGCGCGCGCCGCAGCACCTTCTGCACCACGGTGTTCTGTGCGGGCGTCCAGTGGATCGAGCGGCTCATCGCCCAGAAGTCGATGATGTCGCCGACCAGATAGAGATAATCGGATTCGTGGTGGCGCAGGAAGTCGAGCAGCGCATCGGCCTGACATCCGCGCGTACCCAGATGGATGTCCGAAAGGAAGATGGCCCGGACGTGGCGCACGAGGGGGTCGGGAGCATTCACGCCATGGATTCAAGCCTGTACGTGTGACAGGGCAGTGACGTCCGGCAGGTTTTTTCGGGGTGGGCCATGCGCGCCGTCGCTTATCCGCGGCAGCGGGCTTGCACGGCGACAGGATTCACAAGGCGATCGGGATGCGATTCGGAGCGCTTTTCGGCCGTGCCCTTCCATGTGCGTCCGCCACGGCAGGAACGCCTTCGATGCCGCGCCATGTGGCAAGAAACCCGGCGACGTCCGTCGGGGGGAGCGGGCGACTGACGAGATAGCCCTGCACGATTCCGCATTTCTTCCGGCTCAGGGTCTGGAAATCCGACAGGGTTTCGACGCCTTCGGCGACCGTCTGCATGTCCAGCGCGACCGACATCGCCAGCAGCGTATCGACGATGGCACATGCCTTGTCCGACGTGCCCATGTCGCGCACGAAGCTCTGGTCGATCTTCAGCGTGTCGAAGGAGAAGGTGCGCAGATAGGTGAGTGCCGAATAGCCGGTCCCGAAGTCGTCGAGCGCGATGCGGTAGCCCATTGCGCGCAGATCGCGCAACTGCGTGGCGGCAGATTCGGTGCATTCGAGCAGCAGCGATTCGGTGATCTCGAATTCGACCCTCTGCGGTGCGAGCACGGCCGATGACTGCCGCACATGGTGCAGAAAACTGTCGGTGCCCAGCTGCACCGCGGACACATTGATGGAGACGGAAATGGAGTCGGGCCAGGTGGCCGCCTGCCGGCTCGCTTCGTCCAGCACCCAGTTGCCGATGCCTTCCATCTGACCGCTCGCTTCTGCAATCGGAATGAATTCGGCCGGAGAGATGTCTCCGAGCTCCGGATGGCGCCAGCGCAGCAAGGCCTCGAAGCCGCAGATGGAGCCGGTGCTCAAGGTCAGCTGTGGCTGGAAGGCAAGATGCAGCTGCCGGTCGGTGATGGCATCGCGCAAGGCCATTTCGAGCACCGTCCGGCGACGGGCCTGTTCGCTCATCGACAGGTCGAAGAATCGCCAGCAGGCGCCGCCATCGCGCTTGGCGGCGTAGAGCGCAAGATCAGCGGAGCCGAGCAGGCTGTCGACGTCATGTCCGTCCTTTGGCGCGATCGCGATGCCCATGCTGGTGCGCATCGGCACCATCTGGCCGGCAATCCGGCAGGGTGCTGCCAGCAAGGCGTTCAGCGCCTCAAGTCTTGCCGCGATGTCCTCCTCCCGGCACAGATCGGGCAGCAGGAGCGCGAATTCGTCGCCGCCGGTTCGACTTGCGACGTCCTCACTCGTCAGGCAGGCCTTCAGCCGCCGACTGAATTCCTGCAGGAAGCTGTCTCCGGCCGCATGGCCCAGCGTATCGTTGACCTTCTTGAAGCCGTCCAGGTCGAAACATACGACCGCAAGGCGTTTGCCGGTGGCGCAGGTCAGACGTTCGCGCAGTGCCGAACGCACGTAGGCACGGTTGAACAGACCGGTCAGCGTGTCGTGATGGGCCAGCCATTCCATGCGTTCCACAGCCATCTGGCGCGCCGTGATCTCGGTCGCCACGCCCCGCCATCCGTCCAGCTTTCCGCGGCTGTCGTACAGCGGACTGGCGCTCAGCGACCAGCTCTGCACACCGCCCTTGCCAACGAGATGAATGATTTCATCCCGAAAGGGTTTGCGACCGAAAAAAACGTGACGAAGGCGCTCCCAGGCCGCTGCACGCTCTTCGCGCGAGCGCCCGAGCCGATGCCGGAGCAGTTGCGCAGCCCTCTTGCTGAGCGCCTCTGCGGACGTCAGGTGCAGACAGGCCTCGAGCCGCTTCGACGCATGGATGAAGCGTCCGTGTCGATCGAGCTCCCAGAGCACATCGCTGGCGTGGTTCTCGAAATCGCGCAACAGCAAGGCGATGACTTCGCTTTGCTGATCGGCCTTCATTTCGGCGACGAGTCGTGCGACGAAGTTGCGCGCCGTCGTCCACGCGCTGAAGATGACGATCAGGCTGTACGCCGCAAGCATGATGCCGATGCCCGGAGCATGATTCATGTCGGACAGTGCCACGGCGATGGCGCTGCCGGTGCCCAGTACGGCCACGTAGCTGGTCGCGGCGCCGGGTACGGTGGACAATGCGAAGCCCCCGCCGCAGATCATGCCGGTGGCCACCAGGCCTACGAACAGCCGCAGCGAATCATCCGGTGACGGGAACAGCACGATGGCCATGCTTGCCCACAGTGCCGCGAGTACGCCGGCCTGCATGCTGGCATGTCGGAATGTTCTGGGCGAAGCGGTTTCGATACTGCGGCAACGGGCACGCAGCCAGCCGCGCAGACCGAGGCAGGCGGCAATCGTCACCGCGAGCGCCCAGCAGACGAGGAAAAGGCGCACGCCGTAGGACCAGGCGGTCAGTACCACCACAATGGCGTTGGTGACATTGATGGTCATCGCCACGGGTGTGAAGCGCAGCATCGCTTCGATCTGACGACCGCGATAGCGCGCGGCCAGGACATCATCGGGTGCGTACAGGCGGAAGAAGCGCCTGATGGCATCGCGGGCTCGGGTCAGCATGCCTGCGCGGGTCTTCGTCGCTGCAGGACTGGACGGGCAGCGAGCGGTCGTCGCAGGTGACGGGGGATCCACGTCCATCGAGTCGGCGGGCGGTGTGACCCGGTTGTTCAGTTGATGGTCGGTGTGTATCGGCTGACTGAGGCGACGGCTTGAGCGGGCGAAGGTGTCCGGCCGGTGCGTCCCCGGGGGGGGCGGTCGGGGGCGGCCACAGCGGAGGCAGTGCCGGTCTGCTTCGCCACGGCCGTCGGTCGGACTGTCGTCGGTGACCGGGGGGCGGAAGCCCGATGGCCGAGCAGATTGAGGGTGAAAGAATGCAAGTAATTGATCGGAAATCAATTTTAATTGTCTTTCAACGACTTTTCGCCTGGTCGCGGCGCCACCATCCGGATGTCGGGGCGGCCCGTTCGCGGCAGGTGGAGGCCCGGCAGGCGCGGCAAAGCGGGCACGCTCCGTCGTTCGGATCGATGTTCGAGACGCCGTGGCCGGATACACTTCTCCACACAAACGGAGGCATGGACGGGGCGGGTCCCGTGCCGGCCTTGCGGCAGCCGGGAGATGGGCACACCGCAGCGTGCCCTGCGGGCGACCTGTCCGGCACCTTGCGTGCCGGCATGTCGAACGCGATCAGTACATCAGTTGCAACCCGAGGATGAAGCGGTTGAGCGAGCGTGCGCCGTCGCTGCCCATCTCCGAGTAAACGGCACTCAGCCGCGCGTTATGACCCGAAATGACGTAATTCACGCCGACGTCCCACTGGTCGTTGCGGGCGCCTGTGTCCGGCCGGAATTCCTGATAGCGGATGTTCGGCTCGAAACGGCCGATGCCGATCTTCGTCGGGAACAGGTAGGCGGCCGTCACGAACCAGGCGTCGCCCTGGGTGGCGCCGCCACAGTTCGTGACACGGCTGCAGCCCGGGTCGGCCGGCGAGATGTCGGCGACGCCGTCGGTGTCGTAGTCGTACCAGGCGCCTTCGAGCGTCACGACGGCGCCGGTGGACAGGCGTGTCTGCATCAGTGCATCGAGGCTCCAGGCGGTGTAGTCGCCGCGGGTCAGCGCAGTGCCGACGCCATCCTTCTGAGTCCGCCAGGCGGCGCCGATGGTCAGTATTTCCTTTTCACCGTAGTAGTGGTTGCTGTTGAAGTACTCCGATTCCCGGTCACGGAAGCTCCACGCGAGACGGGTCGCGTACAGCAGCTGGTGCGACGCGTTCGACATGTCCTCGCCGCGGTTCTTCCCCTGGAACGCGCCGACCATGTACTGCAAGCGCCGGTCGAACACGCTGCCCCAGAGCGTTGCGCCATCATCGCGGCCGGTGTAGGCGTTGGGATTGCGCGACACCATCGGGTATTCCCACACATTGGCGAAGTAGGGCCCCGCCATCTGCTGACGGTCACCTGGCACGACGTGGCGGCCGACCCACAGGTTGATGTTGTCGGTGAGGGTGAACTGGCCGACCAGATCGAGCAGGCGCATCGACTCACCCGACAGGCGCGCGAAGTTGGTCATGAGTCCGATCTGTTTCGTGAACTTCGCGACCGTGATGATGCGGAAGGAATCGAGCCGCAGGTCGCTGTCGTGCGACCCGTCGGCCTGTTCGGCGCTCGTGTATGCGGCGCTTGACCAGATGCCGAGCGTCAGCGAACTGTCGCCCGGTCCGGTGAAGGTCGGACCGGCGAAGGCATTGCCCGCGGCAGCGACACCGGCGGCGAGCGTGAAGGCGAGCGGCCCGCGTCGCAGGCGGGAAGTCCTCTTCGTCATGGGGTGAGTGTCCTTTGGTGTGCAGTGGCTCGGTACGGGCCCTGGTCTTTGTCGGGTGTCCGCTTGATGCAACCGGCCATGCCCCATCCTGGGGCGGACAGGGGCAGCCGGGTCATGCGCGGCGCATTGTGCACCAAAATGGTGCAACGGGGTCGGGTGGCGCCAGGGGATGTCTGGCGTCACCGCGCGTGCGGAAACGAAAAGGGCGTGCTCGCGCACGCCCTTTTCGTTTCCGGGGATGCGCCCCCCAAGGGCGCCTGGCTAACCGGTCGGCCCCGACAGGATGGAATTGGCGTGGATGATGGCGCGTGCGATTTCCTCGGTCGACACGCGGCGGCTCATCGCCTGCTCGCGGATGATGCGGTAGGCCTCGCTGTCGCCGACATTGCGCGTGCGCATCAGGATGGATTTCGCTTCGTTGATCTGGTTGATGCCCAGCAGCTTCTGCTCGAGCCTGAGCACACGCTTCTCGGCCTTGCGCATCGCTTCGTTCAGACCCACCGTCAGCACCAGCGTCGACAGGATGCCCGTCGAGCGGATCGGCGCCGTGAGCACACCCGTCGCACCCAGCTTGATCATCGCATCGAAGATGGTCGGGTTTTCGTAGCTGATGATGGCAATCACCGCGGGCGGCTGTTCCTGACGGACCCAGCTGAACGACATGCCCATGGCATCGTGGTCGACGGCACAGAACACCAGGTCAACGTTGTCCGGCAGATCGGGCACCGGTGGCCAGAAGGTCTGCACCTGGCAGCCGATGCGCTGCAACTGCTGGGTCAGGGTTTCGCCGTCTTCGTCCTTCGGGTGCAGCACGGCGACGCGCAGGCTGCGCAACTGCCTGAGGAATTCCGGAGTGAGCCGCGCACCGCGGCTGGTGGGGCGCGCCGGGCTACTCACGGCGGGTCTGCTCGTCGGCAGGCACGCGCAGGCGATTGCTCCAGTCGTCGAACGAATGACTGACCAGATAGGGATCGGGTTCGACGCCCGACAGCGTTTCCGCGAGTATCGTGAATTGCCCGCTGTCGTTGACGCGGCCGATGCGCGGAAAAAGCCGCGTGTGGTGATTGTTCGGATTGACGCGGATGCGGCCCTGCGGCGCATCGAATTCCATGCCCAGCAGGTGAGGCAGCAGCACATCGCGTTCATCGCTGTTGGCGGCGACGAAGGCGCCGGCGAACAGGTGTACCTGGTTGTAAGAGGATTCCCAGCTCATGTTGGGCTCGACCTGAGAACCGAAAAGCTTGCGAAAGTGCGCCAGGCAGCTGCGGTTGCGTTCGGTGTCGATCGACTGGAAATAGGGGCCCGCCGTGTAGTGACCTTCGGCGATGCGCTTGCCCATTTCGGCGATTTCCTCTTCGCTGGTGCACAGGCTGGCGATCGGCATGCGCGCCGGATCGAGCCCTGCATCGGCAAAGGCCTGATAGAACATCCGGGTCGTCCGTCCGACGACGGTCGAGAAGATGAAATCCGGCTGCTTGGCCTGGATGTCCTTGATGATGGGCGCAAAGGCGCTTTCCTGCGCATCCAGCCGTACATAGCGTTCGCCCAGCTTCGCGCCGCCCTGCCGCTGGTGTACGAAGTCACTCATGATGCGGTTCGACTCGTACGGAAAGATGTAGTCGCTGCCCACCATGTAGACGCGTGCACCGAAGCGGCTCGCCATGTAGTCGGCCAGCAGCGCACTGTTCTGGTTCGGTGCGCCGCCGGTGTAGATCACGTTGCCGGAAAACTCGAAACCTTCGTACATCGTCGGACAGAACAGCAGGCGGTTCCACTTCTCGACCACCGGAAGTATCGCCTTGCGCGTGCTCGACATGTAGCAGCCGAAGATGACATTCACCTTGTCTTCAAGCACCAGCCGCGTGGCGAGTGACTTGAACATCTGCGGGCTGGAGTGCGGGTCGTAGTACACCGGAACGAGTTCGCGGCCGTTCAGGCCGCCGGCATCGTTGATTTCACGTATTGCGAAGAGCGTGCCGAGCAGCATCGAATTTTCGATGCGCGAGGTCACACCCTCGCGCGAAAACAGGACGCCGACCTTGACCGGATCGGAGTTGGACACAGGACAGTGAAAGCGGAGAACGAAAAACGAAATTGATACTAACAGAGCTTGACGCGGTGCAGCGGGCGTGACTAGTATTGAGTCATCTCTTCACATCGCCAGCACTGCCGATGTGAGGCAAGGCAAAAGGGCCTGCTCGAATCTCCGGATTCGGCAGGCCCTTTTTTTTTCGTCTTTTGTCTTGCCGCGCTGCAACAGATTTGCTGCGGCGTCGAGGGATTGATGATCGGCTTTCCATCCAATTTCCGTGTTCTGAAGGAGTCTGACCGATGATTTCGATACCGAAGAAAGGCACGCCTGAGCGCGATCGCCTGATCCGGGAGCATCTGGAGTGCGTGCAGTCGATGGCCGGCGTCGCGGGTTTTTCGGTGCTCAAGTGCGCCACGCCGGGCGACACCACCGTCATCGGCGGCGGCGTGCATGAAGACCCGCTGCTCAAGCGCGTGCTGCTGCGCATGCGGGGTGCCTCGACGAAGGGCAAGCTGGTCGTGATCTGTACCCGTGTCGATGCGGAGTGGCGCATCGGGCGCCTGTCGGGCATCCGCGGCGTGCCGCCGGTATTCGCCACCGACGATGTCTACACCAGCGAGCAGGACATCCAGCACGCCATCTTCCTGATGCGCCTCGATGAAATGCCCGAGTCCGACGGATTCCCGGAGCATTACCACGAGGGCTACAAGCGCCGCGACGACAACTGGCCGGTCACCTGATACCGCGCCTGTCGCGCCGAAAGCCATTCAGCCAGCGACCCCGGCACTGACGCCCGGGTACGCAGTTCCCGCAAATTTCAAGCAACGCATCCGGACCCCCGGAGGGCGGCGCTCGACCAGGAGAGACGAACACCATGTGTGCAATGCGACTGACCGGATACGCCGACAAGTTCGGCGTCCATCCGGGCGACACGATCAGGTTCTACGTCAATTGCGACGGTCCCGCGAAGTACCAGGCATCCGTCGTGCAGATGATCAACGGCGATACCAACCCGCGTGGTCCGGGTTTCATCGAAAAGGCAGTGAAGGCGGACTGCGAAGGCGTGTATGACGGCATCAAGCAGGTCGTCTACGGCGGTTCGTACGGCTTCGTGGCCGATGCACCGCAACTCAGGCCGGACAGTTTCACGCTGCAGTGCTGGATCTGGCCGACGACGCCCAAGACCGACAAGCGCTACTGGAAGCACGGCGCACAGGGGCTGGTGACCAAGTGGTCCGGTGGCAAGGGCTATGGCCTGTTCATCAACACCGACGGCTGCGTCGAACTGCGCATCAATGGCGAGACGTACACGAACGGTGCGCCGTTGCGCGACCACGCCTGGCACTTCATCGCCGCCAGCTTCGACGCGCTGACCGGCGAAGTGGTGCTGCATCACGAGCCGCAGGTGGTCTATGCGCTGGACCCGGAGATTGCGCCGGTCAAGGCGACCTTCAAGGGCAAGGTGGAACACACCGACCAGCCGCTGGTGATCGCCGGCTACGTCGATCACCTCGAACCGGGCCCGCTGGGGCTGTCGTCGCTGCCGCAGGGTGTCATCGTCGGTGGTCATTACAACGGCAAGATCGACAGCCCGCGCCTGTGCAACCGCGCCCTGTCGCGCTTCGAGATCGAAATGATGAAGGGCGGCGCGCAGCCGGGACTGACCGAACGCCGCAACGCCGGTCCGACCGGCGCGCTGTCGGAAGCCATCGTGGCCGCCTGGGACTTTTCCGATGGCATCGATACGCTGGTGGCGAAGGACGCCGGCCCGTACCGCTTCAACGCCACGCTCGTGAATTGCCCGACGCGCGCGCTGACCGGCTACAACTGGGCCGGCCAGACCTTCGACTGGAAGGTGTCGCCGAAGGAATACGGGGCCATCCACTTCCACGACGACGACCTCGACAACGCACGCTGGGACGTGAGTTTCGAATGGACGGTGCCGACCGACATCAAGAGCCGCTTCTATGCCGCCAAGCTGACCACGCCCGAGGGCGACGAGGACTACATCCCGTTCTGGATCGTGCCGAAGATCGGCCAGGAACAGTCGAAGATCGCGGTCATGGTGCCGACGATCAGCTACATGGCCTACGCGAACGAACACGTGGCGTGCAACGCCGGTGGCGCTGAACTGTTCATCTATCGCGTACCCATCATGCAGCAGCAGAACATGTTCCTCGCCGAGCACCGCGAATACGGCGGTTCGATCTACGACACCCATACCGACGGCAGCGGCATCTGCCTGTCGTCGCGGCTGCGCCCCATCCTGAGTATCCGTCCCAAGTACGACCACTTCCTGGCCCAGGCGCCGTGGCAGTACCCGGCCGACCTGCACCTGATCTGCTGGCTCGAGCAGATGGGCTACGAGTACGACGTGTTCACCGACGAGGACGCGACCTACGACGGTCTGGCACGGCTGGAGAACTACAACGTCATCATCACCGGCTCGCACCCGGAGCACAACTCGGGCACCCAGCTCGACGCCCTGCACAATTACACGCAGCGCGGCGGTCGCCTGATGTACATGGGCGCCGACGCCTGGTACTGGGTGCATTCCTTCCACCCGGCCTACGACGGTCTGGGCCGCGGCGTGGTCACCGAAATGCGCCGCTGCGAATCCGGCATCCGCACCTGGCGCGCCGATCCGGGCGAGTACTACCATCAGGGCACCGGTGAGCTGGGCGGCATGTGGCGTTATCGCGGCCGCTATCTCCATTCGGTGGCCGGGACCGGCATGTCGTCCGAAGGGTTCGACATTTCGTCCTACTTCACGCGGACGCCGGAAAGTCTGGACCCGCGCGTGAGCTGGGCGTTCGACGGCATCACCTACGAAGAGAACCTGGGCAACTTCGGCCTGGTAGGCGGTGGCGCGGCCGGTCTGGAACTGGACATCGTCGACACGATGCTCGGTTCGCCGCCGCACATCCTCACCGTCGCCACGTCGGCCGGCCGCCATACCGAGGCCTACCTGCTGGTGATGGAGGATTTCGGCTTCAACCAGCAAGGTCTGGACGGCACCGTGCATCCGCGTGTGCGTGCCGACGTGACCTTCCACGAGACGCCGAACGGCGGTGGCTGCTTCGCGTTCAGCTCGATCGCCTACTGCGGATCGCTGCCGTGGAACAACTGCGACAACAACATTTCGCGCCTGACCAAGAACGTGCTCGACCGCTTCATGCAGGACGGCCCGCTGCCGGCCGCGCCGAAGGAAGCGTTCAAGCATCGCGGTCGCGCGGATTACGAGTCGCCGGCGCTGGCGTCATCCACCTGACACCCGTCTGACCATCCGCCGCAGCGTCGGCGGATGGTCAGGCAGTATCCGACCCATGTCGATCACGGAGGCTGCATGCTCGATGAAATGATCCGATCCCCCGGTCTCGATGACTTGGCGTTCCGGTCGCTGCGCATGGCCCGGCGCGAAGACGAGACGATCTGGACGCGCGACTGGGTGTGCGTCGGAACGACGCATGAACTGGCGGGCGTCGGTGACCTGCTGCCGTTCACTGCAGGTGACCACGCCATCCACATCCAGAGGATGGCCGACGACAGCTTCACCGGCCGGTTCAACAAGGCACAGCATGGCGGTTGCCGAGTCGTCCCGGTGCAATGCCAGCAGGGCACGAAGACGCCATGCTCGTTCACGTCGTGCGGACACAGCCGCGACCGGCCGGTCATTGCAGCGTCGGAACTGGGCGATGCGACGCCTGAAATGCACCAGTATCTCGGTCTGCGACCGGAGCGCCTGCTGCCGGTCCGCGTCGACCGGATCGGGCCGCTGCTGTGCGTCAATCTCGATCCGCACGGTGCGGCGATCACCGACACGGCCAGATCGCTGCAGGTCGCGGTTCCGGTGCTTTCGCGGCAGGACATGCCGCTGCAGGGCAGTCACTGGCAGGAGGTCGACGGCAACTGGAAGCGCGTGGCTCAGCGTCTGCTCGCCGCGGAACAATTGCCGCGTGTCTTCGGTGCCTCGGTACTGGTGGCTGACACCACCCTGGCCGGCCTGCCGGCCAGGGCGCTCTGGTTTTTTCCGAATCTTGTACTGCTGGCGCTGCAGCACGCCGTATGTGCCGTCGTGCTGCAACCGGTGGCGCTGACGCGCACGCTGTGCCGCATCACCGTGCTGGGTGACGACACGCTGCCCTTGAGCGACTGGCGGGCGCTGATCGGCGAACGCCTGTCGGAGGCAACGCCTGATGCGCCGACCCGGGCCGACGCAGCCGTCGCGTCCTGGCTGGCGCACGAAATGACACATCGCCTCGACACCCTCGACCTTGCAACGTACCCATGAAGGACATGCCATGAACACGTCGTCACGACCCGTCGATGCAGCCGTCGCGGCCTATCGCGAAGGCCAGCTTGCCGACGCCCACGAACGCTTCTCGGTGCTGGCCCAGGCGGGAGATCCGGAGGCCCAGGCCTGGATCGGTTCGCTGCATGCCAATGGCGAAGGAGTGCCGGCCGATCTCGAAGCGGCTTTCGCGTGGTATCTGCGCGCGGCCGAGCAGGATCACGTTCCGGCGCAGACCAATGTCGGCGCCATGCTCGTCATGGGGCAGGGCACCGCAGCCGATCCGGTTGCCGGGCTGCACTGGCTGACCCGTGCCGCACAGGCGGGCGACGCGATGGCGCAGAGCAATCTTGCCACGCTCTACTTCAAGGGTGACCGCGTACCGCACGATGAAGCGGCCGCCGCACACTGGTATCGGCGCGCGGCCGAACAGGGTCACTACCCGTCGCAGGCGCGACTGGGTTTCATGTACGCAAACGGACTCGGTGTGGAGAAGGACCGTGCGCAGGCCTTCGCCTGGCTTTCGCTTGCCGCGCAGCATGGCGTCGGCACGGCGCTGAATGCGCTCGAAGGCATCGTCGGCCAGATGTCGGTGGAAGAGAAGCACCGGGGAGCGGCGCAGTTCGACCAATGGCGGACGCGCACGGCCGCGGTGTCATCGCCTGCGCGACTGGTGCCGGTTCCGGGGTGAGGCGATGACCTTCAGCGTGCAGCAGATCAAATTCGAATGCCTCAGCTACATCAAGGAATTCGGTGCGAAGACGGAGGAATGGGCGATCGGCATGGCGGACGACGCCGAACAGGCGCTGTTCTCGGTCTGCGGCGTCGACAGCCGGGATGACATCTGGCTGTGGAAGCCGACGTTGTCGCCGGCCGCAGCCCGCACCGTCGTCGATTTCATGGTGGCCCGGCACCGGCTTCATCCGGTCGCAGGCTTTGGGGCCGGGCAGCAGGGGCGCTGCATCTTCATGTACCGGATGCGCCGCTGAAGGCATGCCCGCAGCGCTGTGCCGGGGGGAGTCGGGACCCGGCGGATCACCCCTGCGTGGGTGGTGCGTTGCAACAAAAGTGATGTGAGTTCAGCGCCGTCAATTTACTGAAAACAGTGCTTGACTCGCCGTAATCGGCTCACTAGTATCAATGTAACTCTTCGCATCGCCAGCATTGCCGGTGCAAAGAAAGGCAAAAAGGCCTGCGCGGATCTCCGGATCCGCCAGGCCTTTTTTTCGTTCTTTTTTCGCAATCGGCGATGTGGCGTTGCAACAAATTTTGTCGTCTGCGCTGTGCTGTCTTGAGTCATCCAAACCTTAACCATCCATTCTTTCGAGGGAAACATGAAAAGTAATCTGCGTCGTGATCTGGTCAAAGCACTCGCCCTGGCTTCCGTGGCGGGCCCGACGATGATGCGTGGTGCGTTCGCGCAGCAGGATGTGGTGAAGGTCGGCATCCTGCATTCGCTGACCGGCACCATCGCGCTGGCCGAAGCCTCTGTGGTCGACGCTGAAAAGCTCGCCATCGACGAAATCAATGCCGCCGGCGGCGTGCTCGGCAAGAAGATCGTGCCGGTGGTGGAGGATGGCGCGAGCGACTGGCCGACCTTCGCCGAAAAGGCCCGCAAGCTGCTCGGCCAGGACAAGGTGGCCGCTGTGTTCGGCTGCTACACGTCGGCGTCGCGCAAGGCGGTGCTGCCGGTATTCGAACAGGCCAAGGGATTGCTGTATTACCCGACCTACTACGAAGGACAGGAGCAGTCGCCGAACATCCTCTACACCGCGCACGAAGCGACCCAGCAGTGCGTGCAGGGCTGCAACTGGCTGCTCGAGAATCGCGGCAAGACCTTCTACCTGATCGGTTCCGACTACATCTGGCCGCGCGTTACGAACAAGATTGCGCGCCCGACCATCGTCAAGGGCGGCGGATCGGTGCTCGGCGAGGAATACATGCCGCTGGGCAGCACGTCCTTCGGCTCGACCATCAACAAGATCAAGGCGGTCAAGCCGGACATCATCCTGAGCACCATCGTCGGCGGATCGAACGTGGCGTTCTACAAGCAGCTGAAGGCGGCCGGCGTCAACATGAAGAAGACGACGGTGATGGCGTTCGCCGTATCGGAAGAAGAGGTGTCGGGCATCGGCAACGAGAACGTGCAGGACGTGCTGACCTGCATGAGCTACCTGCAGAGCCTGGACAATCCGGCGAACAAGAAATTCGTGGCGGCATTCAAGGCGAAGTACGGCCAGAAGCGCGTCACCGGTGACACCCTGGCGTGCGCCTACACCGCCGTCTATCTGTGGAAGATGGCGGTCGAAAAGGCCAAGAGCTTCGATGTGGACAAGGTGATTGCCGCGTCGGCCAATCTCGAGTTCACCGGACCGGAAGGCCTGGTGAGATTCCACGGCAGCAATCATCACCTGTGGAAGCAGGCGCGCATCGGTGCGTTCGGCGCCGATGGCCAGGTCAACATGATTTACGAGTCACCGCTGATCGAGCCCAACCCTTTCCCGACTATCTGAGCGGGTAGTTGCTGCGCCCGCCGTCGGACGGTGTGCGGCCGTCCGGCGGCGGGTTGTTGGCAAGCTCCGCCCCGGGCATACGCCGGAGGCATGTCATGTGCCTCCGGCAACGGCGGGTCTTCAAACCGGGCTCTTTCAACCCCGCATCCACGCCCATTCATCAACCCCGACATCAACCGGACCTGTCCATGCTTCGTGTGACCACCATTCTGGGCTGCGCCGCCGACGCCGCGCTGGCGGACAGACTGCATGACATCGAACATCGCGGCGGCCTTGAAACCGTGCGCCTCACGCGCAGCGACATGGCGCGCCGCCGGCAGCAACTGCGGACCGACCGCGGCAGCACGGTGGCGCTGATGCTGGACCGTGACGCCACGCTGCAGAACGGTTCCGTGCTGTGGCTCGATGACGAGCGCGCCGTGGTCGTGCTGCTCGACGAACCGCACTGGCTCGTGCTGCAGGCCCGCACTGCCGCGGACGCGCTCGAACTGGGCTATTTCGCGGGCAACATGCACTGGAAGGTGAAGTTCGACGGCGAACGGCTGTGCATTGCACTGGACGGCCCGCGCGACACCTATCTGCAGCGCCTTGCCCACCTGATCCAGCGAGGTTGCGTGACGGTCCCGGACGAGGCCGGGCCGGGCGCCGGATCCGAACCGCCGCCGCCGGCCGCCCACGGCACCGTGCGTTACATCCCGGTGCCGCATGCACATTGAATCAGGCATCGACCAGCAGCTGGCGATGCTGCAGTTTTCCGACAGCTTCTTCCCCGGTGGTGCCGCCTCCTTTTCGTGGGGGCTGGAATCGCTGCGTCTGGACAGTCAGGTCAGCGATGTCGAACAGGTGTTCGGGCTTCTGCAGGCGCAGGTGACCCATCGCTGGGCCGGCCTGGACCGGCCGTTGATGCATCTGGCCCATCAGGCCTGCACGGACTGCGGCGACAGCCCGGCGCTGATGGAGGCCCTGGCCGATCTCGACCGACTGTGCGAGGCGATGTCGCTCACGCGCGGCTGGCGCGAAGCCAGTCGCCGACTGGGCTTCACGCAGCTTCGCATACACGCCGACCTGGGCGTCGCGTGTGCGCAACGCTATCTGGAGTCCGTACGCGGTTCACACGCGCCGGGTCACCTGCCGGTGGTGCAGGGCGCTCTGTGGGCGGCGTACCGCTTGCCGACGGGCAGTTGCGATGCGATGGCGGTGGGCGGCCTGTGCACGTCGATCATCGGTGCTGCGCTGCGCATGGGAATGATCGGACACGTCGATGGCCAGCGCCTGCTGACCCGCATGCGGCCGGTCATCGCCGGCGTGCTGTCGCAGCCACCGCCGGCACGCGAGGACATGGGCAGCGGCACGCCCGCGCTCGACATCGCCGCCATGCGCCACGAAGCGCGCAGCGCGCGTCTGTTTGCCAATTGACCCCTGATGGCACCACACACATGGACCGACCGGATGACTGAACTGCGAAGGAGCACACCATGCTGCTGACCCCGACCGAACTGGAGCGCCTCACCATCTTCAATGCGGCGGAGCTGTCGCGACGCCGACGCGCGCGTGGGCTCAAGCTCAATTGTCCGGAGGCGATCGCCTTCATCGTCGACGAAATTCTCGAAGGTGCGCGCGATGGCCGCACCGTGGCGGACATGATCGCGTTTGGCTCGCAGATCCTCAATTCCGACGACGTGCTGCCGGGCGTCGCGGCGCTGATGCCGATGATCCAGATCGAAGCGAGCTTTCCCGACGGCACCAAGCTGGTGACCGTGCATGACCCGATACGGCCCGGCCCCGGCGCGCAGATGTCGGCCGGCGGCGGCCGCGCCCGCATACCGGGCGAAATCATTCCGGCCGAAGGCCGCATCGAAGTGAATGCGGGGCGCCGCAGCACGACGCTGAAGGCGCTCAATACCGGAGATCGCCCGATACAGATCGGCAGCCACTTCCACTTCTTCGAGGTGAATCGCGCGCTCGATTTCGATCGAGCGCTGGCCTGGGGCATGCATCTGGATATCGCCGCCGGCACCGCCGTGCGCTTCGAGCCGGGCGAATCGAAGGAGGTCACGCTGGTGGCCTTCGGCGGCACGGGCGAGGTGTTCGGCCTGAACCGGCTGACCGATGGCGCGAGCAACTCCGAAGCCGGGCTGGCCGATGCGCTGCTGCGCGCGCGTCAGGCGGGCTTCAGGGGCGCGTGACCGACATGAACAGGAACTGCCGGGAGGATTGACATGGCATGGCTGACCCGTCGCGATTATGCGGCGATGTACGGACCGACCCGGGGCGACATGGTGCGTCTCGGCGACACCTCGCTGCTGGCCGAAATCGAACACGACTTCGCCGTACCCGGCGACGAATGCCTGCACGGTGGCGGCAAGACACTGCGTGACGGACTGGGCATGATGGGCGGGCTGACGTCCGCGCAGGGCGCACTCGACATGCTCATCAGCAATGTCGTGGTGATCGACGCGGTGGTCGGCATCGTGAAGGGCGACATCGGCATCAAGGACGGGCGCATCGTCGCCATCGGCAAGGCGGGCAACCCGCATGTGATGGACGGCGTGCATCCGCAGCTGCTGGTCGGCAACGCGACGACGGTGCGCGACGGCGAAGGGCTGATCGCCACGGCGGGCGGGCTCGACGTGCATGTGCATTTCGACTCGGCGCAACTGGTCGAGCACGCGCTGGCGTCCGGCATCACGACGATGTTCGGCGGCTCGCTCGGCCCGATCACGGTCGGCATCGACTGCGGCGGCGCGTGGAACGTCGCGCGCATGCTGCAGGCGTCGGAGCAGTGGCCGATGAACTTCGGCTTTCTCGGCCGCGGCAATTCGTCGCGTCCCGAATCGCTGGTCGAACAGATGCAGGCCGGCTGCATCGGCCTGAAGATCCACGAGGACTGGGGCGCCACGCCGGCCACCATCGACACCTGCCTGTCGGTCGCCGACGACATGGATTTCCAGGTGCAGCTGCACACCGACACGCTGAACGAATCCGGTTTTCTCGAAGACACGCTGGCGGCGACGAAGGGTCGCACCATCCACATGTATCACACCGAGGGGGCGGGCGGCGGCCATGCACCGGACGTGATCAGCGTCGTCGGCCAGGCCAACTGCCTGCCGTCATCGACCAATCCGACCAATCCCTACACGGTGAATACCTTCGACGAACACCTCGACATGATCATGGTGTGCCATCACCTGAACCCGGCGGTGCCGGAGGACGTGGCGTTCGCCGAAAGCCGCATCCGCGCGCAGACGATCGCCGCCGAAGACGTGCTGCACGACATGGGTGCGATATCGATGCTGGGTTCGGACAGCCAGGGCATGGGTCGCATCAATGAAGTCATCTGCCGCACCTGGCAGCTGGCCAGCAAGATGAAGGACCAGTTCGGCCGCCTGCCCGAGGAACGCACACGCAGCGCCGACAACGAACGCATCCTGCGCTACATCGCGAAGTACACGATCAATGCCGCGCGCTCCTTCGGCGTCGACCAGCACGTCGGTTCGCTGGAACCGGGCAAGCTGGCCGACATCGTGCTGTGGCGTCCCGCCTTCTTCGGCATCAAGCCGGAAATCGTCGTCAAGGGCGGCTTCATTGCGTATGGCGCGATGGGCGATTCGGCTGCGTCGCTGATGACCTGCGAGCCGCTCATCATGCGTCCGCAGTGGGGCGCCTTCGGCCGCGCACCGCAGGCGCTGTCGGCCAACTTCGTCTGCGCCGCTTCGCTCGGCCGCGACCTGGAAGGCCGGCTCGATCTGCGCAAGACGCTGCTGCCGGTGCACGGCACGCGCACGTTAAGCAAGGCCGACATGGTGCGCAACAGCACCTTGCCGAACATCACGGTCAATCCGCAAACCTTCGAGGTCAGCGTGGACAACCATGTGATCGGCTGCGCACCGGCAACCCACGTGCCGCTGAATCGCCTTTACATGATGAGGTAAGCCCCATATGCCATCAGTCATGCCCCTGCAGTACCCGAAGCCGCGCGGTGCGGCGCGTGTCGGTGTCGGTGGCCCGGTCGGATCGGGCAAGACGGCGCTGCTCGAACAGCTCATTCCACGCTTCATCGCGCGCGGCACCGACATCGCCGTCATCACCAACGATCTGGTCACCGCGGAAGACGCCGAACGTATCCGGCGCAGCGGCATCATCGCGCCGGAGCGCGTGCTGGCGGTCGAAACCGGCGCCTGTCCGCACACCGCGATCCGCGAAGACCCGACGCTCAACCTTGCCGCGGCAGACGAACTTGACCGGACCTGGCCGGGCCTCGAACTGATCCTGGTGGAAAGCGGCGGCGACAACCTCGCGTCGTCGTTTTCGCTCGATCTGGTCGATTACTGGCTGTTCGTCATCGACGTGGCCGGCGGCGACGACATTCCGCGCAAGCGCGGTCTGGGCGTCCTGCAGTGCGATCTGCTGGTCATCAACAAGACCGACCTGGCGCCATTCGTGCGCGTGGATCTGGCGCGCATGACGCGCGAAGCCGAAGAGGTGCGGGCCGGCAAGCCGACCCTGCTCACCAACTGCGCCAGTGGCGAAGGCGTCGATGCCGTGGTCGACGCCATCGTGCGCGGGGTTCTGTTTGACTGAACGGCACAGCTTCGAGCTGGATTTCGGTTCGGCGGACGATCGCAGCTTCGTCGCCCGGCAGTACGTTCGTTACCCGGTACATGTCGGCCGTGCGCTGTACACGGACCCGCTCGATCGCGGTCGCTGCACGGTCTTCCTGCAGTCGGTGTCGGGCGGCTTGTTCGAACACGACACGGTGACCGGGCGCATTGCCGTGGCGCCGGGCGCGCGTGCGCACGTGGCGACGCCTGCATCGACCATCGTGCACACCATGCGGGGGGGCTGCGCGACGCAGACCGTCGACATCGACGCCGCTGACGGTGCGCAGCTCGAATACCTGCCGGCGCCGCAGATCCTCTTTCCGGGCAGTCACCTGCACGCCCGCATCTCGGTCAGGCTGGGTGAGGGCGCCCTCGTACTGGTGTCGGAAACCTTTCTCGCGCACGACCCCACTTCCTGTGGCGCGTCGTTCGAGCGGATGGATTCGGCGATCGACATCACCGGCCGCGACGGGCGCCTGCGTGCCCGCGAACGGATGCGCATCCGCGGCGCTGACTGGATCGGTGCGCAGCCCGGCGTGTCGGGCGACTTCAGCGTGCAGGGCAGCCTCTGGATACTGACGCACACTGCATGCGCCGGCTTGCAGGAGGCGCTGCGCGCGATTTCCGGCGAAGGGCTGTACGCGGGCGCCTCGGCGTTGCCGGGCGAGGCCGGGTGGGTGTTCCGTGCGCTGGGTGCCGATGCGATCGAGGTCGGCAAGGCGATGGCCGCAGCGAGGGTCGCCGCGCTCGGGGCATTGCATCGGTGAACGAAAAGGGGCACGCCCGAGCGTGCCCCTGAAGCAACCGCGACCCGGCGCGCTGTGCGGCCGGGCCGTGACCGGATCAATACATCAGCTGCACGCCGACGATGAACTTGTCGATGGACTGGGCTGCACCGCCCGGATCCATGTCCGAGTACACCGCGGTGATGCGCGCGTTGTGGCCGGCCATCACGTAGGTGACGCCCAGGTCCCACTGATCGGCCTTCGAGCCGTTCTGCGGATCGAATTCCTGGAAGCGCGCGTACGGCTGGAACTGACCGATGCCGAACTTGCCCGGAATCAGGTAGGCGGCTGTCAGCAGGTAGGCTTCGCCTTCGGTTGCACCGCCGCAGTTGTTGACATTGACCAGACCGCAGGCGGCTGCGACGGCCGGACCCGTGTCGGCAACGCCGTCCGTGTCGTAGTCGTAGTAGGCGCCTTCGAGCGTCAGCACGCCGCCGTTCGAGAACTTGGTTTCCATCAGCGCATCGACGTTCCACGCCGTGTAGTCACCCGAGGCACCGGCGATGCCGACACCGTTCTTCTGCGTCTGCACAGCCGCGCCAATGGTCAGGATTTCCTTGCCGCCGTAGTAGGTGTTGGTGCCGTAGTAGCCCAGTTCCGGATCCCAGAAGCTGTAGGCCAGACGACCGGCGTACAGCAGCTTGTCGGAATCGTTCGACAGGCCGGCGCCGCGGTTCTTGCCCTGGTAGGCGCCGACGGCGTACAGCAGCTTGCCGCCGAGCACATTGCCCCACAGCAGCGCGCCGTCGTCACGACCGGTGAAGGCGTTCGGGTACTGCGACACCATCGGGTATTCCCAGACGTTGGCGAAGTAGGGGCCGGCGAGGTTGGCGCGGTCGGTCGGCGGCAGCATGCGGCCGAACCACAGGTTGAGGCCGTCCATCAGTTCGAACTGGGCGACGACGTCGAGCAGGCGCATCGATTCATCCGACTGGCGCTCGAAATTCACCATGCCGCCGATCTGCTTGGTGATCTTGCCGCTGGTGATGATACGGATGGAATCAACCGCAAAATCCTTCGAGCGCGACGTGCCGTTCGGGGCGCCGTCATCCGCGCTGGTGAAGGATGTACGCATCCACAGACCGAGTGTGAGATAGCTCTCGCCGGGGCCGGATACGGTGACGCCGGCATTTGCGGTGCCGGCAGTCGCCAGGGCGACGGCGAGCGCGCCGAGGCGCGGAAGGGACGACACGCTCCGCAGACGGGTTTTCAGGGTGCTTTTCATGGTGCAGGACTCCCGGTTGTTGAAGTGCAGGTTGAAGGTGGAGGGGGCTGGTTACGAAAACCCGGTAATCAGTGACTGATCATCCAGGGACGTTTGGTGGGGAATGCCTTCGAACCGTCCTTGCCTACCGCGGTCGTTCGGCTGGGTTTGCTGCTGCAGCACGAACACCCGGGACCGTGCTTGCGGCTGGCAAGCACCGGTTCATGGCGGCTGCGTTCGTTGGTGGCATGCGCGAATCGCGTCTCGTGCGGCATGTCGGCGAAGGACGGTGCCGTCACCAGCACCCGCTGCGCGGGCGAACCGCATTCCGGGCACAGGCAGGCGGCGTCGCGCTGGGCGATGCTGCGCAGGGCGGAAAATCCGCCATGCGCCTCGCACTGATAGTCGTAGGTCGGCATGGCGACGGCCTCAGAGATCCGGCGACAGCGGCATCTGGATGCTGCCGTCGATGAATTTCACCGGGCCGGCTTCGGTCGGCATGATGTCGAAATCGAAGATGTCGGTCGGCAGCCACAGCGTGGCGCAGGCATTCGGAATGTCGACAACGCCGCTGATGTGACCCTGCACCGGTGCCGTGCCGAGGATGGAATAGGCCTGGGCGCCGGAGTAGCCGAACTTCTTCAGGTACTCGATGGCGTTCAGGCAGGCCTGGCGGTAGGCGACATGCACGTCGAGGTAATGCTGCTTGCCCTGCTCGTCGACCGAAATGCCTTCGAAGATCAGGTAGTCGTCATACTTGGGTGCAATCGGGCTCGGTTTGAAGATCGGATTCTTGATCGCGTACTTCTTCATGCCGTCCTTGATGAGGCTCACCCGCAGGTGCAGCCAGCCGGCCATTTCGATGGCGCCGCAGAAGGTGATTTCGCCGTCGCCCTGCGAGAAGTGCAGGTCGCCCATCGACAGGCCGCCGCCCTTCACATAGACCGGGAAGTAGATGCGCGAGCCGCGCGACAGATCCTTGATGTCGCAGTTGCCGCCGTGTTCGCGCGGCGGCACGGTGCGGGCGGCTTCGGCGGCCGCCTTGTCGCGGGCCTCGCCCTTCATGCGTCCCATGTGCGCGGTCGGTGCGCACGGCGGGCAGCCCAGCGGCGGCACGCGGTCGGGTTCGGTATTGATGAAGTCGATTTCGCGGGCGTTCCAGTCGGCCAGCAGCTTCGGGTCCGGCAGGCAGCCGATCAGGCCCGGGTGGATCAGGCCGGCGTACTTGACGCCCGGCACGTGGCGCGATTCGGTGAACATGCCCTTGATGTCCCAGATCGACTTCTGGGCTTCCGGGAAGTGCTCGGTCAGGAAGCCGCCACCGTTCTTCTTCGAGAAGAAGCCGTTGAAGCCCCACAGGCTGTCTTCCTTGGCACCGATGTCCAGGATGTCGACCACCAGCAGGTCGCCCGGCTCGCAGCCTTCGACGCCGATCGGGCCGGACAGGAAGTGCACCGTCGTCAGGTCGATGTCGCGCACGTCGTCCGCGCTGTCGTTGTTCTGGATGAAGCCGCCGGTCCAGTCGTAGGTTTCGATCTTGAAGTCGTCACCGGGCTTGACCCAGCAGACGATGGGGATGTCCGGGTGCCAGCGGTTGTGCACCATGTCGTTCTCGTACGGCGACTGCTTCAGGTCGACCTTGATCAGGGTCTCAGCCATGTTGATCTCCTTTGGATGTGTGGGCGGATGGTGGGCACTCAGACGGACAGGAACTGCTTGATGCGCGCGGTATCCGTGTCGGCGCGCGTGCTTTCATGGACAAGGCGTCCGCCTTCGATGACGAACAGGCGGTCGGCCACGTCCATGGCGAAACTGAGGACCTGCTCGGACACGACGATCGTGATTTCGCGCAGCTTGCGAATCTCGTTCAGCGCCTTCGCGATGTCCTTGATGATCGACGGCTGGATGCCCTCGGTCGGTTCGTCGAGCAGCAGCACCTTGGGGTCGGTGACCAGTGCGCGTGCGATGGCCAGCTGCTGCTGCTGGCCGCCGGACAGGTTGCCGCCCTTGCGGCTGCGCATTTCCCACAACACCGGGAACAGGGCGTAGATCTCTTCCGGCACCTTCTTGACCTTGGCATTCTCGAGGCCGGTGTGGATGTTCTCCTCGACCGTCAGCGTCGGGAAAATCATGCGGCCCTGCGGCACGTAGGCGATGCCCTTGGCGACGCGCTTGTAGCTCTCGTCCTTCGACACTTCCTTGCCGGCGACTTCGATGTGGCCGCTCTTGATCGGCAGGATGCCGATCAGCGATTTGAACAGCGTGGTCTTGCCCATGCCGTTGCGGCCCATGATGGCGATCGTTTCGTTCCTGTTCGCTTCGAACGAAATGCCGTGCAGGGCCTCGCTCTGACCGTAGGCAACGTGGAGGTCTTTCACATTCAGCATGACGGGGTCCTTTGCTTGGGAAAGTTCGATGCAGCGGCCCTCACCCCGGCCCTCTCCCGCTGATGCGGGAGAGGGAGCAGGGCAGCCCGCGCCCGCATCGGCGCGCGAAGGCGGCAAGCAGCGACGCGCTTTGCCTGTCCCCTCTCCCGCATCAGCGGGAGAGGGTGGCGCGCAAGCGCCGGGTGAGGGGGGCTATGCGTGTACATTTCAGTGGCCCAGATAAACGTCGATGACCTTGGGATCGTTCTGCACCTTGTCCATCGATCCTTCGGCGAGGATCTTTCCCTGGTGCATGACGGTGACCTTGTGGGCGATGCGCTTGACGAAATCCATGTCGTGCTCGATCAC
>JAEUNO010000016.1 GCA_016791045.1 Methyloversatilis sp. | reverse complement strand
CGACATCCCGAACATCAAGCCATGCTCGACTGGTTCGGCTCAACCTTCGACCCCGCTGCCTTCGACATCGCCGAAGTCGATCGACGACTCGCAAAGATCAAACTCTGACCGTCAACACGGTGTCGGTCGGACGCTTACGCTTGAACTGCTCCAAGTGTAGGCTCCGGCACACAGATGCGGCGCACGCCGCCGGAGCGCTTTCGAATAAGAAAGCGCCGATAGGGCTCAGCAGCCTGACGGCTCGCGTAGGCTCGGAGCGAACTGTAGGGAACCTCTGTACGTTTGGCGAGGTGGCAAAGTGTCAAGAGCACGGGCAACGTTTCGGGATGACGTTGTGCCAGTCGCCGGCTTTGCGTGACGGCCTCTTGCAAAAGCACAGAGCTCACACCGAGCTTCTTGCCGCGGGCCAGATAGGGTTGAGATGACCACATCGTTAGCTACTTCTACTCCGACGAAAGGCGGAGGGAGACGCGAGTCTGACCCGAGGCTCCGAAGGATGGAGGACTCGCGTCTTGCATCCGCCAAAGCCTGGGCAACTTCATAGGGCAGCGGAAATCCGCGCCCCAACCAATGCCGCTAAAAACAGTGGTCTAGGTCAACGCTAGCCAACAATGCGGCCTCTCAACGAACGTGGATAGTAACTGTCTTCGCCAAGCTTCAAGATGCGATTTATGCGAGGAGGGGCTGCACCTCGTATTCCTGCCAATTCGGCGGCACCGACGTCTGTCAGCCGTCGACGTGGAGATATAAAGCCAGCGGCGACACAGGTTTCCAGCAAGGCCTCACATGCTTTGACCTCCAGGCCAGTGGCGTGCGCGATCGCATCTACTCGTCTGATACCACGGCCAAGCAGCGCCAGCAAAACGACGATCTCCGAGCGCAGCGGGCGATCAACAACCTCAGAAAGTACTCCCGCAACTCGCGGTTGACCTGCAGTCAATAGAACGCTGACGGGAGTTCGCGACGTCAGTTCAGGTGGAAACACGCTAGCAACTTCCGCTGTGGAGGCTCGGCCGGCGAAAAGTGGCTGCCAACCATTAGTAGAGTGCTTTGAGTTAGCCCAAAAGATTCCGGGTACGTTGTTGGGGCATCCGTGCTCAAAGACTAGAAGCGCCGCAGAGCTTTCAAATCCCAAAGGCCATCCCTTGAGGGAATTGCCATCGGCATAGTCCATGCACAACTGTCGCGCTCGTCGCCTTTGTTCCCGCGGCCAAGGTAGTCCGTCGAGAGTGGGACAGTAACGGTGAATCTGCACGTTTGGCTTACATGGATGTTGCCGCACACGGCGAATCCCCTCTGCTGTGCCAGCATATGCAACGACAGTAAAGCCAATTAGTTTGTAGGACCACCATGATTTGATGGTCAAATCATTCCACAGTTGGGTTAGGTATGCGCAGATCCTCCCGCCAGAGCCGATGAGGTCATCTACGACAACGATTTGGCGAACACGGCGTTTCAGCAAATTCTCAATGCTTGGCTGCCGCAATAGTCGATTTGATTGGGTTCGGCAAATCTGGCGCACAACATGCGCAACGCGCGCTTCACTGCCAACGTCACTGCCTGCTGCGACCGAGTCCAATCCGTTGCCCCCATTCCGAAAACTCAGGTCGGAGTTAGGAGGAACCTCTCGCGCTGAGTACAGCGCTAATGGCTCTGAACCGTCATCAGCGAGCTTTTCGATGGTGAGTTGGAGTGTCCTCTCGAACTCTTGCAGTGATACGAGTGATAGCGCTTCGGTTAGCTGCCGAACCATGGGGCGGTCGCCCTCGGCAAATCGTCCGAGCCATGCTCGACCAGCTGCTGTGAGCAACAGATTATCCGATTGAGGCTCAAACAGCATACTAAGCATCTCCGAGCGCCAAACTCACCAACTGGCGACATGTACGTGAATGCTCGCCAACTAACCGTCGATATCAATTACCCGTAGATAAAGTCTTTCCATAAGTTTCTCAACTTATGTTCCTCAATTTTTCTTCTTATGCCTCGCGCTACAGTCGTCACACGTCCAGATTCCTCACCCCCAGCGCATTGCTTTCAATGAACGCCCTTCGCGGCTCGACGTTGTCACCCATCAGCGTGGTGAAGATTTCGTCGGCGGCGATGGCGTCGTCGATCTGTACCTTCAGCAGGCGGCGCACGGTAGGGTCCATCGTGGTTTCCCAGAGCTGTTCCGGGTTCATTTCGCCCAGGCCCTTGTAGCGCTGCTTGCCGAGGTTGCGTTCGACTTCGTTCAGCAGCCAGCGCGTGGCTTCGGTGAAGCTCGCGACCTCCTGCTGCTTTTCGCCGCGCTTGACGATGGCGCCGGGGCCGACCAGGCCGGCGATCAGTTCGGCGGCGTGGCGGATGCGCTGGTAGTCGCCGGACAGCAGGAATTCGCTGTCGACGCGGCCGATCTTGCGGTTGCCGTGGTGCATGCGCTCGATGCGCAGCTGCCAGGCTTCGGTCTTGTCGTTGTATTCGGCCAGCAGGGTGACATTGGACGGGAGCTTGACGGCGAGCCGGGCGGCGCTGTCGCGGGCGGCGACTTCGTCGTCGAGACTGAGCGCGATGTTGTGTTCGAGCAGCGTGCGCAGCAGTTCGCCGTCGGCATACTCGGCCAGACGTTCGACGATGGCTTCGGCCAGCAGGTATTCGCGCGCCATTTCTTCGAAGGCGCTGCCGGACAGCGGCTCGGCGCCCTCGCGCGGCACCAGGCTGGATTCGTCGAACGCCAGCTTGAGCAGGTACTGGTTCAGTTCGTGGTCGTCCTTCACGTACAGCTCGGTGCGGCCGTGCTTGATCTTGTACAGCGGCGGCTGCGCGATGTAGATGTGGCCGCCTTCGACCAGCTCGGGCATCTGGCGGTAGAAGAAGGTCAGCAGCAGGGTGCGGATGTGGGCGCCGTCGACGTCGGCGTCGGTCATGATGATGATGCGGTGGTAGCGCAGCTTTTCCGGCTTGTATTCGTCCTTGCCGATGCCGGTGCCCAGGGTCTGGATCAGCGTGACGATTTCCTGGCTGGAAATGAGCTTGTCGAAGCGCGCCTTTTCGACGTTCAGGATCTTGCCCTTCAGCGGCAGGATGGCCTGGAACTTCCGGTCGCGGCCCTGCTTGGCGGAGCCGCCGGCGGAGTCACCCTCGACCAGGTAGAGCTCGGCGTTGGCCGGGTCCTTCTCCTGGCAGTCGGCCAGCTTGCCCGACAGGCCGAACGAATCGAGCACGCCCTTGCGGCGTGTCATGTCGCGCGCCTTGCGGGCGGCGTCGCGCGCACGCGCGGCTTCGACGATCTTGCCGCAGATGGTCTTGGCGTCGTTCGGGCGTTCCTGCAGGAAATCGGCCAGCTTCTGTGCGACGACTTCCTCGACCGCCGGGCGCGCCTCGGATGACACCAGCTTCATCTTGGTCTGCGACGCGAACTTCGGGTCGGGCATCTTCACCGACAGCACGCAGGCCAGGCCTTCTCGCATGTCGTCGCCAGTGATCTCGACCTTGGCCTTCTTGGCGATTTCGTGTTCGTCGATGTACTTGTTGATGATGCGCGTCATCGCCGCGCGCAGCCCGGTCAGGTGGGTGCCGCCGTCGGTCTGCGGAATGTTGTTGGTGAAGCACAGCACCTGTTCGGCGTAGCTGTCGTTCCACTGCATCGCGACTTCGACGTCGATCTGCACATTGCCCTGCATCGACGCGCCGGCGCTGCAGAACACATTGGGGTGCAGCGCGGTCTTGTTGCGGTTGATGTATTCGACGAAGCCGCGCGCGCCGCCGAGGAAGGCGAAATCCTCTTCCTTGCTGTTGCGCTGGTCGATCAGCTTGATCTTGACGCCGTTGTTCAGGAAGGACAGTTCGCGCAGCCGCTTGGCCAGGATGTCGTAGTGGAATTCGATGTTGTCGAAGATGGTTTCGTCGGCCAGGAAGTGCACTTCGGTGCCGCGCTTTTCGGACGTGCCGAGCACCTTCAGCGGCGACACTTCGACGCCGTTCTGCACCTCGAGCAGGCGCTCGACCGGCACGCCGCGCTCGAATTCCATGAAGTGCTTCTTGCCGTCGCGGCGCACCGTCAGGCGCAGCCACTTGGACAGCGCATTGACGCAGCTCACGCCCACGCCGTGCAGGCCGCCGGACACCTTGTACGAGTTCTGGTTGAACTTGCCGCCGGCGTGCAGTTCGGTCAGCGCGATTTCGGCGGCCGAGCGCTTCGGTTCGTGCTTGTCGTCGAACTTGATGCCGGTCGGGATGCCGCGGCCGTTGTCGGTCACCGAAATCGAATTGTCGGTGTGGATGGTGATCACGATGTCGTCGCAGTGGCCGGCCAGCGCCTCGTCGATCGAGTTGTCGACCACTTCGAACACCAGGTGGTGCAGGCCGGTGCCGTCCGACGTGTCGCCGATGTACATGCCCGGCCGCTTGCGCACGGCTTCCAGCCCCTCGAGGATCTGGATGCTGCCTTCGCCGTAGGCGTCGGCGTTGGGCGCCTCCGGGACCTTGGGCGCTTCGGGGACATTCGGTGTGAGCTCGTCAGACATGGCGTATTCCGGTGCTGCGCACGAGGTGCGCGGGGTCCATCAAAAAACACGAAGCCCGGCGCGCAGGCCGGGCAGTGGTGCAGGCGGCGCGGCTTACACGCGCATCGGCATCACGACGTACTTGAAGCCGTCGGTGCCGGGCAGCGTGATCAGCGCGCTGCTGTTGCCGTCATTCAGGCGCAGGCTCAGCGTGTCGCCGGCCACGTTGCCGAGCACGTCGAGCAGGTAGCTCACGTTGAATCCGATGTCGAGGGCGTCGCCGGTGTACTCGACCTCCAGCTCTTCCTGCGCCTCTTCCTGCTCGGCATTGCTCGAAATGAGCTTGAGCAGGCCGGACGACAGCACGACGCGCACACCCTTGAACTTTTCGTTGGTCAGGATGGCGGCACGCTGCAGTGCCGGCAGGAAGGACGCGCGCTGCAGCATGATTTCCTTCGGGTGGTCCTTCGGAATCACGCGTTCGTAGTCGGGAAACTTGCCGTCGATCAGCTTCGAAATGAGCTCGACCGAGCCGAAGCGCAGGCGCGCCTGGTTGCCGCCCAGTTCGATGTCGACCGGGTCGTCGGTGTCGGCCAGCTGGCGCGACAGTTCGAGCACGGTCTTGCGCGGCAGGATCACGTCGAGCTTGTCGGTCACGCCGGGCAGCGCTTCGGACACGTAGGCCAGACGGTGGCCGTCGGTCGCAACCAGCCGCAGTTCCTCGCTGCCAACGGCCAGCAGCAGGCCGTTGAGGTAGTAGCGGATGTCCTGCTGGGCCATCGAGTACTGCACCAGCGACAGCAGCCGCTTGAGCTTGCGCTGGGTCAGGCTGAGCTTGACGGTTTCACCCTCGGCGACCTGCATGCGCGGGTAGTCCTGCGCCGGCAGCGTCTGCAGCGTGAAGCGGCTCTTGCCGCAGCGCACCGTGAGCTTGCGGTCGTCGGCGTCGAGGCTCACCTCCTGCCCTTCCGGCAGGGCACGCAGGATGTCCTGCAGCTTGCGGGCGGCGACCGTCAGCGCAGCCGGCTGGGCGGCGCTGATGTTGCCGGTGGACCGGGTACGGATCTGGATTTCGATGTCGGTGGCGAGCAGCGTGAGCGCATCGCCCTCGGTTTCGATCAGGACGTTGGACAGGATCGGCAGGGTGTGGCGCTTCTCGACGATGCCGCTGACCGACTGCAGCGGACGCAGCAGCTGTTCGCGTTCTATCTTCATTAAGAGCATTTTATAAACCTCTGTAAACCGTTAACGTCGACCATTTTCTGTGGAGAACACCTTAATTCTTATTATTTTCAGTTGCTTGCAGTATGTATCGTTGTCTGTACAACTGCCATTTCTGCGCTTGAACAAATGTGGATGAAACCGTGATCCGCTGAAAACACCCTGCTTATCCACAGCGGCCATACAGGGAATCACACCTGTTTATCCGTACAGCTTCGATACCGCTTCATCCACACCCTTCCTGCGGTGTTTTCCGGCTATTTGCGCAAGGTCTGCACGAGCACGTGCAGGTCATGATTGAGCACTTCGTCCTTCAGCCTCAGGTCGGCAATGGTGCGGCAGGCGTGCAGCACGGTCGTGTGGTCGCGCCCGCCGAACGCTTCGCCGATCGCCGGATAGCTTTCCGGCGTCAGTTCCTTGGCCAGCCACATGGCGACCTGACGCGGCCGCGCGATGGCACGCGTGCGCTTCTTCGAGTACATCTCCGACACCTTGATCTTGAAATAGTCGGCGACGGTCTTCTGGATGAATTCGAGCGTGATCTGCCGGTTGTGTGCGCCCAGCAGGTCCTTCAGCGCCTCGCGCGCCACTTCGAGCGTGATCGGCACGGTGTGGAAGTGGGCGAAGGCGATGATCTTCTTCAGCGCGCCTTCGAGTTCGCGCACATTGCTGCGGATGTTCTTGGCGACCAGGAAGGCGACGTCGTCACCCACCTTCACCCGCTCCATCTCCGCCTTCTTCTTCAGGATGGCGACCCGCATTTCGAGTTCGGGCGGCTCGATCTGCACCGTGAGCCCCCAGCCGAAGCGCGTCGTCAGGCGTTCTTCGACGCCCTGGATGTTCTTCGGATAGGTGTCGCAGGTGATGACAATCTGCTTCTTGCCGTCGGTCAGCGCGTTGAACGCATAGAAGAACTCTTCCTGCGTGCGCGTCTTGTTGTTGAAGAACTGGATGTCGTCGATCAGCAGCACGTCGAGCGACCGGTAGTAGCGCTTGAAGGCGTCGAAGCTCTTCTGCTGGTAGGCGCGCACCACGTCGGCGTAGTAGTCGTCGGCGTGCACGTAGCGGATGACGGCGTCCGGGTTGTGCCGCATCACCTCGTTGCCCAGCGCATGCACCATGTGCGTCTTGCCCAGCCCCACACCCCCGTAGATGAAGATGGGGTTGTAGGACATGCCCGGGTTCTGCGCGACCTGTATGGCGGCAGCGCGCGCCAGTTCGTTGGCGCGGCCGGTGACCAGGTTGTCGAAGGTGAAGCCCGGGTTCAGGCGGGAGCGGTCGCGTTCGTCGGGCCGGCCGCGGTTGCGGTCGTTGCGGTCGGGCGGTGCGTCGCCATTCGACTTGATGATGGCCGGCGGCGTGACGCGGGTGGTTTCTTCGCCGTCGGCCCGCAGATGCGTCTGGCGGACGCGCGGGGCGTCGGACGACGACGGCATCAGTATGGGCGCGTCGGCGGCGTCGTTCGCCTGGCTGCCCGCCTGGGGCAGACTCAGGCGCACCGATACCGGTTGCGAAAAATACTCGAGACCGAGCGCTTCGATACGCGACACATAGCGCTCGCGCACCCATTGCAGGACGAAACGGTTCGGGGCGACCAGCGCCAGTGATTCGGTTTCGGCATCGGCGCATGGATCGATGCGCAAGCCTTTGATCCAGGTATGAAATTGTTGCGCGGGAAGTTCCTGCTCGAAGCGGCTGAGGCAGACTGCCCAAAACTGTTGCATCATGGTCTGCGAGGTCGCCGGGTCGATTTCTAGGGGGTATGGCACAGCTTTGTGACCTGACCCGGAACAGTCGATCCGTGATGAAGGATCGTCTCTTTGCGGTGTTCCGGGCACTGCGGTGACCGGTGGCCCGGGTCCGCTTTTGCCAGCTGTTTTGAGTGACGGATTCTAGCGCTTTCGGCCCTGCTTATCCACACCGGCCAAACCCGCGCCGCTGCGGGGCGATTGACAAGGCGCTGATGTTGCGATGTAATCGCGGGCTTTTCCGTATACATAGTGAGCAGGCCATGAAACGCACTTACCAGCCGTCATCTGTCCGCCGTGCCCGCACCCACGGTTTCCTCGAACGCATGCGCACCCGCGGTGGTCGCGCCGTGATCCGCGCCCGTCGCGCCAAGGGCCGCGTCCGGCTCGCGGTGTAACGCAGCCAGACCTTTCCAGCCGTCGCCCACGCCGCCATGTCCGTGACCGTCCGGTCGTCTGCCATCAGGCAGCAAGCCGGAGCCTGAGCGCGCAGTGAGCGAAGCGGGCACGGCAGATTCACCGGAAACGCCGGCGCGAGGAACGTACAGTTTCCGCCCGGTCTTCCGGCTCAGAAAAACGGATGAGTTTTCATCCGTTTTTGCTTTACGGCGCACGCAGCGCAGTCGTCATTTCGTGATCCATCACGGTCCGGTCAAATCGTCCGGCCCGGATGCAGAGACCGGAGCGCGGCTGGGTGTCGTCGTTGCGAAGCGGCACCTGAAGCGCGCGCACGATCGCAATCTGGTCAAGCGGCTGGCGCGCGAATCGTTCCGACATGCGCGGACGGGATTGCGACCGCTCGACATGGTGCTGCGCCTGAATTCGCGGCCCGACCGTCTGGACCGCAAGGCGCTGCGGGCGGAACTTGATCAGCTTTTTGGCCGGATGCGCCCGCCGGCCGTACCGCCCGATGCCGGGCCGTCCAGCGGGAAGCCGCCTGTTTCGGAGCCAGCCAGTTGAAAAGTCTTCTGCTGTCCGTACTTGCCGTGTATCGCTACGCCATCAGTCCCATGCTGGGCGCGAACTGCCGTTTTCTGCCCAGCTGTTCCGAATACGCCACCGAAGCGATCCGCCGCCATGGCAGCCTGCGTGGCGGCTGGCTGTCGCTCAGGCGTATTGCGCGCTGCCATCCGTGGAATCCCGGGGGACATGATCCGGTGCCGTGAGCACCGAATCTCCCGCGCTGCATCCACGATCGCTTTCCACTCAACGACGCATTTTTCAGACGATTCCCCAGATGGATACCCAACGCTCCGCCCTGTTGATCGTTTTCCTGTTTTCGCTGTTCATGCTGTGGGATGGCTGGCAGCGCCAGTCGGCCCCCCCTGTCGCTGTGGCACCCGCTGCCGATGCCGTGGCGCAGTCACCCGGTGCCCAGGCACCGGTGCCGACCGTGAGCACGCCGGCCGGTGCAGCCGATGTGCCGGCCGTACCCGTGGTCGCGCAGAAGACCGCGACCCGGGTGGTGACCGATCTGTTCATCGCCGACGTGTCGGCCGAGGGTGGCTCGATCATCCGGCTGGAACTGCTGCAGCACAAGGCAGGCCCCGAGACGACCGGCAATTTCGTTTTGCTCGACAACGGCGGCGCCCACCTCTATCACGCGCAGAGCGGCCTGATCGGTGAAGGGCTGCCGACACACAAGACGATATTCCAGCTGCCGGAGGGCGAACTGACGCTGGCCGATGGCCAGGACAAGGTCGAATTGCGCATGACGGCGCCCGGCGGTGAGGGCATCACGGTGACCAAGGTGCTCACCTTCACGCGTGGCAGCTACCAGATCGGTACGCGCTACGAAGTGGGGAATGCCTCCCAGGCGCCGGTCAGCGCGCATGCCTACTTCCAGCTGCTTCGCGACGGCAAGCCGACCGCCGGCGGCAATGCAATGCTGAGCACCTTCACCGGCCCGGCCTTCTACACTGATCAGGGCAAGTACCAGAAGATCGACTTTTCGGACATCGCCGACAATTCGGCCAAGTTCGTCAGCAAGGCACCGGATGGCTGGGTGGCGCTGGTGCAGCACTATTTCGTCAGCGCCTTCGTGCCGCCGAAGGGTGCCGATCGCGAATTCTTTGCACGCAAGGTCGGCAATGATCTGTACACCGCAGGCGTCGTCGTGCCGCTTGCTGCGGCAGCGCCGGGTGCGACCTCGTCGATCGAGGTGCCGCTGTACGCCGGCCCGCAGATCCAGGAGGATCTGGTCGCGCTGGCGCCGGGCCTCGATCTGGTGGTCGATTACGGCTTCCTGACCATCATCGCGTCGCCGATGCACTGGGTGCTGGAAAAGCTGCATGACATGGTCGGCAACTGGGGCTGGGCCATCATCCTGCTGACCGTGCTGATCAAGGCCATCTTCTTCCCGCTGTCGGCCGCGAGCTACCGCTCGATGGCCAAGCTGCGCCTGGTCACGCCGCGCATGCAGCAGATCAAGGAGCGCCATGGCGGTGACCGCATGCGCATGCAGCAGGAAATGATGGAGCTGTACAAGACGGAAAAGATCAATCCGCTCGGCGGCTGCCTGCCCATCGTGGTGCAGATCCCGGTGTTCATCGCGCTGTACTGGGTGCTGCTGGGCAGCGTCGAAATGCGCAACGCGCCGTGGATCGGCTGGATCACCGACCTGTCGATCAAGGATCCCTACTTCGTTCTGCCCATCATCATGGGCATCACGATGTTCGTGCAGACCAAGTTGAATCCGACGCCGCCGGACCCGATCCAGGCCAAGGTGATGCTGTTCCTGCCGATCGTGTTCACCGGCATGTTCCTGTTCTTCCCGTCTGGACTGGTGCTGTACTGGGTGGTGAACAACGTGCTGTCGATCGCCCAGCAGTGGCAGATCACCCGCATGATAGAGAGCGGCAAGGCCGCGAATACCTGACCCCACGGCCCTCTGTTCCGGCGTCGGAGGCGCCGCGACTGCAATCACCCGGGACGGGTTGTATTGTGGGCGCGGCGCCTTCTTCGTTACCGGACTCCCGACCATGCATCCAGCCAGGCATCCCACCGACACCATCGCAGCCATCGCCACGGCGTCCGGCCGCGGAGGCATCGGCGTCGTCCGCGTGTCCGGTAGCCGGGCGGCCGATGTGGCAGTAGGGGTGCTCGGTCGTCTGCCGACGGCACGTCAGGCTTCCTTCCTGAAGTTCCTGGCGGCTGACGGTGCCGTGCTGGATCACGGCATCGCGCTGTGGTTCGCGGCCCCGGCGTCCTATACCGGAGAGCATGTGCTCGAACTGCACGGGCACGGTGGCAGCGCGGTACTGCAGTCGGTCCTGGCGCGCTGCTTCGAACTTGGCGCCCGCCCTGCCCGTCCGGGCGAATTCACCGAACGTGCATTCCTGAACGACCGCATCGATCTGGCGCAGGCCGAAGCCGTGGCCGATCTGATCGATGCCAGCACGTCATCGGCCGCCCGTTCTGCGATGCGTTCGCTGGACGGAGAGTTCTCGCGCCATGTCCATCAGCTGGAGGACGCGCTGGTCAATCTGCGGCTGTTCGTCGAAGCGACGCTGGACTTCCCGGAGGAAGACGTCGAGTTCATCGAACAGGCGGGCGCCCGCCGCAAGCTCGACGAGGTGATGCGGGCGGTCGGCGCGCTGCGCGAAAGAGCGCGCTGCGGCGCAGTGCTGCGTGATGGGCTGACGGTCGTGCTGGCGGGTGCGCCGAATGTCGGCAAGTCCAGCCTGCTCAATGCGCTGTCCGGTGAGGATCGCGCCATCGTGACCGATATCGCCGGCACCACGCGCGACACTCTGCGCGAGCTGATTTCCATCGACGGCGTACCGCTGCACATCATCGACACGGCGGGGCTGCGCGAGACGACGGACCCGGTCGAACAGGCCGGCATCGCCCGCACGAAGCGCGAGCTCGATCGCGCGCACGCCGTGGTTCACCTGATCGACGCGACGACCGGGTTCGATGCGGCGGCGCGGCGCATCGACGAGGGCTTGCCGGACGGATTGAAGCGCATACGCGTGTTCAACAAGATCGACCTCACCGATGACTCGCCCCACTCCGAGCACGTCGGCGATGTCGTGTCGGTATGGCTGTCCGCCCGCGAAGGGTCGGGGCTGGACCTGCTTCGCGCGACCCTGCTCGATTGCATCGGCTGGCACGGTGGCGCGGAAGACGCGCTGTCTGCCCGTGCCCGGCACCTGCATGCGCTCGATAGGGCGATAGACCGGCTCGGTGTGGCGCATGCCTGCATCGCCGGCAAGGTATTGCAGCTTGACCTGTTCGCTGAAGAATTGCGACTCGCCCATCGCGCGCTGGGAGAGATCACCGGCGAGTTCACACCGGATGATCTTCTGGGCGAAATCTTTTCCCGCTTCTGCATCGGAAAGTGATGTTCCACGTGAAACAACGCGAGATTCACGTTGCTTGCTGACTTCACCCTGCTGTTCGCCGGCGCATTCTTCGCAGGTCTTGTCGACGCCATGGTCGGTGGCGGCGGGCTGGTACAGATACCACTGCTGTTCAACGTGTTTCCGGGCGTCGCGCCCGCAACGCTGTTCGGTACCAACAAGGCCGTAAGCATCGTCGGAACGGCCTTTGCGGCGCGTCGCTACCTTGGCAAGGTGGACATGGACTGGCGGGTGCTCTGGCGTGCTGCGCTGGCGGCATTTGTTGCGTCATTTGCCGGTGCGGCGGCGGTCGGTCTTTTTCCGCCGCAGATGCTGCGACCTCTGGTCATCGTGCTGCTGGTCGCAGTACTTGCCTACACGCTGAAGAAAAAGGATTTTGGCGCGTCGTCGCACAGCGTCGGCCGCAAGCCACGGCCGGTGCTCGCGCTGATGCTGGGCGCAGCGATCGGTTTCTACGATGGCTTCTTCGGGCCGGGCACCGGCAGCTTCCTGATCTTTCTGTTCATCCGCTGCTATTCGTGGGATTTCCTGCGTGCGTCGGCGGCGGCCAAGGTGGTCAATGTCAGTACCAATCTCGCCGCGCTGTGCTGGTTCGTTCCTGTGGGTGCCATCATGGTCAAGGTGGCTGCGCTGATGGCGCTGGCCAATCTGGCGGGTGCCTGGGTCGGGGCTCACCTCGCAATGAAAAACGGCGCACTGTTCGTGCGCCGCGTATTCATCGTTGTGGTCAGCGTGCTGATCGCGCGCTTGACGTGGGATGTGCTGTCCTGAACGATGTTTCACGTGAAACATCGTTCAGGAACCCGAGCGAAAGATCAATGCCCGAAGCGGATCGGGGGCAGCACGATGGTCACGCCGCCACCTCCGCGATGGCCGTAGCCACCATAGCCGTAGTAGCGCGGCGGTGCCACGTAGTAGGCCGGTGCGCCGTAATAGTGGTGGTTGATGCGCGGGCCGTGATGTCGGTGCCCGTACCCGCGATGGTGGCGCCCGAAATCATGGTGCCCACGATAGTCTTTCTGATAGCCATGGTGACGGTCACCACGGTGCCCTCGCCAGTCGTCGCGGTCAGCCATGGCGACTCCGCTGAAGGTCAATGTAAGTGCAGCAAGTACCGAACTGAGGGTTTTCATGGTTCTTACTCTTGGTGAACACGACACAAGCGTAGTCAGAGCGGACGCTTTGCACCGTAAGCAACTGTAAGAACTTGCAAGGCTGCAAGGTCGTCCGACCTTGGTGATCGATGCCTTCGGTCGTATCATTCAGCCCCTTCGCCTTATTTTGCATTGCAGCGAAAATGGATTTCCCGACCCGTTACGACGTGATCGTCATCGGCGGCGGCCATGCCGGTACCGAAGCCGCGCTGGCGGCTGCGCGCACCGGCGCCCGTACGCTGCTGCTGACGCACAACATCGAAACGCTGGGCCAGATGTCTTGCAATCCGTCGATCGGCGGCATCGGCAAGGGTCACCTGGTGAAGGAAGTCGATGCACTCGGCGGTGCGATGGCATTGGCCACCGACGAGTCTGGCATACAGTTCCGCACACTCAATGCAAGCAAGGGCCCGGCGGTGCGTGCCACCCGCGCACAGGCTGACCGCGTTCTGTACAAGGCAGCCATCCGCAGCAGGCTGGAAAACCAGACGAACCTCGATCTGTTCCAGCAGGCCGCCGCCGATCTGATCATGGACGGCGATCGCGTCGCCGGCGTCGTGACCGAAGTCGGTATCCGTTTCCGTGCGCGGGCGGTCGTGCTGACGGCCGGCACCTTCCTGAATGGCCGTGTACACGTCGGTCTGGAAAATCATTCCGCCGGTCGCGCGGGTGATCCGCCCGCGATACGGCTGGCCGAAAAGCTGAAGGACCTTGCGTTGCCGCAGGGCCGGCTGAAGACCGGCACGCCGCCGCGCATCGACGGTCGCAGCATTGATTACTCAGTCATGGAAGCGCAGCCGGGCGATGACCCGGTGCCGGTGTTCAGCTTTATCGGCAGCCGCGCCATGCACCCGCGCCAGGTGCCCTGCTGGATCACGCACACCACGACGCGCACGCACGACATCATCCGCGGCGGTCTTGATCGTTCGCCGATGTACACCGGCGTCATCGAAGGCGTCGGTCCGCGCTACTGCCCGAGCATCGAGGACAAGATCCACCGCTTCGCCGACCGTGACAGCCACAACATCTTCCTCGAACCGGAAGGCCTGACGACGCACGAGGTGTATCCGAACGGCATTTCGACCTCGCTGCCGTTCGATGTGCAGGTCGATCTGGTGCGCAGCATTCCGGGACTGGAAAACGCCCACATCCTGCGTCCCGGCTACGCGATCGAATACGACTACTACGATCCGCGCGGTCTGAAGTCGTCGCTGGAAACCCGCGCCATCGAAGGCCTGTTCTTTGCCGGTCAGATCAATGGCACGACCGGCTATGAAGAAGCTGCGGCGCAGGGCCTGCTGGCGGGTCTCAATGCGGCGCGTCAGGTGCGTGGCCTTGACGCCTGGTGCCCGGCACGCAGCGAAGCCTATCTGGGCGTGCTGGTCGACGACCTGATCACACGTGGCGTGTCCGAGCCCTACCGCATGTTCACTTCGCGCGCCGAGTACCGGCTCAGTCTGCGCGAGGACAACGCCGACCTGCGGCTGACCGACATTGCGCGCGACATGGGGTTGATCGACGATGCCCGCTGGGATGTCTACAACCGCAAGCGCGACGCGATCGCCGGCGAAACGCAGCGTCTGCGCGCGACCTGGGTACGCCCGGACACCGTTCCGGCGAGCGATGCCATCCGTGTCCTCGGCAAGCCGATCGAGCACGAGTATTCGCTGTTCGAACTGCTGCGTCGGCCGGACGTGAGCTATGCCGCGCTGATGACGCTGCCGGGCACGCCCGAGCCGATCACCGATGTCGACGCGATCGAACAGCTCGACATCCTCGCCAAGTATCAGGGCTACATCGATCGCCAGCAGGACGAAGTCGAGCGCCTGCGCGCCACCGAAGACATGCGCCTGCCCGACGATATGGATTACGCCGCAGTGACAGGCCTGTCGCGCGAGGTGCGCCAGAAGCTGGTCCAGCACCGCCCGGAAACGCTGGGCCAGGCCTCGCGGATCCAGGGCATCACGCCGGCGGCGATATCGCTGCTGCTGGTGCATCTGAAGAAGCGTCAGGCCGTGCGCAGCGCAGCCTGAGCTGTCGAGCCGCCCCCGAATTGAAGTTGCCCCAAGCGATCTGCCCATGACCCTGCAAACCGAACTGGCCGCCGGCCTCAACGTCCTCGACCTGTCGATTCCCGCTTCCGCGCACACGCGACTGCTGCGTTTCATTGCGCTGATGGCCAAGTGGAACGCGGTGTACAACCTCACCGCGATCCGCGAAGAGTCACGCATGCTGACGCATCATCTGCTCGATGCGCTGTCGATCGCCCGCTTCATTCCGGAAGGCTCCACGCTGATCGACATCGGTTCCGGCGGTGGCGTGCCGGGCATTCCGCTGGCCATCGCGCGGCCCGACCTCGACGTGCTGTCGATCGAGCCGAATTCCAAGAAGGCGTCGTTCCAGCAGCAGGTACGCATCGATCTCGGCCTGGAGAATTTCGACGTCCAGGTTGCCCGTGCCGAAGCGGTCGAACTGCCGCACAGCCGTGATTTCATCGTGTCGCGCGCCTTCGGCGATCTGGCCGACTTCATCAAGGTGGCGGGGCATCTGCTGAAGCCCGAAGGCCAGATGCTGGCGATGAAGGGCGTTTACCCGGACGAGGAAGTGCGGGCCATTCCGGCCGGCTGGGTCTTGCGCCGGGCCGAGGAACTGCAGGTGCCGGGCGTCGAGGGCGCGCGCCATCTGCTGTGGCTTGCCCGCGTGCCTGCTGCAGGCTGACCGGCCGATGCCACGCATTTTCGCGATCGCCAACCAGAAAGGCGGAGTCGGCAAGACGACGACCAGCGTCAACCTCGCCGCCGCGCTGGGTCAGGCCGGCCAGCGCACGCTGCTGGTCGACCTCGATCCCCAGGGCAACGCCACGATGGGCGCCGGCGTCGACAAGCGCACGCTCAAGTCCAGCGTCTACCCGGTGCTGCTGGGTCTTGCCTCGCTTGCCGACGCGCGCGTCACCAGCCCGCACGCCGGCCTGGACGTGCTGCCGGCCAATCGCGATCTGGCGGGCGCCGAAGTCGAACTGGTCGAGATCGAGAATCGGGAAAACCGATTGAAGAAGGCGATTTCGGAGTGCGCAGACGATTACGACTTCGTGCTGATCGACTGCCCGCCCAGCCTCAGCCTGCTGACGCTGAACGGCCTGTGCGCGGCGCATGGCGTCATCATTCCGATGCAGTGCGAGTACTACGCGCTCGAAGGCCTGTCCGATCTGGTGAACACCATCAAGAAGGTGCACGCCAACCTGAACCGCGACCTGAAGGTGATCGGCCTGCTGCGCGTCATGTTCGACCCGCGCAGCACGCTGTCGCAGCAGGTGTCGGCGCAGCTCGAATCGCACTTCGGTGACAAGGTGTTCAGAACCGTCGTGCCGCGCAACGTCCGTCTGGCGGAAGCCCCCAGCTACGGCGTACCGGGCGTGCTGTTCGACAAGAGCGCCAAGGGCGCGCAGGCCTACACGGCATTTGCGCAGGAAATGATCGAGCGGGTGAAAACCCTCTAGCTGCATCCATCCGCCATAAAAGAAGAAGGCAAGCAATGACCCCACCCAAACAGAAAGGTCTCGGCCGCGGGCTGGACGCGCTGCTGGCCGGAAATTCCGGCGAGTCCGGCAACGCCGGCGAGCTGCGCACGCTGGCGGTCGGTGCGCTGCAGCCGGGCAAGTACCAGCCGCGCACGCGCATGGACCCCGGTTCGCTCGAGGAGCTGGCCGAGTCGATCCGTTCGCAGGGCATCATGCAGCCCATCCTGGTGCGCGAGGTGGCGCGCGAGCGCTTCGAAATCATCGCCGGCGAACGCCGCTGGCGTGCCGCGCAACTGGCCGGGCTGACCGAAGTGCCGGCGCTGGTGCGCGAAATCGCCGACGAAGCGGCGCTGGCGATGAGCCTGATCGAGAACATCCAGCGCGAGAACCTGAATCCGCTCGAAGAGGCGGCCGGCGTGCAGCGGCTGATCGACGAATTCGGCATGACGCACGAACAGGCGGCCAATGCGATCGGCCGCTCGCGGTCGGCCACCACCAATCTGCTGCGACTGCTGCAGCTGGCCGAGCCGGTACAGGAACAGCTGATCACCGGTGATCTGGACATGGGTCACGCGCGTGCACTGCTGACGCTGCCGCGCGCCGACCAGATCGCACTGGCCAATCGTGTCGTGGCGCAGGGCCTGACCGTGCGCGACACCGAAAAGCTGGTGGCGCAGGGCGGCGTGGCCGAACAGGGTGGCAAGCGCGCCGCCAGCGTGCCGCGCGATCTGGCGCAGCTGGAAGAGGAGCTGTCCGATCTGCTGGGCGCCGCGGTCAGTGTGCAGGCCAACGCGCGTGGCGCCGGCAAGCTTGCCATCCGTTTCAATGACCTCGACCAGCTCGACGGCCTGATCGCGCGCCTGCGCGGCTGATCGCCCAGCCCGGCGTTCTGCCGTCGTCCCGACGCCGCATGCGTTCAGCCATCGAATTCCTGCTGCTGGGTCTGGTCTGGGGGGCGTCGTTCGCGTTGTATCGCGTGGCGATTCCGGAATTCGGCCTTGCCGCGACCGTCAGCCTGCGCCTGCTGCTGGCCGCGACCGCACTGTGCCTCGTGTTCGGGTCGCCGTTGCGCGGCGTTGCGGCCAGCGACCGGCGGCGCACGCTCGTCTGGCTCGTGCTGATCGGCGCCGGTACCACGGCGCTGCCCTTCACGCTGTTCGCCGAAACCGTCATGCGCTCCAGCGCCGGATTTGCAGCGGTGCTCAATGCCAGTTCCCCCCTCTTCTCCGCCCTGCTCGCGGTCTGCGTGTGGCACGAGGCGCTGTCCCGCAGCAAGGCGGTGGGCCTGCTGCTGGGTTTTGCCGGCGTCGCATTGCTGGCCAGCCTGCGCGAGCTCGGTCCGCTGCGCATCGGCATCGACGCCGTGCTGCTCGGCCTCGCGGGTGCCGCCTGCTACGGGCTGGGCGTGCAGCTGGCTCGGCGCAGGCTCGGCGATCTGGATGCATCGGCGGTGGCCACCGGCTTTGCGGTCACCGGCGCGTTGCTGCTGCTGCCCTGGGCGCTGGCGTCGCTGCCAGGCGCGCTGCCGTCCTGGCCGGCGATCTCGGCGGTGCTGGTACTCGGCCTGGTGTCGACCGCGCTTGGCAACTTCATGTATTTCCGGCTGCTTGGCCGCATCGGCGCGACACCGGCGCTGAGCGTCACGTTCGTGATTCCGCCGTTCGCCATGCTGTGGGGCCACCTGCTGTTCGAAGAGGTGCCGACACCCGCGATGCTGGCCAGCACGGCCGTCATTCTGGTCGGTACCGCGTTGACGCTCGGCTGGCGGCGAACGCCCGGGTGATATTCCCGGTCAACGGACTGCACCGGACCGCCGTTATCCGCTCGGGTCGGCACGTTTTGCATGGCTTGTTCACCGTCTGCGGCTGGACTAGACTTGCGACCCGCGCCGCCGAGTTGATGCCGGAGAGCCCGGCCCCGCGATAATCATTGGTTAAACAACTGTCGAGGAACGTCATGAGAACGATCATTTCTGCCGCCGTCTGTGCCATCGCGCTCGTGAGCGCACCGGCTTTCGCCAGCAAGGAGCTGGCGACTGCCAAGGGCTGTCTGGGCTGTCACGCCATTGAAAAAGCGGGCGTCCTCGGCCCGGGCTATCAGGCTGTGGCGAAGAAGTACGAAGGCCAGAAGGACATGGAAGGCAAGCTGGCGGCCTTCATCCGTGCCGGCACGCCGGCTGGCTCCAAGCTGATGTGGGGCGGTGCGGTGCCGATGCCGGCCAATCCGGGTGTCAGCGAAGCCGACGCCAAGAAGCTGGCGGCCTGGATCCTCGCAGGCGCCAAATAAGGCTGCAGCGCAGGTTTAGCAGCAGAAGGCCGGCTGACAACAGCCGGCCTTTTCTTTTGTCGCACCGGAATAGCGGCCCTTACACCCCGCTTTATCGGGCCAACGGGCGACATCGACCTTGCTACGCTCGCGACCGACATGTGTCTGTCAGGAGAAGTCGAGCATGAGTGCAACGGCCCCGCCGCGCGTCCGTTACGGCAAGCAGGTCACCGAATCGATCAATCAGACCCGGGTGCGCTACGTCATCCTGTTCGGTTGCGCGATCGCCACGCCCTTCCTCTTTCCGCCGACCTGGCCGCTCGTGCTGCTCGCCGTCGCCAGCTACGCGCTGCGCATGTTCGGCGTCGAAGCCATCTACCACCGCTACTTTTCGCACCGCGCCTTCAAGTGCTCGCGCCCGGTGCAGTTCGTGCTAGCGGTGATCGCTTCGCAGTGCGGCCAACACGGGCCGCTGTGGTGGGCATCGGTGCACCGCGTCCATCACCAGAACGTCGAGCAGCCGGACGATCCGATCTCGCCCCGCCAGCACGGGCTGATGCAGTCGCACGTCGGCTGGGTCTGGTGCGAGCGCTACAAGGACACCGATCTCGACGTGGTGCCCGACTTCGCCCGCTTTCCGGAAATCCTGTGGGTGAACAAGCACTACACGCTGCTCATGCTGTCCGGCGCGTTCTTCATCTGGCTGTTGGCGACGGCGGGTGCCTTCGGTCCGACCGTGACCGGCGGTGCAGCGCTGATGTGGGGCTTCTTCCTGCCGACCGCGCTGGGCGTGCAGACGGTGTCGCTGGTCAATTCGATCGGTCATTTCGGCCATCTCCCCGGTGGCTATCGTCGCTTCGAAACCGATGACGATTCGGTCAACCGCCCGCTGCTGGCGCTGCTGACGATGGGTGGCGGCTGGCACAACAATCACCACCGCTACGGCGCCAGCGCACGCGCCGGCTTCGCCTGGTACGAAATCGACCTGACCTACTACATCCTCAAGCTGCTGGCCGCGCTGGGCATCATCCGCGATCTGCGCGACCAGCTTCCGGATGATGTGCGGGAAGAAGGCGGGCTGGCGCCGGCCGCCGCAAAGGTCGGTGACCTGCGCTGACGGCATGTCGCACTTTTTTACAGAGTGGATGGCAGTGCTGCGATGCATCACCCGAGTGCCTTGTTCCGGTAACGCATTTTTATGACAGCACTGTGATGGAACGATAGTTGCTGAGCTCCTGCATCGTGTCCAAGGAGCTCCGCCATGGTTTGTCGTCGTCTTGCCCTGCCTTTGCTGCTCGCCTCGCTCGCGGGTTCTGCGCAGGCCATTCCGCTGCTCGATTTCGGCGTCGGTCCGTCCGGCTTCGGTACCGCATTCCTGCCGGACAATGACGATCAATCGACCGGCAGGCTGTCGCTGCCGTTCGAGATCAACTTCTTCGGCCAGACCTTCAACAACTTCTTCGTCAACAACAACGGCAACATCACGTTCACCTCGGCGCTCGGCGACTTCACGCCGGAGAAGTTTCCGGTGTCGGCGCAGCCGATGATTGCGCCGTTCTGGGCCGACGTGGATACCCGGGGTACGGGCGACGTGTGGATCTTGTCGCCCAATGACGACACGCTCGCCATCACCTGGGCGTCCGTCGGCTATTACTCCCAGGCGACGGACAAGACGAACAGCTTCCAGCTCATCCTGCGCAACCGCGCCGATACCGGCGCCGGCAACTTCGACGTCGATTTCCGCTACGAACGCCTCGAATGGACGACGGGTGACGCCAGTGACGGTACGTCCGGGCTTGGCGGTACACCGGCGCAAGCCGGCTACGATGCGGGCGACGGCACGAATTTCCTCGTGCTGCCCGGCTCCCGCACCGCAGCCGTGCTCGACCTGCAGAACCAGAGCAATGTGTCGCCCTCGACCCCGGGTTTGTGGACCTTCGCGATCCGTGATGGTGTGCTGCCCGGCTCATCGCCCTCGAATCCGCTGCTGCCGATCGCGACCGACAGTGGCTGGCAGTTCGACTTCAACGTTTCGCTCGGTCAGATGTACTTCATCGATCCCGACATCGCCATCGGCTATGACTACTTCCTCGAAAGCGGTCCGCTGTTCGCCAGCGTGCTGCTGCCGGAACTGGGCGACAACGCCTACGAAGTCTGGCTGTGGAACGGTACCGAATGGGTGTTCGCCGACGATGTGCTGGCCGGCGAGGAATACACGCTGAGCGAAGGTGTCGACCGCTTCCGCGTGCTCGGCATCGAAGAGAGCGTGGCGCTGGATCCGCTGAACCCGACCGCCTTCGTCACCGGTCTGACCTTCGATGGTAGCGGTGCGGTCCAGGTGTCGCAGAACCCCATCGTGCTGTCGCTGCCGGTGCCCGAGCCGGAAACGTATGCGATGTTCCTCGCCGGTCTGGGCCTGATCGTGGCGGCACGCCGCCGCGTGCGCAGCTGACGCAGGTGCGCCTCAGGCGTGCTGAAAAGCCGGCGTGCGAGCTGACGCAACCGCATGCCGGCTTTTTTGTCGACTGTCCATCCGGCGCCGCAGCGCACAAACAAAATTGACGCTGCCCGCAGCCGCCCGCAAAATCCGGCGCTGACCTACTTTCCAGCATTGCGGAGACTTTCCATGACCCAGCCTTTCCCGTCGCGTCCCCTGCCTGCGCTCCTCGTTCTGTCGGCCTGCCTGCTCGCGGCCTGCGGCGAACAGACCGATACCGCGCCGTCGGCGGCATCTGCGGGCGGCGTACCGGCGATGGACGCGCCGCTGATCGTGCGGCTGGGTCATGTGGCCCCGCTGACCGGGCCGCAGGCGCATCTGGGCAAGGACAACGAGAATGGCGCCCGGCTGGCCATCGATGACCTGAATGCCGAAGGCTTCCAGATCGGCGACAAGCCGGCGCGTTTCGAACTGCTCGGAGAGGACGACCAGGCCGACCCGCGCCAGGGCACGACCGTGGCGCAGAAGCTCGCCGATTCGCGCGTCAACGCGGTCATCGGTCACCTGAACAGCGGCACCACCATTCCGGCGTCGCGCATCTATCACGACGCGGGCATCGTCCAGGTGTCACCGTCGGCGACCAATCCGCAGTACACCCGCCAGGGCTATGCCGGCGCCTTCCGCGTGTTCGCCGACGACGTGCAGCAGGGTGGCGCACTCGGCGCGTTCGCGATGAAGAACCTGAACGCGCGGCGCATCGCCATCATCGATGATCGCACCGCCTACGGCCAGGGTCTGGCCGACGAATTCGAGAAGGCCGCCAAGGCGGCCGGCGCTGAAATCGTCACCCGCGAATACACGACCGACAAGGCGACCGATTTCGCCGCCATCCTGACCAAGGTGAAATCGACCTCGGCCGACCTGCTGTTCTACGGCGGCATGGACACCCAGGCCGGCCCGATGGCGCGCCAGCTGAAGACGCTCAACCTGGGCATTCCCATGCTGTTCGGCGACGGCGGCTGCACGGTCGAGTTCCACAAGCTGGCCGGCGAGGGGGCGGAAGGTCATTACTGCTCGCTGCCCGGCGTGCCGCTGGAAAAGATGGCGGGTGGCACTGCCTTCCGCGACCGCTACAAGGCGAAGTTCAACACCGATATCCAGCTCTATGCGCCGTATGCCTACGACGCGGTGCGCGTAGTGGCCGAGGCGATGAGGAAGGCCGGCTCGACCGACCGCATGAAATTCCTGCCCGAGCTCGAACAGATCAACTACCCGGGCCTGACCGCGCAGATCACCTTCGACGAAAAGGGTGACATCAAGAACGGTGCGGTGACGCTGTACCAGGCGAAGGCCGGTGCCTGGTCTCCGCTGGAGACGATGGGCGGCGACGCGACGCCGTAAGCGCCGCGTGGACATTTTCATCCAGCAGATCATCAATGGTCTGGTGCTCGGCAGCATCTACGCGCTGGTGGCACTGGGCTACACGATGGTCTACGGCATCCTCGGACTGATCAATTTCGCGCACGGCGAGGTGGTGATGATCGGCGCGCTGACCGCGCTGACCGCCATCGGCCTGCTCGTGCCGTCGGGGCTGCCCGGCCCGGTGGTGGTGCTCGGCGGCCTGCTGATCGCGATTCCGGTCTGCATGGCGGTCGGCTTTTCGATCGAGCGCATCGCCTACCGGCCGCTGCGCAACGCGCCCCGGCTGGCGCCGCTGATCACCGCCATCGGCGTGTCCATCGTGCTGCAGCAACTGGCCATGATGGGCTGGGGCCGCAACTATCACACCTTCCCGGCCATCCTGCCGAGCACGCCGCATCAGGTGTTCGGCGCCGCGATCACCGACCTGCAGATCCTGATCGTCGTCACCGCCGCCGTGCTGATGGCCGCGCTGCTGTGGCTGATCACGCGCACCCGGCTTGGCCGCGCGATGCGCGCGACGTCCGAGAACCCGGCGGTGGCGCGGCTGATGGGGGTCGACGTCGACCGCGTCATCGCCTACACCTTCGTGCTCGGCTCGGCGCTTGCGGCAGTGGCCGGCGTCATGGTCGCGGCCAACTATTCGATCGCGCACTACGCCATGGGCTTCATGCTCGGCCTGAAGGCGTTCACCGCCGCCGTGCTGGGCGGCATCGGCAATGTCGGCGGTGCGATGCTGGGCGGTCTGCTGCTGGGCGTCATCGAAAGTCTGGGCGCCGGCTACATCGGCGACCTGACCGGCGGTTTCCTCGGCAGCCACTATCAGGACGTGTTCGCCTTTTTCGTGCTCATCCTGGTGCTGGTGTTCCGCCCGTCCGGCCTGATGGGCGAGAAGGTGGCGGAGCGGGCATGAGCGCAGGCTCTTGAGCACATAACCTGTGTTACGCTGATCCTGTGTGATTCTTCGGTGTCGAGGGTGCCATGGCCAATCTGACGTTGGTGATTGACGACGAGGTGCTGCAGAAGGCGCGCATCCGCGCAGCGAGCGAAGGGACTTCGGTCAATGCGGTCGTGCGCGAGCAGATTGCCCGCTACGCCAGCGGCCGCGAGGCGCGCCTGCGCGCGCTGGCGGAACTCGACGCACTGGTCGACCGGCTCCAGCCCTCCAGCGGTGGCGGCTGGACCTTCGACCGCAATGACCTCTACGAAGAGCGGATGTCCCGTCATGGCCCGGTGCGCGAGCAGTGAAGTGCTTCTTCGACACGAATGTGCTGCTGTACCGGATAGACACGGCTGACTCGATCAAGCAACGGTCTGCGCGCGCGTGCTTCAACCACCACGCCGAAGCCGGCAACGCGGTCATCAGCACGCAGGTCATGCAGGAATTCCATTACGTGCTTCGGGCACGATTCGCGTCCACCGTTCCGGCGGAGGACGCATTCCGCATGACCGAGGCGCTGACCATGCTGGACGTCGTGCAGGTCACGCCGCAACTGGTACTGATCGCGGCGCGGCGCAGTGAGCATCATCGGCTGTCGTTCTGGGACGCGCTCATCGTTTCGGCGGCCGCCCATGCCGGATGCGGCACGTTGATCACCGAAGACCTCAACCACGGCCAGGTGATAGACGGCGTGCGCGTCGAGAACCCGTTTCTCGGTAACGCCGCATGACCCTGCCCGGCGACCCGAAGCTGCGCGCCCGGCTGGGCATCGTGCTGATCGGCATCGCGCTGGCGGTGCTGCCCTTCGTCGTCGGCGCGAACTTCGGCAACTCGTGGGTGCGCATCATCGACTTTGCGCTGCTCTACATCATGCTGGCGCTCGGCCTGAACATCGTGGTCGGCTTCGCCGGCCTGCTCGACCTGGGCTACATCGCCTTCTACGCGGTCGGTGCCTATCTGTATGCGCTGCTGTCCAGTCCGCATCTCGCCATCGCGTTTCCTGCCGTGTTCGCCAGCGCGCCGGCCTGGTCGGTGTGGCTGGTGCTGCCGCTGGGTGCGCTGGTCGCCGGCCTGTTCGGCGTGCTGCTGGGCACGCCGACGCTGAAGCTGCGCGGCGATTACCTCGCCATCGTCACGCTCGGCTTCGGCGAAATCATCCGCATCTTCCTGAACAACCTGAATGCACCGCTGAACCTGACCAACGGACCGCAGGGCATCAACAACATCCAGTCGGCGCAGATCGCCGGCCAGTCGCTCGGCCGCAGCTTCGAACTGTTCGGTCTGCAGATCCCGTCAGTCACCGCGCACTACTACTTCTTCCTGGCGCTGACGCTGGCGGTCATCTTCATCTGCGTGCGCCTGCAGGATTCGCGGCTCGGCCGCGCCTGGGTCGCCATCCGCGAAGACGAACTGGCGGCGCGTGCGTGCGGCATCAATACGCGCAACGTGAAGCTGCTGGCGTTCGGGCTGGGCGCGACGTTCGGCGGCGTGGCCGGCGGCCTGTTCGCCGGCTTCCAGGGCTTCGTCAGTCCGGAGTCGTTCGGCCTGCTCGAATCCATCATGGTGCTGTGCATGGTGGTGCTGGGCGGCATGGGCAACATCGCCGGCGTCATCCTCGGCGCGCTGCTGCTGGCGCTGCTGCCCGAAGTGCTGCGCTGGGGCGCCGCACCGGTTCAGCAGTGGCTGTTCGGCAAGGTGCTGGTCGATCCGGAATCGCTGCGCCTGCTGCTGTTCGGCGTGGCGCTGGTGCTCGTGATGCGATGGCGACCGGCCGGCCTGTGGCCGTCGGCGCTGCGCAAGCGCGAACTGGCCGCGCACGCGGAGGCGACATGAGCGACCCGGTGGGCACGATCGTGCAGGACGCCGTGCTGCTGTCGGCCAGCGGCGTGTCGAAGCGCTTCGGCGGCGTGCAGGCGCTGCGTGACGTGTCGCTGACGATACGGCGCGGCGAGGTGTATGGCCTGATCGGACCGAATGGCGCTGGCAAGACCAGCTTCTTCAATGTGCTGACCGGCCTGTACAGCCCGGACGAGGGCCGCGTCACCTTCGACGGGCACGACCTGCCGCCAGGCGTGCCGCACCGCATCGCCGGCGCCGGCATTGCGCGCACCTTCCAGAACATCCGGCTGTTCGGTGCCATGAGCGCGCTCGAGAATGTCATGGTCGGCCGGCACATCCGGCTGCGTACCGGCGTCATCGGCGCCATCCTGCGCACGCCGGCGGCGCGCGTCGAAGAAGCGGCCACCGAGGCGCGCGCGCATGAACTGTTGCGCTACGTCGGCATCGATCAACTGGCCAACCAGCAGGCGACCCACCTGAGTTACGGCGACCAGCGCCGGCTCGAAATCGCCCGCGCGCTGGCGTCCGATCCGAAGCTGCTGGCGCTCGACGAACCGGCGGCCGGCATGAATGCCACCGAAACCGCCGGTCTGCGCACACTGATCGAAAAGCTGCGCGGCGACGGGCTCACGGTGCTGCTGATCGAGCACGACGTGAAGCTGGTGATGGGCCTGTGCGACCGCGTGGCCGTGCTCGACTACGGCGAGAAGATCGCCGAAGACGTACCCGACGTGGTACGCCGCCATCCGCGCGTGATCACCGCCTATCTGGGCCGGCAGTCCGATCCGGAGGCCGCCTGATGCTGCAGGTACGCGGGCTGACCGTGCACTACGGCGGCATCCGGGCGGTCAAGGGCATCGATCTCGATATCGCGGCCGGCGAGCAGGTGGCGCTGATCGGCGCCAACGGCGCCGGCAAGACCAGCACGCTGAAGGCGCTCGCGCGCATGCTGCCGGCCGGCGGCGAAGTGCGTTTCGACGGCGGCGACATTTCGCATGCCCCGCCGCACACGCTGGTCGGTCGCGGTCTGGCGCTGGTGCCGGAAGGCCGCGGCGTGTTCGCCCGCCTGTCGGTGCGCGAAAACCTCGACATGGGTGCCTACGCGCGCGACGACCGCGCCGCCATCGCGGCCGACCTCGATCGCGTCTACACGCTGCTGCCCCGGCTCAAGGAACGCGCCGGTCAGACCGCGGGCACCTTGTCCGGCGGCGAACAGCAGATGGTCGCCATCGGTCGCGCATTGATGAGCCGGCCGCGCCTGCTGCTGCTCGACGAGCCGTCGATGGGCCTGTCGCCGGTCATGGTCGATACCGTGTTCGGCGTCATCCGCGACATCGCGCGCGACGGCGTCACCCTGCTGCTGGTCGAACAGAACGCGCGCCTTGCACTGTCGCTGTGCGACCGCGGCTATGTCATGGACAGCGGGCGCATCACGCTGGCCGCCGCGTCGGCCGAGCTGCTCGACAATCCCGCCGTACGCGCCGCCTATCTGGGCGAGTGAATGGCCGCTGACCCGTGCAGCCGGGATGGCCGGTGCCACCGATCGCCCGACTTCTCCCCCGCCTGCGGTGACATTTGCCCGACCGTGCGCGCCGCCGGCTGACCGGCGCGGGCGCCGACTATTCTTGCGCGCTCGATCCCTGCGGAGCGCACCCATGAAAACGACCTTCGCGATGTTGCTGTGCGCCGTGTCCTTCGCCTGCAGCGCAGCCGATGACCCGCGGCAGTCGCTCGCCAATCAGCTGGCAACCTGCTCCGCTGCGTTTGCCGATGCGGCCGCGGCCGGCGATCCGTCGCGTGCATCGCGACTGGGCTATGCGAGCAGGAATCAGCTGCAACTGGCCATGCGCCTGGCCGACCGTGCGGTCACGTCGGCCACGCTGAATGCCGAGCGCAAGGCGCTGGCCGAAAGACGTGCCGACCCGGCGGGTGCCGCCGCGCTGGACGCCGGTTTCGAGCGGCGCAGCGACGAATGCAATCGGCTGATCGAACAGAACATGGCGGTCATCGACAGCCTGCGCGACGGTCGCTGACCGACGCGCACGGCTTCGTGCTGCAACGGCGTTCAGGCCCTGTCGCGACGGCGACGCGCCACCATCAGCAGCAGACCCAGACCGGCGCCCATCATCAGCACCGACGACGGTTCCGGCACCGCACTGATCTGCAGGAAGGGACGCAGCGAGGCATCGGCCGACGCCGACGACGCATACAGCGCGCCGACGTAGCGGCTGTTGCCGTCAACATCGAATTCCACCACGCCGCGCTGCGCCAGCAGCACACCGTAGTTCGCCGACGGATTGTCGAGCCAGCTGCGCACCAGCGCCGTGGCATCGAAACTGACCCAGCCATTCACGCTGCTCTGCACCGTGCTCGAACTGGCCGCCATGGCGGTCATCGGCGCCGTTTCCCAGGTCACGCTGCTTTCGTTCCACGCGTTCAGCACCTGGAACAGGTCGGTGGTGACCGGATGTTCGGCACTCGGGCTTTCGAACGGCGACAGCGACGGCACGCCATACAGGTTGATCGTCGCACTGCCGACGCCGGCGGACGTCAGGTTCAGCAGCCCGAGGTCGAAGCGGATCAGGGTTTTGGTGTCGTGCGCCCGCTCGACGCCGCCTTCGCCGAAACGCGGGTCGGTGTCCGACGTGCCGAGGAAGTTGCCGAAGGGCACGGCGGCCGGCGGGTTCAGCGCCGACAGCGTGGTCGTGTCGAGATTGGTGCGGCGCGGCGCCGGAATGCCGAACACGCCGTCGATGCCGAATTCGTAGATGAACACGTCTTCGCTGGACGCTTCGTCCGGCTGCAGCGTGACATTGACGGCGGCATTCGCGGCGTGGCCGAACGACAGGGCGGCTGCGAGGACAGCCGGTGCAAACAGGGTTGAAGCTTTCATTTGAACCTCCGGAGTGTTGTGGGGTGACTGCGTCATGCGGGAACCGGACCCGTGTCGGCGACACGGTCAGGCTCGCGACGTCTACGCAGCCGGTACGCCGTCAGATGCAATGTCACCTTCAGCCATCGAAGGTCGCGCCGCGTTGATGCCAAAGGCATCACCGGGTTAAGCTTGGCGTCCCGCTTCCCGAGGAATCGCCGGCATGGTCCGCCTGCCCGCATGGCTGCGCCTTGTGCTGTGCGCACTGTTGTCGATGCAGGCCGCGCTGGCAGAGCCGCCGGCGCTGATGCACGCGCAGCGCCATCACGACGGCATCGATCCGGCCGCCTACTGGGTCAGCGAAAAGCTGGACGGGGTGCGCGCCGTGTGGGACGGGCGGGTGCTGCGCTTTCGCAGCGGGCGGCCGATTGCGGCACCGGCCTGGTTCTCCGCGTCCTTGCCTGCGCACCCGCTGGATGGCGAACTGTGGATCGCCCGCGGCCGCTTCGATGTGCTGTCTGGCATTGTTCGACGCGATGTGCCGGACGACGCCGACTGGCAGCCGGTGCGCTACCTGCTGTTCGACCTGCCGGGCGCACCGGGTGACTTCAGCCAGCGTCTTGAGCGCCTGACCCGCATCGTCGCCGACGCGGGCCTGCCCTGGCTGCAGGTCGTGCCGCAGTGGCGCGTCGCCGACCGGGCCGAACTGGCAGTGCGCTTCAACGAGGTGGTCGCCGGTGGCGGCGAAGGGCTGATGCTGCACCGGGCCGACGCGCTGTGGACCGCCGGCCGCAGCGATGCCCTGCTCAAGCTCACGCCCTTTCTCGACGCCGAAGCGACCGTGACCGGCCACGTGCCGGGCAAGGGCCGGCATCGCGGCCGGCTCGGCGCGCTCGAGGTGATGGACGCCGAAGGCCGGCGCTTTCGCATCGGCAGCGGTTTGAGCGACGCGGCACGCGCCGCGCCGCCGGCCATCGGTGCACAGGTGACCTACCGTTATCGCGAACTGACCCCCCGCGGCCTGCCGCGCTTCCCGGTGTTCGTTCGGGTGCGCGACCTGCCGTAGCGTCCCGAGCGGGGCCGGCGATCCACGGTTGGCCCTGCATGGCCGACCGGCACCGCGGGCAGCGCGCAGTACTCGCCGAAACCCCCGCGCTGCCCTCGCCGCGATATGCACTTCGCACGGCGACCATCAAGGCACTGATCGCGACGGGGGCGTCGCTCCTACAGGGGAGTACCTGCAGGGGAGCCGCACAGTGGAGCCCAGCAGGTCAACGCGCCCACCGGGACGGTCAGCGGTCGATTTCGACACCGGCGGCGTGCGCCTGCTGGTCGGCGTGGTAGCTGGAGCGCACCATCGGGCCGCAGGCGGCGTGGGTGAAGCCCATGGCGTTCGCTTCGCGTTCGAACATCGCGAATCCGTCCGGATGCACGTAGCGCAGCACCGGCAGGTGGCCGCCGGAGGGTTGCAGGTACTGGCCCAGCGTGAGCATCTGCACGTCGTGCGCGCGCAGGTCGCGCATCACCTGCAGGATTTCGTCGTCGGTTTCGCCCAGACCGAGCATCAGGCCGCTCTTGGTCGGCACGTCCGGGTGCAGCGCGCGGAACTCTTTGAGCAGGCGCAGTGAATGCGCATAGTCGGAACCCGGCCGCACCTGTGCGTACAGCCGCGGCACCGATTCGAGGTTGTGGTTCATCACGTCCGGTGGCGCGGCGTTCAGGATGCCCAGCGCTACATCGAGCCGGCCGCGGAAGTCGGGCACAAGCACTTCGATGGTGGTGCGCGGCGAGTGGGTGCGCACGGCGCGGATGCAATCGACGAAGTGCTGGGCGCCGCCGTCGCGCAGGTCGTCGCGGTCCACGCTGGTGATCACCACGTAATTCAGTTTCAGCGCGGCGATGGTTTTCGCCAGCTTTTCCGGCTCGTCGACATCCAGCGGGTCGGGCCGGCCATGGCCGACGTCGCAGAACGGGCAGCGGCGGGTGCACTTGTCGCCCATGATCATGAAGGTGGCCGTGCCCTTGCCGAAGCACTCGCCGATGTTCGGACAGCTCGCCTCTTCGCACACCGTGTGCAGGTCGTGTTCGCGCAGGATCTGCTTGATCTCTCCGAAGCGGCTGTCCGGGCGCGCGGCGCGCACTCGGATCCAGTCCGGCTTGCGCAGCGTTTCCGCCGGCACCACCTTGATCGGGATGCGGGCGGTCTTCAGCGAACCCTTCTGCTTGTGGGTCGGGTCGTAGGTGGTGTCGGTCATGGCGGTGTCGTGCCTGTCGGGTAGAGGGCGCGCTGTAGCGCGTCGGTCAGTTGCCGGCAGATCGCCTCCGGTGGGAGATCGATGCCGAGGTCGCGCGTCTGTGTCACGCGCAATCCACTGTAGCCGCACGGGTTGATCGCGGCAAACGGTGAAAGATCCATATCGACGTTGAGCGACACGCCGTGATACGTGTGGCCATGCTTCACGCGCAGGCCGAGCGCGGCGATCTTGGCGTCGTCACCGGCCGGACCGACATAGACGCCGGGTGCGCCGGCGCGCCGCCGGGCGTCGATGCCGTGGCCGGCGAGCAGGTCGATGACCGCCTGCTCGATGCGGTTGACCAGTTCGCGCACGCCGAGGCCGGCGCGCTTCAGGTCGAGCAGCGTGTAGATCACGACCTGGCCGGGGCCGTGGTAGGTGATCTGGCCGCCGCGGTCGGATTCGACCACCGGTACGCCGATGTCGCGCAGCAGGTGTTCGCGCTTGCCGGCCAGCCCGAGCGTGAACACCGGCGGGTGTTCGACCTGCCAGAACTGGTCCGGCAGGTGTTCCGCGGCGGCGCGTGCGTTGTACGCCTTCATCGCGTCGAACACCTCGCGGTAGCCGGCCCGTCCGAGCGGCACGACCTGTGCCGTCACAGCACCACTTTCACCATCGGGTGACTGCTCAGTTCGCGGTACAGCGCATCGAGCTGTTCGCGCGACGTGGCGCGGATGGTCGCGGTCAGGCTGATGTAGCGCCCGCCCGAAGACGGCCGCATTTCCAGGCTGGCCGGCACGAAGTCCGGCGCGTGGCGCAGCACCACATCGACCATTTCCTGCGCGAAGTCGTCATGGCGCTCGCCCATGATCTTCAGCGGAAAGTCGGTTGGAAATTCGAGCAGGCTGTCGGTCATGTCAGCGTGTCACCAGCCGAACCACAGTCGTATCGTGTCCCAGATGCGGCGGAAGAAACCGCCTTCCTCGACCGCCGTCTGCGCCACCAGCGCCACTTCGCCGACCGGCTGGCCGTCGAGCAGCAGCTTCATCGTGCCCAGTGGCTGGCCGACGGCGACCGGCGCGATCACCGGCGTGGTCAGCACGATGTCGCGCGTGGCCTTGGCCGCCTGGCCGCGCGGCAGCGTCAGCACCACGTCGCTGGCCGGGCCGACCGTGACCTGCGCCGTTGCACCCTTGTATACAGCGGGCTGGCCGAGTGCCTCGCCGGCCGACGCGAGCTTCGCATTCTCGTAGGCGTTGAAGCCGTAGTTCAGCAGTGCGCGCGACGATTCGATGCGGCCGTTCTCGTTCGGCGCACCGAGCAGCACGGACACCACGCGACGCCCGTCGCGCTTCGCCGACGACACCAGGCACCAGCCGGCGGCATCGGTGAAGCCGGTCTTCAGGCCATCCACGCTCGGGTCTATCGTCAGCAGGCGGTTGCGGTTGCCCTGCTTGATGTTGTTGTAGGTGTAGTCGAGCGTCGAATACAGCCCGTAGTACTCCGGAAAGTCGCGGATCAGCGCCCGCGCCAGCAGCGACAGGTCGCGCGCGGTCGTGAAATGTCCGGCTTCCGTCAGGCCGTTGGCGTTGCGATACTGCGTACCGGTCATGCCGAGGCGCTGCGCTTCGCGCGTCATCATCTGCGCGAACGCTTCTTCCGAACCGGCAATGACTTCGGCCAGTGCAACACAGGCGTCATTGCCGGACTGGATGATCATGCCCTTGAGCAGTTCTTCCACGGTGACCGGGCGATCCGGTGCGATGAACATTTTCGAGCCGCCGGTCTTCCAGGCCTTCACGCTGACCGGCACGGCCTGGTCCGGCTTGAGCTGACCGGTCTTGAGGGCCTTGAAAGTCAGATAGGCCGTCATCAGCTTGGTGAGCGAAGCCGGCTCGACCTGTTCGTCCGGCCGCGATTCGGCCATGACGGCGCCGGAATCATGGTCGACCAGCAGCCACGCCTTCGCATCCGGCTGCGGTGGCGGAATCAGGTCTGCGACGGCGGGAGACGGCATCAGTACGCTCAGGACGGGAAGGACAAATGCGGTGCAGCGCAACAACTTCAGCATGTAGGTTTACCGGTGTGGGAGAACAGCTGGCATAGTTTAGCAAAGCTGGCCGGGTGGCCGGCATGGATGGTGCTTGATGCTGTATCGTGGTGCACTGCAAAATAGGCGGCGCGCCAGGGGAAGGAACTTTTGACCGACGCCACGACTCGGAGGCCTCTATGGTTCTCGCACGTACACTGCTGTTCATCGGTTTGATGTTGATCGCGCTGTCGTCCCTCTGGACGAGCGCGGATACCGCCGTTGACGACAGTTTCGATGCACCGTTCGGGTGCGAAACATGCACCGGCGTCGAAGCCTCACTCGATGTGCCGCTTGATCCGCACAGTGCGTTGAGCCATTTTCTCAGTATCGCGGGTGACCCGACCGATCCGGTCGCGGCCCACATCATTCCCGGCAGGTCCTTTTCAACGCGCCCGGCGCTGGACAGCGAAATATTCGCGCAACAGCAGCCCGAACCGGCGCAGGTTCTGTTGCGGCCGCCCCGGCTCGCCTGATCGGGCGCCCTGCGGGGATGCCATGCGCCGGGCGCCGCCCGGTGCCCCAGACCGTTACACAGTTGCGTGGCCGGACGTGCACGCAGCCAGTCCTGTCCATCGAAATCACTACGCAGATCCATGAAAACAAAAGCAATTGCCTTGTTGGCCGTCATCGGCCTTTGCGTGCAGGTGGCGCACGCCGCCGAGCCTTACACGCTGGAACAACTGAAGGCGCTGGCGCTGGAATCGAATCCTTCGCTGGGTGCCGCGCGGGCCGATGTCGAGGTCAGTCGCGCCGACACCCTCACTGCGCGCGCCTATCCCAATCCGGAGCTGGAAGTGATGGGCGGCGACCGGAATTCGCGCGGCCCCAATCTCGCGCCCGGTTCGCTCGGCACGATAGGCCTGTCGCAGCGCTTCGATTACCCGTCGCAGCGCGACGCCCGGCTGCGCGTCGCCGAAGCCGGCGTGGTGTCGGCGCAGTCCGGCGTGCAGTCGTTCGAAATCGACCTGCTGGCGCAGTTGAAGCAGAACTACTACCTGGTCATCCGCTATCAGGACGAGCTGCGCGCCGCGCAGGAAGACCTCGAACTGGCGCGCTCGATCCGCAACCGGGTCGAAGTGCGCGTCAATACCGGCGAGGCGCCGCGCTATGAACTGATCCGCGCCGACACCGAACTGCTGACCGCGCAGAAGAATGCCGACGCTGCGGTGCTGCGCATCGTGCAGGCCAAGGCCCGGCTGCGCGCGCTGGTGGCCGGTCAGCTGCCGGAAGATTTCGACCTGCAGGGCGAGCTGGCACGCGACGCCGAGCTCCCGCCGCTGGGTCAGCTGCGCGACGACATGCTGGCGCGCAACCCGGAAATCTTCCGCCTGAAGGCCGAGATCGACCGCTTCACCGAGCAGCGCGAACTGGAAAAGCTGCGCCGCATGCCGGACGTGTCGCTCAAGCTGGCGCGCGATCGCGATCCGGAATATGAAGCCAATCGCATCGGCGTTGCCGTGACCATCCCGATCTTCGATCGTCGTCAGGGCCAGATCGCCCAGGCCGGCGCGCAGGTCGAGCGCACCCGGCTGCAGCTGGACAACCGGCTATTCCAGCTGCAGCAGCAGCTCGATGCCGCCTACCGCCAGTTCGAACTGTCGCGCAATCAGGTCAGCGCACTCGAGACCGGCATCGTGCGCGAAGCCGAAGCCGCACTGAAGGTGGCCGAAGCCGCCTACCGGTTCGGCGAGCGCGGCATTCTCGACTTCCTCGACGCACAGCGCGTATTCCGCGCGGTGCGCAACGAACTGATCAGCGCGCGCTATGACCTGAGCGCCGCCGTGGTCGAGATCGAGCGGCTCAGCGCAGTGCGCTGACGCGCCGCCTGCCCGCTCCGCTACCCATTCCAATCATCAAGATCCTGGACCGAACATGACTTCAATCACCCGTCCGCTGCTCTACGCCAGCCTGCTTGGCGCCTCCCTGATATTTGCCGGCTGCGGCGAAGCCGACAAGGCCGAACCGACCAAGGCCGCCGCGCCGGCCGACCCCAATCTGGTGGCGGCCGGCGAAAACCTGACCCGCATCATCCAGCTGGGTGAAGTGACCAGCGTCGAACTGTCCGACATGCTGCGCGTGGCCGGTCAGGTCGATTTCGACGAACAGCGCATCACCCGCATCGGTGCCACCGTCACCGGCCGCATCAGCGAACTGCAGGCCATGCTGGGCCAGCAGGTGAAGATCGGCCAGACGCTGGCGGTGCTCAACAGCACCGAACTGGGCGCCGCCCAGCTCGCCTACATGAAGGCACGCGCCCAGGCGCAGCTGAACCAGCGCAGCGTCGATCGCGCCCGCCAGCTGCTCGATGCCGACGTGATCGGCAGCGCCGAGCTGCAGCGGCGCGAAAGCGAACTGGCCATTTCGCTGTCGGAGCAGCGCGCCGCGGCCGACCAGCTGCGCGTGCTGGGCCTGTCGCACAAGGCGATCGAAAAGCTGTCGGAAACCGGCGCCATCAATTCGGTATCGCCGGTCGTCGCGACCATGGCGGGCACGGTCGTCGAGCGCAAGGTCACCCAGGGTCAGGTGGTGCAGCCCAGCGAAGTGCTTTTTTCCATCGCCGACCTGTCGCGCGTATGGGTCGAAGCCGAAGTGCCGGAGCAGCAGGCCGGCCAGGTGCAGGCGGGCCAGAACATCCAGGTCGAAATTCCGTCGCTCGGCCAGCAGCTGACCGCCAAGCTGATCTACATCGCCGACACCGTCGATCCGGTCACCCGGACCGTCACCGTGCGCAGCGAACTGGACAACAGCGACCGCTCGCTCAAGCCCGCCATGCTGGCCACCGTGCTGATCGAAACCCGTCCGACCAAGCGGCTTGCCGTGCCGGGCAAGGCCGTCGTGCGCGAAAGCGACAGCGACCAGGTGTTCGTCGAAGTGGCGCCCGGCCAGTACCGCATGACGCCGGTCAAGCTCGGCCAGGCGATCGGCGAGGTGCGGCCGGTGATGTCCGGACTGACCGAGGGGCAGCGCATCGTGGTCGACGGTGCCTTCCATCTGAACAACGAGCGCAAGCGCAAGGAAACGGATTGATGCCGTCTTCGCCGCCTTGTCCCCACTCGCTACCGGATTGGATGAAACATGATTGAAGGACTTGTACGCGGGGCGCTCAAACAGCGCCTCGTGATTGTCGTGGTTGCGCTGTGTCTGCTGGCCTTCGGCCTCGACGCAGCGCGCAAGCTGTCGGTGGATGCCTTCCCCGACGTGACCAACGTTCAGGTGCAGATCGCCACTGACGCGCCCGGGCGCTCGCCGGAAGAGGTCGAGCGCTTCATCACCGTGCCGGTCGAGATCGGCATGACGGGCCTGCCCGGCCTGGTCGAAATGCGCTCGCTGAACAAGCCGGGCCTGTCGCTGATCACGCTGGTGTTCACCGACAAGACCGACCTGTACTTCGCTCGCCAGCTGGTGATGGAACGCCTGCTCGAAGTGCGCGACCGCATGCCTGCGGGCGTCGTGCCGGTGCTCGGGCCGGTGTCCACCGGTCTGGGCGAGGTGTATCAGTACACCCTGGTGAAGCCGGACGACGGCGACCGCGAACTGACGCAGGCCGAGCTGACCGAGCGGCGCACCGTGCAGGACTGGGTGGTGCGGCCGCTGCTGCGCTCGACCACCGGTGTCGCGGAAATCAACTCGCAGGGCGGTTTCCAGAAGCAGTACAAGGTGCTGGTCAATCCGGACCGGCTGCGCCACTACGGCCTGACGGTGAAGGATGTGTACGAGGCGCTCGGCCGCAACAACGCCAACGCCGGCGGCGGCATCCTGCCGCAGAACGCCGAGCAGTACCTGATCCGCGGCGTCGGCCTGGTGCAGAACCTGGAAGACATCCGCCTCATCGTGGTGAAGGAGGTCGGCGGCACGCCTGTATACATCCGCGACGTGGCCGAGGTCGCCTTCGGCCATGCGGTGCGCGTGGGCGCGGTGGTCAAGAACGGCACCACCGAGGCGGTCGGCGGTGTGGTGATGATGATGGCCGGCGGCAATGCCAAGGCCGTGGTGTCGGACATCAAGAAGAAGGTGGCCGAGATCAACGACAAGAACATGCTGCCCGGCGGTCTGAAGATCGAGCCCTACTACGACCGGTCCGAACTGGTCGACGCCGCGCTCGCCACCGTCATCAAGGTGCTGATCGAAGGCGTCATCTTCGTCGTCATCGTGCTCTACCTGTTCCTCGGCGACCTGCGTTCGTCGGTCATCGTGATCGCCACACTGGTGATCACGCCGCTGGTCACCTTCATCGTGATGAACCAGGTCGGGCTGTCGGCCAACCTGATGTCGCTGGGGGGGCTTGCGATCGCGATCGGACTGATGGTCGACGGCTCGGTCGTGGTGGTCGAAAACGCCTTCGAGCGGCTCGGCCACGCCAAGGAAGAGGGCGAAAGCCGCATCCGCGTCATCCTGTCCGCGGTGATGGAGGTGGCCACGCCGGTCATCTTCGGCATCGGCATCATCATTCTGGTGTTCCTGCCGCTGATGACGCTGCAGGGCATGGAAGGCAAGATGTTCGCGCCGCTCGCCTACACCATCGCCATCGCGCTGTTCGTGTCGCTGGTGCTGTCGCTGACGCTGACGCCGGTGCTGTCGAGCTATCTGCTCAAGGGCGGTGCCGACCACGACACCAAGCTGATCGCGCTGCTGAAGAAGCCCTACGTGCCGATGCTGACCTGGGCGGTCGCCAACAGCAAGAAGACGGTGTCACTGGCGGTGCTGGCCTTCGTCGGCGCCCTTGCGATGCTGCCCTTCCTCGGCACCGCCTTCATTCCGGAAATGAAGGAAGGTTCGGTGGTGCCGGCGATGGACCGCGTACCCAACATTTCGCTCGAAGAGTCGCTGAAGATGGAGCGCGAGGCGATGCGCCTGGTGATGGAAGTGCCGGGCGTGAAGTCGGCGGTGTCCGGCGTGGGTCGCGGCGAGTCGCCGGCCGATCCGCAGTCGCAGAACGAGTCGACGCCCATCGTGTCGCTGAAGCCGCGTGACGAGTGGCCCGAGGGCTGGACGCAGGAAACCATCCAGGAGGCGATGCGCGAAAAGATGAGTGCGCTGCCCGGCGTCAACATCATCATGGCGCAGCCGATTTCCGACCGCGTCGACGAAATGGTGACCGGTGTGCGCGCCGACGTGGCGGTGAAGATCTTCGGCTACGACCTCGACCTGCTGCGCGACAAGGGTGCGGAAATCGCGCGCGTGGCGCGCACCGTGCCGGGGGCGTCGGAAATCAAGATCGAGCGGGTGACCGGCCAGCAGTACCTCACGATCGAGATCGACCGGCGCACGATTGCCCGCCACGGCCTCAATGTGGCGGACATCAACGACCTGATCGAAGCGGCCATCGGTGGCCGTCATGTCACCGACGTGTTCGAGGGCGAGCGGCGCTTTGCCGCGGTGGTGCGTCTGCCCGAGCGCTTCCGCGACAACATCGAAGCCATCAGCAACATGCTGATCACCACGCCGGACGGCGCGCAGCTGCCGTTGTCCAGCCTGGCCAGCATCGAGGTGCGCGACGGCCCGGCGCAGATTTCGCGCGAAACCGGCAAGCGCCGCATCGTGATCGGCATCAATGTGGCCAACCGCGACCTCGGCGGTTTCGTGGCCGAGCTGCAACAGAAGGTCGGCGCCGAGGTCGAACTGCCCGAGGGGTACTACTTCGAGTGGGGCGGCCAGTTCCAGAACATGGAACGCGCGCTGGGTCACCTGTCGATCATCGTGCCGATCACGGTGGCGGCGATCTTCTTCCTGCTGTTCCTGCTGTTCGGATCGGTCAGGTTCGCCACGCTGATCATCACGGTGCTGCCGTTCGCGTCGATCGGCGGTGTGATCGGGCTGTTCATCAGCGGCGAATACCTGTCGGTGCCCGCGTCGGTCGGCTTCATCGCGCTGTGGGGTATCGCGGTGCTCAACGGCGTGGTACTGGTGTCCTACATCCGCAACCTGCGCAACGAAGGCATGGAGTTGATGCAGGCGGTCGTGCATGGCGCAAAGATGCGCTTCCGGCCGGTGATGATGACCGCAACCGTGGCGATGCTGGGCCTGGTGCCCTTCCTGTTCGCCACCGGACCGGGTTCGGAAGTGCAGCGGCCGCTCGCCATCGTGGTGATCGGCGGCCTGATCACCTGCACGCTGCTGACCCTCGTCGTGGTGCCCGCCCTCTATACCTGGTTTGACGACAAGCCCTACGAGGCTTGATTCAAGGAGCATTCAGATGAAGGAAATCAGAGCTGTCATCCGCCCGAACAAGCTGGCCCGGCTGCGAACGGTGCTGCGCGAAATGCCGGGCTTCCAGGGCATGACGATCAGCAAGGTCGAAGGCTGTGGTTCGCCCAGCGATCACATTCCGCACAGCATCAAGGATGAACTGACCGACTACTCGGCCAAGGTGCGCATCGAAATCATCGCGCAGGAAGAACTGGTCGATGAAATCGTGCGCCGCATCGTCAGCGTCGCCTGCACCGGCCAGACCGGTGACGGGCTGGTGTGGGTGGTGTCGGTCGATCGGGCGGTATTCATCAACAAGACGACGGTGGGTTCGCCGCAGGGCTGACGCACAGGGGCCCGGAGGCTCGAACCACGCGGCGGGTGTGCCGCCCTCGCGCAGGATTTTGACTGCGTGAGGGCGGCACACCCGCCGTTTTCATCCGTTCCGGGATTCAGCGCACCGTGTAGTTGCGCGCCTCCAGACAGGCGGTCATGGCGCGCAGATAGGCGACGCGCGCGTCGGCGGCTTCTTCGGGCGGCACGCCGCCGGACACCCGGGTCGGGTCGTAGCCGGTCTGGGACGACGCCCAGTCGTGGCATTCGAAGCGGTCGGTCGCCTGCTGCTCCGCGCTCTGACCGGCGGCCGGATAGACGAACAGTTCGTCCGATCCGGCGGGTTCGCTGTCGGCGTACTGACCTTCCGGCGGCTCGACGACCACATAGCCATCGTCGCGCCGCGCGTAATACACGTCGTCGTAGCGGTAGTACGGGCGTCCGCCGTAGTCGATCACCGTGTAACCCCAGGGCAGCACCGTGATGAAGGCGCCGATCGGCGGGCCGACCACCGAAAAGTAGGCACCGCTCGGCCGGTACCACACGCCGTGCGAGCGGTAGAAGGGCCGGCCGTGATGGTGATGCACATGCACGTCGCGCGGCAGTCGCTGCACCACGGCGCCGCGGCCCGGATAGTGCGCCGGATGCCGGCTGTGCCCCGCCGGGTGATAGGCCTGCGGGACGTGCCGCTCGATGCGGTTCTGGTAGGCGGCGCGCGGCACGGCGCGATCGCCGCGCCGGTCGTCGCGCGACCCGAAGTCGCCACGACGTTCGCCGCGCGGGTCGCCACGCATGTCACTGCGCATGTCGCCGCGACCGGCGTCGCGTCGTTCGGTGCGCTCCCGGGACCGCTCCGGGGTGCGCTGCGTGTTGCGTTGTCCGTCGCGCTGAGCTTCGCGGGGCGCCCGGGCGCCGCGGTCTTCGCGCGGTCCCTGCCGCTCGCCGCGCGATTCCTGACCCTGGCGTGCGCCACCGCGATCACCGCGGTCGCCCCGGTCACCGCCACCGCCACCGCGGCCTTCCTGCGAAAACGCGGCGCTGCTGCCAAGAAGCAGCAGCGCAACGAGCGCCGCGCCGGTGCGGCCGAGCCGGGTGTGACGGGTGTGCTGCGTGTCACCGTGTTTCATGATGCGTCGTCCCTGTGGTGAATGCGGCGTGATCAGCGCACGGCATAGCCGCGGCCTTCGAGACAGGCGACCAGCGCGCGCCGGTAGCGGTTCGCCTGTTCGCTGTCGGCGGCATCGCGCTGTGCGGCACGCTGCGCGTAGGCGTCCTCGACCCGGGCGGCACGCGCTTCGCGCGAGGCGTCCGATGCGGCACCGGCGGCTGCGCCGACCACGGCACCGATCGCTGCGCCCTGCCCCGTGTGATACGGGCTGCCGACCGCGGCGCCGATGACGGCACCGGTCACCGTGCCGGCGGCCAGCCCGTAGCCGGACGGCGGATCGGCTTCGACGCGCGGCACCGGTGTCGGCACGGTGCGCCGGGTGGCCGGATCGAAGCCGGATTCGCCGACCGCCCAGGCGTTGCATTCGTAGCGGTCGCGTCGCTGTGTGGTCGCGTTCTGGCCGCGTGATGGATAGACCGACAGATCGGTCACCGCCTTCACCGGCGGCGGCCGCGGCGACCCGGTGTAGGGTGCCGGCCGGGGCGGCGAAGCGCAGGCGGCGAGCAGGCCGGCGCACAGGGCGGCCGTCAGGCCGGATCGCCAGACGGGTTGAACGGAGTAGCGGGGGGAGGACATGGCGGACGCTGCCTGCGAAATGCGGTCACCGGAAAGGGACCGCGACGCATGCAGTGTTGCAGGCCGATGTAGCAAACTCTGTAATGGCTCGTATGCAGGTGTTACGGCGCCTCGCGAGAGGTGCTCGCGGCGCGATCAGCGCACGTGCGGCGGAACAGTCAGCGCGTGATGAGCAGCGCCTCCAGGCCGAGCTGGTCGCGCAGCGCGCGGGCGGCGCCCTGCGCCGCGTCGCGGCTCCCGAACGGACCGGCGCGCACGCGGTGCCGCTCGCCGTCGCTCGATACGCTGATCCGGTCGGCCAGTTCGCCGAGCGCTGCGGCGATCCGGCGCGACAGCGCCTGCGCGTTGTCGAGCGTGCTGAAGGCGCCCAGCTGCAGCCAGTGGCCGTCGGTCGGCGCGTCGGTCGCGCCGTCGGCGGCCAGCGCGGCGATCACGTCGTCGGCGGGCGCCGCGGGAGCGGCAGGCCCCGGTGCCGGGCGCGCGATTTCCGGCTGCCCGGCGGCGCGCCGGGCCAGCAGGTCGCCGGCGCTGCCGGGTGCGAACACCGCCTCGACCTCGACCTCGGCGCTGCCGTCGTTCACGTAGCCGAGCTTGGCGGCTGCGGTCCACGACAGGTCGATCACGCGGCCGGGCTTGAACGGGCCCCGGTCATTTACCCGCACCACGACCGAGCGGCCGCTGGCCAGATGGGTCACCCGCGCATAGCTCGGAATCGGCAGGGTGGCGTGGGCGGCGGTCATGCCATACATGTCGTACGGCTCGCCGCTCGACGTTTTCTGGCCGTGGAATTTGCGGCCGTACCAGCTGCCGCGCCCGCGCTGGCGGAACGGCCGGTGTTCGGTCAGCGGCACGAAACTCAGGCCGAGCGCGCTGTACGGCCGGTTGGCGAAGCGGTGCAGCGGCTCGTCGCGCGGCACGGCGTCGGGAATCGCGGCCAGTGTCTGCGCATCGGGGGCGTTGTCGCCCGGGCCGTCGTCGAGGTAGAAACCGCCCGGGCGCGGTTTGCCCGTCGGTGCAGCGGCCGGCGCGGGGGAGGGCGCAGCGACAGGTGCCGGCGCCGGTGGCGGCTCGCTGACCGGCGCTCCGGCGCAGCCGGCCAGCAGGGCGCACAGCGCCACCGGGCACAGGCTGCGGGCGGCGATCATCGGCTCAGCGGTCGCGCCGGCGGGACCGCCGGTGCGCCTCGATCGACATCAGCAGGCCCAGACCGATGCACAGCGTGACCAGTGCGGTGCCGCCGTAACTCACGAAGGGCAAGGGCACGCCGACCACCGGCAGCACGCCGGTCACCATGCCCATGTTCACAAAGGCATAGGTGAAGCACGACAGCGAAATCGCCCCGGCCAGCAGGCGGGAGAACAGCAGCGGCGCGCTGGCCGCGATCATCAGGCCGCGGCCGATCAGCAATATATATATGGCGAGCAGCACGAGGCAGCCGAGCAGGCCGAACTCTTCCGCCATCACCGCGAAGATGAAGTCGGTGTGGCGCTCGGGTACGAATTCGAGGTGGGTTTGCGTGCCTTCCTTCCAGCCCTTGCCGAACACGCCGCCGGAGCCGATCGCGATGCTGGACTGGATGATGTGGAAGCCGCTGCCGCGCGGGTCGGCCGTCGGGTCGAGCAGCGTGCACACGCGCTGGCGCTGATAGTCCTTGAAGCCCGGCCACTTGACGCCTTCGGCGCACAGCGCGTCGCCTTCGACCGCCACCGTGGTGACCGCCACCACGCCGATCACCAGCACCGGAATGATGAGCTTCCACGACAGGCCGGCAAAGAAGATGACGAACACGCCGGCCGCCAGCACCAGGATGGCGGTGCCGAGATCCGGCTGATGGAAAATCAGGCCGACCGGAATGATCAGGATGACGAGCGCGACCAGGAAGTCGCGCACCCGCAGCTGCGACTCGTGGCGGTGGAAATACCAGGCGAGCATCAGCGGCACCGAAATCTTCAGCATTTCGGATGGCTGGATGCGGGTGAAGCCGATGTCGAGCCAGCGCTGCGCGCCCTTGGACGTTTCGCCGAACAGCTCGACGCCGATCAGCAGCACCACGCCCAGCAGGTAGAACGGCAGCGCAAGCTGCATCAGGCGCAGCGGCGGAATCTGCGCCACCAGCAGCATGACCGACAGACCGACCGCCAGATTGACCAGATGCGCCTCGAAGCGGAAGCCGAAGTCGGCCGTGGCGCTCGCCATGACCAGGGTGGCCAGTGCCAGCAGCGTGCCCGCGATGATCACCAGCGGCAGATCGAGCTTGCCCAGCACGCTGCCCAGCGTGCCGCGCAGCCACAGCCACCTATTCGCTGTCAGTTGCATCCGTGTCCTCGGGCGCCGGGCCGGCCGGCAGATTGCCCAGCAGATAGTAGTCAAACACCTGGCGCGCGATCGGCGCCGCCGATTGCGAACCGAAACCCGCGTTCTCGACCAGCACGGCCAGCGCGATCTTCGGGTTGTCGGCCGGTGCGTAGGCGATGAACAGCGCGTGGTCGCGCAGCCTTTCCGTCAGCTTGCTGGTTTTCAGGTCGCCACCGCGCAGCGAGAAGGCCTGCGCCGTGCCGGTCTTGCCGGCCGCGACATACGGTGCCCCGGCAAACGCGCGGCTGCCGGTGCCAACGCGGTTCACGTCTTCCATGGCGCGCTTGATCACGTCGATGTCGGCCTGCCTGAGATCGACCCGGCGTATCGGTTCCGGTTCGATCAGCTGGATGGCGCCGGTGCGCGAGTTCTCGATCTGACGCACCACATGCGGCCGGTACACCACGCCGTCGGCGGCCAGGATGGCGGTGGCGTGCGCCAGCTGGATCATCGTGTAGGCGTTGTAGCCCTGGCCGATGCCGACTGAAATCGTTTCGCCGGCGTACCACTTCTGCTGGTCGGGGCGCTTGAAGCGCTTCTTCTTCCATTCCTGCGACGGCAGCACGCCGGTCGATTCGCCATCGATGTCGATGCCGGTGCGGCTGCCCAGCCCGAGCTGCGCCATGAAGTTCGAAATGCCGTCGATGCCCCAGTCGGCGGCAAGCCGGTAGTAATAGGTGTTGCACGACACCACGATGGACTTGTGCATGTCGACCGAGCCGTGGCCGCCCACCTTGTCGTCGCGGAAGCGGTGGCCGCCGAAGTCGAAGTGGCCGGGATCGGCGATGGCGAACTGCGGTGTGCGCTTGCCGGCGGTCAGCGCGCCCAGCGCCATGAAGGGCTTGAAGGTGGAACCGGGCGGGTAGGCGGAATAGATGGCGCGGTTGAGCAGCGGGTGGTCGGGCGAGTTGTTCAGCGCGTCCCAGCTTGTGGTGTCGATGCCGTCGACGAACAGATTCGGATCGAACGTGGGTTTGCTGACCAGCGCCAGCACGCCGCCGGTCGACGGTTCGATCGCCACCAGCGCGCCGCGCCGGTCACCGAAGGCGGTTTCGACGACGCGCTGCAGCCCCGCGTCGAGTGTCAGCCGCAGGTTGTTGCCCTGCTGCGGCGGGGTGCGCGACAGCACGCGCACCGCGCGTCCGGCGGCGGTCACCTCGACCTGCTCGACGCCGGTCAGTCCGTGCAGCTCGCTTTCGTAGCGCTGCTCCAGCCCGCTCTTGCCGATGTGGTCGGTGCCGCGGTAATTCGCCGCGTCGTCCGACTCCTCGATGCGTTCGGCGTCGCGCCGGTTGATGCGGCCCATGTAGCCGAGCACGTGCGACGCCAGTTCGGTGTTCGGGTACTGGCGGAACAGCCGCGCGCGCACCTCGACGCCCGGGAAGCGGTAGCGCTGCGCGATGAAGCGTGCCACCTCCTCGTCGCTGAGCCGGGTGCGGATGGGCAGCGAATCGAAGTTGCGCGATTCGTCCATCAGCTTGCGGAAGCGTTTGCGGTCGCGCGCCTCGATATGGACGATGCCTGCCAGCTCGTCGATCGTGCGCTCCAGGTTGTCGACGCGCGACGGCTGGATTTCCAGCGTGTAGGCCGAGTAATTGCGCGCCAGCACCTCGCCCTTGCGGTCGACGATGAGGCCGCGGTTCGGCGTCACCGGCAGCAGCGCGATGCGATTGTCTTCGGCGCGCGTGCGGTAGTAGTCGTGCATCACCACCTGCAGCCAGACGAAGCGCGCCAGCAGCAGCGAAAAGCACACCAGCACCAGCGCGCCGGCGAACAGCACGCGGCGGCGGAAGCGGACGAGCTGGATTTCCGGGCTGTGCAGATCGTTCATGGAAAACGGGACAGGGATTTCGCGGCGCGATCAGATCGGACGGTTTTCATCCTTGTCCTCCGGCCGGTACTGCGGCAGCAGCAGCACGAAGCTGATCGGATGCCACAGCAGCGTGGCGATGAGGCTGCCCGCGAAATAGCCCAGACCGGGAAATTCCGCGTCGGTCGACAGGCGCACGCACAGCATGACCAGCTGCGTGCCGACCAGCATGGGCAGCACGTGCAGTGACTGCTGCAGCGGCCCGAACCACAGGATGCGGCGCGAAAACGTGCCGGCGGTGTAGGCGAGCAGCACATAGGCCAGCGCATGCTGGCCCATCAGGCTGCCGTAGCCGATGTCCATCAGCACGCCGAACACGAAGGCCGCGCCCATGCCGACGCGCAGCGGCTCGCGCACGCACCAGAAGCACAGCACCAGCGCCACCCAGTCGGGCAGCATCGGTGTGCGGCCGAGCGGCATCAGGTTGAGCAGCAGCGCGAACACCAGCGACAGCCAGATGAACCAGGGTCGGACCGGGCGCAGGATGCGGCGCGAACTGAAGCTGGGCTGGTTCATGGCTTGACCGCCTCCGGCGCGGGGGCGCTGCCGGCGGGCGCAGCCGTCGCGTCGTTGCCGGTGCTCGGCAGCACCGGCTTGCCGGGCGCCATGATGAGCACCGTCGAATGCGATTCGACGCCAGCCAGCGGCACGCACAGGATGCGCACGAAGCCGCCCGAGCCGTCGCGGTCGACCGACTTGACGCGCGCCACCGGCAATCCGGGTGCGAACACGCCGTCCAGCCCCGAGGTGACGATGCGGTCGCCTTCGCGCAGATCGACGTCGGTCGCCAGGTAGCGCAGCTCCAGCGTGCCGCTGCCGGCGCCGAACATCACCGCGCGCACGCCGGTGCGGGCAATCTGCACCGGCAGCGCCTGGTCCTTGTCGGAAATGAGGGTGACCTCGGCGTTCAGCGGATAGACCCGCGTGACCTGGCCGATCACGCCGATGTCGTCCACCACCGGGCTGCCCGGCTCTATGCCCTGGGTGAGCCCCTTGTCGACCACGACGCGGCGGGAAAACGGGTCGCGCACCGCGTAGATCACCTCGGCCACCTGGGCATTCACCTGCACGCGTTCGCGCATGTCGAGCAGCGCGCGCAGGCGGGTGTTCTCCATGTCGAGCTGTTCCTGGCGCAGCCGTATCGTGCCCAGCGCCACCTGTTCGCGGCGCAGGTCCTCGTTTTCGGCCTGCAGCCGGGCGAGGTCGGCGAAGTATTCACCGGCCGAGCGCACGCCGGTGACCGGCATGCCGGCGGCGACCTGCAGCGGCGTGGTGACCACCGACAGACCCTGGCGCAGCAATTCGAGGTAGTTCAGGCGGTGATCGACGACGATCAGCGTGAGCGCGGCGCTCACCAGCACGACCAGGCGGGCCAGCGGCGCCGGGCCGCGCCGGAAGAACGGGGGCGGGGAATGTCCGGCGACCGGAGAAGCCATGAATCAGGAAACCGAGGGGGTCGAAGCGTGCCCGCTGCGCGGGCGGTGCCGGTCCCGCGGCACCGTCGAGGCGGCGGGCAGGGACCGGTGAGCCATCATGCGGCGTGTCACTCGTTGGCGAAGATGCTGCCCAGCTGGTCCATCTTTTCCAGCGCGGTGCCCGAACCGCGCACCACGCAGGTCAGCGGGTCGTCGGCCACCACCACCGGCAGACCGGTTTCTTCCATCAGCAGGCGGTTCAGGTCGCGCAGCAGCGCGCCGCCACCGGTCAGCACCATGCCGCGCTCGGCGATGTCGGCGCCCAGTTCGGGCGGCGTCTGCTCGAGTGCGCTCTTCACCGCCGACACAATCTGGTTCAGCGGCTCGGTCAGCGCCTCGAGGATTTCGTTGGACGAAATGGTGAAGCTGCGCGGAATGCCTTCGGCCAGGTTGCGGCCCTTCACTTCCATTTCCTTCACTTCGGAGCCGGGGAAGGCGGAGCCGATTTCCTTCTTGATCGCCTCGGCCGTGGTTTCGCCGATCAGCATGCCGTAGTTGCGGCGGATGTAATTGATGATGGCTTCGTCGAACTTGTCGCCGCCGACCCGCACCGATCCGGCGTACACCATGCCGCCGAGCGAAATCACGCCCACTTCGGTCGTGCCGCCGCCGATGTCGACCACCATCGAGCCGGTGGCATCCGACACCGGCAGGCCGGCGCCGATCGCCGCGGCCATCGGCTCCTCGATCAGGTACACCTGACTCGCGCCGGCGCCGAGCGCCGATTCGCGGATGGCACGGCGCTCGACCTGGGTCGAACCGCACGGCACGCAGATGATGATGCGCGGGCTGGGCGAAAAAAGACGCGAATCGTGCACCCGCTTGATGAACTGCTTGAGCATCTGCTCGGTCACTGTGAAGTCGGCGATCACGCCGTCCTTCATGGGCCGGATGGCGGTGATGTTGCCGGGCGTCTTGCCGAGCATGAGCTTGGCCTGCAGGCCCACCGCCTGGATGGTCTTCTTGGCGTTGGGGCCGCCTTCGGTGCGGATGGCGACGACCGAGGGTTCGTCCAGCACGATGCCCTGGCCGCGCACGTAGATCAGCGTGTTGGCGGTGCCGAGGTCGATGGCCAGGTCGTTGGAAAAATAGGAACGCAGGAAACCGAACATGAAGTGTCTTATGTGGAAGCGACCGCAGGCGGTCTGTACGGGTTTGGGCCGGATCAGTCTTCACCCGGGGGTGACATCGAGCTGCCTCGATGCGCCGGGCGCGGCCGGAGGTGTTTGCAGCGGCCGGGCGGGCAGCCTGAATAGTTCATAATGATAACCCAACACACCCCGACCCCTTGAACTGAAACATCTTTGTCCGCGGGTGCCCCGGCATCCGGCAACCCACACAGCCCCGCCATGTCCCTGACCGACCCACAAGTCCGCCACATCGCGAAGCTGGCGCGCATCGAGCTTGCCGACGGCCAGCTCGAACGCACCCGCGACGCACTCGGCTCCATGCTCGGCCTGATCGAGCAACTGCAGGCGATCGACACCACCGGCGTCGAGCCGATGGCGCACGCCACCGATCTCGTGCTGCGCCTGCGCGACGACGCCATCAGCGAAACCGACCACCGCAGCGCCTACCAGGCGGTCGCTCCGGCCGTCGAGAACGGCCTGTATCTGGTGCCGAAGGTGATTGAATGAGCGATCGAACGATGGACACCGTCAAGCAGCTGTCGGCCCGGCTCGCGGCCGGCGACGTGTCGGCGGTCGAACTGGCGCAGGACTATCTGGCGAAGATCCAGGCCGCCAACCCGGCGCTGAACGCCTTTGTCGAACTGAACGAGGCGCAGACGCTGAGCGAGGCGCGCGCCGCCGACGCGCTGCGCGCCGAAGGCCGCGCCGGCCCGCTGACCGGCGTGCCGATCGCGCACAAGGACATCTTCTGCCAGACCGGCTGGCATGCGCGCTGTGGCTCGAAGATGCTGGAGAACTTTGCCGCGCCCTACGACGCCGGCCTGATCGAGCGCGCGCGCGCGGCCGGTCTGGTCACGCTGGGCCGCACCAATATGGACGAGTTCGCGATGGGCTCGACCAACGAGTCCAGTTACTACGGCGTGGTGCACAACCCCTGGCAGCTCGACGCCGTGCCCGGCGGCTCGTCCGGCGGTTCGGCGGCGGCGGTCGCGGCCGGCATTGCGCCGGCGGCCAGCGGCACCGACACCGGCGGCTCGATCCGCCAGCCGGCCGCCTTCTGCGGCATCACCGGCATCAAGCCGACCTACGGCATCGTGTCGCGCTGGGGCATGATCGCCTACGCCTCGAGCCTGGACCAGGGCGGGCCGATGGCGCACACCGCGGAAGACTGCGCGCTGCTGCTCAATGCCTTCGCCGGTTTCGACACGCGCGACGCCACCAGCCTGGAACGCGCGCCGGAAGACTACACGCGCGCGCTCGACGCCCCGCTGGCCGGCCTGCGCATCGGCGTGCCGAAGGAATTCTTCGGCGAAGGCATGTCGGACGACGTGCGCGCGGCGGTCGACGCTGCGCTGGCCACCTTCCGCACGCTCGGCGCCCGCACGGTCGAGGTCAGCCTGCCGCGCTCCGGTTACGCCGTGCCGGCCTATTACGTGATCGCGCCGGCCGAAGCCAGTTCGAACCTGAACCGCTTCGACGGCGTGCGCTACGGCTACCGCGCGCCCGAGTACCGCGACCTGAACGACATGTACGCCAAGACGCGCGCCCAGGGCTTCGGCGAGGAAGTGAAGCGGCGCATATTGATCGGCACCTATGTGCTGTCGCACGGCTACTACGACGCCTACTACCTGCAGGCGCAGCGCGTGCGCAGGCTGATCGCCGACGACTATCAGGTCGCCTTCCGCGACTGCGACCTCATCCTCGGGCCGACCACGCCGACCGTCGCCTACGGCATCGGTGACAAGGCGGACGATCCGCTGTCGATGTATCTCGGCGACATCTACACCACTTCGGTCAATCTGGCCGGTCTGCCCGGCATGAGCATTCCGTGCGGCTTCGGCGCCGGCGGCCTGCCGGTGGGGTTGCAGATCGTCGGCAACTATTTTGACGAGGCGCGCATGCTGGGCGCTGCACATCGCTTCCAGCAGGCGACCGACTGGCACCTGCGCACGCCACCCCGGTAAGCCGACATGAGCACGTCACAGCGCTACCGTTACAACAGCGAACAGCTCACGCACATCCTCGATCAGGCGGGCATCTACATGTGTGCCTGCCCGGCCCAGGTCGCCACCCAGATGCTCGAGCTGCGCAAGCTGCACCAGTACCAGCTGAACTGCATGGACGAAATGCCGCAGCTGGCCGACACGCACCGGCGCATCGCCGAGGCAGCCGAGCGCGCCCACGCGGTGCTCGAAGCCGCGCTCGACGACGTGCTGCGCATCGAAGGCTGGGACGAGCAGTCGCTCACCATGCCGGACGGCCTGCGCGCACTGCGGGACAGTCTGCTGTGAGCCGCCGGTGGCGGGGCGGGCTGCCGCTCGCGGCGGCGCTGACGGTGGCGCTGGTCGCCGGTTGCGCGCAGGTCGCGTCGCCGCTGCCGCCGACCGCCACGCGACCGCAGCCGGCGCCGCCGGGCGCACCGGAAGCCAGACGGCCGGCGCCGCCGATCAAGAGCAGCAAGCCGCTGCCGATTCCGGAACGGCCGCTGGCGGTGAAGACCGAATGCAGCTACCGCGACGACGTGGGCACCGAAGGCCGGCTGGTGCTCGACGTGCAGGCATCGCGCGTGCAGCGCTTCTGGTCGCAGGTCGACATGGGCAGCAAGGGCCGCTGCAGTTTCGACCTGTCGACGTTCCGGCAGACCACCTTCACGCCCTCGCCGACGCTGGTCGCCGGCGCCTGCACGGTGCGCATGTGGGAACAGGGTGACCAGGTCACGGTGTCGTACCAGAACTGCGCCAGCCAGTGCTCGCCCGGCGCGCACGAATACCTGTGGCCCACCCTGGTGAGCCGCAAGACCGGCACCTGCCGGTAACCGCAAGACGGAAAGACACGGAAAGAGAACGCGATGAGCAGAGCCAACTGGGAAGTCGTGATCGGGCTGGAGACACACAGCCAGCTCAACACGACCTCGAAAATCTTCTCCGGCAGCCCGACCGCGTTCGGCGCAGCGCCGAACGTGCAGGCCAGCGCGGTCGATCTGGCGCTGCCCGGCGTGCTGCCGGTGATGAACCGCGCCGCGGTCGAGCGCGCCATCCGTTTCGGCCTCGCGGTGGGCGGCGAGGTCGCGCAGCGTTCGGTGTTCGCACGCAAGAACTACTTCTACCCCGATCTTCCGAAGGGTTACCAGATCAGCCAGTACGAACTGCCGGTGGTGCAGGGCGGCGCGCTGACGATACGCGTCGGCGACGGCGACAAGGCCTACGAGAAGGTGGTGCGCCTGACCCGTGCGCACCTGGAAGAAGATGCCGGCAAGAGCCTGCACGAAGATTTCCACGGCATGTCGGGCATCGACCTGAACCGCGCCGGCACGCCGCTGCTTGAGATCGTCAGCGAGCCGGACATGACGTCGAGCGCCGAAGCCGTGGCCTACGCGCGCGCGCTGCATGCGCTGGTGCGCTGGGTCGACATCTGCGACGGCAACATGCAGGAAGGCAGCTTCCGCTGCGACGCCAACGTGAGCGTGCGCCGCCCGGGCGAGCCGCTCGGCACGCGGCGCGAAATCAAGAACCTGAACAGCTTCCGCTTCATGCAGCAGGCGATCGACTTCGAAATCCAGTGGCAGATCGAACAGATCGAAGACGGTCACAAGATCCAGCAGGCCACCGTGCTGTTCGACCCGGACACCGGCGAGACGCGCGCCATGCGCAGCAAGGAAGATGCGCACGACTACCGCTACTTCCCCGACCCCGACCTGCCGCCGCTGGTCATCGCCGCCGACTGGATAGCACGCGTGCGCAGCGAAATGCCCGAGCTGCCGGTCGCGCTGTCGGCCCGGCTGCAGGCCGACTACGGCCTGTCGCCCTATGACGCCGCCGGCCTGACCGCCAGCCGTGAGATGGCGCAGTACTACCTCGACGCGCTGGCTGTCGTCGGCGCGGCGCAGGCGAAGCCTTTGGCGAACTGGGTCATGGGCGAACTGGCCGCGCGGCTCAACCGCGAAGAGCGCGACATCGCGCAAAGCCCGGTCACGCCGTCGCAGCTCGCCGGCCTGGTCGCGCGCATCGCCGACGGCACCATTTCGAACAACATCGCGAAGAAGGTGTTCGAAGCGCTGTGGAGCGGCGAAGGTCAGACGGCCGACGCCGTCATCGAAGCCCAGGGCCTGAAACAGGTCACCGACGTGTCGGCCATCGAACCCATCATCGACGAGGTGCTGGCCGCCAACCCGAAATCGGTCGAGGAATACCGCGCCGGCAAGGACAAGGCCTTCAACGCGCTGGTCGGTCAGGTCATGAAAGCCAGCAAGGGCAAGGCCAGCCCGGCGCAGGTGAATGAACTGCTGAAGAAGAAGCTGCAAGCCTGAACCGCACTCACCCTCATCCGTATCAGGGAGAACGGGCAGCTTTCAGCCGGTGCGATGTGCTGGCAATCGCCCGATTTCAACCCTCGCCCGCGTCCGCTGAACGGCGGGTTCGGGTCAGTACAGAAATCGCGCGATGGCTCGCTTTAACCCCTCTCCCGCATCAGCGGGAGAGGGTGGCCCGAAGGGCCGGGTGAGGGCCCGAGCGCGCCCCGGCACGTGATCGGCCCGCAACCGGCGCCGTACTGCTGAACGACCCGCTCCACTCACATTCACCGGAATTCCACACCATGCGCGTCCTCTTCTTCTTCGCCGCCCTCGCCTTCGCCATCGTCGGCATGTCCGGCATCACGCTCAGCCTGGTCAATGTCATCGACGACAGTCACAACGGCGGCTGGCCGCTGTGGCAGTCCCTGCCACTGGCCCTGCTTGGTGTCGCCGGTTTCCTGTTCTGCCTGGTGAAGGTGATCCGCGGCGTGCATGAAGAGGTACCGCGCACGCCGGAGTGATCGCCCGCCTGCCGCCTGCGCGCTTCAGGGCGACAGCCCCGGCGCAGGCAGCGCATCCATCGGGCTGCGCACCCCGCCGCCGCCCACCTTCAGCACATGCGTGTAGATCATCGTCGTCGCCACGTCGGCGTGGCCGAGCAGTTCCTGCACCGTCCGGATGTCATAGCCTGACTGCAGCAGTGCAGTGGCGAACGAATGGCGCAGCGTGTGCGGCGTCGCCAGCTTGGTCAGCCCGGCGCGAACCACCGCCCGCTTGAAGGCGCGCTGAAAGGTCTGGTCATACATATGGTGGCGGCGCACCACGCCGCTGCGCGGGTCGACCGACACATCGGCTTGCGGAAACACCCAGAACCACGCCCACGATGCACCCGCGCGCGGGTATTTGCGAGCCAGCGCATCCGGCATCTCGACCCCCGCGCGGCCGCAGCGACAGTCGTCGGCCCACAGCACCCGGGCGCGCGCCAGCTGCTCGCGCAGCGGCCGAATCAGGCTCTCGGGCAGCATCACCGCACGGTCCTTGCCGCCCTTGCCCTCGCGCACGATGACCGTGCGACGTTCGAAATCGATGTCCTTCACGCGCAGTTGCAGACCTTCGTTGATGCGCATGCCGGTGCCGTACAGAAGCTGAGCGAGCAGGCGATTCTCGCCCGCCATCAGACAGAGCAGGCGTGCCACTTCGTCGGGTGTCAGCACCACCGGCAGGCGACGCTTCGTGCGCGGCCGCCCGATGTCATTCATCCACGGCAGGTCGACGCCCAGCACCTTGCCGTAGAGGAACAGCAAAGCCGACAGTGCCTGCTTGTGCGTCGAGACGGCCACACGGCGCTCATTCGCCAGCCACGACAGAAACGCCTCGATCTCCGCCCGCCCCATTTCGGCCGGATGGCGCACCCCGTGAAAGCGGATGAAACCCTTCACCCAATAGACATAGGTCTGCTCGGTGCTTATGGTGTAATGCAGGTAACGTATCCGTTCGCGCAGCTGATCCAGCAGGCGAACCGATTTCAGGGGCGGAAGCGGAGGGGTGAGGTTTTTCATCGCTGTTTAATGCTGTATAAATACACAGCATAGGTCGACGAAAGCTGCATGGCAAGGTCATTTCCTGCCGATCATTGCAGCGCGTTTACCCAGCCGCTTCCGGAGTTATGGCGCAAAACTGCGCCAGAAAACAAAGTTAGGCATTCGTCACGCTCCATTGAACCAGCGAACCCATTCGATGAAAATTACCTTTATCTTTGTCTTGGCTTTAACTATTTCGGGCTGTGCCAATACCGCTAAATATCAGCCATCAGACTGGTACTCCGGTGGATATAAGGACATTCAAATTTCAGATTCAGAGTTCAAGATCTACTACAGTGGCAACAACTCCGATCTATTAACCATTCAAACCTATTGGCTATACAGAGCAACAAACTTAACCCTTGAAAAGGGGTTTGATGGCTTTGAGATTTTGAATGTGCGCCCTGATCCGCAGTCCTCGCTTAGTACGCATTATCGCGTTGCTTGCCCTGACCTAGAGTTGTTCTGCTTCAGGAGCTCTAGCACTCCGTGGATAGAGGCATATGCAACGGTTCGGCTCATTCGCGGGAACATTAAACCCACTCCATATAGGGTTTTTGATGCACGCGCTCTTAAAGAAAAGTTGGCACCAATACTGGACGGCAAAAATTGCGGTGACCCTGGAATAGCACTGGCGACATCCAAGGTGTGTCCTCACGATAAAGGCTACTTGATCATGGGGCAGAAAAATGCCTAACCTTTCGGTCAACCGGACCTTGCGCATAAAGCCGCGCAAGTCCGGTTACCTCCAACGTTGTACATCACCGGTGCTGTCGTTGAAGGCAGCAGGTCAAGGTTGAAGCGAATCACGAAGTCAGCCACCAGGCCGAGTCGCGGATCGAAGTGCAGCCGTCTGGCAGGCAGGACAGCGCCCCTTGTTGCGCCATGCGTCTGTGCTAGTGTTTCGAGGCATTGAGGGCG
>JAEUNO010000015.1 GCA_016791045.1 Methyloversatilis sp. | reverse complement strand
CGTTGACCCGCTCAGCAACGAACAGCGGGTGCGCCTGGCCAGCGCGCTGGGTGCTGCACGTTCATTTAGCTATCTCTACGACTACGGTGACAACTGGATTCACCGCATCAAGGTCGAACGCCGCATCGAACCCGATCCGCTGTTTGACACCGCACTGTGCGTGACCGGCGCCAATGCAGCACCGCCCGACGACGTCGGTGGCGCCCACGGCTACGCCGAATTTGTCGACGCCATCACCGACCTGCGACATCCCGAACATCAAGCCATGCTCGACTGGTTCGGCTCAACCTTCGACCCCGCTGCCTTCGACATCGCCGAAGTCGATCGACGACTCGCAAAGATCAAACTCTGACCGTCAACACGGTGTCGGTCGGACGCTTACGATGCCCTTGAAGCCAAGGGCCGGTTAGTGGCGACGCAACACGCTCAACTCGTGCAAACCCTGCTGGGCGAACTGACCGCCAGCGCCTCTCCTGAAGAGCTGGCCGACAATTGGCAACGCGTCGCCACCCACTTCGACGTCCTGCTCGACCGCCCCGAAGCCATCGACGCCCTGGAACAAACCATCCTGCAACTGGCCGTACGTGGCTTGCTCGTGCCCCAAGACCCGAACGACGAACCCGCCAGCGAACTGCTGAAGAAGATTCGCGCGGAGAAGGATCGTCTGATCGCGGCTGGCAAATTCAAGCGCGAAAAGCCATTGGCACCCATCGCAATCGAGGACGAGCCGTTTGACCTGCCCGTTGGGTGGCAGTGGGTCCGATTCGGTCAAATTGCAGTCATCGCATCGAATCTCGTCCCTCCAGCTCAGCACCAAGGAAAGCTGCAAGTAGCGCCTGACTGCATAGAAAAGGGGACTGGACGGCTGCTCCAAAAACGAACAGTTGCACAGGCCGAGATCATCAGCCCCAACCACTTATTCAAGCCTGGTCAGATCCTCTACTCAAAGATCCGTCCATCCCTTTCAAAGGCTGTACTTGTTGATTTTGAGGGTCTTTGTAGCGCGGACATGTATCCCATCGAGTCGATGCTGGATTCAGACTACCTGCTCCTGTACATCCTCGGTCAACCATTCCTCGACCAAGTGAAAGCTGCTGAAAACCGGGTGAAGATGCCAAAGCTGAACCAAGATTCGTTGGTGTTATTTCTGGTTGCGCTACCTCCTCTAGCGGAACAATCCCGCATCGTCGCCCGCGTCGAATCGCTTCGCCGCCTGTGCGCCGACCTGCGCCAACGCCTCACCGCCCGCCAGACCACCCAAGCCCACCTGGCCGAAGCCCTGATCGACGAGGTGGCTTGAGCATGACGATCGTCGGCGAAGCCACGGGCGTGTTCGGGCTTCTGGGCAAGGCGTGGAGCCTGCTGCGCGACCGCCTTGACCCGGCCCGCGCCCAGGCCAAGCGCCTCATCGACACCTTCGAGGTCTACGGCGTCGCCCGTCAGCAGATCCCGCGCCTCCTGCCGCCCGAGCTGAAGCTGCCCAACGCCGCGTTCTCGACGCCGGACAAGCTGAAAGACAAGGTCACGCCCGATCTGCTGGATTGGGCTGCCGACCATCTGGCCATCCGCCGCGCCTGGCTCGACAAGGTCGATGAGCAGCCCCATCGGATGGAAGACCATTACAAGTCGCCCGCAGGCTATCGCGACCACCACTGACCGTGGCGAAGGGCGCGAAGCCGCTGCCCTATGAAAGGATATTCAACGAGCGACGGCGTTCAACGCGGGTGCCAATGCCACGCTCAAGCGGCCGACGATGGCGGGCAAGGGTTCTGGCGGAAGTTCGTTCTTCTTGAGAAATGCCAGCCACAGCGCCTGGCGCGAAGCGTCGTGCGCAAACTCGTCGGTCAGGCCCACAAGCACCCCGCCATGCAGCGCATCAGGAACCGCCATGCCCCGTCTTTCGAACGTGGCCTTGATCGCCCGGGCCAGCAGATCGGTGTCCAGAGTTTCTCGTTCCAACAGCACCGACAGATCGAAGTAGTCCTTCAAGCGGCTGTTGGTCATGCCCAGCAAAGCGATGGCGTGGAGCTTTTCCGCGATGACGGTGTACGTTGGGTAGGCCCGCAGTCGCGGTGCGGGCATTTCCTCCAGCAGTACCGGATAGACCGAATCAACAGGCGCCGGGGTGACTGCGTCGCCGAAGCCGACGTCGATTTGGGTCTTGCAGCGTGCTCTGGCCAGATCGCCCGCAATGATCACGCGAACGCCGCCGTAGCCAGCCGCCTTGCGGATCTCTTCGACCGTGACGGAGGCAGGATCGAACACGATGCCGTCATCGACCGCTACAGCTGCGATGTCCCGGAATACTCGGGCCACTGACTCCGGATCGCTGGCACCAAAGCCCAGGAGGTCGGCATCGCGTGTGGCCCGGTGTGGCATGTCGTACCAGAGCGTGAACAGCAGCGCACCTTTGAGCAGAAAGCGATCCGCGTGCGGCGACTGGGTCAGCCGGTAGAGGATGCGCTCCAGGGCGAAGCGCACCAGCACCTGATTGAAATCGACGCCTTGTGCCCTGGCGACGTTGAGCAGGCGCGCACGGACGGATGCCGCGACATTCGGGGTGGCCGCGCTCACCCGACACTTTCGAGGTAGGGGCGCATCACGTTGGCCACTCGGCATATCTTGGCGAAACGCCAGATGTCGTCGACGGAGGCCTTGCCGCGCGCACGGGCGTCTTTCAGCGCCTCCAGCGCCACATCCAGACCGATTTTGTTGCGGTGCTTGAAGCAGTCCGCCACGGTCTTGGCCACGCTGTACACGCGGAGCCTGACACTGTCGCGTTCGATCTCCTCAATCCCTGCCGAGTATGCATCGCCCGTGAATTGCACCATCTTGACGGGCGGGTAGTCGATACGGGGCGGGTGGCTGCCCCGAGGCATGGCGATCCAGATTTGACGCGGCAGCTGCGTGGTCAGCTCATGAAACTGCAGTGCCGTGAGCAGGCAGAACACCGCTTGAGGTACCTTGGTGGCGATGGTGCCAAGGCTCTCGAATTCCGAAACCTGTGCATCCGGCAGACGGTACAGGCCACGCCCCACCTTCTCCAGCAGACCCGCGGCGGTCAGGCGCGTCAGAACGACCCGAGGCGCACTGATGGCGTCCAGATCGCTGGCGCGCAGTAGCCCCTTCTGGCTGGCCAGATCGAGGACGCGCTGAGTGTGGGTACTGGAGTGCATGGTTGAAGTATGTTCCTTTATTTCGTCGAATTAAACTTTCGGAAGATAAAACGAAACATTTTTCCATGTCTCCCGGCCTCGCCGCTGGCAGGCGATGCGCTGGGTGCGCTACAAACTGTGAGTAATACGGCTTAAACTGCATCGATTTTTAAAAAAACGTTTTAAACGAAACTATTTGATTATAGAATCCGTTAGAACAAAATCTGATGACGGAGTTGCCAATGACCCAGCCGATCCAAGAAACGATCCATGACCTGCTCGTGCGGAATATCCCGCGTGAGCTTGTCATGAGCCTCGAAGAAGCCAAGCTGGTCGGCGCTCAACGTGCCTATGCGGCAGCGCGAGGGATGGATGACGGGCACTTGCCCAGTGTGGTTGGTCAGTTGCGCCACTTCCATATGAATGAGTCCTTCCATCGCGCACTCGCCGTTGCGGACGCCTCTCCTTCCCCGCTGCGCGGCAATCAGATAGTCACAGGCCGGGCTGGGATCTTCATCTTGGCGCGGTTCAACACCAAATATGGGGTCTGGAACAGCGGGCGGCGTAGCGAAACCCGAAAACAGATGTCGCTGGCAAACGCTGCCATCGAGCCACTGGTTCAACCCGGACTTTTTTCTGGCTACGTGGAGCCGTCCCAAGCGGTTGTGTTCATCGTGGCCTGCTTTGCGGGATCACTGCACAGCCGGCCGGACACTCCCGTCTCCATCGAAATTGCAGTCCCTGATCGCTACATGCAGGGCTGGCTTTTCCGGGAACCCATTGGCACATTCATCAAGCGATACGAACAGCAGCCGACGGCGGGCCAAGACGATTTGGCTGTACCGAAGCTGAAGAGGAACGTTGGCAAACAGCAAGACAAAGACGGAACAGGATCATGAGCAGGGGCGGTGTACAAGGATTTCAGAAAGATCGACTTGGACAGATTCTTGCGGCCCGGCGTCTGACTCAAGTCCAGCTGGCTTCGATGGTCGATGTGTCTCCGGCAACCATCAGTAAGTGGCGCGCAGGAACACAAGCGCCCGAGCGTGATGCGCTTGAACGCCTTGCTGGCGTGGTCAACGTTTCGCCGGAATGGTTTACGCGTGCGCCCGGGGCGAAGTTGTCGTTGCCGCTTTTCCGCAGCAATGCGTCAGCACACGTCGCTGCACGAGCCATGCTTGAGGCCCGCCTTGAGTGGGCCCAAGACGTGGCGGCTGCTCTGATGGAGTACGTTGACTACCCCGATGTCAATTTGCCCTCTCGCGATTACACCGATCCAGAAGAGATCACTAACGAGGACATCGAGAAGGCTGCCAGCGAATGCCGGGACCTGTGGCGCTTGGGCCGTTCGGCGATTCAAGACTTGGCGCTGGCCGTGGAAGGCGCTGGAGTGATCGTCGTCCGAGAAGAAACCGGCATCGCTCAGATCGAAGGGCTGTCGGCTTGGAGTGAAGCACTGGGGCGACCGCTCATTCTTTTGTCCGCCGACAAAAACAATGGGTACCGCAGTCGCTTCGATCTTGCCCACGAGGTCGGGCATCTAATCCTGCATCGTCACATTCAGCGCACGACAGACAACGCGCGCCACAAAATGATGGAAGCGCAGGCACACCGCTTCGCAGGTGCTTTTTTGCTGCCCGCCGAAACGTTCGCCAGCGAAGTTCGTGTGCCACCGACTCTGGATGACTTGTTGCTGTTGAAGCGACGTTGGGGCGTGTCGGCAGCGGCGATCATCATGCGGCTGAAGGCTCTTGAGTTGCTGGATGAGGATGGCGCTCTGATGCTTTTCAAGCGTCGCTCTGCTAGGTGGGGTGCGAAATCTGAACCCGGAGACGAGGACCGTCGACCAGAGCAGCCACGCCTGCTTCGTCGCACCATTGATCTGCTCGTCGGAGAGAAGGTCATGCCCTTAGAAGCCATCCCCAGGCACATCGGACTGGCTGCGGGCGACGTTGAAGCACTCGCCGGACTGCCCGAAGGCTACTTCCAGGGCGAAACCAATATCGTGGAGTTTGCGCGACTGAAAGCAACCCAGAAGCCGGTTGATGACCAACCGGCCCAAGGCAGTAAGGTGGTGCCGTTCCGGCCAGTTTCCAAATCCTGATGTGAAAGGAGCAGCGATGTCCAAGAACACGAAGCAGACGTCATTACGAATTGGTCGACTGGCGTCGGAAACGCTGCAAAACTGTAGTTCGTCGCAGATAGCCAAGAGCTTGGCCGCTTCGGCACTGTCTCAGCGCAGTGGCGACAAACAGACAGGTGCCAAGATGGAAGACAAGGCCGCACGCGTTTTGGCCAGCGACCGATACGCTAAAGAGACGAAGGAACTGGCGGCCTCGGTCCTGTCGCAAGCCAACAAGCAGCGCTGAGCCAGGGTGGCGAGTCCCTCATGTCACAGGATCTGAGTGACTCGAAACTGAAAGATCTCTGGCGTCAGGGAAATATCCCCGTCATATTCAAACGCAACAAGCCCCTCCCGATCCTGGCGCGTATTCCATTCGCCGAAGGGAATATGGAGTGGCTGCGAGATGGCCGACGCTTGAAGCCTGACTGGTGCGCGCAGTTCAAGGCCTGGGAAATTCCGACTGCGTGGTTCGACAGCGTGATCAAACTTGCGCTGAGACGACACCATGAGGTCTACGTGATCCAGTTGTACCGGGAGCACCAGAAATGCGCTCCGGTATGCTGGAACGCGGCAGGCTTTCATTGCGAATGCTCCTGCATGGGGGAGAACCACGGTGGTGGCCATCCAGGCGGCAACTGGTACGAGGTTTCTGAAACCTTTGCCGTGTCCTGGGTACAGCAGCGCTATTCATGCCGCCATCTGAGGGTGACAGTGCCCGTGCGCTAGACGATGCACTGAATCGCCCCGGGTTTTCTAGACACCCTCTCGTCTACACGCGCGAGAGCAAGGTCATGGTGTGCGCTTCTAACGCTGCCTCGTAGCGCAGCAGAGCGTCGTGGCGAGCGATCAGCAGACGATTTCCAGGGCAGCACTTACGTCGCGTCTAGCAGCACTATCCGTATCCCCCCAACCCCTCACCGCACCGCAGCCGGCACGGCTTCAACCACCCGGCTCGCTTCGCTCTGTGCAGCCAGCCACTGCGTGGCGGCGCGGGCCGTCATGGGGCGGGACCACAGGTAGCCCTGGCCCTTGTTGCAGCCCAGCGTGGTGAGCAGGGCGGCCTGACCGTCGGTTTCGACGCCCTCTGCGGTGGTGCTCATGCCGAGGCTGCGGGCGACGCGTACGGTGGCTTCGATCAGGACGCGCTTGTGCAGATTGGTTTCGGCGTCGGCGACGAATGAACGGTCGATCTTGACCACGTCGATCGGCAGCTGGCCGAGGCAGGCGAGGGAGGAGTAGCCGGTGCCGAAATCGTCCAGCGCGAGGGCGATGCCGAGCGCCTTCAGTTCGAGCAGGCGGGTGCGGATGTCATCGCCCTGGGCGGCCATGCTTTCAGTCACTTCGAGTTGCAGCGACGCGGCCGGCATGCGGGTCGCGTGCAGCACGCGTTCGACCTGACGGGCGATGTCCGCGTCATTGAGCTGGGCGCGCGAAAGATTGACCGAAATCATGCGCGGCATGTCGCGGCCGAACTGTCGTTGCCACGCGATGAGCTGGCGGCAGGCCGAACTGAGGACGAATTCGCCGAGTGCGCCGATCAGGCCGCACTCTTCGGCGATCTCGATGAACTCGATCGGCGACACGACACCGCGCTCCGGGTGCTGCCAGCGCACCAGTGCCTCGAAGCCCGCGACGCGGGCTTCGGGCAGTCCGACGATGGGCTGGTAGACGACGAACAGTTCCTTCTGTTCGAGTGCGTGCCTGAGCTCATGCTCCATGACGCCGCGTCGGGTCGCCCTGTCCTTGATCGCCGGGGTGAACAGCACATGGCGTCCGCCGCCGGCACGCTTGGCTTCCTGCATGGCCAGGCTCGCGTCCTGCAGCACCGTGTTGGCGAGCGACGCGGTATGCACGCCGGCCACGACGCCGATGCTGGCTGAAATATGGACTTCGGTGCCATTGATCAGATACGGCCGCGACAGCGTGTCGATCAGCCGTTGCGCGACGCTGTGCACATCCTCGCTGTCGCGCAGCCCGTCGAGCAGCAGCACGAATTCATCGCCGCCGAGCCGGGCGGTCGTGTGCAGGGATTCGTGCGGCAAGCCGACCGCATCGCGCTGCCGGACAGTGCTGTTCAGCCGCTCCGCCACCATGCGCAGCAGCCGGTCGCCGCCTTCCTGCCCGAGCGTCAGATTGACCCGGTTGAAGCGGTCGAAGTTGATGAACAGCACGGCGAAGTGGGGCGGGGCTTCATCTTCCGAACGTGCGAGCGCCTGCTGTATGCGTTCGAGCACGGCGGCACGGTTCGGCATCTGGGTGAGGCTGTCGGTGCGCGATGCGTCACGCATCCGCGATGCCAGGCGCTGCTGCTCCAGTTCCACCTCATGCGTAACGTCATTGACGCAGCCCATGATGGTGCGGGCGTCGAGCCGCAGCAGGCTCAGGCCGAGCACGCGTCGGCTGTGCGTCGGCGGCAGCACCGGCATGCGCAGTCCTTCGCACACCAGCGCACCGGGTTCGGCGGCGGCGGCGACCATGGCGCGCAGATCGGGAGCGACCTCGGCCAGCACCTCGAACAGATTGTCCAGATTGCCCTGTCGCGCGAGCGGCATCAGCAGCTGCGCCGAGCGCGGATTCATCATCGTCACCGTGCCGTCGGGCCGGATCTGCAGCAGGCCGGTCGGCGCCTGATAGAGGAACTGGATCAGCGCCTCGAGATTGGGCGGCTGGAGATCCTCCGCATCGACGTCTACGCTCATCGCACAGCCGCCGGCAGGGTGGCGGGTTGCCAGCGTTCGACCCGGTTGCGCCCCTTGGCCTTGGCGGCGTAGAGCGCCTCGTCGGCGCGCTGCACCAGCGCGTCGAAATCGGTCGCGTCGGCATCCATGGCCGCGACACCGGCACTGACCGTGTAACGCACCGTATGTTCACCGACCACGGCCGGCGTGGCCTCGATGAGGCGGCACAGTCGCTGTGCCACCAGCTCGGCGCCCTCGAGCGACGTATCCGGCAGCAGCACGATGAATTCCTCGCCGCCGAAGCGCGCCAGCACGTCCATCGCGCGGAAGGTCGCGGTCATGCTGGCGGCCATGTGGCGCAGCACGCCGTCGCCGGTGACATGCCCGTACTGGTCGTTGATCCGCTTGAAATGGTCGGCATCGATCATCACCAGCGACAGCGGCCTCGGCGAGCGGGCCCAGCGCTGCATTTCGAGTTCGGCCGCCTCGACGAAGGCGCGGCGATTGAACAACCCGGTCAGGTGATCGCAGGACACGGCCTTCAGCATCGCTTCGGCCGCCTCGCGCCGATCCGATACGTCGCGGATGATGAGGCTGTAGGCGTGTTCGTCCGACGGGTCATCGTCGCTGTCGTGCAGCGGGGCGATCAGGCAGCTGCCCCAGTAGCGGCCGCCCTCGGCACGCACGCACCAGCCTTCGTCCAGGCTCCAGCCGGTCAGATCGGCCTCGTGCAGGCGATCCAGCACACGCTGGTCGGACATGGCATCGGCCGGGTAGAACAGCGACAGGCTCCGGCCTTCGACCTGCTCGCGGCTGAAGCCGGTGATCCGGCTGATGCTCGGGTTCCAGTCCTGCACGCAGCCATGGTGGTCGAGCGACACCAGCGCGTAATCGCTCAGGCCGATGGCCAGGGTGTTGATCCAGGCCTGGCTCTGGCGCAGTTCGCGCTCCCGGCGGACCGATTGCGTCACGTCAGACAGCACGGCCATCAGCCGCTCGGCGTCCAGCTTGAGCAGGGTCAGCGACAGCACCTGATGCTGCCGGCGGCCCGCCTGGCCGGTCGAGATCGGCACCTGCTGGGCGTCGCAGATGGTGCCGTGTGCATCCGGAAACTCCCGCACGCGCTGGCGCAGGTCGGGCACGACGGCTTCGAGTGCCGTAAACAGGTTGGCCAGCTGGCCATCCGGGGACAGCGGCATCAGCAGCTGCGCACAGAGCGGATTGACCATGGTGATCTCGCCGTCCGCCAGCGTCTGCACCAGGCCGATCGGGGCCATGTACATGAACTGCAGCAGCGCTTCGTATTCCTGTTCTACCGGTGCGCTCATGCGGGCTCCGTTGTCAGGTCTGGCGGTGGACCAGCACATAGCGCAGCGCGCTGCCGGGTCGGGCGAGCAATCTGAGCTTCACCTTGACCGGCCGCATGCGCAGCGTCAGCACGTAATTGATGGTGTCGTCGAGTGCGCTGCCATCCTGCTGCGCATCCTCGAAGCGCTGGGCGATCATGAAGTTGTTCATGCACGGTGCGACGACCGTGAACAGCGCATGGCCGAGCACGCGGTCGGGCGAAAGCCCTGCGGCAGCCGATTCGAAACGGTTGTAGCGCGTGACGTGCGAGGCGTCATCCATGCCGATGACGCCGAAATCCAGTCCGTCCAGTTCGGCATCGCTGGCGCGCTCGAGAAAGTCGAGGATGGCTGCGTCGGCAAAGGACACGGTATGTTCAGTGTTCATGGGGCTCCTTGAGTCTGAATCTCCGGCCGCGACGCGGCGCACCGGATGCCAAAGCTGAGGCGATGGCTACTTTAGATAGCGTTCTACGTATCGGCATTTTGCCGCCAAACTTGAGCGGATCCGCACTGGGCGAGGGGGTTCGCCGCCCTCGCCTCAACGCGCCGGCGGTGCGATGGACCAGTCTGCGGGCTTGCCACGCTCATCCACCGGAAGCCGGTCGCCGAAAGTCCAGCCACGCGGACATTCCAGCGCGGACAGTCGTTCCCGCGCCCACGCTTCAAGCTCGGGCAGTAACGCGGCGGCGGCCGCGCCCGCGCGCGGCACGATGAAGGCCTTCAGGCGCTCGCCTTCCCCGGCCGACATGCGTCGCACCGCGCACGCCTCGACCAGCGGGTGTTCCAGCAGCACGGCGCGCACCCGGGCCGGAAACACATTCACGCCGGCCACCTGCACCGCCTCGTCCCGCCGCCCGGCAAGCCGGAAGTGGCGGTGGCGGTCAGGCAGCCATTCGAGCACATCCTGCAGCACGGCCTGAACCGTCGTGCCGTCCGCCGATGACTGGCACAGCAACGGGTCGCCGGCGTCCGTGTCGTGCCCGGTGCGTTGCCAGTGCGGCATCAGTTCGAAGGCCGCGCCGGCGGCATCGCGCCAGCCGATGCCCGCCGTTTCGGAACTGCCGTAGATCTGGATCAGGCGCGCCAGACCTTTCGAGATCAGCGCGTCGGCGAGGGCGTCCGGGCAGGGCGCCGTCGACGTGATCCCGACCACGTCGGCGGGCAGCCGCGGGCAGAAGCGCTCGACCAGCGCCCAGTGCGCCGGGTGGCTGACGATCAGGTCGCCCGCCTGCAACCGGCCGTCCAGCGCGAGCGGCGACAGCTGCCGGATGTCTTCCGCGCCGGTGGCGCCCAGCCGTGGCGGAAGCAGCACCCCGAAAATGAAGCCATAGATGTGATGCAGCGGAACGGCCAGCAGCACCCGCCGGCGCGGCCCGATGTAGTCGGCCAGCGCGTCGGCTTCGGCTTCGAGTGTGTGCAGCGCGTGGCGGCACGGTTTCGGCGTGCCGGTGCTGCCGGAGGTGCGGAAGGTGAGGTGCGTGCCCGCCTGCGCGAGCCCTTCCGCGGCGAGCCCACACCACTGTCCGAACTGCCGTGCCGCGGGCAGCGCATCGATCATCGAAGATTCGTGAAGCTGCAGCATTTCGGCGATCGCCGCAGCCACCGTGTAGCGTTCGAGCGAGTCGAGTCCGAAACCGGTTTCATCCAGCGCCATGTGCGCCGGCCAGGGCGGCGGCGGGGCGCTGCCGCCCGGCCTGAGGCGACGGATTTCATCGGCGATCAGGTCGGCCAGCACGCGGGCGACCACCGCCTCGTCGGTGTGCCAGGCTGCCGTCACTCGCCCGACTCCAGCAGGTTGCGGGCGCTTTCGTCGCGCAGGACCTGCATCAGATGCAGCAGATCCTGATCCAGTGCGCGGTCCTCGACCACCAGCGGAATGTGCGCCGCGAGCCAAGCCTGCGTGTCCGACAGTACCGGCGGCAAGGTGCCGCCGTCGCTGCGCAGCCGCAGCGTGACGGCCTGGCGGGCTGCGATCAGCAGGGCGGCCAGCACCTGGTCGCCCAGATCGAGGATGCGCTGGCAGTCGCGTGCCGCGATCGTGCCCATGCTCACCTTGTCCTGGTTGTGGCATTCGGTCGAGCGCGAGAACACCGACGCCGGCATCGTCATCTTCAGCGCTTCGGCGGTCCACGCCGACACCGCGATCTGCAGCGCCTTCAGGCCGTGATTGATCGCGCTGCGGTCGGCCGGGGCGGCCGACAGGTTGTCGGGCAGGCCGTGACTGAAGCGGCTGTCCACCAGCAGCGCCAGCTGCCGGTCCAGCAGGTCGAGCACATTGGCCACCGCGGTTTTGAGGTTGTCCATCGCGAACGCCACGTGACCGCCGTAGAAATGGCCGCCGTGCAGCACACGACCCGATTCGGGGTCGATCAGCGGATTGTCGTTGGCGCTGTTCAGCTCGTTCTCGATCAGGGAGCGGGCGAACGGCAGGGCATCCTCCAGCACGCCGATCACGTGCGGCGCGCAGCGCAGTGAATAGCGGTCCTGCAGTCGCGCCGGATTGCGGCCCTCAGCGTCGGCGCAGGCGAGGTCGCGGCGCAGCCAGCGCGCGACTGCGCGCGGCCCCGGATGCGGCTTGGCGTCGAACAGCAGCGCGTCGAAGTGGTGCGGATTGCCGGCCGTCGCGAACACGTTCAGCGCGGTCAGACGGGTGGCGATGCGGCTGCAGCGTCGGGCCCGCTGCCACGCGAGGCAGGCCAGCGCGGTCATGACGGCCGTACCGTTCATGATCGCCAGACCTTCCTTCGGCTGCAGCGCCAGCGGCGCGACACCGGCCTGATCCAGCGCCTCTTTCGCCGGCATCCTCCGGCCCCGCCACAGCACGTCGCGCTCGCCGCACAGCGCGGCGGCGACATACGACAGCGGCGTCAGATCGCCGCTGGCGCCGACCGAACCTTCGGCCGGAATGCAGGGCAGGATGTCATGGCGCAGAAACACCTCGATCTGCTGCAGCAGCGCATGGCGCACGCCCGACATGCCCTGGCACAGCGACGCCAGCCGCACCGCCAGCACCGCGCGCGTCTCCTCGGCGTCGAGCAGGCGCCCCAGGCCGACACCGTGATAGGCGTACAGGTGATGCGGCAGTTCGGCGATCTGGGCGGGCGGCACCGGCGCCGTGCACGATTCGCCGTAGCCGGTGGTGACGCCGTAGATCACGCCGTCGTCGGCGAGCAGTTGCAGCACGGCGCGGGCGCCGGCATCGATGCGTTCTCGGAACCGTTGATCGGTGGACAATACGGCGCGCCGCCTGCCGTGCGCGATGGCATCGATGGCTTCAATGTCGAGTGGCTGACCGTCGAAAACAACGGCCGCCGTGTGCTGTGCAGCTGCGGTCATGAAAGCAGGTTCGGATGTGTGCAGGGGGAAAGGATGGCATCTGTCGGCCCGGATGCCTATCGCACACCCACGTGCCGACCGTGCGAGTCGGCAGACAGCCGGGAAGACGGTCAGTTCAGCGCATGGCTGGCGCGGTGAGTGCCCGTAGGCGTGCCTGGGCGCCTCGATACTCGGTGCGTTGGCGAAGCGGCGACCTGTTGGCGTCCGCTTAATGGCTGCCGCGGCCCTGAGGGGCATCCGGGCGCGCCGCTGTAGCGCCGTGCCGCGAGGTTTCCAACGTACCGGCGCCTGCGGTGCGGTCGGGCGTGCCGTGCTTGATCAGGCTGTGCTGCACGGCACACCCGTCGCCCGGCCGGATGTTCAGCGTCACGCCCGAGGCGATGCCGCCGGCGTGGCCTGCCCCTTCGCGCCTGCAGGCCGCCGCCGCGCGGCCCACAGCCCTGCCGCACCCGCCGTCGCCAGCAGCAACAGCGTGTCGGGTTCGGGTATCGGCGCGGTCGGGCGGTTGTCGAAGGTCGCCGAGAAGGCGAGGTCGGTTCCGGCCGTGAATCGCCAGGGGGAGGCCAGTGCGGTATCGAGATCGGCGAAAGCCGACATCGGAATGTTGTAGGCACCGCCTGCGAGATCGCTGCCCGACGTGGCCAGCCGCAGCCGCGAATCGTCCGGGATCTGCAGCTCGAAATTGTTCGCGAACAGAAACATCATGTAGGTGCTGCCGGCGATGACCGCCGCATCGACGTTGAACTTGTACAGCTCGAACTGCAGTGCGGATGTGACCGGAACGGTGATCTCGGCGCTGCTGTACAGCGTCGGGCCGATGATGAGGCGGGTGAACGGGTTGTACTGCACCAGATGCGCCTGCATCGTGACCGGCACCGGATTCGTGTTGCCGCCCTGGATGGCGTCACTCAGCAGGAAGGTGAAGTCGATGAGGCGGTTGGTGCCCGTCGGTGCGACGAAGAACTGGCCCCACGCGGAGAACCCCGAAGAGCCGAAGTCGCCGATGCTGGCGCTGCCGTCCCATGACGGCAGGGTGCTGACGACGACGGGCGCGGCAAAGGCGCTGCGTGCGCCGCCCGCCAGGGCGACCAGAATCGAGGCCGCAAGTACGATGGTTTTCATGACTCGTCTTCTGTTTCCGGACCAGATCCGCGGCCGACACCGGTGGTACGGTGCATCGCGGCGGCGGACGGGCGGGCACGCGGTAGAGTGCTGCGGCACTGCGCCCGAAACGCTGAAGGCATTCTGATCAGCGCAGGGGGTTCGGCACAATACGAAGGAGTGCGTAGTCCGGCCCGGCAATCGTGGCAAACCGCACGGCATGGACATCGGCTTTCGTGGACTTGCTGCGCCGGCCGGCGAGACCGGCGCGCCGGCTGCTTCCAGTACGTGTATATCGCACGTCCGTGACCTAGACTGAGTTCTGGCACACGAAGGAGTGACCGACATGCGAATCGCCTTCTGGAACCTCTCGGTCGCGCTTCTGCTCGCGCTGACCAGCCTGTCTGCCCAGGCCGCCACCGCCTGGGTCGCCGCTCATGTCGAAACCGTATTCAACCGGCTCACCCTTGGGCCCGGCAATACATCGTGTTCGACGAACAACATCCTGCGCGAATGCAATCAGTGGGTCGACGAGCCCTTGCTGGGCTCCGATCCGGATGGCGTATGGGTGAGCAGCGAGCTCTACCATGATGTGTTCCTCCCCGGAAACGTCAGTTCCGTTCCGAACATGGTGTTCACCGGCAATGCCATCGCGCGGGCGCGACCGGGTTCGCTGCACGCTTCCGTGGACGTTCGGCTCGACGGCACCGGAGGCGGCCAGCCTGGCATGAGCGCCTACGGCTATGTCGAAATCGACGATCAGATCAAGATCCGCTCCTCGACCCTTGCCGACGGTACGGCAGTCACGCTGAGCGCCCTGCTCGACATCAGCGGCGAAGGACCGGGCTCCATCTTCCTGAGCGTGCACGGCCGACGCAACGGCATCTTCCCCTGGCTCGTGTTCGGCGACAGCGACAACGCGAGCGGCACGCCCAGGCGCATTGATGACATCGGCGGCTCGTTCACCGCCTTTGTGGGCGAAACCCTGTACGTGAATTACGGTCTGCGCGCCTCGAACGGTGTAAGCACCGCTGCGTGGGAACAGATCGATGTACTGAATGGCCGGGCGGCGCAGTCGTCCTATGGCAATTCCGCCTATCTGTACTTCTCGTCGGCCGACCCGTCCGCGGATGTCTTCATCGAAGGCGCGAGCGGCTACGACTATGTGCAGCCGCCACCTGTACCCGAGCCGGAGACCGCGCTGCTCATGCTCGTCGGCCTCGGTGTCGTGGGATTCGGTGCCGTGAAGCGTCGGCGCAGGCTGTCTTCCGGTGCTTCGGACAGCGCGGAACAGCGCTGACCTGTTTCGGCACAACGCAAAAGCTGTTCGGCGCGCCCGTAGGATTGACGTCTGCGGCGCGCCTGCTGCGGTCCCGGGATGTTTTCGCCCCGGACACCACGCCCATCGCGGCCTGCGACTGCCCTTCGCGTCATCGCTGCCCGGATCGTTCAAGCAATCGCCGCTTTTGTTCAAGCCGCGCAGCGCGCTCGTCTCTACAGTCGGGCTCCAATGGCGTTCTTCCGTTCGGCCGGTTAGTCTTGAGCCGGCTGCGGTGTGCCAGTGACCGGCTAACAGACCCATAAAGGAGGAGAACAGATGAACACATCGACGGTGGCTGCGAAGGCAGCCGACGCGCAGGGCAAGGTGACGACGTTCGACGCGGTGGTGATCGGCGCCGGTGTGGCCGGCATGTACCAGCTGTACCGGCTGCGCCAGCAGGGGCTCAACGTGGTGGCCATCGAAGCCGGCTCGGCGGTCGGCGGCACCTGGTACTGGAACCGCTACCCCGGCGCGCGCGTCGATTCGCAGGCCTACATCTATCAGTACTGGTTCTCCGAAGAACTGGCGAAGGAATGGAACTGGAGCGAGCGCTTCCCGGCCCAGCCGGAAACCGAGGCGTACCTGAACTTCATCGCCGACCGCTGCGATCTGCGCAAGGACATCCGCTTCAACACCCGCGTCGTCGGCGCACGCTTCGACGAAGCGACGAACCGCTGGCAGATCCGCACCGATGCCGGTGAAGTGCTCGACGCCAGATATTTCGTGTCGTGCGCCGGCATGCTGTCGGCACCGCTGGCCTCGGCATTCAAGGGGCAGGAAACCTTCAAGGGACCGATCTTCCATACCGCCCGCTGGCCGAAGGAGCCGGTCGATCTGGCCGGCAAGCGCGTCGGCGTGGTCGGCACCGGTGCGACCGGCATCCAGGTCATCCAGACCATCGCCAGCCAGGTCGGCCACATGAAGGTGTTCATGCGCACACCGCAGTACATCATTCCGATGCGCAACCACAAGTACGGCGACAGCGACCGTGCGGCGCAGAAGGAAGGCTTCCAGGACATGCGCCAGCGCGTGCAGCGCACGTTCGCAGGGTTCGACTACGATTTCGCCGGCGACAGCTTCTACGACATGACGCCGGAAGCGCGGCGCGCATTGATGGAAAAGGTGTGGGCCGACGGCTCGCTGAGCTTCTGGCTCACGCTGTACCCGGAAATGTTCACCGACCAGAAGGTGAATGACGAGGTGTCGGAATTCGTGCGCGAGAAGATGCGGGAGCGCATCAAGGACCCGGTACTCGCAGCCAAGCTGATTCCGACCAGCTACGGCTTCGGCACCCATCGCGTGCCGCTGGAAACGCAGTTCCTCGAAGCTTTCCTGCGGCCGAATGTCGAAATCGTCGACGTGAAGGCCTCGCCCATCGTGTGCGTCACGCCGGAAGGCGTGCAGACCGCAGACGGCAAGATCCACGAACTGGATGTGCTCATCCTGGCCACCGGTTTCGATGCCGGCAGCGGCGCGCTGACCCGCATGGACATCCGTGGCCGTGGTGGCCGCTCGCTGACCGAAGACTGGAGCAAGGACATCCGCAGCACGATGGGTCTGATGGTGAACGGCTATCCCAACCTGTTCACCACCGCTGCGCCACTGGCGCCCTCGGCGGCGTTCTGCAACATGACCACCTGCCTGCAGCAACAGGTCGACTGGGTGACCGACTGCATCAAGTACATGGAAAGTCATGACCTGAAGCTGATCGAGCCGACGAAGGAGATCGAGGACAAGTGGGTGGCGCACCACGACGAGATCGCCAACGCGACGCTGGTGACCAAGACCGACTCCTGGTACATGGGCTCGAACGTCAATGGCAAACCGCGCCGCCTGCTGTCCTACATCGGCGGCGTCGGCACCTATCGCCAGAAGTGCGACGAGGTGAAGGCGTCGAACTACGCCGGGTTCAGGATGCAGTAAGGCGTCGCCGGTCGCGGACGCACCGGACGGGGGCCTTCAGGTCCCCGTTTTCATGTCGGCCGCGGCACGCACCGGCCGCGACCCGGTCACAGTCGGGCCGGCGACGCTCTGGTAAGCTCGGCTCGGGGAATGCATGGCGTCGGCACGTGTCGAACGCGGATAAAGCCCCGACGATAATGTTCAGGGCAGGCGATCGGCCGCACCGGATCGGCAGGAGGAGAAAATCGATGGGACGCGCCATCACACCGGAAGAGCTACTTGACTGGGTGCCCGGAACCATTCTGTCGTCGAGCGACAAGCTCGGCTGGAAGGGGGTTTCCCACCGGGCCTATCACTACGCCGGGCTGGACGTATTCATCCCCCCGCTCGATCACTTCATGGTCGTGCGTTACGCCGCCGGCCAGACGCCGATGGACCGCTGCTTCGACGATCGCTGGTCGCGCGCCCAGTGCGCGCCGGGCGACGCTTCGCTGCTGACGATGTCGCAGGCGTCGCACTGGCACTGGACGCAGGATGTCGATGTGTCGCACGTCTATCTGTCGAACACCCTGATGGACCGTGTGGCCAGCGAGGTCACCGAACGGTCGGTGGCCGAGGTGCGACTGCGTGACGTGCTGTGCGCCAAGGACCCGACGCTGGTCGCCATCACCGACGCCATCACCAGCGAGGCGAAACAGAACGGTATGGGCGGTCCGCTGTACGTCGAGGCGCTCGGCACCCAGCTTGCGGTGCACCTGCTGCGCAATTACGCCGATGTGCGCTTCCGTTCATCGAACGATCCGGGCCGGCTGTCATCCGCCCAGTTGCGGCGCGTGCTCGATCTGATCGAATCGCGGCTGCACGAGGCGCTGACGCTGGAAGACATGGCCGAAGCCGCAGGACTGGGCGTGTGCACCTTCAGTCGGCGCTTCCGCGAAACCCAGGGGCGCGCGCCGCACGCCTTCGTGATCGACCAGCGCGTGAAGCGGGCGCGCGAACTGCTGACGATCGGCGATCTGGCGGTGAAGGAAATCGCCGCTTCATGCGGCTTTTCGGATCAGGCGCACATGACCCGCGTGCTGCACGCCCGGCTCGGTCTCACGCCGGCAAAACTCAGGGCGTCCGTGCGTTCCGCCGGCTGAAGTCGCTGGCAAACGCGTCGATCAGCGTCTGCGTCAATCCATGCATCGGCCCGATCGCCGTCACGTCGGGCTGCAGCCCGCGACGGAATCCCGCCTCTTCCAGACGCGCCAGCAAGGCCTGGTCGGTGCCGATCACGTGCACCGGCACATCCCACGACGCACCCGGTCCGGTGACGCCGCCGATCGGCTGGTGGTCGCCGATGACGACGAGCAGCAGGTGCCGGGGCGCCTCCTCGCGCAGCCAGCGGGTCAGCCAGTCGAACTGGTAGTGCATCGCATCGATGTAGGCCGGCGTCGGGTCCGTCCATGACACCGGCGCGGTCAGTGCCCGGCTGACGTCTTCATCGGAGAACGCGTCGGCTGCGAGCAGTCGCTGCGGGTCGGCCAGATACGGCGGCACCGGCCGGAACGGCGCGTGCGTGGTGAGCGTCGGGAACACGATGAAGCGCGGCATCGACGACTCGGCGCCGCGCAGCGACACAGTTCGCAGGCCGGCGGCGTCGCCTGTGGCATCGGCCGTGCGGTTCAGCTCCTGTTGCTGCAGCAGCGCGATCGACACCTGGTCCGGAATGCGCCAGTAGCCAAAGGGCAGGCCGGCGTAGCCGGTGTTGTCGGCGTCCGCCAGGCGGTCGAAGCCGTAGAAGGCACCTTCGGGCCAGGGGCGCTGCAGGCCGGGCATCCAGCCTACGGTGCGGTAGCCATGCTGCGCGAAGTGGCTGACCAATGTGGGCCGCTGCGTGGTCAGCAGCAGCGCGTAGTCGTCCGGGTCGTGCGTGTCGATGCCGGACAGCAGCGCCGCGTGCGCCAGCCAGGAGGCACCGCCGAAAGTGGGCGAGGTGACGCGCGCCGACACGACCTGCCGGCCGCCGGCGTCGAGTGCCTGCTGCAGCGCGCGGCGCCGGTCAGCCAGCGCGGCGGCCAGTTCCGGCCGGTCGAGCGTGATCGCGCCATAGGCTTCGGCGAACAGCACGAACACGTCGGCACCGCCGAGCGCAGCGATGTCGCGGTCGAACGTCGGCCCGGGTCCGAGCTGTCGTTCGCCCGCGCTGCGCGACAGCGCGCGGCTCAGCAGGCTGGCCTGCGCCGCCACCATCGTGCCGACCGGCGGCGCGAACATCCGCTGCAGATCAGGGTGGGCGACCGACGCCGCGCCGTGCGTCAGCAGCACGGCGCTGCCGAGCGCGGCCAGCGGCAACTGCCAGCGTGGCCTGGTGGCCGCCGCGGCAAGTGCGTTCACGCAGGCGCGCACCAGCATGAACAGCAGTGCCAGTCCGGCGCAGGCGGCGAGCAGTACGGCGGCAATCTGCCAGCCGGCGGCGAATTCTCCGCCCATGCGCGCCAGCTGCCACAGGTGCCGGCCATCCCACCAGGCATTGACCGGCCGGCCGAGCAGCGCCGGAATGGTCACATCGATGTAGTGCAGCAGCACCCACAGGCTGGCGAGCGCGGCGACGATGCAGGTCACGCGCGCCGACACGGCGCCGCGCCAGCGCGCCCACAGCGCCAGCGCAAGCAGGCCGGCGAACAGGTCGACCGAAAGACGTGCCTCCGGCCGCGGCCAGGCGCCCGGCCACAGATTGCCGAAGGCGAGCAGCGCATTGAGCACGATCAGCGCAAGCAGCAGTCGAAGAACGCTGTAAAGCGTCGCGGTCGGGTGGGGCATCACTGGGCTCGGGCCTCGGAGGCTCTGATTTCGTGGCTCACGCTGCGTGGTCAAGGCAGCAGGCGTGGTGCAGATTTCGCTGTCCTGTCGGACCGCCCGGTAGTATCGGGCCGGACAGGCGGCGCCACGGCATTCAACGGAGACACGGCATGGCAGACGGTGCAGGTGAAGGGCAGTCGGGCGACAGCCCCTGGTGGCAGGACCTGACGCCGCAGCGTATCGCGCAGTGCGCCGCGCGTGGTGGCGTGGCGCTGCTGCCGCTGGCGGCGATCGAACAGCATGGCGAGCACCTGCCGCTGAGCACCGATCTCGATATCGCGAACGGACTGGTCGCTGCGGCCCTGCCGCGTGTGCGCGCCGATGTGCCGGTGTGCGTGCTGCCGCCGCTGGCGGTCGGGCTCAGTCTGGAACACACCGCTTTCGCCGGCACCCTGAGCCTGAGCCCCGAAACCGCGCTGGCCGCACTGGGCGAACTGGGCGACAGCGTGGCGCGCGCGGGTTTCCGCCGGCTGGTGCTGTTCAACAGCCATGGCGGCAACAAGGCGCTGGTCGATCTGGCCGCGCTCAAGCTGCGCGCGGCGCACGGCATGCTGGTGGTGCGCGCCAATTACTTCCGCTTCGCACTGCCGCCCGGTGTGCTCGATGCAGACGAACTTCGTCACGGCCTGCACGGCGGCGCGCTGGAAACGTCGATGATGCTGCATCTGGCGCCACACGCCGTGCGCCGCGAGGCGCTCGGCGACTTCCGCAGTCTGGGCGCGCAGATGGCGGCCAGCGGCTGCCTGCTCGGTCCGGAAGGTGAAGCGGGCTTCGGCTGGATGGCGCAGGACCTGCACGGCTCGGGCGTCACCGGCAACGCGCAGCGCGCCAGCGCCGAAATGGGAGCGCGTCTGGTCGACCACTTTGCCGTCCGGCTGGCGCAGCTGATCGACGAGGCCCGTGATTTCGATCTGGCGCAGCTCAAGCCGGCGCCGCGCTGAGCTGCGGACCACGTGCTCAGGCACGGCCGGCGCCGTCGGCCACCGGTCGCATGCCGAGCAGCTCGCCCAGGCTGTGCCCCTGCCGGCGCGCCTTGGTTTCCAGGTAGCGCTGGTTCTGCGACGTGAGGTCGCCGTAGATCGCCTGCCGCGCCACCACATTGATGCCGGCATGACGCAGCGCATCGATCTTGCCCGGATTGTTGGTCAGCAGCAGCACGCGCGACACGCCCAGTTGATCGAGGATCTGGTGCGCGATGCGGAAATCGCGCTCGTCGTCACCGAAGCCGATGACCTGGTCGGCATCGATCGTGTCGAGCCCGTCGTCCTGCAGCGCATAGGCGCGCAGCTTGTTCGCCAGACCGATGCCGCGTCCTTCCTGCGACAGATAGAGCAGCACGCCGCCGCCCTGCGCATTGATTGCCGCCACGCCGCGGCGCAGCTGTTCGCCGCAGTCGCAGCGCAGGCTGCCGAACAGGTCGCCGGTCAGACAGGACGAATGCAGGCGAACCGGCACCGGCTCGGCCCAGTCGTGCGGATCGCCGATGACGATGGCGACGTGCTCGCGCAGGCCGTCCGCTTCGCGGAACAGCACGAAGCGGGCTTCGTCGGCGTCGGCCAGCGGTATGCGCGCCTCGCTGATGCGCGTCAGCACGCCGTGGCCGCCGTCGCACAGTGCCAGCACATCGGCCGTACCGACCGACAGCAGATGGCCGCTGGCGATTTCGGCGGCGACCAGCGCGGCGCGCGCCGGCAGCACCGGAAAGGCGACCGCCGCCGGCAGCAGCTGTGCGCGTCCGAGCAGGCGCAGCGCCGCCGCGGCAGCCGTGCTGGCCGGCGCGCGCCGCAGGCCGTCCGGCAGCCGGACGTCGCGCGCACTGGCCAGCCGGCGCAGGTGCGCACTGTCGGTCAGGCCGGTCGGCGTCAGCGCCTGGGCCTCATCGCTGATAGGGTGGCCGAGTGCCGCCAGGCGATGGCGCGACAGCACCAGTTGCGGCACGCTGCCGGTCAGCAGCTGTGCATCGGTCAGCGTATCGTCGGTCAGTGCTTCGACCGGCAGGATCAGGGTGTCGCTGCCGACGTCTGCCAGCAGCACCGGGACGCCGCGTCGCAGGTCAAACAGGGCTCGTTCGGCTTGGCGCATGTCGTTTTTCCGATTTGATATGGATGTTGTCTGAAGACGCCCGTTGCCCGTCCGTTGTCGTGTCGAGGCAGTCACCCCATGAAGGAATGCAGTGCGGATGTCGCTGACCGAAGTCGCCGAAGATGAAGCGTGGGCCCTCGTCCTTCAGGCCCGTTGCGTCGATTGGTCCGCAATCGGGCTGACAAGTTTCCGTCATGAGTACGTCACGCTCGACGTGGCACCGGGCGGCGCGTGGTCCAGCACGCCGCCATCCGGTTCCGCCGCGGCCGCGCTGTTCGACCTCTTTCTGCCGCTGGTGGCGCGTGGCGCGCCGCTTGCCATCGCGCAGATCGGCCAGAGCCTGGACGGGCGCATCGCCACCGACAGCGGTCATTCGCACTATATAAATGGCGACGAGGCGCGTCGTCACCTGCACAGGGTGCGTGCCGTGGTCGATGCGGTCGTGGTGGGCGTCGGCACGGCGGATGCCGATCAACCGCAGCTGACGGTGCGCCATGTCGCCGGGCCGCATCCGGTGCGCGTGGTGCTCGATCCGCGCGGGCGCGCGCAACGCAGCGGACCGCTGTTCGACCAGGCGGATGCGCCGACGCTGCATGTGGTCGCAGCCGGGCAGTGCGCCGACGTGTCCGCCGCCGGGCACGTCGAGCGCGTCGAGCTGGCCACGGAGGCAGACGGATTCGCGCCGCAGTCGGTGCTCGCGCTGCTCGCGTCGCGCGGCCTGAAGCGGGTGCTGATCGAAGGGGGCGGGGTGACCGTGTCGCGCTTCCTGCAGGCCGGTGCACTCGACCGGCTGCACGTCATGGTCGCGCCCCTGCTGATCGGCTCCGGCCGACCGGGCCTGATCTTGCCGCCGATCGGCACGCTCGACGAGGCGCTGCGGCCGCGCTGCCGAAGTTATGCCTGTGGCAGCGATACGCTGTTCGATCTGGAACTGGACGCGACACGGGCACGCTGACGCAGCAGCACCAGCGCGCCGGGCAGACTGGACAGCAGCACCACCAGACCGTACGTCACGGAAATCGCCACGCCCTGTGCCGGGTCCAGCCCTGCAGCGGCCCAGATCACGGCGGCTGCGCCTTCGCGCACGCCCCAGCCGGCGACCGACAGCGGGATCGCCATCGCGAACAGCACCCAGGGCACCAGCGGCCACAGTTCGGCCGTCGGCAGCGTCACGCCGATCATGCGCGCACAGCATATATATACGGTGATGTAGCTCAGCACGACGCCCGCCGACGCCACGAGCTGCACCGGCCACACGTCGCGCGCCAGCAGGCTGCGCCCGAGCACGGCAGCGATGCGCCCGCCCGGCTGAGCACGGCGGCGCAGCAGCACAGCAACACCCAGGGCACCGGCAAGCAGCGCGCCGATGATCCAGCCGGCCCTGCCGTCGATCGCGCGCGCCAGCGCGGACTGCAGCGGCACCGATGCCGCCAGCGCCGCCAGCGCGCACAGCAGCAGCACGAACTGACCGGATGCACGCTCGATCACCACCGCCTGCCAGGCGGCATGGCCGGACTCCAGCTCGCGCGCATGTCGCCAGGCACGCGCGGCATCGCCGGCCACGCCACCCGGCAGCACCTGGTTCAGAAAGGTGGCGAGGTAGTACTCGGCGTACGCCTGCCGCCTGCCCAGTGGCGCGCCCAGCCGCGCGGCGGTGTAGCGCCAGCGCCAGGCCGACAGCGCCACCTGCGGCACGCTCAGCAGCAGGGCGGCGATCAGCCAGCCGGGCGATGCACCGGCAATGGCTGCGCCGATCGCCGCGCTGTCCAGTGTGACGGCGAGCGCGGTCAGCAGCGCCGCACCGATCAGATAGCGCCAGACAGCGCGCCCCGGGCTCATGACCGGACGCCCGGCTCGGCGTACAGATCGAAATGGCCGACTTCGATCCGGGTCGAATCGTGCGCCAGCGCCAGTTGCCGGCGCGCGTGCCAGGCCTCGATGCGCGCGGCCGCATGCGGGCACTGTTCGGCGGCGGCGGCGCGCCAGCCGTCGAGCAGGGCGGCGGCGAGCGCGCGCTGGCCGATATCGACCATGTGAATGACCCAGGGGCTGTAGGCCAGCGTGACCACAAAACCCTGCGCTTCGAGCAGTGCCGCCAGCCGCGGCGCGGCGCGGGCGCCGAGCGCCGGGCCCGACATCCTGCCCGCACCATCGCTGGCGCCCTTGTTTCGTTGCTGGTGCGCGTTGAACGCGGTGCGCACGAAGGCGTCGTCCGGATCGGCGACCTCGCCATCGTCGATCACCCAGTGACCATCGACACTGAGCACGACCAGCACCGCGCAGCCGGCGTAAGCACAGGCGTCGGCGAAGCGGACCAGCCAGCCTTCATCGACCAGATCGATCAGCGCCGAGGCACTGACCAGATCGCTGCCGGCGAAGTCGTCCTCGGCCAGCGCATGCAGCGTACGCAGCCGGGTGTCGATCCCGACCGGCCGGCCATCGCGGTCGCACACCGCGCTGCACGTGCCCTGCGCCAGCGCGAGCAGCGCCGGATCGTGATCGACCAGCTGCCAGTGCTGCGGTCCGGGCAGCCGGGGCGCGAGATAGTGCGGATTGGCGCCGCTGCCGCTGCCCAGATCGATCAGTCGCAGCGGCCGGCCGGCGCGGGCGCTCAGCCAGTCGTGCGCCAGCCGGTTCAGCGGCTCGGCGCGGGCGGCGGTATCGGCCGGGCGGCGCAAAGACAGCCAGCCGGCGTCGAAAATCGTGTCCGGATGCGGCGCGTCGAGATGCCGGGGCGGGATGCTCATGCGGCGTGGCCCTCGACCGCAAGCAGGTTCCGCAATGCGCCGGCGAAGGCGTCGCCGGCGGCGGTCCAGTCCGGCAGGTCGGCGCGCCGGGCGCGTGCGCCTGCGCGCAGCGCGTGGCGGGCCGACGCGTCGCCGATCAGGTGGCGCAGCGCAGCCGCCAGAGCCGGCGCGTCACCCGGCGGTACGGCAACGCCGCTGCCCGGCGGCAAGGTATCGGCCAGCGCGCCGCCGGTCGTCGTGAGCACCGGCAGGCCGTGCGCCAGCGCTTCGGTGATCACCATGCCATAGCCTTCGTAGTGCGACGGCAGCACGAACAGGTCGGCCGCCCGCCAGGCGGCGGCCAGGGCGGCGTCGCTGCATTCGCCGTGCAGGCGGATGCGTGCGTCGAGGCCGGCGGCGGAAATGTGTGCCGCCACCTGTGCGGCATGGTTCGGCGTGCGCGTGGTCGAGCCGATGCAGTCGCAGGTCCAGTCGAGGTCGGCGACCGACGCCAGCGCCGCAACCAGCACATCGTGGCCCTTGCGCGGCGTGATCGTTGCGACGCACAGCAGGCGCGGCGGCTGCTGGTCGGCAGCGGCCAGCGGCGCAGCATCGACGCCCGGCTCGACGACGGCGAGCGGCCTGCCACCGACGCCGTAACGGGCCAGCCGGCGCGCGGTGAACCGGCTGCTGGTGACGATGCCGGCCATGTGCGAGAGCGCCGCGCATTCGCTGTGCAGCAGGGCGTCGCGCCGGTCGGCGGCGAGACCGGTTTCGTCGGCCAGCGGATGATGGATCAGTGCGATCAGGCGCAGCCGCCCGGCGTGCGCGGCCGCGACGTCCGGCAGGCCGCCCAGTGCCAGACCGTCGATCACCACGGCGCTGCCGTCGGCCAGCGCGGCCAGCGTGCGCTGCAGCGCACGGCGCGCCGTGTCGTCGGCATCCGGGAAGCGGCCGGGCAGGCCGGTCACCTCGACTGTCCAGCCGCGCGCGCGCAGCGCGGCCACGATGCGCGCGTCGTAGCGGTAGCCGCCGGTGTGTTGAGCCGGGTCGCCCGCGACAATGAAATGCAGCGTCACAGATCGGCTTCGTAGCCGGCCCAGGCGACGTGCGATTCGTGCAGCGTCACCTTCAGCCGGTCCAGCCCGCGACCGCTGTCGCCCAGCCGGCCGTCGCGCGTGGCGGCAGCGATGCGGTCGAACACCACGCGTGCCATGAATTCGGTGGTGGTGTTCTTGCCGCTGAACGCCGGCTCTTCGTCCAGATTGCGGAAGTTCAGGTCGGCCAGTACGTCATGCAGCACGGTGCTGGCGAGACCGATGTCGATCACCAGCCCGTCGGCGTCGAGTTCGGCGCGCTGGAAGCACACGTCGATCAAGTAGGTGGCGCCGTGCATGCGCTGCGCCGGGCCGAAGATTTCGCCCTGGAAGCTGTGCGCAATCATGATGTGGTCGCGGACGGTGAGGCTGTACATGGGAGGTCCTTGGTGACGGAAACTAAAGTGAATACTCAGGCGGCCGCGTAGCGGATGCGATGACACAGCACGCCGGCGCCATCGGCGGCCAGTACGGGCATCAGGTCGGGCAGGTCGGCGAAATCGCTTTCGCCGCTGATCAGGATATCGAGCCTGTCGTCGACGAGCAGCGACAGCGCGAGTTCCATGCGCCGCCGATAAGTCCAGCGCGGCAGCCGCGCGGGTGGCAGGTGACCGACCTGGCTGGAACGCAGCGTGAGGCGCTTCGCGTGGAAGGCTTCGCCCAGGGGCAACGCGACCGCCTGCTGACCGAACCAGCTCATTTCAACCACCGTCGCTTCCAAGCCGGCGATCGCCAGCGCACTGCGCAGACCGGCGGCGCTGCCGCTGGCGTGGATGACCAGATCCCTTTCCGTGGCGGCAGCCTCCGGCGCGCGCAAGGCGAGGCCGAGCGCCGCGGCCGGCGCGCCGCGGCGCGGGTCGATATCGATCAGTTCGACCTGGGTGCCCGGGATGCGCGCGCACAGCCAGGCGACCAGCGTGCCGACCACGCCGGCGCCGATCACCGCGATGCGATCGCCGACCGAAGGCGCGGCGTCCCACACCGCGTTGATGGCGGTTTCCATGTTGGCGGCCAGTACCGCGCGTGCAGCCGGCAGGCCGTCGGGCAGCGGCACGACCGCGTCGACGGGCACCACGTAACGCTGCTGATGCGGGTGCAGGCAGAACACGGTACGGCCGCGCAGCGCGGCCGCCTGTTCGCCCAGGCCGTCCTCGACGATGCCGACGCTGATGTAGCCGTACTTCACCGGCCCCGGGAAGTCGCCCTGCTGGAACGGCGCGCGCATGCGCTGATATTCGCTGGCCGGCACGTCGCCGCGGAACACGAGGCTTTCCGTGCCGCGGCTGATGCCGCTGTACAGCGCGCGTACGCGCACCTCGCCGGCGCGCAGCGCCGGCAGTGCTTCGGTGCGCAGTTCGCCGGTGCCGGGCGCGACGGTCCAGAATGCAGAGGTGTGGTCGATGGACGTGTCAGCAGGCATGGTTTTTCATCGTGAGCGAACGATTCGGTGCTCAAGGGTATCGAAAAGCGGGTTGAAGCAGGCAGGCCGATGGACGTACCGCCACACTGCAGGGGTGCGCGGCGACCGACAGCCGGCCTCGGGACAGCGTTCAGGGAGATCGGTTTGGCAGCAGGAGTGGGGGATGCGAGACCGCTGAATGCGGTGCCGCCGATGTGGCTGGATCTGCTGGCGGGTGCGGTGCTGCTCGCCATCCTGACCGCCACGCTCGCGCATGCACTCGATCTGCCGTTGCGGGTCGGCGGTGCTGCACTGTGTGTATATGCGGTGATGGCGGCACTGCTGCTGCGCCACGGACCGGACCGGCGCCGACCGCTCGGCGCGGCGAACCGGGTGACGCTGTTCCGTGCGCTGCTGGTGGCCGTGCTGGCCGGCACGCTGGCCAGCCCGGCTGCGTTGGCGGCACAGGCGACGCCATTCGCCATGCTGGCGTTCGCCGCCTTGCTGCTCGACGGGGTCGACGGCTGGGTCGCCCGCCGCTTCGACGCCGCCAGCGATTTCGGCGCGCGCTTCGACATGGAACTCGATGCCTTCCTGATCGCCGTGCTGTGTCTGGCGCCGGTACTGCTCGGCAAGGTCGGGCCCTGGGTGCTGGCGATCGGCGCGATGCGCTACGCCTTCGTCGCCGCGATGCCGGTCTGGCGCTGGCTCGACCGCCCGCTGCCGGACAGCCTGCGCCGCAAGACGGTGTGTGTGGTGCAGGTGGCCTGCCTGCTGGTGTGCCTGCTGCCGGCGGTCGATGCGCGCGCCACTGCCGTATTGCTGGGGTTTGCGCTGCTGGCGCTCGCGGCCTCGTTTTTCATCGACATCCGCTGGCTGTACCGCCGGCGGACACACGCATGACTTCGTCGGATTTTCGACTGAACCGGGAGGGCTTTGCATGAAAACGACGCATCCGCTGCTGCAGCACCTGTACCGCCCGCTGCTCGTCGCGCTGGCCTGCGGCACGTTCGCCACGGCAGCACAGGCCGAGCCGCGCACCTATGACATCGATCCCGATCACTTTTCGATCGGTTTCGGCGTGGCCCACATCGGCTACGCCGACATCCTCGGCCTGTTCCTGAAGGGCAAGGGCAGCTTCGTCTATGACGAACAGACCCGCAAGCTGAGTTCGGGCCGCGTCGTGGTGTCGGCCGACAGCGTGTTCAGCAACCACAAGGCGCGCGACAACCACATTCGCGAGAACGATTTTCTGGACGCGAAGCAGCATCCGGACATCGTGTTCGAAGCCACGGGGTACGAAACGACCAGCCCGACCGCCGGCAAGCTGGCCGGCAAGCTCACGCTGCTCGGCCAGACCCGGCCGGTCACGCTGGACGTGACGCTGAACAAGGCGGCCGCTTATCCGTTCGGCCACAAGAAGCACACGCTGGGCATTTCGGCGCGCACGACGATACGGCGCAGCGAATGGGGCATGACCTACGGCGTGGAAAAGGGGCTGGTCGGCGACGAGGTGAAGCTGACGTTCGAGCTTGAGGCGATCAGGCAGTAGCCGGATCGCCTCCGGTCGGGCGAAGCTGGGTCAGGCGGTCTCGCACGCGTACTGGCGCGACATGTCTTCCTTCATCTGGTCGTACAGCGGCTGCATGAAGGCGGGCAGGTGCGCCATCAGCTCGGTGCGATAGATGACCGAAGGTACGCGCTTGCCGCGATGCTCGATGGCCCGGCCGATCAGGTGGATGCGGAAACCGAGCGCAGACAGGTGTCGCGCCAGACGCGCTTCGGTGAGCGTGAACAGATGTTCGATACCGTGCAGTTCCGCTGCCACGAGCAGGCCCAGATACAGGCCGACCGGGATGTACGGGAAACGCGGCTGGTCGCGCGTGCCCATGTCTTCTTCGGAAATCGCCATCGGGCTGCCGCTGTCGCCCTTCCGCTTGCGGTAGTCGGACAGCACCGCCAGGCGCGAGATTTCGACCATGGCGTGTCGATTCACCTGAGCCGGATCGATGATCGACCGGTCTATGGCGTCGGTGCAGAGCTTTTCGAACGGCAGCTTCTCGGGCGCATCGGGGTCGCACTGGACCAGCCGGACACAGCCTACGATGCGGCCATGTGCCTGCGCACGCAGCGCGATGTGCAGTGATCGCGCATCATAGCTGTCCGATTCTTCCTGGTCGGGATTCGTGTTTTCGTAGCCCAGTTCTTCGCAATACACCGCGTGCCTGACCCGAAACACCTCATGCTTGAGTTCTTCGGTGACGGCCGCTTCCACCGAGAAATACTTCGCGAAATTCTCTTTTAGGTTTCCGACTTCGAGCAGAAACATGATGATCTGACCACGAAAGACGACGCTGGATACGTTCCGCGACGTGACGGCAGGGCGCGGGCTATTCCACCTTCTTCAGATATTCCTTCGTGAATATCTTGTCCGGCAGTTCGCGCAACTGCATTGAACCGTATTCAAGCACAGACTGCTCACCCTGTTTGAGGGCATCCTGCATGGTCAGCCGCGTCGGACGGACCTTGCCGCCCAGCATTTTGTACTCGCTGTAGTAAGTGGTCTTGAGATGCTTGTCCGACAGCGAGTAGAACTCGGCCTTGTACGGCTCGTTGCCGGACGCGCGCACCCAGAACAGCACGCGTGCGTAGGTCACGCCGCGGTCGACCGCCTTCAGTTCGAGCACGTGGTGATCCGCGCCCTCGATCTTCTCGCTGCGCAGCAGCTCCGGCGTGTAGTCGCCCGTGAAGTTCGCGCGTGCCAGGTCACCGTTGGCCACCTGGCCTGTCAGCCGCTGCGCGAGCGACAATCGAACCGGTTGTGACACCTCCGGCAGGAATACCCACAGATCGCGTGCTTTCATCAGCAGGATCTGCCCGCGCTCGGATGCCGGCTCGACCGTCTGCACGATGGTGTTCTCGTTGCCCTTGGACAGGATGCGGAATTTCCGGAATTCAGCCCCGCCGGCGGTGGTCGAATTGATCGTGACTTCGACCTGGAACGACTCCTTCGGGAAGCGGATCGAATCGGCCTTTTCAAGTATAGTTCGGGCGTCCTGGGCGATCGCGGCAGGTGTTGCGGCGAGCAGGCCGGCAGCCAGTGCCAGGGCGCCGAAAATCCGGATTGCACGCGATCCGGGATGCATGCCTGTCATATGGGATTCAGGTAAATCTTTCGTATTCATCATCGGAATGAAGTTTCCCGGAATATTCATGGCTTATCTTTTCGGGACAGGATTGCTGTCCCGCACGGTGCGTTGACTACGCGATGAACAACGTCGTTCAAATACGCAACGTCAGTCGCAGCTACATGCTCGGCGGACAGCTTGTGAATGCCTTGAAGAATATCACGCTCGATATTGAGGACGGGGTATTCATCGCCATTGCGGGGCCGTCCGGCAGTGGCAAGTCAACATTGTTGAATCTCATCGGATGCATCGATACGCCCACCTCCGGACAGATTTTCATCAATGGTCAGGACGTATCCGGAAAGTCGCCGGACGAACTGGCCGAACTGCGTTCGCGTACCATCGGCTTCATTTTCCAGACCTTTAATCTGCTGCCCGTGCTGTCGGCCTACGAAAACGTCGAGTACCCGCTGCTGCAGCTGGGCGAGATCGGAAAGGAAGAGCGGGATCGCCGCATCCGTTACTTCCTCAGCGTGGTCGGTCTCGACAAGAAGATGTCGCACCGCCCCAATCAGCTGTCCGGCGGCCAGCGCCAGCGCGTCGCGATCGCGCGGGCGCTGGCGACCCAGCCGGCCATCGTGCTGGCGGACGAGCCGACCGCGAACCTTGATCGCAAGACCGGCGACGACATCCTCCAGTTGATGCGCGAAATCAATCGTACGCTCAAGACGACCTTCATCTTTTCCACCCACGACAAGCGGGTGATGTCGATGGCCGACCGTCTGGTGCGCATCGAAGACGGAGAGTTGACCGCGCTCGGGGTGCAGAAGACGCCCGGCGAGTGGTCCTATGTGAAGCCGCCGAAGATCATCAGCAACCAGGCTGCCTGAACATGACCGGTCCATCACTCATGGCCTTCCGCCCGACAGCGCTCGCTGCGCTTGCCGCCTTGGCGTTTGGCGTCAGTACCGCCGCGGGCGCCGCCGACCCGCTTGACGATCTGTTCATCGACACGCCGGCTGCCGACGCGCCGGCCGCCAAGGAGGGCGCTGCCGCCGGTCTGCCGGATCTGGGCGAGGCGAAAAGCACGGTGTCGGGCTGGAAGGGTTACAGCCAGTTCGAGCTGGCGCGTACCGTGGCCGGAGACAGCCACTGGTCCAAGGCGCGCTGGCGCAACGAGCTGGGCCGCAGTGGCCGTTTCGGCCAGGGCATCAAGTGGAAGGCGGTCGGGCGCGTCGATTACGATTTCGCATACGGCTGGGAAGACGATTTCTACCCGGCGAACGTGCGCGACGACAAGCGCAGCGAGTTCGCGTGGCGCGAGGTCTATGTCGACGTGCCGCTCGGCAACATGGAACTGCGCCTGGGCCGGCAGCACATCGTCTGGGGCGAAATGGTCGGGCTGTTCTTTGCCGACGTCGTGTCGGCCAAGGACGCCAGGGAGTTCTTCAATCCGGAATTCGAACAGCTGCGGATACCGCAATGGGCCGCCCGGGCCGAATATTTCATGGGTGATGTCCATGCGGAATTCGTCTGGGTGCCGTATGTGTCGGTCGACAACATCGGTCGTTTCGGGGGTGACTATTACCCGGTGCAGCCGGAGATTCCGGGACTTGCACCGGTGTACAACGCGCAGGTCAGGCCGGACCGCAAGCTGAGCAATTCCAATTACGGTCTGCGTGTCAGTACGCTGCTGAAGGGGTGGGACCTGTCGGCGTTCTATTACCGAAGTATCGATGTAAACCCGACCTTCAGCCGTCAGATCGCCGGCCCGACGGTGTTCTACACGCCGGAGCACGACTGGATTCATCAGTACGGCGGTACGCTCAGCAAGGATTTCGGCAAGTTCCTGCTGCGGGCGGAAAGCGTGCTGACACTGGACAGGCGTGTGCCGGTGACCTCGAATGTGGCGGACGGGCTGGTCAAGCAGAACATGGTCGATTACGCCATCGGCCTGGACTTCCCGCTCGAGAACGAAGCGCGCTTCAACGTGCAGTACTTCGAGCGATATCACATGGACCGCCCGCGCGATCTGCTGCTGTCGCGGCGCGAGAACGGCTTCACCATGCTCTACCACCACAAGTTCGCCGACCGGCTAGAAGGCGAAATGCTGTGGGTGCAGTCGCTGGTGCGCAACGACTACATGGTTCGGCCGAAGTTGATCTGGAAGATGCAGCCCAACTGGCGCGCCTTGCTGGGCGCCGACCTGTTCGGCGGAACGAACAACGGCCTGTTCGGCCGGTTCGGGGATTCGGACCGCTATTACGGGGAGCTGCGTTACAGCTTCTGATCGGCCTCCGCGTTCCAGGGCTGCGGCCGCGCCGGGCGCTGAACGCCGGGCGTCCGGCATCCCCGCCCGCGCTCTCAGCCACTCACCACGATGTGTTCCAGCGGCAGGCGGCGCGACCGTGGTGCCTGACGCGTCGGTCGTCCGATCCGGAAGGCCATGTGCAGTCGCTCGCCGCTGCCGATATTCAGCACGCGGTCGACGTCGGCCAGCGCATCGCCGATCTCCGCCGACCATTCCTTCGGCACGCGCCCGTCGGTCAGGCGGCTTCGGTGATCGGTCAATACATATACCGGCTGCACCGCGAACCCGTCTGAATTGGCCATCACCCAGATGCGCTGTGCGAGCTGACCGGCGTCGAGCGTGCCGGCTGCGCTGTCCGGCCCGACGATGCATGCAACGGCGGGGGCGGCAAGCAGGGGCTTGGCCTCCATTGCGGCGAACATCCTGTACAGACCGATGCCGTTCAGGGCGGACATGCGGGACCACGGCTTGAGCCAGCGCATCAGCTGCGCGCCGCCGGGAGGCAATGGAAGGGTCGAAATATCGAGCCCGTCGCCCGCTGCCACCTCGTCCGACGTGAAACGGAGGCTGCCCATCAGCCAGTCGTGCAGTTCATGCGAACGGAAACGTGCGCGCGAACACTGCTCAACGGCTGTGGCAAGGCGCTTGAGTCCGTCGCCCGGCAGCATGACGATGCACCGCGCGGCGTTCAGGGTTTCATTCCGGAGGGCGGCGACCGCCGGTGCCGGGAGCGCGTCGCGCCGGAACGGAAACCGGTTGGTATGGCGATCACGGATATCCGCCTGCAGCGGCTGGCTGGCCGGGAGTTCGCCGCTCCACGTCAGGGTCATCGGGGTGTCCGATGTCAGAAATTCTGACAAGGTCACGTCAAGGCCATGGAACCGGATATGGCGGGCGAGATTCTCGCGCATCGCGCCGAACGCCATCAGGCTGCCATGCCCGCCGACACCGAACACGTCGCCCGGTACCGTCCTGTAGCGCACCTCGATGCGCCCGGGCTTCACGTGAAAGCGCCATGGCTGGCTGTTGTCGGCCGACGGGGTGATGGAGAGCAGTTCCAGCAACGCGCGCTGACCTGGATCGTCTGTATACATGGCAGGCCTCGTTAACAAGCACGAACGCAAGCGTACGCGAACTTTTCCCGAATACCGCCGGCTGCCGGAGCGAACACCGCGGTCCGGAGCTGCCGCCGTCGCTGAAACATCGCCATGGAAGGCGTAAAGCGCTGTCGGCAAATTTTACAAGTCCGCCGAAGGTTTCAGAAGCCGGAATGCAAGCTTATGTATTTAAACAACTAAATTTACTGGCACACCCCTTGCTAAAGTTGAGCAAGCGGATGGTCCGCTGTCTTAGTGAAATACGGAGATTCCAATCATGTTCAAGATTAAAACGCTAGCAGCGGCATGCGGTTTCGCAGTCCTTGCATCCCCCGCGTGGTCGGCCATCATCACCCCGCAACTCCCGGACGGCAATGTGACGTTCGAGGACGACAGCGCGGAAGTGTGGATCGACGCCAACAGCAACGGTGTGCTCGATGTGGGCGATCGTCTGCGCGCCATTCTGAAGATTCCGAGCTTCTTCACGCCGACGACTGCACCGACCAATTTCGGTGGCGAGCTGTCGGGTATCAGCGAAATCGAAGTTGCTTCCGCCGTTGCCGCCGGCCCGGGCCTGTTCAACTACACGTTCAAGCCGAGCGCAGCGTTTGAAGCCGAGTACGGCGCAGGCGTGATGCTCGCACTGTACGAAGATGACGTGGCTGAATTTGCCCGTTCAGGCGCCAGCTGCGACTCCGCTGCCGACGTTGCTGCAGGCGGCACGTGCGAACAGCTCATCACCAACGGCGATCTGTGGCTGACCGCCGGTTTCACCGGTGACCTGGACGAGTACTGGGTTGCCCTCGGCGCACCGGCTGATCCGAGCATCGCTGCACTGTTCGGGCCGGATGAAAACCTGCCGGGTGGCTTCAACTTCGGTCTGGGCCTCATCGAGAACAACACGGGTTCGGAATGGCTCGAAACCTTCTTCACGTCGCCGTTCTTCCAGGATCCGCTGACCGGCAACAATCTGGTTCAGCTGCGTGGTTCCGGCTCGCTGCAAGGTGTTGCAGGTGAAAACACCGGCTACGACCTGTACGACGACTTCCAATTCACGATGAACCGTGTTCCGGAACCGGGTTCGCTCGCTCTGGTCGGTCTCGCGATGCTGGGTCTGGCTGTTGCCCGCAAGCGCGCCTAAGTTGTTGCGTTCTGCATGAACCAGCCGCTCTTCGAGCGGATGGTTCACTGACGGGGTGAAGACGAAAGTCTTCACCCCGTTTCGTTTTGTGCGTTGCGATGCGCGTTCTGAGGAATATCCAGTCGCGTGACGTCTTGCCGTCGCGCCGAAGCGACGACTCAGGGGCCGGGTGGGGCGGCATCCTGCTGCTTTTTCAATGCGATTCTTCCCAGGGCGAGCAACAGGCGCTGAAGCGGGTTCCGGTGACCACCCGGTCGCCAGGTGCGCACCAGGCGTTGCCGGTAGGCATCGAACTGGAAGCCCCAGGGCGCGGCTCTGACTTCACCCCGCCTGAGCAGGATCTTCAATGCCTCCGTAGCGGCAGCCCCGGCGCAGATCTGACAGGCCATATTCGTCGACGGGCCGCGACGCTCGGCCAGACTGAGCGACGACGGCTCGACCAGGTAGGGCCGATGCAGCCCTTTTGGGGCCAGGCCGACCAGGAAGCGCAGCGCCTTTTCGTCGTCGGTGCAGCCCTCGAAACCGAAGTAGTCCTCAAACGACATGCTTCCGGGCAGGAAACTGAGCACGGCCGTGCCCATGCCCAGCGGTGCGGCGGTGACCGCCGGAATGCCGCGTTCGCGGCACGCTGCGAAGGTCATCTGGCGTGCGCTGAACACGAAAAAATCGAGGCCATCTATATATATATCCACATCCGCCAGAAACTGGTCGATGTTGTGCGCCTGCACACCTTCCGCGAACACCCGGAAATCGATCTCCGGGTTGATGTCGCGCGCCATGTCCATCATGACCTCTGACTTCTGGCGCCCTATGGACTGCATGCCGGCGCCGGCCTGTCGATTGAAATTGACGAGGTCGAAGGTGTCGAAATCGGCGATCGAAAAGCGACCGATACCGAGGCGGGCGAGCGTGAGCAGATGAAACCCGCCAACGCCGCCGAGGCCCGCTATCGCGACACGCGTGTTGCGCAACTGTTGCTGCTCCGCGCGGGTCACCCAACCGAAGTTGCGGGAGAACGCAGACTCGTACTCGAATACAGGGGAATCGCTCATTGGGCGGCGCTACGTGACTGAGGCGATGATGATATTCTCTGTGGCACTTCTGTCCAAGCGCCGAACATACCTCTTGAAAAGCCTGCAGCTCGATCTTTGGCTGGCAGCAAGAAACGTGCTGCGTCAGCGACGTCGCAGCGGTGTCGCGGTGGCTGCCGTGGGATTCGGCATCGTGGCCTTGCTGCTCGCGGGCGGTTTCATCGATTTCATCTTCTTCGCCATGCGCGAGGACGCCATTCATTCCCATCTCGGTCATGTGCGCATGGCCAAGCCCGGTTACCACGCCAAAGGTCTGGCCGACCCCTTTGCGTACCTGCTGCCGGCGCAGGACCCGGCGCTGGAATCGATGAAGGGCGAACCGGGCATGACGCTCGTGGCGCAGCGCCTGTCCTTCACCGGTCTGGTCAGCACGGGAGATTCCTCGCTCTCATGCATCGGAGAGGGGGTCGAGCCGGCGAAGGAAGAGAAGCTCAGCAAGATGCTGCTGATCGAGCAAGGTGAGCCGCTGTCGGAATCTGACCCGAAAGGCATCATCGTCGGGCAGGGGCTTGCCCAGAATCTGGGCGTGAAGCCGGGTGACAATCTGATCGTGATGGCGACGACGGCCGCGGGCGGCATCAACGCGATCGAAGGCAAGGTCCGTGGATTGTTCTCGACTCCGACGAAGGCCTACGACGACGTGGCGATACGCATTCCACTGGCCATGTCGCGCAATCTGCTCAAGGTCGACGGATCCCATGTGTGGATCGGCCTGCTTGATGAAACCGAACGCACCGACGCCGCAGTGCGCGCGCTGCGCAGCGCGAGCGACGGCGCATCGTTCGAGGTCATACCGTGGCTTGACCTGGCGGATTTCTACCGCAAGACGGTCGAACTGTTCACCCGCCAGGTTGCCGTGGTGAAGTTCATCATCGCCGTCATCATCGTGCTCAGCATTTCAAACACCTTGACGATGAGCGTCATGGAACGCACCAGCGAGATAGGTACCAGCATGGCGCTCGGCATGCGGCGTGGCCGCATCCTGCGACAGTTCGTCTTCGAGGGGATGGTCATCGGCATGCTCGGCGGTACGGCCGGCGTGGTCATCGGACTGGCGCTGGCGTGGTCGATTTCCAGTGTGGGCATCCCGATGCCCCCGCCCCCGGGGATGGCGCGCGGCTTTACCGCCGAGATTCACGTCGGGGTCGCGCTGCTGCGCGATGCCCTGCTGATTGCGCTGGGTACCACGCTGGTTGCCAGCCTGTTGCCGGCGATCCGGGCGTCCAGGCTCAACATCGTCGACGCGTTGCGGACCAGTCGCTGACCCGCCATGTTCAAGCTTGCACTCCGGAACATCCTCAGACACAAGGGCCGCACGGCGATGACGCTGTCGGCCATCGTGTTCGGCGTGATCGGCCTGATCCTGAGCGGTGGTTTCGTTCGTGATGTGCTGGTGCAACTGGGCGAGGCGGTGATCCACTCGCAACTCGGGCACGTCCAGATTTTCCAGAAGGGCTTCTACGAACAGGGTACCCGGTCACCGGAAAAGTACCTCATCGCGGAATCGACGATGATTTCGGAGTTCGCCGCCAAGCTTCCGGAAGCCGAGGCCACGATGTCGCGGCTGAACTTTTCGGGCCTGCTCAGCAACGGCAAGTCCGACTGGGCGGTGGTCGGGGAAGGCGTCGAAGCCGACAAGGAAGCCGCCCTCGGCAGCTATCTTCAGGTGACGGAAGGTCGCATGCTCAGCGATGACGACCGGTCGGGCATCCTGATCGGTGACGGCGTGGCGCAAGCGCTCGACCTGAAGCCCGGTGCGCAGGTGACCATGCTGCTGAACACGGCCGACGGTGCGCTCAATACGCTGGAGTTCGAGGTGGTGGGCATCTTCCAGAGCTTCTCGAAGGATTTCGATTCGCGGGCTGTCCGCATTGCGCTGCCCGCTGCGCAAACCCTGCTCGGGCGCGAAGGCGCAAACTCGATCGTCCTGTCGCTGCGTGCGACACCCGATACCGATTACGTGGCGTCGCTGCTGCGCGGCAAGCTTGCCGAGCGTGGCTACGAGGTCAAGACATGGATCGAAATGTCGGACTTCTACGTCAAGACCGTGGAACTGTACAAGCGACAATTCGGAATACTGCAGCTGATCGTACTGGTGATGGTCCTGCTCAGTGTCATCAATATGGTGAACATGAGCGTGTTCGAACGGATTGGCGAGTTCGGGACATTGATGGCGCTGGGCAACACGCGGGGGTACGTGCTTCGCCTGGTCATGCTCGAAAACGTGATACTCGGGCTGGTGGGCGCCTGCATCGGGCTCGCCGCAGGAATCGTGCTGGCGCTCCTGATTTCGAAGGGCGGCATACCGATGCCGCCACCGCCCAACTCGAATGTGGGGTATACGGCGTCCATACAGCTGGTGCCTTCGGTACTCGCGCTCGCCTTTGTCGTGGGGATCGGTGCGACGGTGGGGGCGGCGCTGATTCCGGCGTACCGGGTGTCTCGAACGGTCATCGTCGACGCCCTGAGATTCAATATTTGACGGCGCTTACCGTTACATGCGTGAAGCAATCGAGAGGGCTCCTCGCGTGTAAGGTCTAACATCACGGTCGGTCGTTGCAGGAGACCGCTTTTGGAGGTGGCAAGATGAAATCGAAGGAAGCCGGAATGTTCGGGAAAGTTCTACTTACACTGTTGCTTTTGGCAACGCTGACCGCATGCTCGTCGTCGCCCTATCCGGCAGCGCCTGCGCAGGCCTACAGCGACGGCTATAACTACATTCTCGGTCCGGGCGATTCGGTCAGCATCGTCGTGTGGCGCAACCCGGAAATCTCGTCAACGGTCACCATCCGGCCGGACGGCAAGATCACCGGCACGCTGTTCGAGGATCTGCCGGCGGCCGGTCGTGATCCCACGACACTGGCGCGCGAGATCGAGCAGGTGTTGTCCAAGTACATCCGTGATCCCATCGTCAGCGTCATCGTCGCGGGCGGCATCGGCCCGTACAGCGAACAGATCCGTGTGATCGGCGAAGCGGCCAAGCCGCAGGCGCTGGCCTACAAGCAGAAGATGACCTTGCTTGACGTGATGATTGCGGTCGGTGGCATCACCGACTTCGCCGACGGCAATGCGGCGACCATCCTGCGCACGTCCGAAGGCGACAAGCAATACAACGTGCGCCTGAAAGACCTGATCCGCCGCGGTGACGTCAGCGCGAATGTGGACGTCAAGCCGGGCGACATCCTGATCATCCCGCAGAGCTGGTTCTGAGCTGTGACCTTTGATATTCATATTCGCGAGGTAGCCCGAGTTGGATGAGCTTCTGCGCTTGGTGCTCAGCTATCTGCGATCGATGTGGTCGTATCGCTGGGCGGGGTTGATCGTGGCCTGGGTGATCGGACTGGTCGGTGCGGTGGTCGTCATGAAACTGCCCGACAAGTACGAGGCGTCGGCCAAGATCTATGTCGACACGCAATCGCTGCTGCGACCGCTGATGTCCGGACTCGCCATCCAGCCGAACATCGATCAGCAGATCAACATGCTCAGCCGCACGCTCATCACGCGGCCGAACGTTGAAAAGCTGATCCGCATGTCGGATATGGATATCGACGTCAAGACGAAGAAGGAGCGGGACGAACTGATCGACACGCTGATCAAGGATCTCAAGCTGAGCAGTTCCGGGCGCGACAACCTCTACAACGTGACCTACTCGAACCAGCGGCCGGAAAAGGCGCAGAAGGTCGTGCAGTCGCTGGTCACCCTGTTCGTGGAATCCGGGCTCGGCGGCAAGCGGCAGGATGCGGATACCGCGCGCAAGTTCATCGAGGAACAGATCAAGTCCTACGAAGCCAAGCTGCTTGAAGCGGAAAACCGGGTGAAGGAATTCCGCCTCAAGAATCTCGACCGTCCGGGCGGCAATGATTATTTCGGTTCCCTCAGTGCGGCCCAGGGCCAGCTGAAGGAAGCTCAACTTGCATTGAGCGAGGCCACCAACTCGCGTGACGCGCTTCGCCGGCAGATCGTCGGTGAAGAGCCGACGCTTGCCTTTGATTTCGGCGCGACCGGACAGTCTTCCGGCGAACCCGGGGGGGCGGGTCCGAACACGTCCGAGCTCGATCAGCGGATCGCGGCGATGACCAACGATGTCGAGGCGCTCCTGCAGCGTTACACCGACGCTCATCCGGACGTTGCAACCCTGCGTTCCCGCATTTCAAAGGCCGAAGCGGAGCGCGCCGAGAAGGTCGCACAGTTCAATGCGGCCCTTGCGGAACAGGCCAAGAAGGCGAAAAGCAGCGGTGTCCAGCCCGCAGTCAATCCGCTGGCCAGCATGTCGAACAACCCGGTGTATCAGCAGTTGAAGGTTGCCCTCGCCGAATCGGAAGCTCAGGTTGCGTCGCTGACGGCGCGTGTTGCCGAGTACTCCTCGCGCGTTGCGAAGATGAAGGATTCGGCACGCCTCGTTCCTGAGCTTGAAGCCGAGTTCGCCCAGTTGAATCGCGATTACGACATCCAGAAGGACAACTACAATCAGCTGGTTTCGCGTCGTGAATCGGCATCGATTTCAGAAGAGATGGACGCGTCGGGCGTTGCCGAGTTTCGTCTGATCGAGCCGCCGCGCGTGACGCCCAATGCGGTTTCACCGAATCGACTGATTCTTCTGCCTGCGGTGCTGGGCGGGGCATTCGGTGTCGCGATCGCAATATGCTTCCTGTTGTCGCAGCTTCGTCCGGTGTTTCACGACGGTCGGGATCTGGCAGAGGCGACGGGTGTTCCGGTTCTCGGGTCGGTTTCGATGCTGCTGTCCGACGATTTCAAGCGTGTTGAACGCCGGCGTCAATTCACCTTCCTGGGGGGGGTCGGGTCGCTGATCGCGTCCTATGTCGCGCTGCTTGCATTTGTCGCACTTGCCGTGCGCAGCGCCTGAGGGAACTCATGAGCATCATTGAACAAGCCGCAGCACGGATCGCCCAACTGAAGAAGGTTGGCGTGGACATTGGCCTGACGGAGGCCCCGGAGCAGGTGCTTGCACCGCCGCCGGTGCCGCAATCGCAACCGGACCCTGCCGCAGCACGTGCTCCGGCATCCGATCCGGTGGTTGATGAAGCCCCGTCAGCCAGCGTCGCCGCATTGCCGGACCCCGACGTGTCGTCGCGCCGTGTCGAACTCGACCTCAAGCGCCTCGACGAGATGCGCATCGTCACCCCCCGGTCTCCGCGCTCGCAGATCGCCGAAGAGTTCCGGATGATCAAGCGTCCCATCCTCGCCAATGCGCGCGGCAAGGGGGCTTCGCCGGTCGAGAACGGCAATCTGATCATGGTGACGAGCTCGGTTCCGGGCGAAGGCAAGAGCTTCAACTCGATCAATCTGGCGATGAGCATCGCGATGGAGCTCGACAACACGGTGCTGCTGGTGGACGCCGACGTCGCCCGACCGTCCGTGCTGAACCTGCTCGGTCTGCCCCCTGCGAAGGGTTTGATGGACGTACTGCTCGACAAGACCGTCACGCTTTCCGACGTACTGCTGCGCACGAACATCGAAAAGCTGACCTTGCTGCCGGCTGGCATGCCGCACAAGAATGCGACCGAATTGCTGGCCAGCCGGTCGATGAAGAATCTGCTGGTGGAAATTGCCCACCGCTATCCTGACCGGATCATCGTGTTCGACTCGCCGCCGCTGATGGTGACGACGGAAGCGCCCGTGCTCGCCCAGTCCATGGGGCAACTCGTACTCGTGGTCGAGGCGGGGCGCACGACGCAGACGATGGTGAAGCAGGCGCTCGCCAAGGTGGCGTCGTGTCCGGTCAAGATGCTGGTGCTCAACAAGGCGCGCTATGCCCGCTCTGACGGGTACTACGGCTATTACGGTTATGGATACGGCTACAGCGGCGCCGTGCGTGGTGATGCTGGTGAGAAGGCTGCCTGAGGTGTCGAACAGGCAGGCGTACCGCTGCATGCGATTCGTGTCGCTCTCGGCGCTCGCTCTGGTGCCGACCATCGCTGCCGCGGAGGGCTGGCGCGTGAAGACAGCGCTCACGACGCGGGTCATCGCCAGCGACAACATCAACTATTCGGCCGTCTCGCCCCAGTCGGATTCGCTCGTGGAGTTGAATCCCAGGGTCAATCTGACGCGCACCAGTCCGCGTCTTCAACTCAATCTGACCTACACGCCGCGCTACCTGCATTACGTCGAGGAAACCTTCGACTCCCGGGTGGCCCACGACTACAACGGCACGGGCAGCATCGAAATCATCGATGACCTGTTCTTCCTCAGTGGGACGGCGATCTCGGCCCAGCGGAACCAGTCGATCTTCAACGCCGTACCGTCCGACAACCAGCTTTCACCGAATCAGCTCAATCGCACACGCACCTATTCGCTGACGCCGTCGTTCCGGGGTACCTTGCGGCTCGGCGACATCGCAACCTGGCGCTCCAGCTACAACATCGTGCGCAGCGAGACGGCCGGTTCGGTCAATGCGGGGACGCTGACGGCGGAAACCTTCAACGGCACGCTGGCCGGCGCGCCGGCGACGTTGAGCTGGCAGGTCGACGTCAATTCGACCAAAACCTCCTCGGACATCGCCCGGGCGACCGATCGGCAGCGCGTGACCGGATCCCTGATCTACAAGTACGACGCGACCCTGCGCCTCGTCGGTCGCTACGGCTACGAAGACACCAACTTCTCGAATCAGCGCAGCGGCAATACGTACGGTGCGGGTTTCTCGTGGAATCCGTCGCTGCGCACGTCATTCAGCGGCGACTACGACGATCGGCCCTTTGCGTCGACATCGTCGTTTCGTGTGTCACACCGCATGCCTCGCGTTGCGATGTCGGCCGATTACCGGCGGACCCTCACGAATCGCGCGGAACAGATCCTGTCGCCCAGTGGCGCCATCGATCTTGCCGAGTCGCTCGCGCTGCTGGAACCGTTCGCGAGCGAATCCGATCCGGTCGAGCGCCTGCGACTGATCGAAAATTTCCTGCGCGACAACGGACTTTCGCGTTTTCAGGTTGCGCTCAGCCCCATCCTGAGCGACCGCCAGTTCCTGCAGACCCGCTGGCAGGTTTCGGCGACCCGCACCGGCGTTCGCAATACCGTGAGCCTCAGCTACTTCCGTACCGAGAGCAACAGCGGCATCGGCGGCATCGGGCCCGCCGTAGGCGACGACTTCGCCCTGTCGCCGATCATCCGGCAGAACGGGTGGACGGCGTCCTATTCGCATCGTGTGAGTACCGACTCATCGGTCAATCTGTCCTACACCACGTCCAAGTCGAACGGCACGTCCATCTCCGGGCTGGGGACCAATCGCGACACGCTCAACGCGACCTGGTCCACGCGTCTGGGCACCCGCAGCAACGGTTCAATCGGTCTGCGCATGACGCGTGCCACAGTCACGGCCGGCGATGTCGATGAAAATGCAGTGATCGCGACGCTCTCGACGCGATTCAACTGAACACCTCTCTGGCGCCTGTGCCGGAGCGGTTCTTGCGTCGAACCAGACACGTCGCGGATACATGTACGAAACCTTTTACGGCCTCTCCGGCAAACCTTTCCAGCTCAACCCCGATCCGTCCTTCTTCTTCGGCAGCAAGGGACATCGCCGTGCGCTGGCCTATCTCGAATACGGCCTGCACCAGAGTGAAGGCTTCATCGTCATCACCGGTGAAATCGGCGCCGGCAAGACCACGCTGGTGCGCAGCCTGCTCCAGAAGCTCGACGTCAAGAAGGTGGTGGCCGCGCAGCTGGTCAGCACCCATCTCGACGCCGAAGACACCCTGCGTCTGGTTGCCGCCGCATTCGGACTGCCGAACAAGCAGCTGAAGAAGGCCGACCTGCTGCTGTCGATCGAAATGTTCCTGCTGTCGCTGACGGCGGCGGGCAAGCGCGCGCTGCTGATCGTCGACGAGGCGCAGAACCTGACGCCGCGTGCGATCGAGGAATTGCGCATGCTGTCCAACTTCCAGCTGGGCGAGCATGCGCTGCTGCAGAGCTTTCTGGTCGGTCAGCCCGAATTCCGAGAAACGATGCAGAGCCCGGACATGCAGCAGTTGCGGCAGCGGGTCATCGCGTCCTACCACCTCGGGCCGATGGACCCGGCCGAAACCGAGGCCTACATCGAACACCGGCTCAAGCATGTCGGCTGGCGCGGATCGCCGGCCTTCCTGGCGGGCACCCACGAAGCCATTTTCAAGGCGACCGACGGCGTGCCCCGGCGCATCAACACGCTGTGCGACCGGCTCATGCTGGCGGGCTTCCTGACGGGAGCAACCGCATTCTCGACGGAAGAAGTGGCCGTCGTGGTCAGCGAAATCCGTGATGAGGCGGGTGACGCGGCGGCGGCGGCGGCGGTGGCCAAGCATGGCGATGGAGGTGCGGCCGTTGCGACATCCGGACGCGCTGCCTTCGGCGGTTCGCACATGATCGGTGCTCCGGAGCTGTTCGACATGGATCTGTCGCAGTTCAAGCTCGATGCACCGTCCGCACAACGGGTGCGCGATTTCGTCAATGCGCATCAGGCCGGTTACCTCGAAGACCGGTTGTCACGTATCGAACGTACCCTCGAACAAACCATCGCAATGCTCGGTGAACTGGCTGACCGTTCGCTCGACGCCCAAGGCAAGGAAACAGAATGACTGCTGCCCGTTCCATCGCGCCGGTGCTGTGCATCGTCGGTGCCCGCCCGAACTACATGAAGATGGCGCCCATCCTGCGCGCCTTTGACGAACACGTTCCCGCCGTTCCGTGGGTGCTGGTGCACACCGGCCAGCACTACGACCATGCGATGAACGAACGCCTGTTCAGCGGCCTGCGCCTGCCGACACCGCAGCACAACCTCGAGGTGGGATCCGGCACGCATGCCGTGCAGACGGCCGAAATCATGAAGCGCTTCGAACCGCTGGTCGACGACATCAAGCCGTCGTGCGTGCTGGTCGTCGGCGACGTGAATTCCACCTTGGCGTGTGCGCTGGTTGCCGTGAAGAAGCATGTCGCCGTGGTGCATGTCGAAGCCGGCCTGCGCAGCGGCGACCGTGCTATGCCGGAAGAGATCAACCGCATCCTGGTCGACCGCATTTCCGACCGGCTGTACACGACCGAACGCAGCGCGCTGGCGAACCTGGTGGGCGAAGGCGTCGCTGCATCCTGGGTGCATTTTGCCGGCAACGTCATGATCGACTCGCTACTGTCGAGTCGCTCGTTGGCGGTGCCGCCTGCGGCAACATTGAAAGAGCACGGCATCGACCCCGCGCTGATTGCCGGTGGCCGTTACGGCGTGGTCACACTGCATCGCCCGAGCAATGTCGACGATCCGGAACAGCTCAAACGCCTGGCCGGCATGCTGTCGCAGGCCGCCGAGCGTCTGCCGCTGGTGTTCGCCATCCATCCGCGGACCCGCAGCAATCTCGAAAAGTTCGGTCTGGGCGCCTTGCTGGACAACCCGCGCATCGCACTGCTGCCGCCGCTGGGTTACCTGGAAATGCTCGGCCTGATGGACGGGGCGACCGTCATGATCACCGACTCCGGCGGTCTGCAGGAGGAAACGACGGCGCTGTCGGTGCCGTGCATCACCCTGCGCGAAAACACCGAGCGGCCGATCACGGCGGAGCAGGGCACCAATACCGTCGTGGGTTCGGACGAAGCCCTGTTCGTGCGCTGCCTCGATGACACGCTCGCCACCGGCGGCAAGCGCGGACGCGTTCCCGAATACTGGGACGGCGCCGCCGCCCCGCGCATCGCCGCGGATCTTTACGCCTGGCTGCAGGCGCGCGCCGCATCGTGAGCCCGACGTCGTGACGGCCATCCGCAACGCATTCACCGTCGACGTGGAAGATTACTTCCAGGTGTCGGCGCTCGCGCCTTACATCGCCCGCGCCGACTGGGATCGTATCGAATGTCGCGTCGAACGCAACGTGGACCGCATCCTTGCGCTGCTCGATGCGTCCGGCAACCGCGCCACCTTCTTCACGCTGGGCTGGATTGCGCAGCGCCATCCGGCCATGGTGCAACGCATTGCGAGCGCCGGGCACGAGATTGCCAGCCACGGCAGTGCGCACCTGCGTGCCACCGAGCAGTCGCCGGCTGATTTCCTCGACGACATTTCGCGTGCCAAGAAGCTGCTTGAAGACATCACCGGCGTGGAAGTGCGCGGTTACCGCGCGCCGAGCTTTTCGATCGGCCACGCCAATCCGTGGGCGCTCGACTGCGTGGCCGAAGCGGGCTACCGCTACAGTTCCAGCATCTATCCGGTCAAGCATGATCACTACGGCATGCCGGATGCGCCGCGTTTTCCGTTCGCCTCGCGCGACGGCCTGATGGAAGTGCCGGTCACCACCGTGCGTGTAGGCAGCCGCAATCTGCCGGCGGGCGGTGGCGGCTACTTCAGGCTGCTGCCCTACGTGGCCTCGCGCTGGCTGCTGCAGCAGGTGAACCGGCGCGACGGCAGACCGGCCATGTTCTATTGCCACCCGTGGGAAATCGATGCCGCCCAGCCGCGCGTGGCCGGCGTGGATGCGAAGTCGCGCTTTCGTCACTACATCAACCTCGACCGCACCGAAGGCCGGCTGGCGCGCCTGATGCGCGATTTCCGCTGGGGCCGGATGGACGAGGTGTTTCCGGAGATAGCCCGTGCGACCTGAGGCGGAATTCATGACAGCTGCCAGCGTGAGCGTGCGCGCCGCCACCGATGCGGACCGCGCCAACTGGAACGCCTTCGCGGAAGCAAGCCCGGCGGCAAGCTTCTTCCACCTGTTCGAGTGGCGCGACATCATGCGCGACGTGTTCGGCCACCGCACGCACTACCTGCTGGCCGAACAGGCCGGGCGCGTCTGCGGCGTGCTGCCGCTGGCGCAGGTCAAGAGCCGGCTGTTCGGACACTCGCTGGTGTCGCTGCCGTTCGGCGTCTATGGCGGCGTGGCGGCGGACAACGAAGCCGCTGCGCTGGCACTCGAGGCCGAAGCGCAACGCATCGCGCAATCGCTCGGCGTCGACCACCTCGAATTCCGCAACGTCACCGCGCGCCACACCGACTGGCCGACCGAAGACCTGTACGTCACCTTCCGCAAGGAACTGTCGCCCGACGTCGAGGCGAACATGAACGCCATCCCGCGCAAGCAGCGCGCCATGGTGCGCAAGGGCATCAAGAACGGTCTGGTCGCGAAGTTCGATGCCGACAATGCCCGCTTCTTCGAGCTGTATTCCGACAACGTGCATCGTCACGGCACGCCTGCGCTGTCGCGTCGCTACTTCGACACGCTGCGCGCCACCTTCGGCGAGCGCTGTTCGGTCATGACGGTCGAAGGGCCGGACGGTGCCCTGCTCAGCAGCGTCATGAGCTTCTACTTCCGCGATGAAATCCTGCCCTACTACGCGGGTGACGCCGAGGCGGCGCGTGATCTGGCCGCGAACGATTTCAAGTACTGGGAACTGATGCGCCACGCCTGCGAGCGCGGTATCCGGGTGTTCGACTACGGCCGCAGCAAGCAGGGCACCGGTTCCTATTCGTTCAAGAAGAACTGGGGTTTCGAACCGGCGCCGCTGCACTACGAGTACTGCCTGTACAAGCGCGACAGCCTGCCGCGCAACAACCCGTCCAATCCCAAGTACAAGCTGATGATCGAAGTGTGGCGCCGCATGCCGCGCAGTTTTGCCAACACCCTCGGGCCGCTGATCGTCCGCAACCTGGGCTGACCGGGTTGGAACCGCTGCTTTACCTCGCGCACAGGTTGCCGTATCCGCCCAACAAGGGCGACAAGGTGCGCTCGTTCAACCTGCTGCGGCACCTGTCGAAGCGTTATCGTGTTCATCTGGGCTGCTTCGTCGACTACGCCGAAGACATGCAGCATGTGCCGGCGCTGGCGCAGTGGTGCGCGTCGAGCCACGTCGAGCGCATCGATCCGCGCCTGGGCAAGGCCCTGTCGCTCAGGGGGCTGCTGACCGGTGAAGCGCTGACGCTGCCGTATTACCGCAGCGCCGCGATGACGCGCTGGGTCCGGCAGGTGATCGATCGCGAAGGCATCCGCAATGCCGTGGTGTTCTCGTCGGCGATGGGGCAGTACGTACAGGGCATCGACGGTCTGTCCAGCGTGGTCGATTTCTGCGACGTGGATTCCGCCAAATGGGCCGAGTACGGTCGCACGCAGACCGGGCCGATGGCCTGGCTGTATCGGCGGGAAGGCCGTCGCTTGCTTGCCTTCGAGCGCGCGCTGTCGCAGCGCGCGACAGCCAGTGTCTTCGTGTCGCAGGCTGAAGCCGATCTGTTCGTGTCGCTGGCGCCGGAAGCCGCATCCCGCACGGTTGCCGTGTCGAACGGCGTCGATGCGGCCTATTTTTCGCCTCAGCCGGCGCTGCCCGATCCGCTGGTCGACGGTGCCGAGTCACTGGTGTTCACCGGCGCCATGGACTACTGGCCGAATATCGACGCCGCCACGAGTTTCGTCAGCGAGCTGTGGCCGGCCATCGCAGCCGCCCGCCCCGCGCTCCACCTGTGGCTGGTCGGCATGAATCCCGCGCCTGCGGTGCGGAATCTGGCCGGGCCGCGCATTCACGTGACCGGTACCGTGCCCGACGTCCGGCCCTATCTGCAGCATGCAGATCTCGTCGTCGCACCGCTGCGCATCGCCCGCGGCATCCAGAACAAGGTACTGGAGGCGATGGCCATGGGCTGCGCGGTCGTCTGTTCCGGCGAAGCGGCGGAAGGCATCGATGCCATGCCGGGTATCGAATTCGCCGTGGCGCGGGATCCGGCCACCTGGCTGTCGACGCTTGCCGATCTGCTGGACAACCCGGCCCGGGCTGCCGTCATCGGCCACGCCGCGCGCGACCGGGTGCTGTCCGATTACAGCTGGGATGCGCACCTGTCGCGCTTCGACCGGCTGCTCGACCATCCGGATCGGCACGCGCCGGCACTCGGCGTGCCGCAGGTCCGCACGACATGAGTCAGCTCAGTTCCGCGTCGCCGCCGCTCTCCCTGCCGCGGTTCTTCATGCTGCCCCTGCTGGTGCTGGCGGGGCTGGTTGCGATATGGATCGGCTATCGCGACACGGTGATGTCGCTCTATGAGCAGTGGCTCAGTTCCGAGTCGTACTCACATGGGCTGGTCGTCGTGCCGATCACGCTGTACTTCATCTGGATGCGCCGTGCCACGCTGTACGATGCGGCGATCCAGCCCAGCCTCGTCGGCATGCTGGCCATTCCGGTCAGCGGTTTGCTCTGGGTGCTGGGCGAGCTTGCCGGGGTGGTGACGGTCACCCAGATCGCGCTGGTCTGCCTGACGATTGCATTCGTCTGGGCCGTTCTGGGCAACGATTTCACACGACGCATCGCTTTTCCGCTCGGCTTCCTGTTCCTGTCGATTCCCTTCTCCGACGGCATCCTGCCGCATCTGATGCAATGGACGGCCGACGCGACCGTCATCGCGCTCAGGTGGTCCGGCGTACCGGTGTATCAGGACGGTTTCAACTTCATCATTCCGTCCGGCAACTGGTCCGTGGTCGAAGCCTGCGCAGGGGGGCGCTATCTGGTGTCCTCCCTTTTTGCCGGTGCGCTGTACGCCTACATCACGTACACCAGCGCGACCAAACGTGCGATCACCATGGTGCTGGCGCTGATCATTCCGCTGTTTGCGAACTGGCTGCGGGCCTACACCATCGTGATCGTCGCCCATCTGACGAACAATGAGTGGGGGCTCGGCGTCAGCCACATCACGCTGGGCTGGATCATCTTCGGTGCCGTGATTCTGGGCATGTTCTGGCTCGGCATGCGCTGGCGCGATCCGGAACCGGTGGCGGCGCCGATGCATCCGGAATCCGCCCGTGGCCCGGTCGGCAGGCACTACGCTGCGCTTGTGTTCGGTCTGTGCGCCGTATTGATGTGGCAGGCCGTGGCCGCCTGGCGGGCGCCGTCGGCCGATGCGCTCGATACCCTTGCCTGGTCGGCCGTAGAACCCGCTGCGGGATGGACGCTCGCGGACGCCGATCCGGATGTACGGTCGACCGTCACGGGCGAACGCGCCGCGCTGCAGGCGCGATTCTCGGCCGGCGAAGGCAAGGTGTCGCTCCACATGTACGCATTTTCGGAGCAGACGCAGGGGCGCGAGATGATCAATCGGTTCAACCGGATCGAAGTGCCACCCAGCCACAGCAGCGTCGTGTTCCAGGAAACAGAGCTCGATGTGGCGGGGACCGGGGTCCCTTTCCTGCGCGAAATGCATCGGCGGATCGACACCGGAGAGGGGTTTGCGGTGTATCGCAGCTACAACGTCAGAGGCCACTGGACCTCGAGCGACTACGAAGCGAAGGCGAGACAGGCGTGGGGACGACTGTTCGCCGGGCGCGATGATTCGGTCATGATGCTGTTCGTCACGCCGGCCCGGGGTGATGCATCCGCCGCGCAGGACCTCATGGAGCGCTTCCTCGCCGCACACGGTGCAGCCATCCAGACACGTGTCGCGCTGGCGGTCGATGGTGGTTCCGAAGGGCGTCCTTGATGGCGCAGCCGCCGCGCGACGCGTTGCAGATCGTTCATGTGGTGTACAGCTTTCGCGTCGGCGGGCTCGAGAACGGCGTCGTCAATCTGATCAACCGCTTGCCCCCCGATCGCTTCCGGCATCGCATCATTTCGCTGACCCGATCCGATCCGGCCTTCGTCGGACGCCTCCAGCAACCGGTCGAATGCATCGATCTGGACAAGCAACCGGGGCACGGGCTGAAGCTGTTCGGCCAGATGCGCACGCTGCTGCGCGCGCTGCGACCCGATGTCGTGCACACGCGCAACCTGGCGGCACTCGAAATGGCGCTGCCGGCCTGGGCGGCCGGCGTGCCGGTCCGCCTTCACGGCGAACACGGCCGCGACGTCGAGGATCCGGTCGGCGACGTGAAGAAGTATCAATGGATGCGCCGCGCCTACCGGCCCTTTGTGACGCATTACGTGGCACTGTCGCGCGATCTGGAAAACTATCTGGTGTCCCGCGTCGGGGTGCCGCAAGGCCGTGTGACGCGCATCTGCAACGGTGTCGATCATCGACGCTTCGTGGCGTCATCGGCACGTGCGCTGCCGGCCGATGCGCCGTTCGGCAACGATGGCCTGTGCATCGTCGGCACGGTCGGGCGGATGCAGGCGGTGAAGAACCACCTCGGACTGGTGCGTGCCTTCGCCCGTCTTCGATCGGGTGGCGACGAGGCGGCGCAGCGGCTGCGTCTGGTCATCGTCGGCGACGGCCCGGTAAGGCCGCAGGTCGAGGCACTGGTGGACGAACTGGGGCTGCGCGAGGTGGTCTGGCTGACCGGCGAACGCAGTGACGTGCCGGCGCTGATGCAGGGCATGGATGTCTTCGTGCTCCCTTCGCTGGCCGAAGGCATTTCGAATACGGTGCTGGAGGCGATGGCCTCCGGGCTCCCGGTGATCGCCAGTGACGTGGGTGGCAATCCGGAACTGGTCGACGCCGGCGTGACTGGATTTCTGGTGCCGCCCGCCGATACAGCAGCCTGGGCCGATGCGATGCGCCGGGTCGCGACCGGGGACATGGCAGCGCGCATGGGGCAGGCCGCGCGCCTGCGGGTGGAGCAGGAATTCAGCCTCGACCGCATGGTCGGGCAGTACCAGGCACTTTATGAAACGCAGTGGGGCGAGCGCCGCACGGCATAACGGACGAGGACGGAACAGTCGATGTGTGGCATAGCAGGCATGTTCGACACGCGCGACCGGCGCGACATCCCGCGCGACATCGTCGGGCGGATGAACGACGTGCAGTTCCATCGCGGACCGGACGGCGGCGACATCCATTTCGAACCGGGCGTGGCGCTGGCGCACCGCCGGCTGGCCATCATCGACGTCGGCGGTGGTCACCAGCCGCTGTTCAATGAAGATGGCTCGGTCGTCGTGGTGTTCAACGGCGAAATCTACAACTTCCAGGAACTGGTGCCCGAACTCGAAGCGGCCGGACATCGCTTTGCGACGCACAGCGATACCGAAGTCATCGTGCATGCGTGGGAGCAGTGGGGCGAAGCCTGCGTGCAGCGTTTCCGCGGCATGTTCGCCTTCGTGCTGTGGGACCGCAACCGGCAGACCCTGTTCGTCGCGCGCGACCGGCTCGGCGTCAAGCCCTTCTTCTACGCGCTGCTGCCGGACGGTATGTTCGTGTTCGGCTCGGAACTGAAGGCATTGATGCAGCACCCGCAGATGCCCCGCACCATCGAGCCGCAATGCGTCGAGGAGTACTTTGCGCTCGGCTACGTGCCCGAACCGCGCACCATCTACCGCGGCGTGATGAAGCTCGACGCCGGCCACACGCTGACGCTGCGCCGCGGCGAGCCGTTTCCGGCGTCGCGCGAGTACTGGGACGTGCGCTTCACGCTCGACGCCAAGATCAGCGCGGCGGATGCCGAGGCGGAACTGACGGCGCGTCTGCGCGAGTCGGTCCGGCTGCGCATGATTTCCGAGGTGCCGCTGGGCGCCTTCCTGTCCGGCGGCGTCGATTCCAGTGCCGTGGTGGCAACCATGGCGGGGCTGTCATCGAACCCGGTCATCACCTGCTCGATGGGCTTCGACGATCCGTCCTTCAACGAAACCGAATTCGCCGCCATGGTGGCGCAGCGCTATGCCACCGACCATTTCGTCGAAACGGTGGCAAGCGATGATTTTTCGCTCGTCGATGCGCTGGCCGCGCTGTACGACGAGCCCTATGCCGACAGTTCGGCGATCCCGACCTATCGCGTGTGCCAGCTGGCGCGCACGCGCGTCACCGTTGCGCTGTCCGGTGACGGCGGCGACGAAAGCTTCGGCGGCTATCGTCGCTACCGCATGCACCTGATGGAAGAGCGCATGCGCGATGCGCTGCCGCTCGGCGTGCGCCGGCCGCTGTTCGGCCTGCTCGGCAGCGTGTATCCCAAAGCCGACTGGGCGCCACGTCCGCTGCGCGCAAAGACGACCTTCCAGGCGATGGCGCGCGATTCGGTCGAAGCCTACTTCAACACCGTGTCCATCCTGCGCGGTGCGCAGCGCAGCCAGCTCTACTCCGCGGGCTTCCGGCGCGAACTGGCCGGCTACAACGCGCTGGAGGTGTTCCGCCGCCATGCCGCGCGCGCCGGGACGGACGACGCACTCGCCTTGATCCAGTATCTCGACACCAAGACCTACCTGATCGGCGACATCAACACCAAGGTCGACCGCGCGTCGATGGCGCATTCGCTCGAAGTGCGCGAGCCGCTGATGGACCACGAGCTGGTCGACTGGCTGGCCTCGCTGCCCTCCAGCCTCAAGGTGCAGGGCAACGAAGGCAAGTGGCTGCTGAAGAAGGCGCTGGAGCCGCAGTTGCCGCACGACGTGCTGTACCGGCCGAAGATGGGTTTTGCCGTGCCGCTGGCGCGCTGGTTCCGCGGCCCGCTGAAGGATCGCGTGCGCGCGGCGCTGACCGGGCCGGTGCTGTCGGACAGCGGTCTGTTCGATCCGGATGTGCTGAAGCGGCTGTGCGACGAACATCAGTCGGGCCTGCACGACCACAGTGCGCCGATGTGGACCGTCATGATGTTCGAAGCCTTCCTGCGTCAGCAGGGCGCCGACGCCCGTCCGCGGGCGCTGCTTGCCGCGTCGGCGGCCTGAGGCGACACGGCGATGAAAGTCCTGCACATCCTCGATCATTCGATTCCGCTGCACAGCGGCTACACCTTCCGTACGGCGGCCATCCTGCGCGAACAGCGCAAGCTCGGCTGGGAAACCCATCACCTGACGTCGCCGAAGCAGGGCGCCACGACGGCGGCGTTCGAGGACGTGGACGAATTCCGCTTCCACCGCACGCCGGTGCCGGGTGCATCGCTGCCGCTGCTGCGCGAGATCGCCCAGATGCGCGCCATCGAAGTGCGCCTCGAAGCGCTGGTGCGTGAACTGCGCCCGGACATCCTGCATGTTCACTCGCCGGTGCTCAATGCGGTGCCGGCGCTGCGCGTCGGCCGCCGGCTCGGCGTGCCGGTCGTCTATGAAGTGCGCGCCTTCTGGGAAGATGCCGCGGTCGACCACGGCACGACCGCCGAAGGCAGCCTGCGCTACCGCGCCACGCGCGCGCTGGAAACCTGGGCGCTGAAGCGCGCCGATCACGTCACCTGCATCTGCGAAGGCCTGCGGCAGGACATCGTCGCGCGCGGCATCCCGTCGTCGAAGGTGACCGTCATCCCGAATGCGGTGGATGTCGACAACTTCACCTTCTGTTCGCCGGCCGAAGCCGATCTACGCCAGTCGCTCGGACTCGACGGCCATCGCGTGCTGGGCTTCGTCGGTTCGTTCTACGCCTACGAAGGGCTGGATCTGTTCCTCGACGCCGCCGCCGCGCTGCGTCGTGACCACCCGGACATCAAGGTGCTGCTGGTCGGCGGCGGTCCGCAGGAAAAGGCGTTGCGCGCACAGGCCAGAGCCCTCGGCATCGAGGATGCCGTGGTGTTCACCGGGCGGGTACCGAACCGGGAGGTTCAGCGCTACTACAACCTGATCGACCTGCTGGTGTATGCCCGCCACCCGATGCGTCTGACCGAACTGGTGACACCGCTCAAGCCGCTGGAAGCCATGGCACAGGGCAAGCTGTTCGTGGCGTCGGATGTCGGCGGGCATCGCGAACTGATCCGCAATGACGAAACCGGCTACCTGTTCCGGGCTGGCGATGCGGCCGATCTGGGCCGGACGATGGCGCGCGTGCTCGACCAGCCCGAAAAATGGGACGCGATCCGCGCCGCGGGTCGCCGTTTCGTCGAATCCGAACGCAACTGGCGGACCTCGGTGGCGCGCTACCGGGGCGTGTTTTCGACGCTGGCGCCGGCTGCCGCGTGAAGCTGTCCGGCCTGCGTCTGGCGGTGGTCGGGCCGCTGCCGCCTCCGGCGGGCGGCATGGCGAACCAGACCCGCCAGCTGGCCGACAAGCTGTCGGCCGAGGGCGTGAAGGTCGAACTGGTGCAGACCAACGCCCCCTACCGCCCGGCCTGGGCGGGACGCATTCGCGGACTGCGTGCGTTCGCACGGCTGTTGCCCTATCTGGCGGCACTGTGGCGCGCGGCGGGGCGCAATGATCTGATGCACGTGATGGCGAATTCCGGCTGGTCGTGGCATCTGTTCGCCGCGCCGGCGATCCGGATTGCGCGTCTTCGCGGCTGTCCGGTCATCGTCAATTATCGCGGCGGCGAGGCGGCCGACTTCCTGCAGGGCCATGCGATCCGGGTGCGTTCGACCATGGCGCGTGCCAGTCTGCTCGTCGTGCCATCCGGTTTCCTGCAGGAAGTGTTCGGCCGTTTCGGCATGTCGGCCGAAGTGCTGCCCAATGCGGTGGACGTCGAACGCTTTTCGCCGACGCCGCGGCGGGAGGTCGGCCATGCGCCCCACCTCATCGTGACGCGCAACCTCGAGGCGCTGTACGACAACGAAACGGCCATCCGCGCGATGGCGATCCTGCGCGTCCGCTATCCGCAGGCCCGCCTGACGGTCGCCGGCGAAGGTCCGGAACGCGAGCGGCTGATCGCCCTGGTGACCCAGCTCGGATTGCAGGACGCCGTCAGTTTCGTCGGTCGTCTGGACCGTGCCGGCGTGGCTGAGCTGTATGCACGGGCCGACGCGATGCTCAACCCGTCGCGCGTCGACAACACGCCGAATTCGGTGCTCGAAGCGCTCGCCTGCGGCGTGCCGGTCGTCAGCACGCGGGTCGGCGGCGTCCCCTTTCTGGTCAGCGACGGCACGACGGCACTGCTCGTGCCGCCGGGCGATCCGGCGGCCATGGCGGCGGCCGTCATCCGACTGTTCGACACGCCCGGCCTGGTGGAGCAGCTGCACCGGCAAGGTCTGGAGCACGTCAGCCAGTTCGCCTGGCCGAAGGTGCGGCAGCGCCTGGCCGTGGTTTACGGCAGCGTGCTGTCAGGCACGGACAATCCGGGCACCAGCGTCTAGACTTCAACCGGTCGATTTTTCCTGCAGGGCATGTCTTTCGACGCCCTTCGTATCCAGATGAATGTTTCGCTGCGGCAAACGCTGACGTCCGCCCTGAAAACAGCGGTGTCGGCGCATCGGGTTCGGGCCGGACGCGCCGGATGAGCGGGCTGTACACGCGCTTCGTGTCGTCGGTGCTGTTCCCGTTGCAGGAACGCATGAAGCAGCACAGCACCGTCGCCGATCATGCGGCACTCGACCGTTCGCAGTGGTTGCCGACGGCGCAGATCCGCGACATCCAGTCGGATCGGCTGCGCAGTCTGCTGACCCATGCCGGCATCCAAGTACCCTATTACCGCGCGCTGTTCGCCCGGACCGGCTTCGATCCGGCCGGGGTGACGTCGGCGGCCGATCTGCAGCGCTTGCCCTTTCTCACCAAGGCAGTGATACGTGCCAACAGCGACGCCCTGCGCGCCGACGACGCGCAGGGGCTGGCGCGCTTCAACACCGGGGGCTCCAGTGGCGAGCCGCTGGTGTTCTTCATCGGCCGCGAGCGGGTCAGCCGCGACGTCGCGGCCAAGTGGCGCGCCACGCGCTGGTGGGATGTCGATATCGGTGACCCGGAAATCGTGCTGTGGGGCAGCCCGATCGAACTGGGCGCGCAGGACCGCGTGAAGCTGCTGCGCGACCGCCTGATGCGCACCCGGCTGCTGCCGGCGTTCGACATGTCGGCGAGCCGGGTGGATCACTTCATCGATGTCATCCGCGACATGCGGCCGAAGATGTTGTTCGGCTATCCGTCGGCCTTCGCCCTGATCGCCAGCCGGGCGCAGGAACGTGCCGTGCGGCTCGACGATGTGGGGCTGAAAGTGGCGTTCGTCACCTCGGAACGCCTGTATCCGCACCAGCGCGAACTGATCGAATCTGTGTTCGGCTGCCCGGTCGCCAACGGTTACGGCGGACGCGACGCCGGCTTCATCGCCCACCAATGTCCGGCCGGCTCGATGCACATCACGGCCGAGGACATCGTGGTCGAGATCGTCGATGGAGACGGCCGGGTACTCCCGGCCGGACAGTCGGGCGAAATCGTCGTCACCCACCTTGCCACGCGCGACTACCCGTTCATCCGCTACCGCACCGGCGACGTCGGCGTGCTGTCAGACCAGCCGTGCTCCTGCGGTCGCGGCCTGCCGGTGCTGGCCGAAGTGCAGGGCCGCAGCACCGATTTCGTGGTGGCGGCCGATGGCACGGTCATGCATGGTCTGTCGCTGATCTATGTGCTGCGCGACCAGCCGGGTGTGGCGGCCTTCCGCATCGAGCAGGAATCGCTTGCGCAGACGCGGGTTGCCGTCGTGCCGGGAGATGGATTCTCCGCGGAGCGCAGTGTGCCGGCCATCCGCAAGGGCCTGCAGGACAGGCTGGGCAGTGGCGTGACGATCGTCATCGATCTGGTCGATGCCATCCCGGCCGAAGCGTCGGGCAAGTACCGTTATGTCGTGTCGCGTGTGCCGGTCAGCGGTCAGACCGTGCCTGCTGCCGTGGGGGCTGCCCATGCGTGACATAGCGGTACTTGCAATCGTGTTCGGCGCGAGTCTGTATGCCTTCAAGCACACCTGGGCGGGTGCGCTGGCCTGGACCTGGCTCGGTCTGATGAATCCGCACAAGCAGAGCTGGGGCATCGCGGTCAATTTCCCGGTTGCTGCCGTGGTCGGCGGCGCGACGCTGGTGTCGTGGGTCTTTTCGCGCGAGAAGCGCATGGATATCTGGACGCCCGCATCGGTGAGCATGCTGCTGCTGATCGTCTGGCTCGTCGTGTCGACGCCCTTCGCCTTCTATCCCGAACTCGCCCGACCGCACCTTGTGGACACCCTGAAGGTGTTCCTGATGATTTTTGTCGCGATGACCGTCATCAACGACAAGAAGCAGCTGCAGTATCTGATCTGGGTGATCGTCGCGTCGCTCGGCTACTACGGCGTAAAGGGCGGCGTGTTCACGATCATGACCGGTGGCGCGCACCGTGTATGGGGGCCGACCGGCACCATGCTCGAAGGCAACAATGAACTGGCGCTCGCGCTGATCATGACCATTCCGCTGATGCGCTATCTGCAGCTTCAGCTCGAGAAACCACGCTACAAGCAGATCATGCTGGCGGCCATCGTGTTGATGGCCGCCAGCGCGATCGGCAGTCAGTCGCGCGGCGCCCTGCTGGCCATCATTGCGATGAGCGGCGTGCTGGTGCTGCGCAGCCGCAATCGCTTGGGCCTGTCGGCGCTGATGGTGGTCGGTGCCGTGGCGGTGGTCGCGCTGATGCCCGACAGCTGGCACGAACGGATGGACACCATCAACACCTACGAGGAGGACGCCTCCGCGATGGGTCGCCTCAACGTCTGGGAGATGAATTACAACATCGCGTGCGCCAAGGTGTTCGGCGGTGGATTCTCGATGTACTCGCCCGAGGTGTATGCCATCTTCGCGCCCGATCCGCGTTTCGTCGTCGTCGCGCACAGCATCTACTTCCAGATCCTGGGCGAGCACGGATTCATCGGCCTGTTCCTGTTCCTGCTGGTCTGGTTCACGACCTACCGCGAATTCTCCAAGGTGCGCCGTTTCGGTCTGGCCACACCGGAGCACGCGTGGATGGCCGATCTGGCCGGCATGTGCCAGGTGAGTCTGGTCGGCTATCTGGTCGGCGGTGCCTTCCTCAGTCTCGGTTTCCTCGATCTCGCCTACAACCTCGTGCTTATTGCGGTGTGCATGTCGCGCCTGATGCGCGATCACATCAAGGCGACACGGCCCTATCCGCTGTACGGTTTCGGTGCCGCGATGCCGGGTCCGCCGGCCGGGGAGGGCGGAAAGTGAGCGGGGAAGCGAGCGGTAACTGCCTGCTGATCGCCAATATCTACGCGCCGATCCGGGGCGGTTCGGCTTCGGTCTACGCCACCCTGGCTGCTCACGCGCCGGCCGGGCGCATGGCGGTGCTCGCGTCGCGCCACCATTACGAAAGTGATGCGGAGATTCCCGGCTGGGACCGGCATGACGCGGGGGTGACCTACCCGATCGAGCGGGTCAGACTGCTCCGGCCCGCCGAAATGCCGCCGCCGCGCAACCGCTTCGTGTCGGCGCTGCGTTTCGCCACGATTGATCTGCCGCTGCGCATCGGCGTCGCGTGGCGCACCTTGTCGATGATCCGCCGGCACCGGATTTCGGTGGTCTGCCTGGGCGAACTGAATTCGCTGGCCTGGCTGGGCGAAGTCTGCCGCCGGCTCGCCGGCAGCAAGGTCGTGTGCTACATCCACGGCGAAGAGATCACGACGTCGATGAGCCAGGCCGGTTCTTTCGGCCTGCGACGGGCGCGCACCCTGCAGCGGGCCGACGCCATCATCGCGGTCAGCCGCTTCACCCGCGAAGCACTGGTGAGCCAGATGGGGGTCGATCCGGCGCGCATCTGCCTGCTCGAGAACGGTGTCGATACGCGCCGCTTCGCGCCCGGTCCGGTCGACGAGGCGTTCCGGGCGCGGCATGCCCTGACCGGCAAACGCGTCGTGCTCGAAGTCGGGCGACTGGTGCCACGCAAGGGCTTCGACCGCACCGTCGACGCCTGGCCGCAGATACTCGCCGCGGTGCCGGACGCGCATCTGCTGATCGTCGGCGAAGGTCCGCTCGGGCCGGCGCTGCGCGCGCGGGCCGGGCAGCTCGGCGTGGCGGACAGCATCACGTTCGCCGGCGCGCTCGATGATGCCGACCTGCTGGCCGCGTATCGCAGCGCCGATCTGTTCGCGATGCCCAACCGTACGATGCCCGACGGTGACACCGAAGGTTTCGGTCTGGTCTTTCTTGAAGCGAATGCCTGTGGTCGCGCAGTCGTCGGCGGCCGCGCCGGTGGCGCCGTCGAAGCGGTGCGTGACGGCGAGAGCGGCCTGCTTGTGGAGAGCGAACAGCCGGAGAACATTGCGCGGGCGATCATCACGCTGCTGACCGACGATGCGCTGCGCCAGCGGCTTGAAGCGGGTGGCTTGCGACACGCGCAGGCGAACAGCTGGTCGCACCGCATCACCACCTTCACCGCCCTGTGCGACAGCCTTGTGGCGCCCCGCCCCAAGGACGTCTCCGCCATCCAGAAATCATGACTGCCCCGCGCACGCTGCTCATCATCGCCGCCGAGTTTCCGCCGCTGAAGACCATCGGCCGCATCCGCACCGTCAAGTTCGCCGAACACCTGCTGGCCCACGGCTGGAAGCCGGTGGTCATCACGGTCGAACCGAGCGGGCTCGAACCCAATTTCGACGCTTCGTTGCTGCGCGAGATAGCCGACGGCGTCGAAGTCATCCGCGTGCCGCTGCGCGACTATGAATCGGACATCGCGCGGCTGGCCAAGCAACTGCTCGGCCGCGGCGACACCGCGACTGCGGCCCCGTCGGCAGCGCCGGCCCCGAGGTCAGGCCCGAAGTCAGACCCCCAGCAGGCCCAGCCGACCGGTGGTGGCGGCTTGATGGACAAGGCGCACGCGCTGGTGCGCCACGTGTTCCGGCACTACATCTACATCCCGGACAGCTATGTGTTCTGGACCTTCGCCGCCGCGCGCCGGGCGCGCGAGGTGTGTGCCGAACGACAGGTCGATGCGATCTACACGACGCTGCCGGCCTTCAGCTCGATGTTCGCCGGCCATCGCCTGCGCCGGCAGACCGGGCTGCCATGGATCGCCGATTACCGCGATCTGTGGTTCGGCGACGTGCTGCGCGAATGGCTGCCGCGCTGGCGCCAGCGCCTGGAACTGTGGCTGGAACGGCGGCTGCTGCGTCGTGCCGACGTCATCGTCACCGTGTCGGAGCAGAAGACGGCCTACATGCGCCGGCTGCATCCGGACCTGAGCGCGCGCTGGGAAACGCTGACCAATGGTTTCGACGTCGAGCTGTACAGCGGCCGCGCGCGCCAGCGACCGTTCGACGACACGTGCATCGAATTCGTCTACACCGGCCGCCTGTTCAAGAACCGCCGCGGTCATGCGTTCGCCGAGGCGCTCGGGCGCATCGCGCGCAGCGATCCCGCGCTGGCCGCGCGCGGGCGGGTGCGCATCTTCGGTGGCGTCGAGCCGGTGATCCGCCAGCGCTACGACGACATCCTCGCCCGCGACGGCATCGGCCACCTGTTCGCCTTCGAAGGCGATGTGCCCTACCAGACGGCGATGCAGGCCCAGGTGGATTGCGACTACCTGCTGCTCATCGTCGATACCGGCGAAACCTCGGATGGCGTCATTCCGGGCAAGCTGTTCGAATACGTCGCGTCCGGCCGGCCGATGTTCGCGCTGTGCGATCCGGGCGCCACGCCGGACATCATCCAACGCGCGAACCTTGGCGTGGTCGTGGGGGCCGAGGATGTCGATGCCTGCGAGCGCGAGCTGCGCCGCGTGCTGGCGAGCCCGGTTCCGCGTGCCGTCGAGCCGGACGAGGCCTACCTCGCGCAATTCGACCGGCGGGCGATCACGACCCGGTTCGCTGCGCTGCTTGACGAGGTCACCCACCGCCGGAGTCCAGCCGAAGGGCCTTCGGCCTGATGAAGACGCAGGCCGCGATCCTCTTGCTGGGCGCGGCATTGATGCTTGTCGTCTGCGTCGTGCATTCGTCCGGCGGCGTGCAGCGTCCCGTCCGCTGGATCACTGTCGCGCTGCTGGCATTCGTGTCGATGCAGGGCGTGCTTTTCATGGCGCTCGAGCTCGGCGGTGGCCGCAGGGATACGAGTTTCGGTCGTGTCGTGGCAGGCGCCGATCCGCTGCCCGGACGCCCGTCGCTGGTGCTGCTGGGTTCCAGCTACACCGCGCGCAATATCGACGGACAACTGCTGCGCCAGGTACTTGCGCGAGGCGGCGTCGACATACAGGTGCTGCAACTGAGCCTGCCTGGCGGCTTTGCCTATGAGCAGGACTACCATCTTTCGCGCCTGCTGCGCGGGCCGCTGCGGAACACGATCGTCCTTGCCGAACTCGGCACCGAGCGCGCCTGGACTGTGGCGCGGGACAATCTCTACAAGCATGACACGATCGGTCATCACGATGCCGTGCGCGTGCGCGACAAGGTCGCGATCGCGCTGTCGGATGACGAGGTCGATGCAGAGGGGCTGATCGACGTGCTGAAGCTCGGACTGGCCCATCACGTCAATCTGGGGCTGGCCCACGCGATGGTGTCTGGCGCGCGTCAGCTCGAACTGGCCGGATTCGTCCCGCAGCCCAAGCTGTCGGCGGCCGTGCCCCTCGACCGCATTCTCGCCGCCCTGTCGGCGGCCGAGGCCGACGTTCCGGTGGCCGAGGCATTCCCCGCCTATGCGCGCCGGCGCGCCGACGCCTGGCGATCCCTGGGTGCCGATCGGGTGCTCTTCTTCCAGCCACCCAATGCAGATCCGGCCGCCCGCGGCTGGACGGGCCGATTCTGTGCGGCCCTGCAGGGATCGTGTGTTCCGTTTGACGGAACCCGCCACATGGCGGGCGACTTCTGGAACAACGAAGGGCACCTGAACCTGCAGGGCGCGCGCCGCTTCACCGAATGGCTGGGTCAACGACTGCTGGAGCGGAAGGACTTCTTCAGTGTCATTTGACAGTCTCGCCTTCGCGGTCTTTTTCTTCTGCAGCTTTTTCATCTACTGGCGCCTCCGGTCGGAGGAGGGCAAGCGCCTGTTCCTGACGCTGGCAAGCCTCTTCTTCTACGGTTTCTGGGACGTGCGCTACGTTGCGCTGATGGTGTTCGTGATGGCGGTCGCTTACGCTGCAGGCCGTCTGATCGATGCGGCATCGACCGACGGCCGTCGAAAGACCTGGCTGTTCGTGGCGGTTGCGCTGCACCTTTCGGTGCTGCTGTTCTTCAAGTATTTCGATTTCTTCGCCGACAGCAGCGCCCGGCTGTCGCTGGCGCTCGGGCTTGGCGTGTCGTTCCCGCGGCTCGAGCTCGTGCTGCCGATCGGCATCAGCTTCTACACCTTCCACGCCATCAGCTACACCGTCGACGTGTACCGGCGTCAGGTCGTGGCCGAACGCGATCCGATGCGCATCGCCCTCTACATTTCGTTCTTCCCGCAGCTGATCGCCGGCCCCATCGTCCGGTCCACCTTCTTCCTTCCGCAGATGCGGATACCCAAGGTCCGTGACGCCGACCAGCTGGCCGCCGGCCTGAAAAGCTTTGCACTGGGAATCGTGTTCAAGACCGTTCTGGCGGACAACCTCGCGACCATCGCCGATCCGGTATTCGCCGATCCGGGTGCATGGAGCACGCAGGCACTGTGGATCGGCGCGCTGGCGTACTACGGCCAGATCTATTTCGATTTCGCGGGCTATTCGCTGATGGCCATCGGTGCCGCGGCGTGGTTCGGCTACACCTTGCCGGACAACTTCCTGTGGCCCTGCACGGCATCGTCGGTCACCGAGTTCTGGCGGCGCTGGCATGTCTCGCTGTCGTCCTGGCTGCGCGATTATCTGTACATCCCGCTCGGAGGCAGCCGGCGCGGCCGCTGGATCATGTACGCCAGTCTCTGGACGACCATGCTGCTGGGCGGTCTGTGGCACGGCGCGTCATGGAATTTCGTGATCTGGGGCGCATTGCACGGATTCGCGCTGAGCGTCCACAAGATCTGGCGGGACCTGAAAGGCCGGCCGGCCGATGACCGTTTTCATGCCGCCGGCTGGCTGCTGACCCAGCTCTGGGTGCTGTTTGCATGGGTATTCTTCAGGTGTCACGAATTCGACACCGCACTGGATTTCCTGGCAGGCATGTTCGGACTGCGTGAATCGCCCGATGTGCCGCAGCAGTTGCCGGCCTATCTGATCGCCGTCATCGCCATCGCCCTGCTGGTTGACGCACTGACCGGCCGCTGGCGCGCTGCGCTTCCGGGCATCCGCGTGTCCTCGGCCAGCCATGCGGCCGTGATCGGATGCGCGTTCGCACTCGCGCTGTGGTTGATTCCGCTGACTGCGGTACCGTTCATCTATTTCCAGTTTTAGCGCCTGTGGCAGTTCGGGCAGGCATTACGGGACGTGACATTCGAATGAGCTTTCGGCAAACGGTCAAGAAGTGGGTGGTCCGAACCCTGCTGTCGTACGACGGCGATGCATTGCTGCGGACAGTGCGACGCGCGGGGTTGAAGCCCGGCGACACGCTGATGGTGCATTCGTCATGGCTGGCGATGAACGGCTTCCGCGGCAAGCCGGCCGACATGGTGGCCGCGCTGAAGCAGGCGGTCGGGCCGGACGGCCTGCTGGTCATGACCTCGATGCCGTATCACAACATGAGTTCGGAGCAGTGGTTGGCGCGCGGCAAGGCGCTCGACCTGAAGCGCAGCCCGTCGATGATGGGCATGCTGTCCGAGGTGTTCCGGCGCAGTGAAGGCGTGCTGCGCAGCGCCAGCCCGACCCACCCGCTGCTGGCCTGGGGGCGCGATGCGCAGGGATTCATACAGGGGCACGAACTGACGCCTTTCGCCTTCGGTCCGGCCTCGCCGTTCGCCAAGCTGCTGTATCGCGACGCGCTCATCCTGTGCGTCGACGCACCCTTCTCCTCCATCACCTTCACCCATTTCATCGAGGACCGGCTGGCCCATACGCTTGCCGTGCCGTTGTACTCGCCGGTCCTGCACAGCGGTACCGTGATCGATCCGGATGGCGAACGCCATGCCCGCGAGGTGCGCGTACTGTCGAGCGAAGCCAATGCGCTCAGGCGGGATGCCGTGCTCGAGGACTGGCTGGTCGAGCAAGGCGTGCTGAGCCGGCTGCGCGTGGGCAACACGCGATTGCTCGCGCTGCGCGCCGCGGACATGACCGCCGCAACCGAGCGCCTGGTCGCGTCCGGTCGCCATTTTTTCGACTTCAAGCCGTGAGCGACGCGGCGCCGCGCTTCGCATGGACGCTCGAAGTGGCGCGCGGCGTCGCAGTGATCTGGGTGTTCCTGTTCCACGTGCAGTCGATGGCCCACGTTGCGGCCCCATCCCTGCACGGACTGTCCGCCATGGGCAGTGCAGGTGTGGTGCTGTTCTTCGTGATTTCGGGCTTCTGCATCCATGCGTCCGCCAGCCGCAAGGTCCGGTACGGGTCGAGCGGTGCCGCCGATTTCATGCGGCGGCGGATGCTGCGCATCTTCCCGCCGTTCTGGGCTTCGATCATCGTCGTGCTCGCGCTTCCGCATGCGCTCGCTCTGCTGAGTGCGCTGGCGAGCGGGCGCTACGAAGTGCCCGCCGCGGCAGACTGGTGGCAGTGGACAGTGCTCGACTGGCTTGGCCTGATGACGTTGAGCCGTGGTCTGTTCACCGGCAATGCCGACGCATTCTCACCGATCAATGCGGTGTATTGGTCGCTGGCGATCGAAGTGCAGTTCTATTTCATCGTGGCGCTCGCCCTGTGCTCGGGACGGGCGTGGAATCTCTGTCTGGCGGCGGTGACCGTGCTGTGTCTGCTGCTGATCGGATTCGAGGTGCCCGTGCCCGCCACGCTGTTCGTCAGCTACTGGCCGCAGTTCGCCGTCGGCATCGGCCTGCACATGCTGACGCAGCGCAGCGTCGCGCTGCCCGGCGACGGCGGCGTACGGACGTCGGTGATCGCCGCACTGTGCTTCGGCGCATTGATCATCGCGATTGCCCGGACCGGCATGCCGTCGCCGCTCGGGTTTGCAGTCGCCGCCGCCGTGGCCATCTGGTTGATGGGGCATGTGGAAAGCGGCGCGCGTCGGCGGTTTGCCGCACCGCTGCATCCGCTGGTCCGGCTGCCGCTCCGCCTTGCACTCGCAGCGGGCGTCTGCAGCTATTCCGTGTATCTGCTGCACGGCAAGCTCTATCTGCTGCCCTGGATGTTCGTGCGGCAACTGGTGCCGGCGGACAGCGTGTGGACGCTTGTCGGCGTCATCTTCTTCACCGTCGCGCTGTGCTACGGGTTCTACGTCATTGTGGAACGTCCTTTCGCAAGCGGACGCAAGAGGGGCTAGGGCGCGATGCACATCACGACGAACGCGGCTGATTGCCGGGAGCGCGGCCGCATGGGTGACCGCGGAAGGGGTGGTCGCGCAAGGGGTGTCGATGCGGGCCCGTCCGCTGACGCGTCAGGCGCAAACAGACAGGCTGTGCGCACCGGCAACAATCGAGGGCGTGTGCGGCGCGGGCCAGTCATGGCGCGCAGGACGAAGCGCGCGGCGCGGCCGGATCAATTGCATGTGGAGCGTGGGAACAGATGACCGCACCGGGACCTATCGAGCTGCCCATCGGCACAACCGGGGCCGTGGCAGACCGGTCGACGCGACATGCCGATGCGCGCACCACGCCGGACAAGCTCGCCGTCATCGACGCCGCGCGTGGCTGGGCCATCCTGCTGGTCATCGTGTCGCACGTCGGCGGGCTGTTTCCGGAGCTGCCATGGCCGGTGAAGAAGCTGACCAACTTCGGCTGGTTCGGCGTGCAGCTGTTCTTCGTGGTGAGTGCCTACACGCTGCTCGCGTCGTGGAATCGCGACCGCCGCGCGCTGCCGCAGAAGACGACCGACTTCCTGATCAGGCGCTTCTTCCGCATCGCGCCGATGTACTACCTGGGCGTGGTGCTCTATCTGTTCCTGCGGCCGCCCGGCGAGCGCTTTTCGTGGGACATGCTGGCGACGACGATGCTGTTCGTCAATGCATGGACGCCGGAATGGCTGGCTGTCGAACGGGGCACCTGGGTGGTGGTTCCGGGTGGCTGGTCGGTGTCGGTCGAATTCATGTTCTATCTGGTTTTTCCGCTGTTCGCACTGCTGGTGTCTTCGCTCGGGCGCGCGCTGTGTGCCGTGTTGGTCGGTGCAGTCGTGGCGGCCGTGTCCTACCGGTTCGGCAGCAGCCACTTCGACGGCACCGTCAGTGCCGAGGCGCTGCAGAACTTCCTGTTTTTCTGGCCGCCATCGCAGCTCGTGGTGTTCGCGGTGGGCGCCGTGCTGTTCCATGCGGTCGCGCGCAGCGAGGGCAGCGTGCGGCATGCAGGCGTCTGGATGGCTGCGCTGGCGACACTCCTGCTGCTGATTGCGCAGTTCCATTTCGACAAGTTCTGGTTCGTCGATGGCCGCCTGCCGCCGGCCTATTTCCTCGCCTCGGTCGTTTTCGCGGCGCTGGTGAGCGTGCAGTTGCGCGCCGCCCGACCGGCCTGGCTGCTGGTGAATCCGCTGATCTGCCGGCTTGGCGAGGCGAGTTTTTCTGCCTATGTGCTGCACTGGGCGTTCCTTGACCTCACGCACCGCTTTCCGTCGGTCATCCATGCCGATGCGACCGGCGTGCACGCGATCGCGGCCTTTCTGGTGGCGCTCGCTGCGGTGACGGTGGCGGTCTATGCGGCAGCGCGCGCCACCCACCTGCACTTCGAGCAGTTCTTCATCCGCCTCGGTCGTCGCGTCGGTCGTCGAGCGTCGGGACGCGCCGACGGATGAGCGCGTTCGCCGCCGCGGCATCCACGATACGGTGGCGGCCGTCACACCGCGTGGCAGATTGGCACGGAAAAAGCGCCGTGCTGTGCGATTTCCGGCTGACGCGCGGCCGCGCAGGCGGCAGCATGCACGTCCATCTCCCGCTCATTCATCTTCACGAAGAATCTTCCGCATGACGCAACTTTCACCCCTCGCCATCAAGTGGCGCGCCCTGATGGAAAGCTTCGACGTCGGGCTGTCCGCGCCGCAGGACACCCGCGTGCACCTCGACGCTGCCATCCGCTGGCTCAAACTCGCACAGGACGTGACCGGCAACGGCGGCGTCGCGCAGACACGGCTGATCAAGTCGGGCCGCTGGGCACCGTCCTATCCGGAAACCACCGGCTACATCATTCCGACGCTGTATCGCTACGCCGCGCTGGCCGGCGACGACGATTGCCGTGCCCGCGCCCGCCGCATGGCCGACTGGGAAATCGACATCCAGCATCCGACCGGCGGCGTTCTCGCCGGTGCGCTGGGCGATTCCGACCAGCCGACCATCTTCAACACCGGACAGGTGATCTTCGGCTGGGTGCGTGCGTTCGAGGAGGAGGGCGACGAGCGCTACCGCGCCGCCGCGATCCGGGCGTCCGACTGGCTGTGCGACGTGATGGATCCGGACGGCTGCTGGCGTCAGTGGGGCTCGCCGATGACCGGCAAGCAGATCAACACCTACAACACGCGCACCGCGTGGTCGCTGGCGCGCACCTTCGACATCACCGGCGAGCTACGCTATCTCGATGCCGCCGTGCGCAATGCCGAATGGGCGCTGACGCAGGCGCGGGCGAACGGTTTCCTCGACAACAACTGCCTGCAGGACAATGCGCAGCCGTTCACGCACACCATCGCCTATGCGATGCGCGGCCTGCTGGAAATCGGTGCTGCGGCGGGTCGCGACGATCTCATCGCAGCTGCACGGCGCATCGGCGACGCGATGATCGCCGCGCTGCCCGCCGACGGCCGCCTGCCGGGGCGCTTCGACCATGAATGGCAACCGACGGTGAAATGGTCCTGCCTGACCGGCGACTGCCAGCTCGGCATCAACTGGGGTCGTCTGTTCCAGCTCACCGGCGACACGACCTACCGCGATGCGACCACGCGGATACTCGGCTTCGTGAAGCGCACGCAGAAGCTCGACGGCCCGCCCGAATCGCTCGGGGCCATCAAGGGCGCCCACCCGGTCAATGGCAACTACCACCCCTGGCAGTATCCGAACTGGGCAACCAAGTTCTACGCCGACGCGCTGATGATGGACAGCGCCAACACGGGCGGCGGCCGTTACATCATCCGGGCGGTGCATGGCTGAGCATCCGGACGGACCGGCTGTCGCCGGCTGTCTCATCTATCTCGCCTGGGAGCCCGATTACCTCGGCGGCGTCGACATCGCGGTGGAACGCCTTTACCGGCTGATTTCCGCGCGCGCGGGCGGTGCGACCCGCACCTGGGTCGGCGTGCAGGACTGGCGGAAGCAGGGCGAGCGGGTCGACCCACAGGGCCGCCGCTTCCTGCACCTCAACCTGCCTGCAGCGCCAGTGGGCGGCCTGCTTCCCTGGCTGCGCTACGCCTTTTCGCTCGGTCGCCGGTTGCTTCCGCTGGCGCGACAGCTGGCCGAACACCGCATCGAAGTGGTCAATTGCCACTTCCCGACATCGAACGTGTTCGCACTGGCCGCGCTGAAGCGTCTGGGATTGTGGTCAGGCCGGCTGGTGCTGTCCTTCCACGGCTCCGACGTGCGGATGCTTGATCCGGCGTCCATGGCGTGGAAGGCCATCGCGCGTGCCGCGGACGACTGCATCGTGTGCTCGGAGGCGCTGGCCGACGAACTGGCGGCGCGCGGCCTGTGGCCGCGCAGTCGTCTCACGGTCATCCACAACGGCATCGACGCCGCGGCATTCGCCGATCCGGCGCGCCATCTCGAACCGACGGACGTGCCGCAGCGCTTCATCCTGAACGTCGGCAACTACGTGGCGCTGAAGGCCCAGGACGCGCTGCTGAACGTGTTCGCCCGACTGCGCGCGACCGACCCCGATCTGCAACTGGTGTTCGCCGGCGGCAAGGACGATGGCGTATGGCTGGCCCGGCTGCGCGAACACTGCAGCGCACTCGGTCTGGATGACCGGGTGCGCTTCCGCGTGGATGTGCCGCATGGCGAAGTGCCGAATCTGATGAAGCGTGCCGTGGCGCTGGTGCATACGTCCGAACGCGAAGGACTGCCGCTGGTGCTGCTCGAAGCCGGTGCGCTCGGCGTGCCGGTGCTGGCCAGCCGCGTCGGCGGGATTCCGGAACTGATCGAGCACGGGCGGTCCGGCCTGCTGCATGACTGCCGCGATGAAGCGCAACTGCTGTCCCAGTTGCGCGACATCGTTCAGGACGCGCATCTGCGACGCGCGCTCGCCGAGGGATTGCACGAGCGCGTGGCGCGCGGGTTTTCGGCGGACCGGATGGCGGAGCGCTACGTGGAGGTGTTGTTTGGGCTTCGCGCATGACTCCGGCTTGTTTTCGGTCTTGGCGTCGCGGATGCCACAAAACACGGTAGCCTCATCAATGTTTGATCTGCTGAATTGGAGCGAATCGAACCAGATGGGTTGCCAGCGCCAGCGCGCCCGACGACCCGAATTGGCGAGTCTGTACTTCACAGGAGGCCGTTATGGAACATGCTCTGTTCGCGCTATCGGGTCTTGATCTGCTGGTCTGCCTGTACGCGCTGCACAAGATCCGGCTGATACACATATCGACCTTCAATATCGAGGCTGCATCGGTCACGGCAGCCCGTGAGTCGACACAGCTGTATGCCCAGATCCAGGCCTACCTTGACCTGCTGCGTCTGGTCGAGCCGGCGCGGCCGTTGCCGACCCTGCGCGGCTGGGCCGCATCGCCCGACTTTCTGCTCCGGATCGCCGGGCACGCGAGGGACGCCGCGCCGCAGCGCATTCTCGAATGCAGCTCGGGTGCTTCCACGGTCGTGCTGGCCCGCTGCCTGCAGCTGAATGGCAGCGGACATGTGGTCAGTCTGGAGAATGATCCGGCGTTCGCGGAGCAGACGCGAACATCGCTGCGGATGCACGGGCTGGCGGACTGGGCGACCGTGGTCGATGCACCCCTGGTGGCGAACGCCGCGACCGGCACACCCTGGTACAGCCTCGAGGGACTGACCGACGATCCCGGCGCGTTCGACATGCTGGTCATCGACGGCCCGCCGCGTACGGTGGCGCCGCTCGCCCGGCATCCGGCACTGCCGATGCTGTCGTCGCGTCTGTCTGCGGCCTGCGTGGTCTTCCTCGATGATGCCGACCGGGTGGAAGAGCGGGCTACCCTGCAGCGCTGGGCGACCGAATTCCACGATTTCGCACAGACCTTGCTGCCGTGCGAGAAGGGTTGCGCACGTCTGGATCGCAACCCCAAGATCGCGGACGGAAAGTTATAGAAGTGATTGTCTTGTTCGATAGGTTGCGATTTGCATTTCGTTCAGCCATCAGATCCCGGTTGCGTTAAAGCCCGGGAAAGGGTTTATAGGGAGTCTCTTTATGGTTTTTGTTTCTTGAGAGCTTTTTGAAATTCGCACTATGAAAAATAGACCGACCGTTACAGTCTTGATGTCGACATTTAATCGGGCTCAATATTTGCCAGAGTCTTTAAATTCGATCCTCGGTCAAACTGAGAGGCCGGTGCAAATTGTTGTGGTAAATGATGGCTCTACGGATTCTACACGAGAGATTCTCGCGGAGTTCTCTGACTCTATTCATGTAATTGAAAAATCGAACTCCGGAAAACCTGCTTCATTGAATGAGGCGTTGAGTATCGCGACGGGTGATTACGTATGGATTTTTGACGACGATGATGTTGCTCTCGGTTCGTCCTTGGAAAAGATGCTGGATTTTATTTCCTGCAGAGAGCCTTGGCCAGATTTTGTTTACGGTTCGTTTCTTGAGGGTGAGAGCGATGAGTATGGAAAGATCAAGGTTCTGGGCGAGAAAAAATGCCCTGTGTATGAATCTAAAGAAATCTTCTATCAGCTTCTAAAGGCAAATTTTTTCTCGAATCTCGCGATGTTAATCAAACGCGATGCCTTGATTAAAATTCGCGGGTTTGATGAAATGCTCACGCGGTCACAGGACTATGACTTAAATCTTCGGCTTGCGCGAAGTTTTAACGGTGTGGGTATGCCGGATGCAATATTTATTCGCCGCAATCATCGCGGACCGCGAGGCCGTCAAGGGGCTCAGTTTTCGTCTAGGAATAGAAATTCAATTTGGAATCAATACGATAGATTGATAATTGGTCGTATTCTGCCGACGGTTACCGATAGTGAGTTAATTTCAGGTCTTGGAAAACACGCTCCAGCGCATCTCCTCGATCGAGTTCTAAATGCCGCCCGATTTTCATTGTTTGCGCGACGCGGGATGTGGTGTGATGCGTATATTTTTCTTGCCATTGCGCTGCGTTCAGAGAAGCTTGGTTTTGCAACAGAAGTGGAAAAGCAGATTTTTATTGAGGCGTTCAATAAGAGATCTGTTGCCGCGCAGCGAAAAAATATTGTTTCGCTCCTAAAGGTTCTGGCGTCGTGTGTTTTTCACCCGAATTACTTCGGTGTTTATTTCATGCGATCAATAATTTATTCGTATTTTACTAGATGATTATTTTGTAGTGATAATTATGTGCTGATCGCAGACGTAGGAAAACGCCGGTTCTGCGACCGCGCGGGTGGCGAAGAACACCTTGCCGGGCAACGAGTGTGACTGCGGATTCGAACGCCGGTACTCGATGCGGTGCTTGGGGAAGGTACGGTCGAGAATGGCGCGCAGTTCGTTCAGCGATATCAGTCGCTTGCCGATGTAGCCGCCCTTGCCGAGCAGCTTGCACACCGGGTCCATCGCCGCCCGTGGCAGGAAGCCGAAGAACCAGACCCCGATATGCGGTTCCGGGCTGACGATCGAAAAACGGTTCGGTGAATTCAGCAGCAGGTTGCCGCCTGGCTTCAGTGCCCGCTGCGCTTCGCTGAGGTAGGCCGACTGGTCGCTGACGTGTTCGATCACATCGGGCGAGTAGATGAAGTCGAGCGATTCGGACGCAAACGGCAGGGCCTCGGCGCAACCGGCAACCAGATACGCCTCTTCGCCTTTTTCGGCGAGCAGCTTCTTGGCCAGCATCAGTTCGACCAGCGAAATATCGAGCCCGACGGTCATCGCGGCGCCGCGCTGCTTCAGCGCCGCGCAGGCTTCACCCGAGCCGCAGCCCAGGTCGAGCGTGACGCCCTTGGGCAAGGCCTGACGTGCAGTGATGTCGAGCAGGGACTCGAGCCGCGACGGCGAACGGATCGCGAGCGAACGGCGATGTTCGATGCTGGCGTCGATCTTGGCTGCCGGGCGCGGGTGCGGAAAGATCTTCCGTTCGAAGAACTCGATCAGCGCGTCGTAATCCATGTCGCGCGACGCTTCCGCAATGCGGTCTGCGGCATCCGATTCTTCCTGGCGCGTCATGTAGGGCGGGTCGAAATGCCGGAAATCGGGAATGCCGTGGAGCACCGGATAACGGTGTGTGCCCGACTGGTTGACCAGGCTGCGCCCGTCGACCTCGGTCAGCGTTTCGCCGGTCTGAGGGCAGCGCAGCAGCGACAGCAGTTTCTGGTGCATTTGACGCATCCTGTGTATGACTTGAATTGATGTTCGATGCTACCGAAGCACTCGTTTTCGCGCATCGAGCCCACGTCACGAACGTGCGAAAAAGTGCTTTTCCAGCCAGGCTCTGGGGCGTTCGAGCATCGGATCGCTGAGCAGACGGTGCTTCACCACCCACAGACCCGTCAGCCATCCTGCGAGGGTGAGCAGGCCCGCGAGCGGGAACACGACCAGATCCGGCAGCCTGAAGTCGAACAGCATGAGGCCGGCTCGCAAGGCGCAGGCCGGGGCCAGCGCGACCAGACTCAGCCGGAAGGACTGTGACAGTTCGCGGCGCAGCGCAACGAAATCGGTCTTCATGACGCTCTGCTTGGCCGTATAGGTGACCGCGATCTGGATCACATAGGTGAGCAGCAGCACGTAGGCGAACGATTCGAGGGTGCGGAACACCCATGCGCAGGCGACCAGCAGTGCGATGCGTACCGGCTGGATGACCAGTTCGATGCGCACCGTGAGGTTCACATGACCGCTGGCGGTGAGGGCGGTGCTGACCAGCGACCACAGTACGGCGACCGCACCGGCGGCGCAGAAAATCGGTACCAGTGCGGCGGCGGCGTCCCACTGCGGGCCGAACATCAGCCGCAGCGCTTCGGTCGGAAACAGCGCGAACAGCCCGTAGAAGGGCCACGCGAACGCCGCCACCATCGACACGCTGCGGGTATGGATTTCGTCCAGACCCTGATTGTTGCGGTGGCTGTTGGCAAAGGCGGGATAGGCGACGTTGCGGATCGCTGCCATGACGTCGCGATGGAACAGGCTCATCACGCCCTGAGCCCGGCTCAGCAAGCCGACCTCGGCGAATCCGAGCACGCGGCCGACCACCAGATCATTGAAACTGAGTGCGATTTCCGAGATCGTACGCGCCAGCGTCGACTGACCGCCGAAATGCAGGATGCGCCGCCATTCGAGCAGGCAGGGGCGATGCAGGAAGCCGCCGTCGGCAAACCAGGCCGCCATCAGCGCCGTGACCAGCGTATTGGCGATGGACGATGCAACCAGGCTCCAGGCGCCCAGACCGGCGGCGGCGCAGCCGATGGCGCCCAGGGTGCTGATCAGGTTGGCGGCGGTGGCAATCCAGAACAATGCCTTGAAATTCATCGATCGCCGCAGCAGTGCCAGCGCGGTGGAACTGAACGGAATCAGCAGAAAGTTGATGGCCAGCACCTGCAGGATCAGGCCCAGTTCCGGATGGTCATAGAATCCGGCGAGCCACGGTGCAATGCCCACCAGGATGAGAAACGACGCAAGGCTGATCAGGCCGGTGAGCGTGAACGCGGTCCGGACGCGCTCGGGCGTGATGTCGGATTCCTGGATCAGATAGCTGCCGATGCCGAAATCCCGTACGACCTGGGCGAGGCCTATCGTTGCCGCCGCCACCGAATACAGGCCGATCTGTGCCGGTGTCAGCAGCCGGGCCAGTACGAAGAACGAAATCAGCTGGATCAGGATGCCGAAGTAACGTTCCGCCAGCGACAGCAGCAGCGACCTGCGGACCGTCGTCATTGAGCGTCCGCGTCGTCCGGCGCCACCGGGGTCGGTGCCGCTCGCGCGGGTGCCGGAACGGCGATGCGGTAACCGGCGGCTTCAAGCTTCCTGGCCAGTCCCGGCAAGGGGTAGCCGCCGCCGTAAGCCCGTTGCGCGTACTCCAGGGCGCGGTCGTATTGCTTGGCGTCGGCCAGCACGAGGCCGAAGTTGTAGGCGAACATGATGCTGGCTTCGCCCAGCGATTCGGCGGTTTCGTAAGCCTTGATGGCTTCGCTGAAACGTCCCCGGTCATGCAGGTGGATGCCATGCACGACATGAACACGCGCGTCATCGGGCTTGAACAACATTGCGCGCTGGAAGTAGCAATCGGCGAGAAGCTTCAGCGGCGCACTTTCCTTGTAGCCCTCGGCAGGCCTGCCGCCGTAGTGCTTTTCAAGCTTGGACAGGGAATTCAGCGCAACGTAGTGATTGGGGAAGATGCCGAGCGTGTAGCGGAATTCGCCCGACAGGCGGGCGGGGGAGTATTTCTTGGTGTTCAGGTCGCGCATCGCGGGCTTGAAGTGGACGTTCTCAACCAGTTTGGCCCGACCTTTGGGCGCGTCGCCCGACGGGCGGTGGTTCGCCGGATCGCTGTAATCCCACGGACCGACGCCACCGGAACTGTCCAGGCCGGCGCATTCCGTTTCGACCTGCGCCTGCGCGGCGGTCATCGGCACGGCGATCAGCAGCAGCAGGGTCAATGACCACCGGACAAGCGGGTGGTGTGTGCAGCGGGCAGGCAACATCGTTCTTTCCTCCGGATGCGTGACGGGCTGATGACGGACCGTCATGTCCTGTCCCCGGACGGTGGGGTCGCCGGCAGGGCATGACGCTGCATCCACTGGTCCATCATCATCAGTATCCACACCATTTCACCGTAGAAGCCGGGATAGGCGGGCAGGTGTTCGGCGAACAGCGCGTCGGCGAACTGCGGCCGAACGATGCCGCGGTCGACCGTACCCTGCACCGACGCACGCGACAGCGCATTCAGGCCGTCGTGCCTGAGTGCCCAGTGCCCGAACGGCAAACCGAAGCCGTGCTTCTTCTTCGTGATGATTTCATCGGGCAGGAAACCCCGCAGCGCTTCCTTGAAGAACCAGCGCAGATCGAAACCCTTCAATTTGTAGTCCAGCGGCAGGCCGAGCGAGAAATCCAGCAGTTCGTCGGACAGCAGCGGGAAGCCGACGTCGAGCCCGGCCAGCGACGTGGTGCCGATCACCTTGGGCAGATCGTTGTCGGCCAGCGTGAAGCGCCAGTCGAAGCCCAGTTCGCGGTTCAGGTCGTCGTCGGCATCCACGCTGTCCCACACCGACTGCTGGAGCGCGAGCGGTGCGCGGCGGTCGATCTGCGCCAGGAAGTCGGCGGTGAAGATGTTTTCCGGGCCCAGGCGCAGCAGCATGTTGTACATCTCGTTGCGTGCCGGCATCGGTACGCGCGCCTGCTCGACATAGCTCGCACCCTTGCGGGCCAGCGGCAGCTTGCCGAGCGGGCTGGCCAGCAGCGGCTCGAGCACGGCGCGCAGCACGCCGGGCACGTTGTCGTAGAAGCCGAACACGCGGTTCTTGGCGTAGCGCGAATTGCCGCCGAACAGTTCGTCGCCGCCGTCGCCGGCGAGCAGCTTGTCGTAGCCTTCGTCGCGTGCGATCTGCGACAGGATGTAGGCGGGCAGGGCGCTCGAATTGCCGAACGGCTGGTCGTAGTGCGCCGCCACTTTCGGGATTGCCGCCACCAGTTCGTCCGGCGTCACGTAGTGTTCGTGATGGCTGGCGCCGAAGTGCCTGGCTGCGAGACGGGCGTATTCCATCTCGTCATAGCCTTCGGCTTCGAAGCCCATCGAGTAGGCGCGCACCGGACCGTGCTCGCGGCACAGCATGCCGACCACGGTGGAGCTGTCGGTGCCGCCGGACAGGAAGGCCGCGTAATGGCCGGTGGCTTCGCGTGCGACACCGCGCCGCACGATGGCGAGAAAATCCTTCTTCAGCGTTTCGAAGTCGCCGCTGCGGGCCGGGCTGAAACGCGGGTTCCACCAGCGTTCCACCGTCGGCGCCTGGCCTGCGGAAAGCGTCAGACGGCTGCCCGGTGGCAGGCGCAACACGTCGGGAAACACCGTTTCCGGCGCCGGGATCATGTGGAAGTACAGATAGTCGTACAGCGTCTGCGAGCGCAGCGCCGGCGTTGCGGCCAGCGCATCGGCGCGGCTGGCAATCGCGATCGACGACGCGCCGTCTGCGCGATAGCACAGCGGATAGGTGGCGTAGCGGTCGGTCCACGCGCGCACGCTCTGGGCGCCAAGATCGATGTCGACGCGCAGCGCGCGTTCGCGCAACGCGTCCGCCGCGGCGTCGCCGACCTCGATCAGCAGGTGGCTGCCGGACAGCGAAGCCCGGAAAGGTGCCGACAGCTTGAGGCTGAACGCTGCGGACGATACGGCGACATCGGAGCGGTCCGACTGCAGTGCCTGCGCGAGGTTTTCCAGATCGGCCTGCGTCGGTACTGCGTGCTGCACGAATTCAATCATTGAGCGGGTCTCTGAAACATCGGGTTCGGTGAAACATTCAGGCGGCCTGCTGCCGGTGATGGCCGGTCGATCCATGGGTCAGCCGCGCGCGCAGCCGCGCAACCGACAGCGACACCAGCAGCACGATCGCCATGGACATCAGGAATCCGGCAGCGGGCGGCAGCCCGTCGGGCCTGACGAACAGGTAACTGTGAAGAAAGTAGATTTCGAGCACACAGGCGTCGAACCACAGAGCCGGGGCGCACAGCGTGCGCGGAAGCGGCAGCGTCAGCAACACCCCGCAGACGCTGACCGACATCAGCAGGATGAGCGGGTAATTGAAGCTGTTGATCCCCGCCATCGCGTTCAGCGCGCCCAGCGCGAGCGCTGCGCCCAGGCATGCCGCAAGATGCAGCAAACCCGCGCCGGGCCACCTCCGGCCGCCGGCGACGCTGCCGAGCAGAAACGCAAACACGGTCGGCCACAGCATGTGGCCGACATCGACGGTGTAGTGCAGGGCCGTCGTCGCGGCGAGGCCGACCAGCGCGACGGCAAGCGCCCCACGGTCGCTCTGCGTCAGCATGCGCAGCACCGGGTAGGCCAGGTAGAACATCAGCAGCAGCGTGAAGAACCACAGACCGGCGCCGTAGGGCCCGGGGTTTGGCAGCCCGAGCCAGTTGAGCCAGCCGGACAGGCCCAGCGCGGCGATCAGGCTTTCGACGGTCCAGATGCCCGCCCGGTCCTGAAACAGGAACAGGGCGAGCAATACCGCATCGATCAGCAGGATGGCCGGCACCAGACGAAGAATCTTCGCGCGCCAGAAGGCCGCAACCGAAAAGCGGCTGCGGTAGCGCTGCGCCGTGAAGTAGCCGGACGAAAAGCCGAACACGAACAGCGCAACCGTGGCAGGGATCCACAACAGGCTGCCTTCGAAATAGTGCCCGGCTGCCACCGTGAGGATGCACAGCACCTTGGCCACGGCAAAGTTGTGGCTGACGGTCGCGGCGTCCGGATGCGCCAGGGTCAGGGACATCGCGCGCACCGGTTGCGGCGAGGCGGGCCGGCAGGGGGTGTCATACCAGCAGCTCCACCGGTTCCGGATGGCTCAGAAAGCCTTGGGGGCTGGCGGTGAAGCCATAGGCGCCCGACTGGAACACGACGACCAGATCGCCCGGTTGCGCGTCCGGCAGCGACATGCGGTCGGCCAGCAGGTCGAGCGGTGTGCACAGCGGGCCGACGACCGATACCGGCTCGCCGGCCGGCGCGTTCATGCGGTTGCCGATCGCGACCGGGTAATTCTTGCGGATCACCTGACCGAAATTGCCGGACGCGGCGAGATGATGGTGCAGGCCGCCGTCGACCACGAGATAGGTGTGACCGCGCGACACCTTGCGGTCGACCACCCTGCATATATATATACCGGCTTCGCCGACCAGGTAGCGGCCGAGTTCGACCACCAGCCCCGCTTGCGGCAGCTCGCGCGCGGCGCGCTCGACCAGATGCGAGAGGTTGTCGCCGACCGGTGCCAGATCGAGCGGCAGCTCGCCCGGGAAGTACGGAATGCCGAAGCCGCCGCCCAGATTGAGCGTGCGCACCGGCGCCGGCGCGTCGGCTGCAAGCCGCAGCGCCAGATCGTAACTCTTGAGCTGCGCTTCGCAGATCGACTCCGCCTTCAGATTCTGCGAACCGGCGTACAGGTGGAAACCTTCGAAGGCGAGACCCAGGCGGCCGATCTCGCGCAGCAGTTCCGGCACCTGTTCGGCATCGACGCCGAACTGCTTCGGACCACCGCCCATCTTCATGCCGGACGACTTCAGTTCGAAATCCGGGTTGATGCGAACCGCCACCCGCGCCGGCCAGCCATGGCGGGCGGACAGGTCGGCCAGCAGGCGCGCTTCGCGGAAGGACTCCACATTCAGCAGCACGCCGGCCGCGATCGCCTGTATCAGTTCGGCTTCGCTCTTGCCCGGGCCGGCGAAACTCATTTCGTGCGGATCCGCGCCGGCGTCGAGCGCCACCTTCAGTTCGCGGCCGGACGCGACGTCGAGTCCGTCGACCCGCGCCGCCATGTAGGCGACCAGTGCCGGCATCGGGTTGGCCTTCATCGCGTAGTGCAGCTTCACCGCGCGCGGCAGCGCGGCGCGCAGTTCGCCGATGCGCGCATCGAGTGCGCTGCGGTCGTACGCGTAGAGCGGCGTCTGGCCGGCGCGCGCGACGACGCGGCTGAGCGGGATGCCATTGATCTGCAGCTCGCCATATGCACTGGAGAAAAGGCTCAGCGGGGCGTGCTCGGGCAGCTTGCGGGGGCTTTCGGTCATGGATATTCCGTGGTGAAGGACGGCCGGCTCACAGTCCGGCGAAGCCGGCGGCCAGCGTCTTGCGATCTATCTTGCCATTCGGGTTGCGCGGCAGCGGGCCGTGTTCGGCGACGATGCGCGCCGGCAGCTGATAGGCGGGCAGTGTGCGCCGGCATTCGGCGAGCAGTGCGGCGTCGTCGAGCGGCGCGCCGTTGCGGCCGGTCGCGATGACGACGATGGCCTGGCCCAGCGTGGCGTGGTCGACGCCGAACGCGGCGCACTCGCCGACCAGACCGGTCGCGTACAGCGCTTCCTCGATTTCGGTCGGGCTCACGCGGTAGCCCGAGGTCTTGATCATTTCGTCGCGGCGGCCGATGAAATACAGATAGCCCTCGGCGTCGCGGCGGACCGTGTCGCCGGAAAACACGGCGATCTCCGGCATCACCAGTCCGTCGGGGCGCACGCCGGCCGCGGCAGGCAGCGGCCGGAACCGCTCCGCCGTCTTTTCGGGATCGTTCCAGTAACCCTGGGCGACCAGCGGCCCGCGCTGCACCAGTTCGCCCGGCTCGTCGGCGTTGCACGGGCTGCCGTCTTCGCGCAGCACCAGCACCTCGTTGTTGGGAATCGCCTTGCCGATCGAATCCGGGCGGCGATCGACCTGATCGGGCGGCAGATAGGTGGCGCGGAAGGCTTCGGTCAGACCATACATCAGGAAGGGTTTCGCCTTCGGGACGCGAGCGCGCAGCGCGTTCAGCGTGTCGAGCGGCATGCGGCCGCCGGTGTTGGCGAAGTAGCGCAGGTGTTCATCGACCCCGGTCGGCCATTCGAGCTGGGTCAGCTGGATGTACAGCGGCGGCACGGCAGTCAGGCCGGTCACCTTTTCGCGCACCAGGGCATTGAGCACGTCGCGCGGCATCAGGTAATTGAGCAGCACGACGCGCGCACCGGAATGGAAGGCCGTGGTGAGCTGCGAAAAGCCGGCATCGAAGGACAGCGGGAGCGCGGCCAGCAGGGTGTCGTCGCCGTGGTTGCCCAGATAGCTGGCAACACTTTTCGCACCGGCCACCATGTTCCGGTGCGACAGCACCACGCCCTTGGGGCGACCGGTGCTGCCGGAGGTGTAGAGGATGGCGGCGATATCGGTGTCCGACATCGCACCGTTGCCCGGCACGGCATCGGTGGCGTCGAGCAGGGCCGCCCATTCGTGCAGGACCTGCGTCGGCAGCGCGGTGTCCGGGCGCGCGCCGGTCAGCACGACATGCTCGCAGTCGGGGCAGGCGGCCAGGGTATCGCGCAGGCCGTCCAGCCGCTCCGGGGAGGTGATCAGCACGCGCACATTGCAGTCGCGCATGATGTGACCGACCTGGTCCGCCTTCAGCAGCGGATTGATCGGCACGAAGACCGCGCCGGCGGTGGTCGCGCCGAAGCTGGCGACCACGGTTTCAAAGCGCTTCTCGAGATAGATGCCGATCCGCTCGCCCCGCCCGCTGCCGATCGAGCGCAGTCCGGCGGCGAACTGGTCGCACTGCTGCTTCAACGATGTGTAGTCGAGGGTCCGGTTGCCGTAGGTCAGCGCAGGCGCTGGACCGGGCGAAATCAGCTGGTGGAGGAGAAAGGCGTCCCGCATGGGTGAAAACCGGTTGAATTCCGACGTCGCAAAGGGTAGCCATCCGCGCCGATGAATGCAGAGACTTTTGCACGTCTCGGCGCGGATCACGCAAGAGGCGTGCCGTATTTGCCGCTTTCCGGGTCGCTCGGGGCGGCGTGTGCGAGGCCACCCGAGGGGTAACGTGACGCACGAATCCAATGCGGACAGACCCTAGTGTTATCCTCCGCGTCCGATTGCACGCGGGAAGGGCGATGGCTGCGACGCCCCCTGCCGTGCCCAAGCTTGAGGGAGAACGGGATGGAAGTTCAGCAGCAGATCGCGCAGATCCTCGATGAGGTATTGAGCCTCAAAGGTCGTTCAGCCACTTTTTCCGCCGCAACGCCGCTGCTCGGTGCCGTGCCGGAACTTGACTCGATGGCTGTCGTGGCAGTGATATCCGAACTGGAGGAAAGGCTGGGCATCGAAGTCGCCGATGACGAAATCGATGGTCAGGTGTTCGAAACCTTCGGCTCGCTGTGCGCATTCGCCGAGGGCAAGCTGGCCGCCTGACCTGTCGTCTGCAGTGCCCGGGCCTGCATCGGGGTCCTTTTCAGGGCCAGCGACAGGTAGAACATCACGAAAAGCATGACGCTCAGGCGCGCCATGTCGAGCAGCGAATCGGCGATACCCACGACCATCAGGCCGCTCAATGCACCGGCAATTCCGCACAGCAGCAGCGGATTGCGTGACGGTCGAACGACCGCGCGGATGAGTGCCAGCCCGAACCCAAGTGCCAGTGCCGCCAGACCGAGCCAGCCCTGTTCCACCCACATGTGCAGATAAAGATTCTTGGCGTGCCAGGGCAGGTGATGCCTGTCCGAGGTAAAGAACCAGTGCGCCGCGCCATCTTCGAAGCGGCCGTTTGCGACCAGTTCGCCCTTCAGCGTGTCGAACACGCTGACGTCGCGCACATCGAGCGAGCCGCGTCCCGCGCTGGACATTGAAAACACCGCAAGCGCCGGTGCGTAGAACGGTCCCTGCCAGAGCTTCTTCGCGGGCAGCACGGCTTCGTAGGTGCGCCACTCGGAGCCGCCGCCGACTTGCGTGCTGGCCAGCGTGCAACCGTCTTCATAGAGCAGCCACTTCGAGCAGATTTCGAATCCCACCGACACGGCGCCTTCGGCGCGTGCGCTGAACCGGATCAGCACCGGTCCCTGGATGTCGGAGGGCACGCGCTGGCTCAGCCTCAGCAATTCACCGAAGCCCTGCATGTGACGGGCCCCGCCGATACGCAGGAAGCGCTCGTCGTCCTGATCGATGATCGACAGCGTGCCCGGATACTGCCCTTTGGGTACGTTCCAGAAGTAGGCGCCGGGAAAGCGCCCGACGCCGATGCCGAGCCATCGTTCGCGCTCGTTGCCGACGAGTGCGGCGCCGCTGGACCAATGTTCGAAGCGATGTTCAAGATCCTGGTCCAGCGTCGAAAAGCGTTCGCCGACGTAGTAGCTGCCTGCGCCGACCGCGATGCCGACCGCCAGCATCAGCGTCGCACCCAGATTGATGGCGCCACCCAGATCGGCGTGCCAGGGCGGTCGAGGCGACAGCCGGTACACCGCAAGCATGGCCAGCGCCGCCAGCGACGCCACGACGGGCGTGTATCCGGATTTGCCTTCGCTCCACGAAAAACCGACCCATGCGGCCATCACGGCGAGCGCGACGAGGCCGCCGAGCAGCGGCAGCACCCGGCGCGGCGACAGCCGCAGTGCGAGCACGATCACCCACAGCACACCGTAGATCAGATAGGGACCCTTGGGCACGAGATCGGCGACTGCGATGCCGAGTACGCCGCCTGCTGCGCCAGCGACGACCGCCAGCCCGGCAGGCAGCGGCGATACACGAGCCATGATCGGTGCGCAGAACCAGATCGCGATGATCAACCCGAGTTGCGCGAGCAGACCCCGGTATCCGCCGCCGCCCGCGAACGCCCAGACTGCAGAGACCAGACAGAGCGCCACCACCAGCCACCAGAGTTTCTTCGAGTGCGGTGCGGCATCGGCTTGACGGGCGGGACGCCGGCGCAGGGCGCACAGCAGAAAGGTGATCAGTATACCGACGCCCGCGCCCAGATAGGCCGCGCGGCTGAAGGTGGTCAGCAAGGCATAGGCGGCCAGTGCGGAAATGACCATCAGCACGCCCGCCTGCAGCGGACGCCGCTCCTCATGCAGCAGGGCGACCAGCACGGGAAGGGTCAGCATGAGCCAGCCGTCCAGCGCAGCACCTCCGACATGCATCTCCCAGAACAGGGCGGTGGTGCGGTAATCGGCGGAAAAATTGCTGAATCCCGGATAGGCGAGACGTTCCCACAGCGCGGCGAGCGATACGCTGAGCAGGCCGCCGACAAGTCCCCATGCAAGTGCCCCGGTGACCTTGCTCCCACGCACCGCCGCTTCCATCTGCAGCGCAATGCAGAACACGACTGCGAGCGGAAGCGCCTTGGCCAACCGCAGGGTGTTGGCCGGCGTGTCGTAGCCGAACCAGAAATCCGCGTCGATCGTCGGCAGCGGCCAGATCACGGGCAGCGAGGATACGACGTAGCTCGATCCGATCAGCGCCAGAACCAGCCAGGCGATCGGCGACGGCTTCAGCGTTGCGCCGGGTTGACGGGGCGGCGCCTTGATGGCGTGATGCAGGAAAAGCGCGGCGCAGGCTGACAGAAGCAGGGCGTCGCTTTCGGTGAAATGCATCTGGCCCGTCCAGGGCACGCGGTCGAGCACCGGCCAGAGCGTCGGCACGATGACGAATGCAGTGACCGGTTTTACATACACCACCACCATGCTGATGAAGATGAGGCATGACATCGCCAGCCGGCCTTCGGCCAGGTGGAACAGGATCAGCAGCGCCGGCACGGCCAGTGCGGCCGATGCAAGCCCGCACACGATCCGTGCTGCGAAACCTGCCCTGCGCGGGGCACGCGTGTTCGGAATTGCGGACTGCCGGATCATTCAGGCATGGGGGGTGTCGAGGTGACGCAAGTCTATCGCGCCATGCGTGCGCTGATGTCGGCCGTGCTGGTGCTGCTGTGGGGCATTCCGGCCCAGGCCGCCACGCTGCACGTCGGACCCGGGCTGTCGCTCAGGTCGCCGTCGGAGGCGGCGCGGGTTGCGCAGGCCGGTGATGTGGTGCTGATCGAGCCGGGCCTCTACGCCGGGGATACCGCCGTGTGGACGCAGAAGCGCCTGCGCATTGCCTCTGCCGGCGGTCCTGTCGTACTCGAGGCAGCGGGCAGGCATGCCGAGGGCAAGGCCATCTGGGTGATGCGCGGCGGTGAGTTCGAAGTCGAAGGGATCGAATTCCGCGGCGCCCGGGTGCCCCACGGCAACGGCGCGGGCATACGCTTCGAATCAGGCCGGCTGGTGATCAGGAACTGCGTGTTCCGGGACAACGAGAACGGGATACTGACGTCGAACGACCGGCAGGCGGAACTGTACGTTGTCGACTCGGAGTTCGCCGATGCACCGCGCGATTCACGCGCCCTGCATCACCTGCTGTACGCGGGCAGCATCGCCGAACTGAAGGTGTCCGGATCGCGCTTTCACAACGGCTACAACGGACACCTGCTGAAATCGCGCGCGGCGCGCAGCGATCTGCGCTTCAACCTGCTGGTGGACGGGCCCACGGGCAAGGCGTCCTACGAAGCCGAATTTCCGAACGGCGGCCACGTGGTGATGATCGGCAACGTGATCGGCGAAAGCGCCGCCTCGGGCAACGCCCACCTTGTCAGTTACGGAATAGAAGGTGCGGTCTGGCCGGAGAACGCCCTGCTGGTGTCGCACAACACCTTCTTCTCGAAGGCAAAGACCAGAACCGAGGGTGCGTTCGTGCGGCTGGCAGACCGGAACAGGTTTCCGGCGCCGATTGCGCTTCACCTCATCAACAACCTCAATGTATTGCCGGGACAGGCGTTGCAGGGCGAAGCGACGGAAACATCCGGCAACGTTTTCGTCGTCGCCGGCGCGCTCGGCGACATCGATGCGCTCGATTTCGGCCTGGCATCCGGTTCGGCACTCCGGGGGGCTGTCGGACCCGCCCCGACCGTGGGAACTACGGCGCTTGCACCCGCTTTCGAGTTCGTTCTGCCACGCGGAACCCGTCCGCTTCCGCTGCCCGGAAAGTGGGTTCCGGGTGCTTTCCAGACCCCATCCGGCCGCTGATTGACGGATCCGGACGCCCGTCCGGTGTTTCTTTTTGTGTCTTTGCCGGGCGACAGTGCCGCTGAAACGGCGTCGCAACGTGCTTCAGTTATCACATCCCCTTGTCGCGGCTCCGTCTTGTGATGGTATTCACGCTCAAAAGGCCTCGCCGCACATATCGTTCGCGCTCCACCGCTCACGGCGTCGCTATCGGCAACCCGTTGCATGACACGACGCGAATCAAAATGAGCAGCTCTAAAAGGGGTCTACCGTGGTCAGGTTGTTCAGTCACTATGTTCCGTCCGTAACGCTCATGAGACTTGTTGCCGAAGCCCTGGTCCTGTTGATTGCCGGCTTTGGCGCGGCGTGGATCAGCGCACCGGGCAGCCTCGAATCCCTGCTGCCCGCACTGGTTCCGGCGGCGGTCTTCGCTGCCGTGATGACCGTGCTGATGAGCACGCTCGGCCTGTACCAGAGCGAACAGCCGCGCAATCTGTCGGAACTGGTCGGACGCGTGCTGTTTGCCTTCCTGCTGGGACTCCCGGTCGCTTATATGGTGTTTCGCCTGCTTCCACAGGGCAGCATGGCGATGCCGGCGCTCGATATTTCACTGTGCCTCGGCTTCGGCGGCATCCTGCTGCTGCGTGCGGCGTCCTTCGTGCAGGCCGACGGCGCCGGCATGTTCACCCGTCGCATCCTGGTCGTCGGCACGGGTTCCGAGGCGGCTTCGGTCTGGGCAAGCGTGTCGACCTCGGCCAGTGCGACGCACACCATCGTCGGCTTCGTGTCGGTCGGGGCGGACACCTCGGTGGAAGTGCCGAGTGCCATGGTCATGCCGGAAGGCAGTTGCGTGATGCAGCTGGCCCGCGATCACCGCGCCAATGAAATCGTCGTCGCGGTGCGCGAGCGCCGGGGCGGTGTGCTGCCGCTGCGCGAACTGCTGGACTGCAAGCTGGCCGGCGTGACGGTCAACGATCTGTCGAGTTTCTTCGAGCGGATGCGCGGTCAGGTGCGTCTCGATTCGCTACGCGCCAGCTGGCTGATCTACGGCGACGGTTTCCGCCAGGGCATCGGCCGGACGGTCGTGAAGCGTCTGTTCGATGTGCTCGCAGCGTCGGTGCTGCTGGTCGTGACGGCGCCGGTGATGTTGCTGGCCGCCATCGCCATCGCGCTGGAATCCGGTTTTCCGGTCATCTACCGTCAGGAACGCGTCGGCCAGGGCGGCCGTACGTTCAAGGTACTGAAGTTCCGCAGCATGCGTCTCGATGCCGAGGCCGACGGCAAGCCGCGCTGGGCGAGCAACAGCGATGACCGCATCACCCGCGTCGGCCACTTCATCCGCAAGACGCGCATCGACGAACTGCCGCAGATCTTCAACGTGCTGCACGGCGACATGAGCTTTGTCGGCCCGCGCCCGGAACGTCCTTACTTCGTCGATCAGCTGACCGACCAGATTCCGTTCTACGCCGCGCGCCACTCGGTCAAGCCGGGCATCACCGGATGGGCCCAGGTCCGCTACGCCTATGGCGCCTCGGTGGATGACGCGGTACAGAAGCTGCAGTACGACCTGTACTACGTCAAGAATCACACCCTGTTCCTTGATGTGCTGGTGCTGCTGCAGACGGTGCGCGTCGTGCTCACCGGCGACGGCGCACGCTGAACCGGCGCGACGGTTCGCCCGGCGCGCGGCAGGGCGTCTCCGGTGACGTGCCTGCGGTGACGATCCCTCGGCCGGCGGGCACAATGCAGCGGTTATCCCTCACGCAACCGGCCCGTCGATGGACTCCTTCCCTGTAACGTTCGCGCTGTACGCCTATGGCGTGGCAGCGGTCGGTTTCGCCCTGTTCGGGCTGCAGCTGATCATGGGTGCGCGTCAGTCTCCGCGTGCCCGGCTGTTGTCCATCTGCATGTTGTCGGGTGCACTGTGGTGCGCACTTGCGGCCCTGAGCGTACTCAGGGGTTACCAGGTACTGATTACGCTGGTCTATGCGGCGGACGCGCTGCACACCTTGCTTTTTCTGCTGTTCCTCGCTGCGTGCGTCATCGATCCCGAAGGCCGCCGGCCCTTGCCGACCTTGCTCAAGCGGCCGTCCTGGCTGATCCGTTTCGTCCTGATTTCGGTGCTGCCCTGCGGCGTGGGTTACGTCGCGCTGTCCTGGCTGGTGCCGACCGGCGCGGCGTCGGTGATGTGGCTGATGGCGTGCGGACTCGGACTGAGTCTGCTGGGCGCGGTGATGATCGAGCAGTTCTATCGCAACACGCCGCAGCAGTGGCGCTGGGGCATCAAGCCGATGACGCTCGGGCTCGCGTTCTCGATCGCCTTCGATCTCTATTTCTTCTCCGAATCGCTGATGTTCAGGCAGCAGGATTCGACGCTGTGGGCGTCCCGCGGCCTGGTGCATGCACTCGCGATTCCGCTGTTCGCCGTGTCTTCAGCCCGCGTCAGCGAGTGGTCGATCCGGCTGAACGTATCGCGCGACGCGGTGTTCCACACCTCGGCACTGGTCATGTCGGGCGGCGCGCTGCTGATCATCGCGCTGGCCGGATACTACGTGCGCTACTTCGGGGGCGAGTGGGGCCAGGCCTTGCAGACGGTCGTGCTGGCGGCCGGCGCACTGGGGTTTCTCGCGTCGATCGCCTCCGGCAGCGTGCGGGCCTGGCTGCGTGTATTCATCAACAAGCACTTCTTCAGCCTGCGCTATGACTACCGGGCCGAGTGGCTGAAGCTGGCCGACACCCTGTACAGCGCATCCAGCGTCGATGCACTCCGTCAGGCCTCGATCCGCGTCATGGCCGATCTGGTCGAAAGTCCGGGCGGCATGCTGTGGTTGCGCAGCGAAGCCGGTCATTACGCGCCCGCGGCGCGCCTGAACGTGCCGATGATCGATGCGCGGGAACCGGCCGACAGCCCGCTGATCCAGTTGCTGCTGGGCAAGATGTGGGTGATCAACGTCGAAGAGCACCGTTCGCGCCCCGGCGTGTACGGCAATCTGAGGTTGCCGGCGTGGGTCGCGCAGACGCCGGACGTCTGGCTCATCTGCCCGCTCGGCAGCGAGGACATGCCGCTCGGTTTCGTCGTGCTGTGCCGTCCGCGCGCGCTGCTGGATCTGAACTGGGAAGTGCGTGATCTGCTGAAGACGGCCGGGCGCCAGGTGGCCGGCGTGCTCAATCAGACCCAGGCCATGGAAGCGCTGATCGAGGCCAAGAAGTTCGAAGCCTTCTCCAAGATGAGCGCGTTTGTCGTGCACGACCTGAAGAATCTCATCGCCCAGCTGTCCCTGCTGCTGCGCAATGCGAAAAAGCATCACGACAACCCCGAGTTCCAGCAGGACATGATGGACACCATCGAACACGCCGTCGGTCGCATGAACGGCATGCTGCTGCAGTTGCGCTCCGGCACCCAGCCGATCGAGCAGGCTTCACCGGTCGAACTGACGCCGCTGCTCGAGCGACTGCATCGCGCCCGGGCGCGCAGTGGCTGCGAACTCGAACTCGATGCGGAAAGCGGCCTGATGGTGCGCGCCCATGAAGATCGTATAGAGCGGGTTGTGGGGCATCTTGTGCAGAATGCACTGGATGCCACGCCGCAAAACGGTAAAGTCAGTATCCGTGCGCGCCGCATTGAAGCGGGGGTCGTGATCGAGGTCGAAGACTCCGGTTGCGGCATGACCGAAGAGTTCATGCGCGAGCGGCTGTTCAAGCCCTTCCAGTCGACCAAGGCGAACGGGATGGGCATCGGCGCATACGAAAGCTTCCGCTATGTCCACGATCTGGGCGGGCGGATAGAAGTGACCAGCGAACCGGGTCGGGGCAGTCTGTTCCGGCTCGTTTTTCCTCTGCAGGCGGCTGAAGCGGCCGTTGCTTGACCGGGAGTGACATGGCAGACAAGGGGCGGACACTGTTGATCGTCGAGGACGATCCGGCGCTGCAGAAGCAGATGCGCTGGAGTTTCGACGACTACGAAGTCGTACTGGCAAGCGACCGCGAATCCGCGCTGGCGCAGATCAGGCGCCACGAACCTTCCGTGATCACGATGGACCTCGGGTTGCCGCCGGCGCCCGACGACGTGACCGAAGGCATGGCGCTGCTCGGCGAGATCATGGCGCTCGCGCCGCAGTCCAAGGTCATCGTGCTGACCGGGCAGAACGACCGCGCCAACGCGCTGCGGGCGATCGGCATGGGGGCCTACGATTTCTACGCCAAGCCGTTCGAGCCCGACATGCTCGCGCTGCTGATCGAACGCGCATTCAGGCTGCACGACCTGCAGGCGGAGAACATCCGTCTGGCCAACCAGCACCTGGGTGTCGAAGGCCGATTCATCACGCGCGACGCAGACATGCTGCGCGTGCTGCGGACGATCGAAAAGGTATCGGCCACGCGCGCCACCGTTCTGCTGCTCGGCGAAAGCGGAACCGGCAAGGAAGTGCTGGCGAAGACGCTGCACGACCGCTCGGATCGGGCAAACGAGCGCTTCGTGGCGATCAACTGCGCGGCCATTCCCGACAACCTGCTCGAAAGCGAACTGTTCGGCTACGAGAAGGGTGCCTTCACCGGCGCCACCAAGCAGACGCCCGGCAAGATCGAGGTCGCCAACAAGGGCACGCTGTTCCTCGACGAAATCGGCGATCTGCCCGGTGCGTTGCAGGCGAAACTGCTGCGCTTCCTGCAGGAACGCGTCATCGAACGCCTGGGCGGCCGCGACGAGATTCCGATCGACGTGCGCGTGGTCTGTGCCACGCACCAGGATCTGCAGGCCCTGATCGGTGAAGCGCGTTTCCGTGAGGATCTGTATTACCGCCTGGCCGAAATCGTCGTCACGATTCCGCCGCTGCGCGCACGCGAAGGCGACGCCGCGCTGCTTGCGCACTCCTTCGCAAAGCGGTTTTCCGGCGAACAGGGGCGCAGCGCACTGACGCTGTCGCGCGAAGCGGTCGCCGCGATCGAGGCGCACAAGTGGCCCGGCAATGTGCGCGAACTCGAGAACTGCATCAAGCGGGCGACCATCATGGCCGATGGCAGCCAGATCACGGCGGCCGATCTCGGGTTGAAGCCGGCCGATCAGGAAGATGGCTTTTTCAATCTGCGGCAGATCCGCGAGGAGGCCGAGCGACGCGCTGTCGTCAGCGTGCTCGCGCGGGTGGATGGAAACATGGTCAAGGCGGCCGAAGTGCTCGGCGTGAGCCGCCCGACCCTCTATGACCTGATGAACCGTTTCGGTTTGCGCTGAGTGCGCGAGGAGACCGTCTTTTGAATGCCTTGATTCCCCTGTCGAGAATGCGTGTCAGCCGCATCGCAGCCGCCTGCCTGTGCGCGTTCCTGCTGAGCGCCTGCGACAAGTCGTTGCCACCTGACCAACTGGTTTCCGAAGCGCGTGCGGCGATTGCCCGCAACGATCTTCAGACCGCATCGATCCAGTTGAAGAATGCACTGCAGCAGGATGCGAATTTCGGTCCTGCCCGCTTCGAACTCGGCAAGGTCAATCTGCGGCTGGGCGATACCGCAGCGGCCGTCAAGGAACTGCAGCGCGCGATGGACCTCAACCACGACGCGTCCGAAGTTGCGCCGCTGCTGGCGCGTGCCATGGTCGAAGCCGGTTCCTACGCTGACGTGATATCCCGGTTCGCCTCGCTCGAACTGCCGGTTCCGGCGGCCGACAGTGAACTGAAAGCCGCGCTGGGCCATGCCTACATGGCGACACGCAATCTCGAAGGCGCGGTGAAGGCATTCGATCAGGCGATCGCGCTCGATCCCGGCAACACCTACGCAAGCGTCGGCAAGGCGCGCCTGCTTGCGGTGTCGAAGGATGTGGAAAGCGGCCGGGCGCTGCTCGACAAGGTACTCGCCACCGGCACTGCCGACGACGGCGCCTGGTATCTCGATGCGGAACTGAAGGCGGCAACCGGCGACCTCGATGCCGCCATCCAGTCCTTCCGCAAGGTCTATGAGCTTGAACCGGAGAACGTGCGTTCCCGCTTCATCGTCATCGCCACACTGGCCGATCAGAACAAGCTGGGAGAAGCCCGTCAGGAACTGGCGGCGCTGAAGAAGGCGGTGCCGAAGGCGCCCGAGGCCATGTACCTCGACGGCCTGCTGCTGTTGAAGGAACGCAAGTTCCCCGAAGCGCGCGAAGCGCTGAACAAGGTTCTGGCGATCGCGCCCAACTACCTGCCGGCGCTCGGTCTTGCCGCCGTGACCGAACTCGAGTTGAAGTCCTACACCGTTGCCGAGCAGCATGCGGAAAAGGTGCTGGCGAACGGTGGCGATTCGCTGGCCGTGCGTCAGGTGCTCATCAAGTCCTACCTTGCATCCGGACGGGTGACCAAGGCGCAGCAGACGCTCGAACCGCTGCTCAAGAAGCTGCCGACGAATCTGGACGTGCAGTCACTCGCCGGTCAGGTCTATCTGACGGCCGGCGATGCCGAGGCGGCCGAACGTGCATTTGCCGCGGCGGTGAAGCTCAAGCCCGAAGATCCGGTCGCGCAGTCGCGCCTCGGTCTGAGCCGGCTTGCAGCGGGCGACAAGAGCGGCGGCATCGATGCCCTCGAAGCGGCTGTGCGCCTCCAGCCCGACGATACCCGCGCCGACGTGCTGCTGATCGTCGCCTATTTCCGGAACAAGGATGCCGACCGCGCGCTTGCCGCGATCGATGCGCTGGAAAAGAAGAAGCCGGGTGATCCGATGACACCCAATCTGCGTGGCACCGCGTATCTGATCAAACGGGATCAGGTTCGTGCGCGCGAAAGTTTTTCCCGGGCACTCGAGATCGATCCCGCCTTCTTCCCGGCCGCCTCCAACCTCGCGCGGATGGATTGGCTGGCAGGCAACAAGGATGCCGCAGAAGCGCGCTTCCGTGCGGTCCTCGACAAGGCGCCCCGGCATCCCGATGCACTGATGGCCCTCGCCGGGTTGAAAGCACAGGAGAAGGGTGACAAGGCGGCAGCAGAAGGGCTGCTGCAACAGGCCATCAAGGGCAATCCGGGCCTCGTCGCACCGCATGTCGCAATGGTCCAGCTGCTCGCATCGACCGGTGACAGCAAGAAGGCGCTCGCTGCGGCAACCGAGGCGGCCGCGGCATTCCCGGACGACATGCAGGTACTTGAAGTGCTTGCGTCCGCGCAGGCTTCCGCAAACCAGCTCGACGCAGCCATCGCGACACGCACCAGGATGGTCGAGCGCGATGCAGGAAGCACCCGACCTCTGCTGCGCCTTGCGGCGGTCCAGATGCTTGCCCGGCGTGACGCGGAAGCGCTCCAGAACGTGCGCAAGGCGCTTTCGATGGAGCCCGAACTGGTTGCGGCGCAGGAAATGATGGTCGGCATTCACCTGAGCCGAAGTGCCTTCGATGATGCCATCAAGGTCGCACGCGACGTCCAGAAGCAGAAGCCCAGGCAGGCGATCGGGCATCTGCTGGAGGGCGATGTATGGGTGCGTGCCGGAAAGTCCGGGTCGGCAGTGAAGCCCTATCGTGAGGCGCTGTCCCGCGAAAAGGCGCCGCGCAACGTCATCCGGCTGCACTCGGCACTCGAGCAGTCCGGAGATTCCGCAGCGGCTCAGGCGGTTGTGGCCGAATGGACGAAGGAGTTCCCGACCGACAACGCAGTGCTGCTCTACCTTGCCGAGTCGGCGCTGTCGGCGAAGCGCTACGACGAAGCGCGCCGCCGCTACGAAGGTCTGGTGCGGCGTGCCCCGAACGATGTCGTGGTGCTGAACAACCTTGCGTGGATCACTGCACAGGCCAAGGAACGGATTGCGATGGACTATGCCGCGAAGGCGTATTCACTTGCGCCTCAGAGCCCGGCGGTGCTCGACACCTACGGCACCATCCTGTTCGACAACGGTGAAACCGAACGGGGACTGACCATGCTGAAGCAGGCCGTCGCTGCGGCACCCGCTGCGCACGACCTGCGATTCAATCTTGCGCAGCGCCTGGTCAAGGCGGGCATGAAGGCCGAAGCACGCAGGGAACTCGAACAACTGACGGCGCTGGGCGACAAGTTTGCGCGGTCGGCCGAAGTGTCCGAACTGATGAAGAACCTTTGATTGCGGATTGGGGAACGAAGCGATGACCAAAGTTGCTGTGATTGGCCTGGGCTATGTAGGGCTGCCGCTGGCGGTCGAGTTCGGGAAGAAGATGCCGACCATCGGCGTGGACATGTCGGCCGCCAAGATTGCGGCCTACCGTGAATTCTATGATCCGACCGGCGAGGTCAGCCCGGAGGACCTGCGCGCTGCGACGCAGCTGACGGTGAGCACCGACGGGGCTGCCCTGAAGGATGCGGATTTCATCATCGTTGCCGTGCCGACGCCGGTCGATGACGCGCACCAGCCTGACTTCTCGCCACTGGTCGGTGCCTCGGAAACCTGCGGTCGCCACATGAAGCGCGGCGCCACCGTGGTGTTCGAATCGACCGTCTATCCGGGTGCGACGGAGGAAATGTGCATTCCGGTCATCGAGAAGTTTTCCGGTTTGAAGTGGCCGCAGGATTTCAATGTCGGCTATTCGCCCGAGCGCATCAACCCGGGCGACAAGGAACGCACGGTCACCAAGATCGTCAAGGTGGTGTCGGGCGACAGCCCGGAAACGCTGCGCAAGGTGTCGGACCTCTACAAGAGCGTCATCACCGCCGGCGTGTACGAAGCGTCGAGCATCAAGGTGGCGGAGGCCGCCAAGGTGATCGAGAACACGCAGCGCGACCTCAACATCGCCTTCGTGAACGAGCTGGCCATCATTTTCGGCAAGATGGGCATCGATACCGAAGAGGTGCTGCGGGCTGCCGGGACCAAGTGGAATTTCCTGCCTTTCCGTCCGGGTCTGGTCGGCGGTCACTGCATCGGCGTCGATCCGTACTACCTGACGCACAAGGCCGACATGCTGGGCTATCACCCGCAGGTCATCCTGGCCGGCCGTCGCATCAACGACGGCATGGGCAAGTATGTCGCCGAACAGACGGTCAAGCAGCTCATCCGCAGCGGCGCGTCGGTCAAGGGCGCCAAGGCGCTGGTGCTCGGCCTGACCTTCAAGGAGAACTGTCCCGACCTGCGCAATTCGCGCGTCATCGACGTGATCCGCGAACTCGAAACCTATGGCATCGAAGTGCTCGTGCATGATCCGGTTGCCGAATCGAAGGAAGCCGAACACGAGTACGGCGTGTCGCTGAAGTCGTGGGACGAACTGCCGAAGGTCGAAGCCATCGTGGCCGCCGTGTCGCACAAGGAATTCGCGGCGCGCCCGCTGAGCGATTTCTTGTCCAAGCTGAAGCCGGGTGGCATCGTTGCCGACATCAAGTGCCAGTTCGATGCCGAAGCGCTGCGTGCGCAGGGCATCGCGGTATGGCGTCTGTGAGTCCGGCGTGACGCAGTTGTCCGCACTCCCGGCAGGCGTTGTCACAGCGCTGGTGGCGCAGCCGCGCCGCTGGCTGGTGACCGGCGCCACCGGCTTCATCGGTTCGCATCTGGTCGAAGTACTGCTGCAGGCCGATCAGCAGGTGGTGGCGCTCGACAACTTCTCGACCGGTCACCAGCGCAACCTCGACGAGGTGGTGTCGGGTGTTTCCGCTGCGCAGCGCGCCCGGCTCGAGTTCGTGCGCGGCGACATCCGTGATCTCGCCACCTGTGCTGCGGTCTGTACCGGTGTCGATGTCGTGCTGCATCAGGCCGCGCTCGGTTCGGTGCCGCGATCGCTGGCCGATCCGCTTGCGACGCACGATTCGAACGTCAATGGCTTCCTGAACATGCTGGTGGCGGCGCGCGATGCCGGCGTGTCACGCTTTGTCTATGCGGCGTCCAGTTCCACTTACGGCGATTCGCCGACGTTGCCGAAGGTGGAGGACGTCATCGGCCGGCCGCTGTCCCCGTATGCCGTCACCAAATACGTCAACGAGCTGTACGCCGACGTGTTCGGCCGCTGCTACGGCCTGCAGTGCGTCGGCCTGCGCTATTTCAACGTGTTCGGTGCGCGCCAGGACCCTGAAGGCGCCTACGCGGCGGTGATCCCGAAATGGGCGCGTGCGCTGCTGCTGGGTGACACCGTGCGCATCAATGGCGACGGCGAAACCAGTCGCGACTTCTGTTACATCGACAACACGGTGCAGGCCAACCTGCTCGCCGCGCTGACGACGCGCGCCGACGCGGTCAACACCGTGTACAACGTGGCGGCGCACCGCCAGACCACGCTGAACCAGCTGTTCGACGCCATGCGCGCCGAACTCGTGGTGCGCTTTCCGGACATCGCAAAGGCGCAGGCACAGCACCAGGATTTCCGGGCCGGCGACGTGCGTCATTCGCTCGCCGACATCGGCCGCGCGCAGACCCTTCTGGGCTATGTGCCCAGTCACGACGTCAGTCGCGGTCTCGCCGAGGCGATGGACTGGTACATCGCGCGCTTTGCGCCCGTTGCGGCGGCCTGATCATGAGCGCCTGGCTGCCTCGCAGTGTTCGGTTTGCCATCGCGTTGTGCGCCGCGACGCCCGCGTTCGCACTCGAACCGGAGGCGGCCGCCCGCTCGCTGCTCGCCGAGGCACGTCTGTTCGAGCACGGCGAAGGCGTCAGCCGTGACCCGGCGCGCGCGGCGGCGCTGTACTGCCAAGCGTCCAAGCTGGGCGAAGCCGAAGCGCAGTTCAATCTGGCCTGGATGTACGCCAACGGTCGCGGGGTCGAGCGCGACGATGCGCTGGCCGCCACATTCTTTGACCTGGCCGCGCGGCAGGGCCACGAGCACGCGCAGCGCATGCTGCGTTTCACCGGTGAGCCGACGCGCGAGCTGCCGGACTGCATGCGCGACCCGCCGGAGCCTGAGCCGGTTGTCATCGCGGGCATCGCCCCCGATCTCGAAGCCGCCTTCGGCACCACGCCGGACCGGCGCAAGGTGATCGAGATCGTGCGCGAACTGGCACCGACTTTCGACATCGATCCGCATCTGGTGCTGGCGGTCATCGGCACCGAGTCGAATTTCAATCCGAAGGCAAAATCGCCGAAGAACGCCCAGGGCCTGATGCAGCTCATCCCGGAAACCGCACAGCGCTTCAATGTGCGCGATGCCTACGATCCGGTGCAGAACATCCGCGGCGGCCTCGCCTATCTGCGCTGGCTGCTCGCCTATTTCGAAGGTGATGTCGAGCTGGCCACCGCCGGTTACAACGCGGGCGAGGGCGCAGTCGATCGCTACAAGGGCGTGCCGCCGTACCGTGAGACCCGCGAGTACGTGAAGCGCATCCGCAGCCTGTTCAACAAGCCGGACCATCCTTACGATCATCGCGTCACCACGCCCTCGCCGGTGTTGCCGAAGATCGTGTCGCGCCGTGGCTGACGCCGGGCGCCGTCTCGCCTGCGCGGCGCTGCTGTCGGCGCCGCTGCTGGCGCGTGCTGCGTTGCCCGACGCCATCGTTCGCATCAAGCCGTCCATCGTCGTCGTCGGCACGCTGATGCGCTCGCGTGCGCCAGCCTTCGAGTTGAAGGGTACCGGTTTCGTCGTCGGCAATGGCACGCTGATCGCGACCAACGCGCATGTGGCGGGCGTGACGCTGGACGACGAGAAATTCGAAATCCTGTCGGTGCTGGCTCAGGTCGATGGCAAACCGCAGATACGCGAAGCGCGCATCGTGGCATCCAGCCCCGAACATGACCTCGCGCTGCTGCAGATCCAGGGTGCGCCGCTGCCGGCGCTTGCGCTGGGTGACTCGTCACGGGTGGCCGAAGGCCAGTCGATCGCCTTCACGGGTTTTCCGATCGGCAGCGTGCTGGGTTTCACCCCGGTCACCCATCGCGGCATCGTGTCGGCCATCACTCCCATCGTGATTCCGGTCGACAACGTGAGCCAGCTGAATGCGCCCAACCGCAACCGCCTCGCGCGCGGCAGCTTCCCGGTGTTCCAGCTCGATGCCACCGCCTATCCGGGCAACAGCGGCAGCCCGGTATTCGACCCGGACACGGGCGAGGTGATCGGCATCATCAACATGGTGCTGGTCAAGGCCGGCAAGGAAAGCGTGCTGGCGCAACCGAGCGGAATCACCTACGCCATCCCGGCTTCCCACCTCGCCACCATGATCGCCGCACAGCGGTAGGGTCTGTTCTCATCGGACGAGTGCGTCGCGTTGCCCCGGGGTTGGCTGCCAGCAAGGCATGAGGACGCCGGTTGACGGCCGTTCGGCCGGGTAGCTTCGGCAGCGGGCTGAACGCATCGAAGTTTCCAGGCGGACCGCATTCGAGGCGAACAGGTCCTGTGCAAGCGGCCGGTCTGGTGCGGCGACCGCCGCTGTTATAATCTGCGCGCCTGACGGTGTCGTCCCGACCCATCGGCATTCACGCAGGCGTCGCTCCCCGTACATGTCCCTGTTCGCGCTTGGTCTCAATCACCACACCGCTCCGCTTGCGGTGCGCGAGCGCATGACTTTCCTGCCGGAAGCGCTGCCGGACGCGCTGGGCGAACTCACCCGCGGCCGTCCGGTGCAGGAAGCCGCGATCCTGTCGACTTGCAATCGCACCGAGCTGTACTGCGCGACCAACGATCCGGACAGTGCGCTGGACTGGATGGCGGAGTACCACCGCATCGCGCCGTCCGACATCGCACCTTATGTATACAGGCTGGAGCAGCCCCAGGCGGTGCGCCATGCCTTCCGCGTGGCGAGGGGTCTCGTTTCGATGGTGCTATGCGAGCCGCAGATCCTCGGGCAGATGTTGGAGGCGGTGCGCGTCGCCGAAGACGCAGGCACGCTGGGGGCGCTGCTGCACAAGCTGTTCCAGCGCAGCTTCGCAGTGGCCAAGGAAGTGCGCTCGACGACCGCGATCGGCGCCAACATCGTGTCGATGGCCGCGGCGGCCGTGCATCTGTCGGAACGCATTTTCGGCAGCCTGTCGTCGCAGCGCGTGCTGTGCATCGGCGCCGGCGAAATGATGGAACTGTGTGCCGCCCACTTCGCGGGCTGTACGCCGCGCAGCATGGTGATCGCCAACCGCACCATCGAGCGTGCGCAGGCACTGGCGCAGCGCTTCACCCGGGCCGACCTGAAGGTCGCCGCGGTGAAGCTCGACGAGATCGGCGAACGGCTGTCCGAATTCGACATCGTGCTGTCCTGTACGGCGAGTCCGCTCCCCATCATCGGTCTCGGTCTGGTGGAACGTGCGCTGAAGGCGCGCAAGTACCGCCCCATCGTCATGGTCGACCTGGCGGTGCCGCGCGACATCGAAGGCGAGGTCGGCAAGCTCAACGACGTGTTCCTCTACACCGTCGACGATCTCGCGCAGATCGTCGATTCCGGCCTCGAATCGCGGCAGGCGGCCGTGGTCGAGGCGCAGGGCATCATCGATGCGCGGGTGGCCAACTTCCTGCAGTGGGTGCAGGCCCGCGAAGCGGTGCCGGCGATCCGTGCGCTGCGCGGTCACGCCGAAGACATGCGCATGCTGGAACTGGAGCGCGCACTGCGTGCCCTGACCCGTGGCGAAGCGCCTGACCGCGTGCTCGACACGCTGTCGCGCAACCTCACGAACAAGCTGATGCACGGCCCGACCCGCCTGCTCAACGAAGCGCCCTCGGAAGCACGCGGCCAGATCGAGGATCTGGTGCAACGCCTGTACCCGCTGCACGACCGCGAAGGCTAGCGGCGCCCGCCGTCTGTCCTTTCCGCCGGCTTGCCCCGGCGCCCCGATACTTCTCCGAACGCCCCGCATGAAACCGCGCATCGCCGACAAGCTCGAACATCTGTCGCAACGTCTGGCCGACCTCGACGCCGCGCTGTCCGATCCCGACGTGACGTCGGACATCGACCGCTACCGCCGCTTCACCTGCGAACATGCTGAATTGACGCCGGTGATCGCGCTGTACCAGGCCTGGTGCAAGGCGCGTGACGACGGCGAAGCGGCGCGCGCCATGCTGACCGATCCCGACATGAAGGAACTGGCCCAGGCGGAAATCGAACAGTCCGCCAGCGACATGGCACGGCTCGAAGCCGACCTGCAGCGCGCCCTGCTGCCGAAGGATCCGGACGACGGCCGCAACGTGTTCCTGGAAATCCGCGCCGGCACCGGCGGCGATGAATCGGCGCTGTTCGCGGCCGACCTGTTCCGCATGTATTCGCGCCACGCCGAGCGCTGCCGCTGGAAGGTGGAGATCGTGTCGGCGAGCGAATCCGACCTCGGCGGCTACCGCGAAATCATCGCGCGCGTGGCCGGCGAGGGCGTCTATTCGCGGCTCAAATTCGAATCGGGCGGCCACCGTGTGCAGCGCGTCCCGGTCACCGAGACGCAGGGCCGCATCCACACCTCCGCCTGCACGGTGGCCGTGATGGCCGAGGTCGATCAGGTGGCGGAGATCGACATCAACCCGGCCGACCTGCGCATCGACACCTTCCGCGCGTCGGGTGCCGGCGGTCAGCACATCAACAAGACCGATTCGGCGGTCCGCATCACCCACGTGCCGACCGGCATCGTCGTCGAATGTCAGGACGACCGCAGCCAGCACCGCAACAAGGCGCAGGCGATGGCCGTGCTGGCAGCGCGCATCCGCGATGCGCAGGTGCGCGCGCGCGACAGCCAGATCGCCTCGACGCGCAAGAGCCTGGTCGGCAGCGGTGACCGGTCGGAGCGCATCCGCACCTACAATTTTCCGCAGGGCCGCATCACGGACCACCGCATCAACCTGACGCTGTACAAGATCGACGCCATCATGGACGGCGACCTGACCGAACTGCTCGACGCACTGGCGCACGAGCACCAGGCCGAACAGCTGGCGCAACTGGCCGAGGAGGGCGCGTGAAGTCTCTCTTGTCGCGTCGTGCCGGGTAACGGCTTCCGATGACGCTGGACGACTGGTTGCGCAGCGCCCGTACCCGCATCGAAGGGCGCGATGCGCAGGTGCTGGCCGCGCACGCGCTGGGCTGCGACCGTGCCGGGTTGATCGCGCGCGGCCGCGAGCAGCTGGCGGAACCTGCGGTCGTCGCGCTCGATGCGCTGCTCGAACGGCGTGCAGCGGGCGAACCGGTGGCCTATCTGGTCGGTCGTCGCGAGTTCTTCGGGCTCGACCTCGCGGTCGCGCCGGGGGTGCTGATTCCGCGGCCGGATACCGAGTTGCTGGTCGAGCTGGCGCTCGCGCGCATTCGCGATCTGGATGCGCCACGCGTGCTCGACGCCGGCACCGGCTCCGGTGCGATCGCGCTGGCCATCAAGGCGAACTGCCCGCAGGCCCAGGTGACGGCGCTCGACCGGTCCGATGTCGCGCTGCAGATCGCGCGCGGCAACGCGCAGCGGCTGGGCCTTGAAATCGCCTTCATCGCCTCGAACTGGCTGGAAGGCATGACCGGGCACGAATTCGACTGCATCGTGTCGAATCCGCCGTACATCCGGGTGGGCGATGAACACCTTGCGCAGGGCGACCTGCGCTTCGAACCCGAAGCGGCGCTCATCGGCGGCGCGGACGGACTGGACGACCTGCGCCGCCTGTGTGGCAGCGCGCCGGAAAGAATCGCGCCCGGAGGCTGGTTGCTGTGCGAGCATGGTCACGATCAGGCGCCGGCGGTGCGTGCGCTGATGCGCTGCACCGGGCTGACCGATGTAAGCTCGTGGCGTGACCTCGCCGGCATCGAACGCGTCACCGGCGGCGCGATGGCCCGGTAGACTGCGCAGATGCGCGGACCGATTCACGCAGGCGGATGAACGGGTCGCTTCATCCGGACAGATTGCGCCCTGTGTGCGTCATGCGCGGCAGGGCTTTGACTTGAACCATTGAAAGGAAACACCATGAGCGTCCAGGAACAGATCAAGGAAACCGTCACCAGCCATCCGGTGGTGCTGTTCATGAAGGGCACGCCGCAGTTTCCGCAGTGCGGCTTTTCGGCCACGGTGATCCAGATTCTGAAGCACGTCGGCGTGCAGAACCTGCACACGGTCAATGTGCTGGAAGACGCGGAAATCCGTCAGGGCATCAAGGAATACGCCAACTGGCCGACCATTCCGCAACTCTATGTGCGCGGCGAATTCATCGGCGGCTGCGACATCGTCAAGGAAATGTTCCAGTCCGGCGAACTGCAGAAAGAGCTGGAAGGCACCTGAGGAAAGGCGCCTCGGGGCAGTCGCCCGAGGCGAACCGGTTGCCCGCGTCAGTCCTGCAGCGATCCGGTCATGGCCGGCGCACTCGCCTGAAGCTGGCGGAACAGTTCGAGTCCGGCCGGCCACGGGCCGTGGCCGGATTCCGGGTTGACGTGTCCGGCCTCGCCGAGATCGACGAGGCGCGCGCCCCATCGTTCGGCCCAGTGCGCGGCCGACATGAATTTCATCCATGGATCGTTCCGGCTCGCCGCCAGTACCGCCGGGAAGGGCAAGGCCGTGTCCGGAATGCGCGACGTGATGCCGAACCGGTCCGGGCTGGCGGGTGCGACCAGCAGGGCGCCGGCAATCCGGTCCGGCTGGCGGCTGGCGGCGACCACCGATGCGAGGCAGCCGAAGCTGTGCGCCACCAGCCACACCGGCCTGGACTGCGCGCCGATGGCGGCTTCGACCCGCGCCGACCACGAATCGATGTCCGGCCGGCTCCAGTCGTCCTGATGCACGCGCTGCGCGCCGATCAGACCTTCGATCCAGCTCTGCCAGTGCGCCGGCCCGCTGCCGTTGAGTCCCGGCACGACAAGCACCGGGCTCACCCCTTCATTCATTTACATCGTCCTCGCTTTGACAGCTGGCCCGCGGAACGGGCCGGCCACGACGTATCCATTCATTGCCCGGCCGCGACGCCCGCCGTCGCCTTGCCGTTGCGCGCCAGTTCCGTTCCGGACTTCGTCAGGCTCACCATGTCGCCCATGATATGTGCGGCTTCGTCGAGCAATACGTCGCGCGCCGCCTTGCGTGACTTTTCTGCGGCCAGTTCCGCGCTCAGGCTGCGTTCGCCCGCCTGCAGTCCGTCATCGCGCGGCAGCGCCGGGCCGTCGGTGTCGCCATCGGCGACGCCCTTGGTCTGCGAACGCGCCTTCAGCCGGGCTTCCTGCGCTTCACGTTCCTTGCGCCGCTCCTTTTCATTGAGCGAGATTTCCGTGCGCTTGCGGATGGCTTCGACCTCGGCGATGTCTTCCAGCAGTTCGCGATAGCCGGCGTCGTTCGCCACCCGGGCACTGTGTCGCGAGGTCAGCGCCGGCAGCAGCTCGCGCGTGCTGCCCACCGGCTTGAAGTCGGCCGGTTCGATCTGCGTCCAGGGCAGCGCGTTGTCGTAGCTCGATTCGCCGAAGCGTTCGCGGTCGGCAAACGACGCGAGCGGGATGTCCGGCGTCACGCCGCGCAGCTGCGTCGTACCGCCGGACACGCGGAAGAACTGCGCGATGGTCAGCTTCAGTTCGCCGTAGGTCGGCTTCTCGCTTTTCGCCATTTCGTCCATGTCGAGCAGGGTCTGCACCGTGCCCTTGCCGAAGCTCTGTTCGCCGATGACGATGCCGCGCCCGTAGTCCTGGATCGCCGACGCAAAGATTTCCGACGCCGAGGCCGACGCACGGTTGATCAGCACGCCGACCGGACCGTCCCAGGCCACGCCGGGGTCGCGATCCTGCTCGATGCGGACCTGTCCCTTCGGATTGCGCTGCTGCACCACCGGGCCCCGGTCGATGAACAGGCCGGTCAGCCGCACCGACTCATCAAGCGAGCCGCCGCCGTTGTTGCGCAGGTCGATCAGGACTGCGCCGACGTTCTCCGCTTTCAGTTCGGCCAGCAGTTTCGCCACGTCACGGCTGGCACTGCGGTAGTTCTCGTCGTTCTTGTGACGGGCGTCGACGTCCTGATAGAAGGTGGGCAGCGTGATCACGCCGACCTTCTGCTTCACGTCGCCGCCGACCTCGATCACCGATTTTGCGGCGGCCTGCTTTTCCAGCTTGATGGTGTCACGCACCAAAGTGATGCGCTTGTGCTTGCCGTCCGGGCCGGCGTCCGCCGGCAGCACGTCCAGGATCACCTTGGTGTCCTTGTTGCCGCGGATCAATTGCACGACGTCATCGACCCGCCAGCCGAGCACATCGGCCATCGGTGCGTTTTCGTCCTTGGCCACGCCGGCGATGCGGTCGCCGATCGCCAGCTGCTCCGAGCGCGCAGCCGGGCCGCCCGGCACCAGTTCGCGGATGGTCACGTATTCGTCGCGCTCCTGCAGCACGGCGCCGATGCCGACCAGCGACAGCTTCATCGTGATGGCGAAGTCGGCCGACGCACGCGGGCCAAGATAGCTGGTATGGGGTTCGATCGATTCCGCGTAGGCATTCATGAACAGCTGGAACACGTCATCGCTCTTCGAACGCGCCGTATGCGACATCGCCTGCTCGTAGCGCTTGGTCAAGGTGTCGCGGATCGCGGCATCATCCTTGCCGGCCAGCTTCAGGCGCAGCCAGTCGTTCTTCACCCGCTTGCGCCAGATTTCCTTCAGTTCCGCCTCCGAACTGGCCCAAGGCACATCGGTGCGCACATAGCGGTAGCTGTCCTGCTTGTTGAAATCGAAACCGGTGGCCAGCAGTTCGCGCGCACCCGCCATGCGTTCGCGCACCCGCTGCGTGTAGCGGGTGAAGATCGCAAACGGCGCATCCAGCTTCTGCTGCAGGATGGCGTCATCGAGCAGGGTGCGCACCGCGCCGAAGGTGTCGATGTCTGACTGCAGGAAATAGATGCGCTCCGGATCGAGGGTCTTCAGATAGCGGTCGAAGATCCGGATCGACATCGCGTCGTCGAGCGGCACGTTCTGATAATGAAAACGCGACAGCAACTCTGCGCTGGCCTGTGCCGCCAGCGCGTGCGCCTCGACCGGCCTCAGCTGCGGCGCCATGGTCGCGGTCGTGGCCGCCTGCGCCGAAGTGGCCAGCGCAAATACCATCCAGAAGGTTTTCAGTTTCATCAGGCGTACTCCGGGGCGAAGATCGAACAAAGTCTGCAGGTGCCTCCCACAGACCGCTGTTCACGGCAAATCGTTCGAAAACATCGGTGCAAGCCGCGCTGCCGAACCCTGCATTGCCCATGTTACCCACCGCTACGGACGTAGGGGGCGGGAAGATGCCTCATCTGCCCGTTTGCAGGGCAACGGCCATCGTTTACGCGTCGGTCGGTCCGATCGGCGCCCGAATGCAGCCATTGCCTGCACAGGTTAAGCGCGTCGTTCGATCGCGGGAAGCAACAAGAACTCATATGCTTCGCGAAAAACTCGGCAAGCCGCGCTGTGCTGACGATGCCGACCGGTTTGCCTGCGGCTTTCTTCTGGCCGAATGGCATCATCCGGGGCGGGCTCACGCCACCAGGACTTCTTCCTCCGCCCGCTGCCGATTTCTTGCGCGAAGACTCTGCCATGCACCCGCTTTCCCGCCTGTTTTCTCACGCCCGCCAGTACCGCCGAGACGTACGCATAGCCTCGCTCTATTCGGTGCTGAACAAGTTCTTCGATGTGCTGCCGGAAATCCTGATCGGCGTGGCGGTCGATGTGGTCGTGAACCAGAAGGCGTCCTTTCTCGCCGGGCTCGGCATCGTCGATCCGAAGGACCAGCTGGTGCTGCTGGCCATCCTGACGGTGCTGATCTGGATCGGTGAATCGGCCTTCCAGTACCTGTACGACGTGCGCTGGCGCTCGCTTGCGCAGAATCTGCAGCACGATCTGCGGATGGAGGCCTACCGTCATGTGCAGCAGCTGGACATGGCTTACTTCGAGCGCAATCGCAGCGGCAATCTGCTGTCCATCCTGAACGAGGACATCAACCAGATGGAGCGCTTCCTCAATGGCGGCGCGAACGAGCTGATCCAGGTGTTCGTCGGCTCGCTGATGGTCGGCGGCGTGTTCTTCGTGCTGACGCACGAACTGGCCTTTCTTGCGCTGATTCCGGTGCCGCTCATCCTGTATGGCGCCTTCTGGTTCCAGCGCCGGCTGGCGCCGCGCTACACGGCGGTGCGCGAATCGGCCGGTGCGCTGGCCACGCGGCTGAACAACAACCTGCAGGGCATCGCCACCGTCAAGGCCTATGCGGCGGAAGAGTTCGAAGCCGGGCACATCCGCGATGGCTCGAATGACTACCGCCGTCGCAATGGCGAGGCGATCCGGCTGTCGGCGGCCATCACGCCGGTCATCCGGATGGCCATCCTCGCCGGCTTCACGGTGACGCTGCTGTACGGCGGCTTCCTGGCGCTCGAGGGCGACATCGGCGTCGGCAGCTATTCGGTGCTGGTCTACCTGACGCAGCGCCTGCTGTGGCCGCTGACCGGGCTGGCCGAATTGACCGATCTGTACCAGCGCTCGATGTCGTCCATCCAGCGCGTGATGGACCTGATCGACACGCCGGTGAGCATCGGCTACGAAGGCCATGCGCTGCCGCGCGAGGCGGTGCGCGGCGAACTCGCGTTCGAGCAGGTGAGCTTCGCCTACGATGGCAGCGCACGGCCGGCGCTCGATGGCATCGACCTGCACATCGCTGCCGGCCGGACCGTGGCCTTCGTCGGCAGCACCGGTGGTGGCAAGAGCACGCTGATCAAGCTGCTGCTGCGCTTCTACGAACCGCAGCAGGGCCGGGTGCTGCTCGACGGCCAGCCGATTTCGGCGCTGCGCCTGCAGGACGTGCGGCGCGCCATCGGCTATGTCGCGCAGGACACCTTCCTCGCCGACGCGTCGGTCGCCGACAACATCGCCTACGGCATGGCCGACGTGCCGCGTGACGCCATCGTGCGGGCGGCGCAGTCGGCCGAGGCGCACGACTTCATCCGCGCGCTGCCGCAGGGCTACGACACCCAGGTCGGCGAGCGCGGCATGAAGCTGTCCGGCGGCCAGCGGCAGCGGCTGGCGCTGGCGCGCGCCATTCTGAAAGACCCGCCCATCCTGCTGCTCGACGAGGCGACGTCGGCGGTGGACAACGAAACCGAAGCCGCCATCCAGCGCTCGCTCGACCGCCTGGTGGTCGGCCGCACGACGCTGATCGTCGCCCATCGGCTGTCCACCGTGCGTCAGGCCGACGTCATTCACGTCATCGACGGCGGCCGCATCGTCGAATCCGGCACCCACGACGCACTGGTCGCGCAGGGCGGCATCTATGCGTCGCTCTGGCGGCTGCAGACGGGAGAGCGATCGCCTGCCTGATGCGGCGTGGCACCTGTCGTTCCTCGTCACGTCGAACCCCAGATCGAACGGAGGGCGCGCTTGGATTGATGCGGCTCAATACGCGGTGGACGAAATCGGTGCCTTATCGGAGCTTCGCCTCGGCCGCGCCATCGGGTGTGATGGCGCGGGTAGCGGATATCCATGGAGCTTCGACATGAACACTGATGATCGCGCGTCACGCCGCATTTCCTTTCGACAGGCGCGCCTGCACGCTGCCCTTGCCACGGCTGCACTGCTGGCGTTCGGTTCGCCGGCTGCGGCCGACACCTTCCGCAGCTGGAGCTACGTCACGCTGCCCGACGGCAGCTACCTGATGGACGGCCATTCGCCGGTGACCGATCCGTCGCTCTGGCAGCCGGGCAGTTCGGTCGAGTTCGATTCGAACAACTTCGCCCGATCGCAGATCGGATTCGACAGTCTGGGACGCCTGGAGGCAAGGATCGGTGTCAGCGGCGCCTGGCCGGTGCGCGGCCATGTCCATTCCGACCTGTCCTACCGCGACGAGGGATTCATCTGCGGAGGCGACGTCTGCGGAACCGCGGTGCCACAGTCGGCAAGCCTCGACATCCGGCTGCAGCAGGATGGACGTTTCACCGAAGGGACTGCGAATTTCGGTGTCTCCTATGCGCTCTGGACGGCAGGCACGTTCTACCAGTTCCACTTTGCGGTCGAGCAGGGCGAAATGGCACTTCGTCCCTATGGCGGGTTCGCCACCGAGAACCGGGTGACCGGGCAGACGACGTTCGAAAGCATCTTCATCAAGGACGCGCTGGACAACGACGTCTTCAATCCACTGTTCAATCTGGTCTGGGAAGACGCCGATCAGGATGGCGTCTTCACCTTCGCGTACGACCTTGCTTTCACGGTCCTTACCCAGGGTGCCGACCTCAGGGAAGAGCTGTCCATGTCCGCCTACGTCTATGGCAGCCCGGGCGGCCAGTTCTTCGATTCGTGGAACTCGTTCCAGTCGACCTGGGTGCCGCAGGCCGGCGTCACGTTGAGCAGCCCGGGCGGGCGGTTCGCGGAAGGCCCGACGCTGCCGGTACCCGAACCGACCGGTTGGGCCATGCTGCTGGCCGGGCTCGGCCTGATCGGTCTGAAGGCGCGGAACTGCTCTGTTCGCCCGGCTCGCGCCGGATGAACAGAGGGCATATCGCCACGGCGGTTGCTCAGCGCACGGTGATCTGGTCGAACACGCCGCCGTCGGAGAAGTGCGCCTTCTGCGCCTTGTCCCAGCCGCCGAACACGTCGTCGATGCTGAACAGCGACACCTTGGCGTACTGCCCCGAATACTTTGCCGCAACGGTCGGATCGATCGGGCGGTAGTAGTGCTTGCCGGCGATGTCCTGACCTTCCGGGCTGTACAGGTATTCCAGGTAGGCGGTTGCCACAGCGCGGGTGCCGCGCTTGTCGACCACCTTGTCCACCACGCTGACCGGCGGTTCGGCGAGGATGGACATCGACGGTGTGACCAGATCGAACTTTTCCGGGCCCAGTTCCTTCACGGCCAGATAGGCTTCGTTTTCCCACGAAATGAACACGTCGCCGATGCCGCGCTCGGCAAAGGTGGTCAGCGAACCGCGGGCACCGGAGTCGAGCACTTTCACGTTGGCGAACAGCTTCCTGACGAATTCCTTTGCGGTGGCATCCGAACCGCCCGGCTGCTTCAGTGCGTAACCCCACGCCGCGAGGTAGTTCCAGCGTGCGCCGCCCGAGGTCTTCGGGTTCGGCGTCACCACCTCTACGCCCGGCTTGGTCAGGTCGTTCCAGTCCTTGATGCCCTTGGGATTGCCCTTGCGCACCAGGAACACGATGGTCGACGTGTAGGGCGAGGCGTTGTGCTTGAGGCGCTTCTGCCAGTCGGCCGGAATCAGCTTGCCCTTTTCGTGCAGCGCAGCCACGTCATAGGCGAGTGCCAGCGTGACCACGTCGGCTTCCAGACCGTCGATGACGGCGCGCGCCTGCTTGCCCGATCCGCCGTGCGACTGCTTGACGGTGACGGTGTCGCCGGTCTTCGCCTTCCAGTGCTTCGCGAAGGCGGCGTTGTATTCCTGATAAAGCTCGCGCGTCGGATCGTAGGACACGTTGAGCAGCGTGATGTCGGCCGCGATGGCCGAGGTGGCGAGCGTGCTGCCGAGCAGCAGGCTGGCGGCGATGTTCCTCAGGGTGTGACGCATTTTTCCGGACTCCGTGGGGTAGTGACGGAGCGCACTGTAGGCGGCGCTTCGGGCGGTGCGAACCAATTAGATCTGCATTGCTTTGCGCACACTCCACGCAAAGCTTATGCACCGCAGTGCGCCGGGTCCGCGCGCCGGATTGGGTCTCTGCGACGCGGCTGCGCAATGAAGGAAGCCCCCTGCAGCAAGTGCTGCAGGGGGCTCGTTCCGTGCTGTCGTGCGCCGGAGGGTCAGTCTTCCGCTGCGCCGGGTTTGAGCGCGGCCTTGACCGTCACCTCGTTCAGCGACGGCTCGCACAGTTCGATGAAGCGATAGGCATAGCCGCGCAGGTAGTGCTTGCGGCGCAGGGCGATCAGGCTGGTGTTGGCGGCAAACAGATGGTCGCTGTCGAGCAGGCGCAGCCCGCTGTCACGGTCCGGATTGAAGGCGACCGACGCGACGATGCCGACGCCCAGCCCGAGTTCCACATAGGTCTTGATCACGTCGGCGTCGAGTGCCGACATGACGATGTCGGGCAGCAGGCCGGCGCGCGCAAAGGTGGCGTCGATGCTTGACCGGCCGGTGAAGCCTTCGTGATAGGTCACCACCGGATGTTCGGCGATGGCTTCCAGCGTCAGCGGCGACACGATTTCGAGGGGGTGGCCGGCCGGCACGATCGCGGCGTGATGCCATGAATAGAACGGGAAGGCCACCAGTTCTGGCGCGCCGGCAAGCGTTTCGGTGGCGATGCCGATGTCCGCCTCGCCGTCATTGAGCAGCTCGACGATTTCACCCGGGCTGGCCTGCAGCAGCACCAGATGCACCTTGGGGAACAGCCGCTTGAATTCGGTCACCACGCGCGGCAGCGCATAGCGTGCCTGCGTATGCGTGGTGGCGATGCGTAACTGGCCCTCGTCGCGGCGGGCGAACTGTTCCGCCAGCCGCTTGATGTTGCCGGCGTCGAGCAGCATGCGTTCGACGATCTCGACCAGTTCGCTGCCGGGGTCGGTCAGGCCAAGCAGGCGCTTGCCCTTGCGCACGAACAGCTCGATGCCCAGTTCGTCTTCGAGGTCCTTGATGTGCTTGCTCACGCCCGACTGCGAGGTGAACAGCGCATTGGCGACTTCGGTCAGGTTGAATTGCCGCCTGACCGTTTCGCGGATGATGCGAAGTTGCTGAAAATTCATGATGCGTGTCTTTCCTGAAATCCCTGATCAGCGCGCGAAGACGCGCAATTGCGACGGCAGCAGCCGCACCGGCTGGCCCTCCAGCAGTCCCAGCGCCTCGACTCGAGTGCGCGTCATTTCCACTTCGAAGTGCTGACCCGACACCCCATTGAGGCCGTCGAGCTCCACCCTGGCCGTGACGCCGAACGACAGTACGCGGGCGATGCGTGCCGACACGCCGGCGGTGGACGCCGGGTCGATGACGATGTCCAGCTCGTGCGGCCGGGCGAAGGCAACGACCTCGTCGCCCTGGCTGAAGTCGTTGACACGATGCGGCAGGATATCGTCGCCGATGCGTACCGTACTGCCGTCGATGCGCCCATGAAACGGATTCACCGCGCCGAGGAAGCCGTAGACGAAGGGTGTGGCCGGATGGCGGTACACCTCTTCCGGCGTGCCGATCTGTTCCACCTTGCCGTGGTCCATCAGCACAACGCGGTCGGCCACCTCGAGCGCCTCTTCCTGGTCGTGCGTGACGAAGATCGACGTGATGTGCAACTCGTCGTGCAGCCGGCGCAGCCAGCGGCGCAATTCCTTGCGCACCTTGGCGTCGAGTGCGCCGAACGGCTCGTCGAGCAGCAGCACGCGCGGTTCGACCGCCAGCGCGCGGGCCAGTGCGATGCGTTGACGCTGGCCGCCGGACAACTGCGACGGAAAGCGGTCGGCCAGCCAGTCGAGCTGCACCAGCTTGAGCAGGTCATGCACCTTGGTGCGGATCACCTTTTCGCTGGGGCGCTCGGCACGCGGCTTCATGCGCAGGCCAAAGGCGACGTTGTCGAACACATTCATGTGTCGGAACAGTGCGTAGTGCTGGAACACGAAGCCGACATGGCGCTCGCGCACGTGGGTGTCCGAGGCGTCATCGCCGTCGAGCAGCACGCGGCCGCTGTCGGCGAACTCGAGGCCGGCGATGATGCGCAGCAGCGTGGTCTTGCCGCAGCCGGACGGGCCGAGCAGCGCGACCAGTTCGCCGGTCGGAAAGTCGAGCGACACGTCGCCCAGCGCCACGAAATCGCCGAAGCCCTTGTGGATGTTCCGTACCTGGATGCTCATGATTCTTCCTTGGTCTTTGCAGCCTGATGCTCGATCCACGTCTTGATGCACAGTGTGACCAGCGCCAGCAGGGCCAGTACGGATGCCACGGCGAAGGCGGCGGCAAACTGGTATTCGTTGTAAAGAATTTCGACGTGCAATGGCATGGTGTTGGTCAGCCCGCGGATGTGACCCGACACCACCGACACGGCGCCGAACTCACCCATCGCCCGCGCATTGCACAGGATGACGCCGTACAGCAGGCCCCATTTGATGTTGGGCAGGGTGACGTGCCAGAAGGTCTGCCATCCGCTCGCGCCCAGCACCACGGCGGCTTCTTCCTCTTCCTTGCCCTGCGCCTGCATCAGCGGGATGAGCTCACGCGCCACGAAGGGAAAGGTGACGAAAACCGTCGCCAGCACGATGCCCGGTACCGCGAAGATGATCTTGATGTCGTTGTCGGCCAGCGAAGAACCAAACCAGCCCTGGGCGCCGAACACCAGCACATAGATCAGGCCGGCCACCACCGGCGATACCGAGAACGGCAGGTCGATCAGCGTGATCAGCACCTGCTTGCCCGGAAACTCGAATTTGGTGATGGCCCATGCGGCGGCCACGCCGAAGCTCAGATTCAGTGGCACCGCAATGGCCGCCGCGATCAGCGTGAGCTGGATGGCAGACAGCGCATCCGGCTCGATCAGCGCAGCAAGATAGGTGTCCCAGCCCTTGCGGAAGGCCTCGACGAACACCGCAATCAGCGGCATCAGCAGGAACAGCGTGAAGAAGGTCAGCGAAACGCCGACGATCGTCCATTTGATCCAGGTCGGCTCGCGGGTGGCCGACCGCGTTTCGAATCTGGCGGCATGGTCGACCGCGGCGTGCAGCGACGTGACGGCAGCCATCAGCGGTCCCTCCCGGTTACCTTGTTGGTCCAGGCCTGCAGACCGTTGATGGTCAGCAGCAGGATGAAGGACAGCACCAGCATCACCACCGCAATCGCGGTCGCACCGGCGTAGTCGTACTGTTCCAGCTTCGTGATGATGATCAGCGGGGTGATCTCCGACACCATGGGAATGTTGCCGGCAATGAAGATGACCGAGCCGTACTCGCCGACCGCGCGGGCAAAGGCCAGCGCGAAACCGGTCAGCAGCGCAGGGAGCAGGATGGGCAGCGTCACGTAGCGGAAGGTTTGCCAGCGGCGCGCGCCCAGACTGGCGGCCGCTTCTTCCAGTTCGGTATCGAGGTCCTCGAGGATGGGCTGTACCGTGCGCACGACGAAGGGCAGGCCGATGAAGATCAGCGCGACCAGCACACCGAGCGGGCCGAAAGCGACCTTGATGCCGAATTCACCTTCGATCCACTGGCCCAGCCAGCCGTTCCTGGCATACAGCGCCGTCAGCGCGATGCCGGCCACCGCGGTCGGCAATGCGAACGGCAGGTCGATCAGGGCGTCGACCAGTTTCTTGCCCGGAAAGCTGTAGCGCACCAGCGACCAGGCGAGCATCAGGCCGAACAGCGCATTGATGGCGGCGGCCAGCAGCGACGCGCCGAACGTGAGCTTGTAGGTCGCGACGACGCGCGGTGCGGTGACGACGGCCCAGAATTCCGCCAGTCCGAGTTCGGTCGTCTTGATGAATACGGCAGACAGCGGGATCAGCACGATCACCGACAGATAGAACAGCGTGTAGCCGAGCGTCAGATTGAAGCCCGGCAGCACGCGCCGGGTGCTCCGGCTCACGGTCGTCGCCCCGGTGTGTGGGAAGTAATGTGCATGGTGGTCCCGGAATTGAATGTTGGTGCGGAATGTCGATTGAAGAGCCTACGGAGTGCTTTCCATATCTGGAAATAATAAGAAGTGAATTGCTTAGTCCGTTTTTGAATTAACCGCGCAGGTACTGCTACTACTTGTTGCGCGGCGACGCGCCGTGTCACGCAGTTGTGGTCCGCGTGCGTGCTTCGCCGCCCTTTTCCCCGTCTTTTCCGTTGATCGCCCGGCGCGCGGTGATTGCACAATCGGCGTCCTGTTCATTCCTCCGGCTGATCTGCGAACGTGGCAGAAGAAAGCGACCTCGAAAAAACCGAACCCGCGTCACAGCGCAAGCTGGAGAAGGCGCGGGAAGAGGGGCAGGTACCGAGTTCGCGCGAGCTGGCGACCTTTCTGGTCACCATGACCGGTGTGGCCGGCATGTATGGTCTGGCCGGCTGGATGTGGCCGCGCAGCGCGCAACTGCTGCGCGACGGGCTGACCGTGGACCGGCGTGCGATCTTCGATCCGTCGGCGATGTTCACCATCCTGATCGACCGCATCGTCGACGGGTTGATCGTGCTGGCGCCGCTGATGCTGGCGCTATTGGTCGCTGCGCTGGTCGCACCCTTCCTGATGGGCGGCGCGGTGTTTGCGCCCAAGGCGCTCGAGCCGAAATTCTCCAAACTCAATCCGCTGGCCGGCCTCAAGCGCATGGTGTCGAAAACCGCGCTGGTCGAACTGGGCAAGGGCGTTGGCAAGGCCACGCTGGTCGGCAGCGTCGCCGCCTGGGTCGTGCTGCGTGACCAGGACATGCTGTTCGCCATGTTCAGCGCGCCGGTCGACGTTGCACTGGCGGCGACCGGCGACCTGGTGATGACCGCCACGCTGATCCTGGTGGCCGGCATGGCGCTGATCGTTGCGATCGACGTGCCGTTCCAGCTCTGGCATTACCAGTCCGAGCTGAAGATGACCAAGGAAGAGGCGCGGCAGGAATTCAAGGAGCAGGAAGGCGACCCGCAGGTGAAGGGCCGCATCCGCCAGCAGCAGCGCGAAATGGCGCGCAGCCGCATGATGGCCAATGTGCCGAAGGCCGACGTCGTGGTGACCAACCCGACCCACTTTTCGGTGGCGCTGAAGTACGACGTGGCCAAGGGCGGCGCACCGCGGGTGGTGGCCAAGGGCGCCGGCGAAGTGGCGCTGCGCATCCGCACGCTGGCGGCCGAAGCCGGCGTGCCGCTGGTCGAGGCGCCGCCGCTGGCGCGTGCCCTGCACAAGCACGTGGATCTCGAGCAGGAGGTGCCGGCGCGGCTGTTCCGCGCGGTCGCCGAGGTGCTTGCCTACGTCTATCAACTGAACGACGCCTTCGCCAAGGGCGTCGAAAAGCCCCGTCCGCCTGCCGACCTGCCGGTGCCCGCCGATCTCGATCCGGGAGCCGCTTAGCACGCTACGTATCGATCCTGCTACCGCGCCAGAAATATGTGCCGGAAATGGCGCACTTCTGCTAAAGGTTGTTTACCCGAAAGTCGTAAAAATCCCCACGGTACCCGGGGATATCCGATGAAGCAGCATTCCCTTTCAGACGCAGGAATGACCTGTGCGGGTAGCCCAAAACAAGGGGAACAGCCATGAAGAACCTGTCCATCGCCGCGCGACTCGGTCTCGGCTTCGGCCTGATCGCGCTGATCTTTGCTGCTGTCGTCGTGTTCATCGAGATCCAGTCGATGCACATCGCCGATGTGTCGCACGAGGTCAGCGAACGCACGCAGCCCAAGGTCGACGCCATTGCCGACCTGAATGACTCGATCCAGCGCGTGCGGGTCTATTCGCGTTCGGCCATCATCGAAACAGAAGGCACGCAGCTCGCTGCCGTGCGCGCCAAGCTCGACAAGTACGAAGCGGCGGCAGAAACAGCGGTTGCGAAGCTTGCAGCGCTGGTGGCGCTGCCGGATACGCCTGCGGACGAGCAGGCCGCCGCGGCTGCCATTACGGATCGTTGGGCGGCCTTCAAGAAGATCACCGAAGACATCGCCGTCTTGTCCTTCGCCAACCGCAACGCCGAAGCGAACGCGCTGCTGCATGCGCCGCACGGTCCGGCGGCGATCTCGCTGAATGACGCCACCGGAAAGTTGAGCGAGGCGGTCCGCTCGCGCAACGCCCGCTCGATCGCCTCGCTGGAATCCGGCGCCGAATCGCTCAAGCTCGCGGTCATCGTTGCCGCGGTGATGGTCATCGCGGCGAGCATCGTGATTTCCCTCGTGATCACGCGCAGCATCACCGGGCAACTGAACGAAACGCTGGGCGCCGTGAAGCGCATCGCCGAAGGCGACCTGACGAGCGATCTGCGTCCGGAAGGGCGCAGCGAACTGGCCAGCGTGCAGGTCGAGGTGCAGGCCATGCAGCAGGCACTGCGCCAGATGGTGACGACCATCGGCAGTGCCAACAGCCGGTTGAGCGATTCGGCGCTGCAGCTGTCGGGCGCGACCGATCAGGTCAGAAGTTCGTCGGAATCGCAGGCGGAACTGGCGGCGGCCATGGCGGCGTCGCTGGAAGAAATGTCGACCTCGATCACCCACGTCAGCGAACTGAGCCAGGAGGCCAACGCGACGTCGGTCGAGGCCGGGCATCGCGCATCCGAAGGCGCTGCCGACATCCGCGCCATGGTGTCGCAGATCAAGCAGGTGACCGAAGGCATCGAAGCCAGTTCGCAGCGCGCCAACGATCTGGGCGCAGAAGTGTCGCGCATCACCACCATCGTGCATGTCATCCGCGATGTCGCCGATCAGACCAATCTGCTGGCGCTGAATGCCGCGATCGAAGCGGCGCGGGCGGGTGAAATGGGGCGCGGTTTCGCTGTGGTGGCCGACGAAGTGCGCAAGCTGGCCGAACAGTCGGCGCGCTCGGCCAGTGAAATCACCCAGATGGTGCAGCGCATCCAGTCCGGCGCTGCCGATGTATCCGAGCACATGCAGAACACGGTGGTGCGCGTGCGTGATGGTTTGCAGATGGCTGAAACTGCCGGTGCAAAGGTGCTCGCCATCGACGGCCATGCGCAGCAGGTGGTGGGTACCATTTCCGAGGTGTCCGGCGGTTTGAAGGAACAGGCCGTCGCGAGTCAGGATCTGGCACAGCGCGTCGAGCGCATCGTGCAGATGGTGGAAGAGAACGCCTGCGCTGCCGGCTCGGTGGCGGGGTCGGCACGCGACCTGTCCGATCTGTCGGCTGAGCTTGACGGCACGGTGCGTCGTTTCCGCCTCGCCCACTGATCATTCAGGGCAGCAGCCGACAAGGGGGCCGGGCACGCAAGTGCCCGGCCCCTGTTCTTTCGCTTTCCCCCGCGCAGCGGCGCGCACCGAACGCGTTGTGCTGTAACGGATTTATCGCGAAGCGCCGCAGGGCATGACGTAGACTTCGGGGCTCCGATCTTCACTCAGGTTTCCGTCATGACCCTGCAACCCGTCATCCTGTGCGGTGGCTCCGGCACCCGCCTCTGGCCGTTGTCGCGCGAACGCTATCCGAAGCAGCTGCTGCCGCTGGACGGCGAGCGCACGCTGCTGCAGGACACCGCACTGCGCGCGGGCGCACCCGGACTGACGATTGCCGCACCGCTCATCGTGTGCAATGAGGAATACCGCTTCCTGACCGCAGAACAGCTGCGCCAGATCGATGTGCAGCCGGCCTCGCTGCTGCTCGAACCGGTGGGCCGCAACACCGCACCGGCCCTGGCGCTGGCAGCGCTCGCCGCCGGCGCGGCCGATCCGGTGCTGCTGGTCATGCCGTCCGATCATGTGATCCGCGATACCGGCGCTTTCCGCGACGCGGTGGCACTGGGTGCTGCACACGCCGAGGCCGGTGCGGTGGTCACCTTCGGCATCACGCCGGACAAGCCTGAAACGGGCTACGGCTACATCCGGACCGGCGCAGCGCTCGCCGGCGGCCCGGCGCGTACGCTCGACCGCTTCGTTGAAAAACCCGATGCGGCAACCGCCGAGGCCTATCTGGCGAGCGGCGACTATCTGTGGAACGCCGGCATCTTCATGATGAAGGCGAGCGTGGCGCTGGCCCTGCTGAAGCGTTTCCGGCCGGACATCGAAGCGGCCAGCCGCACGGCCTTCGAGTGCGGTGCCGCCGACCACGACTTCTACCGCATCGACAAGGCCGCGTTCTCGGCCTGCCCGTCCGACTCGATCGACTACGCCATCATGGAACCGCTGGCCGCCGGCGAGCCGCGCGTGGCGCCGGCCGTCGTCGTGCCGCTCGATGCCGGCTGGTCCGATGTCGGCGCGTGGGACGCGCTGTGGCAGGTGGCGGCGAAGGATGCCGACGGCAATGTGTCGCGCGGCGACGTGCTGCTGCAGGACACGCAGGACAGTCTGGTGTTTGCCGAAACCCGCATGGTGAGCTGCCTCGGCATGAAGGATGTGGTGGTGGTGGAAACCTGCGATGCGGTGATGGTGGTCGCGAAGGACCGCACCCAGGACGTCAAGCGCATCGTCGCCCATCTGAAGGCGAACAAGCGGCCGGAGGCCGAAAACCACCGCAAGGTGTATCGCCCGTGGGGCTATTACGATTCGATCGACGCCGGTCCGCGCTTCCAGGTGAAGCGCATCGTCGTCAATCCGGGCGCTTCGCTGTCGCTGCAGATGCACCACCACCGCGCGGAACACTGGATCGTCGTCAGCGGTACCGCGCGCGTCACCTGCGGCGAGAACATCCTGCTGCTGTCGGAAAACCAGTCCACCTACATCCCGCTGGGCACGACGCACCGGCTGGAAAACCCGGGCAAGCTGCCGCTGGAAATGATCGAGGTGCAGTCGGGCAGCTATCTTGGCGAAGACGACATCGTGCGCTTCGAGGACACCTACGGCCGCAAGTGAGCGCGCGGGCAGCGCAGGCGGACGAAAGGTCAGACGACAAACTTCTCCAGCCGCTGCCGCATGCTCTGCGACAGGCTGTTCATCGCGTCAGCCGCGTCGCCGACACTGACCACGGCGTGCCGGTTGGTTTCGCTCATGCCGGCGATGCATTCGACCTGCCGGGCGATGCTTTCGCTGGCCGAGGTCTGCTCCAGCAACGCGCGTGAAATGTCTTCCGTGGCGCCGAGCACCTTGCGTGATTCGGCCTGGATCTCGGCGATCGCCAGGCCTGCGTCATGGGTCGATGCGCCGATCCGTTCGAACTGATCGAAAAGCGTCGTCATGTTGCCGACCGCGCTCGAGCTGACCGATTGAACGGTGTCCACCGCGGCATCGATCTCGCGCGTCGCCACGGCAGTCCGTTCAGCCAGCTTGCGCACCTCGTCTGCCACGACCGCGAAACCGCGGCCCTGTTCGCCTGCGCGAGCGGCCTCGATTGCCGCATTCAGCGCAAGCAGGTTGGTCTGGTCCGCGATGTCCTTGATGGTGGCCGCGATCTTGCCGATGTGCGCCATGCTCGCGCCGAGCTCATTCATGCCTTCCATCGTCGAATGAACGTCCTGTGCCGCTTTCGACATGGCGCCGGAGGCCGACCCGATCACGCCGCCGCCGAATTCGGCGCGTTCCATCGATGATCGAGACACATCGCGCGCGCTGCCGGCGCTGTCGCTGACGTGCGCCACGCTGACCGCCAGCTCTTCGGCGGCAGCGGCCATGTTCGACGTCGAGTCATTCTGCTGGGACACGGCGGCGGCAAGCGTCGACACCGAACCGTGCAATGAGGATGAATGACTGGCGATGTGCTGTGCGTTCTCGCGCATCTGTCTAAGTACGCTGCGCAGCTCGCCGAACAGGGCGTTGATCGAGGCACCGGCTTCCGACAGCTCGTCGCCGAGGTGATCCGGCGCCTTGACCGTCAGATCGAGCCGCTCGCGTGCGGTCGCCAGCGCGGCGCGCAGCGATTGCAGGCTGTGCGCCAGCCGACGTACCGTGAGCACCACGCCGGTCACCAGGATCAGCGACAGCAGGGAAATGGCAATCACCAGCGTCGTCAGTCCGGTCTGGTACAGCGCGGCGGTATGCGCCTGCGTGCGCAGGCCCAGTGCCTTCACGTCTTCGGCCATGCCCTGCGTCAGCGCGGTCATCGCATCGGTCGTGCTGCGGTCGATGCCCTTGACGGCCCGGTCCACCTTCTTGCCCGACTCGGGGTCAGCGGCATCGAATGACTGCAGTGCCGTGCGATAGCTTGCCAGCATCGCGCCATGCGCCGCGATCAGCGCATCGACTTCCGCGGCACGCGGCGAGGCGTCTTCCTTCAGGCGGGCGCTGATGCTGCCCAGCCGCTCGGCGACGGCGGCAGCCTGCGTTTCGAAGCCGTCGCGATAACGCTTGAACTGTTCAGGGTCATTGCCGCGGATGAGCGTGTTCTTCCATTCCTGCACCTGGGTCTTGAAGTCGATGCCGGCGTTCTGCACGTCGAGCACGATGTCGACCGCACGGCCCATCTGCGCGAGGTCAATGGCGACACCCCGGTCGAGACGCGCCAGCTGGAAAAGGCCGAAACCGCCGGCCATGAGCAGGCCGAAGAGCGATGCGGCACCGAGCGCGAGCAGTCTGCTGCGCAGGGTTGTGAGTGCAAACATGGACGTGCTCCCCGAAATCCGGACAAGCCATGGATATCGGCAACAGCAAGTGTGACTTGATGCACGTTTTCGAGGTGCCGTGCGCACCGGGGCACTGCAGCTACTTGCGCTTGATCAGTCCGGCGGCGCCGATGGCGATCAGCACGGCCGGCCACCAGGTGCCGAGAATCTCGCCCAGGTCGCGCAGCGAAAAGAGCTCCAGATTCGACGCCAGCAGCAGCGCGCCGATGAGAATGAGGCCGATCGAACCGATCATGGGGTGTCCTGTGTGCGGTCTGGGTGGTCTGAAGGCGGCGCCTGAACGACACGCCGACGCGGGATGGTAGTGCGAGTCGGCACGTTTGAGGCGACTGCGGCTGCAGCCGTGCGGCTTGCGGCATACTTCCGCCTTCTCCAGTCATCCCCGCAGCACACCATGGCCCAATACGTGATGTCGATGCTCCGCGTGAGCAAGGTCGTTCCGCCCAAGCGCACGATCATCAAGGACATATCGCTTTCCTTCTTCCCCGGCGCAAAGATCGGCCTGCTCGGCCTGAACGGCTCGGGCAAATCGACGGTGCTGCGCATCATGGCCGGCGCCGACAAGGAATTCGAGGGCGAGGTGCAGCACCTGCCGGGCATCCGCATCGGCTATCTGCCGCAGGAACCGGAGCTCGACCCGGCGAAAACGGTGAAGGAAGAAGTGGAATCCGGCCTCGGCGACATCATGGAAGCGCGCACCAAGCTGGACGCGATCTATGCCGCCTACGCCGAGCCGGACGCCGATTTCGACAAGCTGGCCGAAGAGCAGGCGAAGTACGAAAACGTGCTGGCGACCGCGGGCGCCGACATCGAAACGCAGATGGAAATCGCCGCCGACGCGCTGCGCCTGCCGCCCTGGGACGCGAAGATCGCGCCGCTGTCCGGCGGCGAGAAGCGCCGCGTGGCGCTGTGCAAGCTGCTGCTGTCCAAGCCGGACATGCTGCTGCTGGACGAACCGACCAACCACCTCGATGCCGAATCGGTCGAGTGGCTGGAACAGTTCCTGGTGCGTTTTCCGGGCACCGTGGTGGCGGTGACGCACGATCGCTACTTCCTCGACAACGCCGCCGAGTGGATCCTCGAACTCGATCGCGGCCACGGCATCCCGTGGAAGGGCAACTACTCGAGCTGGCTGGACCAGAAGGGTGCGCGCCTGAAGCAGGAAGAGAACACCGAATCGGCGCGCCAGAAGGCACTCGCAACTGAACTGGAATGGGTGCGCGGCAACCCGAAGGCGCGCCAGGCCAAATCGAAGGCGCGTCTGGCGCGCTACGAGGAAATGAGCAGCGTCGAGTACCAGAAGCGCAACGAAACGCACGAAATCTTCATTCCGCCGGGCGAGCGCCTGGGTGACAAGGTGATCGAATTCAATGGCGTGTCGAAAGGCTTCGGCGACCGCCTGCTGATCGACAACCTCAGTTTCAGCGTTCCGCCGGGCGCCATCGTCGGTGTGATCGGCCCGAACGGCGCCGGCAAATCGACGCTGTTCCGCATGATCCAGGGTCTGGACAAGCCTGATTCCGGCGAAATCGTGGTCGGGCCGACGGTGAAGATCGCCGCGGTCAATCAGACACGCGAAGGTCTCGACGGCTCGAAGACCGTGTTCGAGGCGGTCGCCGACGGCGCCGACATCCTGACCGTGGGCCGCTTCGAAATGCCCAGCCGGGCCTACATCGGCCGCTTCAACTTCAAGGGCGGCGACCAGCAGAAGATCGTCGGCAACCTGTCGGGCGGCGAGCGTGGCCGGCTGCATCTGGCCAAGACGCTGATCGCCGGCGGCAACGTGCTGCTGCTCGACGAGCCGTCGAACGACCTCGACGTGGAAACGCTGCGAGCGCTGGAAGATGCCCTGCTCGAATTTTCCGGCTGCGTGCTCGTCACCTCGCACGACCGCTGGTTCCTCGACCGCATCGCCACGCACATCCTTGCTGCCGAGGGCGACTCGCAGTGGACCTTCTTCAACGGCAACTACCAGGAGTACGAAGCCGACAAGAAGAAGCGCCTCGGCGAAGACGGCGCCCGGCCGCACCGCATCCGCTACAAGCCGATCGCCCGCTGAGCCGGTGTCGGCCGGTAGCGGTACCGGCCGACACTCACGTTGCAGACGTCCGGCGATCTGCCGTTAAGGCTGCAGCGTCTTACTTGCTTTCCATTCCATGACTTCCCGGCAGACTCGACTGCAGCGCAACGATGCCGATGCGTCTGCTGCCTCGACACTGTTGCCCGCCCAGACCGTGAGTGGTCACGCGCGCGGCCGCGTGACCGGCAAGCACCGTCTGCTGCTGCTGCTCGGCCTGCTGCTGTCGCTCGGTTTCGTCGTGACGACGCTGGTCAGTTACTACGTGTCGAAGAACGGGATCCACCGCTCCATCGTCGACAGCGAATTGCCGCTGACGTCGGACAACATCTATTCGGAAATCCAGAAGGACCTGATCCGCCCGGTGTTCATCGCCTCGATGATGGCCGGCGACACCTTTCTGCGCGACTGGGTGCTGCGCAGCGAACGCGATGTGCCGGCGCTGACCAAGTTCCTCGGTGAGGTGCGCAGCCGTTACGGCACTTTCACCAGCTTCTTCGTTTCGGAGCGCACGCGAAACTACTATCACCCGGACGGATTGCTGCGCAAGGTGAGCGAAGACAACCCGCAGGACAGCTGGTATTTCAGGGTGCGTCGGCTGGAAGAGCCCTACGAGATCAACGTCGATACCGACACGCGCAGCCGCGACACGCTGACCGTGTTCATCAACTACCGCGTGTATGACTACGACGGCGGCCTGATGGGCGTGACCGGCGTCGGCCTGACGGTCGATACCGTGCGCAAGCTGCTCGCCAGCTACCAGCAGCGCTATCAGCGCAGCATCTATTTCGTCGATCAGCAGGGGAAGGTCGTGCTGTTCGGCGAGGCCCCCTGGCATGGCGCGGATCGTCTTGACGAGGTCGACGGCCTGCGGGACATCGCGCCCGCCATGCTGGCGGCGGAGTCAGGTTCCTTCCAGTACCGCAGCGGGGGGCGCGACTACCTGCTCAATGTGCGCTACGTGCCGGAAATGAAATGGTTCCTGGTGGTCGAGAAGGTCGAGAACTACGCTCTGGCCGACATCCGGCGCACCCTCTACATCAACCTCTGCCTGTGCGTGCTGTTCACGCTGGCGACGGTGTATCTGGCCAGCCTGACGCTGGATCGTTACCAGCTCCGCCTGGAAAGGATGGCCACCACGGATCGCCTGACCGGCCTGCTGAACCGGCACGCGTTCGAGATCATGATGGTGCAGACGCTGGCGGATGCCCGGCGCGCGCGTCAGTCGCTGTCGGCGATCCTGTTCGACATCGACCATTTCAAGGCGCTGAACGATCGTCACGGCCATCTGGCCGGGGATCGCGTGATCGAGCACGTCAGCGGCCTGATCCGCGCCAGCCTGCGCGAGTCGGACCTGGCGTGCCGCTGGGGCGGGGAAGAATTCCTGCTGGTGCTGCGCGATTGCCGCGAAGCGGACGCTCTGGTGCTGGCGGACACCATCCGGCGCAGGATTGCCGATTGCCCGTTGCCGACGATAGGCGAGGCGCTGGCGGTGACGGTGAGCGCCGGCCTCACCACGTGGCGGGCGGAAGACACGCCGGAGATGCTGGTGGAGCGTGCCGATCAGGCGCTGTACGCCGCCAAGCATGCCGGGCGCAACTGCACGAGGACTGCCTGAAACGGGCGACTTGGGCCGTGCACAATTGCACGCTGCGTTGCACGGAGTCTGCGATACCCTGCGGCAACCTTGAGGAGATTGCGTTGAAAAAGCCCCTGATTGCAGCGAGTGCCGTGCTGATTGCCACGCTGTCCGTGCCTGCCCAGGCCATCGATGTGGTGTTCGATTACACCTACGACAGCGCCGGTTTCTTCACCAGCGACAAGCGGGTGGTGCTCGATCAGGTGGCGCAGGTGTTCAGCCTGAACCTGCTCGACACGCTGACCGCGATCACGCCCTCAGGCGGCAATACCTTCACGGCGCGCCTCTACAATCCGCAGGATCCGTTCGGCACGCCGCTCCAGATCAACAACTTCAGCATCCCCGAAAACGAGATCCGCATTTTCGTCGGCTCACACGCTTTCAGCGGCCAGACGCTGGGCGTCGGCGGCCCGGGCTTCCAGGCCGTCAGTGGCAGCACGGCTTTCATCAACAACGCGCTGTCGCGCGGCGAGCCGGGTGCGCTGACCCCGGTCGAAACCGATTTCGGGCCGTGGGGCGGGTCGATCAGCTTCGGTGCCAACATCAACTGGTACTTCGACAGCGACGTGTCGACGGCCGAAGGCTTTTCCGGCTTTGATTTCTACACCGTGGCGATGCACGAAACCGCGCATGTGTTCGGCTTCGGTACGGCCGACAGCTGGTTCGATGCAGTGGTCGGCAATACCTTCACCGGCGCCGTCACCACGGCGACGAATGGCGGTGCCGCCGTCGCGCTGCAGGCCGATGGCACGGAGGCCCACTTTGCGACCACCCTGCGCGGCGTCGCCAACGGCAGCCCGCAGCTGCCGCTGCTTTCGCCCTTCATTCCGTCGGGCCAGCGGCGCTACATGACCGACCTCGACTGGGCGGCGCTGGACGACATCGGCTGGGAAGTGGCCAGCCTGCAGGCCACGGTGCCGGCGCCGATACCCGAGCCGCGCACCTGGGCGATGATGCTCGGCGGCGTATTGCTGATCGGCATGATGGCGCGTCGCCGCGCCTGATTCCGCTCCGCTGCGACACGAACCGGCTTCGGCCGGTTTTTCATTTGTGGCGCGCTCGCGGATAATCGCGCCTTTACGGCTCACGCCCTGTCGCGCTTCCCGATGACCTCACACCGCCGCATCCTCGAACTGCTCGCGCCCGCGAAAAATGCCGATTTCGGCATCGAGGCGATCAACCACGGCGCCGATGCGGTGTATATCGGCGGCCCGTCGTTCGGCGCACGCAAGGGTGCCGACAATGAAGTGGCCGACATCGCTCGCCTGGCCGCGCACGCGCACCGCTTCCACGCGAAGGTGTTCGTCGCCTTCAACACCATTCTGCGCGACGATGAGCTGGAGCCGGCGCGGCAGACCATTCACCAGCTGTACGACGCGGGTGTCGATGCGCTGATCGTGCAGGACATGGGCCTGCTGGAGATGGATCTGCCGCCGATCCAGCTGCACGCCAGCACGCAGACCGACATCCGGGACGCGGCCAAGGCGCGCTTCCTGCAGGACGTCGGCTTTTCGCAGATCGTGCTGGCACGCGAACTGACGCTGGAACAGATCCGCGACATCGCATCGAACACGTCGTGTTCGCTTGAGTTCTTCGTGCACGGCGCGCTGTGTGTGGCGTTCAGCGGTCAGTGCTTCATCAGCCATGCGCACACGGCGCGCAGCGCCAACCGCGGCGAATGTTCGCAGGCCTGCCGACTGCCCTACTCGCTGACCGATGCCAGCGGTGCCGTCGTCGCGCACGACAAGCACCTGCTGTCGATGAAGGACAATGATCAGAGCGCCAACCTGCGCGCGCTGATCGACGCCGGCATCAGCTCGTTCAAGATCGAAGGGCGGCTGAAGGATCTGGCGTACGTGAAGAACATCACCGCCCATTACCGTACGCTGCTCGACGACATCCTCGACGATCTGCCGGCGCACCGGCGTGCGTCCAGCGGCCGCTGCACCTTCTTCTTCACGCCGCAGCCGGAAAAGTCGTTCAACCGCGGCGCGACCGACTACTTCGTCAATGGCCGGCAGCACGGCATCGAAGCGTTCGAAGCGCCCGGTTTCGTCGGCGAGGAAGCCGCGACCGTGACCCGGGTTGCGCTCGATCACATCGAAGTCGAGTCGCAGGTCGACATCCACAACGGCGACGGTCTGAGCTATTTCGACAGCCATCGCGAACTGCAGGGCCTGCGCATCAATACCGTGCACGGGAAGCAGTTGTTCCCCAACGTCATGCCGGATGACCTGAAACCGGGGCTGACGCTGTTCCGCAATCGGGATCAGGCGTTCGAGCGCGCGCTGGAGAAGAAGTCGGGCGAACGAAGGGTTGCGGTTGATCTGCGGTTTGCCGATACGCCGGAGGGTTTTGTGCTGACGCTGACCGACGAGGACGGCTGTACGGCGCGTGCCGACATCGCATTCGAACGGCAGCCGGCGCGCGACGCCGAACGCGCGCTGGCCGGCATCCGCGAAGCCATCGCCAAGCTCGGCAACACGATGTTCGAAGCGCGCACGGTGACGCTGGACACGCAGCAGGCGTGGTTCCTGCCGGCTTCGGTGCTGAACGGCCTGCGCCGCGATGCCTGCGAAAAGCTGGAAGCGGCCCGCATGAAGGCGCACGCACGACCGCAGCCGCTGGCGCCGGTCGAACCGCCGGTGCCGTTCACCGACACCGAACTGAGCTATCTCGCCAACGTGTACAACGAGAAGGCGCGCACCTTCTATCGCCGGCATGGCGTGCAGCTGATCGCCGACGCCTACGAGCTCAATCACGAGCCGGGCGAGGTGTCGCTGATGATCACCAAGCACTGCCTGCGCTACAGCCACAACCTGTGTCCGAAGGAATTGAAGGACTACGACCTGCGCGGCATGGTGAAGGCGGAACCGATGACGCTGATGAATGGCAACGACCGGCTCACCTTGCGCTTCGACTGCAAGAAGTGCGAAATGCATGTGGTCGGCAGCCTGCGCAAATCGGTGCCGCAGGCGCCGGCGATACCGGTGACCTTCCATCGCAGTGCGCCCGCCGGCGTCAAGGTGACGCGCAGCGTGCGCTGAAGTTTCAGCCGCCGATGCCGCTGAAGACGATGGATGCCGTTCGCTGCACCGCGCGAAGGCATGCCGACCGTTCAACCGCCCGCCTGTCGATTCGAACATGAGCCCGAAACCGAATTGCCCTTCCTGCCGCGTCCCGATGGACGTGCATACCTTTTCGCACCACGGCGGCGGGCCGCTCGAACTCGACATCTGCTACGCCTGCCAGGGCATCTGGTTCGATACGCACGAGAATCAGCAGCTTTCGCCGGCTTCGGTGAATGACCTGTTCAAGCAGCTGCACGAGCATCGCGACGTGCAGCGCAATCCGGTGGCGCCTGTGATGGCCTGCCCGCGCTGCAGCAGCAAGCTCGAACATGGCTACGACATCGTGCGCAGCGGCCGCTACGCCACCAGCCGCTGCCCGCACCGCCACGGCCGCTTCAGCACCTTTGCGTCGTTCATGATCGAGAAGGGCTTCGTCCGCCAGCTCACCCAGCCGGAAATCCATGATCTGAGCAAGCGCGTCGGCGCCATCTACTGCACCGGCTGCGGTGCGCCGGTCGACATCCGCAAGGACCACGCCTGTCCGCATTGCCGGTCCGCCTTCTCGCTGATCGATCCGGATGCGGTGAAAAGTGCACTCAACGGTTATCGTGCGGCAGAGGAAAAGCGCGCCAACCGCGATCCGGAGGCGATCGCCGACGCGCTGATCGAGACCGAAAGGCGCGAACAGCAGGCGCGCCGCGCCGGTGGTACGTCAGCGCGTTCGTCGCGCGCCAACCCGGCGCTGGATGCCACATCGCTCGATGTCGGCGATCTGGTGATGGCTGGCGTTTCACTGGTCTGGAAAATCCTCACATGATCACCGTCCATCATCTGGCGCATTCCCGTTCGCAGCGCGTGCTGTGGCTGCTCGAAGAGCTCGGGCTCGACTACGCGGTGAAGCGCTACGAGCGCGATCCGGAAACGTCCTATGCGCCGCCGGAACTGCGCGCCGTGCACCCGCTGGGCAAGTCCCCGGTGATCACGGACGGCGGTCAGGTCATCGCCGAGTCGGGTGCCATCATCGAGTATCTGGTCGAGGCGCATGGCGCGGGCCGGCTCAAACCCGCACCCGGAAGTGCCGATGCGCGCCGCTACACCTACTGGCTGCATTTCGCGGAAGGCTCAGCGATGCCGTACCAGCTGATGCATCTGGTATTCCAGAAGGTGCGCAATGCGCCGGTGCCGTTCTTCATCAAGCCCGTGGCGCGCGGTCTGGCCGATCACGTGCTGAAAACCTTCGTGCAGCCGAACATCGATGACCAGCTGCGCTTCATGGAAGCGGAACTGGCCACGCGGCCGTGGTTTGCAGGCGACGCGTTCACCGCGGCCGACATCCAGATGAGCTTTCCGGTCGAAGCGGCGGCAAAGGGGGTCGGCCTCGGCTCGACGCATCCGCATCTGGCCGATTTTCTGGCCCGCATCCACAGCCGCCCGGCCTGGCAGCGGGCACGCGAACGCGGCGGCGCCTACAGTTTCGCCGACTGATCGGCGCGGGCAGCGCGTGCCGCATCCTCTTCGATGTGCCGCTTGAAGAAGCGGCCGAACCAGATGCTCATGAAGATGGTGAATGCAATGACCAGCAGGCTCATCAGTCCGTAGTCGGTAGACAGCAGATCAGTCAGCGCTTTCATGATGCAGACCTCGGTGGATGGTTGGCATCATTGGACTGCTGCGCCGGCCGGGGCAGACTGATTCAGGTCAACCGGGCGCCTGTTTGCCGGCCACCCAGGACAGCAGGTCGCTCAGGAAGCGCCAGACGCGCGGCAGCAGCCACAGCATGCACAGCAGGAACACACCGAGGAAGCCGAGAAACACGATCGGGTAGGTGAATGCCAGCCACAGGCCGCCGACCGCAGCGCCGTCTTCGCTGGTCGACGCGATCAGATTGCTGACCGGTTCGGGCGAGGAGTTGATGGCGATGCGGCCCCCCGCCTTGGTCAGATGCGTGCCGGCCGTCAGCGAACCGCCCAGCAGGGCGCCCGCCAGCACGACCGGTGCGCTCTGATCAGCAAGCGCCCACGCGGCGAGCAGCGCGCCGGCAGGAATGCGGATGAAGGTGTGCACGCCGTCCCACAGACTGTCGAGCGCCGGAATCTTGTCGGCGAAGAACTCGACACACAGCATCAGACCGGCTGCTGCGAGCACAAGCGGATGTTCGAGCGTGTCGAGGTCGCCCGGCAGGTCGACCCAGCCCAGGCGACCGGCCAGTCCGGCGAGAAAGATCACCGCATACAGGCGCAGGCCGCTGGCCCAGGCCAGGCCGGCGGCGGCGGCAATCGTGTCGATGGTGTCCATGCGGTCGCTTTCCTGGTCGCACTGCGGCGGCGCGTAAAAAGACGATTAACGGGCGCGGCATGCGCTGCCTTCAATCCTAGCCCAACATCGGGCCCGTGCTCCAATTTGCCGTTGACACGATAAGGTGCCTAACTATAATGCAGCTAATCATGCTTCAGCTCCGCGATCTCCCGACCCCTGACGTCCTGCGCAAGTTTGCCGCCCGCTATCCCGAAGCGGACGTCAGCGCCGTGGCATCCTTTCTGACCCTGCTGCGCGTGGCGACCGAACTGTCGCAGGCGCTCGACGGATTTCTTGCACGCCACGGACTGCTGCAGGGCCGCTGGTGGGTGCTCATCCTGTTGATGCGCGAGGAGGCATTCGAATCTTCGCCCTCGGCGCTGGCGCAGAAGGCCGGCGTCACGCGCGCAACGATGACCGGCCTGCTGGACGGGCTGGAACGCGACGGGCTGGTACAGCGCGTGTTCGATACCGCAGACCGACGCCGCCTGACCGTTCGCCTGCTGCCGGCCGGACAGGCCGTGCTCGATGCCGTCATGCCTGATTACTACCGCCGCGTGCGCACCGTGATGGCCGGGCTCGATGAAGCACAGCGTGGCGCGCTGCAGGCGATGCTCGGTGTCGTGCAGTCCGGTACGGGCGCCTTTGCCTGAATTCTCTCGCCGCGCAGGTTGGCCGGCTGATCCTTTTTCCCCGACTCGATTTTTCAAGACTTTCCCAAGGAGATTCACGTGACCCTGCAAGCCCTTCAAGCCGCCGTTGCCGACCTCAATCAGCGCTGGGACGCGGCCTTCAACCGCGGTGATGCCGCCGCGCTGGCGGCGCTGTACGACGAGCAGGCCGCCGTGCTGCCGGCCGGTGGCAATGCCGCGCTGGGTTCGGCGCAGATCGAGGCGCTGTTTGCCGGTGCGATCGATCAGGGACTGCACAACCACCGCATCGAGCTGCATGCGGTGATCGGTGACAGCGAAGTCGCCACGCAACGAGGTCGCTGGAGCGCGCAGGCCAACGGCGAGGGCGGCCTGCAGACGTTCAGCGGCCATCTGACGATGGTCTATCGTCGCCAGCCGGACCGCAGCTGGCGCCTCATCACCCACATCTGGAACTGAGTCGTCCATGCCGCACAGCCCGTCCGCGCGTGCGCTGGCAGCCCTGATGCTGCTGGCCGTGATCTGGGGCTACAACTGGGTGGTCATGAAGATCGCGCTGGTCGACATCGGCCCCTTCCAGTTCGGCGCGCTGCGCACGCTGTTCGGTGCGCTGGTGCTGTTCGGCCTGGTGCTCGCGCTGCGTCGTCCGGTACGCATCGTCGAAATGCGCGCGGTGGCATTGATGGGTCTGCTGCAGACCACCGGCTTCACCGGGCTGATCATTCTCGCGCTGGTCAGCGGCGGCGCCGGCAAGACAGCCGTGCTGGCCTACACCATGCCGTTCTGGGTGATGCTGCTGGCCTGGCCGCTGCTCGGCGATCGCCTGCACGGCTGGCAGTGGCCATCGGCTGTCGCCACGCTGGTCGGCCTGCTGTGCATTCTCGATCCGCTGCATCTGGCCGGTGACCTGCTGAGCAGCGTGCTGGCGACGCTGGCGGGCGTGTGCTGGGCGCTGGCGGTGATCGTCGCCAAGCGACTTCAAGCGCGAGCGCCCGACCTCGACGTGCTGGCCATCGCCGCCTGGCAGTCGCTGATCGGTGCCTTGCCGCTGGTCGTCGTGGCGCTGTGGTGGCCGGCCGAACCGATCAACTGGACCCCTTCACTGATCGGTGCGCTGCTCTACAACATCGTGCCGGGCACGGTGATCGCGTGGCTGCTGTGGCTGTACGCGCTGCGCCGGCTGTCGGCCGGCACCACCAGCATGGTGTCGCTGGTGACCCCGGTCATCGGCGTGCTGTCGGCCGCCTGGCAGCTCGGCGAGCGGCCGGACACCGGTGAACTGGCCGGCATGCTGCTGATCGGCATCGGCCTGCTGCTGCTGTCGGCCGAGGCGTGGCGTCGCGGCCGGGCGCACTGATTCCGGCGCCGGCTGCATCCGGATCAGGGGTGGGCGGGTAGTGGACGCATGCGGGGTGCCGGACCGGGCCCCGTGCAGATGTTGTGTCCACTGCCTATCAGGAGTCCATCCATGCAAAAGAAGATACTTGGCGCCGTTGTCGCCGGACTGATCATCGCCGGCTGCAGTCAGATGAGCGCGCCGCCGCCGGTGGCGGCGTTGAATGACGGTCAGTTGCCACTGCCGGCCGACTACCGGACCTGGCCGACCTTCCTCAGTGCGGTGCAGCGCGAGGACGCGAAACAGATCCGCGACATCTACATGAATCCTCAGGCGAAGAAGGCCGCAGCGGGCGAAGCTTTCCCGCAGGGATCGACCTTCGTCATGGAGAACTGGTCGGTCAAGCTCGATGGCGCCGGCAAGCCGGTCAAGGGTGCCGACGGCAAGCTGGTGAAGGACAAGCTGGCCGCGGTGTTCGTCATGGGCAAGAACCCGGGCTGGGGCGCCGGCGTACCCGCAGCGCAGAAGAACGGCGACTGGATCTACAGCGCCTTCAAGGGCACCGGCGAACTCAACGGCGAGGCGAAGTACGACACCTGTCGCACCTGCCACACGCCGCTGAAGGACAAGGACTACGTGTTCCGCTACGACGAGCACTTCGCCGCCGTGAAGTAGGCAGGCGTCTCAACCGGCAAGGTCGATCCGGCCGACGCTGCGCACGCCGCCGCGCCGGTCGGGTTGCACCACCACCGCCCCGCCCATGGCGAGGTTGTCACCGGTCAGTGCCAGGATGTTGACCTGATGCGTCAGCAGCGCCACCCGGCGCGAGCCCTCCAGCGTTCCGAGCCAGTTGCGCAGCGCTGCGGTCTGGCGCTCGCGCGCGCTGCCGTCGTCGAAAAACGAATTCAGCGCTTCCAGCACCTCGACCGGCTGCCCCGGAAACATCAGCGATGCCGTATCGACGCAGCGGCACCAGCGGCTGCTGAACACCGCATCGAACGCGAATCCCTGCTGCGCGAGCCATGCGCCGGCGCGCCGCGCCTGTTCGCGTCCGGCCGGTGACAGGTTGCGCTGCGAACTGCAGGTGTCGAGCCGGTAGCCGGGCGGATCGCCGATGCCCGGTTCGGTTGCGGCGTGGCGCATCAGCAGTGCGCAGCCGCCGGACTGCAGCGCCGCACGTGCGGGGTCCGGCGTGCCCGGGCGGGCCCGTCCGGGCACCAGCAGCGCCGCCCCGGCTGCGAACGTGAAACGACGACGGTTCATGGCAGTATCGCTTTCGGTTGCGGCGTAAGGTATGCAGGCTTCGACCGGTCGGATCGCTCGGGTTCCATGGTTTTCATGGTGACCGTACAACAATGGACATCGGGGAGCGCAGCATGAAGCGATGGATGAACGCAGCCTTGTGCAGCCTGCTCGTCAGCACGGCGGCGCACGCCGATGTACTGTCGGGCACGCGCACGATCACCCTGGGCAACGCGCAGGGCGAACGGATCGTGATCGGTCAGGTCACCTTCACGCCTGAAGCCGACGGCAAGTCGCGCTTCAGCATTGTGCTGGACGACAAGCTGGGCGAGTATTTTCTGGCGATGCGGCCGTTCCGCTGTCTGACCGGCCCGAAGCAGCGCCTGTGCAATTTCCCGGTCGGGAACGAACCGCCGCTGGTCAGCCGTGCCGACCTCACGCCGCTCGAATACGCCCTGATGTTCATGCATACGCTGCCGGCTGCGCTGCACGTCAATCCGTTCAACGGCGTCTACTACCGCATGAAGATCGAGGGCGGGCGCATCGAGGGGCGGCAGCACGATGTCGACATGGATCCGTTCATCGCACCCACCACGGTGCCGCTCGAACGCCGCAAGCGGCCGCTGCGCGCCGAAGATCTGACCCCAGCCGACGAGCGCTCGCACTGGCTGCCGCAACTCACCATCGAGTGAGTGCGGCCGGTGCCGCCTACTGATTCACCGGCATGACGAATTCCGGCCCCTTCGAGCCGCTGTCCGGCCAGCGTTGCATGATGCTCTTGTAGCGCGTGTAGAAGCGCACGCCCTCTTCGCCATAGGCGTGCAGGTCGCCGAACAGGCTCTGCTTCCAGCCGCCGAACGAGTGCCAGGCCATCGGCACCGGAATCGGCACGTTGATGCCCACCATGCCGGCTTCGATGCGCTGCGCGAACTCCTGCGCAGTGCGCCCGTCGCGTGTGTAGAGCGACACGCCATTGCCGTATTCGTGGCTGTTCACCAGCGCGACAGCTTCGCCGAAGCTTGCCGCCCGCACCACGCACAGCACCGGGCCGAAGATTTCCTCCTGCCAGATGCGCATCGCGGGCGTCACGCGGTCGAACAGCGTGGCGCCGAGGAAGTAGCCGTTCTCCCGGCCGGCCACCGTGTGTCGCCGCCCGTCGAGCACCAGCGTCGCACCTTCCGCGATGCCGCTGTCGATCAGCGACACGATGCGTTCGCGGTGGGCGGCAGTCACCACCGGCCCCATATCGGCGCCCGCGCTTTCGCCGTCTCCGATATTGAGCGTCTGCGCGCGGACCTTGACTGCCTCGACCAGCGCATCGGCAATGTCGCCGACCGCGACAGCCACCGAAATCGCCATGCAGCGCTCGCCGGCCGAGCCGTAGGCGGCGCCGATCAGCGCGTCGGCCGCCTGCGCGATGTCAGCGTCCGGCATCACCACCATGTGATTCTTCGCGCCACCCAGTGCCTGCGCACGCTTGCCGTGACGTGCCGCCGTTTCGTAGATGTGGCGCGCGATCGGCGTCGAGCCGACGAAGCTCACGGCCCGCACGTCCGGATGCACCAGCAGCGCGTCGACCGCCTCGCGGTCGCCCTGCACGACGTTGAACACGCCCTCCGGCAGGCCTGCGTCGCGGAACAGTTCGGCGGTCAGCAGCGACGGTGACGGATCGCGTTCCGACGGCTTCAGGATGAAGCTGTTGCCGCAGGCGATGGCCACCGGGGCCATCCACATCGGCACCATGAACGGGAAGTTGAACGGCGTGATACCTGCCGTGACACCCAGCGGCATGCGCTGGCTCCAGTTGGCGATGCCGCCGCCGACGTTGTCCGAATACTGGCCCTTCAGCAGTTGCGGAATGCCGCAGGCGAACTCGATCACCTCCAGTCCGCGCTGCACCTCGCCCTGGGCGTCGGGCAGCGTCTTGCCATGCTCGCGCGTGATCAGGCGCGCGAGGTCGGTGCTGTGCTTCGTCACCAGTTCCTGCATGCGGAACAGCACGCGCGCACGGCGCAGCGGCGGCAGCGCGCCCCAGGCCGGCTGGGCGGCGGATGCGCTGGCCACCGCAGCCGACACGTCGCTGTCGGACGCCAGCAGCACGCGCCGTGCAACCCGGCCATGGGCCGGATCGAACACTTCGGCCTGACGTTCGCTGTGCAGCGGGTTGCGCGCGTTGTTGATCCAGTGGGGCAGGGCGGGTGTGTGTTCGATGCTCATGGTCGGTCCGGTACTGAAAGGTCAGCCCCGGATTGTGCAGCACACGCGCAACATTGGTGCAGGGTGCGTGCGCCGCCTTACTCGAACCAGTCCTGCCGCACCGATCGCACCGAGCCATCGCGGGCATTGATGTTGACCTCCCACTCCTTGCCCTCGCCGTCGATCACTTCGAACTCGTAATCGTAGTTGCGCCCCATGAAGCGGCGCTCGAGGTCGACATCGACGATGGTGCCGGGTTTGGCGGCGAGCGCCTTCGCCTGCGCGTCCTCGAGCGAGATCAGCTTGGCGCCGGCCGCGATGGCACGCATCTTCGGCAGATCGTCGTCGTCGGCCAGTGCGGGCAGGGTGGCGCACGTGGTCAGCAAGGCGACAAGGGCCGTGCGGATGGCAGGTGTCTTCATGTCAGTCTCCTCGGGTGTTCGGGACGGTGTGCCCCAGATGGCCGGGCAGGTGTGCGGTGACGCGCAGTCCGCCCAGTGCGGTCGAATGACCGAATTCCAGTGTGCCGCCGTAGCTGTCGACCAGATCGCGCACGATGGCCAGACCGAGACCGTGGCCGGGGCGTGATTCGTCGGCGCGAAAGCCGCGTTCAGTCAGTGCTTCAAGCTGCGTGGCCGGGCATCCCGGGCCGTCGTCCTCGATCGTGATGGCGATGTCGCCGGCGTGCCGGATGGAAATGCCGACGACACCGGTGCACCAGGCGCACGCGTTGTCCATCAGGTTGCCCAGCAGTTCGAGCAGGTCTTCCGGGTCCATGGCCAGTGCCAGCCCTGACGGCACGTCGATGCGGATATCCGGCTTCTTTTCCGCGTACAGGATGCCCAGCGTGCGCTCGAGCTGATCGATCACCGCGGCGACGCTGCTGCGCTGGGCCGGGTGCACACCGCCCATCAGCCGGGCCCGCCGCAGTTCGCGTTCGATGGCGTGGCGCATCAGCGTGTTGCTGTCGACCAGGCGCTGCCTGAGTGCCGGGTGAGCCGCCAGTTCGGGTGACTCGGTCGCCTGCACGAGCACGGCCAGACGCGTCTTCAGGGCGTGGGCCAGGTTGCCGAGGGCCTCGCGCGAGCGTTGCGAGCGGCGCGCGAGCATGCCCAGCATGCTGTTGAGCTGCGCCACCAGCGGTGCGATCTCGTCCGGAACCGGGGCGTCGAGCTGCGTGCGCTCGCCGCGCTCCAGTGCCTGCAACTGCTGCTGCAGCGCGTTCAGCGGGTGCAGCGAGCGCTGTACGACCCAGCGCTGAACGGCCAGCACCAGCAACACCACCGCCAGCGACAGCAGGCCGTACAGCAGATGCCACTGACGCAGCCCGGACTGCAGCGGTGCAAGGTCTTCGGCCACCGCGATCACGACGCGCCGGGCGCGCTTCTCGTACTGCAGCGACACCACCCAAAGTGCCTGTCCCTGCGGACCGTGCGCCGCGGTCTCGCGTCGCTGCGCATCGACGGCCGGCGGCAGCACAAGTCCGCCGTCCCACAGCGAGCGCGACGTGATGTCATGCGTCTGACCATCATGGGTGATCGCGATGCGGTAGTAATGGCCCGAGAACGGGCGCTGGTATTCGCCGCCGATGCGCGTCGCGTCGAGCGCCAGACGGCCGTCGGCGCCGCTGTGCAGCGCGGCCAGCAGATTTTCCGCGTCGCGTTCCAGACGCTGCGCAAGCTGCGCCTTCAGCAGCCGCTCGATGGCGATGCCGGCCAGCAGCCACTGCAGCCCGGCCAGCAGCACCAGGCTGACCGCCAGGCCCGTGGCAAGACGCCGGTGCAGCGATCCGTTCATGATCCGGCGGGCGCGTCGAACACGTAGCCCTGGCCGCGCCGTGTCTGTATCCAGTCGCGGCCGATCTTGCGACGCAGGCGGGTGATGTGCGCCTCGATCACATTGCTTTCGTGTTCGGTGGCGTGGTCATACAGGTGTTCGTTCAGGCGCTGCTGCGACAGCACGCGGCCCGGATGCAGCATGAAGCAGCGCAGCAGGCGGAATTCGATCTGGCTCAGTTCGATGCGCGCGCCATCCGCCAGGGTTGCGCTTTGCCCGTCCTCATCGAGCGACAGGCCGGCGACCGACAGCGGTCCCGGTGTCCGCGCCGCGGACGTGCTGCGCTTGAGCACCGCCGCCAGGCGCGCCAGCAGCTCCTCGGTGTGGAAGGGCTTGCAGACGTAGTCGTCGGCGCCGGCCGTGAGTACCGCGACCTTTTCCTGCCAGGTGTCGCGCGCCGTCAGCACCACCACCGGCATCGACTTGTCCGCACGGCGCCAGTGCTGCAGCACCTCGACGCCGCTGCGCCGCGGCAGACCGAGATCGAGCAGCACGAGGTCGTAGTCGATCGCGTCGGCGCACAACTGCGCAAACACGCCGTCGGTCGCCAGATCGACCGCGTAGCCCGCCCGCTCCAGCGCCGGCTTGAGTCCGGCGACCAGCGCTTCGTCGTCTTCGGCGAGCAGCAGTCTCACGTCAGTCGTCCTGTTCCAGCTTCAGCAGTTCGCCATTGCGTGCGTCGAGCTTCATTTCCCATACGCGACCCTGATCGTCGAGCAGTTCGAGTTCATAGATCCACAGCTCGCGCTTGCGCTCCAGGTCGATGTCGATCAGCTTGCCCGGGCGCACCGCCTTCGCCAGTTCCGAAATCCGCTCGAGCGGCAGGATTTCGCCGCGCTGGCTCAATTCCCGCGCCCGGATGTGATCGTCGTCGGCGAAGCCCATGGGCATGTAGAACAGGCCGGCGGCGAGCGCGCCGAAGGCGAGCAGCGGCAGCGCGAGGAAGAGCATGAGGCGTCGGGATTTCATGCCTGCAGTGTAGGCGCCGAAGCTGAAACGAGCCTGAAAGCGATGCGTCGCCTTCGCTCAGAGGTTGTGTCGCGTGTCGCGTCCGGGCCGGCGCCGTGCCAGCAGGTCTCCGGCCAGACCGATCATCATGCGCACCACGCCGTACGCCACCCAGCGCAGCACGCGTTCCTGGATCGGTCGGTTCTTCCACTGCCGATGCCGCAACTCGCGGCCGCCATGGCTGGCTGCCTGCAGCAGTTTCTGCCGCAGCTCCCGGGTGAAGCCGGCGTCGCTGACCACCACATTGGCTTCGCGCGCCAGCATGAGGCTGAACGGATCGATGTTGCTGGAGCCGACGGTTGCCCAGTCGTCGTCCACCACGGCCGCCTTCGCGTGCAGGAAGCTGCGGCGGTATTCGACGATGCGCACGCCCTTCGACAGCAGCGCGCCGTAGAGCGCCTGCGAGGCGTAGTGCATCAGCAGGTATTCGACCCGTCCCTGCAGGATGAGGGTCACCGTCACGCCGCGTGCCGCGGCCCGCACGAGCGCCTGGCGGAAGCGCCGGCCCGGCAGGAAGTAGGCATTGGCGATGACGATGTCGCTGCGCGCGCCGTTGATCGCTTCGAGATAGGCATCCTCGATGTCGCGCCGGTGGCGCAGGTTGTCGCGCACCAGCAGCGTGGCGCGGATCTGTCCGGCCTGGCGGTTGGCATATTCGCGCAGACGCGGCAGGCGCGGTCTGAACTGCAGCGTCGCCCAGGCCACGCGTTCCCACAGCTTCTGGCATTCGGCATGCATGCGGGCCACCAGCGGCCCGCGCACCTGCACCGCAAAATCGAAGCGCGGCGGCGTGTGACCGGGGGTGTGCATGTCGTCGATGATGTTGATGCCGCCGGCAAAGCCGGTGCCGGCATCGATGACGGCGAGCTTGCGGTGCATGCGGCGCAACCGGTTGCGCCGCAGGGTGACCCAGCTGATGTCGGGGCGGAAGATCAGGGTATGCGCGCCGGCGGCCTCCAGCGCCACCCGGTGCGTGCTTTCGAATTCGCGCGCGCCGAATCCGTCGACCAGCACGCGCACGCGTACGCCGCGCTGTGCCGCCCGCGCCAGCGCGGCGGCGATGCGCGCGCCGATGCTGTCGTCGGCAAAGATGTAGGTTTCCAGGAAGATTTCATGGCGCGCCTGATCGATCGCCGCTTCCAGCGCCGGAAAGTACTGTTCGCCGCACACCAGAAGGCGGATGTCGTTGCCGGGCAGGAATCGACTCATCGCGGATTCATGGCGGGGTCACGCGACCGGCAGAGACAGTCGTGCGGTCAGCGCCGCGTGATCGGAAATGCGCGACCAGGGCCGGCCGGCATGCAGCTTCACTTCGCCCACGTCGAGGCCGCGCACATAGATGCGGTCCAGCCGCAGCAGCGGAAAGGCGGCCGGATAGCTGCGCGCCGGGCGGCCGTGGAACAGGCTGTGCGCCTCCTGCAGGCCGAGTGCGTCAGCCCACTCGCCTTCGGCGCGGTTGTGCCAGTCATTGAAGTCGCCGGCCACGATCAAGGCCTCGCCGGCGGGGATGGTCGATGAAATGTGCTCGGCCAGCATGGCGTACTGCTGCGCCCGGCCGCGTGCGGTCAGGCCCAGATGCACGCACAGCGCATGCACGCGCCGCCCGGGCGCCGGCTCGATCACGCAATGCAGCAGGCCGCGCTGTTCGAAGCGGTGTGCCGACATGTCGTGGTTGTCGGTCTGCGAGATCGGGTGGCGCGACAGGATGGCGTTGCCATGATGGCCGTGGTCATACACCGCGTTGCGGCCGTAAGCCGTCGCCGGCCACATTTCATCGGCCAGAAACTCGTACTGCGGCTCGATCGGCCAGTCGGCGTGGCGCAGCGCGTGCCCGTGGTGCTGACCCTGCACCTCCTGCAGGAACACCAGATCCGACGACAGGTAACGCAGGCGGTCACGCAGTTCGTGGATCACCATGCGACGGTTGAACTGCGAAAAGCCCTTGTGGATATTCCAGGTGCAGATGCGGAGGTCTGTCGTCATGGATCGAGCGGGTGGCCGCGCCCGGCTTCAGCCAGCCTCATCATGTGGCGCGCAAACGCCGGGTCTTCGCCGCGCAGCAGGGTCATCAACTGGTTGCGGAAGGCGTCGCAGGCCAGCCACTCGCGCATGTAGTCGTCCCATGATGCCCAGCGCCGCGCCGCCAGCCCCTCTGTTTCGTCGGTCCACGCGACCAGATAGGCGCGCTCGAACAGCGAAATGAGCATCTGGTAGATGATGTGCATGCGCCGTTCCTGCTCGTCGCTGAGGTGCTGCGGCGCGGTGGTCTCGCGCAGCGGCAGGTCCGGATTCGCCAGCACGATCTTCAGGAAGTCGATGTAGGCGTCCGACAGCATCTGGTACGCCTCTTCGTCTTCGTTGTCGCGCTCGCGCCGCTGCTGGTAGATGAAGGTGACGACGGCGAGCGGCAGGCCCAGCGCGGTCACGACGTAACTGGCCAGTTCCCAGCGCTGCATCCAGTCCATGTGGATGCCGGCCTCAGGGGGAGGCGGCCAGCATGCGGTCGAGCGCGAGTTTGGCCGGCACCGCTTCGTGTTCCGGCACGCTGATCCGGTTCACCACCTGGCCTTCGGCAAGATTCTCCAGACACCAGGCGAGATGCTGCGGATCGATGCGCTGCATGGTCGAGCACATGCAGACGGTGGGCGCCATGAACTGCACGGTCTTGCCTTCGTGCTTCACCTCTTCGGCGAGGCGATTCACCAGGTTCAGTTCGGTGCCGACCAGCCACTTCGTACCCGGCGCACCCGCTTTCACCGTTTTGAGGATGTATTCGGTCGAACCGACGTAATCCGACTGGCGACACACTTCGAGCGCACTTTCCGGATGCGAAATGACGAGGCCGTCCGGATGCTGGTTGCGCCAGCGCAGGATGTGCGCCGGCTGGAACATCTGGTGCACCGAACAGTGGCCCTTCCACAGCAGGATCTTCGCCTTCGCCACCTGCTCCCGGGTCAGGCCGCCGTTTTCCAGATCCGGGTCCCACACCACCATGTCGTCCAGCGGGATGCCCATCTTGTAGCCGGTCCAGCGCCCGAGATGCTGGTCGGGGAAGAACAGCACCTTTTCGCGGCGCGCCAGCGACCATTCGAGAATGCTGGCGGCGTTCGACGAGGTGCACACGATGCCGCCGTGCTCGCCGCAGAAGGCCTTCAGGTCGGCCGCCGAGTTGATGTAGGTGACCGGCGTGATCAGCGCATCCGGGTCGCCGGTCATGTCGCGCAGTTCGCGCCAGCAGCGTTCCACCTTGGCCAGGCTGGCCATGTCGGCCATCGAACAGCCGGCCGCCAGGTCGGGCAGGATGGCGATCTGCTCAGGGCGCGACATGATGTCGGCCACTTCGGCCATGAAATGCACGCCGCAGAACACGATGAATTCCGCATCGGTCTGACTGGCCAGCCGCGCCAGCTTCAGCGAATCGCCGGTCAGGTCGGCGTGGCGATAGACATCGGCACGCTGATAGTGGTGACCGAGTATGACCGCGCGCTGGCCGAGCTTCTCGCGTGCCGCGAGAATGCGCGACTGCGCCTGGTCGTCGGCCAGCGCGTTGAAACGGTCAAACGTGATGTTGGCAACTTGCATCGTGTGTCCTTCAGGTCTGGCTCCACGGCAGGCCGGCCTTGCGCCAGCCACCCACGGTGTTGCGATGGCCGTTGGCGTCCATGTCCCCCTCGAATCCTTCGAGGATGTTGTAGGCATTGCTGTAGCCCGCTTCGGCCGCCGCCGCCGCGGCGCCGTGCGAGCGCCCGCCGCTGCGGCACAGGAACATCACCAGCGCTTCGGGATCGACCTGGTGCTTGAGCTGGGTGAGGAAATCCGGGTTGCGCTGGCCGGATGACTGGTTCCATTCGATCTGCACCGAATCCGGTACCTCGCCGACCCACTGCCACTCGGCCGCCGTGCGCACATCGACGATGCGCGCACCCGGCGCGAGCCTGAGCAATTCGTGGGCTTCGTTCGGCGTCACTGCACCGGCGTAAGGCAGTTGGAGCTGCTGCGCACGTTCCCGCGCGAGACCGAGTATCTGTCCGAGTGTAGCCATGGCTGATGTTCAAGCGAATGAAAGTGGTCGAAGTATATCGTCCGCTGCTCCCGACGCCTGTTTGCACCAAACAGGTGCATTCAAAAACCGGCGCGCATCAAATCGGTGCGGTTTTCCGGCCCGCTGCTCGCGTCGCCGACGTCAGCGCGGCCTGTGGCACAATCCCGGGGCGAAATCCGGTGCGTGGCACGCGATCTGCTTTAGTCAGCGCTGCGACAGCCGCCGCGACTGAACGGTTGCGGCGTGCCAAAGACTCGCCCAAAACAGAAATCACCCCGTTCAAAGCCGACCGAGCAACATCCATACATTCATCGTAGGAGAAATCATGACGACCGCGAAGCAGGTACTCGACATCATCAAGGAGAAGGAGGTCAAGTTCGTTGATTTCCGTTTCACCGACACCCGTGGCAAGGAACAGCACGTGGGTGTGCCGGTCAGCGCCTTCGACGCCGACAAGTTCACCGAAGGGCACGCTTTTGATGGTTCGTCGATTGCCGGCTGGAAGGGTATCCAGGCTTCGGACATGCTGCTGATGCCGGACCCGGAAACCGCCTTCATCGACCCGTTCTTCGACGAAACCACGCTGGTCATCAGCTGTGACGTCGTCGAGCCGTCGGATGGCAAGGGCTACGACCGCGATCCGCGCTCGATCGCCAAGCGCGCCGAAGCCTTCCTGAAGTCGTCCGGCCTGGGCGATACCGCCTACTTCGGCCCGGAACCCGAATTCTTCATCTTCGACAGCGTCGAGTGGAACATCGACATGTCGGGCTGCCGCGTCCAGATCTTCTCCGAAGAGGCTGCATGGTCGTCGGGCGAAAAGTTCGAAAGCGGCAACACCGGCCACCGTCCGGGCGTCAAGGGCGGCTACTTCCCGGTCCCGCCGGTTGATTCGCACAATGACATCCGTGCCGCCATGGTGCTGGCACTTGAAGCCGTCGGCATCCCGGTCGAAGTGCATCACCACGAAGTCGCGACCGCCGGCCAGAACGAGATCGGCACCAGGTTCAACACGCTGGTGCGCCGCGCCGACTGGACCCAGACGCTGAAGTACATCGTGCATAACGTCGCCCACAGCTACGGCAAGACGGCGACCTTCATGCCCAAGCCCATCGTCGGCGACAACGGCTCCGGCATGCACGTGCACCAGTCGATCTGGAAGGACGGCAAGAACCTGTTCGCCGGCAACGGCTACGCCGGCCTGTCGGAATTCGCGCTGTACTACATCGGCGGCATCATCAAGCATGCCAAGGCGCTGAACGCGATCACCAACCCGGGTACGAATTCGTACAAGCGTCTGGTGCCGCATTACGAAGCACCGGTGAAGCTGGCCTACTCGGCGCGCAACCGCTCGGCTTCGATCCGCATTCCGCACGTCGCGTCTGACAAGGCCCGCCGCATCGAAACGCGCTTCCCGGATCCGCTGGCCAATCCCTACCTGTGCTTCGCCGCGCTGATGATGGCGGGCCTGGACGGCGTGCAGAACAAGATCCACCCGGGCGAGCCGGCCGACAAGAACCTGTACGACCTGCCGCCGGAAGAGGACAAGCTGATCCCGACCGTGTGCGCCAGCCTCGACGAAGCCCTCGATGCGCTCGCCGCAGACCATGCCTTCCTGACCAAGGGCGGCGTGTTCTCGGAAGACTTCATCGCGGCCTACATCGAGCTGAAGATGACCGAAGTGAATCGCACCCGCATGACGACCCACCCGGTCGAGTTCGAGATGTACTACAGCCTCTGATCGCCACCGATCAGCACATGCCTGCGTGGCGTCAGCCCGCGCGGCATGTGAAGCGTTGAGGAAAAGGACGGCAATTAGCCGTCCTTTTTCATTGTCACTGCGCGAGTGTGCGCCCTACACTCGCGCTGCTTCGACCCGAAACGCCCAGGTGATCCACATGCTACAAGGTCTGAACCGTATCCTGATTGCCGCGGCAAGCCTGCTTGTCGCAGCGCCCGCCACGGCAGAAATCTACAAGTGCGTCGACGCCGAAGGCCACACCACCTACACGAACGAAAAATCGCGCGCCAGCGGATGCAAGGTGCTCGCCAATGACGTGCCGGTCAGTTCGGTACCCGGTCCGGCCGCCGCCACGCCCAAGCCGGCCGCCAATCCGGGGGGATTCCCGAGCGTCAGCAACGACCAGCAGAAGGCGCGCGATTCCGAGCGCAGGCGCATCCTCGAAGCCGAACTTGCGACCGAAACCGGCAGTCTCGAAGAAGCGCGCAAGGCGCTGACCGAAGGCGAAGCGGTGCGTCTGGGCAACGAGCGCAACTATCAGAAGTATCTCGACCGGATACAGGGGCTCAAGGACAATGTGGCTCTGCATGAACGCAATGTCGATGCGCTGCGCAAGGAGCTGTCCAAGCTGCCCTGACCGCAGGGCATGCGCCGGCCTGCCGATCGATCGGCGGGCAATGCTGGCGCGCTTCTTGCGTGGATCGCGGTCATGACTGCATCCAAGCCCGGCAGGTCGTCCCGCCACCCCTCCCGCGACTGGTCCGAACGCTTCAGCGGGCTGGAACTGCTCGCGAGCGCGGTGGCGCTGCTCGATGCCGAACGGCACATCGTCTACCTGAACCCGGCAGCGGAAAACCTGTTCGCCGCCAGCCTCGCCAAACTGCACGGCAAGCACTGCGACCGGCTGATCGGCCCGATGCACGGCCTGGACACCGCGCTCGACAACGCGCTTGCCAACAACTGGAGCTATACCGGTCACAACCTGTCGGTGGATAGACAGATCGGCGGATCGCTTCAGCTCGACTGCACCGTGTCGCCGGTGCTCGCGGAGGATGCCCGCATCCTGCTCGAGTTCCGTCCGATCGACCAGCAGCTGCGCATCGCGCGCGAAGAACAGGTGCTGCAGCAACAACAGGCCAATCGCGAACTGATCCGCAACCTCGCGCACGAAATCAAGAATCCGCTCGGCGGCATCCGTGGCGCCGCACAACTGCTGGAACGCGAACTCGACCGGCCCGAACTGCGTGAATACACGCAGGTCATCATCAATGAATCGGACCGGCTGCAGGACCTGATGAACCGTCTGCTGCATTCGCATCGTGCGATGCAGGTGACTACGGTGAGCATCCACGAAGTGCTCGAGCGCGTCCGCCTGCTGATCGCGTCGGAGTTTCCCGAGGTTGCGGTCGAGCGCGACTACGACACCAGCCTGCCCGACCTGACGGCCGATCGCGAACAGATGATCCAGGTGGTGCTGAACATCGCGCGCAACGCTGCGCAGGCGATGCAGGGGCGCGGCAGCATCCGGCTGCGCACGCGGGCCCACCGTCAGGCGACGCTGGTGAAGCGGCGGCACAAGCTGGCACTCGAATTGCAAGTGATCGACAACGGTCCGGGCATTCCGGAAGACCTGGTCGATCGCATCTTCTATCCGCTCGTGTCCGGCCGCGACGACGGCACCGGACTCGGGCTCACGCTGGCGCAGAGCTTCGTGCATCAGCACCACGGCACCATCGAGGTGCAGAGCCGGCCGGGCTACACCGTTTTCACAATACTGCTGCCGTTCAAGCAAGGCACTTCGGAGAAACCATGAATCCGGTCTGGATAGTCGATGATGACCGCTCGATACGCTGGGTGCTCGAAAAGGCGCTGGCGCGCGAGTCGATCCCGTATTCCGCCTTTTCCACCGCACAGGAGGCGCTCGACGCGCTCGATGCCGGCGGCCAGCCGCAGGTGCTGGTGTCCGATATCCGCATGCCGGGCGAATCCGGCCTGTCGCTGCTGGAAAAGGTCAAGGCGCGCCACCCCAGCCTGCCGGTCATCATCATGACCGCCTATTCCGATCTGGACAGCGCCGTCGCGGCCTTCCAGGGTGGCGCGTTCGAATACCTGCCCAAGCCGTTCGACGTCGATCACGCGATCGAGCTGGTGCGCCGCGCCATCGAAGAGAGCATGCACCAGGCCAGTGCGCCGGCCGAAGCCGACATGGCCCCGGAAATCCTCGGCAAGGCGGCGTCGATGCAGGACGTGTTCCGCGCCATCGGCCGACTGGCGCAGAGCCACGCCACGGTGCTCATCAACGGCGAATCGGGCACCGGAAAGGAACTGGTGGCGCGTGCGCTGCACCGCCACAGCCCGCGCCGCGATGCGCCCTTCATCGCCATCAACACCGCCGCCATTCCGCGCGACCTGCTCGAATCGGAACTGTTCGGCCACGAGCGCGGCGCCTTCACCGGCGCCACCGCGATGCGTCGTGGCCGCTTCGAACAGGCGGACGGTGGCACGCTGTTCCTCGACGAAATCGGCGACATGCCGTCCGAGCTGCAGACGCGTCTGCTGCGCGTGCTGTCCGACGGCCACTTCTACCGGGTCGGCGGCCATTCGCCGATCAAGTCGAATGTGCGGGTGATCGCCGCGACCCATCAGAATCTGGAAGACCGGGTGAAGCAGGGCCTGTTCCGCGAAGACCTGTTCCACCGGCTCAACGTGATCCGGCTGCGCATCCCGCCGCTGCGCGAGCGGCGCGAGGACATCGTGCTGCTGGCCCAGCACTTCATGACCAAGAGCGCGCAGGACCTGGGTGTCGATGCCAAGCGCCTGTCCGAGCCGGCGACCCGCTATCTGCAGGGGCTGGAGTTTCCGGGCAATGTGCGGCAGCTGGAAAACCTCTGTCACTGGCTCACCGTAATGGCGCCCGGGCAGGTGGTCGACGTGAAGGATCTGCCGGCCGAACTGCGCAGCCAGCCCGCGCGCGAAGCCGCGGGTGACTGGGGTGCGGCGCTGGCGTCCGAGGTCGATCGTCTGATCGCGCTCAAGCAGCCGGCACTGTTCGACCATCTGGTGCAGGAGTTCGAACGCACGCTGATCCGGCGCGCGCTGGCCAGCACCGGCGGGCGGCGCATCGAATCCGCGCAGTTGCTCGGCATCGGCCGCAACACGATCACGCGCAAGATCCAGGAGCTGAACATCGAAGGCGGACGCGAAGTCGAGACGGACCTCGAATAGTCCGACCTGCACGACGGCGGCTGGCTGCATGCAGCCGCCCGGCTACAATCCGCCGCATGACTGCCCACGCCGAAACCGTAGTTGCGGACACCGCCCTTGCAGACGCGCTGCGCCGGCGCGCCTGTGCCATTCCCGATGCATGGATCGTCGAGGTGTGCGCTGCCTGCACGAGCACCAACAGCGTGCTGCTTGACCGGACCGGACGCGACACGCGCGTGCTGTTCGCGCTCGAACAGACCGCCGGCCGCGGGCGGCGCGGTCGCGCATGGACCGCCCGCCCGGGCGACAGCCTCACCTTTTCGCTGCGCCATACCTTTGCCCTGCGTGCCGACGCGCTGTCCGGACTGAGTCTGGCAGTCGGCGTCGCACTCGCCGATGCGCTGTGCGCGCGCGGCGTCACCGACATTGCGCTCAAATGGCCGAACGACCTGATGCGGGCCGACCGGAAGCTGGGTGGCGTGCTGATCGAATTGTCATCGCCGCCGGCCGGCGACACCACCGCCGTCATCGGGATCGGCCTCAATCTCGCGCCGCCACCGGCAGGCGATTACGCCCATGCACCGGCGGCGCTCTTCCCGGACGCGCCCGGCCGCGAAGTCTGGCTGGATGTCGGGGCCGCCCTGGCCGACGCGCTGGCGCGCATGCTGCCGCAGTTCGCGGCGCACGGTTTCGCCCCCTTCGCCGAGCGCTGGAACCACTACAACCTGCACGCCGGCCGCGCGGTCACCGTGTCAGGCGACGGCACGCAGCTCAGTGGACGGTGCCTCGGCGCCGATCACGATGGCGCGCTGCGGCTCGATTGCGACGGCCGGGTCGAGCGTGTGCTCGCCGGTGACGTGTCGCTGCGCGCGGCGCCCTGACATGCGCTTGCTGATCGACGCCGGCAACAGCCGCATCAAGTGGGCCTGGTGCGAGCACAGCCGTCCCGGCGAGGTGTCGGCGCTCGATGTGTCCGCGCTCGATGCGGCGCTGCTGGCGCGCGCGTGGCAGGTGGCGACGACCGTGCATTACACCTGCGTGGCGGGCGATGTCGTCGATGCCGTCATCCGGCGCGCGCTGCCGCCGGACTGCGAGGCACAGCGCGTGTTCGCCGGGCCGACGGCCTGCGGCATCGTGAACCTGTACGACCAGCCGGCCCAGCTGGGCGCCGACCGCTGGGCTGCGCTGATCGGCGCCCGGGCACTGCTGCCCGGGCCGCTCGTCGTCGCCACCGCCGGCACCGCCACCACCATCGATGCACTCGATGCCGACGATCGCTTCATCGGCGGCTACATCCTGCCCGGACTGCGGCTGATGCTCGAATCGCTGGCGCGCCGCACCGCCGGTCTGCCGCACGCGGCCGGTCACGCCGCAGACTGGCCGCGCAACACCGACGATGCCATCCACAACGCGTGCACCGATGCTCAGGCGGCGCTGATCGAACGCGTGCGCGAACAGCTGGGTCCGCAGGCGACCGTGCTGCTGTCCGGCGGCGCGGCGAGCGCGATTGCGCCCCGCCTGCGCTGCGCCCACCGGCGGGTGGACGACCTGGTGCTGCACGGGCTGGCATGTCTGGCGGCTGCGGACAACCGCCCGGATGTGATGAAATGCGGATCGGGACGGGACGCCGCGAATGAAGCCCCGGACTGAAGTTTCCCGAATGACATCGGCCGAATGACGTCTCCTCCCGACAGCATTCCGCCGCGCCCCGGACATTGACGATGCGTCTCGCGTTCTTCCTGTTGCTGCTGATCAATGTTGCGCTCTACCCCTTCGTATCCGGCCTGATCGCCGGCAAGGGCGATGGCAGCGAGCCGCTGCGCTTGGCCAGTCAGATGAAGCCGGACAGCATCCGCATCCTGCCGTCCGATGCGCCGTCGCCGGCCGCGGAAACCGTGGCTGCGCCGGACGTTGCCAATACCGTCGTGGCGGGCAGCGAGGCGCCGGCGGTGTGCCGGGCACTCGACGGGCTGTCGCGCGAACAGGTCGATGCGCTGAACGCGCGCATCGGCGCAGAGCAGCTTCTGCTGCAGCTGTCGGAATCCGAACAGACCGAAACCACCGCCTGGTGGGTGCACATCCCCGACATGCAGACGCGCCAGCTTGCCGAACGCAAGCAGGCCGAATTGCGTGCGCTCGGCGTGCGCGAAATGATCGTCATGGCCGATCCGGCCGATCCGCAGAAGCTGGCCGTGTCGCTCGGCCTGTTCAAGACCGAGGCGGCGGCGAAGGAATTGCTGGCCACGTTGAACGGGCAGGGCGTGCGCAGCGCGCGCATCGCGCCGCGCGAAGGCCGTGCCGGCCGTTACCGGATCGAGGTGCGTGGCGCCGGCCCCGACCTGGCCGCCTTGTTCGACAGCTTCCCGGCACTCGACGAAACGACCCAGCGGACCGACTGCCAATGACCTTCGTGGTCGGGCTGACCGGCGGCATCGGCAGCGGCAAGTCGGCCGTGGCCGAGCTGTTCGTGCAGCGTGGCGCCGCGCTGGTCGACACCGACGCCATTGCACACCAGCTCACCGGGCCGCACGGCGATGCCATCGCGCCGCTGCGAGAGGCGTTCGGCGATGCCTTCATCACGCCCGAGGGCGCGCTCGACCGCGCCCGCATGCGGGCCCATGCGTTTGCCGAACCGGCGGCACGGGCCCGGCTCGAGGCCCTGCTGCACCCGCTGATCCGCACCCGCGCACGCGAGGCGGTGGACCGCAGCGCGGCGCCCTACGTCGTGCTGGCGGTACCCTTGCTGATCGAATCCGGCGACTGGAACACCCGCTGCGACCGGGTGCTGGTGGTCGATTGTCCGGTCGAGCTGCAGCGCGAACGGGTGCGTGAGCGCAGCGCCCTTCCGGAACAGGAGCTCGACCGCATCATCGCCGCGCAGGCGTCGCGCGAAGCCCGCCTTGCGGTGGCCGACGATGTCATCGACAACGCAGGTGCGCGCACGGCGCTCGCACCACAGGTCGATGTGCTCCATGCGCGCTACATGAAGCTCGCCGAACGTGAAAAACCCGCGTCGGCGTTGTGACTCAAGGGGTTTTCCGTCAGAATCATGAGAATTTGCTTGAACAAGTCCCGGACAAGCCCCTGTGATTACATACGAATATCCTCTGAACGAGCGCATCCGCACGCTGTTGCGCCTGGAGGACCTGTTCGAACGCACGCAGCATTTCATGCGTGCCGAGGGCGCGCATGAACATCACGTTGCACTGGTCAGCCTGTTCGAGATTCTCGAAGTCGCGTCGCGTGCCGACCTGAAGGTCGATCTGGTGCAGGAACTGGAGCGCCAGCGCCAGACGCTGATGTCCTTCCGCAACAACCCCGACATTTCCGAAGAAGCCCTGTCCGGTGCGCTGTACGAGATCGAGCAGGCCAGTGCGGCGCTGCTGTCGATGGCCGGCAAGATCGGCCAGTATCTGCGCGAGAACGACTGGCTGATGAGCATCAAGAGCCGCGCGGCGATTCCGGGCGGACTGTGCGAATTCGACCTGCCGTCGTATCACTACTGGTGTCACCGCGATCCGTCGCTGCGCCAGGCCGACCTCGCCGGCTGGCTGACGCCGATGCTGCCGATCCGCGATGGCCTGACCATCGTGCTGCGCCTGCTGCGCGCCAGCGGCCGACCGGAACGGCATGTTGCAGGCAGCGGCGCGTTCCAGCAGATGATGGGCGGCAAGTCGGCCCAGATGCTGCGTCTGCGCGTGTCGATGGAAGAAGCCGTCACGCCCGAAATCAGCGCCAACAAGTACGCGCTCAACATCCGCTTCGTGGCGCCCGGCGGTCACGCCCGCCCGCGCGTGACCGAAACCGACGTCGGCTTCGAACTGACCTTCTGCAATCTGTGAGCACTCCGGGCACCGGCGGCCGCATCGTCACCTGTCCGCGCTGCGGCCAGCCCGCGGTCTATGCGCCGTCGAACCCGGCACGGCCGTTCTGCAGCCCGCGCTGCAAGAATTCCGATTTCGTCGCCTGGGCGAACGAGGAGTACCGCGTGCCCGATGCGTCGCCCGAACGGCCGCCGGACGAAGACATTTCGTAAGCTCGGAGACCGGAATCGCCTGCGGGGGCGGAACGGGGGTTTCGGCAAGCACGGCTCGTCGCCCGTGGGACGGCTCCTACGAAAACCGCGACGGTGCGGCCCTTTGTAGGAGCGGACCCCGTCCGCGATCCGGACGTCGATCAGGCGATGCCACATTTCGGAGACGGGAATCGCCTGCAGGGGCGAAGCGGGGGTTTCGGCAAGCACGGCTCGTCGCCCGTGGGACGGCTCCTACGAAAACCGCGACGGTGTTGCCCTTCGCAGGAGCGGACCCCGTCCGCGATCCGGACGTCGATCAGGCGCAGCCGCGTCAATCCAGCCTGAACACCACCGGCAGCAGCAGTTCGCGTGCGCCGCCCGCGTCGATGCGGCCGATCTGGCGTGCGGCGTCGAGCGCCGCGCGATCCAGGATGGCGTGACCGCTGCCGGCCAGCACGGCGGCATCGATGACCCGGCCGGACGCATCGAGCAGCAGGCGCAACGTCACTTCCCCTTCCAGTTCCCGCTCGATCGCCTCCGGCGGGTAGAACACATGACGGTTCAGCTTCTGCTGCGCCTGCTCGCGCGCCTCGGCGGTGGCCGTCGTGCTCCGCGGCGCGCGGACGACCGCTGGCGGATGGGGTGCCGGTTCTGTCTGTTCGCTGCGCGTGTCCTTCAGCAGCGGTTCAGCCGGCTCGGGCTCCTGCGCGCGCGGGGCCGCAGCTGCAGGGACTGTCTGCAGCCGCGCCTGCAAGGCCGGCGCCGGTTCGAGGCGCGGCGCTTCGGCCGTGCGCTCGGGCCACAGCAGGAACAGGGCGTGCGTCAGCGCGGACAGTGCAAGTGCGAAATGAAGTTTCAGGCGGGACAAACCGGCGGACAGGATCGTTAGACTGGCGGCCTCTATTGTGCCCGACCCACCGGGCTGCCTTGACGGGGACGCACTTGATCCAGACTTTCCGATGTCTTGCCGCGCTGCTGCTGGCGCTCTGCCTGATCCCGCCCGCCTGGGCGCAACTGCCGGATCCGGCGCGTTTCGGTCGCGCGATGGAAATGGGCGACATCCGCTCGGCGACCCGCTGGCTGGACGAAGGCCTGCCGCCGGATTTCGAAGCCGACACGGTGGGCAGCGGCATGATGATCGCGGCCTGGGACGGCAACATCGAACTGATGCAGCTGTTTCTCGAGCGCGGCGCCAACATCGATTACATCAGCCGCATCGGCGAACAGGCGATTGCGCTCGCGGCGTGGCGCGGCCATCAGAAGGCGGTCGAATGGCTGATCGAGCGCGGTGCGTCGCTCGACCCGCCGGACAAGACCTGGGGCGCGCTGCACTACGCCGCGTTCGCCGGTCACCGGCGCATCGCCGACCTGCTGATCGCGCGTGGCGCGAAGCTCGACGCGCGCGCCCCCAATCTGTCGACGCCGTTGATGATGGCGGTGCGCGAAGGCCATGAAACCATCGTGCGCGCGCTGGTCGAAGCCGGCGCCAGCACGAATGCGGTGTCCGACCGCGGTGAGAATGCGCTGGCCTGGGCGCTGCGCTATAACCGGCTGCGCATCGCCGGGCTGGTCGCGCCCACGGAAGAGGTGGCGGCGGCCGTCAAGGCGCAGCCGGTGCCGGTTGCACCGCCGCCGCAGGCGTCAGTACCGGCGCCGCCCGACGTGGCCGCCCTGCTGAAGAAGTTGCGCGAGGCCGAGGCGCGTGGCCAGCCCACGGCCGCGCTGCGCAAGCAGTTCCTCGCTGCGGTCGACAGCCATCGCAGCAGCGCGACCCGGCAGACGGTGAAGGCCTCGCCGTCGGCGCTGGTCATTTCCGCCAAGCGCGGCAAGCCGGGTGCCGAGCGGGCCGAACTGGTGTCCGGCGCGGCGACGCCGGCGACGCAGACGCTCGCGGCCGATGCCGGTGCGCTGGACATCCTGCGCGCCATCCAGGCGGCACAGGCGGCCGGTCAGCCGACCGAGGAACTGCGCAAGCGCTTCAGGGCGGCGGTCGAGAAGATCCGCGCGCCGTCAGCGCCGTGACCGCTTCGTGATGTGACAGGAACACCCGGCCGCCGAGCTGCGCCAGCAGGTCGGTGCGCTCGAGCTTGTCCATCACCGGTCCCTTCACCTCCGACAGGTGCAGCAGCACGCCCATGTCGCGCAGCCGGTGCGCCACGCTTTCCAGCATTTCGAGGGCGCTGGCGTCGATGTCATTCACCGCCGAACACTGCAGCACCACGTGCTGCGCGGCAGGCTGCGCCGCGACCAGCGCGAGCATGCGGTCCTCGACCTGACGCGCGTTCATGAAGTTCAGGCCTTCGTCCACCCGCAGCCCGATCAGCGACGGATCGGTTTCGACCCGATGGCGGTCCACATTGCGGTAGTGCTCGGTACCCGGCACGCGCCCGACCACCGCCATGTGCGGCCGGCTGGCGTGCCAGAGCAGCGTGAGCAGCGTGAGCAGCACGCCGGCGCCGACGCCGGTTTCGACGCCCGCCAGCAAGGTGACGACCAGCGTGGTGACCACCGCCGCGAAATCGGTGCGCGAACTGCGCCAGGTGCGGCGCAGCGTGTCGGTGTCGACCAGCGTCATGATGGCCACGACGATGGTCGCCGCCAGCGTGGCCTGCGGCAGGTAGTGCAGCAGCGGCGTCAGCGCCAGCGCGGCCAGCGCGATGCCGACCGCGGTGAAGGCGCCGGCCGCGGGGGTCGCGGCGCCGGCGTCGAAATTCACCACCGAACGCGAAAAGCCGCCGGTCACCGGGTAGCCGCCGGTGAAGGCGGCCGCGAGATTGGATGCGCCGAGACCGACCAGTTCCTGGTCCGGCTCGATGCGCAGCCGGCGCTTGGCGGCGAAGGTCTGCGCCACCGATACCGACTCGACGAAGCCGATGATGCTGATCAGCAGCGCCGGCAGCAGCAGTTGCGACAGCAGACCGGGGTCGAAGGAGGGCAGGGTCAGCGGCGGCAGTCCGGCCGGAATGTCGCCCACCTTGCGCACGCCGATCCGATCGAGGCGCAAGGCCCACACCAGCGCGGTGCTGCCGAGCACGGCCACCACCGGCCCGGCCTTGGCGCAGGTGTCGGCTGCGCGGGCCGACAGGCCGAGCCGGATCAGCAGCGGCTTGAGCCGGCTGCGTGTCCAGTACAGGAAGATCAGCACGCCGGCACCCAGTGCCGCGGTGGGCAGGTGGGTGTCGGGCAGGTGGGCGATCAGGCCGGGCAGCAGATCGGGCAGCGTGTCGCCGCTGGCCTGTATGCCGAGCAGATGCTTGATCTGGCTCAGCGCGATCAGCAGTGACGATGCGGTGACGAAGCCGGAAACCACCGGGTGACTGAGGAAGCTGGCCAGAAAACCCAGCCGGAGCGCGCCCATGAGCGTGAGCATGACACCGGACACGAAAGCCAGTGTCAGCGCCGCCTGCAGCCGCGCCGCCTCGTCCGCCAGGCCGAGTGAACCGACCGCGGCGGCGGTCATCAGCGACACCACGGCCACCGGCCCGACCGACAGCGCGTGGCTGCTGCCGAACAGCGCGTAGGCGAACAGCGGTGCGATGCTGGCATACAGCCCGACCTGCGGCGGCAGGCCGGCCAGCTGGGCGTAGGCCAGGCTCTGCGGGATCAGCATCAGCGTGACGATGACTGCGGCCAGCAGATCGGCGCCGAAGGTGGGCCGGTCATAGCGCGGCGCCCAGCCGAGCACCGGCAGCCAGCGCGCCCACGCGCCGGACGTCGACACCGGATGCGTCGGCCGGCTCACAGCACGTCGAGCGGAATCTTGAGGTAGCGCGTGCCGTTGTCTTCCGGCTCGGGCAGGTGGCCGGCGCGCATGTTGACCTGCACCGACGGCAGGATCAGCACCGGCATGTCCAGCGTGGCGTCGCGCGCCGTGCGCATGGCGACGAAATCGTCTTCGGCGATGTCGTCATGCACGTGGATGTTGTGCGCGCGCTGTTCGGCCACTGTGCTTTCCCACGCGGGCGCGCGGCCGCCCGGCGGATAGTCGTGGCACATGAACAGCCGGGTGGCCGGCGGCATGGACAGCAGCCGGCGCACCGAGCGGTACAGCGTGCGTGCGTCGCCGCCGGGGAAGTCGCAGCGTGCGGTGCCATAGTCGGGCATGAACAGCGTGTCGCCGACGAACACCGCGTTCTCGATCACATAACTCATGCAGGCCGGCGTGTGACCCGGCGTGTGCAGCGCACGCGCGGTCAGCGCGCCGATGGTGAAGCGGTCGCCGTCGGCGAACAGCCGGTCGAACTGGCGACCGTCACGCGCGAAGTCGTCACCGGCGTTGAACAGGCTGCCGAACACCTTCTGCACGGTGACGATGTGGGCACCGATGCCCAGCTGTCCGCCGAGCTGCGCGCGCAGATGCGGTGCAGCCGACAGGTGGTCGGCATGCACATGGGTTTCCAGTATCCATTCGAGCCGGGCGCCCAGTTCGCGCACGCGCGCGATCAGGCGATCGGCGGACTTTGTAGAGGTACGACCTGCCTTGGGATCGTAGTCGAGCACGCTGTCGAGGATGGCGCACGCCTGCGTGCTGCGGTCGAGCACGAGGTAGCTCACCGTGCTGGTTGCTTCATCGAAGAAGGCTTCGATCTGCATCGAACTGCTGGACATGAATGCTCCCGTGAATCGGATGGGAACACCTTATATCGCCTGCTGCGCCGCGTCAGTAACTGCAGTCACCGTGTCGGGCGGGGCCACCAACGAAAAACGGCGGGCATGCCCGCCGTTTTTCAGTGCTGCCTGTACTGCCGCGCCATTCAGCGGTTGGCGATGTACATCGTGATTTCAAAGCCAAAACGCAGATCGGTCGCCTTCGGGGTTTGCCAGTTCATGTCAGTCTCCTTGGTGGGTGCTGCGTACTGCATCAGGTCATTCGCGCTGCATCGGCGTCTGCCGTGCATGAGATGAATGATGGACGCGGCCGCGTCGGCGCACCTGATGATGCGCACGAAAGAGGGCCCATGATTTTCATGATCGCGGCCGATTGACGCTGCCACCGGCCGGCCGCCATACTCCGCGCGCAAAACAACGGACAACCCGAACATGACGCAGGAAAACCTGTTCTGCGCACTGCGCGCAGCCTTCCCGGACGATGTCGATGCAATCGCCATCGAAACCGCCGACACGCCCGTTCCGCTGTACTACACCTGGCGCGACCTCGAACGCGGCACGGCCATGCTGGCCAACCTGATCGATTCGCTCGCGCTGCCGCCGGAAAGCCGCATCGCGGTACAGACGGAGAAGAGCGTCGAGGCGTTGATGCTCTACCTCGCCGTGCTGCGCGCGGGCCATGTCTATCTGCCGCTGAACACCGCCTATCAGGCGGGTGAGGTCGAGTACTTCATCGGCAACGCGGAACCGGCGGTGGTCGTGTGCACCGAGAAGAACGTCCGATGGGTGAGCGATCTTGCCGCGCGTCTGGGTACGCCGTACGTGTTCACGCTGGAAGACGACCGCAGCGGCAGTCTGCTCGACGCCGCCGCGCCGCACAGCGACCGCCACACGCCGGTGCTGCGCGCCGCCGATGATCTGGCCGCAATCCTGTATACCAGCGGCACGACCGGCCGCAGCAAGGGCGCCATGCTGACGCACGGCAACCTGCTGTCGAATGCACAGGTGCTGAAAGAGGTGTGGGGCTGGCAGGCGGGCGATGTGCTGCTGCACGCGCTGCCGATCTTCCATGTGCATGGCCTGTTCGTCGCCTCGCACGGCGCGCTGCTCAATGGCAGCCGCATGATCTGGTTCAGCCGGTTCGATCCGCGTGCGGTGGCGGCGCGCCTGCCCGAAGCCACGGTATTCATGGGCGTGCCTACGCTGTACGTGCGTCTGCTGGCCGAACCCGGCTTCACGAAGGATGCCTGCCGCAGCATGCGGCTGTTCATCAGCGGTTCGGCGCCGCTGCTGATCGAAACCTTCCGGGAATTCCGTGAGCGCACCGGTCACACGATACTGGAGCGTTACGGCATGAGCGAAACCGCGATGCTCACGTCCAACCCCTACCGCCCGGAAGATCAGCGCCGCGGCGGCACGGTCGGGCCGGCGCTGCCGGGTGTGAGCCTGCGGGTGCGCGACGACCGCGGGCAATCGCTGCCGGCGGGCGACATCGGCGGCATCGAGGTGCGCGGACCGAACGTGTTCCGGGGTTACTGGCGCATGCCGGAAAAGACCGCCGCCGAATTCACCGCCGATGGCTGGTTCATGACCGGTGATGTCGGCCATCTCAGCGAGGACGGCTACGTGACCATCGTCGGCCGCAGCAAGGACCTGATCATCAGCGGCGGCTACAACGTGTATCCGGCCGAGATCGAAAGTGTCATCAACGACATGCCGGGCGTGGCCGAATCGGCGGTGGTCGGTGTGCCGCACGCGGATTTCGGCGAGGCGGTGGTCGCCATCGTGGTCGCCAAGCCGGGCAGCACGCTCGACGCCGTCGCGATGACGGCACGACTGAAGGCGCAGATCGCCAACTTCAAGGTGCCCAAGCGGCTGTTCATCGTGTCCGAACTGCCGCGCAACACGATGGGCAAGGTGCAGAAGAACCTGCTGCGCGACACGCATCGCGCACTGTTCCCCGGATGAGCACGCCGGTCGCCGTCGATCCGGACCGCTGTCCGCGCTGTGCAGGCCGCTTTACCTGCGGCGCAGCCGGACCGGCGCCCTGCGACTGCTTCACGTTGACGATCGATCCCGGGGTGCTGGCCGATCTGCGCGAACGCTACTTCGGCTGCCTGTGTCTCGCCTGCCTGCGCGAGCTGAGCGATGCGCCGAGCGCCGGGCAAACGTCCGGCCCCGTCTGACGCACGGTTTCAGGGCTTGGGTGGCGCCTCGGGCGCTGCGCCTGCCGGCGCGGTGGCAGGCGCGCTCTTGGGCTGGATGATGGCGCGCACCCGCTTCGACTGGTCGCCGCCCGACGGCACCGCCTTCGCGTCGGCCGAATTGGTGACCGTGTAGTTCTCGCTGATCGAGTTGTATTCGATGTACTGGCCGCGCACCTCGTCGCCGCCGCTCTTCACGTGAGCGCGTACGTAGAAGCGGGTGATTTCGGTCTTGGCGTCGTGCTCGATGCGCTCCGCTTCGCCTTCCATCCAGAGGTCCTGACCTTCACGCTTCTGCCGGAAGCGCGCCAGACCGTTTTCGCCGCCGGTGGCCACGCCCTTCTGGTAGCCGGTCCCGTCCTGCGTCACCACGACCTTGTTGGCCTTGATGGTCAGCGTGCCCTGCGTGAACACGACATTGCCTTCGAAGTTGTGGGTTTTCGTGCGGTCGTCCACCGTCACCTTGTCGGCTTCGAGATTGACCGGCTTGTCGCGGTCGGCGCGCTCGGCGCGGGCGGTGGCGGGCAGGCCGGCTGCGAGCAGCAGGGCCAGGGTGGTCAATGCGGCAGTGATCTGACGCGAAATCATGGGCGGCGGGCTCTTTCTATGGTGGCTTTGACGCGCGATTCGAGTACGTACTTTTCCTTGATGCGGTCAGCGACCATGCCAACGCCGGTCGCCACCGACTTGCCCTGCGTCATGCGCACCGGCTGATCGGTGCGCGCGATTTCCTCTTCCGGATACACATACAGCAGCGTGGTCGCCAGCGTCATTTCGGCCCGGCCCGGACTGGCTTCGCGCAGCACGCGCACATTGTCGCGCAGGATGGCTTCCTTGCCATCCTTGGTCAGCAGTGCGCGTTCGGAGCTGATGTGGGTCGGCGCCAGCTTGCCTTCGTAGCGCAGTGTCGGATGGTCGAGTTCGGCCGAGTCGTCGTCCGGGTAGTGACGCATCTGGCGGGCGGTCAGCGTGTGCTGTATCGCGCCGGTTTCGTCGTAGCGGTACAGCGTGAAGTTGTCGATGATCACATCGGGGTCGTGACGCAGGCTGCCGCTCGACGGCTTGTCGTCGATGCGTGTCGTCCGCTCCAGCCAGATCGTCATGCCGGCGAGCGCGATCAGGATGAGCAGCGGCAGTGCCTGCTGGATGCGTCGGTTCAACGCAGGCAGTCCTGCAGCAGCCCATCGAGCGCGCCGCGTGCGTCGAGCAGGTATTCGCACACCTCGCGCACGGCGCCGCGGCCACCGTCGGCTTCGGCGATCCAGCGCGCGTGCTGGCGCACGAAGAAGTGGGCGTTGGCCGGTGCCGCCGAAAAGCCGCAGGCGCGCATCACCGGCAGGTCGACGATGTCATCGCCCATGTAGCCGCAGTGTTCCAGCGCAATGCCGCGTTCGGCAGCCAGTTCGCGCATCGCGTCGCGCTTGTTCCCGACGCCGAGCAGCGCGGTGGTGATGCCCAGATTGGCCGCGCGGTGGCGCACCGCGGCCGACGAGCGGCCGGAAATGATGACGATTTCGACGCCCGCGCCGGCCAGCATCTTCAGGCCGTGTCCGTCCAGCGTGTTGAAGCCCTTCATCAGGTCGCCGTCGGGACCGAACCAGATGGTGCCGTCGGTCATGACGCCGTCGACATCGAAACCCATCAGGCGGACCTTGCCCGCCATCTCGCGCACTGCGTTGCCGTCCATGTTCAGATCACCTTGGCCAGCATCAGGTCGTGCATCGTCAGCGCGCCGGCCAGTGCGCCGTGTTCGTCGGTCACCAGCAACTGGTTGACCCGGTTGCGTTCCATCACCTCGGCCGCTTCGGCGGCCAGCTTCGCCGCGCTGATCGAGCGCGGCTGACGGCTCATCACGTCGGCCACCGGCACCGTGCGCACGTCGCCCAGGCGGTCGATCGCGCGCCGCAGGTCACCGTCGGTGAACACCCCGGCCACACCGCCGGCCGCATCCAGCACCACGGTCATGCCCATGCCGCCACGCGTCACCTGCAGCAGTGCTTCGGTCACCGTGCTGTCGACCGTCACCGTCGGCACGTCGGCGCGCGCGCGCATCACATCGCGCACATGGGTCAGCAGGCGCCGGCCGAGCGCACCGCCCGGGTGGCTGCGTGCGAAATCGTCCTCGCGGAAGCCGCGGGCGTCGAGCAGCGCGACCGCCAGCGCATCACCGAGCGCCAGCGCGCAGGTGGTGCTGGCGGTCGGGGCAAGGTTCAGCGAGCAGGCTTCCATCGCGACGCCGGCGTCCAGATGCACGTCGGCCAGCCGGGCCAGCGTCGAATCCGGCTTGCCGGTCATCGCGATCGTGCGGCCACCCTGCCGGCGCACCAGCGGCACCACCGCCAGCAGTTCGGCGGTTTCGCCTGAATTGGACAGCGCGATCAGCACATCGTCACGGTGGATCATGCCCAGATCGCCGTGCAGCGCCTCGGCGGCATGGACGAAATAGGCCGGCGTGCCGGTGCTGGCCATCGTCGCGGCGATCTTGCGCGCGATGTGGCCGGACTTGCCCAGACCGCTGACGATGACGCGGCCGGTGCTGTCGAGCACCAGTCGCACTGCTGCGGCAAAGTCTTCGCCCAGGCGATCGGACAGCGCGTCGAGCGCGCGGGCTTCGATGTCGAGCACGCGACGGGCGGCGGCGACGATGTCTTCGGTAACCGGCGGGGAAGTGTGTGTCATGCGTCTGGCGGGGGAAGGCCCGGTTGATGCGGCAGGTGCCCGCAGCGCGGGCGTTCGGGTGGATCGGTTATGATCGACGCGGATTATAACAACCTGCCCACGGCAGGCGGCCGGCCATCCGCTCATGGCCCTGCCGCCCCTTCTTGCCCACCATGTCCGCACTCGAGCTGGTCCTGCTGTTGCTCGCCGCTTCGGTGCTGGTGGTCGGCCTTTTCCGCAGCATCGGACTGCCGCCCATACTGGGTTACCTGCTGGTCGGAGCGCTGGCCGGCCCGCACGCGCTGGCGTTCATTCCCGATACGGAAGAGGCGCGCCAGTTCGCCGAATACGGCATCGTGTTCCTGATGTTCTCGATCGGCCTCGAATTCTCGCTGCCCAAGCTGTTTTCGATGAAGCGCGTGGTGTTCGGCCTGGGCGGCACGCAGGTCGCGCTGTCGGTGGCGGGCGTCATCACCTTCGCCTGGCTGTTCGGGCTGAGCATCAAGGGCGCAGTCGCCGTCGGCGCGGCCATCGCCATGTCGTCCACCGCGGTGCTGATCAAGCTGCTGGTCGAACGGCTGGAACTCGATTCCGCGCACGGCCGGCAGGTGATCGGCGTGCTGCTGTTCCAGGATCTGGCCGTCGTGCCCTTCCTGGTGGTGATTCCGGTGCTGTCGCTCGGCGCCGAGGAAAGCATGGAAGCGCTGGCGCTGGCCGGCGTGAAGGCGGCCGTGGCGCTCACCCTCATCCTGTATCTGGGCCCGCGCCTGATGCAGCGCTGGTTCTTCGTCGTGGCGCAGCGCAAGTCGCCCGAGCTGTTCATGCTCAACGTGCTGCTGGTGACGCTGGGCATGGCGTTCGCGACCGAGCACGCCGGGCTGTCGCTGGCGCTCGGCGCCTTCCTGGCCGGCATGCTGATTTCGGAAACGCAGTACCGGTATCAGGTGGAAGAAGACATCAAGCCGTTCCGCGACGTGCTGCTCGGCCTGTTCTTCGTCACCATCGGCATGAAGCTCAATCTGGCGCTGGTGCTGTCGGAGCTGTTCTTCGTGCTGGTGACGGTGCTGTTCATCCTGATCGGCAAGTTCGTGGTCGCCGCGGCGGCGTCGCGCTTCTTCGGCTCGTCGCCGGGCACGGCGCTGCGTGTCGGTCTGTGGCTGTGCGCCGGCGGCGAATTCGGCTTCGTGCTGATGGCGCTGGCCGATGCGGCCCACCTGCTGCCCGACCGCATCCTGCAGATCGTGCTCGCGTCGCTGCTGCTGACCTTGCTCACCGCACCCATCCTCGCCCACTACGCCGACCGCATCGTGCTGCGGCTGGTGCCGTCGGAATGGCTGATGCGCTCGATGCAGCTGACCTCGATCGCCGCCCAGTCTCTGGCCACCGACGGTCACGCCATCGTCTGCGGCTACGGCCGCAACGGCCAGTATCTGGGGCGCTTCCTGGAGAACGAGGGCATTTCGTTCATCGCGCTCGACCTCGACCCGGAGCGGGTGCGCGAGGCGGCGGCAGCCGGTGAAACGGTGGTGTTCGGCGACGCCGGCAAGCGCGAAACGCTGATCGCGGCCGGACTGACGCGGGCGTCCATCGTCGTCATCACGTTTGTCGACACCGAGGCGGCGCTGCGCGTGATCCATCTGGTCAATGACCTGCATCCGGAAGTGCCGGTGGTCGTGCGCACCTTCGACGAGCGCGACTACGACAAGCTGTCGGCTGCCGGGGCCACCGAGGTGGTGCCGGAATCGCTCGAATCTTCACTGATGCTGGCCACCCATGCGCTGGTGCTGCTGGGCATTCCGCTGCATCGCGTGCTCAAGCGCATCCGCCAGTTCCGCGGCGACCGCTATCACCTGCTGCGCGGGCTGTACCGCGGTGCCGAACATCTGGCGGAGGAGGCAGCGACCGATCAGCAGCACACGCGCCTGCATTCGGTGCCGCTGGCACCGGGCGCCTGGGCCATCGGACACCGCATCGACGAATTCCACTTCAACGACATCCGCGTCGAGGTGAGCGCGATCCGCCGGCGCGGCATCCGGGCGCTGGAGCCCAGTTCCGACCTGGCGTTCGAAAGCGGCGATGTGGTGGTGCTGCTGGGCGCGCCGGCCGAACTGGCTCAGGCCGAATCGCGCCTGCTCAAGGGCTGAGCGGCCATTGCTGCGAATCCAACGTCAAAACGCGACGTCAGAATGCCACGCACACCGTGTAGCGATCGGCCGCGGTTTCGGCTGCGGCGTCGATGTTGGAGGCGGTCGAGGTGGCCGACGGCGTGCCATTGACGTCGATCATCGCGCGCACGTTGCCGGTGTTGGTGACACCGTCGTCCATGGTCGAATCGACCTGACGCGCGAGGCGGGCGGTGATGCCGGACGAACAGATGAAGAAGGCACCGGTCATCGGCCGCGAATCCGGACCGCTGCCGGTGGCCGGCGTGATCGGCGAGGTGCTGGTGATGCCGATGGTGCCGTTGTCGGCGTTGCGCGGCAGATAGGCCGGGTCGCTTTCGACGGTCGGGCCGGTCAGCAGGTTGGCCAGCCGCAGGTGCTGCCACACCAGACGCGATTCATCGGTCGCGGTGGTCGAGTTCCAGTTGCCGCCGATGCGGCCGTTGCCCTGGGTTTCCGGCGTGCCCGGCGTGGTCGCCAGCGTGCCCGCGACGTGCTGCACCACGGCCGGATCGTCGCCCGGCATGAAGCGGAAGCGGTCCTGATAGGCGTACACGGCGGTCGACATCGTGCGGAAGTCATTCACCAGACTTTTCGCCTTGGCACTGTTGATCAGTTCCTGCCCCTTGAGCACGCCGCCCAGCAGCAGACCGATAATGACGAGCACGATGGCGATTTCGACCAGCGTGAACCCTTGTTGATTGGCTTTCATGTGAATCCTCCGTATGCGTCCAGACGATGCAGATTCCGTGCCCGAACGGACGATACCGGGAGTGTTTCCTTGATTGCGCTGATTTGGAAACGTTTTTTTTCATTGGCGAGCGTGAACGACCGTTCACAACCCGGCTGTTCCGGTGCAAACGGCGCGCAATCTGACCGGATCCGGTCAGTCCTGTCACGATCCGGTCACCTTTCGCGGGGGTGCGTGCTGGCCGATGAAAGCAGGGCGACACCGTGATGCGACGCCCTGCCGTCCCGCGCCGCATGCGCGTCATGTGGCTGACGCGCGCCCAGCCCTGGCTGCTGCTCGGCGTGCTGGTCAGCCTGCATCTGCTGCTGTGGCTGGACGACGACCTGCTGTTCGGCCGCGCGCTGCTGCTGCCCCACCTCGGCCTGCTGCTGCTGTGGCAACCCCTGCTGCGCGCGCAGTCGCGCATCGAATGGCCTGTGCTGGCGGCGCTGTGCGCGCTGGTCGGCGTGTTCCTGTGGTTCTACGGCCCGCTGGCGCTCAGCCTGTGGCTGCTGCTGCTGGCCGGTCTGGTCGGCGGCAAGGTGTTCTTTTCGCGCTCGCGCGGGCCGCGCATCTACTACCTGGGCGCGCTGGCCTACCTGATCACGGCGCTGCTGACGATCGCACTGCCGCGGGCCCTGCCGCCCGGCCTGCCGGTGCCGTCCGGCATCGATGCGCTCGGGCTGCAGCTGGCGCCGCTCGCCTTGACCGTCATGCTGCTGGTGCCCGGTCGCGAACGGGTCGACCGCGACCGCGAAGTGCTCGACTTCGTGTCCGGCACCTTCGTGCTGTTGCTGCTCGCGGTACTCGTGCTGGGCACGCTGGCGGCGATGCAGCTCGCCGGTGTCGATTACCTGCGCGCGCTGCTCGCCACGCTGGGCGTGCTGGCCACGGCGCTGATGGTGATGGGCTGGGCGTGGAATCCGCGCGCCGGCTTCGGCGGCGTCAGCGTCGCCTTCACGCGCTATGTGCTGTCGCTCGCACTGCCTTACGAGCGCTGGCTGGAAAGTCTGGCTTCGCTGTCGCAGGAAGAGAGCCGGCCGGAGGAATTCGTCGCCCGCGCCGCGAACCGGCTGCTCGCCCTGCCGCTGATCAGCGGCGGTGAGTGGCGCACCCGCAGCGGTGCGAACGCCGCTCCACCGCGGCGCTTCGGCGAGGTGGCTGCGCACCGGCAGGATTTCGAACATCCGCTGCTCGATCTGACGCTCTATACCGCGCGTCCGCTGTCCGGCGGTCTGCTGTGGCACTTCAACCTGCTGGTGCAGCTGCTCGGCCAGTTCTACCAGGCTCAGCTGCGCACCGAAGAACTGCGCCGCCTGTCCTATCTGTCGGCCATCCACGACACCGGCGCGCGCCTGACGCACGACGTGAAGAACCTGCTGCAGTCGCTCAACACCCTGTGTTTCGCCGCCCGCGAAGCCACCGACCCGGACAGTGCCGCCCGCGCCAACGCGCTGCTCGCACGCCAGCTGCCGGTCATCAGCGCCCGGCTCGAAGCCACGCTGGACAAGCTGCGGCGCCCGCAGCCGGTCGACGGCGAATGGACGCCGGCCCCGGAATGGCTGCAGGCCACCGCGGCCCATTTCGCCGGGCAGGGCGTGACGGTCGAAGGCATGACCGAACCCGACCAGCGCCTGCCCGGCGCGCTGTACTCGACCGTGGCGGAAAACCTGGTCGGCAACGCGCTGCAGAAGCGGCTTGCCGAACCGGGCATCGCCATCGTGCTGCGCCTCGGCGGTGACCGGCTGTCGGTCGAAGACAGCGGCAGCGCCATCGCCGACGATCTGGCCGGAAACCTGCTGCAGGCCCCGGTCGCCTCCGCCAGCGGTCTGGGCGTCGGGCTGTACCAGTCCGCGCTGCTCGCCCGCGCCAGTGGCTTCCGTTTGCAGCTCGATCACAACCGCGAAGGCTGTGTGCGCTTCGTACTGGCCCCCGAAATCGCAAGTTGATGGTGCGCCGGCGCGTGTCTGACGACCGGTATCGCGAGCGGGGCTCGCTCCTACGGAAAACCGCGCCGCTGCTGCAGGAGCGACCCCCGGTCGCGATAGGCGCGTTGAGCAGGCGGCATCACGTGTTCAGAAGGCGGAATCGCGAGCAGGGCTCGCTCCTACAAAAGCCGCGCTGCCCCTGTAGGAGCGACCCCCGGTCGCGATCGGCGCGTTGAGCAGGCGGCCTCACGTGTTCAGAAGGCGGAATCGCGAGCGGGGCTCGCTCCTACAAAAGCCGCACTGCTGCTGTAGGAGCGACCCCCGGTCGCGATCGGCGCGTTGATCAGGTGGCATCACGTGTTCAGAAGGCGGAATCGCGAGCAGGGCTCGCTCCTGCAGAAAACCGCGCTGCACCTGTAGGAGCGACCCCCGGTCGCGATCGGCGCGTTGATCAGGTGGCATCACGTGTTCAGAAGGCGGAATCGCGAGCGGGGCTCGCTCCTACAGAAGATCGCGATGCCCTTGTAGGAGCGACCCCCGGTCGCGATCGGCGCGTTGAGCAGGCGGCCTCACGAGTTCAGAATGTGGAATCGCGAGCAGGGCTCGCTCCTGCAAAAGCCGCGCTGCCCCTGTAGGAGCGACCCCCGGTCGCGATCGGCGCGTTGATCAGGCGGCCTCTCGTGTTCAGAAGGCGGAATCGCGAGCAGGGCTCGCTCCTAAGGAAAACCGCGCCGCTGCTGCAGGAGCGACCCCCGGCTTACGGCGCCTCGGCAAACCCCTTCGCCAGCGCTTCCATGCGCGACCGGTTCACGCCGAAATCCGAATAGCCGGTCCGCGCACCGGAGCGGTAGTGGATGACCGACGCACCGGCGTCGATGGCGAACTCTGCGGCATCGACGAAGCGGAAGATGCGCGAGCGGAATTCGGCGGCGATGAAGCCGGGCTCTTCGCGGGTGATGGTCGCGCGCGGCTGGGCGAGGATGACCTGCTTCAGGCGCGCCTGCGCGGCGGCGGCGTCGCCGGTGAATGGAATCGGTGCCATCTTCGCTGCGCTGTCCGACTGGGTCGACACGCAGTTCGGCGAGTCGGGGCAGGGGGTCAGCACGCGCGGGGCGGCATCGGCGGCGAGGGCGGTGGCGGCGCAGGCAGCGAGGGCCAGCGCGGTGTCGCGGGATTTCATGGTGTGCTCCTTGAGCCACGCCAGTACGTCGGCGGCATTGCGATCGGGCGGAAACACCGGGTAGAACACCTTGACGATGCGTGCGTCGTCGGTGATCAGCGTGAGCCGCCGGTAGAGCTGCATGCCGGCGGCGGTGAAGGTCGGCAGGCGCAGCGCGGCCCTGAGCTGCAGGCCGTCGTCGCTCAACAGCGGAAACGGCAGGTGCAGGCGCGCCGCCGCTTCCTGCTGGTAGTCGCTGCGCTGGCTGCTCAGCCCGAACACGCCGGCACCCAGTGCGGCCAGTTCGGCATGATGGTCGCGGAAGGCGCACGACTGCGGCGTGCAGCCGCGTGCGCCGGGTATCGCGTCCCAGCCATCGGGCAGCGGCGCATCCGGGCGGCCGGTCATCGGATACACGTAGATCACCTGCAGGCCGCGCAGCGTCGCGAGATCGGTCGTGCCGCCGTCGGTGCGCGGCAGCACCAGCGCGGGCAGAGCCATCCCGTCGAGATGGGCGGCCGCCCCGTCGTCGAGCGGCACCGGCAGGTCGTCAGGCAGGGTGGTCAGCGATGTCGCCATATATATATACAGAGTCCGTCCGGCATGCTCATCTGCAGCGCGTGTCCGCAGCGGCTACCAGGTGAGCGTACGCGTGTTGTCGCGGAACAACGCTTCGCCGACCCGCTCGGGGTCGTCGAGCAGCATGCCCTGCATCAAGCTGGCTTCGGTCACGCCGTAATGGCGCATGCACACGCGGCACACCAGCACCACGGCGCCCTTGCCCATCAGGTCGCGCAGCAGCTTCTGCTGAATGACGAAATTGCGCAGATTGGTGCTGCTGCCCATGCGCACGGCCTGATCGTTCAGGAACACCGTCAGCGCGTGGCCGCGCGCCATCTGGTCCCGCGCGAAGATGAGCCCGGTTTCCGAGCGCTGCGAGTTGTCGCTGGTCAGGTTGAGGAACAGAGACGGGCGATCCGCCGCCTGCGCCGCGGCGCCGACGAAGAGTGCGAAAAAGGCGGTCAGGACGGACCTGAGTGACATGCGGGTTTCCTTCCGGGGCGTAGCGGGTAGCGGGATGGGGCGGGCGACATGATGGCACGTCGATGTGCCGTGCCCGGCGACTCGCATCTTTGCACAAGACGCGACCTTCGTTCGAACGCGCCGGGTACCGGGCGTTCAGTGCGGCGTGTCATCCGCAGCGCGCGGACGCGTCTACCAGTCGATCTCGAACACGCAGGCGGTCGCACCCATGGCTTCGCAGGCGGTTTCGCGCACCCGCGCGCGCGGATGCACGAGCACCCGGAACAGGTGCTCGAAGGTGGCGGCGTAGTAGTCGCAGGCGGGCGCGTCGAGTACCACGCCGCGGCACAGCGGGTTGTCCTGCAGCGTCAGCACGACCGGCTTGCCGGCGCGTGCGCTGAAGTGGCCGCTGCCGGCAAATGTCCAGGCGTGACGCCGGATTGCCGCCAGCAGCACGCGCGCCGCGAGCGGCGCCGGCAGGTGGCGCAGCAGCGCCTGTACCGGACGCGGAATGCGCCGGGCCAGCAGGTAGTCGGCGGTGCGCCGACCGGCATCGCGCGCCACCGCGCGCGCGTCGACCGGGCCGACGCTGGCGCGCAGCACCCGGTGCAGGCGCATCACCTCGGCTTCGTCCACCATCGATTGCGGCGGCTGCCCCAAGTAGCGCAGCAGTCCGGCCCGGCCGAAGATCAGTGCCGTGAAGGCCTCGCCATTGCGCTGCTGCAGGGCTTCGGCCACGCGGGTGATGGCGTTCGGACCGATGCGGTTCGTTGCGTTCGACGCATTCATGGTCGGCGGCCGGTCAGACGGCGCCGGCGTGGGCCGCTTCGTTCGCCGCAGCAGTGCGGGCCGCGTGGGCGGCCAGTGCGCGGTCGGCTTCTTCGTCGCTCAGCGGGTCGTGCCCGCCGCCGCAAGCGGCGATCGCGGCCGCGGCCAGTTCTTCGCCCTTCTTGCGCCGCATTTCGATCTTCGGGCCGTGCATGGTGACCCAGCCTTCGTCGGCGGCGGCGATCGCCGCGCCATCCGGTCGGGCATGCACGCGCTCGTCGGCGAAGGCGAAGTCCACCTTCTTTTTACTTTGCGGGCCCCAGTAGCCGACCCGGCCGAGATCGTAGAACTTGCGTTCGAAGCCGCTCTTCAGGAAGGCCTTCAGGCAGCCCAGCAGGTATTTGCGCCGCTGCTTGTCCTTCTCCCACGGGTACTGGAAGAAGGTCTTGTTCATGAAGAAGCGGCGGTAGTTGTTCATCACCCGGTCGAGCAGCTCGGCGCGGTCCATGGCGTCGGGCTTCATGATCGGGGTGACGAAGTTGTACTTTTCGTAGTCGAACACCTCGACCTTGTCGCCCAGTTCCTGGAACAGATCCGAGAACGGCCACGGCGTGTACATCGCCCAGTTGGCCATGTCGGGGTTCCAGTCGCGTGCCATGCGGTAGGTTTCTTCCAGCGTTTCGGCGGTTTCGTTTTCCAGGCCGACGATGAACTGCGCCTCGGTCACGATGCCCGCTTCGCGCAGCAGCGCGATCGCCTTCTTGTTCTGCGCGATCGTCGTTTCCTTGTTGAAGCGGTCGAGCTTCAGCTGCGCGGCGGCTTCGGTACCCAGGCTCACATGCACCAGACCGGCCTTGCGGAACAGCGGCAGCAGCTTCTCATCGCGCAGGATGTCGGTCACGCGCGTGTTGATGCCCCACAGCACGCCCAGGTCGCGTTCGATCAGTTCTTCGCAGAACTGGATGAACTTCTTGCGGTGGATCGTCGGTTCCTCGTCTGCCAGGATGAAGAAGCCGATGCCGTGGTTCTTCACCAGGTCTTCGATCTCGTCGACCACCTTCTTCGGGTCGCGGATGCGGTAGTCGCGCCAGAACTTCCACTGGCTGCAGAAGCTGCACGTGAAGGGGCAGCCGCGCGCGAAGTTCGGGATCGCCACGCGCACGCGCATCGGAATGTAGATGTACTTGTCCCATTCCAGAATGCCCCAGTCCGGCGTGATGCGGTCCAGGTCCTGGATCGGCGGCTCGGCCGGCGTGGCCACCACCTGCGCGTCGGCGTCGAGAAACGCCACGCCGCACACGCTCACCGGGTCGCGTGCCCACTGGCCGTCATCGACCGCGCGCACCAGGTTCAGGAACACCTGCTCGCCTTCGCCGCGCACCACGCAATCGATCCACGGCGCCTCGTTCAGCACCTGCGGATACATGAAGGTGCCGTGAATGCCGCCCAGCACCGTCACCACCGACGGCTTCAGATCCTTGGCCAGCTTCAGCAGCGCTTCCGCCTTGTAGATCGACGGCGTGATCGCCGTGCAGCCGACGATGTCCGGATCCAACTCGATCAGCCGCGCCCGCACCTGATCGTCCGTCAGGTGATGCGTCATCGCGTCGATGAAGGTCACCTCATCGTAGCCGCCGGCCTTCAGGTAACCGGTGAGGTAGGCGACCCAGGCCGGCGGCCAGTTGCCCGCAATTTCGGCGCCGCCGGAGTGGTAGTTCGGGTGGATCAGGACGATGCGCATGACAGGTGCCCTCGTGACGTGATGTGTCACGCAAAGCTTACAACTCACTTGTGCGTAAAAATTGACACAAGACAAGGTTTGGGCGGAGAGCCAACCTGCCGGGCCTCGCGCAGGTCCTTCAGGATGTCTCCACGGTGACCGCCCGGGCCGGTCCATGGCGGGGAATGGTGCTACGTCCCCATATCGTTGGTTATCTCGCAACGAACAGGCACTTGACGATCGCCCGACTCGGCTTCTTCGCGTCGTAAAGAACGTCCTCGCGGTCGCCACGGGCCAGCGACAGCACATCACGGGTCTTGTGTATCGGCATCCATGCTCGTACCCGCGTGCCGGGGGCGTCGAATTCGAACACCAGCCGCCCGCGATCCTTCGCAATCATCAGGTCGGTCACCGTGCCGCTCACCGCCACCCCGCGCGCGAACAGATCGGCGACACGCTTGATGCGCCAGAGGAGCACGGCGACGAGCGCGACGGATACCCCGACCGGAAGCGCGAGCGGCAAGGCCGCCGTGCCACCGTACAGGTACGGGAAGCCGAAATGGATGGCCCAGGTGATCGGCATCGCCACCCATGACGCCAGCGCCGGCCAGTCGTTCCACATGATTCTGATCGGGCTGAAGTTCATGGTGTAGTGAGTGGGCGTTCGAGTTCGGGCGACGTTCGCCACGCGCGGTTGGCGAACATCAGGTGGGAAGAGCGGCGAGGTCTGCTCGGAAGTGTGGTTGGCTGCGCAGCGTACGATCGAGCGCGGAACGCCCTGTGACCCACTCGGGCGTCGACATCCTGCCCGAAGCAGCGGGAGAAATCAGCGAGGCCTCTTTGTAGCCGTTCGAGACAGGCGCCGAAACCTCGGTGTCGGTCCTCTGCCTGGTCCGCGGGGGCTATCCCGGGTCTGTGCTTATTCCCCGGCTTGTCCACCGCTTCCCGTTGGCGCGAGCCTGCTGAGGCTTTCTGCCATACGGGTCTGCCACCCCGGGCCTGTGGCGCGCCAGCGTTGAATGACATCCTCGGTCAGACGAATCGAAATCAGCCGCTTCGGATTCGCGGATCTGGGTCGCCCGCCTCGATTCACCTTTCCACGCGCGAGCATTTCATCGCTGAGTTCAGGCAGTTCATCGTATTCGGCCGGCTGAATGACATGCCCGTCGACACGCTTCAGATCAGAGCCCAAGGATGGGCCCGATGCGCGCTTGCTCGCGGTCATTTGCTTTCCAAATGCTGAATACATGGCGATCCGCGCCACGCGGCGTGTAGCCAACCACAACAAGACGTTCATTGAGCAGACCAAAGCAGATGACCCGCGTCTCGCCATAGTCCCGGCGCTGATCTTCAACCTCGAAGATAGTCCCCGCGAAGACGTATCTGGCGTCTTCGAAGTCCAGACCACCCTCCGCAAAGGTGAGATCGCGCTTGGCCTTGTCGTAGGTGATGCGCATGATGTTAATGTAGATACAAAAACATGATCACGCAAGGCGTTCGGGCGCGCGAAAGCACGAGACGGACAGTCATTGCGGGTGGGGAAATGGCCGATAACGAAGCGCTGCTCAACAGGTTCGTGTCGATCACGACCCGCCTAACTTTCATCGGCAAACAGGTTGTCCAGCTTTTCCGGGGTCAAGCCGGCCGCCGCCGCGGTGACTGCGCTAAGCTGCAGCGTGCGGTTAAGGCGGTCGCCGTAGAACTTAAGCATGGTCTCGTAATCTTTGGCCGACACCATCACGCCGACCACGCGGTTGCGCCGCATCACTTGTACAGGCGCCTTCTGGGCCCGGTCGATGAATTCGCCGAAGCGCTTCTTGGCCTGATTCGCGGTGAATGTTTCCATGAAGAGAATTCCCGATTAGGAACCGTTGATGGACGATCATTGTAATAGGGGGCTGGCCCCCATTCTCACGGCATCCAGGTACTGGGCCAGCTCGCCAGCTTGGCCAGCATCGAGGCCGACTACTTCCAAATCTATTAAGTCCCGCGGCACTTTCAGGTGAGGCTGCCGACATGGACATGCTTTTCAATGAGTTCTATCGGAAGTTCTGCAGTGCGACTGACGACACCGCCGCCGAGCTTTTGCCGTTTAATGAGTTCGCGTCACTCTGTCGCGAGATGGAACTTGCCGATACGGCATCGGGCAATTGGCTGCGAAGTGCAGATGACTGCATCCACGCCATCGGTGAGTCGCCCAAGCTGTTCGCACATGCCATTGCTAGATGGCTGACGCAAGACGACTTCAAAGCATTGGCAAAAGCGGTGGCGTACAAAGCCAGCGTTCGCCACTTGCAGGGGGAAGTTCCGGTGGTCTACGACCTTTCGTCGATCCCCGAGGCGCAAGCTATCTTGGCGGGCTACCGGCTCTGCGCGCTACCGGTCGCGCCTGCTGTCACTCTTGGCTGGACGCTCAGTATCGCGGCACTACCTGCCCCGACGGTGGCAATAACCTCTGCCGTTGAAAACCTGTTGAATCATTTGGTCAAGGAGCAGCCCTCAACGACTTTGCGCTTGCTTTCTTCAAAGGACTCGGAATTCTCATCGTTGGCGATCGCAACGGAAGTGCGTGAGGCGCTTCAGGCTCAGGCAGATTGGTTGGAGCAGCAGCCCAATCTGCGCGAGTTCGCCATGACCACGGAGATGCGAATAGCGTTCTGGAGCTTGCGACGTAACGAGGGGCGAGACATCCACCGCCGCGCTCAGAGGGCCTCCGTCCTCGCCAGTCTGTTCAAGTCTCAGCACTTCAAGTACGCAAACCGCACGGCGATTGAGTTCGCCGTCGGCGGCCAGGTTCAGGAGACCACCTTAGAGATGGCGCCATACTGTATGTCCATCGAACTTCCACTATCGGAACACATCGACCCGGTCGCAGGCAGGCAGGCCCGAAACCGCCTCTGGCAAGGTCCACAGCGATGAGTATTCAACTTATCTTGTCGCACTACCTTGCTGGGCTGAAAGAGCGCGAAGAACTGGATGCCCTGCTTCCAGAATTACTGAAGACGATCGGGCACTCCGTCCTGAGCCGGCCTCAAGTGGGCGTCGCACAGGCGGGGGTCGATGTCGTTTCCACCATGACGAGTGAACAGGGCGAGACGGAAGTCTTCCTGTTCGTCATCAAGTTCGGTGATGTCGGCCGCGACGACTTCTACGGCGGGAAGCAGTCCATCGACCCCTCCATTCGCGAAGCGGCGAACGACTTCGTCAGGAACCGATTGGAGGAATCGCTCAGAGGATTTCGCAAGCGCATCGTGCTACTCACTAATGGTGTTTTGAAGCAGGAGGCGCAAGCCGGCTATTCCGCGTTGACCAAGGACATTGCCGAACGGCCGCAATGCTCGCTGGAATTCTGGGGGGCAGACCAACTTACACCCCTGATTGAGCAGCATCTATTCGACGAGAGCTTACTTCTCGCAACAGGAAAATCGGACCTTCGCGCTGCGCTGGCGGGTCTTGAAGAGTCCGACCCTGCCATCCGTCGATTCATTCGCTTCGTGTCGGCTTGCTTCAAGGCGCCGGATGAGGAACAGACGCAGAGCGACGCCACCCGAAAGCGAAAGTTCCTGAAGCGCTGTGCGGCAGCGGCCATGGGCTGGGGCGTGCTCTTGGTGTGGGGGCAGCAAGAGGGGAACCTCAAGCCTGGCGTTGTTGCGGGCGAATACCTAGCGCTGAGAATGTGGGCGGAAGCTGTCCGCGCGGGGTTTACGGAGTACCCACCGTTCGAGGAGCGGATGCGGGCGGTAATGCTTCTGCTAATCAAGTCTTTGCACGAGTACTACGGCAAGGTTGCGCCCCAACTCGTCAATCGACGAGCCCTTTTGCACTACCGTCCGGATCGCATTCTGTACGCCGACCTGGTGTTTGAGGAGTTCGAACGACTGGCGACCTTCCTCTTGCTGCTGCAACGGTTGGAAGGGCATGAGGAGCTGCGCGCTGAGGTCGTCACACTAATCCGCAGGCTGCTCAACGAGCACACCAGCTACCGCCTCCCCGTCTATGACGGTCAAACCATTGACCTAACCTTGGTACTCGCCGCATTGATGGGGGAAAAGGACTGGGAAAGCGCGAAGCGCGTCACCGCCAACTGCACGGGCAGTCTGGTGCGGGCGGTGGCGAAAGACGAATATCTGCCGGTTGACACCGACGTGTTAGAAGACGCAATCGCCCTTGGCACCGGCGAGGCCGAGCGTAGGGAGTTTTTTGAGACCTCGTCGTTGGTGCCGGCGCTGGCACTCGTCGCAGCTCTGCTCAGGGACGAGTCAATACTCCAAAGGCTCCGCGAAGAGGCCTTGCCGCTCATGCGGGACGTGACCTTGGAAAGATGGTTCCCGACCGCTGATCTTGAAATTCTGACGGGAACAGGCCGGTCGGTGTCCGACGTCGGCGTGTCGCGAGCACTTGCGGGCCTGCGGAATACCGCTCTAGAGGAAGCGGACGCTGCAAGGAAGAACTTGCCCGGCGCAGCGGTGCCGAGTGACTTCAAATGGCATGGCACGCCTTGGTCCGTTCTGGTTGCACTTTCTGCGCGGCTGCACCGGCACCCGCTTCCGACATGGTTCCTTGCCGAGTACGCGCTGCCGGCGAACGACGCAGAACCGGATAGTCAACTAAAAACTGATTGAACCGACGAGTACGTATTGGGCACCGGGCACCGTGGATACGGGCATGAAGCGGCCCGGCTTGCCGCCTTAGCCAGCGCGAAGGGAGCGACGACGATGACCAAAACCGAAAAGCTGCTCAATACGTTGCTTGCCGAGCTCAGGAATGGAGAACCGAGGGCACTTGAGTTGCTCGCAAGCGAGCTCATCAGTCGGCTGGTCGGTGTACGGCTGTCCGTCGCAAGAGGCGGTGGTTTTCAGCACGGCGGCGATGGCGGCACAGCAGGGAGGGGCGGCAGGCATCTTCGGATTGAGTGCAAGCGATATGCCGAGGGCACGCCACTCAGCGACCGCGAGCTTCAAGGCGAAGTCGATGATGCGCGCCGACGCACCCCCGGCCTTGAAGCGTGGATCCTGGTCTCGACCAAGGAAGCCTCTGAAAACACGCAGGAGACGTTGAATCTGAAAGCGAGAGAGGTGGGCGTTCCCATCGTCGTTCTTGACTGGGCATCATCATGCAGCGGTATGCCAGATTTGGCCGCTCTCTGTGCGTGGGCGTCCGACCTGGTGACAAAGCACTATGGCGCAAAAGCCGGTCGCGCCGCGAAGGCGCTTGCGCCGTTTGCCGGTGCTACCGTAGAGCGAATTGGCCGCGAGCTTGAGAGCTGGAGGCTTGGCTTCGAGAACCTTCGATCCGTCGCAGCAGATCGTGTGCGTGCCATCTGGGGGAATGAAGCAGACTCTCGCGCCGCACTCGCGCAGAACGTTGCCGGCGGAGCGGCGTCCGCCCTAGTTGAACGTGCGACGGCCCTTGCTGCGTTGCAGGAATGGTGGTCGGTGGCGAACGGTCAGCTGGCAGTCGTGCACGGTGCGGAGGGCGTGGGCAAGACCTGGGCCACCATGCAGTGGATGCTGCGTGAGCTGGATAACCTGCCGTTGGTCTTGACGGTGCCTTCCTCGGCAGTACGCGACCTGAGGACCACCACGGAAGGCGGTGTACTGGAATTCTTAGGCGGTTGTTTGTTCGATGTCGCGCGTACCCAGGACAGGCGCTACTGGAACGCCCGAGTTCATCAGATCTTTCAGCGACCTCTAGAGCAGGGGCCGGCGATGCTATTGCTGATTGACGGCGCGAATCAGGAGCCTTCTTTCGACTGGCGTCGTTTCGTGCAGATTCTTGAAGCTGGCTGCTTTAAGGGCCGGCTTCGATTGCTTGTCACCGTGCAAACACACTTCCTTGAGGAGCGTTTGCACAACATGCGTGGCACGACCTACGGCGCCCGTCATATTGGCGTAGAGCCCTACGACGTCACCCCGGGAGGCGAGCTGGAGCAAATGCTGGCGCTTTACGGGCGAGCGTTGAACAGCATTGCGCCCGACTTGCTGTCGATGGCGCGCATTCCGCGACTGTTTCCGCTGGTCATGAGGCTTAGCGCTCATGTCGATTTTGAAGGCGACGTGACGGTGGCTCGGTTGCTGTGGGCACATGGACGTGATGAGCTAAGTCTGCGTGAGGGGCGCGCCTTCAGCGAAAGTGAATGGGAGGGATGGCTACTCAGACTGGCGGAAAGCCATTGGGCATCAATTCAGGCCGGCGCCACTGGAGTTCGAGCTGGGGACTCCTATTCCCTGGAACAGCTCGAGGCCATGGTGACGAGGCAGTCATATGAGCCAGCGCTGAACTATCGACGACTGGCGGAAATCATTGACGGGACATGGATGGAGTCTATCCCGGGGAAGGTCGGGCATTTCCGTCCTAAGGAAGCCACTATCAATCTCGCCCTGGGCGCCGCAGTTCTCGGCATGCTCGAAGACGTCGAGCATCAAGCGGCTGGGAACGTGGAACTCGCGTTGGCGCAATGGCTCGATCCAATCGCGAGCACATCAGCCGCCGCGGACATTCTTGCTGCAGCCATGTCCATCTTGGTGGCCAAGCGACTACCCTTGACTTCTGCAATCCCCAGCGCAATCGTCACCACCCTACTGCAGAGCCAAAACGCGCAGGATTTTCATCGCAGAGAGGCTGTAGCCTTGGCACCTGCGTTGCTTCACGCGCTCATGATTGCCACAGAACGCTCAAGCAGCCGAGCTCAAGCATCGGCGCGTCATTGGGCACTGGAGGCGCTCGGATCAATCTCTAAAGAGAACTTGGCCGCATGGCAGGTCGTCGCCGAGCGGCTAGTTGCCTGGGTTGCGCACGTACGTTGCCCAAGTGCGGCAGACATGGCGCGAAGTGATGATGCTGCCAGGCACGAAGCGGACCGCCTGGTAAAGCGCATTGGGTCGTATGCCGCGGGCACCCACTCTGTCATGGGTGTTCCTCTAGTCCTGCGGGAAGTGGAACACGAGGATCTGGCGCTGCATGTGCCATCGCTGCTTCTCGGTAAGCCGTTGATGCTATTTATGCCCGTCTTCGCCGCTGCTGCAGTTGCTGCGGCAGTTTCCGTGAGCAGCGCGGTTTGGGAGGGATTGAAGTGGCTTGTCTCTTTGAATCCTGTCGATCCCGAAGAGACGGTCGGCTACTTGGCTGCGCTCTCTGCTGTCTCGCAAGGTATTCCCGGTGGCGCAGGGGTGCATTCGGAGCTGCCGACGCGCGTTGCGGCGTTGCTGCTGTGGCTCACCGGAGTCGAGGAGCATGAACGCAAGGCTGCCAACATGAGGGTGGGCTTTGAAGGGGGAATTTCTTACGAGGAGCACTACCTCCGCAACCCCACCAGAAGCCTTTTTGTGCCTATTGAGCATAGACATCTGGACAGGCTTTGGCGGGACGATGGTGTTGCGCTTGGGCGTCGGTTGCAAATGGCGGCGGCGTACTTGCCAGATCCAACGCTGGACGTGCCGAAAGATTTCGTTAGGCAGATTGAGGCAGCTGCCGACAGTTTCCCCGTGGAAAAGCTCGACGTTTCGATGAGCAATACGGCCGAGGATCACGATTTTGAAGGAATACAGCCAGGCTTGGCGCGTCTGGCACCTCGGGCGTTGGCGAGCCTGATTCGGAAGTGGTATTGCGGTTTGCCATCTCGCTCACGGGAGCTGCGCCACTGGGCCGCACTGCGACTAACTCGTCACCTCTTACTGGCCGGTGCGTCGGAGGCAGCTGCGGTAAAGGCTATGCGGCTCAACCGTCCCAACCCGGAAGACTCAGACGAGAAGATCCTCGCGATGAGCATGTTGGAGGTGGAACTTTGGTTCATGGAGCTGGACGATCAATTGGACGCACTGGTGGAGGCGGACTGCGCTTTCCTGTCTCTTCAACTGCTCGATGTTTTGCGCAGGCCTGATGACAAGACAATAGAAAGCTTTCTCAGCCGGTGGGGGGTCGGGAATCGACGTGCACTCGAAGTACTCTTCAACTACGTCGCTCGCTATCCAGTCCCTCTGGAGCGGACAGTTTTCGACGAGTTAGTGGGGGCCGCGTTCCCAGAAGATAAGCAGGATGATTTGAAGACGGTGGCATTTCTGGGGTTGGCACGGGCAAATCCGGGATGGTTCGGCGAAGTGCTGATTGCGCGGGCTTGGAGCGCAACAATCGCCGACAACTATTTTGAGCAGGAGCTGGGTAGCCGAGCAATATTTGCTGCAAGACCGGCTGCACCTCTTAGAGATTTGCGCAGTATCGTCGCCCCTTGGTGTCTATTGATCGAGGCTAGAGCTAGAGGAGGTGCGGCAATTGATTCCAATGTGGCTGCGGACGCTTTAGGCGCCGCTATTCATGCCAACGGGTTTGAGCCATCGCACCCAGGGGTGGATATCTCAATCGACGTATCGAGACGGCATGCCTGGGTGTCATTCGATCCACCCGAGCGGAGCTCGGGAGACGAGGCGAGCCTTCAAGATGCATTCGACTTTGATGCTCAGCATCAAAGGCACAGGAACGCACGCGAAGAAGGAACCGACTTCATCCGCCGAGCGATGGACGCTGGCGCCCTTATGGCAACTGCCAGGGTGAGCTTAGAAGACGCGAGGTTGCTTCTTACCACATGCTCCGCCGAAGTGGACTTATGGCTTGAAGGCTGCAATGAGCCGTCTCAAGCTTTCCGTTTTCGAGTGAATCGCGCTGCCGGGTTGTTTCTCAGTTTCTGCGAAGTACTGCTGGAGACGGACTGGAAGAGGGGGGTTAGCTTATGGCGAGCTCTTGACCAGTCGCTGACGATCAACTTTGTTGGCCGCGGAGGCATCAATGAGATGAAACTCATGTTGTTTAGAGCGCCGGAGAACGCGGGCGTATTGACCCTAAGGGCCGAGATATTCTCATTGGCTCGAAATTTAACGGATTCCTCTTATTTGGATATCGCTGTATGCGTGCTGCTAACAAAGAACCAGGCGTGGCTAAAGAGCAAGATTGAAGCTGATACGCGATCAAACGCGATGTTGCGTAAAAAGAGGGCCGTTCTAATGCAGGGATTCCTTGAGAATGCCTCGGCTCTTCCGACGTGGCCGATCGGATTTGCAGTTGGAGGCCTGGAATGGTTGAGTCGCCGTGCGCAAAGTTGGATAAATCGGGCGTCATTTTCAAGACACTGGTGGCGTCAATTCCTTCTGGCGAAGGATCTGACGAATGCATACGCAGCATGGCATGTTTTTCTGAATTGTGCTGATCGCACGGCGCTGGCGTGGATCGATATTGACCTGCGGGAACTTGGTGAGGACGATGGCGATGATCTATCGCGGATCAAGAGTTTTCATATCGAGGCCAACTGGTCAACGTTGGCGAATTCGATGAAGGAAAAGGAGTCAAAAGGGCATAGTGAAATGACGCGCCATCTATTGGGGTGGGAAAGTCCGGATAGGTGGTTCACTTCCAGGCAGTTGACTGAAACGGGATATTGAATTGCTACGCAGTGATGTTCATTTTCCGGACAAATGGCGATAAGCCGCAGTTGTCGATACACGGCGGTCGGCCACAGTCGGCCATTGACGACAAGCCGCCAGTTCACACCAACGTCGGGTCGGGCTGCCTCGTCGCCGCCTAACCCGAAGGGGCCGCTAAAGAGTAGTCGGCTCTTTGAGCGTAGCCGTAGCACCTATTGGGTTGCGCCCTGAAAATCTGGTATCGGCTGGCTACAGCCCGCCTCACCGGCTAACCGGACACGGAGCAACATGGACTTCGCTGAGTATGAGGACAACGGCAGGAACGCCTATGTGGCGCTGGCCGAGGTAGTCGCCAGTATCCTGACTGAGTTGATCCGCGCCGATGGCCGATACCGGCTGCAGCAGATCATGTGCCGGGCAAAATCCCCCGAGTCGCTGCTGAAGAAACTGCGCGACCGAAGCCTTGAATCTTCCACGGCCATCGGTGACGAGATTAAGGACCTGGCGGGTCACATTGCCTCCGCACGCAGCCTCACCCCCAGCGCCCGCGCCACCTTGAGTACGGTGCCGAAGCTAGGATTGCCGTTTTCGCTTAGCGCTCGGTAAAGGCTTTCACGGCTGAGTCCGGTGTCCCGCGCGACTTGGCTCATGCCCTTGGCACGGGCAAGATCGCCGAGGGCGCGCGCGATGCCTGAGATGTCGTCGGCCGCGTCTTCAAGCCAGGCGTCGAGGTAGGCCGCCATGTCTTCCGGTGTGCGAAGGTGGTCCGCAACGTCATAGGGCGACGTGTTCGCCTTTGGCGGTGACAGGGTCTTTTCTGCGGTCATGTTTCTTCTCCCCAGGTTCGGGCCAGACGGATCGCGCATGCAATGTCGTTCTCCTGTGTCGACTTGTCGCCGCCGACCAGCAGCAGAAGCAGGACGTTGCCGCGCTGGGTGTAATACACGCGGTAGCCAGGCCCGACATCAATCTTCAGTTCGGACACGCCGTGCGTCAGATTGCGACGCGTGCCCGGGTTGCCGTGGATCAATCTGTCGACGCGCATCAGTATCCGCGCGCGACCGGTCACGTCCTTGAGGCCATCGATCCAGTCGCGATACTCGTCGGTCTTTTCGACGCGCATGATCACACGAGAGAAGTGTAGCCTTTGGGCTACAGTTGGGCAATGGAGGGATGGCGGTCTGGCGAAATGGGCGACGCGACCGACGATCAGGTGAAGACGGCCGGATTGTCAGGTGCAAGGCGGCCGGCCGACATCGTCCGAAATGCCCGTGTACTCGGAACGGGGCCGCTTCACTCCGCCAGCGGCTCAAACAAAGCCGCCAGATCCATCTCCCCGAATTTCTCCAGTGCCGCCTCGTCGTTGCCGAGGATGCCTTCGGCCAGGGCGGCCTTCTTTTCCTGCAGGGCGACGATGCGTTCTTCGATGCTGCCGGCGACGATGAGCTTGTAGACGAACACCGGCTTGTCCTGGCCGATTCGGTGGGCGCGGTCGCTGGCCTGGTTTTCGGCGGCGGGGTTCCACCAGGGGTCGTAGTGGATGACGGTGTCGGCGTTCGTGAGGTTGAGGCCTACGCCGCCGGCTTTCAGGCTGATCAGGAACACAGGTACGGTGCCTTCCTGGAAGCGGCGCACCACGGCTTCGCGGTGGGTGGTGTCGCCGGTCAGCATGACCGAGCCGATGCCGGCGTCGTCCAGTTCGGTCTTGATCAGGTCGAGCATGGCGGTGAATTGCGAAAAGACCAGCACCTTGCGGCCTTCGGCCAGCAGGTTTTCCAGCATGTCCATCAGCAGGTCGAGCTTGGCGCGTTCCTTCACGCGCAGCGCGGCGTCGGTCTTCAGCAGGCGCGGGTCGCAGCACACCTGACGCAGCTTGAGCAGCGCGTCGAGGATGACGATGCGGCTGCGCGCGAAGCCGCGGCTGGCGACTTCTTCGCGCACCCGCTTGTCCATCGCGACGCGCACGGTTTCGTACAGGTCGCGCTGGCGGCCGGTCAGTTCGACCGTGCGCAGCACTTCGGTCTTGGGCGGCAGTTCCTTCGCGACGTCGTCCTTGCGCCGCCGCAGGATGAAGGGCGCCACACGGCGCGCCAGCAGTTCGCGCCGGATCAGGTCGCCGTGCTTTTCGATCGGCGTGCGCCAGCTGCGTGTGAAATCCTTCGATTCGCCGAGAAAGCCGGGCAGCAGGAAGTCGAACTGCGCCCACAGCTCGCCCAGATGGTTTTCCATCGGCGTGCCGGTGAGGCACAGCCGGTGGCGCGCGCGCAGCAGGCGCACCGCCTTGGCCGCCTGGCTGCCGGTGTTCTTCACCGTCTGCGCCTCGTCGAGGATGAGCAGGTGGTAGTCGTGCGCGGCCAGCTTTTCGTGGTCCCGCCACAGCAGCGGGTAGGTGGTGAGACACACGTCGTGCTGCGGGATCCGGTCGAACAGCGTGCTGCGGTCGGCGCCGTGCAGCTTGAGCACGCTGAGCTGCGGTGCGAAACGCTCGGCTTCGCGCTGCCAGTTGAACACCAGCGAAGTCGGCAGCACGACCAGCGCCGGGCGGTCGAGCCGGCCGGCAAGCTTTTCGGTCAGCAGGTGGGCCAGCGCCTGGGCGGTCTTGCCCAGCCCCATGTCGTCGGCCAGGATGCCGCCCAGATCGTGCGCCCGCAGATGCTGCAGCCAGGCCAGCCCTTCGCGCTGATAGGGGCGAAGTTCGATGCCGAAGCCGGCCGGCTCGGCGACCGGCGGGATGCCCTTCATGCCGCGCAGACGCTCGACCCACTTCTCGAGCGACTGGAAGCCGGCGCGCGTCCACTTCGCGTCGAGCGCCTCGGTCAGGCGCGGGGCGTCCATGCGCGAAACGCGCAGCGCGCCGTCGGTCGGGCTGTCGAACAGGTCGACCAGGGTGCGCGCCAGCGGCTTGATGCGCCCGGCCGGCACGACGATGCGCTCGCCTTCCGGCGTGCTCAGTTCGGTCGCGTCTTCGTCGCGCATGCGGTCGAGTGCGACCGGGTCGAGCCAGCGGCCGTCGCGCTTGAACAGGGCATACAGCAGCGGCGCCAGGTCGAGCCGGCGGCCGCCGACGTCGATGCCGAGCGACAGTTCGAGCCAGCCGTTCTCGTTCTCGTCGAGATCCGCGTACCACGCGTCGACCACCAGCACGCGGTGGCGGAAGTCGGGCGGGCAGTCGATCTGCCAGCCGGCGCGGGTCAGCACGCCGGCTTCGGCGGAAAAGAAGCGCGCCCAGGCGGCTTCGCTTTCCAGCCCGAGCGCACCGACCGGCAGCGGGTCGAACATCTGCAGCCAGCGCGCCTGCAGCGGCGCGAAGCCGACTTCGCTCAGCAGCGCAAGCGCGCGGCCTTCGGCCGCCAGATCACGCTTGACGCGCACCGCGCGGCCGCTGGGCAGGGTGGCGAGATCGGACGAGTCGGTGGCGGCGAAGCGCGCCTGGCCGTAGTGCAGCGACACGGTGGCGAGGTCGTACAGCGTGTGGCCGAGCGCCTTGTCGTAGCGGCGATGCGGCTTCACGTGCCACACGGCGAGGCTCTGCAGCTGCAGCACCGGGCGCAGCGGCTCGGTCAGCAGCGGCAGGTTGGCGGCGTCGCGACCGAGCGGCGACGGCAGCGCGGGCGCCACTTCGGCCAGCGCACCGGCGATCAGCGGCAGTTCGGCCGGCGACAGCAGCGGCAGTTCCAGCACCGCCATCAGCGCGGCGCGGTCCGGGTGCAGCACTTCGCCGGCCTGACCTCGGGCGGCATCGACATACCAGGGCGGTTCGGTCGGCAGCACCGTGTCGGCTGGCGGTGTGCAGGCGAGCAGGGCGCGCACGCCGAGCTTTTCGGTCTGCCATTCGAGCTGGCCGGGGCGCGGCTCGCCGGCCCCCAGCAGATGGGCGGTGCCCTCGGCGCCGCTGTCCAGCACATAGGTGCGGCCGGTTTCGAGCGCGCTGCGCAGCACGCCCAGCCCGTCGCTGCCACGCAGTTCGAACGGCACGAAGGTGCTGCTGTGGCGCTTGCGGATGGCGTCGCGCAGCACGCGGAACACCGGCAGATCGCTTTCGTGCACGAAGGAGGGCGGCTTGAGCAGCGCCTGCTCGTAGTTGAACCAGGGCTGGCCGTCGCCGCTGAAGGCGCCGTCGCGCGTCAGGCGCGCCTTGAGCAGCCTGAACTCGGGCGCCTGCGCACCGCGCAGTGCGACCAGGAAGATGATGGCGTCGCGCACCGGGTTGCTGCGCTTCTTCGTTTCGGTGCCGGTGTCACGGGCCAGGCGCTGACCCAGGGTTTGCGCCCAGCGCAGGATTTCCGCGCGCGGTTTTTCGATCAGCTCGCCCTGCTGTTTTGCCGCCAGCAGCAGGCCGACCGCGTGCTTGCAGCGGTTGCCGACCGGGCAACTGCAGCGCGACGCCACTTCAAGCGTGCGTTCGCCGAAGTATTCGCGTCGTTCCAGCCGCACCGACACCTGATACGGCTGCGGCCGCGAGCCGCGCACCAGCGCGCGCAGTGTCGGGCCATTGACCTCGATGTCGCCCACCCGCGACACATAGCCGCTGCCGCGCACGATGGTCTCTTCCGAGAACAGCTCGCCGAGCATGCGGTCGTCGAGCTGCGAAAGCAGGCGGGTCAATTCCATTGCGAAGCGCGGTGCAGGACAAAAGGGACGCAGGATTGTAAACCCTGCGTCTGTCACTGCCGTGACGACACGCGAGCCGCAGCGCCGGCTGCTAGCGTTGATCGCCCTGCGGGTTGCGCGCAAGCAGCAGATCGACGCGGGCAAACAGATCGGCGAACTGCTGCGCGGCGATGCGGCAGTGCGGGCACAGCGCGACATGGGTTTCGAGCTGCGCCGTTTCGGTGCCGTCGAGTGGGCGGTCACGCATCTGCGACACGAGGCGGGTGCTGTCGCGGCAGCTGATGCCGCCGGCCGGCGCACTGGCAGCGCTGCTCACGGACAGCTCCAGCCGCGGCTGACGCAATCGCGCAGGCGCATGCGGGCGCGATAGAGCAGCACCCGCAGGTGACCTTCGGTCAGCCCGAGCTGTGTCGCGATCTCGCCGAAGTCGAGATCCAGGAATTCGCGCATCAGGAATACGCGGGCGGTATTGGCAGGCAACCGCTGCATGCACAGTTCGATCAGTTCGAGCAGTTCGCGGTGCGCCAGAGACGCTTCCGGGCAACTGTCATTGAGCACGGCGGGTTGCCAGCAGCCATCCGTCGTGAAGTGGTCGTCGAACTCAGCCTCATCGTCCGGCAGCACGTCATCCGGGTCGAGACGGACGAAGCGTACGCGCCGGCGGATGGCATCGACGATCTTGTGCCGCAGGATGCCGACCAGCCAGGCGCGCACGGGTACCGCACCGGAGAAGCCGGCCAGGCCGGTGAGTGCCGCTGCGAAGGTGTCCTGAACCACGTCGTCGGCATCTTCGCGCGACCCCAGCTGCAGTGCGGCAAGGTTGAGCAGGAAGCATCGGTGTTCCGCCAGTGTGTCGGCGAGCGGCTGGGACAGCGCGTTCATGGGCCGGCAGTATGCATGATCCGTGCTGTCCTGCCGGCAAGCCGAGCCGGCAGGACAGCCGGACGCTTCGCCCGGCACGACTGCTGCGATCAAGGCTGCGTCCGGCGGGTGCTGGACACCCCGTAGGCCGCGGCGCGTACGCGAAGAATCGGATCGTCAGACGGCTCGATTCCCGTCGGGAGACGGGTCGGTACGTACACCTGATCGTTGCAGTCCTGACCGCTGTAGCGATCGATCGACAGCCGGCCGAGGCGCACCCGGGCCGGCCCGTTCGACCATGTCACCGATGGATCGGTGAGCGAATCGCCGCTGCCGGCCGGTTGCGCGTAAAGGTCCAGATCGGCGCTGCCGCTGGCGAGACGGCTGCGGAATTCCTTCTCGAGAAAATCATCCGGCAGCGATTTCTCTTCCGCCTCGCTCAGATGGCGGGTGCCCGATACTGGCTCGAACTGCAGCCGCGCCCAGGTCGAGCGGCCGTCGGCCGCCACGAACCTGAAGGCATGATTGGAAAAGTAGGGCGTGCTGGCATACGAGGCGGGCGCTGCGTGCGCCGCCAGCAGCGACGGTTGCCGGGTGCCTTCCGGATACTGTTCGTTGTGGGCCTTGATGCGGGCGGGGTCCGGCTTCTTCGTGGCGGGATCCGCCACGCGCGCCTTCAGGAAGCTCACGAAGGAAGCCGGTGTCGCGGCGAAGAACACGGGTTCGGAAATGAAAACCATGTCCCAGCCTTCATCGGGCCCCGTCAGCCTCACCGCGATGCCGCGAGCCGAGCGGCTTTTGTCGGAAATGCGCGGATTGCCGCCGCCGATCGAGAAGCGGACTTCGGCCGGCACCTGCATCGCGGACAGCAGCCGGGTGTTTGCGAAACCCGCTGCAGCCGGCGCGGGCGTGAAGGTGCCGCGTGCGCAGAAGCCTTTCGCGTGCGAGCCCCGCGCGCCGGCATGTTTGCCGAAAACGCCGTTGAGCGCGTCCACCATGTCGGCCGGTGTGGGCTCGGCGGCCAGCAGCGGCGTTGCGGCGAAGCAGGCGAGGAACAGCCCGGCGACGGAAAAGGGCAGGCGTTTTTGTTTCATGGCGACTCCGTTCGAGTGAGGAAGGGGATGCGAAGGCACGGAGCCCTCGTCATCAAGTCGCGCGAAACGCCGTTTCGTTACAGTCTTTTCGAATCGTCCTGATTGCCGCCGTGGGCGGTGATCACCTGCCAGCTCACGTGCCGGTGCAGCATTCTGGCCGCGGCGCGGGCCTGTTCCTCGTCGCCGGCCACCACGGCAAACATGCCCTGACCGCCCGGCTCGACATGCACACCCATGCCGCCGTACGAGGCAGTCAGCACGCGCGCCTTCTTTGCCGTGTTCTGCGGCAGCAGCAGCAAGGTGGCCGGGCCCTTGTCGGTGTCGAACACGATGTGCCAGCCGGTGCCGCCCGGCACCGGGCACAGCTTCACGTAGCGCACCGACGACAGCGGCACCCGCACTTCGGCGCCGAAGCTTTCGAACACCTGCGCCACCCGTTCCGGTTCGATCAACCGCGTGCTCATCAGCGCCTGCGGCTCGTGCATCACGTGGTCGACCGCCAGCGCGATGCGGTCGCGGTCGGGTGCGGCGTGCCAGTACTGCGCGCCCATGCCCACGCTCAGCACCAGGCTGGCCGCCAGCGCCCACAGCTTGAACGGCGCGCGCGTCTGGCTGCGGCCGGCCACGATGATGCGTTCGGCCAGACCGTCGGGCACGTCGATGCTCACCGCCTGCTGCAGCGCGCGCTCCTGCGCATTGACCCGGCGCGAAAAGCTCTGGCAGCCGGCGCAGGCGATCAGGTGTTCTTCCGCCGGTTCGGTCAGACGCCGCGGATCGGCCAGCTTTTCGCGCCGGAAGTCGATGCAGTTGAAGCCGTCGGCGCTCATGATTCGGCCCTCCGGCTGGCGGTGCCCGGTTGGGCGGTGAGCGTGCTGCGCAGCGCCTGCCGGGCGCGGGTCAGGCGGGTCATGATGGCGCCTTCGGTGGTATCGAGCATGGTGGCGATCTCGGCACATGAAAATCCGCCCAGTGCCTGCAGCACCAGCGGTTCGCGCAAGGTCAGCGGCAGGCTGCCCAGCAGGTTTTCCATTTCAAACAGTTCCATCGGTTCGTGATCGGCGGCAATCTGCAGGTCTTCCAGCTCGACATCGACGTAATCGAACTGCTTCCGCTCGTACAGCCGGGCGTGTTCGCGCCGCACGATGGTGATCAGCCAGCTTTTTGTGGCGTTGGAATCCTTGATGTCGTCCCACGCCTTCCAGGCGCGGACAAACGTTTCCTGCACCAGGTCTTCGGCCACGAACTTGTCGCGGCACAGCCACCAGGCGAACCGGTAAAGATCCGGGCTGAAGGCCCGCACCGCCTGTTCGAAGCTTTTGCGTTTGCTGAATCCGAGTATCACGACGTCGTCCGGGGATGAGCTGACAAGCCTACAGACCCGTGTAAGGTGCGCAACCTTACATGGTGTTTCAGGCGGCGCTCCCGCAGCACGCTCGTCCCGCCCGTCTCTTACAATGGGCGCCTTCGATGATTCCGGCGGCGCGACATGCAGAATTTTCTTGCCGTGGGCGGCGGTGCGGCGCTCGGTGCCTGGCTGCGCTGGGGGCTGGGCCTGACGTTGAATCCACTGTTTGCCGGTTTCCCGCTCGGCACCTGGGTGGCCAATATGGTCGGCGGCTTGCTGATGGGCGTGGCACTCGCCGTGTTCCAGGCGGTGCCGGATGTGCCGCCGCACGTGAAACTGCTGTGCACAACGGGTTTTCTCGGCGGCCTGACCACCTTTTCGAGCTTTTCCGGAGAAGTGTTTTCGCTCTTCCAGCGTGGCGACACCATGTGGGCCTTCGTCGCCGTGGCCGCGCACGTGATCGGTTCGCTCGCCATGACCGCGCTCGGCTGGTGGATGTGGCAGCGCCTTGCGGTCTGACGCCGCAAGGCGAGACGCAAGATTCAAGATAGAAGATTCAAGGCGAGGTGCCGGGCGGGAGGTGCAAGATATTCCTTGCATCTTGAGTCCTGCAGCTTGCATCTGCCCTCATGAATGATCTGAATTCCCTCCTCGAAAGCTGCATGAGCCGTGACGCGGCGGCGATTGGCCGTGCGTTGCGCGACCTGCCGCCAGGGCAGCGCACGCCCGACAAGTGGCCGGCAAAGCTGGCTGAACGCGTCGCGGCGTCGCAGGCGAAAGTCGCGGCGCGGCGCGCGTCGGCGCCGAAGATCGATTACCCGGAAGAGCTGCCGGTGTCGGCGCGGCGCGACGAGATCGCCGCCGCGCTGGCCGCGCACCAGGTCATCATCGTCTGCGGCGAAACCGGCTCCGGCAAGACGACCCAGTTACCCAAGCTCTGTCTGGAACTGGGCCGCGGCGCGCGCGGGCTGATCGGTCACACGCAGCCGCGCCGCATCGCGGCGCGCGCCACCGCCGATCGCGTTGCCAAGGAACTGAATGTGTCGCTCGGCCGCGAGGTCGGTTTCGCGATCCGCTTCACCGACCGCACGTCGGAAGACAGCCGCATCAAGCTGATGACCGACGGCATCCTGCTGGCCGAGACGCAGCGCGACCGCTGGCTGGCGGCGTACGACACGCTGATCATCGACGAGGCGCACGAGCGCAGCCTGAACATCGATTTCCTGCTCGGCTATCTGCGCGAGGTGCTGCCGCGCCGGCCCGACCTGAAGGTGATCGTCACCTCCGCCACGCTGGATGCCGAACGCTTTGCCAACCACTTCGCGCAGGGCGACACGCCGGCGCCGGTGATCGAGGTCAGCGGCCGGCTGTACCCGATCGAAATGCGCTGGCGACCGTTCGAGGCGCAGAAAGACCGCGATCTGTACGACGCCGTATGCGACGCGGTGGACGAGGCCTTTTCGACCGGTCCGGGCGATGTGCTGGTGTTCATGCCGGGCGAGCGCGAGATCCGCGAAGGCACCGAGGCGCTGCGCAAGCACCACACGCGGCTGGCCGGCGTGAAGCCGGAGGTGCTGGCGCTGTATGCGCGCCAGTCGGCGCAGGAACAGGCGCGCGTGTTCCAGGGCTCGAACGGCCGGCGCGTCATTCTCGCCACCAATGTGGCGGAAACCTCGCTCACCGTTCCGGGCATCCGCTACGTCATCGACACCGGTCTGGCGCGCGTCAAGCGCTACAGCTACCGCAACAAGGTCGAGCAGCTGCAGGTCGAGCCGATCGCGCAGTCGGCGGCCAAGCAGCGCGCCGGCCGCTGCGGCCGCGTGTCGAGCGGCGTGTGCTTCCGGCTGTATGACGAAGAGGATTTCAACCAGCGCCCGGCGCACACCGACCCGGAAATCCTGCGCTCGTCGCTGGCTGGCGTCATCCTGCGCATGAAGTCGCTCAGCCTGGCCGACGTCGAGGAATTCCCGTTCATCGACCGCCCGGCGCCGCGCGCCATCGCCGACGGCTATCAGCTGCTGCAGGAACTGGGCGCAGTGGACGAGGCGCGCGACCTGACGCCGCTCGGCCGCGAACTGGCCAGGCTGCCGGTCGACCCGCGCGTGGCGCGGATGATTCTGGCGGCGCGCGATCATGGCGCCCTGAAGGAAGTGCTGGTGATCACCGCCGGCCTGTCGGTTCAGGACCCGCGCGACCGACCCGAAGAACGGGCTGGCGCCGCCGATCAGGCGCACGCGAAGTTCGCCGACGAACGCAGCGAATTCCTGTGGTACCTGAAGGCCTGGGCGGCGTTCGACGAAGTGTGGCATCACCAGTCGCAATCGAAGCAGCGCGAGTGGTGCCGCGCCCACTTCCTGAACTGGATGCGCATGCGCGAGTGGCGTGACGTGCACACCCAGCTGCACACGCTGTGTGCCGAACACGACTGGAAGGAGAACGAGCGGCCGGCCGAATTCGACGCGCTGCACCGCGCGCTGCTGACCGGCCTGCTCGGCAACCTCGGGCTGCGCATCGAGGACGCGCGCGCCGGCGAGCCGCCCTATCTGGGCGCGCGCGGCATCAAGTTCTGGCCGCATCCGGGCTCGGCGCTGGCGAAGAAGGGCGGCAAGTGGATCATGACCGCCGAACTGGTCGAAACCACGCGGCTGTTCGCGCGCTGCATCGCGCGCATCGAACCGGAATGGGTGGAGGAGGTGGGCGCCCATCTGCTGCGTCGCTCGACCTATGAGCCGCACTGGTCGAAAAGCCGCGGCGAGACGGTGGCCTGGGAACGCGGCGTCATCCACGGCATCACGCTGTATGCCAAACGGGCGGTGCAGTACGGCAGGACCGACCCGGTGCTGGCGCGCGAACTGCTGATCCGTGAAGGGCTGGTCAATGGCGACGTGACCGACATCGCGCTGAAGCAGATGAAATTCCTGCAGCACAACCTCGACCTGATCGCGCAGATCGAGCGGCTGGAAGAGAAGCAGCGGCGGCAGGACCTGCTGGTGGACGAATCGCTGATCCACGCCTTCTACGATTCCATCGTGCCGGCCGACGTGATCGACCTGCGCGGCTTCGAGCGCTGGCGCCGCGACGCCGAGCGCGACAACCCGAAGCTGTTGTATCTCACGCGCGAACAGCTGATGCGCCACGAGGCGGCCGGCGTCAGCAGCGAGCGCTTCCCTGCGAAGATGGATCTGCTGGGTCAGCGGCTGAAGCTCGAATACCGGCACGAGCCGAATGCCGCCGACGACGGCGTCACGCTGACCGTGCCGCTGACATTGCTGAACCAGATTCCGGCGGCCAGGCTCGACTGGCTGGTGCCCGGCCTGATCGAAGAGAAGGTGCTGCAGCTGGCCAAGACCATTCCGCCGAAGCTGCGCCACCGGCTGCAGCCGGTGGCCGGTTTCGTCGCCGATTTCATCGCGCAGGAGCACGATCAGACGGAACCGCTGGTGAAGGCGCTGGCGCGCGCGATCGAACTGAAGGTGAGCCTGAAGCTGCCGTCCGATGCCATCCGCGCGGAAAACCTGCCGGCGCATCTGATGATGAATGTGCGCGTGGTCGACGAGCACGGCCGGGTGCTCGGCCAGTCGCGCAATCTGGCCGAGCTGCGCACCCGGCTGAAGGACGAGGTGGCGCGCCGCTTCGAGTCGGCACGCATCGCGCTGCCGCCGGCAGCACCCGTGGCCGATGCAGCGCGAGTGCTCGCCGGTGAGGCGGCCCGTGCACCGACCGCGGCCAGCGGCGAGCCGGTGGTGAAGGCGACGGCCCGCGGCAGCATGGCCGATGCGCTGTCTGCGCTGGGCGCGCGCGACGTGGTGGCCAGGGCGCCGGTGCCGCAGCCGACGAAGAAGGGCCGTGCTGCAGCCGAACCGGCCGCCCCGGCGGTCGCCGAGCAGACCGCCGGCGACGAACGCTACCGCGCATGGACCTTCGGGCCGCTGCCCGAACTGATGGAAGTCGAAGTGGCCGGTCGCCGGGTGATCGGCTTTCCGGCACTGCAGGACGAAGGCGACGCGGTCAGCCTGCGCGTGCTCGACACGCCCGAGGCCGCGCTGGACGTGCACCGGCGCGGCCTGCGCCGGCTGTTCGCGCTCGAGCTGCGCGATCAGGTGAAGTACATCGAAAAGAGCCTGCCCGGCCTGCGCGACATGGCGATGCAGTACATGAATCTGGGCACCGAACCGGAACTGCGCGCCCAGCTGGTGGCTGCCACGATGGACCGCTGCTGCATGATGGAGCCGTGGCCGCAGGATGCCGCGAGCTTTGCCGCGCGCCGCGACGAAGCCCGGCCGCGCATTTCGCTGGTGGCGCAGGAAATCGGCCGCCTCGCCGGCAGCGTGCTGACCGAGTACGCCGCGCTGAACAAGAAGCTCACCGCGCTGAAGGCGCATCCGGACGCCGGCGCCGACATGCGCGCCCAGCTCGACGCGCTGGTCGGCAAACACTTCATCGAACGCACGCCGTTCGAGCGCCTGACCCACTACCCGCGCTATCTGAAGGCGATCGCCCTGCGCATCGACAAGCTGCGCACCGACCCCGAGCGCGACGCCCGCGCGCTGGCCGACTGGCAGTCGCTGGCCACCCTGTGGGACCGCGAGCGCATCGTGCGCGCCCGTGCCGGCGTGGCCGATCCGTTCATCGACGAATTCCGCTGGCTGCTCGAAGAACTGCGCGTGAACCTGTTCGCCCAGGAACTGCGCACCCCGGTGCCGGTGTCGGTGAAGCGGCTGCAGAAGATCTGGGAGTCGCGCGCGCGGGCGTGACGGCCTGCCGAGCGGGCGACCGTGGATCGCTGCTCCCCCAGAAGCCGCTCAGACAGATGCCACCCGCAATCACCTTCTGCAAGAATGACTTCATGGGCACATTTCCGGAGATGACACGACATGCCTGCTGACACCGACCTGCGGCTGCGCACGCTGATCGCGGCGTTCGAGTCCCTGACGCCGGACACGGTGGATGCCCTGGCTGCGCTGTACGCGGCCGACGCGACCTTCCGCGATCCGTTCAATGACGTGCGCGGTCGGGCTGCGGTGGCGCGCATCTTCAGCCACATGTTCGAGCAGGTCGGCGCGCCGCGCTTCGAGGTGCATTCGGCGATGAGCGAGGGCGATGCCGCGTGGCTGGACTGGACGATGCACTTCACGATGCGCGGGCAGGCGCTGCAGATCGTGGGCGCGACGCGGCTGCGCTTCGACGACGCGGGGTGCGTCGTCGAGCATCGCGATTACTGGGATGCCGCGCAGGAGCTGTACGAAAAGCTGCCGGTGATCGGCGGCGCGATGCGCTGGCTGCGCCGCAGGCTCGCGGTGCCGGACCTCTGACGACGCCCGGCGATTGGCAGAGCGCCTACTTGCGGGCGCCTGCCTGATCCAGCCGGCGTGCTTCTTCCGGACTGACGATTTCGAAGATCGCGACCACCTTGGCGACGCCACCGGTCGCGGCGGCGACTTGCTTGGCGGCGTTCGCTTCGGCTTCGGTCACCAGGCCCATCAGGTAGACCTTGCTGCCTTCGGTCACCACCTTGACGTGGTTGGCCGATACGCGTTGCGAATCGAGAATGCGCGCCTTCACCTTCGAGGTGATGACCGCATCGCTCGAACGCTGGGTCAGCGACGACACCCCGGCGATTTCGGTCTCGTTGCTGATGCCGCGCACATTCGGCACGCCGCCCACGATGGCGCCCGCTTCGGCGCGCGTGGCTTCGTCGGCCACCTGGCCGGTCAGCAGCACATTGCGGTTGTAGCTGGTGATACTGATGTTGGCGCGATTGCCCAGCTTTTCGCGCAGGCGCGAGCTGGCGCGCAATTCGATGCCTTCGTCTTCGACCTGGGTGCCGCTGGTGCGCCGGTCGAGTGCCGACAGCACGGCGCCGCCGGCACCGGCCGCAACGACCGGGAAGCAGCCCTGGAGCATCGGCACGCAGGCCGCGGCAAGCGCGGCAATCAGCAGCGGGCGCGCGAATTTCGCGCGGGTGGTCTTGATCGGTGTGTGGGTCATCATTCGGTTCCTAGAAGCATGCAGTCAATGCCGTCACACAGGCAGTGCAGGGTAAGCAGGTGAACTTCCTGGATGCGTGCCGTACGTTCGGCCGGCACGCAGAGGTGGATGTCGCGGTCGGTGAGCATTTCGGCGATGCGGCCGCCGCCGCGGCCGGTCAGCGCGACCACGCGCATTTCGCGCTCGTGCGCGGCGCGGATGGCCTCGATCACGTTGCCCGAATTGCCCGAGGTGGACAGGGCGAGCAGCACGTCGTTCGGCTGGCCGAGCGCACGCACCTGTTTGGCGAACACCTGTTCGTAGCCGTAATCGTTGGCGATGGCGGTCAGGATGGAGGTGTCGACGGTGAGCGCGATGGCGGCGAGCTCGGGTCGTTCGCGTTCGTAGCGGCCCACCAGTTCGGCGGCGAAGTGCTGTGCATCGGCCGCCGACCCACCGTTGCCGCAGGCCAGTATCTTGCCGTTGGCCATCAGGCTGGACACCATCAGTTCGATGGCATCGCCAATCGGTGCCGCCAGCAATTCGGCCGACGAAAGCTTGGTTTGCGCGCTGTCGAAGAAATGCTCGGAAATGCGTGAAACCAGATTCATGGGGACACGGGGCAGGGTGAAGCGCCGAGTTTACCAACATCCCCCGTGTTGCCCCGTTTTCTTACAGCCGGAAACGAAGCCGGCGTTCATCGCGCGGGCGCCAGTTCGACATAGACGTCGACGCGCACGCGCTGCCACGGGTCCGGGTCGTCGGTCAGCCGGCCGATGCGTGCGCTCAGCCGCTGTCCGGCATCCATTTCGGCTGCCGCCTCGAAATTGGCGGCGCGCGGCAGATAGCCCAGCATGTGACCGCGCCAGAGCACGCGGATGGCGCGCCGGTCATGTCGATTGTCGGGTTCGCGTTCAAGTGTCAGCGCATCGCCTTCGCGCAGGCCCGCGCGTACCGCGTGCAGCTGGTGGAACTGGGCGCCGGCCAGTGGCGAGCGTTGCGCCAGCAGGCGCACGCTCTGGGCGGACGCGAGGTCAGCGGCAAGCCAGGCGAGCAGGGCCAGTGCGCTACAGGCCGAACGCATCGCGTATCCATTCGATCTGCCTGCCGTCCAGCCCGGACAGCGCCACCACGTCGAAGCGTGCCGGGCGCTGGCGCGCGCGCCGGCCCTGTTCGGCGAGGTAGTGCTGGGCGGCGCGGATCAGCCGCGCCTGCTTGGTCGGGCCGACACTGGCGGCCGCGCCGCCGAAACGCGCATCGCGACGCAGGCGCACCTCGACGAAAACGAGGCTGTCGCCGTGTTCGCACACCAGGTCGAGTTCGCCGTCCGGCCAGCGCAGGTTGCGGCCGATCACCCGCAGGCCGTGCGCTTCGAGATGACGCGCCGCCAGCGCCTCGGCTGCCGCGCCGTGCGCGGCGCGCAGCGTCATGCCGGCTTGTGGCGGACCGCTGCCACGCTCAGAATGGCGGCCCGCCCGCAGGAAAGCACCCGATGACCGATGCCGTGACACCCCATGATGACCTCGCGCGAGAATTTACGACATCGGCATTGTATGTCGTCGGCACGCCGATCGGCCATCTGGGCGAGCTGTCGGCGCGCGCCATCGCGGCGCTGCGTGCCGCCGACCTGATCGCCTGCGAGGACACGCGGGAAACGTCGCGCCTCGCCCGCCACCTCGGGCTGAACGCGCAGCTGGTGGCGGTGCATGAACACAACGAGCGCAGCGGCGCCGAACGCCTGATCGCGGCGCTGCGCGACGGCCGGCGCGTGGCGCTGGTGTCCGATGCGGGCACGCCGGCGGTGTCCGACCCCGGCGCGCGCGTGGTGCGCGCCGTGCAGGACGCCGGCTTTCGCGTGATACCGATCAGCGGCCCGAGTGCGGCTGTGGTGGCGTTGTCGGCCAGTGGTCTGCTCGACGCACAGTTCCGTTTCATCGGCTTCCTGCCGGTCAAGTCGACGGCGCGCCGCAAGGTGCTGGAATCGTTGCGCGGGCAGGACTGCGCGCTGGTGTTCTACGAAGCGCCGCACCGCATCGTCGAATGCGTCGACGATATCGCCGCGGTGATCCAGCCGGAGCGCGAACTGGTCATCGCCCGCGAACTGACCAAGCTGTTCGAGCAGATCGTGCGCCTGCCGGTATCGGACGCAGCCGCCTGGCTGGCGGCCGACCCGAACCGCCAGCGCGGCGAATTCGTGCTGCTGCTCGCGGCCGCGCAGCCGGAAGAAGGGCTGGACGCGACGGCGCGTCGCACGCTGGATCTGCTGCTCGACGAATTGCCGCCGAGCCGCGCCGTGAAGGTGGCGCAGACCATCACCGGCGCGCCGCGCAAGCTGCTGTACGACCACGCGATGACGCACGGCACGGATGCGCCGCAGGACGAGGATGCCGTGTGATCGCACGCAGAGCCAGCCACGGATGGCTCCTGTGAAAATCGCGCAGTCTTCATGACTGGCGACGTTTTTCGTAGGAGCGGACCCCGTCCGCGATAGGCGCGTTGATCAAGCAGTGCCGCCTTTGCGGAGACCGGAATCGCCTGCGGGGGCGGAACGGGGGGTTCGGCGAGCACGGCTCGCCGCCCGTGGAGCCGGTCGGCCATGCAGGGCCGACCGTGGGACGGCTCCTGTGAAAATCGCGCAGTCTTCATGACTGGCGACGTTTTTCGCAGGAGCGGACCCCGTCCGCGATAGGCGCGTTGATCAAGCAGTGCCGCTTTTGCGGAGACCGGAATCGCCTGCGGGGGCGGAGCGGGGGGTTTCGGCGAGCACGGCTCGCCGCCCGTGGAGCCGGTCGGCCATGCAGGGCCGACCGTGGGACGGCTCCTGCGAAAACCGCGACGGCTTCATGACTGGCGACGTCGCTTGTAGGAGCGGACCCTGTCCGCGCTGATGGGCGGCGACGCGACTATGCGGGATAATCTTGCCGCCAGCGTGCGCGTGTCGCGCGCGGGCTCCGATAACGAATGGGACACCCGCCTTGAACAGACTGACGCTCACCCGCCCCGACGACTGGCATCTGCACCTGCGCGACGGCGCTGCGCTCAAGGCGGTGCTGCCGGATACGGCGCGCCGTTTCGGGCGCGCCATCGTCATGCCCAACCTGCGACCGCCGGTCACCACGGTGGCGCTGGCTGCCGCCTACCGCGACCGCATCATGGCGGCGCATGCCGCCACGCCCGGTCTGCCGTCGTTCGAGCCCTTGATGGTGCTTTACCTGACCGACAACACGCCGGCCGAAGAAATCGACCGCGCCTGCGACAGCGGCTTCGTGCACGCGGTGAAGCTCTACCCGGCCGGGGCCACCACCAATTCCGACTCCGGCGTGACCGACGTGGCGCGTTGCGACGCGGCGTTGGCGCGCATGGCCGAGCGCGGCCTGCCGCTCCTGATCCATGGCGAGGTGACCGATGCCGAGGTGGACGTGTTCGATCGCGAGGCGGTGTTCATCGAGCGCGTGCTGCGCCCGCTGCTGGCGCGCCACCCGGCGCTGCGCGTCGTGTTCGAACACATCACGACGAAGGACGCGGCGGAGTTCGTGGCGGCGGCCGGCGACAACATCGCCGCCACCATCACGGCCCATCATCTGCTGATGAACCGCAATGCGATCTTCGCGGGCGGCGTGCGTCCGCATCATTACTGCCTGCCGGTACTGAAACGCGAGGTGCATCGCGTTGCGCTGGTGGCCGCCGCGACATCGGGCAACCGGCGCTTCTTTCTCGGCACCGACTCGGCACCGCATGCGAAAGGCACGAAGGAGACGGCGTGCGGCTGTGCCGGCTGCTACACGTCGCATGCCGGTATCGAACTGTATGCGGAAGCCTTCGATGCCGCCGATGCGCTGGACCGGCTGGAGGCTTTCGCCAGCTTCAATGGCCCGGACTGGTACGGTCTGCCGCGCAATACGTCGCGCATCACGCTGCTGCGCGAGTCATGGGAGGTCAAGGCGGAGCAGGAATTTGCCGATGGTGATGTGCTGGTGCCGTTGCGTGCGGGAGAGCGCGTAGCGTGGCGCATCGAACCTGAAAAGGTTGAATGAGTGACCCCATGACACGACTGACCTTGCTGATGCTGCCGCTCGCCGCCCTGCTGGCCGGATGCGAGATCGACAACGCCGCCTATATGATCGAGAACAAGGAACACGCCCTGATCCTCAATCGTGAGAAGCCCTATTTCTGGAGCAGCGAGTACAAGCTGGCCATCGTCGTGTCGCGCATGCCGACCTGCCAGCGCCGTCACGTGATGAAGCCGGCGCGACTGACCGCGGCCAACGTCAGCGTTTTCGACGGCGGCGAGCCGAACCGCTACCTGCTGCGCCAGGGCAGCCGCTGGTATGCCGTGAACACCACCGACTGCGCTTTCGCGGTGGTCGAGAAGCCGGCTGAGGTGCCCGAGGCGATCGGTGTGTTCCGGCGCAAGGACGACATGCTCACCTTCGTGAAGAGCACGACCGCCGAGGCGGAGCAGCGCTGAGCCTTCCCGCTGCGTGGCCGGCCGGTCCGCTGCATGCGGGCATGCGGCCGCTGTTCGATGCCCTGTTGCCCGACCTGAAGGCGCCCGCCGCCGCCTGGCTGGACGCGCAGGCGGAACGCGTCGGCCGTCCGCGAACATCCACCGGACATGCGTTGACTTTTGCCGCATCGACACCCGACGATCAGCCCTATGAATCGAGAATCGCCGGCACCGGCTGCGTCGCGACCCGCGATCACAACTGGCACGACACCTTCAACGCATGGGTGTGGCTGACCTTTCCGCTGACCAAGTCGGCGATGAACCGCTGCCACGCTGCGCATCTCCTGCACACGGCCGACGGCGCCGGGACGCGCGGGCCGGTACGCGATGCGCTCACCCAGTTCGACGAGGACGGGCTGATGCTGGTGTCGGATGACAGCAGCCTGCTGGAGGCCATCCGTCATCACCGCTGGCACGAGGCGATGTTCGATGGCCGGCGTGCGCTCGAATCCGCCCGGGTATTCGTGATCGGTCATGCGCTGCTGGACAAGGCGCGCGCGCCGCATGTCGGGCTCTGTGCCCGGTCACTGCTGGTGAACAGCCGCGAACTGGGATGCGATGCGGCCGCCGTGTCTGCCGGGCAGGTCGATGCCTGGCTGGCGGCGCGGATGGCGCGGGGTGACTGGCCTCGTTCGCCGCGCGAACTGCAGCCGCTGCCCGTGCTCGGTCTGCCGGGCATGACTGCGGACAACACCTGCGCCAGCTACTTCGACGATCGGCGCCAGTTCAGACCGGCACCGCGCCGGCGGTCCGGTCAATGAAAAAGGGCGACCCCTTCGGGTCGCCCTTTTTGCATCTGCCCGCTGTCGTTCAGACCAGCTTGCCGTGGCACTGCTTGTACTTCTTGCCCGAGCCGCAGTGGCAGGGATCGTTGCGACCGATCTTCGGACCGGCTGCCGCCGGCGTCGCCGCCGCGTTGCCACCGGCCGGCGGCGCCATTGGATCGACGCCTTCGCCCGCCATCGACGGATCGAATTCGGCGTGCGTGTAGCGCACGTTCTCGAGATCGGGTGCCACCGGTTCGCTGTCCTGGATCTGCTCCGGCGAACGGATTTCGACGTTCATCAGCACGCGCGTCACGTCGGCACGTACCGAATCGAGCAGGCCTTCGAACAGCTCGAACGCTTCGCGCTTGTATTCCTGCTTCGGATTCTTCTGCGCGTAGCCGCGCAGATGGATGCCCTGCCGCAGATGATCGAGCGCGGCGAGGTGTTCGCGCCAGTGGCTGTCCAGGCTTTGCAGCATCACGTTGTGCTCGAACTGGCCGAACGATTCGGCACCGACCAGCGCGACCTTCACCGCATACAGGTCGTCCGACATGGTGGTGATGCGCTTGAGCAGGTCGTCATCGGCCAGGTTCGGCTCCGCAGCGATCCAGTCGGCCAGCGGCGCTTCGATGTGGTACTCGGACATGAAGGCCGACGTGGCACCCGGCAGGTCCCATTGCTCTTCCACCGTCTCCGCCGGGATGTACTGGCGGAAGGTGGCTTCGAGCACGCTGTGGCGCATGGCGGTGATCGTCTCCGCGATGTTGCCGGCTTCCAGCAGTGCGTTGCGTTGTTCGTAGATGACGCGACGCTGGTCATTGGCCACGTCGTCGTACTCGAGCAGCTGCTTGCGGATGTCGAAGTTGCGCTGTTCGACCTTGCGCTGTGCGGATTCCAGCGAGCGGTTGACCATGGCATGTTCGATCGCCTCGCCTTCCGGCATCTTCAACCGGATCATGATGGCGTTCAGACGTTCGCCGCCGAAGATGCGCATCAGCGAATCTTCGAGTGACAGGTAGAAGCGCGACGAGCCCGGGTCGCCCTGACGGCCGGAACGGCCGCGCAACTGGTTGTCGATGCGGCGCGACTCGTGGCGTTCGGTGCCGATGATGTGCAGGCCGCCGGCCGAGATGACTTTCTCGTGCAGCGATGTCCATTCGGTGCGCAGCTTTTCGACGCGTGCCGCGCGATCGGCGTCGTCGATGCTGCTGTCCGCCTGCAGCGCCTGGATGGACTTTTCGACGTTGCCGCCGAGCACGATGTCGGTCCCGCGACCGGCCATGTTGGTCGCGATCGTGATCACGCCCGGACGACCGGCCTGCGCAATGATTTCCGCTTCGCGTTCGTGCTGTTTCGCGTTCAGCACCTGGTGCGGCAGCTTGTCCTTGTTCAGAAGGCCGGACAGCAGCTCCGAACTTTCGATCGAGGTCGTGCCGACCAGCACCGGCTGTCCGCGCTCGTGGCAATCCTTGATGTCGGCGATCACCGCCGCATACTTCTCCGGTGCCGTGCGATACACCAGATCGTTCATGTCCTTGCGGATCATCGGACGATGCGTCGGAATCACGACCGTTTCGAGGCCGTAGATCTGGTGGAATTCGTAGGCTTCGGTATCCGCCGTGCCGGTCATGCCGGCCAGCTTGCCGTACATGCGGAAGTAGTTCTGGAAGGTGATCGACGCCAGTGTCTGGTTCTCGGACTGGATCTGCACGCCTTCCTTCGCTTCGACCGCCTGGTGCAGGCCGTCAGACCAGCGGCGGCCCGGCATCAGACGGCCGGTGAATTCGTCGACGATGATGATTTCGCCGTTCTGCACCACGTACTGCTGATCGCGGAAGTACAAGTTGTGCGCGCGCAGGCTGGCGTACAGGAAGTGCACCAGCGTGATGTTGGCCGGCTCGTACAGGCTCCTGCCTGCTTCGAGCAGGCCCTCGCTGCTGAGGATTTCCTCGGCGTGCTCGTGACCGGCTTCGGTCAGCAGCACCGTATGGGCCTTCTCATCGACCCAGTAGTCGCCCGGACCGTCTTCCTTTTCGCAGCGCGTCAGCCGCGGTGCCACGACATTGAGTCGCAGATAGAGATCGGTATGGTCGTCGGCCTGCCCGGAAATGATCAGCGGCGTGCGCGCCTCGTCGATCAGGATGGAGTCGACCTCGTCGACGATGGCGTAATTCAGACCGCGCTGGACGCGTTCATCCAGCGAATACACCATGTTGTCGCGCAGGTAGTCGAACCCGAATTCGTTGTTCGTGCCGTAGGTGATGTCGGCCGCATAGGCAACGCGCTTCTTGTCGGTCTGCATGCGCGACAGGTTGACGCCGGTGGTCATGCCCAGAAAACCGTACAGGCGCCCCATCATTTCGGCGTCGCGGCTGGCGAGGTAGTCATTCACGGTGACGACATGCACGCCCTTGCCGGACAGCGCATTGAGATACACCGCCAGCGTCGCGGTCAGCGTCTTGCCTTCACCTGTCCGCATTTCAGCGATGCGGCCGCTGTGCAGCATGATGCCGCCGAGCAGCTGAACGTCGAAGTGGCGCAGCCCCAGCACGCGCTTGCTTGCCTCGCGCACCACTGCGAACGCTTCGGGCAGGATGTCATCGAGTGTCTTGCCGTCGGCGAGCTGCTGCCGGAGGCTGATGGTCTTGCCCGCGAGTGCTTCGTCGCTCAAAGCCGACAATTCGGATTCGAGTGCATTGATTCGATTGACGACCGAGCGGAACTTGCGCAGCAACCGATCGTTGCGGCTGCCGAAAATCTTGGTGAACAGGGAAGCAATCATCGAAGACTGGGGCCCGTTTCGGGCAAACCGAAGGCGGAAAAGGGTGCGATTCTAGCATGCGGCCGCACAGCCTCCAGCCGGGGTGGCCGAGCAGGTGCCAGCGGCGCGAGCGGGACGCCGGAAGGCGCGCTCAGTGTGCGTGGCTGCCTGATTTCGCCTGTTGCAGACCGGCCGGCTGCGCTTTGCGGGCCAGCTCCAGGAAGCGGTTCGGGTTCTGCGCCACGTCCTTCACCCGGACCTCGAAATGCAGGTGGGGGCCGGTGGAGCGTCCGGTACTGCCGACTTCCGCGATCTTCTGGCCGCGCTTCACGATCATGCCGGTGCTGACCGTGAGCTTGCTCGCATGTGCGTAGCGCGTGCTCAGGTCGCGTCCGTGGTCTATCTCGATCATGTTTCCGTACTGCGGATGGTAGGACGCGGCGGTGACCACGCCTGCTGCGGCGGCGATGATGGGCGTGCCCACGTCCGCGACGAAATCGACCCCCTCATGCATCGCACGCGAACCATTGAAGGGATCGATGCGCCAGCCGAAGCCCGATGCATTCCAGGCACCGCCGATCACCGGCAATGTGGAGGGCACGAGGGAGAGGCTGGCCTGGTCGAGCAGCAGTTCGGATTCGATCACCCCGAGGTAATCGTCCTGCTGCGACAGCAGATCGGCAAAGTGCTTCATCTGCGCTTCGAGTTCGGTCGCGGACAGTGCGTTTTCACTGACCAGCGGACCGCCCTGGCCGGGCGGCGGCGAAGTGCGCACCGGTTCGGGCGCCTTGATGCCGGCAAACTTCGCAAGTCGGGAACCGAGGGTGTCGAGCTGGATCAGCTGGGCCTGCATCTGCCCCAGCTTGACCGCCATGGTGTTCAGGTTTTCACGCACGAACTGTTCGCTGCGCTGGATTTCCTCGTTGCGGGCGGTCGCGATCATGTCGTCGATCAGCGGCAACTTCCATTCGCTGGCGTGCTTGAGGGTGATGAAGGAGAAGGCTGAAGCGAGGGAAAACACCAGTACGGTGAAGGCAACGAGCGCACTGACGAGGTGCCAGGGCTGGACCGTGATGGCCTTTGCTGTTGTCAGGCGACTGGAAACAAGAATAATCTGCACGCTCGCTCCCGAGTTCTTGTCTATGTCAGCCCGCCGTCTGCACGATCACCTTACAACGCAGGACAGCCTGGCTCAACTTGCCCTGCACGCCAGAACCATCGGGCGCGTGCAGCGGGCTTATGAAAAATTCCTGCCACCGGAACTGGCGAACATCAGCCGCGTGTTGAACGTGAAGCAGGGAGTGGTGGTGGTCAGTGCGCCTTCTGGAGCCGTCGCCAACCGACTCAGGCAAGTGTTACCGAGCGTACTGACAGCCGTCCGGGAAAGTTGCAGCGAGGTTACCGAAGTCAGGGTCAAGGTGCAAGCCCATGAAGGACAACAGCTTCCGGCGCGCCCACCCCGTCGCGAGGTCAGTCAGCAGGCGCGCGCGAAGCTCGCCGAAGGCAACGCCGGGCTCGCGCCGGACAGCGAGCTGCGCCGTGCATTGCAGAAGCTGATCGACCGGAACTGATGCGGCGGACGGACCCTAGAGGACCAGGACCCGCTCGAGTACGAACAGCGCGCCGATCAGCAGCGCCGCGATGACCGAATACTTCAGCAGCAGCCCGGCCAGCGTCAGATAGCGTCTGTTGCGCGTGATGACATACGTGATGAAGCAGGCGGCGATCGAGATGACCAGCAGGACGCCGATCAGACGCAGGATGAGCACCGGCGGGCCTCAGGCGAAGGCGGGCATCGACGGACCGCTGTCCGGCAGCGGCATGAACTGGTTCGACACCGCAGCCGGGGCAGGGCGCGAGGCGGCGAAATCCGCCCACTCCCAGGCGTCCTGACGGGCCAGCAGTGCATGCAGCAACTGATTGTTCAACGCGTGTCCCGACTTGTGCGCACTGAACGCAGCCAGCAACGGATGGCCGATGATGTACAGGTCGCCGATCGCGTCGAGCACCTTGTGCTTCACGAACTCGTCGGCGTAGCGAAGGCCGTCGCTGTTCAGCACACGGTACTCGTCCATCACGATCGCGTTGTCGAGACTGCCGCCCTGTGCAAGCCCGTTCTGGCGCAGGTACTCGACTTCGTGCATGAAGCCGAAGGTGCGCGCGCGCGCAACGTCGTTGACATAGGACTGATGCGCGAAATCGATCTTCACCTTGGTGCCGGTACGTTCGATCGCCGGATGGCGGAACTCGATGGAGAACTCGAGACTGAACCCTTCGTAGGGTTCGAGCTTCGCCCACTTGTCGCCGTCGCTGACTTCGATGGTTTCGAGCACGCGGATGAATTTCTTCGGTGCCGCCTGCTCGACCACGCCGGCCTGCTGGATCAGATAGACGAAGGTGGACGCCGAGCCATCCATGATGGGCAATTCGGAGGCGTCGACATCGACGAACACGTTGTCCACGCCGAGGCCAGCCAGCGCCGACATCAGGTGCTCGACGGTCGAGATGGTCGCGCCACCGCTGCTCAGGCAGGACGCGAGGCGCGTGTCGCCCACGGCGCGTGCATCGGCGCGTATTTCAACCGGCGGGTCGAGGTCGGTGCGGCGAAAGACGACGCCTGTATCGACGGGCGCCGGGCGCAGGTCGAGATTCACCTTCAATCCCGAATGCAGGCCGACGCCGGTCGCGTGGCTGATTGAGCGGATCGTGCGTTGCCTGATCATGGCGTGTGGGGATGACCGATTCGAAAAGCGGATTTTATCCCAGCTCGGTGTAATACCCGTGTAACACGACGTTTCCGGGCTGCAGCAAGGCTGAGCCCGGACTGCCAACGTCGGTTCAGTCCGCCTGCTTGCGCAGGAAGGCCGGGATGTCGAGCGTTTCGACACCGTTGGCGCGCATCGCTTCGACGGCGCTGGAGGCCGTGCGTCCGCCGCGGCCGCGCATCACTGCCGGGATGTCGAGGTGCGAGTAGTCGGTGCCGTTGCCGGACGCCATCGCCATGTCGTCGGTGCCGGTGCGGATGATGGTCATCGGCGGCTTGCTGCTCATCGCGCGCGGTGCGCCGAGCCCGGTTGCCACGACGGTGACGCGCAGGCGGTCATCCATCGTTTCGTCGAACACGGTGCCGAAGATCACGTGCGCACCTTCGGCCGCGAAGGCGCGCACGGTTTCCATCGCGTCCTTCACTTCCTTCATCTTCAGAGAGCGGCTGGCAGTGATGTTGACCAGCACACCACGGGCACCCGACAGCTCGACGCCTTCGAGCAGCGGGCTGGCGACGGCCTGTTCGGCGGCGATGCGCGCGCGGTCCATGCCGGCCGCTTCGGCCGAACCCATCATGGCGCGACCCATTTCGCCCATCACGGTACGCACGTCCTGGAAGTCGACGTTCACCAGGCCCGGAATGTTGATGATTTCGGCAATGCCGCCGACGGCATTGCGCAATACATTGTCGGCCGCCTTGAAACCATCTTCGAGACTGGCGTCCTCGCCGAGCACTTCCATCAGCTTCTCGTTCAGCACGACGATCAGCGAATCCACATTCTTCGCCAGTTCGTCGATGCCGGTTTCGGCCGCACGCATGCGGTTCTCGTAATCGAAGGGCTTGGTCACGACAGCGACCGTCAGGATGCCCATTTCCTTGGCGACTTCGGCCACGATCGGCGCGGCGCCGGTGCCCGTGCCACCGCCCATGCCAGCCGTGATGAACACCATTTCGGCGCCACGCAGCTGGTCGGCGATGTATTCGCGATACTCGTCTGCCGCGCTGCGGCCCACTTCCGGCTTGGCACCTGCGCCGCGGCCGTTCTTGCCGAGCTGGATCTTGATCGGGGCGAGGCTGCGATTCAGCGCCATGCCGTCAGTGTTGGCGGCAATGAACTCAACGCCATTCACACCTTCCCGAATCATGTGGTCGACCGCATTGCCGCCTGCTCCGCCGACGCCGATGACCTTGATCACTGCCCCCACGGGTTCCTTGTCGAGAATCTCGAACATACCGCCTCCTGTCTATACAAAGATGCCTCGAAGCCCGAGGGCTCGCGAGCAGCGAAAAGCCGAAAACTTGTGGTGAACCACTACATTTAGTGATTTTTAACAAGTATACGACTAAACTTAGTGCAACGCATGACGTAGATGCCGTTTGAGTCGCATTTTCAGAAATTTCTTTCGAACCATGAGCGCATGTTCGCCAGCACCTGGCGAACGTTGCGCCCGTCGCGTGCAACTTGGCCGCGGCGGCGTTGTGCAGCCCCTTCCATGACCAGCCCGATCGCCGTCGCGTAACGCGGATGGCGCACCACGTCGGCGAGGTTTCCGCTGTACTCGGGCACCCCGATGCGAGCCGGCAGGTGGAAGACGTCTTCGGCCAGATCCGCCATGCCGCGCATGGTCGCGCTGCCGCCGGTCAGCACGATGCCGGATGACAGCAATTCCTCGTAGCCGCTGCGCCGCAGCTCGGCCTGCACCAGTTCGAACAACTCGGATACGCGCGGCTCGATCACGTCGGCCAGCGCCTGTCGCGACATGCGGCGCGGGCCGCGGTCGCCGATGCCCGGCACCTCGATCATGTCTTCCGCGTCGGCCAGTGCAGACATGGCGACGCCGAAGTGCAGCTTGATGTCTTCGGCTTCGGCCGTCGGGGTGCGCATCGCCATCGCGATGTCGTTGGTGATCTGGTCGCCGGCGATCGGGATGACCGCCGTGTGGCGGATCGCACCCTGCGTGAAGATGGCGATATCCGTGGTGCCGCCGCCGATGTCGACCAGACAGACGCCCAGGTCCTTTTCGTCCTCGGACAGCGTGGCCTGGCTCGAAGCGAGTGGCTGGAGCACCAGATCGACGACTTCGAGGCCGCAGCGGCGCACGCACTTGATGATGTTCTGCGCCGCCGACACCGCACCGGTCACGATGTGGACGCGCACTTCGAGTCGCTTGCCGCTCATGCCTATCGGCTCGCGTACGCCATCCTGGCCGTCGATGATGAATTCCTGCGTCAGCGTATGCAGGATTTCCTGATCGGCCGGTATCGGCATGGCGCGCGCGGTTTCGACCACCCGCTCCAGGTCCAGCCGGGTCACTTCCTTGTCCTTGATCGCGACGACGCCGTTCGAATTGAAGCTGCGTATGTGGCTGCCGGCGATGCCCGTGAACACTTCGCGCACCTTGCATTCGGCCATCAGTTCGACTTCCTGGATGACGCGCGAAATCGAATCCACGGTGGCTTCGATGTTGACCACGACGCCTTTCTTCAGTCCCTGTGATTCCTGCGAGGCAAGGCCGAGGATGTCGAGTCGGCCATCGGGCCCCAACTGGGCGATGACGGCCGATATCTTCGACGTGCCGATGTCGAGTCCGACGATGAGGTCCTTGCTGTCTCGTGTCATGGTCTTTCCTGGGTGGCTGTGCTGCCGGTACGTATCGCGTAGCCGTTGGGGTAACGAAGGTCGGCGTATAGGATTTTCTGTGCGCCTTCGCGCGACACGGCCGGCTGGGTCGTGACATAGCGCGCGAGGCGCGTGGCGATCGGCGTCTTGTCGTCGTCGCGACCGAGTTCGAGGCGGGAGCCGTCGTCGAGCAGCAGTTGCCAGGCTTCGCGGCGGGTCAGGGCCATCTTGTCGATCCGCCGTTGCAGCGGCGACAGCGTTGCGCTCCATTCGAGGTGCCGCTGCAGCATCGTCGAGGCCTGTTCGTCCGGGCCGATGAACAGTGGCAGCCTGCGGTCGTGGTCGGCGGCGAACAGTTCGCCCTGTGTGTTCACCATGCGCGCCGGCGTGTTGTCCGGCACCCACCAGCGTGCAGCGGCGCGGTGCTCTTCGAGCTCGACCTCGATGAAGCCCGGCCAGACGCGTCGCACTGCGGCATTGCGCACCCAGGGCAGCTGTTCGAACACTTCGCGCGCGCGCTCGATGTCGGTCGTCAGAAAATTGCCGTTCACCGCGCGCCGCGCCGCGTCCTCGATCTGGGCGGTCGTCAGGTGAGCGGGGGCACGGTCCAGCGTGACGGCCTGCAGCGGCAGCAGCGGCAGACGCGTGACGCCGAGCACCAGCGCGTAGATCAGCGCCGCACCGGCCAGCAGCAGGATGCAGTCGGCAATCATCGTGAGCGCACGCGGGCTGTCCCACAGACCGCCCTCGTCGGCCGGAGCGCCGGGTTTGCGTCGCGCGGAGGCTCCCCTAGCCAAGACGTGCCGACTCCAGGATGCGCAGGCACAGTTCGCCGAATTCGATGCCGACAGCCCGTGCGGCCATCGGTACCAGCGAATGCGAGGTCATGCCGGGCGAGGTGTTGATCTCGAGCAGCCAGGGTTTGCCGTCCTGTCCCAGCATCAGATCCGCACGACCCCAGCCGCGGCAGTCGATGAGGCGCGCAGCGCGCATCACCAGGGCCTGTATTTCCTGTTCGAGCTCCTCGTCCAGTCCGCTCGGGCAGTGGTACTTCACCTCGTCGGTGAAATACTTGTTCTGGTAGTCGTAGTTGCCGCGCGGCGCTTCGATGCGGATCAGCGGCAGCGCCAGTTCGCCGAGAAAGGGTGCGGTCAGTTCCTGGCCTGAGATGAACTGTTCGGCCAGCACCAGCGGGTCGCAGCGGGCGGCGGTTTCATAGGCGGCGGGCAGGTCCGCCAGCGTGTTCACGCGGGTCGCGCCGACGCTCGATCCTTCGCGCGCCGGCTTGACGAACAGCGGCAGCCCGAGCTCGGCCGCCACGGCGGCGAAGTCGCTGCCGGCGTGCAGCAGCTTGTAGCGCGGTGTCGGCAATCCGGCCGAAAGCCACACCATCTTGGTGCGCCACTTGTCCATGCCGATGGCCGAGGCCATCACGCCGCTGCCGGTGTAGGGAATGCCGAGGCATTCGAGCGCGCCCTGGATCGTGCCGTCCTCGCCGCCGCGGCCATGCAGCGCGATGAAAGCGCGTTGGAAGCCGTCGCGCTTCAGTTCCCACAGGTCGCGTTCCGCCGGGTCGAAGGCATGCGCATCCACGCCCTGCGCGCACAGTGCCGCAAGCACCGCGCTGCCCGACATGATGGAAATCTCGCGTTCGGCGGAACGTCCGCCGAACAGCACGGCGACCTTGCCGAGAGACTGTGGAGTGGGTGTGCTCATGTGCGGTCCTGATCCTGTGCAAATTTCGATGGCAACTGGCCGATGGAGCCCGCGCCCATGCCGACCACGACGTCGCCGTCGCGCACCGTGGCGAGCAGCGTGTGCGGCAGCTCGGCGATGTCCTCGACGAACACCGGTTCGACCTTGCCGGCGACGCGCAACGCGCGCGCCAGTGCGCGGCCGTCGGCGGCGACGATGGGCGCTTCGCCGGCGGCATAGACTTCGGTCAGCACGACCGCGTCGGCGCCCGACAGCACGCGCACGAAGTCCTCGAAGCAGTCGCGCGTGCGTGTGTAGCGGTGCGGCTGGAACGCCAGCACGATGCGACGGCCGGGATAGGCGCCGCGCGCCGCGTCCAGTGTTGCGGCCATTTCGACCGGGTGATGGCCGTAGTCATCGACCAGCGTGAAGTGGCCGCCGGCCGGCAGTGCGATTTCGCCATGCCGTGTGAAGCGCCGGCCCACACCCTTGAACTCCGACAGCGCGCGCGCGATGGCTTCATCCGGCACGCCAACCTCGTTCGCCACGGCGATCGCCGCGAGCGCATTGCGTACGTTGTGCAGGCCGGGCAGGTTCAGTTCGACCGGAATGCGCGTCGTCGTGCCATTGATGCGCACCGCGTCGAACAGCATCCGCGTGCCGTCGGCGCGCACGTTTTCGGCGCGCACCTGAGCGGCCGGATCGAGGCCGTAACGGATGATCTGCTTGGGCACCTGCGGCATGATTTCGCGCACATTCGCGTCGTCCACGCACAGCACGGCCACGCCGTAGAACGGCAATCGGTTGAGGAAGTCGACGAAGGCCTGCTTCAGTTTCGAGAAGTCGTGGCCATAGGTGTCCATGTGATCGGCGTCGATGTTGGTCACCACCGACACCACCGGCGACAGGAACAGGAAGGACGCGTCCGATTCGTCGGCTTCCGCAACCAGGAATTCGCCGGTACCCAGCCGCGCGTTGGCACCGGCCGAGTTCAGGCGGCCGCCAATGACGAAGGTCGGGTCCAGTCCGCCTTCGGCGAGGCAACTGGCGATCAGCGACGTGGTGGTGGTCTTGCCGTGCGTGCCGGCCACAGCAACGCCCTGCTTGATGCGCATCAGTTCGGCCAGCATCTGCGCGCGCGGCACGACCGGAATGCGCCGTTCGCGCGCGCTGACCACCTCCGGGTTGTCGGCGCTGACCGCGGTCGAGGTCACCACCGCGTCCGCGCCGGCGATGTTGTGCGCCGCATGACCCTGCACCACCCGGGCACCGAGACCCGCCAGCCGGCGCGTCACCGCGTTGTCGGCCAGGTCCGAGCCACTGACGACATAGCCCTGGTTAAGCAGTACTTCGGCGATGCCGCTCATGCCGGAGCCACCGATGCCGATGAAATGAATGTGACTGATCTTGTGTTTCATGTCGGGTCCTTGCGCGCGATGGCTGCGCAGATGTCAGCGACTTCGGCTGCCGCGCCGGGGCGTGCGAGCCCGCGGGCGCGCTGTGCCATGTCGAGCAGTCGCGCGCGATCGAGCGCGCGGAGGAGGGCGGCCAGCGATGTCGCGTCGAGTTCGGTCTGCGGCAGCAGCAGCGCTGCGCCCGCGTCGGCAAGGAAGCGGGCGTTGCCGGTCTGGTGATCGTCGACGGCGTGCGGGAAGGGCACCAGTACCGACGCCACACCGGCGGCGGCCAGTTCGGCCACGGTCAATGCGCCGGCACGGCAGATGACCAGGTCGGCGCCGGCGTAGGCCGCGGCCATGTCCTGGATGAAAGGCGCGAGCGTGCCGGTCACGCCGGCCTTCGCGTAGGCGGCTTCCAGTGCCGGCATGTTCTTTTCGCCCGCCTGGTGCACGACCTGCGGCCGCTCGCTTTCCGGTATCAGCGCCAGTGCCTGTGGAACCGCGTCGTTCAGCGCCTGCGCCCCGAGACTGCCTCCGACCACGAGCAGGTTCAGCGGACCGCGGCGCATGGCGAATCGGGCGGCCGGTTCGGGCAGGGCGGCGATGTCGGCGCGCACCGGATTGCCGGTCCATTGGGCACCGGACAGCGCCTTCGGAAAACCGGCGAGCACGCGGTCGGCCACCTTTGCGAGCACGCGATTGGCCAGTCCGGCGACCGAGTTCTGTTCGTGCAGCACCAGTGGCGTGCCGCGCAGCGCGGCCATCATGCCGCCCGGGAAGGTGACGTATCCGCCGAGGCCCAGCACGACCTGCGGCCTGACCCGTCCGAGCACGCCCAGCGCCTGCCAGAAGCCGCGCAGCAGATTGAGCGGCAGCAACAGCTTGCGCAGCATGCCCTTGCCGCGCAGTGCGCTGAAGCGGATCGACTGCAGTTCGTAGCCGCGCGGCGGCACGATGCGGCCTTCCATGCCGTCGGCGTTGCCCAGCCACACGACGCGCCAGCCGCGGCTGCGAAGTTCGTCCGCCACTGCCAGACCGGGGTAGATGTGGCCGCCGGTGCCGCCCGCCATGATGAGGGCCGTGCTGCTCATCGCCGGTTCTCCCAGTCGATGCGCAACAGGATGGCCAGCGCGATGCAATTGACCAGGATGCCCGAGCCGCCGTAGCTCATCAGCGGCAACGTAAGGCCTTTGGTCGGCAGGATGCCCACGTTCACGCCCATGTTGATGAAGGCCTGCACGCCGAACCAGATGCCCACGCCCTGCGCGACCAGGCCGGCGTAGGCGCGCTCCAGCAGCAGCGCACGCCGGCCGATCGCGAACGCGCGATGCACCACGAGCGCGAACAATGCGATCACCGTGGCGACACCGATCAGACCGAGTTCCTCGCCGATCACCGCGAGCAGGAAGTCGGTGTGCGCTTCCGGCAGGTAGAACAGCTTTTCGACACTGCCACCCAGCCCGACGCCGAACCATTCGCCGCGCCCGAACGCGATCAGCGAGTGCGTCAGCTGATAGCCCTTGCCCAGCGGATCGTTGTTGAATGGATCAAGGAAGGCGATGAAGCGGCCCCAGCGCAGTTCGTTGAAGCGGATCAGCGTCGCGAAGCCGATGATCGCCACCAGCCCGAGCGAAAAGAACAGCTTGCCGTTGATGCCGCCGAGGAAAAGCATGCCGAAGGCGATCAGCACGATGACCACGAAGGCACCGTAGTCCGGTTCGGCCACCAGCAGCGCGCCGACCAGCAGGATGACCAGCGCCATCGGCACGAAGGCGCGCCGGAACGAGCCCATCTCGGGCAGGCGGCGCACGATGTAGCTGGCCGCATAGAGCACTGTGAACAGCTTCACCAGTTCCGACGGCTGGATGTTCACCGGACCGAGATTGATCCAGCGGCGCGAGTTGTTCACCACGCTGCCGATGCCGGGGATCAGCACCAGCACGAGCAGCACGATGCCGCCGAGAAACAGCCACATCGACCAGGCCTGCCAGGTGCGTACCGGTACCTGGAAGGCCATCAGCGCCGCCACGCCGCCGATGGCGAGGAACACCGCCTGGCGGATCAGGAAGAAGTCGGGCCGGTTGCCGGTAAACCGGCTGCTGTCCGCGACCGCGATCGATGCCGAGTAGACCATCACGAGTCCGATCAGCAGCAGCGCGACTGCCGGCCACAGCAGCCACGGGTCGAGTTCGGCCGGGCGTGGGCCGCTGCCCGGCAGGCGAGTTGCATCGAGGCGCATACTGCCGCTCATGAGTGCGCTCCCTGCAGGGTCGCGAGGCGGCGCGCTTCGGCGATGAACACCTCGGCGCGGTGCGCGTAGTTGCGGAACATGTCGAGGCTGGCGCAGGCCGGCGACAGCAGCACGACGTCGCCCGGCTGCGCGGCTTCGAATGCTGCGCGGGTGGCTTCCTCCAGCGTGGCGAAAGCGTGGTGCGATACAGCGTGGTCGGCCAGTACAGCCGCGATGGCCGATGCGTCGCGGCCGATCAGCGCGCAGAACCTTGCGTGACGCGCGCACACCGGCCCGAGCGGCGCGAAGTCCTGACCTTTGCCGTCGCCGCCGAGAATGATGTTCAGCGGCCGGCCCAGCCCTTCGATCGCGGCGACCGTGGCGCCGACATTGGTGCCCTTGGAATCGTCGATGAAGCGGATGCCGTCGATGTCGAGTACGGTTTCGACGCGGTGCGGCAGTCCGGAGAAATCCTTCAGCGCCGCGATGCAGTCGTCCTGCGGCAGGCCGATCGCCTCGCACAGCGCAAGCGCGGCCAACGCGTTGTGCGCGTTGTGGCGCCCGGAAAGTTTCATGTCGTCGAGCGCCAGCAGTGGCTGTGCGCCGCGCACCAGCTGCAGCCTGCCGCCGACTTCGGTCAGCCCGTAGTCGTTACTCGGGGGGGCGCCATCCCCGAAGCGGATCGATTGCACGCCGGGGCGCTGCATCGCTTGAACATGGCTGTCGTCGCGGTTGAGCACCTGCACCGTGCGCGTGCCGAAAATGCGTGCCTTGGCCGCTGCGTAGGTCGCCATACCACCCGGGTGACGATCGAGGTGGTCCTGCGTCACGTTCAGCACGGTGGCCGCGTCGGCATCCAGCGTGTCGGTGGTTTCGAGCTGGAAGCTCGACAGCTCGAGCACCCACACGTCGGGCACGACGCCCTCGTCGAGCACGCGCATCAGCGCATCGAGCGCCGCCGGGGAAATGTTGCCGGCCACCTCGGTACGCAGGCCGCAGGCGCGGCACAGCGCGCCGGTCAGCGCAGTGGTGGTCGTCTTGCCGTTGGTGCCGGTGATCGCGATCACCTTCGTGCGTTCGCGCCAGCCCAGCTCGCGCAGCGCGCGCGCGAACAGCTCGATTTCGCCGGCCACTTCGATGCCGCGGCGGGTCGCCTCCAGCACCAGCGGTTCGTGCGGCGCCAGCCCGGGCGACAGCGCGAGCAGTGCGATGTCGTCGAGCAGGCTGTCATCGAACGGACCGCAACGCAGTTCGGCACCCGGGATGTCGCGCGCCAGCGCGTCCATGCCGGGCGGCGCGGCGCGGCTGTCGGCCACGCGCAGCATGGCGCCCTGGCGCCCGCACCAGCGCGCCATGGCCAGCCCGGATTCACCGAGCCCGAGGATGAGGATGGGGGTTCCGGAGAGATTCACTTCCGTTCCTCGGCCGCGCCGCCCGCCGGGCCGCCCCAAGGGCGAGCGCAGCCCCCTCGGGGGGCAGCGAACGAAGTGAGCGTGGGGGTCGTCATTTCCAGCCCGGATTCACCGAGGCCGAGGATGAGGACGTGGGTTGCCGAAAGATTCATCACCGGAGCTTCAAGGTCGAGAGGCCGAACAGCACCAGCATCAGCGTGATGATCCAGAAGCGCACGACCACCTGCGTTTCCTTCCATCCGCCCAGTTCGTAATGGTGGTGCAGTGGTGCCATGCGGAAGATGCGCTTGCCGCCTGACCACTTGAAGTAAAGCACCTGGATCATCACCGACAGCGTTTCGGCGACGAACAGGCCACCCATGATGAACAGCACGATCTCCTGTCGCACGACCACCGCGACGGTGCCGAGTGCGGCACCCAGCGCCAGCGCGCCGACATCGCCCATGAACACTTCCGCCGGGTAGGCGTTGAACCACAGGAAACCGAGACCGGCACCGCACAGCGCGCCGCAGAAGATGGCCAGTTCGCCGGCGCCCGGGATGAAGGGCACGCCGAGGTAGCGAGAAAATACGGCGTTGCCGGCGACGTAGGCGAAGATGGCCAGCGCGCCGCTGACCATGACGGCCGGCATGGTGGCCAGCCCGTCGAGGCCGTCGGTCAGATTCACCGCGTGGCTGGTGCCGACGATGACGAAATAGGTCAGCACCATGAAGCCGAAGGCACCCAGCGGATAGGCGACCGACTTGAAGAACGGCACGATGAGGTCGAGTTGGGCTGGTACCTGCGGCGTCAGCCCGAGGTAGACCGCGGCACCGGCAGCGAAGATGGACGACCAGAAGAACTTGGCGCGTGCCGACAGGCCCTTGGGATTGCGATGCACGACCTTGCGCCAGTCATCGACCCAGCCCACGGCGCCGAAGCCCAGCGTGACGATGAGCACCACCCAGATGTAGCGGTTCGACAGGTCGGCCCACAGCAGCGTGGTCAGGCCGAGCGAAATCAGGATCAGCGCGCCGCCCATGGTGGGTGTGCCGGCCTTGGTCAGGTGCGATTTCGGTCCGTCGTCGCGCACCGACTGACCGATCTTGTATTCGGTCAGCTTGCGGATGAGCAGCGGTCCGAAGGTCCAGCAGATCGCCAGCGAGGTCATCATGGCCAGCACCGCGCGCAACGTGATGTAGTTGAACACGTTGAAGGCACGGATGTCCTGGGCCAGCCAGCGGGTCAGTTCAAGAAGCATGGGAATCCTGTATCGAAGGTTCGACGAGTGCTTCGGCGATGCGCTCCATGCGCATGAATCGCGAGCCCTTCACCAGAACCGTGGTGTCGGCGTCGAGTTGCGGACGCAGTGCGGCGGCGATGGCGGCGTGATCGGTGTAGTGCACGGCGCCCGGACCGAACGCGGTGACCGCGTCGACACTGGCTTCACCCAGCGCGTGCAGCGCGTGGATGCCGCGTTCGCGTGCGTAGGCGCCGGCTTCGCGATGGAAGGCCGGGCCCCGGTCGCCCACTTCGCCCATGTCGCCGAGCACGAGGACGCGCCGGCCCTTCGCGCCGGCCAGCACGTCGATGGCTGCGCGCACCGAATCCGGGTTGGCGTTGTAGCTGTCGTCGATGACCGTGCTGCCGGCGGCGCCGCGCTTGACCTGCTGGCGTCCCTTGACGCCTTCGAAGTGGTTCAGCGCCCACACCACGGCCGCCATGTCGGCGCCAGCGGCGAGACTGGCGGTGGCAGCGCACAAGGCGTTGCGCGCGTTGTGCAGTCCGGGCACGCGCAGCATGATCTGCGCCGTGCCGAAAACGCCGTGCAGGTCGAGCCGGTAACCGAGCCCCGTCGGCGTCGCGGTGGCGCCGACGTCGGCGTCCGGCGAAAAGCCGAAACGCAGTGTATGGCGTCCGCTGTTGCGGCCGGCCCAGTAATCGGCGAAGTCGTCATCGGCATTGATGACGGCGACGCCGTCGGCGCCGAGCGCGTCGAACACGTCGCCGTTCTCGCGTGCCACTTCAGCCACGCTGTTCATGAATTCGAGGTGTTCGCGCTGAGCATTGTTCACCAGAGCGACCGTCGGCTTGGCCATGCCGGCCAGCCAGGCAATTTCGCCCGGGTGGTTCATGCCCATTTCGATCACGGCCAGCCGGTGCGCGTCGCGCAGGCCGAACAGCATCAGCGGCACACCGATGTCGTTGTTCAGGTTGCCGCGCGTCGCCAGCACCGACCCGGTCGGCCAGCCGACGCTCAGTGCATGCGCGCGCAGGATGGCGGCGATCATTTCCTTCACCGTGGTCTTGCCATTGCTGCCGGTGACGCCGATCAGCGGCAGCGTGAAGCGGCTGCGCCAGGCGCGTGCGATGTCGCCCAGCGCGATGCGCGTATCGGCAACGCGGATCAGGGTGCCTGCCGCATGCGCACAGTCGTTCGCAACGACGACCGCCGCGGCGCCCGCCGCCTGCACGTCGGCGATGAAATCATGGGCGTCGAAGCGTTCGCCGCGCAGCGCGACGAACAGGTCACCCGTCGTCACGGCGCGGCTGTCGGTCGAAAATCCGCCCAGCGCAATGTCCGGCCCGATCAGCGTGCCACCGCAGGCGCGAGCCGCATCCGACGCGGTCCAGAGCGCGGTCATGCGGGGGCTCCCCAGGCGGCGAGCGCGGCATGTGCCTGTTCGAGGTCCGACCATGGCATGCGACGTCCGTCGCGCTCCTGATAGTTCTCATGCCCCTTTCCGGCCAGCAGCACCACGTCGGCGGCGACCGCTTCGGCCACGGCCTGCCGGATCGCCTGCGCGCGGTCGGTGATGCGATGGACGCGTCGGCCCTCGACCGTGCCGCGGGCGATGTCATCGAGGATGGCGTCCGGGTCTTCGCCGCGCGGATTGTCCGAGGTCAGCCACACCTGATGTGCCTGTTCGCATGCCACGGTGCCCATCAGCGGTCGCTTGCCGGCATCGCGTTCGCCGCCGCAGCCGAAGATGCACACCAGCCTGCCGCCGCGGGCCGCCGCGACCGGTTGCAGCGCGATCAAGGCCTGTTCGAGTGCGTCCGGGGTGTGTGCATAGTCGACCACGACCAGCGGCTTGCCCTGACCGCCGATGCCCTGCATGCGTCCGGGGGACGGCGTCAGGCCGGCGAGTGCGTGCACCGCGTCATTCAGCGACACGCCGGCATGCAGCAGGCTGCCGGCCACCGCCATCAGGTTCTGTACGTTGAAACGACCGATCAGTGAGGTGCTGATGCGCGCCGAGTGCTGGTCCAGCCCATGTACGAGGTCGAACGACACGCCGTGCGACAGGTCGGCACTGCGCGCGCGCAGACCGGTCGCGCCTGCCGGCGGCGCGTGATCGAAGGCGCAGGTGGTCACGTCGAGTTGCCCGGCGCACTGCTGCGCCAGCAGGCGACCGAACGCGTCATCGGTATTGATCACCGCAGCCTGCAGACCCGGCTGGGCGAACAGCGCAGCCTTGGCGTCGGCGTAGTGCTGCATGTCGCTGTGGTAGTCGAGATGGTCGCGCGTCAGATTGGTGAATACCGCGGTATGCAGTCGTACGCTGTCGATGCGATGCTGATGCAGGCCGATCGACGACACTTCCATCGCGCAGGCGGTGGCGCCGGCGCGCCGCAGGTCGGCCAGGGTCTGATGCACGCTCACCACGTCGGGCGTGGTGTTGGCGGACTCGGTCAGGCGGCCCGGCAGACCATTGCCCAGGGTGCCGATGACGCCGCATTCGCGACCGAGCGCGTGCAGCGCCTGGGCGATCCACTGGCTGACCGACGTCTTGCCGTTCGTTCCGGTGATGCCGATCACATGCAGGTGCGCCGACGGCTGATCGAGCAGCGCATCGGCGATCGCGCCGGCATGGCGGCGCAGATCGTCGATCTCGATCACCGGCGCCTGCGGGTTTGCCGCCGTCGTGGTGCCGGCTTCGCACAGCACGGCGGCCGCGCCTCGATCGATCGCGACGTCGATGAAGCGACGCCCATCGGTGCGCTCGCCGGGCAGCGCGAAGAAGATGTCGCCGGGCGCGATGTGGCGCGAGTCGGCACGCAGCGTGCGCGGCTCGACCCCGTGCCTGGACAGCGCGGCGCGGACCTGTGCGATCACGGCCGCGCTCACGGGACGCCTTTCACCGGAACGCTGACGCGCGCCATCTGCAGCGGTGGCATCGCAGCGTCCGGGGCCACGCCGGTGGCGCGCAAGGTGGCGTTCATGATGTCGGAGAACACCGGCGCAGCCACCTGGCCACCGTAGTGCATGCCGTTCGACGGTTCGTCGATCATCACGGCGACGATGTAGCGCGGGTCGGACACCGGCGCGAAGCCGACGAACGATGCGATGTACTTGTTCGCGTAGGTGCCGCCCTCGAGCTTGTGCGCAGTGCCGGTCTTGCCGGCGACCCGGTAGCCCGGAATCTGCGCCTTCGGTGCCGTCCCGCCCGGGCCGGCGGCGAGTTCGAGCATGCGACGCACTTCGCGCGCGGTCTGTGCCGAAAAAACCTGCAGGCCGTTGATCGGCGGCGTATCGACGCGGGTCAGCGACAGCGGGATCAGGTCACCGTCGCGGGCGAATACCAGATAGGCACGCGCCATCTGCATCAGCGTCACCGACATGCCGTGGCCGTAGGACATGGTGGCCTGCTCGACCGGCTTCCAGCCGGCCGGGTTGCGCAGGCGGCCGGCGGCCTCGCCCGGAAAACCCAGCTTGAGCGGGCTGCCGAAGCCGACCTGGTCATAGACACGCCACATTTCTTCCGGCGTGAACTGCGCGGCAATCTTGGCCACGCCCACGTTCGACGATTTCTGGATCACCTCGGCCACGCTCAGCACTCCGTGCGGATGTGCGTCGCCGATCGCGTAGCGGCCGAAGTGCAGCTTGCCCGTGCAGTCGACCGGTGTTTCGAAACTGTAGCGTCCGGCGTCCAGCGCCATGGCCGCGACGAAGGGCTTGATCGTCGAGCCGGGTTCATAGGTGTCGGTGAAGGCACGATTGCGCAGCGGCGGGCCGGACAGCTGGGCACGGTTGTTCGGGTTGTAGGTCGGCCAGTTGGCCAGTGCCAGCACCTCGCCGGTACGCGAGTCGAGTACCACTGCGCTGCCGGCCCGCGCCTTGTGTTCGCCCACCGCCTGCTTCAGACGGCTGTGGACGAGAAACTGCAGCCGGGTGTCGATGGCCAGGCGCACATCGCCGCCGTCGCGGGGCGGCTTGAGCGTTTCGACGTCCTCGACCACGTTGCGGCGTGCGTCGGTGATGACGCGGCGCGAACCTTCCTGCCCGGTCAGTGGCCGGTTCATCGCCAGTTCGATGCCTTCGAGGCCCTTGTCGTCCATGCCGGTGAAGCCGACAACGTGCGCGCTGACCTCGCCATGCGGGTAGTAGCGGCGGTATTCCGGTTCGGCGCGGATGCCCGGCAGCTTCAGGGCCAGGATGCGCTGCGCGACGTCGGGTGCCACCTGACGCTTCAGATAGCCGCGGCCGCGCTGCTCGGGAATCTTGCGCGCGACTTCGCGATGGTCCATGTCGAGCAGGTCGGCCAGCTGGCGGATCTGTGCCGCCGAAAGTTTCTCCGCGCCGATATCGCGCGGATTGGCTTTGGCTTTGGCTTCGGTACGGCTCGGTCGCGCTTCTGCGACGATCGCCGACACCTGGGTGCTCATGGCCAGCACCTGTTCGTTGCGGTCGAGCACACGGCCGCGCGACGCGGGTGTCGGCAGCACCTTCGAGAAGCGCTCTTCGCCCTTGCGCTGGTAGAACTCGTTGTCGACGGCCTGCAGCCAGAAGGCGCGCACGAACAGGCCGCCGAACAGCACCATCATGACGATCAGCATGGCGCGCGCACGCCAGGCCGGCAGCAGTTCGGCCAGCAGCGGGTTGTGTGCGAGCTTCATTGCACGGCCTCCGGGCTGTCGAGCACGATGACCTGATTGCGGGCGGGTGCATGCATCTTCAGCTTGGTTTCGGCGAGATCGGAAATTCGCGCGTGAGCGGCCAGCGTGCCCTGTTCGATCTGCAGTTGCCCCCACTCGGTTTCCAGCATGCGCATGCGCTGGTGTTCGCGTTCGAGCTGCGTGTGCAGACTGCGCGAGCGGTGCTGTGCCGACACCAGCGAAATGGCGCTGACGAGCAGCACCAGGATCAGGACGACATGAAGGCGCAACACGTCAGGCCGCCTTCTCGGCCACGCGCAGCGTGGCGCTGCGCGCGCGCGGGTTCGCCGCCACTTCTTCGCTGCCGGCGCGGATGCGCGCGATCAGGGTCATCGTCGGCCGCGGCAACTGGTCGGCGCGCAACGGCAGGCCGCGCGGCGGCTGCGGCGGATTGGCCTGATCGGCCATGAAACGCTTGACGATGCGGTCTTCCAGAGAATGGAAGCAGATCACCGCCAGCCGACCGGAGGGCTTCAGCACGGCCAGCGCCTGCGGCAGCACTAGCGAAAGCTCTTCAAGCTCCTTATTGATGAAAATCCGTAGAGCTTGAAAGCTCCGCGTCGCCGGATGCTGGCCCGCCTCCCGCGTACGGACAGCGGACGCCACGATCTGGGCAAGCTGGTATGTGGTGTCGACAGGCCGCTCGCTCCGAGCAGCAACAATCGCCTTTGCAATCGCTGAAGCAAACCGTTCTTCGCCATAGTCCCTGATGACCTCCCTGATGTCTGCTTCGTCTGCCCGCGCCAACCACTGCGCCACTGTTTCGCCCCGGCTGGTGTCCATGCGCATGTCCAGCGGTGCGTCCTGCCTGAAACTCATGCCCCGTTCCGCGTCGTCGAGCTGCGGCGATGACACGCCGATGTCCAGCAGCACGCCGTCGACCGCGGTCACGCCGAGCTCGTCCAGCACCTCGGCCAGTTCGGCGAAGCGTGCGTGCACCAGCGTGAAGCGTTCATCGGCGATGGACTGGCCGGCTGCGATGGCGCCCGGATCGCGATCCAGTGCGATCAGCCGGCCGTTCGCGCCCAGCCGGGCGAGCAGCCCGCGGCTGTGGCCGCCACGGCCGAAGGTGCCGTCGACGTAGACGCCGTCGGGGCGCACCGCCAGCGCATCGAGTGCTTCGGTGAGCAGTACCGGGATGTGCGCCATGTCAGAACCTGAAGTTGCCGACGACGTCGGGTGGCAGTTCCGCCGCCTGTTCGCGCTCGTCGCGCGCCCGGGCCTCTTCGTTCCAGCGTGTTTCGTCCCAGATTTCAAAGCGGTTGCCGCGGCCCACCAGCATCACGCTCCTGTTCAGACCGGCTCGCTCGCGCAGGTCGCTGCACAGCAGGAGCCGGCCGGCGCGATCGATGGTTTCGTTGCGCGCATTGGCGGTGAAACTGCGTTTGAAGTCGTCGCTGGCCTGGTCGAGATCGGGCATGACCTCGAGCCGGCTCATCAGGGCGAGGAATTCAGGCTCGGGATAGAGCAGCACGAAGTCCCGGGTACGCGCCGTCATCACGACCTCGCCGCCGCACAGGTCCAGCAGCTTCTTGCGCGGACGAGCGGGGACGACAAGCCGATGCTTGTCGTCCATCGTGAGCCGGGTTGTCCCGTAGAACATTCGTATGCCCGAGAAAGTGAATCAAATACTGTGGATATATACAGCTGATTGCGGGGTGATTTGGGAATGCGGCCTGGCCGGCGAATCATCGCATTCCCACTTTCAATCCACTATATATCCAATATTGCTCCACTTTAGCTTTCGGCTGCGCCAGGGTCAATAGACGGATGCCAGCAAAACTGTTGTCGCAACAATGACTTAGCGTGAATTTTTCACGCTGTTTCAGGTAAAAACCTTTTGTTTTTAATGGGATAGAAAATGAATTGAATGTGCTTGATGAGAAGCGGCCCGCTGACAAGGAGGCGGTGGGGTAAAGTGGGGCGGAAGTGGAGCGGAATGGCGCGGCCGCCGTGGCGTGCCGACATGGGAAAGCAGCAGGGAAGGGTCAGGGATTCGCGCGGGGGGAACCGGGTGGATGCAGGAGAGGCGGAAACGGGGCAGACAAGCCGGGGGAGTGGAAGTCCGCCTGTAAGCCGGGTTCTGTTGTGCGCGAACGCACTGGCAACCATTCATCTGGGCGACGTGTTGCCACGTCGCTCGAGCAGCCTACCCGGAAGCGACGCGAGCCGCGTCATCGCTTCCCTATTTGGCCTTGCCCCGGATGGGGTTTTGCGTGCCGTGCGCGTTGCCGCGCACGCGGTGGGCTCTTACCCGGCGTTACCGCCCGCCTTGCGGCGCACCATTTCAACCTTGCCTGATCCTTGCGGCCATCGGCAGTATGTTTTCTGTTCCACTTTCCGTCGCCTTGGGCCGCACCTTCGCACGGCTTGCTGCGCCCGGCCGTTAGCCGGCATCCTGCTCTGCGGGGCCCGGACTTTCCTCCGCGCTTGCGCGCCGCGGTTGCCCGGCGGACTTCCGGCGCGAATTCTACCCGTTCGTCGGCCGGACGCTTGAAACATTGCCGACCGCACTCAAGAACAGGCGTCATCGGCCGTTCAGATGGATCACTACATCGATCCCGCCCGGTCCACCGCCTGTCCATGAACCTGTCGCTTCAGTCCGCCCGCCATCTTGCCCGCCACTGGTTGGGCTACTTGCTGGCCGCGCTGGTGATCGGTCTGCTGGTGGCCGAACTGGCGGGTGCGACCGGGCTGGCCGGCGCGGGTCGCGTGTCCCGCCTCGGACTGGCGCCGCTGCTGGTACCGGTATTGATTGTCTGTCTGGCCCTCTGGGCAGTCGGAGTGCGGCTCGATGCCGCGCGACGCGAACTTGAGCAATTGCACCTCGAGCTCGAACGGGCGCAGACGCTCGGCCGCACCGGAAACTGGTCATACGCGCGCGGTATGTTCAAGTGGTCGGCCCGCGCGCAGGGGATACTCGGCATCGACGGCGCGGCGCTCGCGTCCTTCGAACAGCTGCTCACCCGCGTGGCCGCGGAAGATCGCCTGTCGCTCGAACGTGCCTGGCGCGCGGCGCAGGCCGGCGCGCATTACCGCACCGAGTTCTGCGTCAGCCACCCGGACGGCGAGCGGCGCGTGCTGTTCGAAGGTCGCGTCGAATCGTGCGGCGTGATGCCCGGCGGTGCGGGCGACGATGCGCCGGTGCTGGCGGGCATCGTGCAGGACATGACCGACCGCTGGCGCATGGAGCGCGAATTGCACCGCGCAATGCGCTATCAGCGCGCGCTGCTCGACAATTTTCCGTTCATGGTCTGGCTGAAGGATCGCGACCTGCGCTTTCTCGCGGTGAACAAGCCGCTCGCGCTCGCCGGCGGGCTGAACGATCCGGACGAAGCCTGTGGCCTGCAGGATCACGACCTGTGGCCGACCGACTGCGCCGACGCCTACCGGGCCGACGATATCGAAGTACTGAACAGCCGCCTGCCGCGCTGCTCCGAGTCCTTCGTCGCATCCGGTACCGGATCGATCTGCCTCGAAGTGTGGAAGGCACCGGTGCTGGATGAGAACGGAGAACTGCTCGGCACGGTCGGCTTTGCGCGCGACATCAGTGAGCGCAAGCGCAGCGAACAGGCGCTCGAGCGCAGCCGCGAGCAGCTGGCCATGCTGGGTCGCCTGCAGGCGCGCTTCATCCGCGGTGAGTCCGGCGAAGCGCTGTTCGCCGCCATGCTCGACATCCTGCTTGACCTGGCCGGTGCGAGCGACGGCTTCATCGCCGAAGTCATGCACGACCCGCGCCACGAGCCGCAGGTGAATCTGCTGGCCTGCCGCGACACCGACTGGCTTGGCGTGCATCCGGGACTGATCGATGAGGCCCTGAAAGCCGATCGCAGCGCGCAGGACTCCGGCGCCGTCGTGGCGTCGGCTGCGCTCGACGGCGAGCCCGGGGAACGGGTGTGTTTCGCGGTGATGAGTGACCGGCGTCTGGTCGGTCTGGTTGGCCTTGATCTCCCCCGGGCCTTGCCCGACGCGTGCTGCACGGGCGTACAGGCGGCGATCAGCACGTTTGGCCTGATTCTTCAGGCGGGCATTCGCGACCGCGGGCGGCAACGCGCCGAGACCGAACTGAAACGGCACCGTGATCGCCTGAGCGAACTGATCGAGGAGCAGCTGTCCGACAGCATGTCGGCGCGGCGCATGGCCGAGCACGCCAACCGCGCCAAGAGCCGCTTCATGGCCAGCATGTCGCATGAACTGCGCACGCCCATTCACGCCATCCTCGCGTTTTCACGGCTGGCGCTGCGCGACAGGCCGCCACTGGCCGACGTCACGCGCCGGCGCTTCGAGGTGATCCGCGAACACGGTGACCGTCTGCTTGCACTGGTCGACGATCTGCTTGACCTGTCGCGCCTGGAAGGCGGCGCGATCAAGCTGAACGCATCAAGGTGCGACCTGGAATCACTGGTGGCCGAGGCGATCGCGCAGATGCAGGCTGTTGCAGTCGAACGCGGTGTACATATGCGGATGACCGGCTTGTTTCCGCAGGTGCCGCTGCAGGCCGACGCGCAGCGGATGGCACAGGTGCTGCGCACGCTGCTCGACAATGCGATCCGCTTTTCGCCACCGTCTGCCGAAGTGCTTTTGTCGCTCGAGCGGCACGAACATGAAGGTGTGGCGGGTGTGTTGCTGCGCGTGTCAGATCACGGACCGGGTATCGCCGAAGAAGATCGCGAGCGCATCTTCGACCAGTTCGAGCAGGCGGCGCGCCTTCGCGGCGCCGAAGGCGGTACCGGGCTCGGACTCGCCATCTGTCGCGAGATCGTCAATCTGCACGGCGGCTGGATACGGGCGGCGAACCGGGACGACTGCGGCGCCTGCATCGAACTGTGGCTGGCGGCGCGCGAGCTGGATGGGCATTCGACAGAATCAACTCAAATAGAAGTGGAAACAACGACTTGAGCGGACATCCGGGGCGCGTTGCGGTGCCCGGGGGTAGGCGCTAGAGTGCGCAGTGGTTTCACGGCAGGTCTTTCCGGAGAGGATGTGAAATGGGTATCGGCGATTTCATCAAGAAACAGTTCATCGACGTCCTGCAGTGGCAGGAAGACGGCGATGGCACGCTGGCCTGGCGGCATCCGATGCAGGATGCCGAAATCCAGTACGGTGCCCAGCTGACGGTACGCGAGTCGCAGGCGGCACTGTTCGTCAATGAAGGGCGCATCGCCGATGTGCTCGGTCCCGGTCGCCATGTGCTCAAGACCAGTACGCTGCCGGTGCTGACCTACCTCCAGAACTGGGACAAGCTGTTCGAATCGCCCTTCAAGAGCGACGTCTATTTCTTCAGCACCCGGCTGCAGATGGGCCGCAAGTGGGGCACGGCTCAACCGGTGACCGTGCGCGACAAGGACTTCGGCATGGTCAGGCTGCGCGCGTTCGGCGTGTATTCGTACCGGCTGGCCGACCCGAAGCAGTTCTTTGCGGAAATCAGCGGCACGCGCGACATCTACACGGTCGATGATCTCGAGATGCAGCTGCGCAACCTGATCGTGTCGGCGATGAGCAACACGCTCGGCGCATCGGAACTGCCATTCCTCGACATGGCGACCAATTTCGGACTGCTGGGCGAGCGCATGAAGGGTGCGATGGCGCCGGTGTTCGAACGCTACGGCGTTGCGCTGGACAATTTCGCGGTTGAAAGCGTGTCGCTGCCGGAAGAACTGCAGAAGGCCTTCGATACCCGGGTATCGATGGGCATGGCGGGCAATCTGGCCGCCTTCACCCAGTATCAGACCGCCACGGCCATTCCGATGGCGGCGCAGAACGAAGGCGGACTGGCCGGCATCGGCGCCAGCCTGGGCGCCGGGCTGAGCATGGGTCAGGTGATGACCGAGGCGATGCGGGGTTCGGTCTTGCCGGCCGCGGCAACCCCGGCGGCTTCGGCGCAGGCCGCGGCCGATACGCCGGAAGCGAAGCTGGGCAAGCTGAAATCGCTGCTCGATGGCGGTTTGATCACCGAGGCCGATTACACCGCCGCCAAGGCCGCGTTGCTGAAGCAGATCACCGGCTGAACGCAGCGGTGGCACGGTGCGGCGCGTCCCGGCGGACGCGCCGGCGTCGCCGGCTGACCATCGATGCTGCGTATTGCCGTCGCCCTGAAGGTAGACTCGACGGTTGAACGATACACAGCCCGGCGGCAACGCCCCAGTCCCGCATGTTGCGATTAACCGAAGTCAAGCTGCCCCTCGATCACCCGGACGAGGCGCTGCGTGCCGCCGTGCTCGAGCGGCTGAGCATCGCGCCCGGCGAACTGCTGTCCTGTACGGTATTCAAGCGCAGCTACGACGCACGCAAGCGCTCGAACATCTTCCTGATCTATTCGCTCGACGTCGAGCTGGCGGATGAAGCCGCCGTGCTGGCGCGCCTCAAGGGCGTTCCTCACATACACCCCACACCCGACATGGACTACCGCTTCGTTGCCCGCGCACCTGCCGGCCTGGCGCAGCGCCCGGTCATCATCGGCATGGGGCCGTGCGGCATCCTGGCGGCGCTGGTGCTTGCGCAGATGGGATTTCGCCCCATCGTGCTGGAGCGCGGCAAGGCGGTGCGCGAGCGCACGAAGGACACCTGGGGCCTGTGGCGCAAGCATGTGCTGGATCCTGAATCGAACGTGCAGTTCGGCGAAGGCGGCGCCGGTACGTTTTCCGACGGCAAGCTGTACAGCCAGATCAAGGATCCGAAGCACTACGGACGCAAGGTACTGAAGGAATTCGTCAAGGCCGGTGCACCGGAAGAAATCCTGTATGTCAGCAAGCCGCACATCGGTACCTTCCGGCTGGTCGGCATGGTCGAGAAGATGCGTGCGGAAATCGAGTCGCTGGGGGGCGAGATCCGCTTCAGGTCGCGCGTCGAAGACCTGATCATCGAAGACCGCAAGGTACGCGGCGTGATGCTGGCAGGCGGCGAAGTCATTGCCGCCGATCATGTCGTGCTGGCGGTGGGCCACAGCGCTCGCGACACCTTCGAAATGCTCTACGAGCGGGGTGTATATATCGAAGCGAAGCCGTTCTCGGTCGGTTTCCGCATCGAACATCCGCAGGCGCTGATAGACCGCTGCCGCTTCGGCGACTACGCCGGCCACGCACTGCTGGGCGCGGCCGACTACAAGCTGGTGCATCACGCATCCAACGGCCGTTCGGTCTACAGCTTCTGCATGTGTCCGGGCGGCACCGTGGTCGCGGCCACCTCGGAGCCGGGCCGTGTCGTGACCAATGGCATGAGCCAGTATTCGCGCAACGAGCGCAATGCCAATGCCGGCATCGTGGTCGGCATTTCGCCGGAGGACTATCCGGGGCACCCGCTGGCGGGCATCGCGTTCCAGCGCCAGTGGGAATCGCGTGCCTTCGACCTGGGGGGTGGCGACTACAGCGCGCCGGGTCAGCTGGTCGGCGATTTCATCGCTGCGCGGCCGTCGACGCAGCTCGGTGTGGTGACGCCGTCCTACACGCCGGGTGTCCGGCTGGGCGCGCTGGATGGCGCTTTGCCCGAATACGTCATCACGGCCATCCGCGAGGCGCTGCCGGCGTTCGACCGGCAGATCAAGGGTTTCGCGATGCATGACGCAGTGCTGACCGGCGTGGAAACCCGCACGTCTTCGCCGATCCGCATCAAGCGTGATCCGGTGAGCTACCAGAGTCTGAACACCGTCGGGCTGTATCCGGCCGGCGAAGGCGCAAGCTACGCCGGCGGCATCCTGTCGGCAGCGATCGACGGCATCGAGGTGGCGGAGGCCGTGGCGCTGAGCATGGCCGGCGGGTCGCGCGTCAGCGGGGAAAGGCGCGGATCGGTCGAACTTTCGTAGCCGTCTTCCACGGCGGGCGCTGCAAAGGATCCGGTCAGCGCCCGTGCTCGAAGAAGTGCAGCAGCCGTTGCGGCAGCCAGTCGAGATGACCTGTCGGCGCACCGCTCACATAGCCGACGTGGCCGCCCTGCGCGGTGTATTCGGGCAGTACGTCCGACGACAGCATCTGCGGCGTGGCCAGCGACCAGTCGGGCACCATGGGGTCGTTCAGCGCGTGCAGCAGCAGAAGCGGCACGCGCACCTCGCGCAGCAGCGGGCGCGCCGAGCAGCGCGTCCAGTAGTCGTCGGCATCCCTGAAGCCATGCAGCTGAGAGGTGACGGCGTCGTCGAACGCCTTGATCGACGCGCTGGCGGCGATCGCTGCGGCATCCAGCACGCCCGGAAACAGCGCGGCCTTGTGCAGGGCACGCGGCTTCATCGTACGCAGGAAATACTGCGTGTAGACGCGGTTGAAACCCTGGTCGAGCGCACGTCCGGCGGCTCCCAGATCGACCGGTGCGCAGACCGACGCCGCGCTGCGCAGCCACTGCGATGCGGCGTACCCCTGCTCACCCAGCCACTTGCACAGCACATTGCCGCCGAGCGACACGCCGACCGCATGCACCGGCTGACCGTTCATGCGCGGTACGACACGCGGCAGCAGCCATTCCAGCTCCGCGCTGTCACCCGAGTGATAGGCGCGCACCAGCCGGTTCGGTTCGCCGGAACAGCCGCGCGCATGCACCACCACGCCGTTCCAGCCGCGCGCATCGACGGCGCGCATCAGCGCCCGTGCGTAGTGGCTTTCCGAACTGCCTTCCAGCCCGTGCAGCAGCATCACGAGTGGCTGCTGCGCGCGCGGCGGCAACCAGTCCAGATCGATGAAGTCGCCGTCGGGCGTATCGACGCGCTCGCGTGCCAGTGCAGGCAGCGGCGGCAGGATGAAGCGCGGCCAGATCGTCTGCGCGTGGCCGCCGGGCAGCCAGCGAGCAGGGTGAAAGCGGGGCGGCGACATGCCCGATGAGGAACTCGGAGCGGGATCCGGTGAAATGCTCAGCGACGTACTCAGTGAAGTATTTTCGGCGGGCCCGCCGTCTCCTGTGCAGCCGGGGCGGCGGACGCGTGATGCAGCACCATGTGCCAGCCCAGCGGACCGCGCAGATAGACGTTGGTCACGATGAGCAGCGGACGCGCCGCGCGGTCACCGGCGGCGCTGCACTGTTCGTTCAGGCTGTGGATGGACTGCAGCACGCCCTGCATGATCTGTGCGTTGATTACCCGCACATCGACCCGGGTCCCGGCGAACACGCGCCGCCAGGCATCGCGGACTTCTTCGTAGCCGCTGGCACGCGGGCAGCCGGCCAGTGCGCAAATGATGTCGTCCTCGTCGCCCCACACCGCCATCATGGCTTCGATGTCGCCCCGCGCACGTGCTTCGTAAAAGGCCGCTTCGGCTTCCTGAGGCGTCGCGAAAAAGGCCTTGCGGGGCATTTCCATGGGCTGAGCTCAGTGGCCGGCGGGCGCCGGGCCGTTGTAGCGGTAGCGCGTACCGCAGTACGGGCAGGCGGCCTCGCCGGTCTTGGTCACGTCGAGAAACACACGCGGATGACGCGCCCACAGCGGTGCGCCGGGCAGCGGGCAGTGCAGCGGCAGATCGCTCGCACCCACTTCGACGTCGCGTGCGCGGTCGCGGCTGGAATCACTCACGGCTTGGTTCATGGCAGATGGGCTCCGGGTTCAGATCTTGGTCAGCCAGCGGTGGTACTCGGGCGCGCGGCCATTGACGATGTCGAAGAAGCGCGCCTGCAGCTTTTCGGTGACCGGGCCGCGCGTGCCGCTGCCGATGACGCGGTTGTCGAGTTCGCGGATCGGTGTCACTTCGGCGGCGGTGCCGGTGAAGAAAGCTTCGTCCGCGGTATAGACATCGTCACGCGTCAGCCGCTTCGACACCACCTGGTAGCCGAATTCGGCGGCGATCTCGATCACCGATGCGCGCGTGATGCCGACCAGCGCCGAGGCGATTTCCGGTTCGTAGATCTTGTTGTCCTTCACCACGAACAGGTTTTCTCCCGCCCCTTCGGCGACGAAGCCATCCACGTCGAGCAGCAGCGCCTCGTCGTAGCCGAGGTCGGTCGCTTCCATGTTCGCGAGGATGGAGTTGGCGTAGGTGCCCGAGTACTTGGCGCGGCACATCGACACATTGACGTGGTGGCGCGAGAAGGACGAGGTCTTGACCCGGATGCCCTTCTTCAGCCCGTCCTCGCCCAGGTAGGCGCCCCAGGGCCAGGCGGCGATCGACACATGCACCGAAGCGCCACGCGTCGAAATCCCCATCTTTTCCGAGCCGAAGAAGGCGATCGGCCGGATGTAGCAGGATTCGAGCTTGTTGGCGCGCACCACTTCAAGCTGCGCTTCCATGATTTCCTCGCGGCTGTACGGCATCTTCATCATGTAGATGTGCGCCGAGTTGAACAGCCGGTCGGTGTGTTCCTTCAGGCGGTAGATCGCGGTACCGATTTCGGTGTGGTAGGCGCGCACACCCTCGAAGACGGCCAGACCGTAGTGCAGCGAGTGGGTCAGTACGTGCGTGGTGGCCTCGCGCCAGGGCACCATCTTGCCGTCGTACCAGATAAAACCGTCGCGGTCGGCCATCGACATGAGAAACACTCCAGTGGATTGCGATAAGCGCGCGATTTTAGCTGATGCGCGCTGTACGGCGACGGTCATCGCAGCGGCTCGCGTTAAAATCCACCGATGAGCGAACGCATATGGAAGCCCAATGTCACCGTGGCCGCCCTGATGGAGTACCGGGGCCGCTTCCTGATGGTGGAAGAGGAAACGTCGAAGGGGCTGATGCTGAACCAGCCGGCCGGCCATCTGGAAGAGGGCGAGTCGCTGGTCGAGGCGTGTGCCCGCGAGGCGATGGAGGAAACCGCCCATCCTTTCGTGCCGCAGGCGCTGGTCGGTGTCTATCAGTGGCGCCGGCCCGACGGCGAAGTCACCTACCTGCGCTTCGCCTTTTCCGGCGAAAGCGGCGAGCAGATTGCCGGGCGCGCGCTGGACGACGGCATCGTGCGTGCCTTCTGGATGACGCCCGAAGAGATCGAAGCCAGTCGCGAGCGCCATCGCAGCCCGCTGGTGTGGGCGTGCGTCCAGGACTGGCTGGCCGACGTGCGCCTGCCGCTGGCGGTCGTGCGGCACTTTTCCTGATGCGGAGAATGCTGGCGGGTGTGGTGCTGTGCTGTGCGCTGCAGGTTCAGGCGGCGCCCGGCATGGCGCTGGACATCTGCTTCAATTACGGGTGCCTCGTCGTGCAGACGGTCAGCCTTTCGCCCGAGCAGCGCGCCGTGCTGGTCGGTGAAATGCTCAAGACGACCGATGCTGCCGGCGAGCGCGAACAGCTGGAGTGGGTGATTGCGCGCCTGTACCGCTGGGCCGGCGAGCAGTCTCCGATCGGCGCCGACCGCGCCGGCGACTACCTCGATCTCGGGGCCGAAGGGCGCATGGACTGCATCGACCACGCGCACACCACCACCGTGATGCTCGAACAGCTGCAGGAAGCAGGCGCCCTGCGTCACCATCGGGTACTGGACATCGCGCGGCGCACCAGCTGGGTCATCATGCAGCACTTCACCGCGGTGATCGAAGACACCGAAAGCGGCCGACGGTACGCGGTCGATACCTGGTTTCGCGACCACGGCGAACCGCCGGTCGTGATGGACATGGAACACTGGAAGAATGGGGGATATCCGGATGACTGGAATGCACGGCGCTGAAACAGCCGCCGAACCGGGTGAAACCGTGGTCGTCGGCATGTCGGGCGGCGTCGATTCGTCGGTGTCGGCGCTGCTGCTCAAGCGCGCCGGCTACAAGGTGGTCGGCCTGTTCATGAAGAACTGGGAGGACGACGACACCGACGAATACTGCTCGACCCGGCAGGATCTGATCGACGCCGTGTCGGCGGCCGACGTGATCGGCATGGACCTTGAAGTGGTCAATTTTTCGGCCGAATACAAGGACCGCGTGTTTTCGAGCTTCCTGCGCGAATACCAGGCCGGCCGCACACCCAACCCCGACGTGCTGTGCAACGCCGAGATCAAGTTCAGCGCCTTTCTTGATCACGCGATGCAGCTCGGAGCAAAGCGCATCGCCACCGGCCACTATGCGCAGGTGCGCGAGTTCCAGGGCCGCTTCCAGCTGCTCAAGGGCGAGGACGGCAACAAGGACCAGAGCTACTTCCTGCACCGGCTGAACCAGGCGCAGCTGTCGCATACGCTGTTCCCGGTCGGTCACCTGCCCAAGCGCGAGGTGCGCCGCATCGCGGCCGACGCCGGGCTGGCCAATGCCGGCAAGAAGGATTCGACCGGCATCTGTTTCGTCGGCGAGCGACCGTTCCGCGAATTCCTGCAGCGTTACCTGCCGGTCACGCCGGGCGACATCCGCGATCTTGATACCGACCGCGTGCTCGGCCGCCATGAAGGCCTGATGTATCACACGATCGGTCAGCGCAAGGGGCTGGGGATCGGCGGCCTCAAGGGCATGGCGGACGACGCCGGCGAACACGACGCGTGGTACGCGGTGCGCAAGGACATGGCCAGCAACGTGCTGTACGTGGTGCGTGGCCATGACCACCCGGCACTGCTGTCGGAGCGGCTGGTGGCGGGCGACCTGTCATGGGTGTCGGGCGAGCTGCCGCACACGCACTGGGTGTATGCGGCAAAGACGCGCTACCGGCAGGCGGATGCGCCGTGCAGCATCGATGCGGTCGATGCTGCACGCTGCGACATCGCTTTTGCCGAAGCCCAGTGGGCGGTGACGCCCGGCCAGAGCGTGGTCGTCTACGAAAGCCGGGTCTGTCTGGGCGGCGGCGTCATCACCGCGGCCGGCAAAGCGGCCTGAGCGGTTCGTACCGGCCGGCTTGGCGCGTGTCTTTTGCCTTATTCGACCGGAACGGTTTCGGCGAGTGACGGGCGCTGCATCAGCTTTTCCTGCAGCTTGGCGAGGTTGGCATGCCGCTCGCGCCAGTCCAGCTCCGGAAAGCGGAAGTCGAGGTAGCCGAGCGCCGAACCCACCGCGATGTCGGCCAGCGAAATGCTGTTGCCGTGGCACCACGCGCCATCGCCCAGATCGGCCGCCAGCGTGTTCAGCGCACGATCGATCTTGCTGCGCTGGCGCGAAATCCAGCTCGCGTTCTGTTCGCTGACCATCCGGCGCACTTCCAGCACGATGGCCACCGCAGCGTCGGTCATGCCGTCGGCCAGCGCCTCCCAGCGCTTGACCAGCGCGCGTTCGCGGGCCGTGGACGGCAGAAGCTTGTTGTTCGGCGCCACACCGTCGAGGTATTCGACGATCACGCGCGAATCGAACAGGCAGGTGTCGTCATCGAGCACCAGCACCGGAATCTTGCCCAGCGGGTTCACATCCGGTACGCCTGTGCCTTCGAGCCATGGCGAATCGATCACGAATTCGCAGTCGATCTTCTTTTCTGCAAGCACCACGCGCGCCTTGCGTACGTAAGGACTGGTGTAGGAACCGACGAGTTTCATGGACAGCACCGATGGAAGAGCACCCGAGTATAGCGTCCGGGCCGTTCCAGCAAGGCGGGGTCATCATGCGGTGCATGATAAAATTCGCGCCGCGCTGCCCGGGGCTGAACCGCTTCGTGGCCTTCCATCCCTTCCTTCCCGCAGGTCCTTCATGAGTGCCCACACCCTCACCGCGCTGTCGCCGCTGGACGGTCGCTACGCCGCCAAACTCGATCCCTTGCGAGGTCATTTCAGTGAGTTCGGACTGATCCGCAACCGTGTACGCGTCGAAATCGCGTGGTTGCGAGCGCTGGCTGCCGATGCGCAGATCGGCGAAGTACCTGCCTTTTCGCAGGCAACACTGGACGAGCTTGACGCCGTCGTACGCGATTTCAGCGTGAACGATGCCGCCGCGATCAAGGCGATCGAAGCGCGCACCAATCACGACGTGAAGGCGATGGAGTACTGGCTGAAGGACCGGCTGGCGAACAACGCCGAAGTGACCGGGGTGTCGGAATTCATCCACTTCGCCTGCACGTCGGAAGACATCAACAACGTGTCGCACGCGCTGATGCTCAACGAGGCGCGCGCCGACACGCTGCTGCCGGCGCTAGATGGCGTGATCGCCTCGTTGCGCGCCATGGCACACGAATTCGCCGCGTTGCCGATGCTGTCGCGCACGCACGGCCAGCCGGCCAGCCCGACCACGCTGGGCAAGGAGATGGCGAACATCGCCGCGCGCCTGATGCGCGCGCGCGCGCGCGTCGCCGCGGTCAGCCTGACGGCCAAGTTCAATGGCGCGGTCGGCAATTACAACGCCCACCTGTCAGCCTATCCGGACGTCGACTGGTCGCAGTTCAACCGCGTGTTCATCGAGTCCTTCGGGCTGGAATTCAACCCCTATACGATCCAGATCGAACCGCACGACGCGATGGCCGAGCTGTTCGACGCCATGTCGCGCGGCAATACCATCCTGCTTGATGCGGCGCGCGACTTCTGGATGTACATCTCGCTCGGCTACTTCCGCCAGAGGCTGAAGGCCGGCGAGATCGGCAGTTCGACCATGCCGCACAAGGTGAATCCGATCGACTTCGAGAACGCCGAAGGCAATCTGGGGCTGGCCAACGCACTGTTGCGCCACCTGTCGGACAAGCTGCCGGTGTCGCGCATGCAGCGTGATCTGACCGATTCGACCGTGCTGCGCAATATGGGCGTGGCCTTCGGCTACACCGTGCTGGCGCTCGATTCGCTTTCGCGCGGGCTGGGCAAGCTGGTGGCCGAGCCGGATACGCTGGCCGCCGATCTCGACGCCTGCTGGGAAGTGCTGGCGGAGCCGGTACAGACCGTCATGCGCCGCTACGGTGTGCCCAATCCGTATGAACAGCTGAAGGAACTGACGCGCGGCCGCGGCATCACGCGCGAGGCGCTGCAGGCCTTCATCAGTGGTCTCGACATTCCGGCGGCGGAGCGGGAACGCTTGCTGGCGATGACGCCCGCCCGCTACATCGGCGACGCGGCCCGTCTGGCTGCCGCCATCTGAGGACGCATCATGAGTTTCGCCGAAACGCTCAAAACCTTGCCCGGCGTGTCGCATCTGGCGGCGCTGCAACTGATCGATGCCGCCGGAGAAGTGATCGCGACCATCGAGAACAAGCCTGGCCAGGCCGGCTCGCTGGCGGTGTACAACCACCTCGCCCAGTTGCATGGGGCCATCACGCCGGATGCATCGAAGCAGGGCCTGGATCTGTATGGCGAGCACACCCTCGATGCGCGCGGCAACCCGGGCAAGCACCCGAACATCGACCGGCTGATCGCGCTGGTCGACAGCGGCCAGACCTTGCGCGTGAAGCAGGTGTTCGCTCAGCCGTGATTCCTCGTGCGAATCTGCGGACAACAAAAAACCGGCTCTGGCCGGTTTCTTGTTGTCTCGTCCGGAGAGGGTGCTGCAAGGTCAGACGACCGCTTCTTCCTTGCGCTTCGGCGGCTTGATGAGCTGTTCGCGCTTGACACCCAGCCACATCGCCAGCGGGCAGGCGACCAGCACCGACGAATAGATGCCGAAGCAGATGCCGATGGTCAGCGCCACCGCGAAGTAGTGCAGCGCCTCGCCGCCGAACAGCAGCATCGACAGCACCATCATCTGGGTTGAACCGTGCGTGATGATGGTGCGCGAGATCGTGCTCGTGATGGCGTTGTCCATGACCTCGGCGACCGTCAGCGTGCGCTTGCGCGCATTGCGGAACACTTCGCGCACGCGGTCGAACACCACGACCGATTCATTCACCGAGTAGCCGAGCACCGCCAGCACGGCCGCCAGCACCGGCAGCGAGAACTCCCACTGGAAGGCGGCGAAGAAGCCCAGGATGATCACCACGTCGTGCAGGTTGGCGATGATGGCCGACACGGCATAGCGCCACTCGAAGCGCATGGCCAAGTAGGCCATGATGCCGCAGATGACGAACATGAGCGCCAACGCGCCGTCTTCGGCCAGCTCCTTGCCGATCTGCGGGCCGACGTATTCGACGCGCCGCAGTTCGGGCTTCGGACCCTCACCCGCGCTGAGCGTGGCGATCACCTGCTGGCTGACCTTGGCCGAATCGACGTCCTTGACCAGAGGCAGCCGGATCAGCACGTCACGCGCGGTACCGAAGTTCTGTACCTGCGGTTCGCTGAAGCCACTGTCGGTCAGTGCCTTGCGCACGCCCTGCAGGTCGGCCGCTTCGCTGTACGAAACTTCCATCAATGTGCCGCCGGTGAATTCCACCGACAGATGAAGGCCGCGCGTGGCGAGGAAGAACACGGCCAGCAGGAAGGTGACCAACGAAATGACGTTGAACACCAGCGCCTTGCGCATGAAGGGGATGTCGCGCCGGATGCGGAAGAATTCCATGACTGTTCAGATTTCCTTGGTGGCGGCTCAGAGGTTGGCGCCCGGTTTCCACACGGTGCCGATTGACACTTTTTCCAGCTTGCGGGCGCGTCCGTACACCATGTTGACGATGGCGCGTGACACGACGACCGCGCTGAACATCGACGTCAGGATGCCCAGGCAGTGCACCACCGCAAAGCCGCGTACCGGTCCGGATCCGAACACCAGCAGTGCGATGCCGGCGATCAGCGTCGTGATGTTCGAGTCGAGAATGGTCGCCCAGGCGCGCTCGTATCCGGCAGCGATCGCCGCCTGCGGCGTGACGCCATTGCGCAGTTCTTCGCGGATACGCTCGTTGATCAGCACGTTGGCGTCGATTGCCATGCCCAGTGTCAGCGCGATGGCGGCAATGCCCGGCAGTGTCAGCGTGGCCTGCAGCAGTGACAGCAGCGCAATCAGGAACAGCAGGTTGGCCGCCAGCGCCGTGGTCGAGATGAAGCCGAACACCGCGTAATAGAAGATCATGAACACGGCGATCGCCACGAAGCCCCAGAGCGTCGAATCGAACCCCTTTTCGATGTTCTCGGCGCCGAGCGACGGGCCGATGACCCGTTCTTCGATGATTTCCATCGGTGCTGCCAGTGCGCCCGAGCGGATCAGGATGGCCAGCGTGTTCGTTTCCTGCGGCGAGAACTGGCCGGTGATCTGGAAGCGGTCGCCGAACTCGCCCTGGATGGTGGCCACCGAAATCGCCTCGCCGCGGCCCTTTTCGAACAGCAGGATGACCATCAGCTTCTTCAGGTTTTCACGCGTGACCGTGCGCATGATGCGGCCGCCGGTGGCGTCGAGCTTCACCGCCACGGCCGGGCGGTTCGAATCGTCGAACGACGCCTGGGCGGTTTCGAATCGCTCGCCGGTCAGGATGACCTGCTTCTTGACCGGCACATTCGAAACACCGCCGCTGCGCGAGTTCTCCGGATAGACCTCGAGCCCTTCCATATTGCCGCTGGTCATCGCTTCCTGATCGACCAGGCGAACCTCCAGCGTGGCGGTGCGGCCGATCAGGTCTTTCGCCTTGGCCACGTCCTGCACGCCGGGCAACTGCACGACGATGCGGTCGGCACCCTGCTGCTGGATGATGGGTTCGGCCACGCCCAGTTCGTTCACGCGCTTCTGCAGCGTCAGGATGTTCTGCTTGATGGCCGATTCCCGCATTTCCGTCTCGGCCAGTTCGCTCATGCGGCCTGTGTACAACAGGTCGGCACCGGATTGGCCCGGTGTCCACACCATTTCCGGCAGCGCCTTTTCGGCTGCGCTGCGCGCGGCATCGCGACCGGCTGCGTCGCGGAAGCGCAGCACGATGGTGTTGCCTTCGCGCGAAATGCCACCGTGGCGGATGTTCTTTTCCCGCAGCTGGGTGCGCAGGTCGGACGACATCGAGTCCAGCCGCTTGACCATCGCGCCCTGCATGTCGACCTGCAGCAGGAAGTGCACGCCGCCGCGCAGGTCGAGGCCGAGATACATCGGCAGTGCGCCGAAGGAACGCAGCCAGTCCGGCGACTTCGACAGCAGATTCAGCGCCACCACGTACTTGCCGTCGGCCGGATCCGGATTGAGCGCCTTTTCCAGCACGTCGCGTGTCTTCAGCTGGGTATCGGTGTCGGCCAGGCGAACACGCACACCGGTCGTGTCCAGCGTCATGCCGGTGTGAGCGATGGCCGCGTCCTTCAGCGTTGATTCGACCTGCGTCATCAGGGCGGCGTCGATCTGCACGCCGGTGCGCGCGGTCGATACCTGTACTGCCGGCGCCTCGCCGAAGAAGTTCGGCAGGGTGTAGACCAGGCCAAGTATCAGCGCCACGATCACCAGCGCGTTTTTCCAGATCGGATAGCGGTTCATTGCGGATTCTGAATGAGGAGTGGGGGGCCGGCGGCGCGTCCGCCGGCCGTGGCCGGACGGATCAGCGCGGGATCAGAGTGCCTTCAGCGTGCCCTTGGGCAGTACCGTGGCGATCGCCTGTCGCTGTACGGCAACTTCGACGTTCGGCGCCAGCTCGACGCTGATGAAGTTGTCGCCGACCTTGGTGATCCGGCCGGCCATGCCGCCCTGGGTCACCACTTCGTCGCCCTTGGTCAGCGCTTCGATCAGCGCCTTGTGTTCCTTCGCGCGCTTCATCTGCGGGCGGATCATCAGGAACCACAGGACGACGAACATCAGCAGGATGGGCAGCAGTCCCATCAGGCCGCCGGTGGGGTCGGCGGCGCCTGCGGCCTGAGCGTAAGCGGGGGAAATGAACACGTTGAACTCCGTTTGCGCGATTGGTAAAGCGCGCGAGTATATCAGCCGGGCCCGGACCGTCCCGGGCCGACAGATTTGCTCACACTCCGCGCTGCCGGTCGGCGAGGAAGGCGGCGGACCAGGGCGCGTAACGGCCGGTTTCGATCGCCTCGCGCGCCTCGCGTGTGAACTGCTGGTAGAAGTGCAGGTTGTGCAGCGTATTCAGCCGTGCGCCCAGCATTTCGTTGCAGCGGTGCAGGTGGTGCAGGTAGGCACGTGTGTAGTGGGTGCAGGTGTGGCACTCGCAGGACGGGTCCACCGGCCCCGTGTCGTCCTTGTAGCGCGCGTTCTTCAGCTTGATGTCGCCGTAGCGCGTGAACAGCCAGCCGTTGCGCGCATTGCGGGTGGGCATGACGCAGTCGAACATGTCGATGCCGTGCGCGATCGCATTGATCAGATCTTCCGGCGTGCCCACGCCCATCAGGTAGTGCGGCGCATGTTCGGGCAGTTTCGGTGCGGTGTGCGCGAGGATGCGCTGCATGTCGTCCTTGGGCTCGCCGACCGACAGCCCGCCGATGGCGTAGCCGTCGAAGCCTATGCCCTCGAGCGCGGCCAGCGACTCGTCGCGCAGCGTTTCGTGCATGCCGCCCTGGACGATGCCGAACAGCGCGTTCCCGTTACCCAGCGCGTCGTGCGCGTCGCGCGATCGCTGCGCCCAGCGCAGGCTGAGCCGCATCGACGTCGCCGCCTGATCGAGATCGGCGGGGTAGGGCGTGCATTCGTCGAAAATCATCACCACGTCGGAATTCAGGTCGTGCTGGATGCGCATCGACTCCTCCGGCGTCAGCAGCAGCTTGTCGCCGTTGATCGGGCTGGCGAAGCGCACCCCGTCTTCGCTGATCTTGCGCAGCGCGTCGAGCGAAAACACCTGGAAGCCCCCTGAGTCGGTCAGTATCGGCCGGTCCCATCCCATGAAACGGTGCAGCCCGCCGTGCTTGCGGATGACCTCGGTGCCCGGGCGCAGCCACAGGTGGAAGGTGTTGCCGAGCACGATTTTCGCGCCCATGTCCTTCAGTTCGGCCGGGTCCATGCCCTTGACCGTGCCGTAGGTGCCGACCGGCATGAACACGGGTGTGTCGACCGTGCCGTGGGCAAGGGTCAGGCGGCCGCGCCGGGCGAGGCCGTCGCGCGCGAGCAGATCAAACTTCATCGTTGTCCTTCATGCGCGCCGGAATGAACATCGCGTCACCGTAGCTGAAGAAGCGGTAGCGCTGCGCCACCGCGTGCGCATACGCGGCGCGGACACGCTGTCGCCCGGCCAGCGCCGACACCAGCATCAGCAAGGTCGACTTCGGCAGGTGAAAATTGGTCAGCAGTCCGTCGATCACGCGGAAATCGTAGCCTGGCGTGATGAACAGCCGGGTATCTCCCCGGCAGGCGGCGAGCGGGCCCGGCGCGCAGGCGGCTGCCGCCGATTCGAGACAGCGCAGGCTGGTGGTGCCGACCGCGATCACGCGTCCGCCGGCCGATTTCGTGTCGGCGATGGCCTGTGCGGTGTCGGCCGACAGCTGGAACTGTTCGCTGTGCATGCGGTGTTCCGCCAGATTGTCTGTGCGCACCGGCTGGAAGGTGCCGGCGCCGACGTGCAGCGTGACATGGGCACGCCGCACGCCGCATGCGGCGACCGCATCGAGCAGTTCATCGTCGAAATGCAGGCCGGCGGTGGGTGCGGCGACCGACCCGGTTTCCCGTGCATAGACCGTCTGATAGCGCTGTTCGTCCGCATCGGCGGCCGCTCGATCGATGTAGGGCGGCAGCGGCAGCCGGCCGTGGCGTTCCAGCAGTGCGGTCAGCGGTGTCTCTCCGAGACTGCGCAGACGGAAGAATTCGCCGTCACGTCCGAGCACCTCGAAGTCGAAGGCGTCTTCCATGCGCAGCCGGCTGCCGGCGCGTGGCGTCTTGCTGGCGCGAACCTGGGCCAGCGCCTCGTGCTCGCCGGTCAGCCGTTCGATCAACACCTCGATGCGGCCGCCGCTGTCCTTCATCCCGAACAGCCGGGCATGCATCACGCGGGTGTCGTTGAACACCAGCAGGTCGCCCGCCTCGAGCCACCGGGGCAACTCGCGGATGCGGCTGTCGGTCAGCGTCGCCGGCCCGACGACCAGCAGGCGACTGGCGCTGCGTTCAGGCAGCGGAGCCTGGGCGATCAGGTCGTCGGGCAGGTCGTAATCGAAGTCGGACAGGGTGAGCACGGAAGGCGGCACAGGGTCGGCCTGAAAGGCAAAGCCCGCAATTGTAGCGTCCGTCAGGCTTGCGCAGCGACCGGCCCGACACGCATAATCCGGCGCTCTTCCCTGCCGGGATGGCGGAATCGGTAGACGCAGCGGATTCAAAATCCGCCGCCGCAAGGTGTGGGGGTTCGAGTCCCCCTCCCGGCACCAACAAGCGCCAAGCTATAATCGCGCGATTTTTCGGGCGCTTTTCAATCCGTGCAGGTCTTTCGCGCAATCCCTTCCGTGGCCGATGCGCCGGTCGTCCTGACCATCGGTAACTTCGACGGTGTGCATCTGGGCCATCAGGCCCTGCTGGCCCAGCTCGTTTCGCGTGCGCGCGAAGATCGTCTGCCGGCAGCGGTGATGACCTTCGAGCCGCATCCGCGCGAGTTCTTCACGCACGAGCGACGGCCAACCCGGCTGACCAGCCTGCGCGAGAAACTCGAACTGTTTGCCGAAGCCGGGGTGGACAGGGTGTACGTGTGTCGTTTCAATGCGCGGTTTGCGGCACTGAGCGCCCAGGCTTTCATCGAGGACCTGCTGGTGCGGGGTCTTGGCGTGCGCCACCTGATCATCGGCGACGACTTCCGTTTCGGACGGGGTCGGGAGGGCGACTTCGAGCGCCTGCGCGTGGCCGGCGAGCGGCACGGCTTTTCACTGGCGACCATGGCCACGATCGCGGTCGATGGCGAGCGGGTTTCCAGTTCCGCGGTGCGCGGGGCGCTGGAACACGGTGATCTGGCGCGTGCCGAAGCACTGCTCGGACGCCCTTACGAAATCAGCGGGCGCGTCGAGCACGGGCAGAAAATCGGTCGCGAACTCGGTTTTCCGACCGCGAACGTGCAGATCAGGCAGCGTTCGCTGCCGCTGTCCGGAATATTCGCGGTCACCGTCACCGGTGCCGGCTTGCTCGGTGCGCAGGGCGCGGCGAGTGTGGGCGTGCGACCGACCATTGCCGACGGCCTGCGGCCGACCTGCGAGGTCCATCTGCTGGACCGCACGGTCGACCTGTATGACCGCCGCGTGTCGGTGCGCTTCCGGCACAAGATGCGTGACGAGCTGCGCTATGAAGGACTGGATGCACTGCGCGAGGCAATCGCGAAGGACGTGGCCGATATCCGCCACTGGTTTGCTGTACATACTCTCTGAAGGCTGAACATGGCTGATTACCGCTCGACGCTGAACCTCCCCGACACGCCGTTCCCGATGCGCGGCGACCTGCCGAAACGCGAGCCTGGCTGGGTGAAGCAGTGGCAGGACAGCAAGCTGTATCAGCGCATCCGCAAGCAGTCGGCCGGCCGGCCGCAGTTCGTGCTGCACGACGGCCCGCCGTACGCCAATGGCGACATCCACCTCGGCCATGCAGTCAACAAGATCCTGAAGGACATCATCGTCCGCTCGATGACGTTGCACGGCTTCGACGCGTCCTACATACCGGGCTGGGACTGCCACGGTTTGCCGATCGAACACCAGATCGAAAAGAAGCACGGCAAGTCGCTGCCGCCGGCCGAGGTGCGCAAGCTGGCGCGCGCCTATGCCGCCGAGCAGGTCGAACTGCAGAAGAAGGGCTTTGTCCGGCTGGGCGTGCTGGCCGACTGGGACCGGCCCTACCGCACGATGGATTTCCAGAACGAGGCGGGCGAAATCCGTGCGTTGAAGGAAATGGTCAAGAAGGGCTGGGTGTACCGTGGCCTGAAGCCGGTGAACTGGTGTTTCGACTGCGCTTCGGCGCTGGCCGAAGCGGAAGTCGAGTATCAGGACAAGGGCAGCCCGGCCGTCGACGTGGGTTTCCAGATCGCCGATGCCTGCCGTCACATGCTGGCGGATGCCTTCGGACTCGATTCGCTGCCGGCGGGCACGGTGCAGGCCGTGATCTGGACCACGACGCCGTGGACGATTCCGGCCAACCAGGCGCTGAACGTGAATGGCGAGCACACCTACGCACTGGTGCGGACGCCGAACGGCCACGTGATCGTCGCCCGCGACCTGGTCGACAGCTGTCTGGCGCGCTTCAAGCTCGAAGGCGAGGTGGTCGCCATCGCGCCCGGTACCGCACTGGCGGACCTGCTGTTCCAGCATCCGTTCTACGTGCGCGACGTGCCGGTGCTGACTGCCAGCTACGTCGGGCTCGACGCGGGTACCGGCATCGTGCATTGCGCGCCGGCCTACGGGGTCGAAGACTTCCAGACCTGGACGGCGCACGGTCTGGCGACCGACGAGGTGTTCGGTCCGGTGCAGGCCAACGGCGTCTATATCGATGCCCTGCCGCTGTTCGGCGGCATGCACATCTGGAAAGCCAATCCGGTCATCGTCGACACGATCGCCAAGGCGGGTGCGCTGCTGTCGCACGAACAGATCACGCACAGCTACATGCACTGCTGGCGCCACAAGACGCCGGTCATCTACCGCGCCACGGCGCAGTTCTTCGTCGGCATGGACATCCGCCAGCCGGAGTCCTACACGCTGCGTGAATGCGCGGCGGCGGCGGTCGAAGCCACCGCTTTCTACCCCGACTGGGGCAAGGAACGTCTGGCAGCGATGATCGCCAAACGCCCGGACTGGTGCATTTCGCGCCAGCGCAACTGGGGGGTGCCGATTCCGTTCTTCCTGCACAAGGAAACCGGCCAGCTGCACCCCGACACGCCGGACCTGATGGAGCAGGTCGCGCAGCGCGTCGAACGTGAAGGGGTCGACGCCTGGTTCAACCTCGACCCGGCCGAACTGCTGGGCGACGATGCGGCGCATTACGACAAGCTGACCGACACGCTCGACGTGTGGTTCGATTCAGGCACCACGCACTGGCACGTGCTGCGCGGCTCGCACCAGGACGGCCGGCGCGGCGATGGCGGCCCGGTCGCCGACCTCTATCTCGAAGGTTCCGACCAGCACCGCGGCTGGTTCCAGTCGTCGCTGCTCACCGGATGTGCGCTCGATGGCCATGCGCCGTATCGTGCGCTGCTGACGCATGGCTTCACGGTCGATGCCAGCGGCCACAAGATGAGCAAGTCGGCCGGCAACGGCATCGAGCCGCAGGAAGTCGGCGACAGGCTGGGCGTGGAAATCCTCCGCCTGTGGCTTGCATCAGCCGATTATTCGGGCGAGTTGTCGATCTCGAAGGAAATCCTCGACCGTGTCGTCGAAACCTATCGGCGTCTGCGCAATACCGTCCGTTTCCTGCTGGCCAACATCGCCGACTACGATCCGGTTGCGCACAAGCTGCCGGTGACCAAATGGCTGACCATCGACCGCTACGCACTGGCGCTGACGCGCGACCTGCAGGAACGCGTCGGCAACGACTACCTCACGTTCGAGTTCCACAAGATCGTGCAGGCGCTGCAGCACTTCGCGTCGGAAGATCTCGGCGGCTTCTACCTTGACATCCTCAAGGACCGGCTCTACACGACAGCGCCCGGCTCCCATGCCCGCCGCTCGGCCCAGGGCGCGCTGTGGCACATCACGCAGACCCTGGTACGCCTGATGGCACCGATCATGCCTTTCACGGCGGAAGAGATCTGGACCGTGCTGGCCGAAGCGGGCAAGAACGGCCCGTATGCCGCGAATCTCGACAGCGTGATGCTGACCACGTGGAATGCGCTGCCGATGCAGGCTGACGAAGCCGCGCTGATGGAAAGCTGGGGGCGCATCCGCACACTGCGCGCCGAATCGGCGCGGGTGCTCGAAACGCTGCGCGCCGAAGGCGGCATCGGCTCGTCGCTGCAGGCCGAAGTCGAAGTGCGGGCAACGGGAGCGGTCTACGACGATCTCGCGGCGCTCGGCGACGATCTGCGCTTCGTGCTCATCACCTCCGCGGCGACCCTGGTCAAGGTCGAATCGGACGCCGAGCAGGGCGTCAGTGCGGCGGCAAGTGCGCAGCTCAAGTGCGCGCGCTGCTGGCACTATCGCGCCGACGTGGGCAGCAACCCCGGGCACCCCGAACTGTGCAGCCGTTGCGACAGCAATCTGCACGGCGACGGTGAAACGCGCAGCCACGCCTGATCACCATGAGTGCGCGCTTCGCCGGCTGGCTGGCCGTCGCCCTGTTGGTCGTGGGGGCGGACCAGCTCACCAAATACCTGATCACGGGGTGGTTGTCCTACGGCCAGAGCTGGTCGGTGACGTCCTACTTCGATCTGGTGCTGGTGTACAACCCGGGTGCCGCATTCAGCTTTCTGGCCGATCATTCCGGCTGGCAGCGCTGGTTTTTCATCGTGCTCACGTCAGCGGTGTCTGCCTGGCTCATCGTGCTGATGCGCCGCCATGTCGCCGAAGTCGTGCTGCCGCTGGGGCTGGCGTTGATCCTCGGCGGCGCCATCGGCAACCTGATCGACCGCGTGGTTCTGGGCGCGGTTGTCGATTTTCTGTACTTTCATGCCGGGAGCCACGGCTTTCCGGCGTTCAACGTGGCCGATTCGGCCATCACTGCGGGTGTCGTACTGATGCTGATCGATCAGTTCTGGCTGGTGTCGCGCGCCGCCCGTGCGGAGAAACAAGCATGAGTGACAAGATCAAGCCGGACAGCCTGGTGACCCTGCATTACCGCATGGCCGTGCCGGAAACCGAAAGGGCCGTGGTACGCGTCAGCACCTTCGATTCGCGCCCTGCGACGCTGCAGCTTGGCCGCGGCGAGCTGGCGCCGGCACTCGAAATCTGTCTGGTCGGCCTGGCGGTCGGCGATCACGAAGTGTTCGAACTGGAAGCGGGCGAGGTGTTCGGCGAGCATACGGAAGATCTGGTCGAGCGCTTTGCGCGCGCCGACCTGCCGGACGATGTCGAACTGGCGGTGAATTCCATCGTCGAATTCCTGGGTGAAGACGGCAACAAGTTTCCCGGCCTGGTGAAGGAAGTGGATGACAAGTCGGCGCTGATCGATTTCAATCACCCGTTGGCGGGGCGCGCCGTGAGCTTCGAGGTCCAGATCATCGGCATCCTCTGACGGAGGAAACATGGAAATTCTGCTGGCCAATCCGCGCGGCTTCTGTGCCGGCGTAGAACGGGCGATTGCGATCGTCGAGCGGGCACTTGAGCAGTACGGTGCGCCGATCTACGTGCGGCACGAGGTGGTGCACAACAAGTTCGTCGTCGACAGCCTGCGCGCCAAGGGTGCGATCTTCATCGATGACCTCGAACTGGTGCCCGAGGGTGCCACGCTGATCTTCAGCGCACACGGTGTGCCGCAGGCGGTACGCCACGACGCGTCGTCGCGTGGCTTGCGTGTGTTCGATGCAACCTGCCCGCTGGTGACCAAGGTTCACGTCGAAGTGGCCAAGATGCGCGATGCCGGCCGCGAGATCGTCATGATCGGGCACAAGGGGCATCCGGAGGTTGAAGGGACGATGGGGCAGACCGACGGCGGCATGTATCTGGTCGAAACCGTGGCCGATGTCGCCTCGCTGAACGTCAAGGACGCCGGCAAGCTCGCCTACGTCACACAGACCACGTTGTCGGTCGATGATGCGCAGGTCATCGTCGAGGCGCTGCGCGCCCGCTTTCCGGATATCGTCGGTCCGAAGCGCGACGACATCTGCTATGCGACGCAGAACCGGCAGGATGCGGTCAAGTTCATGGCGCCGCGCAGTGAGCTGGTGCTGGTGGTCGGCTCACCGAACAGCTCCAATTCGAACCGCTTGCGCGAGGTGGCGGAACAGTTCGGCGTGCCTGCCTACCTGATCGACAACGCGGCGCAGATCGACCCGTCCTGGCTGACCGGTCGCAAGCGCATTGGTGTGACCGCCGGCGCGTCGGCGCCGGAAGTTCTGGTCGATGAAGTGGTGGCGCGCCTGCGCGAGCTGGGCGCGGCATCGGTCCGCATGCTTGAGGGTGCGCCGGAAAACGTCAATTTTCCGCTCCCCAGAGAGCTGGTGCAGGGATGACAAGCCCGTTGATTGGCAGGGACGGGCCCGCTTACATATACTGGGAATCATGAAAACCACGTTGAACCGCGAACAAACGATAGACCTGTTGCGCAAGCATGGCGTCAATCTGACGCAACCACGCGTGGATATCGCGTGCGTACTGTTTTCCCGCATGGAGCATCTGTCTGCGGACCAGATACTGGGCATGGTGAACGAAACTTCGCCGTCGGCCTCGAAGGCGACCGTCTACAACACGCTGAAGCTGCTGCGTGATTCCGGCCTGATCCGCGAGGTCATCGTGGACCCGACCAAGGTGTTCTTCGATCCGAACACGGAGCCGCATCATCACCTCTATGACGTCGTGACCGGATGCCTGACCGACATTCCGCAGCACGTTCTGCGCGTCGATGGCATGCCGTCGTTGCCGCCGGGCATGGTGGCTGACGGCATGGACATCGTCGTCCGCATGCGTCCGTCGGGCGCTTCAGCGTAGCGGCACCGCAGATCCGTGCAATGTTCCGCGTTGCGTGCAGGTTCTCATTGATTTGAGCCGTGCCAACGGCTAACATGCGCGCTCTTTTTCGCCGCTGTAGCTCAGTTGGTAGAGCAGCGCATTCGTAATGCGAAGGTCGCCAGTTCGATTCCGGCCAGCGGCACCAATAGAATCAAGCAGACAGGCCAGTTCCCCGGAACTGGCCTTTTTGTTTTGTGCCGTGTGGGCGCGTGGGCAGGCGCTCCGGCGCGCCGACAAGGCTCTCCGCCTTCGGGCGCACAAGGAAAAAGAGGTGATTGCGGCCGTAAAGCCGCAACCACCTCTTTTAACTTCGCAACGCGTGCAACCGGAAGAGCCGCAGTACGCGATTCCGGCGTCAGGCGCTGACGCTGAGCTCTTCGCGGATCGTGGTGCTGCCGGAGATGGGCTGGTTGTTGCTGCGTACGGATGCCGTGACGTAGTGCATCGGTGCAATTTCATGCCGGAACAGATACGACAGGACGCGGGCGGGGTTCCAGGTGTCGGGCAGTGCAATCAGAACGGAATGCGCGGCATCGACATCGAGCGCGTTGTGCACGAGCCAGGCACCGATCTGCTCGCGCAGCAGGAAGCGGGTTTTCAGCGGGCTGGTCGCCAGCGTCATGCCCGGCGTTTCGGCCAGGCGTATGGCGAGCGAGCGGGCAAGCGGAATCCAGTCGGTTTCGACGCGTTGTCCGTGGCAGGCTGCCAGCGCAGCATGTTCGCGCTTGAGCACTTCGCACAACAGCGCCGCAAGCTCGCCGGCTGTCCAGTTGCGCAGACCGGCTGCTGCAACGGGCTGACCGTCTGCCCCGATTTCAGCGTGGCGCGACGCATTGGCCGAAAATCTCGGCCAAGCCGCGTGTTCCCGCGCCTGACGCGGAGTCGTCTCATCACGCTGTTGGCGCGACACCGACGCACTTTCGTTCAAAATTGCACCCATGGCATACCTTTTGAGTTGTTGGTTCGATGGTAATGCTGCGATGTGTCATTCTTTAGAACTTAGGTCACCCGGACTAAGGGTTAACCCGGCCTGCTGATGGAGCGCCAAAAACCCTGTCTGCTCCCTTCACCGGTTCGCATGATCTTCGGCCCAGCCGCATGCAGACTGACTTTGCCGCGATGTGCAATCGCTGCGAACCCTTGTTCAAGGCAGTGTTCGAACGACTGCCCCTGCTGTTATCGACACGGAAGTTAACAAATGAAGAACTCTTTTTCGCGCGCCATCCATCTGCGTGACTACCGCGCGCCCGCCTGGTGGGTGGATACCGTCGACCTTGACGTGTCGATCGCCGACAACGGCGACACGACGGTTGGCGCAGTCATGCTTGTGCGGCGCAACGAAAACGCACCCCGGGCCGATCTGGAACTTGACGGCGAGGCGCTCGAGTTGATCGACGTCCGCGTTGACGACGTCACGCTGGACAACCCGCTCAGCCTGCTGAAGGACAGCCGGCTCGTGCTGACCGGACTGCCGGACAGCTGCCGGCTGACCACCCGGGTGCGCATCCGGCCGGACGTCAATACGACGCTGTCCGGCCTGTTCCGCTCGAAGGACGGTTACTTCACGCAGTGCGAAGCCGAAGGCTTCCGCCGCATCACGTATTTTCCGGATCGGCCCGACGTGATGTCGCGCTACACGGTGACCCTGCATGCCAGTCGCGAACGTTTCCCCGATCTGCTGGCGAACGGCAATCTGGAAGCCAGCGGCGACGAGGCCGAAGGCCGTCACTGGGCGCGCTGGGTCGATCCGTTTCCCAAGCCGTGCTACCTGTTCGCGATGGTCGCTGCGAAACTCGACCGGCTGGACGACCGCTATACGACTGCCTCCGGGCGCGAGGTCGATCTGGCGATCTATGTCGAACCGGGCAAGCTCGACCAGTGCGATTTCGCGATGCATGCGCTGAAGAAGTCGATGCGCTGGGACGAGGAGCGTTTCGGCCTCGAACTGGATCTCGACCGCTACATGATCGTCGCCGTCGGCGACTTCAACATGGGCGCGATGGAAAACAAGGGCTTGAACATCTTCAACACGAAGTACGTGCTGGCGCGACCGGACATCGCCACCGATCTCGACTACATGAACATCGACCGCGTGGTCGCGCACGAATACTTCCACAACTGGACCGGCAACCGCGTGACCTGCCGCGACTGGTTCCAGCTGTCGCTGAAGGAAGGGCTGACCGTGTTCCGCGACCAGGAATACGGCTCGGACATGTATTCGCGCGCCGTGCAGCGCATCCAGGAGGTGCGCGGCCTGCGCGCAGCGCAGTTTCCGGAGGATGCCGGTCCGATGGCTCACCCGGTGCGGCCGGCCAGCTACGAGGAAATCAACAACTTTTACACCGCCACGGTCTACGAAAAGGGGGCCGAGGTGGTGCGCATGATCCACACGCTGCTCGGCGAAGACGGTTTCCAGCGCGGCATGAAGCTGTATTTCGAGCGCCATGACGGGCAGGCGGTCACCTGCGATGCCTTCGTATCGGCGATGCAGGACGCGAGCGGCGTCGATCTGTCCCGATTCCGTCGCTGGTACGAGCAGGCCGGCACGCCGACGCTGAAGGCCGCTGCTGACTTCGACGTTTCATCCGGCCGCTATCGCCTCACGCTGGTCCAGGGCAATCCGGCCACCGCCTATGAGAAGCGTCTGGCGCAGGAAGGCATTTCGCTCGAACGCGGCCCGTTGCACATTCCGGTCGCCGTCGGCCTGCTGACGCCGGATGGCCGTGAAATCCTGCCGACCACGGTGCTGTCCCTGACCGAAACCTCCCAGACCTTCGACCTCGACCTGTCGGCGCATCGCCTGACTCAAGCGCCGCTGCCATCGCTGCTGCGCAATTTCTCGGCGCCCGTGACGCTGCTGTTCGACTGCCCGGACAGCACGCTGGCAACGCTGATGGCGCATGACAGCGATGAATTCAACCGCTGGGAAGCCGGCCAGCGGCTGGCCACGAGGCTCATGCTCGCCGGCGTGGCAACCGTGCAGTCAGGCGGCGTGCCGGAGGTGCCAGCGGTGTTCGTCGACGCCTTCACCAAGACCCTTGGCAAGGCAGCGCAAGACCCGGCCTTCGCCGCCGAGGCGCTGGCGCTGCCCTCGGAAATCTGGCTCGGCGATCAGATGTCGGTGATCGATCCGGATGCCGCACACCGGGTACGCAAGCTGTTCCGCCGCACGCTGGCGCAGGCCTTGCGCCCGCAGTTCGAGGCGCTGCTCGATTCGCTTGCCGTGACCGGACCCTATGTGCCCGACGCCGCGGCGATGGGCCGGCGTGCACTGCGCAATCTGGCGCTGGGCTATCTGATGGAACTGGACGACCCGGCACTGCAACTGCGCGCACTCACGCAGTTCCGCGACGCCGACAACATGACCGACCAGTCGGCGGCGCTGACCCTGCTGGCGCACAGCGAAACGCCATTGCGCGAGGTCGCGCTCGCCGAGTTCTACGCGCGCTGGAAGCACGAAGCCCTGGTGGTGGACAAATGGCTGACGGTGCAGGCGACCTCGCCGGCGGTCGGCACGACCGCGCGCGTGCGCGAATTGATGGCGCACGAAGCCTTCGATCTCAAGAACCCGAACAAGGTGTATGCGCTGGTGCGCACCTTCTGCGCCGCCAACCCGCTGCACTTCCATGCGGCGGATGGATCGGGTTACACCTATGCGGCCGGCGTCATCCGCGAGCTCGATCCGGTGAATCCGCAAGTCGCCTCACGCGTGGCACGCGCCTTCGACCGCTGGCGCCGCTTCGACGACTGCCGTCAGGCACATGCCCGCACCGCGCTTGAAAGCATCGCCGCACAACCCGGGCTGTCGCCGGACGTCGCCGAGGTCGTCAGCCGGGCCCTGGTTTGAGGGCAGATACAAGATTCAAGATTCAAGACGCAAGGAACGCGGCGCCAGTCTTTCCTTGCATCTTGAATCTTGCATCTGCTTCAGTCCGTCGCGATCATCGCCTCGAAGGCCAGCGCTGCCGGGCTGAGCGGACGGCGTGGCAGGCGCAATCGGTAGAGCTGGCGGCTTAACTGCACGCCGGGCAGCGTCAAGGTGGCGACCTTTCCGAGCGCAATCTGGTCGGCCGAACTGACCCGCGGCACCATTGAAACGCCGCCGCCGGCGGCCACGGTCTGGATGACGGCTTCCGTGCTGCCGGCTTCGATCAGCCGGGCGGGGCGGATGCCCAGCTTGTCCAGCCAGCGATTCACCACTTCGCGCGTACCCGAACCGGGTTCGCGCACGACCCATGTGGCCTGCGACAGCGCCTCGACCGTGACTTCGCCCGCTTTCGCCAGCGGGTCGTCGGGCGGTGCGACGATCAGCAGCGTCTCTTCGCGCCAGGGACGTGACTCGATGCGCTCATCCTCGACCGGGCCTTCGACCAGCGCGATGTCGACCTCGCAGGCGAGCAGGCTTTCGGCAATGGTTTGCGTATTGGCGCTGGTCAGGCTCAGCGACACCCCCGGATGCGCCTGGGCGAAGTCGGCCACGTAACCGGGCAGCCAGTAAGCCGCCACGGTCATGCTGGCACCGATGCGCAGGCGGCCGCGTTCCAGGTCGGAATAGGCCTGCAATGCTTCGAGTGCCTCGCGCTCCATCGCGAAGATGCCCACTGCGTACTCGAACAGCACCTGACCTGCTTCGGTCAGCGAGACGACACGCGCGCCACGTTCGATCAGCACCACGTCGAGCTGGTCTTCCAGCTCGCGCAGCGCCTTCGATACCGCCGGCTGGCTGACGCCCAGATGTTCAGCCGCGCGCGAAAAGCTGGTGTGCTCGCCGACGGCGTGGAAGATGCGCAGAAGGTGCAGGTTCATTGCGGGACAGTCGATGGTCAAGGCCGCATTGTTTCACATCGCCGCACGTGAAAAGGCCCGCGTGGCGCGGGCCCTGGAGGGTCGAGGCGAAGCGCCGGTGGTTCAGCCGGCCATCTGCACCGGAATGTGACCACGCTGGTTCACGATGCGGTTCTTGCCATCGACGTAAACCAGCTTCGGCTCGAAGCGGGTCAGTTCGACTTCGGTGTATTGCGCGAAACAGGCAATGATCAGCAGGTCGCCCGCTGCCGCCTTGCGCGCCGCCGCGCCATTGACCGAAATGATGCCGGTTCCGCGTTCCGCGCTGATCGCATAGGTTGAAAAGCGCTCGCCGTTGGTCACGTTGTAGATGTCGATCGCCTGGTATTCGCGGATGTCCGCCGCGTCGAGCAGGTTCTGGTCGATCGCACACGAACCTTCGTAGTGCAGTTCCGAATGGGTGGCCGTGACACGGTGCAGCTTGGACTGAAGCATGGTGCGTTGCATGAGGCGCTCCTTCAAGATCGCGCTGTACGAACAACCGCGCATGCCCTTGCATGCGCGACAGTGCGCTGCTGGAACACCACCGGCGTTGAGCGCATCGTGGCGACCTACACTTCCAGGTTGTCAATCAGGCGCGTCGTCCCGAGCAGGGCGGCGGCCACGATCACCAGACTGGATTCGTGAGCGGACGGCGATTGTAGGTCGGCTTGTCGTCGCACTGCAACATATTGTGGAGACCAGCCACGGGCCTCAAGAAACGCCGTGGCATCACGTTCGATCCGCGCGAATTCCCGGTCTCCGGCCCGCAGTGCATCACGCGCCGCGGACAACGCTTGGTAAAGCTGTACCGATTGCGCGCGTTCGGCAGCGGACAGATAGCCGTTGCGCGACGACAGCGCCAGTCCGTCGTCGGCGCGCAGTGTTTCGCCGCCGACAATGTCGATCGGCAACGCCATCTGGCGCACCAGTTGGCGGATCACCATCAGTTGCTGGTAGTCCTTCTTGCCGAACACGGCCACCTGCGGCTGCACGATATTGAACAGCTTGGCGACCACGGTGGCGACGCCGGTGAAGAAGCCCGGCCGGAACGCGCCTTCGAGCAGGTCGGCCAGCGCCGGATCGGGCACGACGCGCAGGGTCTGCGGCTGCGGATACAGCTCGGCTTCGGAGGGCGCGAACACGTGCGACACGCCCGCCGCCTGCATGCGGGCGCAGTCGGCATCCAGGGTACGCGGGTAGCGATCGAAATCCTCGTGCGGGGCGAACTGCAGGCGATTGACGAACACGCTGGCGACGACGACGTCGGCCAGCGTGCCAGCCTGTCGCATCAGCGAGGCGTGGCCCTCGTGCAGATTGCCCATCGTCGGCACAAAGGCGATGCGCGCGCCCTGTGCGCGCAGCGGGTCAAGCGCGGCGCGCAGGCCGTCTATCGTCGGGTGTATCTGCATGGCGGAGTGCGGGGAGGCGGCGGCGAAAAGAGCGGCGAAAAGAGCGGAAAAAGGCGCGCCGAGGCGTTTCAGTAGGCGTGCTCGGGGCCGGGGAAGCTGCGCTCCTTGACCGCTGCGATGTAGCGGCCGAGCGCGTCCTGCACATCGTCGGCACCCGGCATGAAATTGCGCACGAAACGCGGACGCCGACCGGGGAACAGACCGAGCACGTCATGCAGCACGAGCACCTGGCCGTGGCAGTCCAGTCCGGCGCCGATGCCGATCGTGATGAAGCGGCGCGCCGCCGTGACCTCCGTCGCCAGCCGGGCCGGCACCATTTCCATCACCAGCATCGAGGCGCCGGCGTCGTCGAGCAGTGCGGCATCGGCCTTCAGTCGCTCGGCCGATTCGGTGGTCACTCCCTGCGCGCGGTAGCCGCCGAGCTGGTGCACCGACTGCGGCGTCAGACCCAGGTGTGCGCACACCGGCACACCGCGCTCGACCAGGAAGCGCACGGTGTCGACCATGTGCGCGCCGCCTTCCAGCTTCACCATCTGGGCGCCGGCGGTCAGCAGCTTCACGGCGTTGCGCATCGCCTGTTCGCGGCTTTCCTGATAGCTGCCGAACGGCATGTCGCCGATCAGGAAGGCGCGACCTTCCACGTTGCGCAGCCCGCGTGCCACGCAGCCCGTGTGGTAGGCCATCTCGTCGATGGTGACCGGCAGCGTCGTGTCGTGGCCCTGCAGCACATTGCCGAGCGAGTCGCCGACCAGCAGCACGTCGGCGCCGACGGCGTCGCACACCGCCGCGAAGGTCGAGTCGTAGCAGGTCAGCATGGCGATCGGTTCGCCGGCGGTGCGCATGCGGGCGAACGTATTCAGCGTGACCGGGCGGCGGGCCGGGTCGGTATCGCGGACATAGGTCATGTGGCGTATCCGAAAAATTCGCGGAAGGAGCGCATCTGGGTCAGCCGCTCGACCAGCAGCGCGAAATCGTCGTCGCTGTCGACCGGATTGAGCTCTTCCGCATTGACGATGAACAGCGGACTCGCATCGTACTGGTAGAAGAAGCGCGCGTAACGCTCCACCACGCGTGCCAGGTAGCTTTCACTGATGCGCCGCTCGGCATCGATGCCGCGCCGGCGCACCCGGTCGGCCAGCGTATCGGCGTCGGCCTGCAGATAGATGACCAGATCCGGCGCCGGCGCCTGCAGCTTCAGCGCAGTGAAGATCTGCCGGTACAGCGCGTATTCGTCATCGGTCAGGTTCATCGACGCGAACAGGGGGTCCTTGTCGATCAGGAAGTCGGCCACCAGGCGGCCGGAGAACAGGTCATCCTGCGCCACCTCCCGCAGCTGCTCCATGCGCTGAAAAAGAAAGAACAGCTGGGTCTGCAGCGCGTAGCGCTCCATGTTTTGGTAGAAGCGGCCGAGAAAGGGATTTTCTTCCGGCTTTTCGAACAGCGTCGGCGCCTGCAGGTGCTCGGCGAGGCGCCGGGCGAGCGAGGTCTTGCCGACGCCGATCGGCCCTTCGACGACGATGTAGCGTGCTTTGTCCAGCATCGGTGCGGTATTCCGGTCGGAAGTTCGGATCAGCGGAAGATGAAATACACCGCGCCCAGCATACACAGCGCGGCCCACAGGTAGTCAAGCTTGAACGGCTCGTGCATGTAGAAGATCGCGAACGGTACGAACACCGACAGCGTGATCACTTCCTGCATGATCTTCAGCTGCCCGAGCGTCATCTGGGTGTGGCCGATGCGATTCGCCGGCACCTGCAACATGTACTCGAACAGCGCGATGCCCCATGAGAACAGTGCGGCGTACCACCAGGGCCGGTGATTCAGGTCACGCAGGTGGGCATACCACGCAAAGGTCATGAAAATGTTCGACAGCACGAGCAGACCGCCGGTCTGCAACCAGACAGGCAGCTGCGGCATCGTCATTCAGGCGCGACCTGGGCGCTGCCGGTCGGCTTGCGACGGACGCGACGCCGCTTCTTGACCGCTTCTTCGGGCCTCAGCATGGCTTCGCGCGTCGGGCCGTCGGCGTCGGCAAATTCGGTCCACCAGTCGGCCAGTTCCTGCGGCACCTCGCCGGAGCCGGCGCGCAGCAGCAGGAAATCGTAGGCGGCGCGGTAGCGCGGCAGCTCGAGCAGACGGAAGGGCCGCTTGCCGGCCCGCGCGTCGAAACGCGGCTGCAGCGCCCAGATGTCCTTGATGTCGGTGGCGATGCGCCGCGTGATGGCGAGCTTTTCCGCCTGCTGGTCGAGCACCACGGTCATCGCCTCGAACATGGCCGGAATCGACGATTCGCCGGCTGCCTTGCGCTTTTCCCAGTCAGCCAGCACCTCGTGCCAGAGCAGGGTGGCGAACAGGAAGCCGGGCGAGATCGACTTGCCTTCGCGCACCCGCTCGTCGGTGCGCTCCAGCGCCAGCATGACGAAACGCTCGCCCATCGGCTGTTCGAGGATGACGTCGAGCAGTGGCAGCAGGCCGTGATGCAGGCCATCCTCGCGCAGCTGGCGCACGCAGCGCACGGCGTGGCCGCTGGTGAGCAGCTTGAGCATTTCGTCGAACAGGCGAGCCGGCGGAACGTTCTCGAGCAGGCTGGCCATCGAGCGTATCGGTTCGCGCGCGTCCGGGTCGATCACCAGCCCGAGCTTGGCCGCGAGGCGCACCGCGCGCAGCATGCGGATCGGGTCTTCGCGGTAGCGGCGCGGTGCTTCGCCGATCATGCGCAGCGTCTTCTGTTTGAGGTCGGCCACGCCGTGGTGGAAGTCGATGACGGTTTCGGTCGCCGGGTCGTAATACAGCGCGTTCACCGTGAAGTCGCGCCGCGCGGCGTCCTCTTCCATGGTGCCGAACACGTTGTCGTGCAGGATGCGGCCGTGCTCGTCGGTCACCGCTTCGGAATCGCCGCGGAAAGTGGTCACCTCGATCGTGTCGCGGCCGAACATGACATGCACGATCTTGAATCGGCGTCCGATCATGCGTGCCCGGCGGAACACCGCCGTCACCTGTTCCGGTGTGGCGCTGGTGGCGACGTCGAAGTCCTTCGGCACGATGCCGGCGATGAGATCGCGTACCGCGCCGCCCACCACATAGGCCTTATAGCCCTCGGCCTGCAGCCCTTCGCACACCCGGCGTGCGGCCGGCAGCAGCGCGTCGCGCGAAATTCCGTGCTGGGCAATCGGTATGCGAACCGGGCCGCTCGGCCGTGTCGCATTGGGGCGGGTGTGGTCTTCGGGGCGACGGAATATCCGGCGCAGCAACTTTCGGATCATCAGTAGTGGGACTTTCTGGCGCGGCCCGGCGCCGGGCGCTTGGATAATCGACGCGCCATGTTAACGCAAGCCGGCACGCGTCAGTCCGTCGTGTTGCATGTCGATCGACAGGCGCGCTACCATCCGCGCCGATGAATGCCTTCCGGACCCATTTCCGCCTGACCCTGCTGATCGCGATCTTCGCGGTCTGCGCGCAGGCGCTGTTGCCGACGCTGATGCGCTGGCAGCAGTCGGTCGACCCGACCGCGATGACGGAAATCTGCACCGTATTCGGCGTCCAGGTGCTGTCCGAGGACGGCACACCGCAACCGGTCAAGCCGGGGCATTGCCCATGGTGCATGGCGCAGACCGCTTTCGCGCTGCCCGCGCCTGCGTCTGACGCGGTGTTTGCGCGCCATGCCGAATCCGAGCTGCCACCGGCGCAGCTCGCGCCAGATTTCCCGACCTTCACGCCGATTGCGGCGTCTCCGCGCGCGCCGCCCCGGCACGCCTGATCCCCGCCTGATCTGCCGGTGACGCGCGGCCCTGCCGCCGTGCGCATCGCCATCCGACCTCGTCGCGCCCTCTGGCGCGGCCGCATCACGGAATACCCTCATGCGATCGACCCTCGTGGCCGCAGCGCGCCTGTTCGCGCTGTCGCCCCTCGCCCTTGCCGTCAGCAGCCTTGCGACGGCGTCCGACACCATGGTTCAGCTGCCGGAGCAGCGCATCGAAGCGCGGCGCATCCTGTCCACGACGCTGGCCGACCTCGAATCCGCCCGGGCCGCCATGGCGCTGACGCCCGGCGGTGCCTCGGTCATCGATGCCGAATCCTTTCGCGACGCGCGTGTGTCCACCCTGCAGGACGCGCTCGGCTACAGCGCGGGTGTGTTCGTGCAGCCGCGCTTCGGTTCGGAAGAATCGCGCCTGTCGATCCGCGGCTCCGGCCTGCAGCGCACTTTCCACCTGCGCGGCATCAAGCTGATGCAGGACGGCGTGCCGATCAACCAGGCCGATGGCGGCGGCGACTTCCAGGTGCTGGAGCCGCTCGCCACGCGCTACATCGAGGTGTGGCGTGGCGGCAATGCGCTGCAGTACGGCGCCAGCAGCCTCGGCGGGGCCATCAATTACGTGTCGCCGACCGGTCACGACGCACCCCGCGTGACCGTGCGAGCGGAAACCGGCGCCTTCGGGTATCTGCGCAGCCAGCTCGCCACCGGCTTCGTCGCCGGCGACATCGATGGCTATCTCAGCCTGTCCAGCTTCACGCAGGACGGCTTTCGCGACCATGCGCTGCAGGACACCCAGCGCGTCGTCGGCAATATCGGGCTGCGCATCGCGCCTTCGCTGGAAACCCGCTTCTTCATGCAGGCCGCGAAAAGCGACTCCGAACTGCCGGGCAATCTGACGCGCGCGCAGCTGCAGGCCAATCCGCGCCAGGCTGCGCTGGCCAACATCACCGGTGACCAGAAGCGCGACATCGACCTGTGGCGCGTGTCGAACCGCACCGTGTGGCTGGCCGGTGACGGCCTGCGGGTCGAACTGTCGGCCTACTACGTCGACAAGGACCTGTTCCACCCGATCTTCCAGGTGCTCGACCAGCGCAGCAAGGACTTCGGCGCCGAACTGCGCATCGTGTCCGAAGCCACGCTGGCCGGCTTGCCGCATCGTCTGGTTGCCGGCGTCGGCGCCGCCCGCGGCGACACCGACGATGATCGCTTCGTGAATGTCGCGGGCCGTCGCGGCGGGCGTACCAACAAGCTCGACACGACCGCACAGAATCTCGAAGGCTACGTCGAAAGCCAGCTCACCTTCGCACCGTCCTGGACTGCCGTGGTCGGCACGCAGTACACGCATGCGCGCCGCAAGAGCCGCGACCTGTGCTTCACCGGCGGACCGCTGGCCTGCGCCGGCAGCGACGAAAGTTTCGCGCGCACCTTCGACGGCTGGAGCCCGAAACTCGGCGTGCGCCACGACGTGTCTCCAGCAATGCAGGTGTTCGCCAACGTATCGCGCAGCTTCGAGCCGCCGTCATTCGGCGAGCTGACCGGTGGGGCGACGGTGATCGACTCGCTGCGTGCGCAGCGTGCGACCACCTGGGAAGCGGGCAGCCGCGGCGACTTTGCATGGGGGCGTTACGACTTCGCGCTCTACCACGCCCGGGTGACCGACGAGTTGCTGGCCTACACGCTCAATCTGGGCGGCGCACCGGTCAGCACCACGCTGAACGTGCCGAAGACGATCCATCGCGGCATCGAATTCGCGGCCGACGGCCGCTTCGGCGCCGGCTTCGAATGGCGTCAGGCGCTGCTGTACAACGACTTCCGCTTCGACAACGACCCGCTGTTCGGCGACAACCGGCTGCCCGGTGTGCCGCGCACGCTGTTCCGCGGCGAGCTGGGCTACCGCTTCCATGCCGCGCCCGGCGGTCCGCTGAAGATCGCCGCAACCACCGAATGGTCGCCGCAGCGCTACGCGGTCGACATGGCCAATACCGAGTTCGCCGACGACTACGCCCTCTTCGGCCTGCGCGTCCAGCAGCAGGTCGGCAGGCAGTTCTCGTGGTTCATCGAAGGGCGCAACCTGTCCGACCGCCGCTATGCCGCGAGCACCAATGTCGTGCGCGACTTCAGCGCATTGGCAGCCGGGGCACGCAATGTCTATCTGCCGGGCGACGGCCGCGCCGTCTATGCCGGCATCGAATGGAAAATGTGACATGAATCGATATCTGAACGGCCTGGCATTCGCGCTGCTCGGTCTGCCGGTCGTGAGCGCGGCGCATGTCGTGCTTGAGCAGCAGACGGCGCCGGCCGGCAGCTACTACAAGGGCACCTTCCGCGTCGGCCACGGCTGCGAAGGCTCGCCGACCACCGCCATCACGATACGTCTGCCCGAGCCGATGGCCAGCGTGAAACCCATGGTGAAGCCGGGTTGGACCGTCACCGTGCGCACCGAAAAGCTGGCGCAGCCGCTGATGCATCACGGCAAGCCGGTCGGCGAAGCGGTGGTCGAGGTCAGCTGGAGCGGCGGCCCGCTGTCTGATGCGCACTACGACGAGTTCGCGTTGATGATGAAGCTGCCGGATGCGCCCGGACGGCGCTGGTTCAAGGTGATGCAGCAGTGCGAGCAGGGCGCGAACGACTGGTCGCAGATTCCCGCCGAAGGCCAGGGCATGCGTGATGTGAAGATGCCGGCGGCCGTTCTCGATCTGCTGCCGGCGGAATCCCGGCCGCATCATTGAACCCGTGAGCCGATACGTGCGCCCACCCCGTACCGCACGCCGGCTCAAGCTGGCGTGGGTGCTGCTGTGCGCGTTCGTCCTGCAGTTCGTCATGGCGTCGCTGGGTGGCGCCGTTCGCGTCGCCACGCCATTCGACGAAATCTGCAGCGTGTCGACAGCGGGCGCCGGCGACATCCGTGGCGGCCCGGGCAACACGGTGTCGCACGGACAGCATTGCGCGCTGTGCGTCCCGGCCGGCGCGCTGTCGCCCCCGCCGCTGCCCTTTCCGCTCACCGAGTCCGGTCAGTCCGACGCGCCGATCGTGCGCGCCATCGATACCGGGCATCCGATAGAAACCGGTGCGCACTGGCAGCCGCGCGCGCCACCACCGCTCTCCTGATTCACCTGCCAAATCGTCCGGCGCCGACCTCCGGCTACTGCCTGAGGATGGATGTCGTGCGCTTCCGTGCGCTGAAGCCAGCACTGCGCAGCGCACCTGCACGTATCAAGGAGAGTACTTTTCATGAAGAACAGAATCATCGTGGCCGCGCTCGCCGGCCTGTTTTCCGCTTCCGCCTTCGCCCATGTCAGCTACAGCACGCGTGACTTCCTCGCCAATGGCGTGCAGACGGGCAATACCTGGACGCTGTCGAACCAGCGCGTCACGTCCGATTTTGGCTGGGCCGATGGCGCCGACGCCGACTGGGGTGACAGCCACCGCCTGCGCTGGGCAAAGTTCACGCTGACCGAAGCATCGGTCGTCACGCTGACGGTCAGCGCCGCGAGCTTCGACTACCTCAGTGGCGGCACCACGCTGACCGCCCTCGGTGACCTGATCCCGGGCTTTTCGCTGTACAGCGGACTGGCACCGGCAGCGGCCTTTGAAGGCGGCGACCATCCGGACTACCTCGCCCATCACCCGGGCTTCCTGCCCACGCTGAATCCGAACTACCTCGGCGCCGGCATCAACGGGACGCGAGAGGGCGCCTTCAACGCCAGCGGCGATTTCTGGCTCGGCAACAAGCTGGCCGAAGTGGGCGCGTCCGGCTGGGCGTCGGCCCGGCTGGCCTACATCGGTCAGGCCGTGGATGGCGCCGGCGTCGACGTCAACGGTGACAAGGTGATCGACATCACCGGCGACGGCAGCGCGGACGGCACCGTCTCGGCCCGCTTCACGCTGGCCGCCGGCAGCTACAGCCTGATCGTGGGTGGCGCGCGCTACGCCAGCCCGTACGTCGATTTCGATGCCGGCACGGCGCAGCGCGGCTTTTCTGCGGCGCTGTCGGTCACCGCCGTGCCCGAGCCCGAAGGCTGGGCGCTGATGCTCGCCGGCCTCGGCCTGATCGGGCTGATCGCGCGCCGCCGCGCCGCGCTGATCTGAGTGGATTCGCACTGCCGGCTCAAGCACGCGGATCGGGCTGCCCGATCCGCCTCACACATTCGAACGAAAGGAATACCCATCATGAGAAATGCACTTTCACGCAGTTTCGTCGCCGGCATCGCAGCAGCCGCTGCACTCGCGCCCTCGGCCGCGCGTGCGCACGCCAGTTTCGAAGACCATGCCGTCACCGTCCAGTACGGTCTCGACCTCGGACTGGGTGCGGGCTTCCAGGCGCTGCAGACCTTCGTGGTCAGCGTCAGCGATGCCGTCGAAATACCGAAGATCAGCCTCAATTCAGCCGGTACGTCTTCGTGGAGCGTGGACATCTTCGACAGCGGAATGGCATTCACCTACACCGGCAGCATCGATTTCATGAATTTCGGTTCGCCCGAATTCATCGGTTTCCGGGTGTTCGACGCTGCCAACGTGCTCGAACCGATCGAATCCGCATCGATCAGCAATACCGGCTACGTCAGCGGCCAGAGCGGCAATCTGATCGAGGGCTTCGAACCGTCGCTGCATTTTTCGCATGACGAAAACAGCCTCTGGCTGAACCTGAACGGGTCGATGTATCACCACGTCGCGATGCCCGGCATGGGTGATCCGTTCCGTGACCGGATCCGCGTCGCCGTGGCGTTCGAGCACGAAGTGAGCCTCCCGCCGGTACCGGAACCCCAGACCTGGGCGCTGCTGCTGGGTGGTCTCGGCCTGACGGCTTTCGCGGCGCGCCGCGCGGCCCGACGCAGCTGATAGGAAGCCGCTCTCCGAAGCGTCATTCGACGTGCCGGAGAGCGGCCCATATCGATGACATCCAAGCTTTCCCTGCGGGCGCGCGGCCTGTGCCTGCTGCTGTGGTCGACCGCTGCCGCCGCAGAGACGGTCGCGCCGACGGTCAGCATCACCGCCACGCGCAACGATGGCGCGCCCGACACCGTGGTCGACCTGCGTGAAGTGCCGCGTTCGCACAGCGATGCGTCGGAGCTGCTGCGTGACATCACCGGCTTCAACATCAGCCGGGTCGGCGGCACGGCCGGCAGCGCCTTCCTGCGCGGGCTCGGCGGCGCGCGCCTGCCCATCGTCGTGAACGACGCCGTCGCCGATGCCGCCTGCAATCACGGCATGGACCCGGCCACCTCCTACCTGCAGCCCGACAGCTATGACGTGCTGACCGTGGTCAAGGGACCGAATACCGTGCAGTTCGGTCCGGCGCTGTCCGGTCAGGTACGCGTGCAGCGCCTGCCGCCGGAGCCGGGGCAGGGCAGCCGGCTGAGGGCGGCCGTCGGTCGCAGCGGGTTCGACCGGCTTGACCTGTCGGCTGAATACAGCTGGTCGGACGAGCAGTTCTGGCTGCGGGCCGGTGCCGTACGCAACGATTCCGATGATTACCGCGATGGCGCGGGACGCCGCTTCCAGTCCTTCTACTCGAGGCATTCGACAACGCTTGCCGCCGGTGCGCGGCTCGGCCCGGACACTGACGTGGAAGTCGATATCGAGAATGGCGACGCGATCGCCGGTTTTCCGGCCTTCCACATGGACGGCACGCGCTTCAGGCGCTCGGTGTGGGGCGCGAAACTCACCCATCGCAGACCCGGCCGCACGCTGTCGGCGCTGGAGTTCTCGCTGCGCTGGCAGCACGTGAATCACCTGATGGACGATTACACCTATCGCCCGATCAAGCCGGTCGAACTGGTGCCCGGCTTTCTGGACCAGTTCCCCACGCTGCTGATGCGCCAGGACTACACCGGCCGCACCGCCCGCCTGAGTGCACGTTTCGACCTCGATGCGGCCACCGATGTGCTCGCCGGCGCCGATGTGCGCGACGACGCGCATGAAGGCGACAACTTCCGCACCACGCGTACCTGTTTCACCGGTACCGACAACTGTCCGCTGTCGACCGCGTCGCTGACTTCGTTCTACCGCCTCGACGCGCGCGCGCAGGGTGCGTTCGCCGAAATGACCCATCGTCGCGACACCGTCACACTGCGCGCCGGCCTGCGCGTCGATCGCCTTCATACTCAGGCAGGTGAGTTGCGCAACTTCCTCGGCACCCAGCTTTTGCCGGGCAGTGGCGAGGAACGTACCGAAACGCTGCGCTCCGGCTTCGTTCGGCTGCAGTGGCAGATCGATCCGTCGCTCGACGGTTTCATCGCCTTCGGTGTCGCACAGCGCGCCGCCTCCAATCTGGAGCGGGCAAGCTTCGCCGCCTTCCACATCGACGCCGAAACCAACCGCGAAATCAACGCCGGGCTGAACTGGCGCGCCGGCGACACACATGTCGCCGTGAATGTCTTCCACAGCCGGATCGGCGATTTCATCCTCGCCGAACAGGGCATCACCGCCCGCAATGTGGACGCGCGTCGCGTGGGTGCCGAGCTGGACGCCCGACTGCGCGTCGTCGGCGATCTGCACGCGGTGGGTTCCGTGGCCTGGACGCGGGCCGATAACCTCACGCAGGACGTTCCGCTCGCCCAGACCTCGCCGGCGGAGATGCGGCTCGGACTCGAGTACCTGCGCCCCACGTTCAGCGTGAGCGGCGGTGTACGGCTGGTGCAGCGGCAGGACCGCGTTCATGTGGGCTTCGGCAATGCGCTCGGTACCGACCTCGGCGAGACGCCGGGCTTCGCCACGGTGCGCGTGATGCTGAGCTGGCAGGCAATGCAGGGAATCGTGCTGAGCGCCGGTGTCGACAACCTGTTCGACCGCGCCTACGCCGAACACATCAGCCGGACAGGCGGCTTTCAGCCGGCCGGGCTGGTGCTCACCGAGAGGGTGAACGAGCCGGGGCGGCTGGCGTGGCTGCGCGCAAGGCTCGACTTCTGACCGACAGTCAGCGCAGGGCTTCGAGCAGTTCGGCCACGCGGTCGAACTCGCTCGACTTGTCGAGGAAGTGATGAGCGCCGAGCGCCAGGCTGCGCGCGCGCATGGCGGGTGTGTTGCTGTTGGTGAGGACGATCGCGAGCACGTCAGGGCAGTGGCGCTGCAGGTGCTGCAGCACACCGAAACCGCTGCCTTCTCGCAGCTGCAGATCAACCACCGCCGCATCGAAGGTGTTGCTGTCGAGCGCCGCGGTGGCCGCCGCTTCGGTGTCCACCTCGTCGCTTACGCTGATTCCCTCGCTGTCTTCAAGCAGGGCAACCAGATGCTTGCGGATCAGCGGAGAATCCTCGACCAGCAGCACCCGGATCGGGCGCTGCCGTGCGGCTTCTGAAGGAGAGCGGGGCCATTCCACGGCGGTTTCGTGCGTCAGGGGGCAAAGCCCGGGAGCGCGAGTTTCGCATGAACGCTCCCGGTGAACTGTAGGTCGGGGCCGACAGACGCCCTCACTCGATCAATCCATTCTTGAGCGCGTAGTACGTCAGTTCCGCATTGCTCTTCAGATTCAGTTTGGTCAGCAGGCGGCTGCGATAGGTGCTGACGCTCTTGACGCTGATGAACAGCTCTTCGGCGATTTCGGTGACCGACTTGCCGGTGGCCAGTTTGTGCAGCACCTGGAACTCGCGCTCCGACAACTGCTGGTGCGCCGGCGCGTCGTTGTCGCCATTGAGCCGCTGCGTCAGAAGGTCGGCCACCACATCGCTGACGTAGCGCCGGCCGCGGAGTACCGTGCGGATGGCGGTCAGGATGTCCTCGACGTCAGCATCCTTGCGGATGTAGCCGTTGGCGCCGGCGCGCAGCATGTTCAGCGCGTATTGTTCTTCCGCATAGGCGCTGATGATGAGTACCGGCAGGTCGGCGCGATGGGTACGCAGCAGGCGCAGCGTGTCCATGCCGTCACGATCGGGCATCGAAATGTCGAGCAGCAGCACATCGAAGTCCTGCTGGCGCAGCAGTGTCAGCGTTTCCGCGCTCGTCGCCGCTTCCGCGCAGACTTCGAGGTCGGCTTCGCCATTGATGAGCTGGCGCAGGCCGTTGCGGACGATCTGGTGATCGTCCGCGAGCAGGATGCGTCGTTTGTTCATGGTCGGTTTCCTTCAGTGTGTGCCGCAGACTGCAGACGCTCAGCGTCTGAACAGCCCGAGTACGAAGGATGCCAGCGTCAGCGCCAGAAAGACGAAAAACAGTATTTTTGCTATACCCGCTGCACTGGCGGCGATACCACCGAAACCGAACAGGGCGGCAATGAGGGCAACGATGAAAAAGATAAGGGCATAGTGCAGCATGGCAGCCTCCTGGGTGAATGGATCACTTTTCGTACCCGACGCCTGCGTCGGAGCTCATGGGTTGACGATAGAGCGTCGCCTTGTCGGCAGCTGTCGTCCGCGTTATCGGCAGGGCGTCGGACATGTCTGACGCCGAGCGCCGTACGACAACAGGCGCCGAGCGTCGCCGCGTCATCACCGAAGGTCTGTCGCGGGCGGCACGCAAGGCGGAGTCGGCGACCGGCGGTGCCGAGCGGCTGACCGACAGCGTACTGATGCGGCTGGCGCGCTTCCGCTGGGGCGCCCTGTTGGTCGTCGCGGTGGGCATCGCCTTTACGGTCATTTCCGAAACCACCTTCCAGTCGATGCAGCGTGCGCGCGAGGAAATCGACGCCTCGCGTCTTTCACTCGCGGCACTGAATGACCTGGTGTTCGACAACGCCCAGGTCACGATGACGGAAGCCCGCTATATAGAAGAGCCCTCGGTCGATCATCTGCAGCAGCACCTGATCGCGGCGCAGCGCCTCGCCAGCGCGGCCGACGAGGTGGTGGGCTGGGCGATGCGCCGTCAGATCGATCCGGAACGCATCGCCCTGGTGCGTAGCGTCAGCGTCGCCGAAGCCGAAGAACTGAAGCGATTGCGCGCGCTGCCGGCCGATGCGAGTCCGGTCGAGGTGATGGATGTGTTCCTGCCGCCGGTGGTCGCTCAGGAGCCGCTTCGCGATGCGCTGGAACCGCTGGTGAAGACCGAACGCGCCTATCTGGAAGAGCAGATGGCGCTGCTCGGCGAGGAGATCGAACATCAGCGCAGCGTGGCCATCGCGGTCGTCGCGATCGGCGTACTGTTGCTCATCCTGCTGCTGCGCGCCTATTCGATGCGCAGTCAGGTCGAACTGGCCACGGCGAACCGGCTGCGCGAGGCGCGCGACGAACTCGATGCGCTGGTGCGCGTGCGCACCGAGGAGCTGTCGGAGCTGGCGAGTCACCTGCAGACCGAAGCCGAGCGGCAGAAGTCGTCGCTGGCGCGCGAACTGCACGATGAACTGGGCTCCATCCTGACGGCCAGCCGGATGGAGGCATCGATGCTGCTGCGCCGCGCGCGCAAGCAGGGCAGTCCGGACGTCGATTCACTGGCCCGCGTATGCGACATCCTGGAGCAGGGCGTGCAGATCAAGCGGCGCGTCATCGAAGGTCTGGTACCGACCGTGCTGACGCATCTGGGCCTGCTGCCGGCACTCGAGGCGCTGGCCGACGAAACCCGCGCATCGGCGCCCTTCGAACTGGTGCTGCAGCTGCCGGACGCGCTCGAGCTCGACCGCGACCGCGGGATCGCGATCTACCGTGTCGTGCAGGAGGCGCTCACCAATATCCGCAAGCACGCGCAGGCGAGTCGCGTGACGATCACCTTGTCGGTCGCGGACGGGAAGATCGCACTGGAAATCGTTGATGATGGTGTCGGCATCGCCGCCGGATCGCGCGGCAAGACCGGGTCGCACGGCCTGCTCGGCATGAAATACCGCGCCGACGCGCTAGGCGGGAGTTTCCGCATCGGCCCCGCACCGGGACGCGGCACGCAGCTGTCGCTCAGTCTGCCGCTGCCTGCAGGCGACTGAACCGCACAGCGTTCAGGCGAGCACCATGTTGTCGCGGTGGATCAGTTCTTCGGTGTCGATGTAGCCAAGCAGCGCCTCGATTTCCGACGATGCGCGACGTGCGATGCGGCGCGTCTCCGACGCCGAATAATTGATCAGCCCGCGCGCCAGTTCATTGCCCTGGGTATCTCGGCACGCCACCACGGCGCCGCGCTCGAACTGGCCCTGCACGTCGATCACGCCCACCGGCAGCAGGCTCTTCCCCTGGCGCAATGCGCGTGCGGCACCTTCGTCGAGCGTGACCGTGCCGACCATCTGCAGGTGATCGGCCAGCCACTGCTTGCGAGCAGCCAGCGGCGAACTGCCGGCCTTCAGATACGACCCCAGTGCTTCGCCGCGCACCAGCCGAAGCAGCACATCGGGCTCGCGGCCGCTGGCAATCACCGTATCGGCGCCGCTGCGCGCGGCGCGCCGTGCAGCGCGCACCTTGGTGATCATGCCGCCGCGCGAAATGCCGCTGCCGGCGCCACCGGCCATGGCTTCGAAGCGCGCGTCGTCGGCTTCGCCCTCGCTGATCAGCGTGGCGGATGGATCCTTGCGCGGGTCGGCGGTGTACAGGCCGTTCTGGTCGGTCAGGATGATCAGGCAGTCGGCTTCGGTCAGGTTGGCGACCAGCGCACCCAGCGTATCGTTGTCGCCAAACTTGATCTCTTCGTAGACGACGGTGTCGTTCTCGTTGATGACCGGCACCACGCCCAGTTCCATCAGCGTGGACAGGGTTGAGCGGGCATTCAGGTAGCGCGTGCGGTCGGCCAGGTCTTCGTGCGTCAGCAGTACCTGCGCGCAGACCAGACCGTAGCCGGAGAACGCACCTTCGTAGGCCTGTGCAAGACCCATCTGGCCGACCGCGGCTGCGGCCTGCAATTCGTGCATCGCATGCGGCCGTGAGACCCAGCCCAGGCGTTGCATGCCGGCGGCGATGGCACCGGACGACACCAGCAGCACTTCGCGGCCCTCTGCACGCAACGCGGCGATCTGGCGCGCCCATTCCTGCAGTGCGCCGAGGTCAAGCCCGGCGCCATTGTTCGTGACCAGCGCACTGCCGACCTTTACGATCAGACGTTTCGCCCGCTCAAGTCGCGCTCTCATCGCTGCCTTCATCGCCGGGTTCAGTGATTTCGCGATCGCGCACGTCGGGCTCCGGTTCGGGCGGCGGGCGCGTCGCTTCAACGTGGTCCATCACGGCATAGCACAAGCCGTCGCAGCCGATGCGCGTCAGCGCCGAAATGGTGAAGACGCGTTCGGCACCGAATGCGTCGACGAAAGCCTTCACGCGCGCGGCACGTTCGTCCTCGGGGATCAGGTCGATCTTGTTCAGCACCAGCCAGCGCGGCTTCTGGTACAGCGCATCGTCGTAACGGCGCAGTTCCTCGACGATGGCGCGCGCGTCGTGCAGCGGGTCAGCCGCCTCGTCGAACGGTGCGATGTCGACCAAGTGCAGCAGCAGGCGCGTGCGCTGCAGGTGACGCAGAAACTGGTGACCCAGTCCGGCACCTTCCGCAGCGCCTTCGATCAGGCCGGGAATGTCGGCCAGCACGAAACTGCGCGACTCATCGACGCGCACCACGCCGAGGTTCGGAGCCAGCGTGGTGAAAGGATAATCAGCGACTTTGGGACGCGCCGCGGAAACGGCACGGATGAAGGTCGACTTGCCGGCGTTCGGCATGCCGAGCAGACCGACATCGGCGAGCACCTTGAGCTCCAGCTTCAGTTCGCGCCGCTCGCCTTCCTCACCCGGCGTGGTCTGTTTGGGCGAGCGATTGGTGCTCGACTTGAAATGCAGATTGCCCAGGCCACCGCGACCGCCCTTGGCGATCAGCGCTCGCGCGCCGTCTCGGTCGAGGTCGGCGATGACTTCGCCGGTCGCCAGATCGGTAATTGTCGTGCCGACCGGCATGCGCAACTCGCGGTCTTCGCCGCCGCGGCCGTAGCAATCGGCGCCGCGGCCGTTGGCTCCGCTGTCGGCCTTGAACATGCGCGTATAGCGGAAATCGATCAGTGTGTTCAGGTTGCGATCGGCAATGGCCCAGATGCTGCCGCCGCGACCACCGTCACCGCCGTCGGGCCCGCCGAACGGAATGAATTTTTCGCGCCGGAACGAGGCAGAGCCATTTCCACCGTCACCGGCGATGACTTCTATCTTCGCTTCGTCAAAGAACTTCATTTCGCTTCACACCTGACTGGATCAATGCTGGATACAACGAGAACGCTGCTTCGATGCCGTGACGGCGGCACAAACAAAAAGCCCTGCCTCGGGGGCAGGGCCTCGGTTCCGTCAAGCCTGTATCAGGCTGCAGCCGGAACGATGGTCACTACGCGACGGCGGCTGGCGCCCTTGATGGAGAACTGTACAACGCCCTCGATCTTCGCGAACAGCGTGTGGTCCTTGCCCATGCCGACGTTGTCGCCCGGGTGGAATTCGGTGCCACGCTGACGCACGATGATGCTGCCTGCCGAAATCAACTGACCGCCATAGCTCTTGACGCCAAGACGCTTCGACTCCGAATCGCGACCGTTACGCGTACTGCCGCCGCCTTTTTTGTGTGCCATTTCATGCTCTCCTGAATACGCTCAGTGCGGCCAACGCACTGTTAACACTCTCAGCCGTTGATGGCTTCGATGCGCAGCTCGGTGTAATTCTGACGATGCCCCTGGTGTTTCTGGAAGTGCTTGCGGCGGCGCATCTTGAAAATCGTCACCTTCTTGTGGCGCCCTTGAGTGAGCACCGTTGCACGAACGCTGGCACCGGCAACCAGGGGCGCACCGATCTTGACCGATTCGCCCTCGCCGACCATCAGAACCTGGTCGATCACGATTTCCGAGCCCACATCCGCAGGTATCTGTTCTACCTTGATTTTTTCGCCGCTGGCAACGCGATACTGCTTGCCACCGGTTTTTATGACCGCGTACATGTGTAACCCCAATAAGGTTTAAGGGAATCGATAAGTATATCCGAGCCCGGACGTCGAAGTCAAAGGGTGCCGAATGCGCGAACTTGACGGGCGGGCGTGCGCTGCTACCATCCGCGTTTTTCCGCGTCGGCCGTCTGCCTTGTCATCCCTGAACCGCTTCTACAGCCTGATCGCCGACGACATGAGCCAGCTCGATGTGGTCATCCGCGAGCGGCTGCATTCCGACGTTGTGCTGGTGCGTCAGGTGGCCGAGTACATCATCGGTGCGGGCGGAAAGCGCATGCGTCCGGCGCTGGTGCTGCTGACATCGGGCGCCTGCGGCTACACCGGTGCGCATCGCACCGAGCTGGCTGCAGTCGTCGAGTTCATCCACACGGCGACGCTGCTGCACGACGACGTCGTCGACGAGTCGGAACTTCGGCGCGGTGCCAAGACCGCCAACGCACTGTTCGGCAATGCCGCGTCGGTGCTGGTCGGCGACTTCCTGTATTCGCGCGCCTTCCAGATGATGGTGGGCGTGGGCAGCATGCGGGTGCAGGCGGTGCTGGCCGAGGCCACCAATGTGATTGCGGAAGGCGAGGTGCTGCAGTTGCTCAACTGCCACGACGCCGACGTCGACGAACAGCGCTACCTGCAGGTGATCCGCTACAAGACAGCCAAGCTGTTCGAAGCGGCCAGCCGGCTGGGTGCACTGCTGGCTGGCTCTACCCCCGAGGTCGAAGACCGTTTTGCGCGCTTCGGCATGCATCTGGGCACCGCGTTCCAGTTGATCGACGACGTGCTCGATTACTCCGGCGACGAACAATCCATCGGCAAGAATCTCGGTGACGATCTGGCCGAAGGGAAACCTACGCTGCCATTGATCCACGTCATGAAGAACGGCACACCGCCGCAGGTGGCCGCCGTTCGGCACGCGATCGAAGAGGGTGGGCGCGATGACTGGGCAGCCGTGCTCGAAGCGGTCGTCGCCAGTGGCGCAATCGATGCGGCTCGCAGTCACGCACGCGCCGAAGCAGCGCTGGCGAGCGCCGCGCTGCAGGGTTTGCCGTCCAACGAATACATGCAGAGTCTGTTCGATCTCGCGGCGTTTGCAGTTGAGCGCGAGTTCTAGCATAATGCGCGCCTCGTTGCCGCAGGGTGACGAAACAGCAGTGCTGCACGGGTTACCGGCCGTGCAGATCGGGGAATAGCTCAGCCTGGTAGAGCACTGCGTTCGGGACGCAGGGGCCGGAGGTTCGAATCCTCTTTCCCCGACCAAGAATCCCGCGAAAAAGCCACCTCTCGAGGTGGCTTTTTTGTTTCTCTCGCGGGTGATTCGACAACAGCGCCCTGAAGGCGAAGGGCCCTGAAGAATCGCCGCATCAATCACCGGTTGTCCGTTCGCTCTCGGGGACTCGCGCAAATCGCGGCTGCGCCGTAAGCTTGCCGCACGGTTCAGGCGATGCGGAGGTTCCGCGTTGCCGTGGCATCCGCCGAACCCGACCTTTTCGCGCAACGATGACCCGAATCCTCTTTTTTGCACTGCTGGCGCTGGTCGCCTGGCTGTGGTTCTTCAAGAAGACACGCAAACCCGATCCGGTCGAACGCAAGTCCGAGACGAAGGCGATCGAGCAGATCGTCCAGTGCGCGCACTGTGGTCTGCGTCTGCCTGAAGGCGAGGCGCTGCCCGCCGGCGAGCGACATTACTGTTCAATCGAGCACCGGGACGCGCATGCGGATGCGCACGACGACGGTCGCTGACGCTGCGCCGGTCGATGACGACAGCGCCAGCCTGTCGTTCCTGACGCCGTTGCGCTACTTCAGCCTGTACCGGCTGCTGATGACGTCGGTGCTGCTGGCCATCGTGCTCGGCTTCGCCGGCGACATCAGCTTCGGCCGCTACAACGAAATGCTGTTTTCGCGCACCGCGCTTGCCTACTGGGGCTTTGCGCTGGTGACGATGCTCGGCGCCGACCGCGTGCTGCCGACCTCCGGCGGTCGCCTCACGCTGGGCGTGCTGGCCGACATCGTCTTTCTGACCGTTCTGACGTACGCAAGCGGTGGCGCCAGCAGCGGTCTGCCGTTCATGCATGTGGTTGTGCTCGCCTTCGCGGCGCTGGTCGGGCAGGGCCGGCTGGCGGTGTTCTACGCCGCGGTGGCCAGTATCGCGATGCTTTTCGAACAGTCGATACAGGCGATCACCACGGTCGATGACGCGACCACATTCGTGCAGGTTGGCACCATCAGCATCGGCTTCTTCGCCACGGCGATCGCGGTACGCCTGCTGGCCCGCCGCGTCATTGCCAACGAGGTTTTGGCGCGCGAGCGCGGGCGCGATCTGGCCGAGCAGATGCGGGTGAACGAGCGCGTCATCCGCGACATGGAAGACGGTGTGCTGGTGGTCGATCCCGATGGCCGCGTGACGCAGGCCAATCCGCAGGCGCACCGCCTGCTCGACCCCACCATGCCGCGACCGGTCACGCTGGCGGATTTCTCGCCCGCGCTCGACGACCTGCTGTCCGGCGTCGTGTCGGCCGACCGCGAACGGGTCATGGTGCTCGACCTGCCGGCGCGCCCGGCGGCGGTGCGCGTGCGCTGCGTGCCCGCGGGCGAGCAGGGCGGTCACCTGGTGTTCATCGAGGATCTGGCGCGGCTGCGCGAACAGGCGCGCCAGATCAAGCTCGCCGCGCTCGGCCGGCTGACCGCCAGCATGGCGCATGAAATCCGCAACCCGCTGTCGGCCATCACGCAGGCGGCCGAACTGCTGCAGGAAGAGCGCCGCGCCGAAACGCAGGCGCGACTCACCCGCATCATCTGCGACAACAGTCAGCGGCTCGACCGCCTGGTCAGCGATGTGCTCGAACTCGGTCGTCGCGACCGGGCCGAACCCGAGCTGCTGGATGTCGCCGCCTATGCGCGCGGCTTTGTCGACGAACTGGCGATGCGTGATGCATCGGTACGCAGCCGCGTGCGCATCGATGCACCGGCATCGGGCGCGATCTGGTTCGATCGCGGCCATCTGCATCAGGTGTTGTGGAATCTGGTGGTCAATGCGCTGCGCTACGCCAGTCAGGGCCAGGAATCGGTGCGCATCATCGTGCGCAGCGAAGACGACGCAACGCTGATCGAGGTGCTCGACGACGGCCCGGGCATCGACGTCGCGGTGCGTACGCACCTGTTCGAGCCCTTCTTCACCACGCACAGCAAGGGCACCGGCCTCGGCCTCTACATTGCGCGCGAACTGTGCGAAGCCAACGGGGCGCGGCTGGACTTCGTGGATAATTCGCCGGGGGCGCACTTCCGCGTACGCGGCATGAACAGAAGCTGGGACGGTGCATGGAACGTCGGCGATCACAACGTGAGCTGAAAGTGCTGGTGGTCGACGACGAAGACGATCTGCGCGAGCTGATCGACATGTCGCTCGCCCGCATGGGCCTGCATGCGTCGCTCGCCGGCACCGTCGAACAGGCGCGCGACTTCCTCGCGCGCGAGCAGTTCGCGCTGTGCCTGACCGACATGCGCCTGCCCGACGGCGAAGGCATGGATCTGGTGCGTCACATCGCCGAACATCATCGCGACCTGCCGGTGGCCGTCATCACCGCCTACGGCAGCATGGACAACGCGGTGGCCGCGCTGAAGGCGGGCGCCTTCGATTACCTCGCCAAGCCGGTGTCGATCGAACAGCTGCGCGCGCTGGTGCGCTCGGCGCTCGACCTGCCGGGCCGCAATGCCGCCTCGCCGGCACAGGGCGCCGACGCGCTGGTCGGCGACGCGCCGGCACTGGTGCATGTGCGCGACATGATCACCAAACTGGCGCGCAGCAGTGCGCCGGTCAACATCCAGGGCGAATCGGGCAGCGGCAAGGAGCGCGCCGCCCGGCTCATCCACGAACTCGGGGCACGCCGCGCCGGGCCGTTCATCGCCGTCAATTGCGGCGCCATTCCCGAAACCCTGGTCGAGTCGGAATTCTTCGGTTACACCAAGGGCGCCTTCACGGGGGCGGATGCCGACCGCGAAGGCTATTTCCAGGCGGCGAAGGGCGGCACGCTGTTTCTCGACGAAGTCGGCGATCTGCCGCTGTCGATGCAGGTGAAGCTGCTGCGCGCCATCCAGGAAAAGTCGGTGCGCCGGGTGGGTGCGCGCAGCGAAGAGCCGACCGACATCCGGCTGATCAGCGCCACCCACCGCAATCTGAAGCAGATGGTCGATGACGGCCGCTTCCGGCAGGATCTGTTCTACCGACTCAATGTGCTCGAACTGCGCATGCCCAGCCTGCGCGAATGCCGCGAATCCATTCCGCAGCTTGCGCAGACCCTGCTCGTGCGCATCGCCGCCCCCGACAATGCGCACCCGGTGCTCACGCGCGCCGCGATCGACGCGCTGTGCGCCTATCCCTTCCCCGGCAACGTGCGCGAGCTCGAGAACGTGCTCGAACGCGCCTATGCGCTGAGCGCCGACGCCCAGATCGACGCGGCCGATCTCGGCCTGATGCCGGCCGACGACGACGCACCCGCAGACCCGGCCGGCGAATTGCCACTGCAGGACTACCTCGACCGCATGGAACGCGCCGCCATCGAAGACGCCCTGCGCAAGACCCGCTACAACCGGACGGCCGCCGCCCGCCTGCTCGGCGTCACCTTCCGCTCGCTGCGCTACCGCCTGCAGCGGCTGGGCATCAATGAGTGAAAGCCGGGTCTCGGACGCTGCCGCGCGGATCGCCTGCGGGGCAGGCTCCTGCGAAAAGCGTGGCGTTCTCCGCGGGGGCCTGCTCCGCAGGCGATCGGACGCGTCGATCATGTTTGGTCGCGTGATCGGAGTGGCGATCGCGGGCAGGGCCCGCTCCTGCGAAAAGGGCGATGTCTTTTGTAGGAGCCTGCCCTGCGGGCGATTCAGTTCGTCAAATTCGAGTTGCCGCGTACTCAAAGTGCGAGTTTCCAAGGGCACCTCCTCTTGACCCACACCGATCTCGTCATCGGCGCCGACGGCTGGTGCGCAGCGGCGCGGCGCGTCGATTCTCCGAATCGCGATCCGCGGCCGGACGATGCGCCGGTGTCGCTCATCGTGCTGCACAGCATCAGCCTGCCGCCGGGCGATTTCGGCGGGCCGTGGATCGAACACCTGTTCACCAACCGGCTCGACCCATCGGCTCACCCCTACTTCGTTGATATCTCGGCACTTCGGGTGTCGTCGCACTTCGTGGTGCGGCGCAACGGCGAGCTGCTGCAGTTCGTGTCCACCCTTGAGCGCGCCTGGCACGCGGGCGTCTCGAGCTGGCAGGGGCGCAGCCGCTGCAACGATTTTTCGGTCGGCATCGAGTTCGAAGGCTGCAACGTGCTGCCCTTCGAAGCGGCCCAGTACGCGCGCGCACGCGCGCTGATCGGGGCGCTGCGCCAGCGCCATCCGATTGCCGATGTCGTAGGCCATTCGGATGTGGCACCCGGTCGAAAGACCGATCCGGGCGCCTGTTTCGACTGGTCGGCGATCGGTATCCCGCGCCCCTGAAGCGTTTCCGGCGAATTCGCCGCGGACGGAAAAAAGCGCTTGCGGTGTCCGGGTCGCATCACTACACTTAGTAGCTCAAACTGCTTGAACCACTATAGGTAGTGGTCGAAGAGCACACTTCCCCACCTCCAGACTCATTCCGCCGCAGCGTGGCTGCGGTTCTCCAGGGAGATGTACGCATGCAGATCAGCGCCGAACACGGCAGCAACCGTTCACTGTCCGGCACGCCGGACCAGATCAGCCTCGAGTCGTCGGCGGCCGCGCACAGTGCGCACACCGATTACAAGATCATCCGCAGGAACGGTGCCGTGGTGGCGTTCGAGCCGGCCAAGATTTCCATCGCCATGACCAAGGCCTTCCTCGCCGTGAATGGCGGGCAGGGCGCGGCGTCGGCGCGCGTGCGCGAACAGGTTGCCGCACTGACCGACGCGGTCGTCGGCGCGCTGCTGCGCCGCCTGCCGCACGGTGGCACCTTCCATATCGAAGACATCCAGGACCAGGTCGAACTGGCGCTGATGCGCTCGGCCGAGCACGACGTGGCGCGCGCCTATGTGCTGTACCGCGAAAAGCGTTCCGCCGAACGTGCGCAGAAGCAGCAGGCCGTTGAAGCATCGACCGAGCAGCCGGTGCTGCACGTGGTCGATGGCGACCGCCGCATGCCGCTCGACCGCGAAGCGCTGCGCACGCTGATCCAGGACAGTTGTGAAAACCTCGGCGACGTCGTGTCGGTCGCCACCATTTTCGACGCCACGCTGACCAATCTGTACGACGGCGTGCCGGTGGATGAAGTGCGCAAGTCGGCCATCCTCGCCGCCCGCTCGCTGATCGAGAACGATCCGGCCTACGGCTACGTCACCGCCCGCCTGCTGCTGCACACGATCCGCGCCGAAGTGCTGGGCGAAGAAACATCGCAGGGCGCGATGGCCACCGCCTACGCCGACTACTTCCCGCGCTACATCAAGCTGGGCATCGAAGCGGAACTGCTCGACCCGAAGCTGGCGCAGTTCGACCTCGCCAAGCTGGGCGCCGCGCTCGACCACCGCAACGACCTGCGCTTCAACTACCTCGGCCTGCAGACGCTGTACGACCGGTACTTCCTGCACATCCGCGACCGCCGCATCGAACTGCCGCAGGTGTTCTTCATGCGCGTCGCCATGGGCCTTGCGATGAACGAAATCAACCGCGAAGCGCGCGCCATCGAGTTCTACCAGCTGCTGGCCAGCTTCGACTTCATGAGCTCGACGCCGACGCTGTTCAACAGCGCCACGCTGCGCCCGCAACTGTCGTCGTGCTACCTCACGACGGTGGCAGACGACCTCGACGGCATCTTCGAGGCGATCAAGGAAAACGCGCTGCTGGCCAAGTTCGCCGGCGGTCTGGGCAACGACTGGACGCCGGTGCGCGCGCTGGGCTCGCACATCAAGGGCACCAACGGCAAGAGCCAGGGCGTCGTGCCCTTCCTGAAGGTGGTCAATGACACCGCCGTCGCCGTGAATCAGGGCGGCAAGCGCAAGGGTGCGGTGTGCGCCTATCTGGAAAGCTGGCACCTCGACATCGAGGAATTTCTCGAACTGCGCAAGAACACCGGCGATGACCGCCGCCGCACGCACGACATGAACACCGCGAACTGGATTCCCGACCTGTTCATGCGCCGCGTGATGGAAAACGCTGAATGGACGCTGTTCTCGCCGTCCGACTGCCCCGATCTGCACGACCTGTTCGGCCGCGCCTTCGAAGCCGCCTATACCCGCTACGAAGAGAAGGCCGCGCGCGGCGAAATCCGCGTGTTCAAGAAGATGCCGGCGGTGGCGCTGTGGCGCAAGATGCTGTCGATGCTGTTCGAAACCGGCCACCCGTGGATCACCTTCAAGGATCCGTGCAACCTGCGCTCGCCGCAGCAGCACGTCGGCGTGGTGCACAGCTCGAATCTCTGCACCGAAATCACGCTGAACACATCCGACACCGAAATCGCCGTGTGCAACCTCGGTTCGGTGAATCTGGTCGCCCACCTGAAGGACGACGGCCAGGGCAACAAGGTGCTCGACCACGACAAGCTGCGCAAGACCATCCGTACCGCGATGCGCATGCTCGACAACGTCATCGACATCAATTACTACTCGGTCGGCAAGGCGCGCAATTCCAACCTGAAGCACCGCCCGGTCGGCATGGGTCTGATGGGCTTCCAGGAAGCGCTGCATGAGCTGCGTACGCCGTACGCCTCCGACGACGCAGTCGAATTCGCCGACCGCTCGATGGAAGCCGTCGCCTACTACGCCTACTGGGCCTCGACCGAACTGGCCGAAGAGCGCGGCCGCTACGCCAGCTACAAGGGCAGCCTGTGGGACCGCGGCATCCTGCCGCACGACTCGCTCGACATCCTGGCCGAAGAGCGCGGCGGCTACCTCGAAGTCGACCGCTCGGTCACGATGGACTGGAGCGCGCTGCGCAGCCGCATCGCCAACTACGGCATGCGCAATTCCAACTGCCTCGCCATCGCGCCGACCGCGACCATTTCGAACATCATCGGCGTCGACGCCAGCATCGAGCCGACCTACCAGAACCTGTTCGTCAAATCGAACCTGTCGGGCGAATTCACCGTGGTGAACGAGCACCTGGTGCGCGACCTGAAGAAGCTGGGCCTGTGGGACGAAGTGATGGTCGCCGACCTGAAGTACTTCGACGGCTCGCTGTCGCGCATCGACCGCATTCCGGCCGAATTGCGCAGCCTGTACGCCACCGCCTTCGAAGTCGAGCCGAAATGGCTGGTCGAAGCCGCGTCGCGTCGCCAGAAGTGGATCGACCAGGCGCAGAGCCTGAACATCTACATGGCCGGCGCCTCAGGCAAGAAGCTCGACGAAACCTACAAGCTGGCCTGGCTGCGCGGCCTCAAAACCACGTATTACCTGCGCGCCATGGGCGCCACCCACGCCGAGAAGTCGACCGGCCGCGGCGGCGAGCTCAATGCCGTGCCGAGCGAAGCCGAACCCAAGTTCTGCGCCATCGACGACCCGACCTGCGAAGCCTGCCAGTAATGCCGCACCTGACCTCTCCCCTCTCCCGCATCAGCGGGAAAGAGGCCGGGGGGTGAGTGGAACCCGCTCCCCTCTCCCGCACCCCGCGTCCGCTCCCCTCTCCCGCATCAGCGGGAGAGGGGCCGGGGGTGAGGGCCGGGGGGGACTGAAGAAATGCCGGCAACGTCCGCCCCGAATATCCGAATCAACCAGAACCCGGTCGCTCCACGCACCGCCCACGGAGAGAACATCCATGCTGAGTTTTGAAGACGACCTGCCCGTGAACACCCCGCAACCCGGCCTCGGCCTGCGCACCGCGGCGACCGAAGCGGCTCCCCGTGCGGGCGCCGCGCCGCGTCGCGACATGTACGCCGAGCCCCTTCCGATGACCGCTCCGATCGCCGAACTGCCGATCGCGCCGCGCGCCCCCGCGCCGGCCCCGGCCCCCGCCCAATCCACCCGCATGCGCCGCATCCGCGCCGAAGACAAGCGCGTCATCAACGGCGGCACCGACGTGAACCAGCTCGTGCCGTTCAAGTACAAGTGGGCGTGGGACAAATACTTGTCCGGCTGCGCCAACCACTGGATGCCGCAGGAAGTGAACATGCAGCGCGACATCGAGCTGTGGAAGACGCCCAACGGCCTGACCGACGACGAGCGCCGCCTCATCAAGCGCAACCTCGGCTTCTTCGTCACCGCCGATTCGCTGGCCGCCAACAACATCGTGCTCGGCACCTACCGCCACATCACCGCGCCCGAGTGCCGCCAGTATTTGTTGAGGCAGGCGTTCGAGGAGGCCATCCACACGCACGCCTATCAGTACATCGTCGAGTCGCTCGGCCTGGACGAAGGCGAAGTGTTCAACGCCTATCACGAAGTGCAGTCGATCCGCGACAAGGACGAGTTCCTGATCCCGTTCATCGACGTGCTGACCAACCCGATGTTCAAGACCGGCACACCCGAAACCGACCAGCAGCTGCTGAAAAGCCTGATCGTGTTCGCCTGCCTGATGGAAGGCCTGTTCTTCTACGTCGGCTTCGTGCAGATCCTCGCCCTCGGCCGCCAGAACAAGATGACCGGTGCCGCCGAGCAGTACCAGTACATCCTGCGCGACGAGTCCATGCACTGCAATTTCGGCATCGACCTGATCAACCAGATCAAGCTCGAAAACCCGCACCTCTGGACCGTCGAATTCCGCGAAGAGCTCAAGACCCTGTTCCGCAAGGCCGTCGAGCTCGAATACCGCTACGCCGAAGACACCATGCCGCGCGGCGTGCTCGGCCTGAACTCAGCCATGTTCAAGGAATACCTCCGCTTCATCGCCAACCGCCGGGCGCAGCAGATCGGGCTCGACGTGCTGTATCCGGGCGCGGAGAACCCGTTCCCGTGGATGAGCGAAATGATTGATCTGAAGAAGGAGAGGAATTTCTTCGAGACCCGGGTGATTGAATATCAGACGGGCGGGGCGTTGAGTTGGGATTGATCCAGATTTGAAGGATTGGGATGCATCGGAGTCGGGCGGACAACTTCGCGTGACCAACTGGTGCAGTTCCATACGAGGGTTCGCGCCCTCGGGGGCGTGCCGCGAAGCGCGCTCAGTGGTAAGGACCCTGCCAGTGACATGTGTGCGTGTGCAAACGCGGAAACCGGACCGCGATATCAAATGCCGGGATCGCCGCATGTTGCCAAACGGATAATCTTTGCCCACGTTTCTCGCTGGTCCGGACCATCGGGTGACTAGCGCCTGGCAAGGCGCGATACAAATTGCCAACTTAACGTTGGCGGGCCCGCCGGCATTGAATGGTGCTCTGCCATGTTCAAGCTGACGTTGCAGTACGGCAAGAGCGTGAAGCTCACGGTACAGGTTTCGGCCGGTATGGTGACGCTGATCGCGGCGTTCTTGCTGCAGTGATGCGGGGCGGGCGGGCCAATGGCTCGCCCGCAACGTTTGCGCCTCCCCGTCGGAAATCGAAGTCAGGACCGAATCATTGCCAGTGATCTGTAGGCGCGTTAAGCCTCACTTACCCTGATCGGCGCGATTGTCCGAGAGGAAGTAGTGGATTCCGGGGCGCTCCATCAAGGGTGCATCGAAAATGATCGGATCCGAAAGGTTTTCGCATAGATTTTTGGCATAGAGGAAAGCTTGTATGCCTCTCGCGAGACAGTCGGTAACCACGCCGAGAATTTCGCCGAGGTCCTGGAGCATCTTCCCAAGGCCTTCAAAAGGATCAGCGGGATTTACATGCAGCATCGCTGGAATTGAAGCGGTTGTCTCCGTCCAGTGGAAGTAGGTGTCAGCATATCGCCGTCCAACGTACACATAGGCTCCCTCGCACATGTCATCGGTCAGATGCGGCTCCCATTGCGATGGCTTCATGTAGTGAAACCCACCTTTGTTTCGGATCCATCCCAGCCACGTTAGGCTGTCGTGTAACGCGAGAGCTTTGTCCCATTGCTGCTCCAGCCCGTTAACGTGTCGAAAGTAGTCTGCCCTGAGAGTTGTATCGATGGATTCTCTTCTGAGTGCATCGGAGTGCAGTCCTTCATAGAGTTTGGATGCAAGCAATCGAATCAAGAACATGGATACGCCGACGGCAGCATCCTCACGCGGGCCTGTTGTCCCCGGCGGCATCCGGCTAATTTCCACCCACTTCATCAGCAGCATGAGCTCGTTGAAGACGTGACTGGCAAGAACGAACACATATCGTTGCTCTGGCGTTAGCGACTTCAGTGCTGTGGCCGACAGATGGAGACGTCGGACTTCGGCAGTCATAGGAGTATGTAGTAGAGGGTTAAAAGGGGACAGGCCACAATTTATTCACTCGGACCTGCTCATACATCCAGGCCGGGTCCATGTCCGCTCCGTTGGGCCAGGTCACCGCACCGAGATGCAGGCGTGCCTGATCGAAACAGGCCTTGTCCTTGAGCGCTTCAAACACGCCGCAATCCGTGGCAGCAATAATCGCCGAAAAATCCGCGATGCCCTGCGTGTCATCCATGAAGGTGACGGCCAGTCGGTAAGCGGGCAGCACCGCAAGTGCCTTGATCCGCCAGGGTGCGACGGGTATTACTCCAGTGGTTTGATCCGCTTCGGGTGTTGTCTGGATTGACACAGTTTCCAGTCCTCCATCAGTTCCATGCGATGTTCGATCGCCCACTCGATTGTCAGGGCAAGTGCCCGGCGCGGCAGGCTGCCGCCGATCACTTCGAGCGTCCGGATGTCGATCAGGGCTTCGTGTTCGGCGTAAAGCGCATGGAAATGCGGCGGGGCGTGTTCGCGCAGAACATCTGGATGACGATACCAAAGAACTTGCTCTGATCGTGGGCATGGCGAGGATTATGCGCCTGACGCCTGCGAGGTGTCCGCGGGCATGGGTTTGCGCAGAAATCTCGGAAACTTGCCACGATTTTGACCGTATTGGCGACGTAGCTCGATATCCAGCAAGTGAATTGGGTCTCAGCGCTGCCAACTCGACGGATCCCGCGGCAACCTTCCATCAGGATCGTAGACCTCGATCGAATTCACGCCCCGGAGCTGCTCGGCAAAAATCACAACGTTGCTTCCCCCGTCATTCACATGACTCGGAAACAGAATGCCGACATACCCGCGTGCCAGAACCATGTCGCCGAGCACCCAGGTCGGTGGTTCGATGTGCAGGTCGAATTTCAGGTGACGCCAGTCTTCGCGCCAGTCGTGCCACAGGTCATCCCACGGAGCGCCGCGGTGAAGTTGCCGGAGATCGACGAGTTGCTGCAGCGTTGCGGTGTATGAGCAGAGGGTGCAGGGCGGCAGAAAAGGCGATGTCTGCTGGTACTCCCGCAGCGCGGTCACTTCGTCCAGCGACAGATACAGCGCCTCGACACCTTCCCGGTTGAAGCGCCCGCCTCTCAGTGCGGCGCCCGCGCCGCTGGTGGGCCGGCTGGCCCATTGCGGGGTGTGCGCCCGGAACAGCGGGGTGCCGGGCGGCAGATCGACAAGAATCAACCGACGAAACCCGTGCTGATCGACTCCAGATAGGCAATCGCGTCTTCGGTCCGGCCTTCCTGCACCAGTTGCAGCAGCGTCTTGTGGCGGAACGCGGGGATGGGTTCATTCTTGATAAGGAAGATCGCCCGCTGCGGGTCCGGTTGCACGGCTGCCGCGGCGGACAGCACGCGCATCAGGTCGCGCAGCGCGGACTGGAGCCGCGGTGACTCCGGGTGGGTACGCAGCGTGTTGCGGTGGACTTTCGCCAGTTCGGCGAGATCCTGGAACTGCAGACCCATGACATGGGCGACGTTCGCGGCTGAAAAGCGCGATGTGCCGACTTCGCGCACCGATTCGAGCACGTCTGAAAAGGCGGTGGAAACCATGGCATCGATCCTGAAGGGGTGTGTTTGCATAGTATATGCACAGTCGATGCATTGTTACAGGTGATTCAAGCGCGCAGCGCGTCTTGTTGCCGCTCAAGGTCAGGCGCCCGCTGCCCCTCACCCCGTGTCACCAGATCGTCCGCACCTCCTGGAAGGCTCTGATCTTTTCGTCGGCGCTGACCAGTGGTGCGGCGAACTTGCGCGCGGTGGCGACGATGATGCGGTCGGCCGGGTCCTTGTGGAAGTCGCCCGGCAGTTGCACGCTCTTCACGGCGATTTCGCTGTCGACCGGCACCATCCGCACCGCGTCGATCCGGCTGAGGGTGTCCAGCCAGGATGCGATGTCCATCGACGGCGCCACGCGCCCGCGCTCGACGAGCATGGCCAGTTCCCACGACGACATGCTTGAAACGAGGATCTGGTCGCCGTCCATTTCGGCGTCGATGGTCGACGCTGCGGCGGCGGACAATTGGGCGCGTTCGCCGTTGGCCCACCACAGCATCGCGAGGGTATTCGGCACGATCACCGCGCGGCGTCCCAGTCGTCTTCTTCCACCGGTTCGGTCGGCCGGTCATAACGCAGCACCGAGCCGCGCAGGATGTCCAGCGGCGAGCGCGCCTGCCGAGTGAAACGGCGCACTTCCAGCCGCGGTTCGCCACGGTCGGTCACGATGAGGGGTTCGCCGCTGCGTTCCACGTCGCGCAAGTATTCGAGTGCACGCGCCTTGAACTGCGATGTGGACACTTCGGTACTCACATCGGGCCTCTTATGAGCATGGTCATGGAACCCTTGTCATGGTGGGTGCGAAGCGGGCGTCAAACAAGGAGCCATGCGCTTTCCGCGCAGTCACTCAGCGCCCTCCAGTCCGATGCGCTACGCCGAATCGCTCCGCCAGCACGTCCAGCCGCTTGTCCAGTGACCACAGTCTGGCGCCTTGCGTGATCAGGGTGGAGGCGAGCAGGTGCATGTCCACGATGCCGCAGCCGAGGCCGAACAGGTGTTCGCGGTCGATGAAAGCCAGCACTTCCGCAGCACTGGCCTGACGGGCTGCAGGCTGGCGAGGTCGGTCAGTGTTTGCGTGCGGCTCGGGGGGTGCCGCAGGCCAGTTCGCCGATGATCAGCGGGTGGGTCAGTACGAGGTCGCGATCCAGAAGCTGGATGAGTGTGTCGTTACCGTGCCGGAAGTGATCCACCCACACCGAGGTATCGACAAGGATTCCGCTCACTGGGGGGCGTCAGCTCGCGTGCGCGGGATGTCCGACATGTCGGGCTGGGTTGCGCCCAGCGCGGCGAGCCGTCTGGCTGATTGCACCCTGACATAGGTCTTGATCGCTTCGCGGAACAGGTCGGCCTTGTCCATCGACGGATCGGCCACTTCAAGCGCCCGCTCGTACAGGGCGTCGTCTATCGTCACGGTCGTTCGCATTCGATGTCCTTACATGCATCGGATTTGATGTCATGGTGCGCCAATCCGGATGTGTATCGCAAGGCGCATGAAGTCCGAAACAGGGGATAGACCCCCCGACTCTTCCGAACAATAGGGCGAAAAACGGGGGACGCAGCAACGTTCCCGGCACGGCCAGCCGCTCGCGCTGACGCGGGTGCGTGGGTGCTGCCACGGTGTCACCTGTTTCGGGCGTACCGCCAATGCCGAGCACCACAAAGCTCAAGCTGTCCGGCGAACTCAAGGTGCGCATCGCCTTGGCGACGCAGCAGACGGGCAAGACCGCGCATGCCTTCATGGTCGAGGCGCTGCTGGCGCGGGAAGAGGTCGCGCGCTGACGCTCGTGCCGATGCATTCGACTGCATCGGGATGTTCTGCAACGTGAAGCGCCGCGACGGATACACCAACCCGCCATCCCCGGTAGAGCTCGAATGGCCGTACATCTTGAACAACAGAACCGTCCGGAAAATCCGGAGCGGCTCACGCCATTCCGTTCCAGCATCTTTTGACGGGACCATAAAAAGACTATATTAAGTCTTGATCAAGTCTGGAGCACGGCCATGCGCTACTCATCTCAAGTCAAGCCAATCAGCTACCTCAAGGCCAACGCGGCCGAGGTGCTGACAAACCTCGCAGAGCAGCGTCAGCCCCTGGTCATCACCCAGAACGGTGAAGCCAAGGCCGTCCTGCAGGACATCGCCTCGTTCGAGGAGACGCAAGAGACGCTGGCGTTGCTGAAGATACTGGCACTGGGCAACCAGGATGTCGCCGCTGGCAAGGTCAAGTCCGTTGCTGATGTGGTCGCCCGTCTGCGCGCGAAACGAGCCACTGCCTGATGGCTGGCGCACCTGCGAGGTTCGAGGTCCTGCTCACCGACGGTGCGGAGCAGGACCTGGAGGCCCTCCACGACTACATCGCCGAATTTGACTGTGTGGCCAACGCCAACTACGTGCTGGATGAGTTGATGGCGGTTGTGGAGAGCCTGTCGAAATTTCCGGAGCGCGGCAGCTACCCGAAGGAATTGGTTGGCCTCGGCATCAAGGAATATCGCCAGACCTTCTTCAAGCCGTACCGCGTGATCTACCGCATCACAGGCAATCAAGTGATCATCTACCTGATTGCTGACGGACGCCGTGATATGCAGTCAGTGCTGGCCCGTCGCCTGCTTGGCGCTTGACCCACGGCACCGCGCGCCAGCAGTCGACGAGCGCTACGAAAACAATACTGGGCGTAGCAACGTTTCCGTCACTGCCTGCCGCCCGCGCCGACGCAGGTGCATCGGTGTCGCTGTGGTTTCACCTTATCCGGGGAGTACCGACGATGACGGGCACCATAACGCTCAAGCTGTCTGACGAACTCAAGGCGCGCATCGCCTTGGCGGCGCAGCAGACAGGCAAGACCGCGCATGCATTCATGGTCGAGGCGCTGGAACTGCAGACCGAGCTGGCCGAAGGTCGCAGTGCCTTCGTGACCGACGCGCTGCTGGCGCGTGACGAGGTCGCGCGTTACGGCCTGGTGGTGGATGCCGACGAGGTGTTCGATTACCTGAAGGCGCGCGCCGAAGGAAAGGCCGCTCCCAAGCCCGACCCGTCGTCGATCTGAGCACCGGCCTGCATTGAGCACACGTCTGGTTCTGGCGCCGCGCGCTGGCCGAATTTCTGTTGCATGCGGAAGCTCCATCAACGGCTGCCGAAACGCTGCTCCTGCTGCAGTCAGGTCTCGCGCTGTTGCGCCAGCATCCGTTGATCGGCCGCAAGGTCGAACACGGTCTGCGCGAGTGGGTGATTTCGCACGGCCGCACGGGTAACGTCGCCCTGTATGACTCTGACGCGGGCCGCGACATGGCGATTGTGCTGGCGGTCAGACATCAGCGCGAAGGCGCTTACGCGGATTGAGCGCTGTGGCTTCGTCCCTGCTCGCGGGGTGTGACCCCCACGACTAGAGGGCTCAGCAATATTTGACAAGGCAGCTTGCGGATCCAGCCCGTAGCTTGGGGTGAGCGCAGCAATGCCCGACGTCATGCGCGTGGCGCGAGATACCACTGGTGACCAGCGAAGCGGTTCCCTTCGAGCGCATCGGCAGCACACGAGCGCGGGCCCGTTGCGCGAAACATGTACCCTGCCTCGGAACCGCGTCGGCGCGCCCGCGTCGACCGTGTGTCTGCCTGCCCCATCCGGAGAGTGCCGTGTCCCTGCTGCGTCTGAGTGTCCTGCTGTGTGCGGTGCTGCTGCCGCTCTGCCTTCCCGCGCGTGCGGCGGAAGACTCTGCGGTTAAAGACCTTTCGAAGCTGTCCTACGATGCCCGGCTGACCGGCTACGAATATCAGTTCGGGGTGAAGCTCTTCCCGATCGCGTCGCAGGGCCAGTCGCTGGAAATGGCCTACATCCATCTGCCGGGCGAGGCCGGCAAGCCGGTGGTCACGCTGTTGCACGGCAAGAATTTCAATGCCGATTACTGGGCGTCCACCGCCCGCCATCTGCAGAAGCAGGGCTACGGCGTGCTGATTCCCGACCAGATCGGGTTCGGCAAGTCGTCCAAGCCGATGCAGTACCAGTATTCGTTTCCAGTATTGGCGAGCCACACGCGCGCGCTGATGAAGTCGCTCGGTATCGAAAGATCGGTCGTCATCGGCCATTCGATGGGCGGCATGCTGGCCAGTCGCTTCGCGTTGATGTATCCGCAGGCGGTGCAGCAACTGGTGCTGGTGAACCCGATCGGCCTGGAGAACTACCTGAAGTATGCCGAGTACAAGGACACCGATTTCTTCTACAAGGCCGAGCAGGCGCAGACGGCCGCGGGCATCGCCAAGTATCAGCGCGACAATTACTACGCCGGCCAGTGGAATGAACGCTACGAGGCGCTCACCCGCTTTCTCGTCGGCCAGCTGCAGGGGCCGGACAAGGCGCAGGTGGCCTGGGTCAATGCGCTGACCTACGACATGATCTTCACCCAGCCGGTCGTGACCGAATTCGGCGACCTGTCGGTGCCGGTCAGCCTGATCATCGGTACGCGCGATCGCACCGGCCCCGGTCGCGGCTGGATGAGAGCCGGCGTCGAGTACGAACCCGGGCGCTACGACCGGCTCGGCAAGACGGCCGCCGCGCTGATTCCCGGCGCCGTGCTGTACGAACTGCCGGATCTGGGCCATCTGCCGCAGATCGAGAATTTCGACGTGTTCACCGAAGTGCTGGACAAGGCGCTGGCCGGCCGCAGGTAGCTGGCGGCGCGCTGCCGCAGCGCACATGACGAATCGAAGGCTCCCGCTTGACGCCGACCCGGTCACGTTGCGGTGAGCCATTCTCCGCGCGTGTCGTCGTTGCTCAAGGCCGAAAAAGATGCCCTAAGATCGTGCTTGTCCAACGCCATCTGAACACGATGCGACGCCTGCTCTGCCTGCTGCTTGCACTTTCGACCCCCTGCGCGTTCGCTGAGGCCGACAGGGTTCGCGTGCTCAAGGGCGAAAGAAAGCTCCAGATACTCGCCGGAGACACCGTACTGCACGAATTCGGCATAGCGCTGGGCGGCCGCCCGCTCGGGCATAAGCAGCAGGAAGGCGATCAGCGGACACCGGAAGGTCGTTACACGCTTGATTACCGGAAGGCGGACAGCGCGTACTACAAGGCTCTGCACATTTCTTATCCCGAAGCGCGCGATGTCGCGCAGGCGAAGGCGACAGGCGTGTCGCCCGGCGGCCTGATCATGATCCACGGGCAGCGCAATGGCTTTGGCTGGCTGGCACCGCTGGTCCAGCGCTTCGACTGGACCGACGGTTGCATCGGCTTGCGCAACGAGGACATGGACGTCGTTTGGCAGGTTGTCGAAGACGGAACGCCGATTGATCTGCTGCCGTAGGCAGCACACAGGAGGCGACCCTTCTGACGCGTACTTGGCGTGCCGTCCGTCAGAAGGGCGTGGGGCGGCGTCCAGTTTGCCCACGTCAGGCGGGGATGCTTGACGCGCAGTAAGACAGGCCTGGCCGACCAGGGGGACGCTGCGCATCGGGAGATCGCGGAGGTCGGACTGCAAGGAGGCGCTTGCCGTGGCGCGAGTCTTGCGTTCAACTGTGTGCGCGGGCTGATTGCAACGCCGCACCCGCTCAAAAACTTGGAGGCATACGACAATGACTGACAGCTTTCTTCGCATTTCCGCACTGGCCCTACTTCTTGCGGGTTCATTCCCGGTGCATGCGGTCACGAGCACCTTCGACACGGATGCCGAGGGCTGGAGCGCGCAGGGTGACGTGGAGCGACCCCTGACCTGGAGTGGTACCGACGGCAATCCGGGCGGCAACGTGTTCATCGACGATCTGACCACCGGGGGCGTGACCTATTTCGTGGCCCCCGCGTTGTTCCATGGCAACTTCGCCGGCGCCTTCGGCACGCAGCTGACGTTCGACCTCATGCAGCGCTACCCCGGTTCACCGAACCAGTTCAATGCCGAAGATGTGATCCTGCAGGGCGGCGGGCTGACCCTGGTCTACAACACGGCAAGCAATCCGGCCAACAACGCATGGACCTCGTATTCGGTTCCGCTGTCGGCAACGGGATGGCGGCTGGGCAACCTGTCGGGCAGCGCCGCGACGGACGAGCAGTTCCTCGCCGTCCTGTCGAACCTGTCTTCGCTGAAGATTCGTGCGGAATATCAGACGGGTTCCGACATCGGCCATCTGGACAACGTATCCCTTGTGCCGGAACCGGGCACTGCCCTGATGCTGCTGGGCGGCCTCGGGATCATCGCATTCGCAGCGAGAAGGAAGGCGCGGTCGGCGGGCTGAGGCGGCGCGGCGTTGCCCCCTCGCCTCATGCCCTGAAGGTGGCGCAGCCGGAGAGCCGGCGACTGCCTGTTGTCTCCACGCGCCAGCCGTCAGAACTTGCCGTTGCCGTTCTTCCACTCGGCGCGCGGCGGAATGGTTTCCAGCGTGTCCCAGTGTTCGGCGATCCGACCGTTGTCCACCCGGAACAGGTCGTAGAACGCGGTCGGCTTGCCGGCGAATTCGCCTTCGCTGACCGTCAGCACGAAGTTGCCCTCGCCCAGCACCTTGTGCACCGTGTGGTACTTCAAGGTGATGCCCGCCCTGGCCAGGCCTTCGAGCGCTGCGCCCAGCCCGCTCAGGCCATCGGCGATCTGCGGATTGTGCTGGCGGTAGTGGTCACCGTCGAAGTAGGCGGCCAGGCGATCGAGGCGGCCGTTGACCAGCACGTCGTCGACAAAGGCCGCCACCAGTTTCTTGTTGGCGTCGGTCCGGTCGAGGTCGATGATCGCGGTCGGGCCGTCGATCATCGTGCGCCCGCTCGGGTTGGGCGCAGCCGGCGTCGGCTGCAGGTTGTCCCAGTGCTCGACGATCCGGCCGTTCTCGAAGCGGAAAATGTCGAAACCGATCTTCGGGCCGAAGAAGTCGTATTCGGTGTGGGTGAACACGTGGTCGCCGTCCTGGAACACCCGCACCGGGTTGACCCGGGCCGATCCCTCGGGCAGCGCGGCCAGTGCGGCACCGAATCCGGCGAGGCCGTCGGCCACGGCGAGGTTGTGCTGCACGTAGCGGTCCGGATTGATGACGGCGACCGGCGCGGATTCACCGGTTTCGATTGCCTTGAGCAGGGCGACAACTTGAGTCTTGCGGTCGGGGGTCATGGTGAATTTCTCCTTCGAAGTGTGTGAGCCGGCGCAGCCGCTCAGGGCGATCGCCGCGACGACCGCGGCGGTGGCATGGGCAAGGCGGGGGCTTTTCATCGTCGTGAATGCTGGGTTGTCATCGAACACACAGTCTGTCCGGATGCGCGCGAAACGCCGAGGTTGCGATCCGGCAAGTTATGGTCAAAATCGCGCATCGTCAGAAATTCGGAAATACGCATGAGCACGCCGGCGCAGGTCCGCGATACCCGTTTCGATAACGCCCGCCTGTCGGACATCGGCGTCGAGGTGCTCAGCCTCGATGACCTGCGCAGCCGGGTGACGGCCGATCGGCTGGCCGAAGCGGAGCGCGTCGACTTCCTGATCGTGCTGCTGATCAGCGAGGGGACCTGCGAACACCTGATCGACTTCCAGCCGGTGCGGCTGGCGCCGGGCGCCGTGGTGGTCGTGCGCCCCGGTCAGGTGCAGCAGTGGCGCCTGCACCCGGGTGTGCACGGGCAGCTGTTGCTGGTGGACACCCGGCTGGCGCAACTGGCCACCAGCGCGCTGGCCGACCCGGCCTTCCAGTTGCTGCAGATCGACGAGTGGCCGGCTGCGTTCGAGTTGTCTGCCGGGGATCAGCGCGACGGCGAAGCGCTCACGCGCGTGCTCGAACGCCAGCTCGACCGGGATCGCGTCGATGACGTCAGCGCGCGGCTGGCGCGCGAGCTGTTCCTGAGCCTGATGGTGTTGCTGAGCCGTGCCGCACGCATCGCTGCGCCTGCGCGCACCGCGCAGGAACGCCTGTTCCAGCGTTTGCAGCGTGACCTGGATACTTCGGTCAGCACACGGCCGACGGTGGACGCGATCGCCCGGCGACTGCGGGTGTCGCCCAGCACGCTGTCGCGCGTCTGCCTCGAGCGCGTCGGCGTGTCGGCGAAGGCATTCATCGACCGCCGCACGGCGCTCGAAGCGCAACGCCTGCTGGTGCATACCGGTGCGACGACGACGGCCATCGGTGAGGCGCTGGGCTTTTCCGAGCCGACCAATTTCCTCAAGTTCTTCAAGCGCGTCGCGGGCGTGACACCGGATGCGTTTCGAAGGCTCTACCGTCCGGCCGCCTGAACAAGGTCGTGCCGGTCAGCGCGACGGTCCGGGCTCGCAGGGCGCCTCCGGTGTCGCGTGCGCACGGGCATGTCCAGCATCAGGACGGCGGTCAGGATGGGCGGTGCCGGCAGCCGACGCCCGGCGCGACCGGGGCCGGATGCCGTCCGGCGTCCCGCCGCGTTCGCGGCGCAGCAGCTTGCGCAGCATCGACGCATCCGCATAACCCACTTGTGCCGCCACCGACTCGATCGACGTGCGGCCGGTTTCGAGCAGCTGTGTCGCACGCTCGACGCGCAGTTTCTGCACGTACTGGATCGGCGACATGCCGACCGCGGATGCGAAGTGCCGGCTCAGCGTGCGCGGCGTCATGTGCAGCGCCTCGGCCAGCATCGCGAGCGTGATCGGCTCGCCGAGGTGGGTCTGCAGCCAGCGGTCGGCGCGCTGCAGCGTAGGGGTCTGGCAGACCAGATGCGAGGCGATCGCGTACTGGCTCTGCGACACGCGGTGATCCAGCATCAGGAAGCGCGCGCAACGGCGCGCCAGTTCGTCGGAACCGTGGCGGGCCACCAGTGACAGCATCAGGTCGGCCTGGGCCAGCGCGGCACCCGCCGTGCTGATGGCGCCGTCACGCACCACCATGCGCGCCATGTCGAGATCGATGCGCGGAAAGCGCTCGCGGAACCACGGCGCCAGCCACCAGCTCGTCGTGGCGACGCGGCCGTCGAGCAGGCCGGCCTGCGCCAGTGCGAAGGTGCTGACGCAGGACGCCGCCACTTCGGTGCCGGAGCCGAGCCAGCCGCCCGCCCGGTCCATCGCCTTCACGACTTCGCGGGTCGCCAGCCAGCCTTCGAGCTCGCTGCGCGAAGCGCGATTGGCGCCCGGCAGCAGCAGCAGCTCCGGCGGCGGCAGATCGGCCATGCGCTCGAGCGGCCCGACTTCGAGCCCCGACCCGCTGCGCTCGCGCCGCCGTCCGCTGCCGGCCAGCGTGATGTCGAACAGGGGTGGCCGGTCCGTGAGCACGCACAGGCGATTGGCGGTGTTCATCACGTCGAGCGTGATGCCCAGACTGATATCCAGCACGCCGGGCAGGATCAGTACGGCTGTTTTCATGATGTCCATATTAGCCCGATCAATGTCGATATGGACACTCGATGGCGAAGCCGCGCGGCCTCAGCATGGGGGCCTGATCCACCGCCTGCCCATGACTTCAAGGAGCCCGCATCCATGTCGCCCTCACTGCTGGCCGCGCTGCTGTACGCCGCCCTGACCCTGCTGCTCCTGATGACGATCGCGGCGCTGCGCGCCACCCTGGTCATCACGCGCCAGCGCGCGGCCGACGCCTTCACCCCGGCCGGCGATGACGTGTCGCCGTTCTCCGGCCGGCTGTGCCGGGCGCACGCGAACTGCTGCGAAAACCTGCCGGTGTTCGGCGTGCTGGTCGTCACCGCGGCACTGAGCGGCCACGCCGACATCACCGACCCGACGGCGCTGTGGGTCTTGGCCGCACGGGTCGGCCAGACCGTGACGCACCTGGGCTCGGGCCGCCGGCGGGCGATCCGCCTGCGCTTTTTGTTCATGCTGGCCCAGATCGCGCTGCTGACGATCTGGGCCGTGCGTTTGCTGTGGGTGGCTGTGCAATGAAGACCGGAGTGAATCAAATGACCAGGCATGACGAACTAGATCCGCGCCCTGATGCGCGGTGGACCACCGGCGGACTGGACTACCTGCACGACAGCGCCGGCGCGCCGGTCAATTACATGTACCCGCCGCCCGACGGCGAACCGTGGGAGAACTGCAGCTACCGCACGCACCGGGTCGACATCGCCGACGCCCGTCCGGCCAGGCAGGGCTTCCTGCTCGAGCGTCACGGCTTCGAACTGCGCGACGCCCCGACCGGCCTCGCAGACTTCGACGACGACGAACGCATCCGCGCCCGCTACTACCCGGAAGTCGAGGCCATCGCCTGCGACGCCACCGGCGCGGCGCGCGCGCTGTGCTTTGACCATCAGGTGCGCCGGCGCAGCCGCGGCGAACAGCACCTCACCTTCGGCCGGCAGCACGCGCAGGCTTCGGCCGTCGGCCGCGTGCACAACGACTATTCGGAGGCGAGCGGTCTGGCGCGGCTCGGTCTCGTGCTGCGCGATGACGCGGCGCGAGCATGCATCCGTCGCTACGCCGTGGTGAATGTGTGGCGCCCGCTGATCGAGCCGGTCGTCGATGCACCGCTGGCCCTGTGCGACGCGCGGTCGGTGATGGCGCAGGATCTTGTGGCGGCGCAGATCCGCTATCCGGAACGCAGCGGTGAAATCTATCTGCTGAAGCATGCGCCGCAGCATCGCTGGCATTACTTCTCTGAAATGGCGAAGCATGAAGTGCTGGTTTTCAAGCAGTACGACTCGCAGACGAGCGGCGTGTCACGATTCACTCCGCACGCCGCCTTCCTCGATCCGGCGGCACCTGTCGATGTGCCGCTGCGTGCCAGCATCGAGGCGCGCTGCCTCGTACTTTTCGACTGAAAGGCCTGTCATGAACGATCCGCATATCGAATACTGGTTCGACTTTGCCAGCCCCTACAGCTACCTCGCCACGCTGCGCATCGAAGCACTGGCGCGCGCGCGCGGCCTGCGTGTCGCGTGGCGCCCGCTGCTGCTCGGCCCGATCTTCCGCTCCGCCGGCTGGGACAGTTCGCCCTTCCTGCAGCAGCCGGTCAAGTTCGCCTGGATGTGGACCGACCTCGAGCGCCAGTGCGCGCGCCACGGGCTGCCCTGGCGCAAGCCTTCGCAATTCCCGCGCAACAGCCTCTTGCCGGCGCGCATTGCGCTCGCCAACGAGGATGCGCCGTGGATCGCGACCTTCTGCACCCGCGTGTTCGAACTGAATTTCGTGCATGACACGGAAATGAATGACGTCGCAGCGATGCACGGCGTGCTGGACGCGCTCGGTCTTCCTGCCGACGAGCTGATCGCGCGGTCGCAGTCGCCCGACGCGAAGCAGGCTCTGCGCGAACAGACCGAACGCGCGGCGCAGCGCGGCCTGTTCGGCGCGCCGAGCTTTTTCGTCGGCGACGACCTGTACTGGGGCAACGATCAGCTGGAGGACGCACTCGATGCAGCCGCCCGCCGCGCCTGACGACGGCGGCACGCCGGCCGGTTTCACGCCGCGGGTGCTGCGCGGGCCGTTCTTCGGCGGCCGCACGGTATTCACCGGTGGCGAGGGGCACACGGATCACTTCATGGCCCGCATCACCGCCGACGACTGCAACCTGCTGGGTATCACGCACGGCGGCGTCATCGCCACGCTGGCCGACATTTTCATCGTCGGCTTCATCGCCGCGCAGATGCCGTCGGATACCCGGATGGTGACGGCCAGCCTGTCCGTCGACTACCTCGGGCCGAGCTCGGCAGACGACTGGCTGATCGGCCGTATCCACGCGCACCGCATTGGCCGTCGGCAGTGCGTCGCATCCGGCGAATTCCGCGTCGGAACCCGGACGATTGCACTGATCAGGGCGACCTGCGCCATCCTTTCGGACGCCGGACGTACGGATCACGCCCCGCCGTCTGCCTGATTCACCGGTTGCCACGCCCACAGCGAGACTCGACCATGCCGGAACACACCCGCCCGATCGCCCTTGTTGCCGCGGACGCGGCGCCCCGAACCCGGCCATCGTTCTACCCGGAGCCGTTCGCGTCGCGCATGCGCGGTCGCACGAAACGTGCGCTGGGCGAGCAGTTCGGCCTGCGCAACTTCGGCGTGAATCTGACCCGGCTCGAGCCGGGCGCGGTGTCGGCGCTGCGCCATGCGCACAGCCGGCAGGACGAATTCATCTATGTGCTCGAAGGGCAGCCGGCGCTGCACACCGACGAAGGGCTGACGCGCCTGGCACCCGGCATGTGCGCCGGTTTCCCGGCCGGCAGCGGCAACGCCCACTGCCTGATCAACGATACGGCCGCGGCGGTGGTCTATCTGGAAATCGGCGACCGCAGCAGCGGTGATCAGGCGCACTACCCGGACGATGACCTGCGGGCCGAGCTGATCGACGGCCGGTGGGCATTCAGCCGCAAGGACGGCAGCCCGTACTGAGGCGCCGCGCACCCGCTCAAGCTTCCCGGCCCGGCGGTCGTTAGCCCTGACTTCACGCCGCGTTCCGGCGCAAGGAGTTTTCCGATGGACGTATCCGCCATTGCCAGTACCGCCACCGCGCTGTCGCAGGCGCGGGTGGCCGATGCCGCCGGCACGCTGGTGCTGAAGAAGGCGCTGGACATCCAGGCCGCCAGTGCACTGCAACTGCTGCAGGCCCTCCCGACACCTGCGCCGGCCAGCCCGTCCGGCAGTCACCTGATCGACACCTACGCCTGAGCGTTGCCCCCGCGCGGTGCGCGGACCCGGCGCTTGCACTCGAGCCGACCCGAGGACGGTCGGTGTTGGTACGCTTCCGCTTCGAGCTGGAGCGGGCTCGGGCAGCCATGCTGCATCTGCCCGCTTCCATACTGCGATGGCACGGCGAGGTGAGCCCATGAAGTCCTGCTGGATACCCATTGTCGCGATCGGCCTGCTGGCCGGTGCGCCGGCGCATGCGATCGACGCGAAGTACGCGCGGCAGCTCGAACGTTCCGGCTGCACCCAGATGTCGGAACTGCAAGGCTGCGACATCACGAAAACGCGCGCTGAAAACGCCGCAGCCGGTTTCGCCACCGCTGCGCCCGCAGGCGCCGGTCCAGCCACGCCAGCCACGCCCTACGCCGGGCAATGGGTCGCCCGGGCCGCGGATGGCTTGACCGTCGCCACGCTGCGCATCGACCGCCGCGAACGGGTGTGGGTGAACGGCAAGCGGGTGAAGGCGAAGCGCAGCGACGGCGCGCTGGTGTTCCGCGATGGTCCCGTGCTTTACACCATTCAGGGCGATCGCCGCCTGACGGGTGAAGACACGTGGGCCGATTTCGACGCCGGGACGAAAGGCATGATCGTCGCCGAGTAGGCGCGCGCGTCACGTGCTCGATCCTCCCGGGTGCCCTGCAGGGGCACATCCCCACTGTCGGCAGATCTGACATCGACCGGGCAGGCGGCGAACGCCGTGTCGGCCGGCCGCGCCGCAACGCCCGCCTGCGCGCCGATGTTCGCCGGGACGGCATGGCGTGGACCGATGATTGCTACGGCCTGTTGGGGTTTCGTAGCCGTCCGGCGCCACCTTTCATGGATATCGATGCAATGAACTGCTCACGACTGAAGAAGGCCTTCGCGCTGACCACCTTGCTGTGCGCCGGCACAGCGTATGCCCAGGAGGTCGCCGACCCGGTTGAACCCTTCGTGTATCCGTTCGGCTCGATGATCTTCATCCAGCCCTGGGCCGAGGTGTCGCCGAACGAGACGGTGGATGTGTGGGTCCGGTTCACGCTGCACCCCGAATCGCTGCCGCTGATCATCGAGGGCGGCTCGGTGCCGGGGCTGACGCCCGAAAACGCAGGCATCACGCAGTGGGTCCCGAACGACGAAGGTGGGGTGGAGCAAGTCACCACCTTCCCGTTCGCCGAAATCAGCAGCGTCGGACTCAACACCTATTTCGTCTGCTCCGACACCTTCTCGGGTGGCTGCAATAACGATACGTCGAACTGGACCTACAGCTTCTTCCTCGAATCGCAGGACGGCAAACCGTCCATCAACGATCGCGGCGACATCACGCTGCAGCCGGGCGAGTCGGTCGATTACGTGTTCGCGCAGTTCACACCGGCCGCCGGTGGCGCAGCGCCGGGTTCATACAGTTTCTTCGCCACCGGGCTCACGCTGGGCATTTCCGGCTATGACGCAAACGGCGAATTCATTTACGAATCGGTCGACCTGGGTGCGATCGCACAGGGCGCCGAATTCACCCGCGTCGTGGTCGCCGCGATCCCAGAGCCGCAGACCTGGGGGCTGATGCTGGCCGGTCTCGTCGCAGTGGGCGCGATGGCGCGGCGTCGCCAGGGCTTCGCAGCACGCGTCTGACTGCGACGTTGCGGCTGGCGTGCAGGCCGACCGCGTGCTCAGATATTCGCATTGACCCAGCGCAGCAGATCCGCGGCGCTCATCGCACCGGATCTGCGCGCGACTTCCTGACCGCCACGCAGCACCACCACCGTGGGAATGCTGCGGATCTGGAACTGCGCGGCCGTGTTTCGCGCCACTTCGGTGTCGACCTTGGCAAAGCGCACGCGGGGCAGCTGCGCCGCAGCCGCTGCGTACTGCGGCGCCATGACCTTGCACGGGCCGCACCAGTCGGCCCAGAAATCCACCACGACCGGCAGTTCCGTCGTCTGCACATAGCGGGCGAAGGTCTGGTCGTTCAGCGCGAACGGTTCGGCCGCCAGCAGCGGCTGCTTGCAGCGCGCGCACACCGGCTGGTCGTCGAGACGCTCGTCCGCGACGCGATTGGTCGTGCTGCAGTGCGGGCACACGATGAGCATGGTTCGATTCCTTCAGGGACAGCGGGCGCACGCGCCGGTTGGCCGGAGCGCCCCATGCCGCGATAGATGAGGCGGAATCGAGCGAAAACAACCGCTGCCCGCGCGCCGCAGGCGGCGTGTGCGTCAGAAGCGGACGATCACGTCCAGATTGACATTGCCCAGCGCCGCACCCTGACGGACTTCGCCGGCCACGCCCAGGTGCACTACGGTATCGGCGGTGATCCGGGCGGTGGCGGAGACACCGGCCTGCACGAAGGTCGACCCGACGTCGGGCGTACGCAAGGTCATCGCGATGCCCGCCAGCGTGGTGTTCAGGCGCGGCTGAAGCAGGTCCGACGTGTCGGCCCCGACGCCCAGGTGGGCGCGGTAGCTGAAGCGCTGTGCCGCCGGGTCGGCGGTGGCGAAGGTCGGCGCGGAGGCAAGCGTCACCCCCAGCATCGCGCGCAGGCCGTCCTCGCTGAAGCGGCGCACGCCCAGCGCGGCGGCGCTGTCGCCCTCGTTGAACGCGGACTGCCGAACGTGCTGCCAGGTCAGACGGGCGTAGGGTGTGACGCGACCGGTCGCGACGTCGTGGGCACGGCCGATGCCCAGGCTGACCAGCGCATCGCGGCCGCGGAGGTCGTTCGCGTCGAGTGCCGTGGCGCTGCCGAGCGGATCGTTGCGCGTGTTGTCGGTCGAATTCAGGCCGAAGCTGGCCATGCCGTCGAGCGTCCAGTCGCTGACCGGACGCTGTCCGTACACGAAGAGCGTGCCCTGCTGAACCGTGCCGGCCCCTGAGCGGGCGGACACCCGGGTGGTCGACAGCGCGAAGCCGGTGCCCAGCGTGCGGCCATCGGCGGTGTGCGTGTCGGCCCCGAACGCCAGCTGATACAGGTGGCTGGAGAAACCGCCGGCCGTGTCGTCGCCGGATCGATCGCCGCGCTGGTAGGCCATTTCGCCCCACGCCTTGCTGCGCACCCCGGTGGCGCTGCCCAGGTGTGCCAGCACCGCCTGCTGCAGGCGCAACGTGGTCTGTGGAACGACCGCCAGACTGGCGCCATGTATTTCGCCGGCCAGCGCACGCGCGAACGACGGCAGCGCGGCGGCCCCCTGCGTCGCGGCCGCCTGCAGCACGGTGGTTTGCGCGGCGCCCGCTGTGCCGGCCAGATTCAGTTCGACCAGCCGGTCGAGCGCGTCGGCCGCCGACCGGGCATTCGCGTTGCCGTCAGCCAGCGCGGTGCGGTAGGACAAGGGGATCACCAGCAGGTCGATGCTCCGGCTGCCGGCCACGTCGTAGAAGGCGGCGAACTGCGTGCCGGCGGCGAGGCCGGCCGGCTGGGTCAGCGTCGTGAAGCGGCCGTTGATGCCGCCGTCGGCGGTGATGATGCGGAAGCGCTCGCCGAGCGCGGGCACATGCGGCGCGCTGCCGAACCCGGGCTCGGCCGGCGTGAACAGGTTCAGCAGTTGCGGCGTCAGCGTGGCGCCGGGCTGGATGACGAACTGCCCGCCGGTGATGTCGAGGAAGCTGTAGAAACCGGTCGATCCGGCGGGCGTGTTGTTGGCAGCCTGCACGGTGCCGGCGATGTCCTGCTGATAGGTGCTGCCGGCATTCTGCGTGACGGTCGCGTTCACGGCGATGAAACCGGGCGAGTTGCCGGGCTTGAAGGTGCCGGCCACGGTGACCGGGCCGCCTATCGTGCCGGTGCCCATCAGCACGGCGCCCGGCGCCACGAATACCGCGCCGCTGCCCAGCGCCGAATCGCCGTCGATCGCGACCGTACCCGACGCGATGGTCGTGCCGCCGGCGTAGGTGTTGAGGCCGGACAGCGTGAGTCGGCCGCTGCCGTTGACTGTCAGACCGCCGGCGCCGGACAGCACGCCCGACAGTGTGGCGTTGCCGCCGGTCGGCGTGGTGAGGGTGCCGCCGCTGCCGTTCACGGTGAACGCCTCGGCCGATGCATCGTCCGGCGCAAGCGTCAGCGTGCCGCCATCGAACACCGGATTGGTCGTGACGCCGATGCTGTCGAGCGCAAAGCTGCCGCCGGTCGTGATGTCGCTGGTGGCCGGTGCGAACACCAGATCCCACACGGTGCTGCTGCCGGAGGCGAGATTCAGCGCCCAGCTCAAGCCACCGAAGCTGCCGTGGGTCGAACCGCCGAGGTTGCTGACGTCAAGCCCGGTCAGCACGCCCGAATAGGTGCCGGTGGCCACGTTGGACGTGCCGTGGATGCCGAAAATCGTGGCGCCGGACACGCCCGCACCGGCCAGCACGCCATAGGTGCCGGGCCCGTTGATGATGATGTTGTAGCGGGTCGGCAGCCCGCCGGCGTAGGTCAGCGCGCCGCCTGCATTGCCGGCACCCTGCAGGTTGTTGAGCGTGCCGATGCTGCCGCCCGAGGCCGTGATGTCGGCGAATGGCCCGGACACGGTACCGGTGTTGGTGATCGTGCCGATGGTGCCGCCGTTGTTCACGATGGCGCGCCGGACACCGGAGCCGATCGTGCCCGTATTGATCAGCGTGTCGAGCGTGCCGTTGTTCGTGATCCCCCACTGCGCGGCCGTATAGATACGGCCGTTGTTGGTCAGCGAGGAGGCCGTACTGGTTGACAGCACCGACACCGGGTCTCCGTTGCGCCCGCTGCCGGCATTGTTCGATACCGTGACGCCTGCATTGATCGTCACGTTCGCGCCGGTGTTCATGCGCAGTGGCGTGGTGCTGCCGCCATCGCAGTTCGCACTGATCACGATGGTCGACGTGACCGTGACGCCGCCGTTGCAGGCGGCGAGGGCGCGACCCGCGGGACACGCAGTGCACAAAACGAATGCCGCCGATGCGGTCCAGCGCCCGGCCCGGGCCTTGAAACTGTGGTGATGCACTCGACACCTGACTTTCATGAAACCCGGCGAATTGCGTCGAGGTTTGCAGCGTTGGGGAAGGTTGGGGTACGGCCGGCATTGCCGGAATGCCGTGATGCGCGGCCGATCATGCGCCCATCTCCGATCGCTGTCTGCGGTATGAGACGCCTGAAAGACGCGCTGTTCCGGCTGAAGCCGGCGTCGCGTGTCATGCGGCCCGTGCCGTTTCAGGTGCGTCGTGCGGCAAAGATGTGAGCCGCTGCAATGTTCCGGTGCGGCTGCGCGTACATGCTGTACAAGCAGATGGCTGACCGTGCCTGCATATATATATGCGGAATGCGGCGCCACCCCATGGCAGGCAGGTACACGGACCCCGACGGATGGCCAAACGCAGCTGGACCTCGATCTTCACCCGGAGCATGACGCGCAGTCTGGCGACCTTGCAGCGCTCGGCGCTGCGTTCGGCATTGCCGGCCACGCGGCGTGCGCTCAAGGCGGTCACGCCGACCGTCGCACGCGTCAAGCCCGATGCACGCGGACGCACCGCGGTCAAGGCGCCGGGCAAGGGCGCCACGGCAGCCGGGCAGTGGCTGCCGGGCGTGGCGATCGGCCCGTCCGGTGCGCGTCGCTACCGGCTGTACCGCCCGGCCGGCATCCGGGCCGGAGAGCGGGTGCCGCTGCTTGTCATGCTGCACGGCTGCGGGCAGGACGCAAAGGGGTTCGCGGCCAGTACGCGCATGAACCGCATCGCGGCGCGCGAGGGCTTTCTGGTGCTGTATCCGGAGCAGGAACGGCTGGCCAATGCGCAGGGCTGCTGGAACTGGTTCGACACCCAGTCCGGCCGTGCGTGGGGCGAGGTGGCGCTGATCATGGCCGCCATCGATCAGGTGTGCACCCTGTATCCGGCCGATCGCGAACGGGTCGCCGTGGCCGGTCTGTCGGCCGGCGCCAGCATGGCCGCACTGCTGGTCACGCGGCACCCGGCACGATTCCGCGCGCTGGTGATGCATTCGGGCGTGCCCCCGGGCAGCGCGCATTCGACGCTGAGTGCGCTCGGCGCCATGCGCGGGCGGCGCCAGGCAGGGGCATTGCCGGCTGCGCCGATGACACCGGCGATCGATCTGCCACCGCTGCTGGTGATCCACGGCGGACGCGACGCCGTGGTCGCGCCGGGCAATGGCGATTCCGCCGCGCAACTGTGGGCCGAAGCGGCGGGGGCTTCCGCGGTGGCGGCGCGCACCGTGCAGCGCGGCAAGCGGCACCCGATGACAGTGACCGATTACAGGCTGCGTGGCCGCACCGTGGTTACGCAGATCGGCATCGCCGGGCTCGCGCATGCGTGGAGCGGGGGCGCTGCAAGCGAACCTTGTGGCGATGCGAAGGGCCCCGATGCGTCGCGCATGGTGTGGGCCTTCGTACTGCGACAGCTGCGCGCCTGAACGGCATTCGACACTTCTGCGCGGGCGCCCATGCTGCCGTCTCCTTGGCCGTCTGGGCGCGCCGCATGCCGTTGAAGTGAATTTCTCCACAAGTATTGTCCCCTGCGACCGTTAAATCGGATGCCTCATGACCTTTGTGGTCACGCGACGGCAGCGCTGCACGGACCGCCCGGCGTGGCCTGCCTGAATCCAACGAAATCCAGGACACTCGGGACATCACGATGCACACACCCGTTCACACGCCGCTTTCAGCCCTTTTCATCGCTGCCGTCCTGGCCTGCATGCCAGCGCCGGCCATCGCACAGGTCGTGAATTACACGTTCAGCGCCGGCCCGGAAACAACCTTCACCAACGGTGATGTGCTCACCGGCACGATGACGGTCGATTTCGGCAACTCGACGGTCACCGCGGCCAATCTGGCCATCGGCAACGTGACCAGCGCGCTGTTCACGCAGGCTGACGTGATGAACTTCGGCCAGTACAGCAATGTGGTGTGCGGCAGCAACCGCACCTTTTACGAGGCCCTGTTCATGAATGCGGGCAACGTACTGTTCCTCGATTTCGAACAGGGCAGCACGACCACACCCATTCCGGGCAACACCGGAGTACACACCAGCTACACGCCGAACGGTGGCGTGAATGTTGCGCTGGCCGCCACCTGCAACGACTACAACAATGCGCCGCCTCCGGCGCCTTCCAATCCGGTGCTGACGGCCACACAGAACATGGGCAACACGCCGGCCGTGGGTGCGGCAGGTGCCATCGATTCCAGCCCCGCGCTGGGCGCCTTGTTTGCCGGCAGCGACGACGATATTTCGCGTGCCGTCACGCAGACGCTGCCACTGCTCACCGGCAGCGCGCAGCTGGCCGCCAACAGCGCGCTGTCGGGCATCAACCGCCTGATCCAGGCGCGCATCGAGGGGCATCGGGGCATGTCGTCCGGCGACGGCTTCATCGGCGACCGGCACTTCTGGCTGAAACCTTTCGGTTCGCGCGCCGACCAGGACACTCGCGGTGGGGTGGCCGGTTACCGCGCCGATACCGATGGTCTTGCCGCCGGTGTCGATGGCGCGCTGTCGGACGCGTGGCGCATCGGCGCCGCCGTGGCCTACGCGCAGAGCAATATCGGCAGCAAATCGACCGTGGCGGCGCAGAGGGCCGACGTCGACGTGTTCCAGCTGATCGGCTACGGCAGCTATGCGTTGAACGAGCGTACCGAAATCAACTTCCAGGTCGATGTCGGCCGCAATGACAACAAGGGCCGCCGCGTCATGGCGTTCAACAACGCGGTCGCGCAGTCGGACTACACCAGCCACACGGCACACGTCGGCGTCGGCATCGGGCGCAATTACACGCTGGCTGCGCACACCACGGTCACGCCATCGGTGCGCATCGATTACACCTGGATCCGCGACAAGGCCTACACCGAAACCGGTGCCGGCCTGCTGAATCTGGACGTGAATGACCGCAGCACGGCCGCGCTGGTGCTCGGCGCAGGCGGGAAGCTGGCGCACCGGATGAGCGAACAGCTCGCGCTGACCGCCAATCTGGGCGTCGGCTACGACACGATCAACGAGCGCGCGGCGATCACCGCGGCATTCGCCGGCGCACCGGGTGTGCAGCCTTTGTCACCTATGGCATCGACCCCAGCCCGTGGACCGCGAACGGCGGCATCGGCGCGGTCTACCAGACGCTCGCCGGCATGGAAGTCACCGCGCGCTATGACGCCGAACACCGCACCGGCTTCCTGATCCAGACTGCCTCGCTGAAGGCGCGCTGGGCCTTCTGACGGGCGTGCGGACGACCCTGCTGCTGTGCCTGCTGCCGCTGCTTGCGGCGTGCGCCGGCCTGCCGCCACCGGATGCCCGGCGACAGGCCGCGCTCGATCTGGCGGCGACACAGGGCTGGCTACCGCTCCGACTGATGACCGCCGGCCCGCCGATGGTCGCCTTCGTGCCGGCGGCAGCCGTGCGAGCCGACACGCTGACCGTATTCATCGAAGGCGACGGGCTGGCCTGGCTCACGCCGACCCGGGCGTCGCCCGATCCGACACCACTCGATCCACTCGGGCTGCGGCTCGCGCTGGCGCATCGCGCCGGGCCGGCGGTCTATCTGGCGCGCCCCTGCCAGTTCCTCTCTGCCGAGCGCGATGTCGCGGCCGCCGCGTGTCCCGCGCCGCTGTGGCTGGACAAGCGCTTTTCCGAGCAGGCTGTGGCGCTGTCGGGTGATGCCATCGACCAGCTGAAGCAGCGCATAGGTGCGCGACGGCTGACTCTTGTGGGCTATTCCGGCGGTGCCGCGATCGCTGCGCTGCTGGCGGCCCGGCGTGACGATGTCGATCTGCTGGTGACGATTGCCGGCAATCTTGATACCGAGGCATGGACCCGACATCACCGTCTGTCGCCGCTGGCGGGATCGCTGAATCCGTCCGATCATGTCGCTCGGCTGACCGATCTCCGGCAAGTACATCTGGTCGGCTCGCACGACGATACGATCCACCCCCGATTTGCGCACGCTTATGCAGCGCGCTTTCCGCCGGCACAGCGCCCGGCGGTGGTCGACATCGACGACGCCGATCACCGGTGCTGCTGGGTGCAACGCTGGCCGGCGCTTTGGCAGCAGGTGACGACGACTGTCGAAAAAGGTGGCGGTCATTCGTCGACGCTGCAACGCCGACGCTGAGCGCCCCTTCTTTCGGGGCCGGCGTGCGTTACCCCGACGACAGGAGGAAAGCACGATGCCATCCGATCACCCGAGCGCACAGCCGCCGCGCAATGCCCGTCAGGTCACCCTGCTGGTTGCGACCCGCAAGGGCGCGTGGTTCTATCACGGCGACCCGGCGCGCGGCAGCTGGCGCACCGACGGGCCGCACTTTCTCGGTCACGTCATCAGCCATGTGGTGCTCGACCCGCGCGACGGCCGCACGCTGCTGGCTGCCGCGAAAACCGGTCACCTCGGACCGACGATTTTCCGCTCGACCGATTTCGGTGCCCACTGGACCGAAGCGGCACGACCGCCCGCGTTCGCCCGCGCCGAGGGGAGCGCCGGCCGGAGCGTAGACCACACCTTCTGGCTCGCGCCCGGCCCGGCGATCGAACCGGACGTGTGGTACGCCGGCACCTCGCCCCAGGGCCTGTTCAGATCGGACGACGGCGGCATCCGCTGGACGCCGTTCTCCTGCATCAACGACCACCCGGACTACCTGAAATGGATGGGCACAGCGCAGGACGGCACGCCCGACGGGCCCAAGCTGCATTCCATCATCGTCGATCCGCGCGATCCGGCGCACCTGTATTTCGCGATGTCGGGCGGCGGCGTGCATGAATCGCTCGATGGCGGCCGCAGCTTCGCGCCGCTGATCGACGGCCTCGACGTAGTCGAAGGTTTCGACGCGTCGCAACCCAGCTTCCACGACCCGCACTGCGTGCGGCTGTGCCCGACCAACCCGGACCGCCTGTACCAGCAGAATCACTGCGGCATCTACCGGCTCGACCGGCCGGACACGCGCTGGCGCAAGATCGGCGACACGATGCCGCCCGAGGTCGGCGAGATCGGCTTTCCGATGGTGGTGCATGCGCGCGACGCCGACACCGCCTGGGTGTTTCCGATGGACGGCACCTCGGTGTGGCCGCGCACCAGCCCGGACGGACGGCCTGCCGTGTATGTCACGCGCGACGCCGGTGCGAGCTGGCAACGCCTCGATGCCGGCCTGCCGACGGCCCAGGCTTGGTGGACGGTGAAGCGCCAGGCCATGACGGCCGACAGCCAGGACACGATCGGCCTGTATTTCGGCACCACCAGCGGCGAACTGTGGGCCAGTCCCGACGAGGGCGCGCACTGGACCTGCATCGCGCAGCACCTGCCCGACATCTATGCGGTCGAGGTGGCGGAACGGCCCGCGCCATGACCGCGGCACGGAACACCGTCCGATGAAGGTGCTGATCCCGAGCGCCCTGCGCGCCTACACCGAAAGCGCGCATGCCGAGGCGTCCGGCGCCACGCTGGCCGACGTGCTCGACGCGCTCGATCGCCAGTACCCCGGCATCCGCTTCCGCATGATCGACGAACAGGGCCGCATCCGCCGTCACATCCGCATCTTCTTCGACGGGGAACAGGTACGCGATCTCGCGCAGCCGCTGCGCGCCGACGGCGAATTGATCATCGTGCAGGCGCTCAGCGGCGGCTGAACACGACCCGGCCCTTTGCACTCTGCATATATAGCGCGGTGCCACGGTGTCGCGCGTTGCGCCGCACGCCGGGACGACGCACCTGCCGGCCTCGTCAATGCCGTGCCCTCGCCGATCGCTTCCATTAATATGCGGGACCGAAAATCCGGGGTGCCCGCCGTTGGCGAGCCATCCGCTCCGCGCCACGACCCGGCCACACGCCGCTGAACGTGCGGCGGCGGGCCGTCACACGCTGTTGCGCATCGCATGGCGCAGGGCTTGCAGGTGCGCGAGGCCCCCTCACGAGACTGTCCGATGCCGTCTTCTGATCTTCACGATCGACTGTTTGTCCAGCTGCAGCATGTGTTGCCCAAGCAGGCGCTGACCCGTTTTGCCGAGTTCGTCGCGAATTCGCGCGCCCCGTGGACGCGCGGCATCATTCCGTGGTTCATCCGCAAGTACGGCGTGGACATGAGTGAGGCCGCCGATCCGGACCCGACGCATTACGCCTGCTTCAACGATTTTTTCACCCGCGCGCTGCGCGACGGCGTGCGACCGCTGGCCGACGCGCCCTTCGTGAGCCCGGTCGACGGTTCGGTGATCGACTGCGTGACGCTGCGTGACGCCACCATCCTGCAGGTGAAGGGGCACGCCTATTGCGCGCAGGCGCTGGTCGGCGGCGACGCGGCGCTGGCGGCGCCTTTCGAGGGCGGTGAGGCGATTTCGATCTACCTCAGCCCGAAGGACTATCACCGCATCCACATGCCGTGTGACGGGCGGCTGCGGCGCATGATCCATGTGCCGGGCACGCTGTATTCGGTGAATCCGGCGACGGTGGCCGGGGTGCCCGGACTGTTCGCGCGCAACGAACGTGTCGTGTGCCTGTTCGACTCCGCGTTCGGACCGTTCGTGCTGACCCTGGTCGGCGCCATGGCGGTCGGCAGCATGCAGACCGTGTGGCACGGCCTGATCAACCCGCCGCGCCCCGGCACGCTGCGCGACTGGCGCTACGACGATCAGGACATCCAGCTCGCGCGCGGCGAGGAGATGGGGCGCTTCCTGCTCGGCTCGACGGTGGTGATGCTGTTCCCGAAGAACGTGTTGCGCGCACGCGCCGACTGGACGCCCGGGCGCAGCGTGCGCATGGGCGAGCCGATGGCCGAAGCGATCGACAAGGCGCAGGTGCGCTGACGACAGGCGGGCCTGGCCGCCCGTCGTCCGGTGTCATCAGGGTGCCGCGGCGCTGATGCGGTAGATGCGGTTGTCGCTCAGCGACACCACGTACAGATTGCCGTCCGGGCCCTGTTCGATGGCGGCGGTGACGCCGAAGCCGCGTCCGATCACCAGCGTTTCGCTTTCCGTGCCTTCGAACTTCTGCGACCGGAACAGGTTGTCGGCGACCTTGTCGGCCAGTCTCGGGTCGGCGCTGAGGTCCAGTGCGTCCCGCGAGGCGGTCAATCTCAGGCGGTAGAGGTTGCCGCCTGTGCCGCCGACCTGTCCGAACGAACGCGCCGAACCGAACCACAGCGTTCCGCTGTAGGCCGCGCCCAGCGCATCGTTGCCGACGAAGGCCAGGCCGGACGGACCGATTTCGTAGCGCCAGCTCAGTTCGGGATCCTTGTAGAAGGCGCCGGGCAGCATCAGCAGGCGCGATGCCGCCGCAGCGGGCGTATACGCCGCCCGTGTCGGCGGGTAGCGCACCTGCTGCAGCGACTGGTTGAACTGGGTCGTCTCGATGGTGCGCCAGTCGCGGATGCGGCTGATCGGGCCGGCGAACTGTACCCAGCCGCCATTCATGCCGGGCAGCACGCGATTCATTTCCGAATAGGCGTCATCGGCATTTTCGCTCAGCCACAGCGCGCCGGTGGCCGGGTCGAACGCCATGCCGAAACCGTTGCGGTGGCCATAGGAAAAGATCTTCTGGACGTTGGCACCGACTTCGCCGCCGAGCGATGCGCCGGCCGCGAAGAACGGATTGTCGGCCGGCGCCGTGCCGTCGTCGTTCAGCCGCAGCACCACGCCGGACAGGTGAGCCGCGTCGATGGACGGTCCGCCGAACGTGTCGTCGACGAGCGGGGCGCGGGTGAACGGTCCGTTGGCGAGGTTCTGCGTCCACCCGCGACGACCCTGGTCGCCCATGAAGACATAAATCTTTCCGTCGAAGCCCGCGCGGATGACACCGCCGTTGTGATTGCCGTTCTCGGACGGGTTGGTGCCGCCTGTCTGCCCGGGCACCAGCACGTTGTCGCTCTGGCGGGCGCGCAGGCGGATCAGGTTGCGGTCGAACGTGAGCGTAGTGCCGGTCCATACGAATCGATCGACGCGATTTCCGAGTAGCGGCACATCGCTGATCGCCGTCGAATCCGTGCCGGACAGGCTTTCGGTCCAGAACACATAGACGAAGGGTACGGACGGGAAATTGCGGTCGAGCGCCATGCTCAGCAATCCGCGCTCGCTGGCTGAATTGACTGCCAGATTGAGCACCGGTGTGGCCTGGAGCGCGCCGTCGAGCACCCGTTTGACCTGACCGCTGGTCTTTTCGAGCACGAAGTAGTTGTCCGCGTCTTCCAGGAAGACGATGCCGATCGGCTGCGTGATGCCGCTGCCCAGTGCGGTCGTCACCTGCAGTGTCGGATCGAGCAGCGTGAGCGGGGTGGTGTCGGCCTGCACCGGCAGCGCGAGCCAGCAGGCCGCACAGGCGGTGGCGATCCGGACCGGCTGCCGCCACGATCGAAAAAAGGACTGACGGACTGCATGAAGGATGCGCGACATCGGAACCTCTCCTCTGGGTGGGTGCTTCAGCGGCGGCTCAGCGTGCCGGCCAGTGCGGCGAGCACAGCCGCCGCCAGCAGCAGGGTCGCAGGTTCGGGCACCGTGTTGCGGGTATCGAAGCGGACGTTGTCGACACCCAGGTTCAACGGGCCGAGATTGTCGGTTTCCGCGAAACGCAGACGCAGGGTCTGGCCCGCGTGGCTGCCCATCAGCGACGTCAGGTCGCGCGTGATCGTCGTGTAGCCGTCGGGCGGTACGTCGCCGGGCAGGGTGATGAAGAGGTTGGCCAGTACGTCCGACGGGTCCACGCTGAACGGGTCGAGCAGGGCGCTGACGCGCAGGATGTCCACGCGGATCTGCTGGTTCTGCGTGTTCTCGCCGATGACGTCGGTCAGATCGAACAGCAGGCTGTCCGGCGTTTCGAACTCGCCCCCGCCGTTCAGGATGAACAGGTCGAAGTTGAGCAGGGCCACGCCGGGGCTGGCGACGAAATCCTGATACAGCACATGCGCGCCGGGTCCGAAGGCATCGGTCATCGCGGCGTTGCTGCCCTCGGGCGGCGCCGGAACGGCGATGGGAAACGCCGGATCGCTCAGCGGCGTCTGCGTGCCGGACTGTATGAAGAAAGTGCCGTCGCCCCCGGCCTGATCAGCGACCGTCCAGCCCGCCAGTCCGGATTCGAAGCCGCCGTTGGTGAGGGTCGGTGCGGCAGCCGCGGTTGCATGCAGTACCGCCAACAGCAGGCCGAGTGCGCCGCGCACGATTGAGTTGCTCATCCGGTGTGCCTCCACAGTGGGTGGTCCGACGCAAGGGCCGGTCACCGTGAAAGCGACGCATGAATCGTTCCTGATCCGGGTACGTCGCGACGAAGCTCGAAGAATCAATGTTTTACATTTCATTCGTGTGCTCAGTGCCCAGGTGCCGTTGTGGCGCTGTAAAGCGGGTCGACATGCTTCATGGGGGGAAGCGCCGGGCGCGCCCGTGAGCGGGTGTGACGTGGCGCGAAGCAACCCGCGGCTTCGGGCCGAGCGTGCGCCGCACCGGCCGACAGGACATGACGGACGAGCCATTGGACGACCCGCCTGGAATGCAGCATTCTCGCGACCATCGACATGATCCGGAGACGCGCGTGACCGCCCGTCGAATCGCATTCCGCTGCGTGCGCCTGCTCGTTCTGATCTGTACCGCGACCTGTTCGGCGGGGACGTTTGCGCAGCCGACGGATGCACCGCCCGCTCCGGTCGACGGATCGGTGCGACCGGTGTTCGAGGTGTCGCGCGGCGGCAGCGTCGACGTCGAGGACGACACGCTGTTCGTGAATCGACGCCGCATCGTGACCTTCCGCGCCACGCTGCTCGACGATGCGCCGGTGGTGCGCGCGCAGCAGGCCGAGGCGACGCTGGAGCGCATGCTGGCCGGTGCAGGTCCGGCGGTCATCACGTTGCTGCGCGAAGGCTCGACCGCCAGCCTGAAATTCGATGGCGAACGGGTGTTCCATCTGGTGGCTGACGATGTCGGGCCGTCTTCCGGCCTGTCGTTCGATGCCGCGGCCGAGGAGGTGCGGCGTCGCCTGCAGGCAGCGGTGCTCGAAGTGCGTGAAAAGGGTGATGCGCGACGCATCGGCGAAGGGCTTGCCTGGTCGGCCGGTGCCACGCTGCTCGCCCTGGTGCTGCTCAAGGGCGTGTTCCGGCTGCGTCGCAACCTGGCGGAGCGGCTCGATCGGCGTCTCGCCGCATGGCAGCAGGAACGATCGGCCGGCGACCTGCTTGCCGCCTACGCCGAGCACGCTCGCCGGGTTCTGGGCGCCGTGTCGCGCGGCCTGAGCTGGGTCGCCGCCGCGGTCCTGATCGACGCGTGGCTCACCTTCGTGCTGCACCAGTTCGCCTGGTCCCGTCCGTGGGGCGAACGATCGACTGTCTGGCTGCTCGATGTGTTCGCGCAGTTTGCATGGGCCATTGCCGGTGCGATACCCGGACTGGTGATCGCGGTGCTCATCTTCCTGCTGGCGCGCGTCAGTTCGAAGGCGCTCGGTGCGCTGCTTGAACGGGTCGAAAGCGGCGACACCCGGGTGGCCGGTCTGGACGTTGACACCGCGGGGCCGACCCGCCGTCTCGGCAATCTGATCATCTGGCTTTTTGCGTTGGCGATGGCGTACCCGTATCTGCCCGGTTCGCACAGCGAAGCGTTCAAGGGCGTATCGGTCCTGGCCGGCCTCATGTTGTCGCTCGGTGCTTCCAGCATCGTCGGCCAGGTGCTGTCGGGTTTCAGCCTGATGTATTCCCGTTCGCTGCGTCCGGGCGAATACGTGAAGGCCGGCGACACCGAAGGCACGGTGATGAACATCGGCCTGTTTGCGACCCGGATTCACACCGGCATGGGCGAGGAGGTGAGCATTCCCAACGCGGTCATGTTCAGCCAGCCGGTGCGCAACTTCTCCCGCCTGGTGACCGATGGCCGCTTTGTCGTGCACACGACGGTCACCATCGGCTATGCCACGCCCTGGCGCCAGGTGCACGCCATGCTGCTCGAAGCCGCGCGGCGTACGCCGGGTGTCGCGCAGACGCCGTCGCCCTATGTGCTGCAGACAGCGCTGTCCGACTTCTATGTCGAATACAGGATGTGCGCGCAGATCGACAAGAGCGCGCCGGCGCGGCGCGCCGAAGCGCTGAACCAGCTGCACGGCAACATCCAGGACGTGTTCAACGAGTACGGCGTGCAGATCATGTCGCCGCACTACATGGCCGATACGCCGACGCCGCAGGTGGTGCCGCAGTCCGGATGGTGGCCCAGTCCGGCACAGCCGCCGCAGGAACCGGAGCGCGGCTGACCGGCTGTCTCCAGCGCATGGCCGCGCACCCGGCAATCGGAAGGCGCTTGTCCTCGACCGCGGCTGTCCCCCTGCCGTCGCCCATCCGCAAGGCGTGCCGATACTCGACGGCGTCGTGATCATCGTCATCACATGACTGTCGGTCGGTGACGTGCAGGAAGGCAGCGTCTGCACAGCGCAACCCTGGACGCATGACGCGGGCACACGCAGGGCGGGCTGACCGGACGCGCGTCTGCACGCGTCCTGTCCGCCGGTGCCGGATGCCCCGCAGTGCGACTCGCCGACTTCGCGGAAGTCAGAAAATCGATGAATGCAAGACGCTGTATCTAGTCAGCCGGACGCCGCAGCACACTACGGGTACCGTTCCGCACCGCGGATCGATGGCAGCTTCGCAACACTTTCAACTGCGCCGGAAATTGTCCGCAGAATGTGCCGCGGAAAATTGCCGGTGCGCTGCGATCCTTGCCCGGTAAAGGTTTCCGCATGCCTGTCCGGGGCGCTGGCGGTAATGCTGTAGGAATATACGTCTGGAACGTGTGTCAAAAGGCGGAAAAAAATCTGGACTTTTGTGTGGATTGTTGCTTTAAAAGCTGATGGTTATGTAATACTTTCGGCCCATGAATCAGTCCCTTGTGACGAAATCTTCAAGCCTCTTGTCAGTTGCCGCACTGTCCGGCGATCCGGGTCGCCTGTTCCCGATGGAATCGACCGCTTCCCTCTTGCGCATCACCCCGCATGGCCGGTTGCATCCGGCCCTTTCATACGCCCTCCAGCCGTGTCGTCGCCCCATGCGTGTGCCCCGTCCGCACCGGCCCGGCCGATGTGGTTCCGCATGCATCGCGCAAGTGGAGGTGACGCGGTACTTCATCGCCGCCACGCGTTTGCGGGCGATGGCGAAGGTCGATACGCGCGAAGGAATTCACGGTATGGGGCGATCCAGCCTTCATTAGTCTTTTTGAATGTCGTAAGCAGCGTCGGGCTGCATGCGATGACGAACCGGGCATCCGGACGGCATGTGTCGTCACGATGCCCTGCGGATCAGTGATCCGCTGGCCGATGCGGAGCGATCTGCATCGGCCGAAAAGTGTTCCTGGCGATGCGCAGGGTGCGCACCGTCGTGAACGGACCTTCCGCCACCGGAGGGGCTGAGGTGCTGTCAATTCCTGTTATCCAGAGGAGAGTAGTCATGGCTGAAGCTGACGCAAAGAAGGGGGCGAAGAAGGCGAGTGCCCCGAGTAAGGCTGCTGCGAAACCTGCAGCGAAGAAGGCCGCACCGGTGAAGGCTGCGGCCAAGCCGGCGGCAAAACCTGCGGCGAAGAAGGCTGCACCGGCAAAGGCTGCGGCCAAGCCGGCGGCGAAGCCCGCTGCGAAGAAGGCTGCACCGGCGAAGGCTGCGGCCAAGCCGGCTGCTAAGCCCGCCGCGAAGAAGGCTGCCCCGGCGAAGGCTGCGGCCAAGCCGGCAGCGAAGCCCGCTGCGAAGAAGGCTGCACTGGCAAAGGCTGCGGCCAAGCCGGCAGCGAAGCCCGCCGCGAAGAAGGCTGCACCGGCGAAGGCTGCGGCCAAGCCGGCAGCGAAGCCCGCCGGGGCGAGGGCGGCCCCGGCGAACGCTGCGGCCAAGCCGGCCGCGAAGCCCGCTGCGAAGAAGGCTGCACCGGCGAAGGCTGCGGCCAAGCCGGCTGCTAAGCCCGCCGCGAAGAAGGCTGCCCC
>JAEUNO010000038.1 GCA_016791045.1 Methyloversatilis sp. | reverse complement strand
TAGCGCTGTGGAACCACCCCTTCCCATCCCGAACAGGACCGTGAAACGCAGCCGCGCCAATGATAGTGAGTACTACGCTCGCGAAAGTAGGTCAGTGCCAGGCTACCCTACGCTTCAACACCAAACGCCCGATCACACAACCATGTGATCGGGCGTTCGTGTTTCTACTCAGCACCGCCACAATCCTCAATATAACAATAACAATAACGATAGCGGTGCCTTGACCGGGTTGGCTCCATGAAAAGGGCTCCATGAAATCGACACACGACGACCAACCGACTCCGCGCGCATTTTCCGGAGTAGATCGCCTGTACGGGCAGGGCGCGCATGCGGCACTCGACCGCGCTGCCGTGCTCGTGGTCGGCGTTGGCGGCGTGGGATCCTGGGCAACCGAAGCGCTCGCAAGATGCGGCGTTGGCCGCATCGCAATTGCCGATCTTGACCACGTTGCCGAGTCGAACATCAACCGTCAGATTCAGGCGCTCGTGCCGACACTCGGCATGGCCAAGACCGAAGCCATGGTGCAACGCATTGCCGCCATCAACCCGGCTTGTGTTGCGACGCCCTTCGAAGATTTCGTGACGCCGGACAATGTCGCTGAGGTGCTGGGCGCGCACTACGACATCGTGATCGACTGCACCGATCAGGTTTCGGCCAAGGTCGCCATGGCGCTGCACTGCCACTCGAAGGGCATCCGCTTACTGATGGCGGGTGCAGCAGGCGGCCGCATCGATCCGACGCGCATACGTTGTGCCGATCTTGGTGCCGCACAGGGTGACGCGCTGTTGGCACGCGTACGTCAGCTGCTGCGCAAGAGCGGGCAAATACCCCTTCCCGAGAAGGCGCCATTCGGCATCGACGTGGTTTTCTCGTCGGAGACGATGCGTCGCCCGAACGCAGACAGCTGCGACACTCGAAGCACGCCGCAAGGACTGAGCTGTGCCGGTTACGGCTCCAGCGTTTGCGTGACCGGCGGATTCGGTTTCGCGCTTGCCGCGGCGGCAATCAATCATCTGCTCCCTCTCCGATCTGCAGGATGAACGGGATTCGGTACGCAGCAATGCAAGACTTCCGCCCGGAAGCCCTGTACACTTCGCTTGTGCCTAACCAATAGGCACCTTCCGTCGTCACACTGACGACAGGAGGCACCCGCCTCCCCACTGGAAGTCACTCATTTGTCTGCCTGTATTGGTGTCACTCAGCTTGAGCGACGGGCCGTCGCTGGAGATCTGTTTGAACACTGAAGTCGATTTTGCCGGGCTCGGCCTGGCTGAACCGCTGTTGCGCGCCATTTCGGAAGAGGGCTATACGCAACCCACACCCATTCAACAAAAGGCCATTCCGCTTGTCATGGCCGGGCGCGACCTGCTTGCCGCGGCGCAGACCGGCACCGGAAAGACGGCGGGATTCACGCTGCCCATCCTGCACACGCTGATCAACCGCCCGGCAAAGATACCGCCCGGCCGTCCGCGTGTGCTGGTGCTTACACCTACCCGCGAACTGGCGGCGCAGGTCGAGGAATCGGTTCGCACCTACGGCGTGCACGCCGGCATGCGTTCGATGGTCATCTTTGGTGGCGTCGGCATGAATCCACAACTGCAGGGTCTCAAGCAGCGCGTCGACATCCTGGTCGCCACGCCTGGGCGACTGCTTGATCACCTCGGCGAAAAGACGCTGGATCTGTCCGGCGTTGAAATCTTCGTGCTCGACGAAGCGGACCGCATGCTGGACATGGGTTTCATCCGCGACATCCGCAAGGTGATCGCGGCATTGCCGAAGACCCGCCAGACGCTGCTTTTCTCGGCCACGTTTTCGCCGGAAATCCGCGAACTGGCGCATGGCCTGCTGAATAACGCCGCCGAGGTCGAGGTAGCGCCCCGAAACACGACCGCCGAGCGCGTGGATCAGAGCGTCTACATGGTGGAACAGAAGCAGAAGCGCCATCTGCTTGCGCATTTGATCAATGCGGGCGAATGGACACAGGTGCTGGTATTCACGCGCACCAAGCATGGCGCCAACCGGTTGGCTGAACAGCTCGACAAGCAGGGCATCAGTGCGCTGGCGATCCACGGCAACAAAAGTCAGAACGCGCGCACCCGTGCGCTGGCCGATTTCAAGAGCAATTCGCTGCGCGTGCTGGTCGCGACAGACATCGCTGCGCGCGGACTGGACATCGACCAGTTGCCACACGTCGTCAATTTCGAACTGCCCAGCGTGCCGGAAGATTATGTGCACCGCATCGGCCGCACCGGCCGTGCCGGCGCCAGCGGCTCCGCCGTGTCGTTGGTGGATCGGGAAGAGGTCAAGCTGCTGAGTGCAATCGAGAAGGTCACCCGCCAAGCCATCCCGAAGGTGACCGCAGAAGGCTTCGTGCCCGGCATCGTGGTCGAGGAACCGGATCGCGGCCCTCGTCCGCCGGGCCGCGGTGCGCGCAACAATGACGCGCCGCGTCGCAAGCCGGCCGCAGGCACGGCGCCGCGCGCCGGTGGTGATCGTCCGGCACGTGCTGCGCAGCCCAAGGCTGCAGGCGGAGCACTGGCGCCACGTGGAGCCGGTCGCGGTGCGGGCGGTGGCGCACCGCGCAACGGAAATACTGCAGGACGTGCGTCCGGGGCTGGCAATGGCGGTGGCGGCAACCGCGCACCCGTGCGGGCGCACGATGACGACGATGACAACCGCGGCAACCGCATCCAGCCGGCTGCCGCCGCGCCGCGCGAGGTGAATGGCAACGTGATGCCGCGTGCGGGCGATGCCCGTCGTGGCGACGCTCGCCGTCCGCAGGCGCCGGCGCTCTTCTCGCCGCGCAACCGCTCGGGTTCGCGCTGAAACTCGCGTTCGGGCGATGTTGATGCAGGGGCTGCGAACCGACGATGACCGCGCGAAACGCGATGCGTGAGAACGCGCTGCGCGTCCTGAAGGACGTATTCGGTCATCCCGGTTTCCGCGGTGCCCAGGGTGACATCGTCGAACATGTCGCCGGCGGTGGGGACGCGCTGGTGCTCATGCCCACCGGCGGCGGCAAGTCGCTTTGCTATCAGGTGCCGGCGTTGCTGCGACCCGGCACTGCGGTCGTGGTGTCTCCGCTGATCGCGCTGATGCAGGATCAGGTGGCCGCGCTGACGCTGCTCGGTGTGCGCGCCGCCTTCCTCAACTCCACGCTCGACCTCGATCAGGTACGCGACGTCGAGCGACGTCTGCTCGACGGCACGCTCGACCTGCTGTATGTCGCGCCCGAGCGCCTGAACACGCCGCGCTGCCTCGACCTGCTGAGCCATATCCGACCTGCCCTTTTCGCCATTGACGAAGCGCACTGCGTTGCGCAGTGGGGGCATGACTTCCGTCCCGAATATCTGCAGCTGTCGGTGCTGCACGAACGCTTCCCCGACGTGCCGCGCATTGCGCTGACCGCGACTGCCGATCCGGCGACCCGCGCGGAGATCATCGAACGACTCGCGCTGCAGGATTCGCGCGTATTCGTGTCCAGCTTCGATCGTCCGAACATCCGTTACACCATCGTGGACAAGGATGACGCGCGCAAGCAACTGCTGCGTTTCATCCGCACCGAACATCCTGACGATGCCGGCATCGTCTACTGCCTGTCGCGCAAGAAAGTGGACGAAACCGCCGAATGGCTGGTTGCGCAGGGTGTGAAGGCGCTGCCCTACCATGCCGGCATGGACACCCAGGCGCGTGCCGTCAATCAGGCGCGCTTCCAGCGCGAGGAGGGTATCGTGGTCGTGGCCACGATCGCCTTCGGCATGGGTATCGACAAGCCGGACGTGCGCTTTGTCGCCCATCTCGACCTGCCGCGTTCGATCGAAGGTTACTACCAGGAAACCGGTCGGGCCGGACGCGACGGCACGGCGGCGGACGCCTGGATGGCCTACGGTCTGGCGGACGTGGTGCAGCAGCGCCGCTTCATCGACCAGTCGGAAGGCAACGAAGCCTTCCGGCGCATTTCCAGCAGCAAGCTCGACGCATTGCTCGGCCTGTGCGAAACCGCGCACTGCCGACGCGTGCACCTGCTCGCCTATTTCGGCGAGCATGGCACCCCGTGCGGCAACTGCGACAACTGCCTGAACCCGCCCGAGACGTGGGACGCCACCGTGGCGTCGCAAAAAGCGCTGTCTGCCATCTATCGCACCGGCAACCGCTTCGGCGCCACCCATCTGATCGACGTGCTGCGCGGCAAGGACACCGAGCGCATCCGCCAATGGGGGCACGACAAGCTTTCGGTGCATGGGATCGGCAAGGCGGAAGACGAGAACCTGTGGCGCAGCGTTTTCCGTCAGCTGGTGGCGCTCGGATTTGCGCGCGTCGATCAGGAATCCTTCGGCGCCCTGGTGCTCACCGACGCTGCACGCCCGGTGCTGCGCGGCGAACAGAGGGTGACGATGCGGCGCATCGTCGAGCGCGTGAAGGAATCCGGCGCTCGGCGCAGTCGGGTGGCCGCTCCGATCTCGACGGAAGGCGTCGATGCAGACCTGCTTGCCGCACTGAAAGCCTGGCGTCTCGACGAGGCGCGCACCCAGTCCGTCCCGGCCTACGTCATCCTGCACGACAGTACGTTGATCGAACTGGCGCGCAACCGGCCCGCAGACTCCGACGAGCTGGCCGATATCGCGGGCTTCGGCAGCCGCAAGATCGAGCGCTACGGCGACACGCTGGTCAGGCTGATCGCGGGCTTCGGCGACTGATTTGTTGCACTGCAATAGTGCGGCTGGACGGCGATGTCCTGTCGTGGTGCCGGCTACCGTCAGGTTGCCCGTTCATCGCCTAATGAAAACAGTGGGTTAAGCATTCTTCCGGCTGGCACCGATGTTGCATGCACCCCTCCTGACATCACTTTTGAAGAAGGAGGGCAGCATGCGTTGCAACATCCGATCTCTTCTACCATGCATCACCCTTTGCGCCGCTCTGTTCATGACGGTGCCTGCGCATGCCGATGCGCTTGACGTACCTGCTTCATGTGTCTCCCCCTCGCAGACAATCGAGGGCCGTGCAGACTGCCGGGAAGCGTCCGTGCAGAAATCCCGTCAGAACTACCCGCTCGCCGGATTTCTTGACGAGCAGTCCGAATCAGGGCTCGGCCTGGCTTTTGCTGCTTTCATGATCGGGGCACTGGCTCTGCGGGTCGGGCTGCGCTGACGGCTTGGAAGTGAAGGGTACGGGCGCCTCAACGGGCCCGTATGCCTTGTTCAGGGTGCCTCGACACGGATGAAACCATCGCGGTTCGGCATGCGCACAGCGGCAAGCCGCGCGGCGTCCATGACAGCGTCGGCGGCGATCAAGCCGTTCGCGTGCAGCAACCAGGCGCTCAGCGCATACACCTCGTCGGCATTCAGGGTGCCCGGCGCTGTCATCGGCTTGGCGCGACGGATGAAATCGAACAGCGTGGTGGCAAACGGCCAGTAGCTGCCGATGGTCTTGTCGGCCGCGGGATGGTTGAGCGGACGGCTGGCGCCGGTCAGCTCCTCGGCTGTGCCGCCGCGCCCGTCCCTGCCGTGGCAGCCGGCGCAGTGCCGGACGAACAACTGTGCACCTTCCTTCACAGAGCCTTGTCCTGGCGGCAGGCCGCGCCCGTCCGGAAATACGTTCAGCGTCTGTGCCGCCAGTGCATCGGCGGCGACCGGAACGCCCAGCTTCGGCGCCTCGACGCGCGGGGCCAGCGGCGTGGCGCAGCCAGTCAGCAACGTGGTTGCCGCTGCAGCGCTAATAAGTATGCGAAACAAGTCCATCGTCCTCGACCGCCCAGGCCACGATCGCGTGGTAATGAAAGTAACCGGCCCGGCCGCGCTCCGCGATCAGTGCCGCGCGCTCCGGCTGTACGTTGCCAGCCTCGTCGGTGGCCCGGCTTTTCAGCACCGCCGGTTTGCCGTCCCAGCGCCACGGCAGGCGAAAGCGCGTGAAGCAACGCGGCAGTGCAGGTGATTGCAGGACGGCGTCGGTCCAGTGCTTGCCGTTGTCGGCCGACACTTCGACCCGGGCGATGCGTCCGTGACCGCTCCAGGCCAGACCGCTGATCTGATACACATCCGGCTGGCGCAGTGTCTGGCCGTGCGACGGCGAGGTGATCAGGGACTTGCAACCCATCGTGAAGGTGAACTGGCGCGCCTTGCCTGACGGAAGCAACTCGGTGTACTTGGACGTTTCGTTGCGCGACATCACCGGCTGGTCGCCGACTTCAAGTCGCTGCAGCCACTTCACATGCAGCACGCCTTCCCAGCCGGGCACGATGAGCCGCATCGGATAGCCGTTTTCCGGGCGCAGCCGTTCGCCGTTCTGATAAAGCGCGACCAGGCAGTCCTCACGCATCTTGCCGAGCGGGATGCTCATGTTCATCGCCCCGGCATCCGCCCCTTCGGCGATCACCCACGAGGCCCCCGGATCCACGCGCGCCTCGTCGAGCAGGATCGACAGCGGCACACCGGTCCATTCGGCGCACGACACCAGACCATGCACCGATCCGGCCGGGCGCTGTATCGGTTCTGCGTGCCAGCCGGCGTTGCTGTTGCCGCCGCATTCGATGAACAGCATCTGCGAACGCATCGGGTAGCGCAGCAGCGACTTCACATCGAAACTCAGCGCCTGGCGCACCCGGCCATGTACCACAAGGCGGTGCTGCGCCGGATCGATCTGCGGTACGCCGTTGTGGTGACGCTCGAAGTGAAGGCCGTTCGGCGTGATCGTGCCGTCAAGGTCTTCCAGCGGCGTGAACGACACGCCGTTTCCGGCGACCGCACGGTTGGCGCCGATGCGTCGCGCGGTGTAACGCTCGTGCGGCGAAGGCTGTCCGTAAGCAGAAAAGGGCTGTCCCGGCACATGCAGCCAAGGCAGATCCCCGCCGGCCTGCGTCGCCTGTGCGCCGGCCGGCGTCGTGACAGCCGCCAGCGCCGCGCCGTGCTTCAGGAACCCGCGCCGGTCGAGCCGGCCTTCGCCAACGCGCGGCTGATCGGGGGTGTCGGGCGGTTTTCGTGCCATGGTATCCGCTACAGAAAAAGGGTCAGCACACCAGTGTAGCCGTACAGCTGATCATGCGAAATTTCGCCGCCGGCGAAGAATCCGGCCACCGGCAGACCGGGGAAAACGGCTTCCAGCATGTCCGGTTCGGCATTGTCGTTGCCGAACATGTGCTCGCCGCGCGCCGCGCACGACACATACAGCGCCGCCTTCGGCGGCGCTTCGAGCGAGTCGCGCAACTCGTGCAGCATGCGCATCATGTCGGCGCGCGCGCAGTCGCCATCGCGCCGGTAGAAGCGGATGCGCTGTCCGACCTCGACGCCGTCGTTGATGGCGAACACGCCGCTCGCCGGATCGAGTGCGATCACGTTGCGTACCCGGAACTCGGCGTCGTCGCGCCCCGGAATGCCCAGTCCGGGAAGGATGTAGCGCGCAGCACGGCGCAGGTCCTGACCGAGCGAAGTGCCGGCCGCTTCAAGAAAGGCATCGAGCGCGGGCCGACCATCGATCTCGGTCACCACGTTCTGGTCGCAGGCGGTGACGGTGCGCGCCTGTCCGACAGCGCAACAGCCCTGGGTCAGCCGGGTGGTGATGCTCACCTGCTCGTTGAAAGCCACGCCACTGATGCCGCCGTACAGCGCGCCGTTGGCGATCATCGGCGCCTGGCCGCGCGACAGCGCCAGACCGCCGGTAATGAAACCGCTCGATACCTTGGTCGCCATGTCGGTGATCAGGTCGCTCATGTCCGGTGTCGACGGGTCGGCGTGAACGACCGCGAAGTAGGGTTGCTCGCGCCCCGCGTCCGTGCCCAGCATGTTGGGCAGGCGATCGCGCCCGGAAAAGACCTGGAAGCTGCCCTCGGGCAGGCGGGCGACCAGCAGCGCCAGACCGGGATGGTTCTGCGCCGCGCTGCTGCGGCCGATCACGCCGAGCGAACAGGTACCGACCCAGTTGTCGATGCCGGTCAGCAGCGTCAGCCGGTCCACCATGGCCTGTACGTCGCTGCCGTACTGGTCGGTGAAATAGACGAAACCGAGATTGGCGCCTTCGGGAATGTCCAGCGCGCCAAGCGCCCGGTCCATCGCAACCGGCCAGTCTTCGTGAAAGGCGGTGCTCGCTGCAAAGGTGTTCACGGACGAGTTCCTGCGGCGGTTATCCACCACTGGGTGGGGCGGGATCAACTTCCGGTGCGGCGCCAGACGGGGCGGCCGCTGCGCTGTTCTGCATCACCGACCACGGCCACATGGCCGCGTTGCCGAAGGCCTGCATCGGATTTGCGCCCGCCGCAGCTGAAGGCGCGGGAGCGGTGCCGCCGGCGTGTGCCGCCATCGCCTGCATCGTGGCCAGCGTCGCGCGCTGGACTTCCAGCCCCTGGATACTGGTCTGCAGCATGCCCATGTTCATGCGCAGCCAGCCTTCTACGGCCTTCAGATCGGCTATCCGCTTGTCGAGTTCGCCCACGTCGAGTGTCGGCGTCACGAAACCGGGTACCGGAAAGGGCATCTGCCCCCATACCGAGCGGAGAAATTCCATCGGATCGTACTGGGAAGGATCGCCAGCCATGTCTCACCTCTGTCGCGGAATGTCGGCAAAGCATAGCAGCGGCGCGCGAGGTGGACGCGCTTCCCGCACCCGGATGGTCGGGCGGGTTTGCAAAGCGGGCGCACAAAAGAAAACGCGGCCTTCGCAGACCGCGTCAAGGGGACACAACGTGCACAACGGTTTCATTCTGTTAAACGAGGTGTTGGGCAGCAATCGTCCGTTCGGTCTAGACCTCAGCCTGTTCAGGCCTTCACCGCTTCCTTCAGCTTGAACTGGATCAGCGTGCGCAGCTTCGCCGGCATGACCGGTTTGAGCAGCAGATGGTGTCCGAGATCGCGCGCTTCTTCCAGCCGTTCCGGCGTCGCGCTGCCGGTGACCAGGATGGCCGGAATTTCGATCCCGAAGTGCCGGCGGACGGCGGTCACCACTTCCGGCCCGATTTCGCCGTCGCGCAGTTGATAGTCGGCAATGATCAGATCGGGTGGCGCGTCGCGCGCAGTGACCTGCGCCATGGCCTCGGCCGCCGTGCCGGCGATCAGCGCCTCTGCCCCCCAGCTGCCGAGCAGCGCGCTCATGCCGTCGACGATGCTTGCCTCGTCGTCGATCACCAGAATGCAGCGCCCGCCCAGATCGGCCTGGCTGCGTTCCACGCGTGCCGCGGCGACACGCACGACCGGCGCGCGCCCCATCGGCACGTCAACCCGGAACACGGTGCCGCGACCGGGGCGTGACGACAGGCTGACCGGATGGCCGAGCAGCGCTGCCAGTCGCTGCACGATGGACAAGCCGAGCCCGAGCCCTTTGCGCCGGTCGCGCTCGGCGTTCGCCAGCTGCACGAACTCCTCGAAAATGCGCGCCTGATCGTCCGGTGCAATGCCCATGCCGGTATCCCACACTTCGAATCGAAGCTTGCCCTTGCGCAGCCGGGTGCTGACCAGCACACCACCGGTGCGCGTGTAGCGCATGGCGTTGGAAATCAGGTTGCGCAGGATGCGCTCCAGCAGTACCGGGTCGCTGCGTACCCATGCGCTGCGCGATGGCATGCGGAACGACAGGCCGCGATCAAATGCTTCCGGCTCGAAGTCCATGCGCAGGCGATCGAACAGTGCGGTGACCGACACGTCGGTGATCTCCGGCTTCACCTTGCCGGAGTCGATCTTCGAAATGTCGAGCAACTCGTTGAACAGGCCTTCGAGCGCTTCGACGGAACTGCTGATGCTGGTCACCAGATTGGCCACGTCCGGCTCACGTGCCTTGGCCGACAGGGCTGCAGCGAACAGGCCCATGGCATGCAGCGGCTGGCGCAGGTCGTGGCTGGCGGCGGCGAAGAACTGGCTTTTCGCACGGCTGGCCTGATCTGCTCGGTCGCGTGCCTGCGACAGTTCGACGTTCTGGGCCTCCAGGCGCTTGCTCAGCACCTCGTTGGCGTAGCGGTTGCGCAGCGCGCGTTCGATCAGCGCATTGAAATTGCGGCCCACCTTCCACAGCGCCACCATCAGCACGGTCACGATGAATGCGATCAGCAGGTCATAACGACCGCCTTCCCAGATGTAGCGGGCAATCACCGGCAACAGCGTTGTGAACAGGAAGGCGTAGTAACTCGGCAGGTGCATCGAGGTGATGGCGACCGCCACGCCGCATACCGAAACCAGCAGGGACATCAGCACGATCTGCTGTTGCGGCGCATCCGGACTGAAGAACAGCCACAGCGTGGAGCTCCACAGCACACCCGAAACCACTGCGCCGACCAACCAGTAGTTGCCCCAGCGTGGCGCGTCGTCGGCATCCGGGGCGGCGCGGTTGTACATGCGCAGCAGCACCAGACGCGAAATCTGGTTCGCGACCGACGCGGCAAACCAGAGCGCGACCGTCACCAGCGGGAAGGCCGTGTACATGGTGATCGCCACCAGCACCGTGCCAAGCACCTGACCGCCGAAGGCAGTGCGAAGGTTCGCATACAGCATGTCGATCTGGGTCGCGCGCACCTGCTTGTCAAGCAGTGACTGTTCCCGCGCGTCGAGCAGGGCCGCCGCATCGCCGCGTTCGCGGGTCAGCGATTCGATCGTCGTCTTTTCGGGCACCGGAATGCCCGGCTGCACCGTCATTGCGTGCCGCCCGACGGTCCGAGCTTGAGACCGATGCGGCTCGCCGCGACGACCGCCTGGGTGCGGTTGGTGGCGCCGAGCGCCTTCAGGATGGCGGTGATGTGCACCTTCACCGTACCTTCCGCCAGATTCAGTTCGCGGCAGATTTCCTTGTTCGGCATGCCCTGAACCATCAGCGTCAGCACCTCGGACTGGCGTTCGGTCAGGCCGATGTCCGATGCGGTCTGCGGTTTGCGCGGGGCGTCATCGCGGCGCGGTGCCCCCAGACCGTACTCGCCGGCGATCGCCTGGCGCGGCACATACACGCCGCCGGACAGTACGAGGCGCAGCGCGCCCAACAGCACTTCATTGCTGCTCGACTTCGGAATGAAACCCATGGCGCCTTCGTCGAGTGACGAAATGACGGTGTCCGTGTCGTCGAAGCCGGACAGCACCACGATGGGCAGTGCAGGCTGCGCCGCGCGGAAGGTGCGCAACGCGCTCATGCCGCTGCAGCCCGGCAGCGTCAGATCGAGCAGCGCAAGGTCGAGGTCCGGATGCTGATCGGCCAGCGTCAGCCCGCTCTCCAGATCCGACGCGTCATACAGCCGGATGTCGGCGGCGAGGCCGGGCAGCACGTGGCGCAGTGCCTCGCGGATCAACGGATGGTCATCAACGATCAATATCTTCATGGTGCTTGCGCAGGGATGTCGGCTGCCAGCTTAACTTTTCACAGGCGGTCATGATGGCGGAAACGACACGATGCCGCGCTGAAAAATATAACTTAAGACGTAGTCTCTATGGATGAATCGGGTCGCGTTTTGGCGCGATTAGAATCGCTGCGCAGTAGATCCGACATGCTTTGTGAGCCCGCATCATGTCAGCCACCGCGGTCATCACTGCGGTCAGCCGAACAAAGGAGCTTCCGTTGGGATGCATACTGGTCATCGACGACCACGCGCTGGTGCGAGAGGGGCTGGCGCAGACGCTGTCCCGGCTGGGTGGCGCCCTGAGTGTCATCGAGGCGACAGACGCGGCGCATGCGCTCGCGCTGATTGACGAACGCGACGACATCGATCTGGTGATCACCGACCTGATCATGCCCGGCATGAACGGGTTTTCGCTGCTTGCGACGCTGCGTGAGCGTGACCCTTCGCTGCCGGTGCTGGTGGTGTCTGCATTGAGCGACAAGCCGACCGTTACCCGGGCCATGCGCCAGGGCGCATCGGGTTTCGTGTCGAAGGGCGATTCGGGGGCGCAGCTGGTCGAGGCCGTGCGCGAGGTGCTCGAAGGCAACCTGTACACGCCGCCTGCACGCTCGAAGGTAAGCGATGCGCCGGCGCCCAATGGCCTCACGCGTGCGCAGCAGCGCGTGCTGCTGCTGCTTGCCGAGGGGTGCAGCAATCGTGAAATCGCCGAATCGCTGGGTTTGGCTGAAGGCACGGTCAAGGTGCACGTGAGCCGCATCCTGAGTGCCTACAAGGTGGGTTCGCGCGCCCAGCTGCTGATCGCACTGGCGCGCGAGCAAGCTCGCCGGCGCTCGCACTGACTCGCGCGCGCCGCCGGGTGGCCGGTCAGTGGGCGCCGATCGCGGCGTCCACCTCGCGCCGGGACTGCGTCCGGGCGTGTTCATCCATCGTGTCTTCGGCGTCGATATCCACTTCCTCGTGCTCGATGCGCAGGATGTCGAGCACCGGTGCGGCAACCCTGCGGCAGGCATTGGCCAGCGGTGACGGCAGCGTGTCCGGGATTCGTTTCTGCAGCAGCTGCTTCGACGAGGAAATCGCGAACACCGGCTCCAGAATGCGGTTGCGGTAGGCGCCCAGCTGGGCTTCGACGGTACGGTCGGCGGCTTCGCGTGCCCAGCTGTTGGTCGGCCACTGCATCGGCAAGGCCAGCGCGCGCGGGAAGGCTTCAAGATCCTGCTGTACGGTGCGCATGTCTTCGTGCGAATCACGGAACGGCAGCAGCACGAGGTGCGCGAGGCTGTACAGGTGGCGATCCATGTCGCTGCGATTGGCGCCGCCATCGATGACACCGATCCACTTGTTCAGCCCGCGGATCTTCTCCACCACCTTGGCGAGCGCATCGCGCGATCGTGCGTCCGCGGTCAGGTAGCGCCGCCCTTCCGGATCCAGCGGCTCGCGCCCGATGTCGGTCAGCACACATACCGAACGCTGGTTCAGCAGCCCCAGCCCCTGGCAGAGCATGTGCGACAGCGTGGTCTTGCCGGTGCCGCCCTTGTTGCCGATGACACAGATGATTTCAGCCATGGTGATGTTCCTCGTCGTACCCGGTGCAATTCGATGAAGGATTGTTACGCGACAAGCCCGCCGGCATCGCCCGGAACTGGGGCCGGAACCGGCGCCAATTCCGCGGTCGCGCCACCTGCGGCAGGTTCGTTGTTGCTCCGTCGGCAGGCGAAACTGTAGACGTACAGCTCGCGCGCTCCGGGCTCGCCCTCGACCACGCGGTCCGCGCTCAGTCCCGGAATCTCGAAGCTGTTGGCGATCAGCAGCGCGTCCGGGCGCATTTCCAGCGCCGCCTTGCGACCCAGCTTCGGCATCGGCACCGGCGACAGAAAGGCATACACCACGTCGAAGTGGCCCAGATGGGCCGACCACAGATCATCGCGGCGGATGGTCACATTTCGCAGGTGGCGGTTGCGCAGATGCGCGATGAGCCAGGGCAGCGGCGCGTTTTCAATGCCGGTGAAACGGCAGTCCGGGCGCGACATGGCCAGCCGGCGCAGCAGGCTGCCGGTGCCGCAACCGAGATCGACCAGATGGACCGGCCTGTCCTGCGGCAGCGTCAGCAACAGTGCGCGTGCGGTCGCCTGATTGGTCAGGAACAGCGGCACACGCGTGCGGAAAGTCGACCAGAAAATGGCGGACAGTGCGAGGAAGGCGAACAGATACCAGGCGGGTGCAATGTCGAGCGAACGCGCACCGACCACCAGCGGCGAAAAAAGCAGATGGATGATGACCCACCAGCGCGGTGCGCCCATGGCAAGCGCCAGCGCAGCTGCAATGCCGCCCTGCATGATCACGACGGCGGTCAGCCCGGCGGGCGGCGTGACCGTGTAAAGCAGGGCAAACACGGCAACAGCCCACGCAATGAACTGCACGGTGAGGGCACGGAACAGGTGCATGGGGGATGGCCCACGGAACGCAACATCACAACGTTAATCCGTGTGACGCCCGTCACAGCCGTCGATAAGCGCAGACAAAATGCCGTATTCCCGCAATTAAGGCGGGGCGCGCTCCTCGCCTGCAGACCAGTGCGTCGCGGGGCCGGGCGCCGCAACCTTGCCTGACTGGCCGTCAGATCAGGCGGTGCAATGCGGTCCACGAATCAAACGAGAACGGCGAAACGAGAACAGCGAAACGAGAGCAGCGAAACGAGAGCAGCGCCTAGCCAGTGCGGGTCGCGCGTTCCAGCTCTGCCAGCCACACCAGCGCATGCGCGCGCCCGTCGCCGCACATGTCGGCCGACGGCTGCAGGCCGCCGCAGCAGGCAGGGCGCTCGGGCAAGCCGAAAATGCGGCAACGCTCCTGCTCGTCGAGTTGTACGCAGCGCACCCCGGCCGGCTTGCCGTGAGGCATGCCCGGAATCGGGCTGGAAATGGAAGGCGCGATGCAGCAGGCGCCGCAGCCGTCGCGGCACTTCATGGCAGGCGTCGCGGCGTGCCGCAGCCTGCATCGTGCTGCGCGAGCAGCTTGCGCACCGGCGCCGGCAGCGCCGCCTCGGTGGCGCTGTCCAGCGGTTGCCAGTGCAGCGCGGTTTCCGCCGCCAGCACAGGCGCGGCGCTGCTCGCGATGCATACATGCAGCGGCACCAGATGCAATTCGAAATGCGTGAAGCCATGGACGACCGGCGCCATCGCCTCGGCAGCGTGGTTCGACAGACCGTGGCTCGCCAGCCAGCGTCCAGCTTCGGCCAGCGCATCGGGCTGGGTTTGCGCTGTCAGTTCGGGCAGGCTCAGCAGCCCGCCCCAGATGCCCTGACCCGGCCGGCGTTCCAGCAGCACGCGGCCCGCGCATTCGATCAGCAGCGCAAAGCGCAGCCGCTGCGGCCTGACCTTCGCCGGCCGCGGCGCCGGCAGTTCGCGCTGGCGACCGGCGCGCTGAGCCACGCAGCGCGCGCGCAGCGGGCAGTCGGCGCAGCGCGGCCGGGCGCGCGTGCACAGCGTGGCGCCCAGATCCATCAAGGCCTGGGTGTAGGCGGCGCCGTCGCGCGTCGGCATCAACTCATGCGCAAGCGCCCACATCTGCTGTTCGACCGCACGCCCGCCCGGATAGCCCTCGATGCCGAACACACGGGCGAACACCCGCTTCACGTTGCCGTCGAGTATCGGTTCGTGCGCGCCAAAGCAGAACGTGGCAATGGCAGCGGCGGTCGAGCGGCCGATGCCGGGCAGGCTGGCGATGTCGCCCGCCGTCGCCGGGAAGCGTCCGTCGAAGCGCTGCATGACCTCGCGCGCCGCGCGGTGCAGATTGCGTGCGCGGGCGTAGTAGCCCAGGCCGCTCCATGACTCCATCACGCTGCCTTCGTCGGCCGCCGCAAGTGCAGCCAGCGTCGGAAAGCGCGCCATGAAGCGGGCGTAGTAGCCGATCACCGTCTGTACCTGGGTCTGCTGCAGCATGATTTCCGACACCCACACCCCATAGGCGTCGCCACGCTGCCAGGGCAGGTCATGGCGGCCGTGCAGACGCTGCCAGCGCACCAGCGTCGGGGCGAAATCGTCGTTCTGCACCAGGGGGGATTCGTCGGTTTGTGGCGCCATATCGTGTCGTGGAGCGTGGTTCGGCAGCGGATTGTAGGCGCCGGGCGCTGGCCGGCTGCGCAAAAGCGGCGATAATCTGCGCTCACCAACGCTCGTCCGCCTGATGACCTACCCGCCCGCCCGCCCCGCGCGCGCTGCCGCGCAGGCAGTGCCTTGTCCGATCTGCCTGCCGAACGCGACCACGCGGTTCCGCACATCGCGATGAACAACCCCGCCCGCGACAGCCGTGCCTTTCGCGATGCGTTGGGGCTTTTCGCCACCGGCATCACCATCGTGACCACCCGCGCGCCCAACGGAGACCCGGTCGGCCTGACCGTGAATTCCTTCAATTCGGTGTCGCTCGATCCCCCGCTGGTGCTGTGGAGCCTGATGTGCGGCTCGCCGAGCGAAGAGGCTTTCCGCGCCTGCTCGCACTACGCCATCCATGTGCTGGGGGCTCACCAGCAGTCGCTGTCGAGCCGTTTCGCCGGCAGTCGCGAACAGCGCTTCGCCGGGCTTGCCACCGGTCAGGGACTGGGCGACGCGCCGCTGCTCGAAGGCTGCCTCGCGCGCTTCGAATGTCGCAACGACATCCAGTACGCCGGCGGCGATCACCTGATTTTCGTCGGCCGGGTGGAACGTTTCGAGCGCAGTGCCGGCGATCCGCTGCTGTATTTCGGGGGTGGCTATCGCGGCATCGACAAGCCCGAAGCCAAGCCCTGATCACCAGGCGTAGCCCAAGCCGAGCAGCAGCGTCGAATCGACGGCCTTGCGACCGGGGGCCGGCGTGCGTTCCCAGTCGGCATTGAGCTGTGCCGACGCGGTCATGCCGGCGGCGATCGGCAGACGCACCCCGGTTTTCGAACGGATGGTCAGCTGCTGGGTATCGGCGATGCTCCAGAACCCGTCCTGGTCGTGGAACAGTTCGGCGCGCCGGTTCGGCAACCAGTGCGATGCGCGTACGCCCCAGCCCAGCGCCGGGTAGTCGTCGTCCTGGCTGACGATGCGGTCGACATTGACGTAATCGAGACCGGTACGCAGCGACAGCTTCGTGTCTTCGTCCTCGAAGATCTGCCAGCCGTAACCGGCGCCGACCGTGGTGCGCAGCTGGATGTCCTTGATCTTGTCCTGCTCGAACGACGTGCGCGCGTAGATGAACTGACGTTCATTGACGAAGTGGTCGTAGTTGCCGTTGAGCAGCCACTGCTGCGCCGTCTTCACCCCCCGGTCCTTGCGCCGGTCCACCTTCATGCCGAGCCCCCAGGCGTAGCCCTTGGCGCGCGCGTCCAGGGCGCCATCACCGTAGATGCGGTCGTTTTCCGAGTTGCCGCGCACGAGGGCGGCGGACAGATTGACCCGGCCGCTGTAGCTCACGCCATTGCCGGACTGTTCCGGCGTCGGATTGATGAAGGCGATGTCCTCCCGCTTCACATTGCCTTCGGTACTCGGATTCGACAGTGCCACCTTGTCGGCTTCGCTGGCGGCCAGCTGCGCACTGTTGAGCAGATCCCCGCCAGCGGTCATCACGGTGACCGGTTCCGAGGTGCGCAGGCTTTTCACGAGATCCCAGCGCAGTCGCAGTTCGCCCGCGTAGTCGGTCCGCACGACCAGTTCGTTGCCGGCCTTGGACACGATGCGCCCGGTGATGCGGTCACCGTTGGTCAGTTCGATCTCGTCGGCATGACCGGGCGCACTCAGCATGAATGCAGGAAAAAAAAGGGCAAGCAATGGCGGCAGGCGTCGCAGGCGCATGGAAATCTCCCGGATTGTGTGACGTGCGGACCGACGGATCGTCGGCCTGGAGAGCGGGTCCTGGACCCGATGTGCAGACCGGACGCCGAGGACACCCGGGACTGCCGTGAAGCGGAGGAAAAAAGCGGCTTCCAGTCTAGATCTGCTGACCGGGCCTGGCTGTAGGACAAGAGGAAGTGCGGGTCATGGCAAGCGCGGGGGGCTGCTTTGCCGAACGCGGGAATGCGGGGGCGGGTGGTCGAACGAACTGCGTGGAGCGGGTGAAGGGAACAGCACCCGGTCGCTAACTCGTTTATTACGAACGTCTTTTCCGATCCAAGCGTCACGGAATGGACTCGATTGTGGACTCAAGTCTTCGGCTTGGTCAACGCAGGCCGTCGCGGGTGATCCAAAGCGAGCCAAGCACATCCACCAACAGCCAGAGCATCGGATTTCATTCCGAAGTTTATCTGCCTACTGACACATCACGCCACAGACCGCAACGGACAGGTGAGCTGCGTCCTCAAAGGACTGGCTCATCATCGACCGGCGCGGCCCCGTCTTTCACCCGCTCGATGAACCGCCTCATGGGCTCCGAGGGTTCGCCCCGGCGACGCAGCAGGTAGGTAGAGAGCATCGGCGGGGTGCCGGCCAGGGGACGAATGGAAATGTCCGGGCGCTGTAGCGTCTGCACCTGCGAGGCGATGGCGAAACCGACGCCGTAGCCGGCGCCGACCAAGGTCAGCATCACGCCCAGGCTGGTCACTTCATCGACCAGCTTGAGGGGTGTGCCTGCGTCCTGCAGCAGCGCTTGAATCTGATGGCGGCAGCCCGATTCCGATTCAGGATGGCACAGAACCAGCGGGAACTTCAGGGCTTCGGCCAGCGGCACCTGCACGTGTGCCAGCAAGGGGTGGCGTGCGGGCACGATCACCGACAGCGGATCGGTCCACACCGGCTCGGCGACGAGGCCATCATGTATCGCGTTTGACAAGGCAAAGCCGATGTCGAGCAGATCGTTGTGCAGCATCTTGAGCTGCTGCGCGAACGGCAGCTCGAAGACGCGAATCTCCAGCTCGGGCTGATCCTCGCGGCTGCGTGCCAGCACGGTGGCGATGCGGGGCTGCGCCAGGCCGTCGCAGAAGGCGATTCGCAGATGGCCCTGGTAGCCCTGCGCCGCAGCCTTGGCGCTCTTGACTGCCTGCTCCACGGTGGCCAGCACGCGCCGGCATTCGCCGAGGAACACCTGGCCGGCCGAGGTCAGCCGCGTCAGGCGTGTGCTGCGGTCGAACAACTGCACGCCAAGCTGGCTCTCCAGGTCACGCATCGCGCGCGACACTGGTGATTGCTCGACGCCCAGACGCTCAGCTGCACGGGCCAGATGCAGTTCTTCCGCAACTGCGACGAAGTAACGCAGCAACCTGAAATCCAAGACAACCTCCGCTTGTCCTCTTTTGCTTCAACCTCTCGGGCGCCAGCATCTCCGTCCGCGTCCCTTCGGCACCCCCTTCGATGGCACCGCCTCAAAACACTCATGTTTGTCGGGAGCAGAGCCTTTGCCTACACGCGCGGCGCAGGTCGGCGCACTCCGCCCAAACATTGAATGCTGATAGTCCGTGTGCTGAGTCCGTAATGCGGGTAAATCTCCGGTGTGCCAGGCATGCGCTCATACATGGATGGTGCCAGCGCGATCGGTGCAACCGGCGACTCACCGGCGAGCGTCAGGTAGGTGAGTATGCGATGTAGTTCCATGGATTGTTTTTCGGCTCTCTCGATCGCTGCCCGGGTCAGTTTCTCGTGGCTGGTGTGCGGAGACAGATTCGGCACTGCGAGCTCGATCAACGTCACTCCATTCTGATACAAATGATAATAAGAAGTAATAATTATTACTCGCACTTTCATGTGACATAGCAACACCGATGGAATACCGCAACCGGGCCTAGATGCTCCTCGTCTCGCCGAAGAGTGCATGGAGGCAACTGAAAGCCTCTGCGATCTGAATGGCCTCCGGGAGGCACACATGCGGTTCCCCGCGACCAGACGAATGGACTCCACTTTCTGGGGGGAAGTACATGAACTTGCGCCATCTTCGCTGTTTCATCGCCGTGGCCGAGGAGTTGCACTTTGGCCGGGCGGCGCGACGGCTGCATGTGGAGCAGTCGCCCCTGTCGCGGACGATTCGCCAACTGGAGGCTGACCTGGGCGTGACGCTGCTGGAGCGCACGCCGCGCGGCGTGCGCCAGACCCAGGCCGGGCAGGTGTTCCTGGAGGCGGCCCGGCGCGTGCTGCTGACCCTTGAACAAGCCCAGACCAAGGCGCGGGCGGTGGCGGCGGGACACCGGGGCACCCTGCGCATCGCCCTGGCCGGCGGAGTCGGGCGGACCCGGCTGTCGGCGCTGCTCGCGCTGTGCCGGGAGGAGGCGCCGGAAGTGGGCATCCGGATGTTCGAGGCGCCGCTGTCGCAGGTGGTGGGCGGCCTGGGCAACGACCTGTACGACGCGGCCTTTGCGATGGCTGGCGAGATGGAGGCCGGGTTGGTCGCCATGCCGGTGTGGCAAGACCCGCTGGTGGTGGCCATACCCGCGCGGCACCCCTTGCTGGCGCACAAGCGGGTGCCGCTGGAAGAGGTGGTGGGCTACCCGCTGGTGCTGTGCCACCCGCAGGTGTGTGAGGAGT